>NZ_WKKE01000104.1 GCF_009674775.1 Flavobacterium sp. LC2016-23 | reverse complement strand
GCCGATAAAAGCAAACGCAATTCTCCGGAACCGTATTCTGTTCCGCTGTAATAACACAATAACGAATCCGCCGAGGCATCGTTGTGTAATACTAATTCTACCTGTCCTACTCCTTCTAAGTTTAGTAAAGAACTACGAATACCATCGAGTTCTACACGTACGCCGTGAAGTTTGATCTGATCGTCGATTCTTCCCAGAATTTCCAAATTTCCATCATTGTCATAACGGCCTAAGTCGCCCGTTCTGCAAACCAGATCTTCACGATCCGAAACCAATGGATTTTGTACCAATAATTTTGCAGT
>NZ_WKKE01000103.1 GCF_009674775.1 Flavobacterium sp. LC2016-23 | reverse complement strand
GACGGTGATGTTTCGAATAGTGTAAAAACAAGCGGCGCATTTGTTCCGTCAGAGACTTGCGCCAACGCAGGAACCTATACCAATACGTGGATCGTAAAAGACGATTGTGGAAATACTTCTGATACTTTCACCCAAGTGATTACTATCGAAGATACTACCGCGCCAACCTGGACCACTGCGGCAGGTGCTTTAAACGTAACGGTGCAATGCAGCGATGCTGAAGCTTTAACGGCTGCACAGGCACAATTCCCAATCGCAACCGATACCTGCGACGGTGATGTTTCGAATACTGTAAAAACAAG
>NZ_WKKE01000102.1 GCF_009674775.1 Flavobacterium sp. LC2016-23 | reverse complement strand
ATCGGTTGCGATTGGGAATTGTGCCTGTGCAGCAGCCAAAGCCTCAGCATCGCTGCATTGCACCGTTACGTTTAAAGCACCTGCCGCAGTGGTCCAGGTTGGCGCGGTAGTATCTTCGATAGTAATCACTTGGGTGAAAGTATCAGAGCTATTTCCACAATCGTCTTTTACGATCCAGGTATTGGTATAGGTTCCTGCGTTGGCACAAGTCTCAGACGGAACAAAAGCGCCGCTTGTTTTTACAGTATTCGAAACATCACCGTCGCAGGTATCGGTTGCGATTGGGAATTGTGCCTGTGCAGCCGTTAA
>NZ_WKKE01000101.1 GCF_009674775.1 Flavobacterium sp. LC2016-23 | reverse complement strand
GGGGTTTTTTGTTTTAAGGCTTTTGTCAGTTTTAACCGCAAAGTGCGCGAAAGGTTTTTAAAAATGACGTTAAATCGGATCAACACGAAAACCTGTGGAGTAACAAAAATTAAGCATAAATATTAGTTAGTCTAAAAAGGAAGTATTCTATATTCCTAACACCTCTGAATTTTGATCTGAATGCTTTTATTTTAGCATTGAATGATTCTGCAGAGGCATTAGTGCTTCTATTGTCAAAATAGTTTAATATGGTTTGATAATGATTCATAATTGTACGAGAGATTGTGCCGAAAGACTTAAACCCGGATTG
>NZ_WKKE01000100.1 GCF_009674775.1 Flavobacterium sp. LC2016-23 | reverse complement strand
GTTATTGTTCCACCACAATTATCAGTTGCCACGGGAGCCTGATTTTGGGCAGTGGCCAATCCGGCGGTATCGCTGCACTGAAGTGTTACGTTTAGTGCATTAGCCGAAGTAGTCCAGGTTGGCGCGGTGGTATCTTCAATGGTAATTACCTGTGTGAAAGTTGTTGACGTATTCAAACAAATATCTTTGGCAATCCAGGTATTGGTATAGGTTCCGGAATTGTTGCAGGAACCGGCAGTAAAAGAGCCGGTGGTTTTGGTATAAGTTATTGTTCCACCACAATTATCAGTAGCTACGGGAGCCTGATTTTGGGCAGT
>NZ_WKKE01000099.1 GCF_009674775.1 Flavobacterium sp. LC2016-23 | reverse complement strand
CTGTCACAAGCGGTTACAGTTTCCGTTGAAGCTGTTGAATTGGTAATGGTCAATACCAATGTTTTGGTATCACAACCTACGTTATTTACATAAGTTCCTGAACTTGTATATTTAGTACCATTTTCAGCCCAGGTGTAACTGTCACAGGCAGCTATTGTTTCCGTAGAAGCTGTTGAATTGGTAATGGTCAATACCAATGTCTTGGTATCACAACCTACGTTATTCACATAAGTTCCGGAGCTTGTATATTTAGTACCATTTTCAGCCCAGGTGTAACTATCACAAGCGGTTACAGTTTCCGTAGAAGCCGTTGAATTG
>NZ_WKKE01000098.1 GCF_009674775.1 Flavobacterium sp. LC2016-23 | reverse complement strand
TAAACTCCGCTTGTCAAGGCTGTTGTAGCTGGAATCGCTGTTCCGCCTGTTGCAGCACTGTACCAAACCACATTAGGCTCATTGGTCTGAATGCTGGCAAAAGTCGGTGCATTTACCAGACAGAAATCTTGTGTCGTATCTGTAGTAGTTGGTGTTGCCGGATCGGTTACGGAAATCGTAACGGCCAATCTTACGGAACTCTCACATCCTGTGGCAGCATCCAATAAAGCAGCGTAATAAGTGCCACTTGTCAAGGCTGTTGTAGCAGGAATCGCTGTTCCGCCTGTCGCAGCACTATACCAAACCACATTAGGTTCATTGGTCTGAATGCT
>NZ_WKKE01000097.1 GCF_009674775.1 Flavobacterium sp. LC2016-23 | reverse complement strand
TGAATTATGAGCACACTAGCAAAACCAAGTCATATAGGACGAAAAATTAGCCGTATCCGTGAACTGAGAGACATGAAGCAGGAAGCGTTGGCACAGGCTTTAGGTACCAACCAACAAGCTGTTTCTATAATGGAAAACAGTGAGACGATAGACGACGAAAAGCTTGCAGAAGTAGCAAAAGCTCTTGGTGTTACGCCGGAAGCAATAAAGAACTTTTCAGAAGAAAATATGATCAACTATTTCAATAATTTTCATGACAATAGCAACGGTGCATTTGGTCAGATTGATAACAATAACCAGCATTGTACCTTTAATCCGCTTGATAAAATCGTGGAGCTTTACGAACGTTT
>NZ_WKKE01000096.1 GCF_009674775.1 Flavobacterium sp. LC2016-23 | reverse complement strand
TGAATTATGAGCACACTAGCAAAACCAAGTCATATAGGACGAAAAATTAGCCGTATCCGTGAACTGAGAGACATGAAACAGGAAGCGTTGGCACAAGCTTTAGGTACCAATCAACAAGCTGTTTCTATAATGGAAAACAGTGAGACGATAGACGACGAAAAGCTTGCAGAAGTAGCAAAAGCTTTGGGTGTTACGCCAGAAGCAATAAAGAATTTTTCAGAAGAAAATATGATCAACTATTTCAACACTTTTCATGACAGTAGTGGAAACGGTGCCTTTGGTCAGATTGATAACAATAACCAGCATTGTACCTTTAATCCGCTTGATAAAATCGTGGAGCTTTACGAACGTTT
>NZ_WKKE01000095.1 GCF_009674775.1 Flavobacterium sp. LC2016-23 | reverse complement strand
CAAAATCTGCGAGAGATAAAAAAACATAGTAATTCTTTTAATTGTATGTAACGCTTTTTAAATGGTTAACTTATATCAGGACTATAATAGATTTCAAACGGTCATAAGACAGAATAGCGTCCAACTTTAGTTGGATGGAAAATAAAGTAGGATAAAAAGCTTTAGCCTAATGAGTAATAGTTTGGCTAAAGCCTTTTTATTTTCCATTTTTAACTATTTAAATATTTTTTCCCGCAGATTTTGCAGATTTTTTTTAAGCAAGGTTAAACAAAAGTAAGATCTGCTCAATCTGCAAAATCTGCGAGAGATAAAAAAACATAATAATTTTTTCATCTCGATCTAACGCTTTTTAAAG
>NZ_WKKE01000094.1 GCF_009674775.1 Flavobacterium sp. LC2016-23 | reverse complement strand
GAACAAGTTGCCAAAACTCCAAATAATATTGCCATAGTATTTGAAGAAACGCAATTGACCTACAAAGAACTGGACGAGCAATCCAGTCAATTGGCGGGGTATCTGACGCAAAATTACGCCATTGCACCTGATGATCTGGTAGGACTTATACTCAACAGAAGCGAACGAATGATCGTTTCTATTTTCGGGATCTTAAAAGCAGGCGGCGCTTATGTGCCCATGGATGTGCATTATCCGCAGGAAAGAGTTGATTTTATCACAAGCGATGCGAAGCTGAAACTGAGCATTAATGAGGCTGAATTTGCCAAATTTAAGTCCGTTCAGAATTCGTATCCCACCACAACGCCTGAACGCGGGGATCT
>NZ_WKKE01000093.1 GCF_009674775.1 Flavobacterium sp. LC2016-23 | reverse complement strand
GCTACGATTGCTACTGGTATTTTAGCAAACGATACGGATGCTGAAGGAAATACTTTAACGGCAGTTTTGGTTACAGGTCCAACAAACGGAACGCTGACTTTAAATTCTGATGGTACTTTCACTTACGTTCATAACGGAAGCGAAACGACAACGGATAGTTTTACCTATAAAGCCAATGACGGAAATGCAGACAGTAACACCGTTACAGTTAACATTACCATTAATCCAATCAATGATGCCCCGGTTGCTATTGCCGATTCTTATTCGGTAAACGAAGCAGGAACATTAACCGCTACGATTGCTACTGGTATTTTAGCAAACGATACGGATGCTGAAGGAAATACTTTAACGGCAGTTTTGGTTACAGG
>NZ_WKKE01000092.1 GCF_009674775.1 Flavobacterium sp. LC2016-23 | reverse complement strand
GCCAACAGAATACAGGAAGAATTCTCGGTAGCCATCGGATTGAAAGAAATATTTTTATATCCGGTATTACAGGACCAATCTGATGTATTGGCCGCTTTGGAAGAATCAGTATACGAATCGATTCCCGTGGCAGCTGTTCAGGATGGATATCCGTTGTCTGATGCACAAAGAAGATTATGGTTTTTGGATCAACTGGGAATCGCAAAACAATCTTTCAACTTATGCTGGTTATGCAATATAGAATTAGGAAATAAAGCATTCAACCCAACCGCCTTTAGCAGTTCGATGAAAGCCATTGTAAGCCGTCATGACAGTTTGCGTACCATTTTCAAAACCGAAGCCGGTGAAATAGTCCAACAGGTAATCCCTGCCGCTTCTT
>NZ_WKKE01000091.1 GCF_009674775.1 Flavobacterium sp. LC2016-23 | reverse complement strand
TAATAAGTTGTGCCATCAGTTAAAACTGTAGTTGACGGAATTGCATTTATTCCTTTCGCATCATCATACCACGTCACACCCGATTCAGCAGTTTTCAAATCAGCCACCGTTTTATTATCCACTTTACAGAATTCCTGTGTGGTTGCTCCTGTTGGCGTTTGCGGATCACTTAACGTAACTGTTACCGCTAGTCTTGTTGGGCTTTCGCAAGTACCTACTTTTAAGGATCCGTAATATACTTTATTGTTTTCAAGAAATGCCGTAGAAGAAATTGCGTTTATACCTGTTGCATCATCATACCACGTCACACCTGATTCTGTTGTTGCCAAATCAGCTACTGTTTTATTATCCACTTTACAGAATTCCTGTGTGGTTGCTCC
>NZ_WKKE01000090.1 GCF_009674775.1 Flavobacterium sp. LC2016-23 | reverse complement strand
TATTCTAAATTGTAACTTCCTGCCGGTGTGTTAGCGGCAACTGTTACAGTACCGTTGGTATTGATCGTAAGTCCTGCCGGCATTGGCGTGGTTACCGTTAGTTTTACCTCTCCCGGATTGGTTCCGATTACTGCTTGTGCTCCGTTTACGGTATCACCTGCGATTAAGGAAACTGTTGTGGTTCCGCCTGTATTTCCGTTTATAGAGCCAAGGTTGTCTGCAACGGCATCGATTGATGGTGCTGTCACAACCACTGTTGAAGTCGCGGTGTCGCAATTCCCCGGATTGTTAATTTCACAGATCGTGTATTCTAAATTGTAACTTCCTGCCGGTGTGTTAGCGGCAACTGTTACAGTACCGTTGGTATTGATCGTAAGTCCTGC
>NZ_WKKE01000089.1 GCF_009674775.1 Flavobacterium sp. LC2016-23 | reverse complement strand
TTAACGGCTGCACAGGCACAATTCCCAATCGCAACCGATACCTGCGACGGTGATGTTTCGAATACTGTAAAAACAAGTGGCGTATTTGTTCCGTCAGAGACTTGTGCCAACGCAGGAACCTATACCAATACGTGGATCGTAAAAGACGATTGTGGAAATAGCTCCGATACTTTCACGCAAATAATTACCATTGAAGATACCACCTCGCCAACCTGGACCACTGCGGCAGGTGCTTTAAACGTAACGGTGCAATGCAGCAATGCTGAGGCTTTAACGGCTGCACAGGCACAATTCCCAATCGCAACCGATACTTGTGACGGTGATGTTTCGAATAGTGTAAAAACAAGCGGCGCATTTGTTCCGTCAGAGACTTGCGCCAACGCAGGAACCTA
>NZ_WKKE01000088.1 GCF_009674775.1 Flavobacterium sp. LC2016-23 | reverse complement strand
CTGGCAAAGGTTGGTGCATTTACCAGACAGAAGTCCTGTGTCGTATCTGTAGTTGTTGGCGTCGCAGGATCGGTTACCGAAATTGTAACGGCTAATCTTACGGAGCTTTCACATCCTGTGGCAGCATCCAATAAAGCAGCGTAATAAGTACCACTTGTCAAGGCTGTTGTAGCTGGAATCGCTGTTCCGCCTGTTGCAGCACTATACCAAACCACATTAGGTTCATTGGTCTGAATGCTGGCAAAAGTTGGTGCGTTTACCAGACAGAAATCTTGTGTCGTATCTGTTGTAGTTGGCGTCGCAGGATCGGTTACGGAAATCGTAATGGCCAATCTTATGGAACTTTCACATCCTGTGGCAGCATCCAATAAAGCAGCGTAATAAACTCCGCTTGTCAAGGCTG
>NZ_WKKE01000087.1 GCF_009674775.1 Flavobacterium sp. LC2016-23 | reverse complement strand
GATATAAGTTAACCATTTAAAAAGCGTTACATACAATTAAAAGAATTACTATGTTTTTTTATCTCTCGCAGATTTTGCAGATCGAGCAGATCTTACTTTTCTTTAACCTTGCTTAAAAAAAATCTGCAAAATCTGCGGGAAAAAATATTTAATAGCCTCCAGCTTTAGCTGGAGGTTAAAAATTGATACCAAAAGGGCTTTAGCCAAACTATTACTCATTAGGCTAAAGCCCTTATATCGTACTTTATTTTCCATCCAACTAAAGTTGGACGCTATTCAATCTGATGCCAATTTGAAATCTATTGTAGTCCTGATAAAGAATACCTAACCCTTTAAAAAGCGTTAGATCGAGATGAAAAAATTATTATGTTTTTTTATCTCTCGCAGATTTTGCAGATTGAGCAGAT
>NZ_WKKE01000086.1 GCF_009674775.1 Flavobacterium sp. LC2016-23 | reverse complement strand
ATTTGTGTGAAAGTATCGGAGGTATTTCCACAATCGTCTTTTACGATCCACGTATTGGTATAGGTTCCTGCGTTGGCGCAAGTCTCTGACGGAACAAATGCGCCGCTTGTTTTTACAGTATTCGAAACATCACCGTCGCAGGTATCGGTTGCGATAGGGAATTGTGCCTGTGCAGCCGTTAAGGCTTCAGCATTGCTGCATTGCACCGTTACGTTTAAAGCACCTGCCGGAGTATTCCATGTTGGTGCGGTGGTATCTTCAATGGTGATTATTTGCGTGAAAGTATCGGAGGTATTTCCACAATCGTCTTTTACAATCCAGGTGTTGGTATAGGTTCCTGCGTTGGCGCAAGTCTCTGACGGAACAAAAGCGCCGCTTGTTTTTACACTATTCGAAACATCACCATCACAGGTATCGGTTGC
>NZ_WKKE01000085.1 GCF_009674775.1 Flavobacterium sp. LC2016-23 | reverse complement strand
GCTGTTGTAGCAGGAATCGCTGTTCCGCCTGTCGCAGCACTATACCAAACCACATTAGGTTCATTGGTCTGAATGCTGGCAAAAGTTGGTGCGTTTACCAGACAGAAATCTTGTGTCGTATCTGTGGTAGTTGGTGTCGCAGGATCGGTTACGGAAATCGTTACCAATAAACGAACTGAACTTTCACATCCTGTGGCAGCATCCAATAAAGCAGCGTAATAAGTGCCACTTGTCAAGGCTGTTGTAGCTGGAATCGCTGTTCCGCCTGTAGCTGCACTGTACCAAACCACATTAGGCTCATTAGTCTGAATGCTTGCAAAAGTTGGCGCATTTACCAGACAGAAGTCCTGTGTGGTATCTGTTGTAGTTGGTGTTGCCGGATCGGTTACGGAAATCGTAACGGCCAATCTTATGGAACTTTCACATCCTGT
>NZ_WKKE01000084.1 GCF_009674775.1 Flavobacterium sp. LC2016-23 | reverse complement strand
ATCACTTATAGAAACAGCAATGGCTGTACACAAACCGTTACTGTTACGGTAAATCCATTACCAACAATCACAGGAACTCCAACTGTTTGTATCGGATCAACCACACAATTAACAGGTTCTGCCACACCAAATGCCACAACACCCTGGACTTCAGCTACAACAGCAGTTGCTACGGTAGACAATACAGGATTAGTAACAGGAGTTGCAACGGGTACAAGTGTTATCACTTATAGAAACAGCAATGGCTGTACACAAACGGTTACTGTAACGGTAAATTCATTACCAACAATCACAGGAACACCGGCTGTTTGTATCGGATCAACCACACAATTAACAGGTTCTGCCACACCAAATGCTACAACACCCTGGACTTCAGCTACAACAGCAGTTGCTACTGTATCAAATACAGGATTAGTAACAGGAGTTGCTGCCGGAACAAGTGTTATCACTTATAGAAACAGCAATGGCTGTACACAAAC
>NZ_WKKE01000083.1 GCF_009674775.1 Flavobacterium sp. LC2016-23 | reverse complement strand
ACGCAGGAATTCTGTAAAGTGGATAATAAAACAGTAGCTGATTTGAAAACTGCTGAAACAGGCGTGACGTGGTATGAGGATGCGACAGGAATAAACGCGATTGCTTCCACAACCCTTTTGGAAAACAACAAGGTTTATTACGGTTCGCTAAAAGTTGGAACCTGCGAAAGTCCAACCCGTTTGGCCGTAACGGTTACGTTAAGTGATCCGCAAACGCCAACGGGAGCAACTACGCAGGAATTCTGTAAAGTGGATAATAACACAGTGGCGGATTTGAAAACTACTGAAACAGGCGTGACGTGGTATGATGATGCGACAGGAGTAAACGCAATTCCTTCCACAACCCTTTTGGAAAACAATAAAGTGTATTACGGTTCGCTGAAAGTCGGAACCTGCGAAAGTCCAACCCGTTTGGCCGTTACGGTAACTTTAAGTGATCCGCAAACCCCAACGGGTGCAACCACACAGGAATTCTGTAAAGTGGATAATAAAACAGTAGCTGATCT
>NZ_WKKE01000082.1 GCF_009674775.1 Flavobacterium sp. LC2016-23 | reverse complement strand
TACCAAATCGGCTACCGTTTTATGATCCACTTTACAGAATTCCTGTGTGGTCTGGGTAGTTGTTGGCGTTTGCGGATTGTTTAAAATAACCGTTACCGCCAATCGGGTTGGACTCTCACAGGTTCCTACTTTTAAGGAACCGTAATAAACCTTATTGTTTTCCAAAGCTGTTGTTGACGGAATTGCATTTATTCCTGTCGCATCATCATACCACGTCACACCTGATTCTGTTGTTGCCAAATCAGCCACTGTTTTATTATCCACTTTACAGAATTCCTGCGTGGTTGCTCCTGTTGGCGTTTGAGGATCACTTAGCGTTACCGTTACGGCCAAACGTGTTGGGCTTTCGCAGGTTCCTACCTTTAGCGAACCGTAATACACTTTATTGTTTTCCAAAAGGGTTGTGGAAGGAATTGCGTTTACTCCTGTCGCATCATCATACCACGTCACGCCTGTTTCAGCAGTTTTCAAATCAGCTACTGTTTTATTATCCACTTTACAGAATTCCTGCGT
>NZ_WKKE01000081.1 GCF_009674775.1 Flavobacterium sp. LC2016-23 | reverse complement strand
TTGATGTTTTCTTTGGCAGAAGTGACTTTGATGGCTTTGTTTTTGACACTAACCAGAATGTTGTTTTCGGTATTTTCGAAATCACCGGTTCCTAATGTTTTATCGGTATAACGCAAGACCAGACGGTCGGCAAAAGTTCCGGCTTTGGTGGTAAAGGTATATTTACCGTTCTTTAAATTATGAATTTTTCCGGCTGTTTTGTCTTCGATGTAAACGGGCTGATTCACTAAATCCCCTTCTGTATGCTGGATGGAAATGGTAAAATCCCCTTCAATAGTACTGCGGTATCCTAAAGGAACGCTATCGGTATCTGTAAAAGGCAGGGCACGTCCCTGAATCACATAATTCAGATCGTTGTTTACACTGTAAAAATCCAGATAAGGATTCGCATCGAAAGTTTCTCCGTCATATCTGTTATCAACACCATTGGTGGCTCCCTCTACATATCCTACCAGCATTTGTTTAAAAGCACCAGTCTCATTTGTCATGTTAAGCCAGATACGGCTTTTCGCTGCTTCTTTAGCTGTTTTTCCGGGTTTGAAGAACTGACCGTTATTGGCGCCGCCCTCTCTCATTTTATTGGTAAAG
>NZ_WKKE01000080.1 GCF_009674775.1 Flavobacterium sp. LC2016-23 | reverse complement strand
TTGATGTTTTCTTTGGCAGAAGTGACTTTGATGGCTTTGTTTTTGACACTAACCAGAATGTTGTTTTCGGTATTTTCAAAATCACCGGTGCCTAGTGTTTTATCGGTATAACGTAATACCAGACGATCGGCAAAAGTTCCGGCTTTGGTGGTAAAGGTATATTTACCGTTCTTTAAATTATGAATTTTACCTGCTGTTTTGTCTTCGATGTAAACGGGCTGATTCACTAAAGCCCCTTCTGTATGCTGGATGGAAATGGTAAAATCCCCTTCAATAGTACTGCGGTATCCTAGAGGAACGCTATCGGTATCTGTAAAAGGCAGGGCACGTCCCTGAATCACATAATTCAGATTGTTGTTTACACTGTAAAAATCCAGATAAGGATTCGCATCGAAAGTTTCTCCGTCATATCTGTTGTCAACACCATTGGTGGCTCCCTCTACATATCCTAACAGCATTTGTTTAAAAGCACCAGTCTCATTTGTCATGTTAAGCCAGATACGGCTTTTCTCTGCTTCTTTAGCTGTTTTTCCGGGTTTGAAGAACTGACCGTTATTGGCGCCGCCCTCTCTCATTTTATTGGTAAAG
>NZ_WKKE01000079.1 GCF_009674775.1 Flavobacterium sp. LC2016-23 | reverse complement strand
TCAGCTACTGTTTTATTATCCACTTTACAGAATTCCTGCGTGGTTGCTCCTGTTGGTGTTTGCGGGTCACTTAACGTTACCGTTACGGCCAAACGTGTTGGGCTCTCGCAGGTTCCTACCTTTAGCGAACCGTAATACACTTTATTGTTTTCCAAAAGGGTTGTGGAAGGAATTGCGTTTACTCCTGTCGCATCATCATACCACGTCACGCCTGTTTCAGCAGTTTTCAGATCAGCTACTGTTTTATTATCCACTTTACAGAATTCCTGTGTAGTCGCCCCTGTTGGGGTTTGTGGATCACTTAACGTTACCGTAACGGCCAATCGTGTTGGACTTTCACAGGTTCCTACTTTTAGCGAACCGTAATAAGTTGTGCCATCAGTTAAAACTGTGGTTGACGGAATTACGTTTACTCCTGTCGCATCATCATACCACGTCACACCTGATTCTGTTGTTGCCAAATCAGCTACTGTTTTATTATCCACTTTACAGAATTCCTGCGTGGTTGCTCCTGTTGGCGTTTGAGGGTCACTTAACGTAACCGTAACGGCCAATCTCGTTGGACTCTCGCAGGTTCCTACTTTTAAGGA
>NZ_WKKE01000078.1 GCF_009674775.1 Flavobacterium sp. LC2016-23 | reverse complement strand
GAACCGTAATACACTTTATTGTTTTCCAAAACTGTTGTTAACGGAACTACTGTTGTTCCATCAGCAGAATCATACCACGTAACATCACTTTCGTTCGTTACCAAATCGGCTACCGTTTTATTATCTGTTTTACAGAATTCTTGTGTAGTATGAGCAGTCGTTGGCGTTTGCGGATCACTTAACGTAACCCTTACCGCCAATCTTGTTGGGCTTTCACAGGTTCCAACTTTTAAGGAACCGTAATACACTTTATTGTTTTCCAGAACTGTTGTGGAAGGAATTGCATTTACTCCTGTTGCATCATCATACCACGTCACGCCTGTTTCATCAGTTTTCAGATCAGCTACTGTTTTATTATCCACTTTACAGAATTCCTGCGTGGTTGCTCCTGTTGGCGTTTGAGGATCACTTAGCGTTACCGTTACGGCCAAACGTGTTGGGCTCTCGCAGGTTCCTACCTTTAGCGAACCGTAATACACTTTATTGTTTTCCAAAAGGGTTGTGGAAGGAATTGCGTTTACTCCTGTCGCATCATCATACCACGTCACGCCTGTTTCAGCAGTTTTCAAATCAGCTACTGTTTTATTATCCACTTTACAGAATTCCTGCGT
>NZ_WKKE01000077.1 GCF_009674775.1 Flavobacterium sp. LC2016-23 | reverse complement strand
AATGTTTTTGAAAATGATACTAAAAACGGAGCAGCATTAATTCCATCAGAAGTAAAACTGACAGTAACTACAGCCGATCCAAAAGGATATTTGACGTTAGATGTAAATGGAAACGCCATATTAGGCGCTAACGCTCCGGCAGGAACTTATGAACTGACGTATGAAATCTGTGAGTTGTTAAACCCAACCAACTGCAGTTCAAACCAGGTAAAAGTAACAATCACAGCACCGGGAATCGACGCCGTTGCGGACAATCTAGGATCCATAAACGGAAATGCAGGCGGAACCACAACAGTTTCCTTAATTGCAGGTGATACCGTAAACGGAGCACAAGCCGTAATCGGAACCAATGCGGGAGAGGTAAAACTAACGGTAACCACTCCAATACCGGCAGGACTGACCATCAATACCGACGGTACTGTAACAGTTGGAGCGAATACACCGGCAGGAAGTTACAATTTAGAATATACCATTTGTGAAATTAATAATCCGGGCAACTGTGATACGGCAACTTCAACAGTTGTAGTTACAGCAGGGGTTTTGGTAGCGAATTTAGATACCGTTCCGTCAACCATTAGTTCGAATACGCCAAAAACCTTAATCAATGTTTTTGA
>NZ_WKKE01000076.1 GCF_009674775.1 Flavobacterium sp. LC2016-23 | reverse complement strand
CAAAAACTACCCTCATTAATCTTTACCACTTCGAATTAAAATTCAGAAAACACAAAATCATTAGTACTATCTATCCAAATGACATCTGATTCTGGATCCATTTTATAGAGGTGACAAAAACCATTGGGTAGCTTTATTTTTTTGATTTTCGTCTCAAACTCGTTAATTAATTTAACTTCATCACTTTCTTTTTTTAAAAAAATTAAAGAGGGATATTCATAAAATCGCCATAATACGCTCAAAATCTTTCTATCTAATTCCCTAGCTCTTAAACACAATTTCATGTGATTATCTTTATCAATGAAAACCTTACAGGACAAATCTTCTATTAAACTTTTCAAATTATTATTAATTTCATTTTTATAAACAAAATCAAGTCGCCAACCTATAAAATAAATTTTACAATCATTTAAAACAGGGTCTAAAAAGATAAAATCCCATTTGGAATTACTAATATTTACATCACTGCTATCTTTTATTGATGCTAAGCCATTCTGATGATTTTTAATTTCCATTATATTCTAAATTTCATTGCACAAGGAAAAGCCTGATAATGTGGATTTATAGCTCTGTTTTACCTATATAAACTTTCTTGATCTATTCCTAATCTTACCCAGCCTCCC
>NZ_WKKE01000075.1 GCF_009674775.1 Flavobacterium sp. LC2016-23 | reverse complement strand
TAAAACCCTGTTTCTAACGAAACGGGGTTTTTTGTTTTAAGGCTTTTGTCAGTTTTAACCGCAAAGTGCGCGAAAGGGCTTTAAAATGACGTTAAATCGCAAGGTACGCAAGGGCTATGCGCGAAGCATTGGAATTTGGAGTTTGTGCCGATAGCTTATTGGTATTGGAATTTGTATTTAACCTTAGTGCGTTAGGGATCGCAGCGGTATCCTTTTGCGGGGAACCTAAACCCCTGGCGAAGCCATCCTGAACCAATCCTGCAAAAGATTTAGCGCAGAGCCCGGCCCAGAGGGAAACGCCCAAAAATAAGACGTGATCATCTGCTATCAAGGGATTCTGTTAAATTATGCAGTAGTTTTTTTGATCTGCTCAGGTGCAGTGATTTAAGGATATGCAAAAAGTAAAGGATCAACACGAAAACCTGTGGAGTAACAAAAATTAAGCATAAATATTAGTTAGTCTAAAAAGGAAGTATTCTATATTCCTAACACCTCTGAATTTTGATCTGAATGCTTTTATTTTAGCATTGAATGATTCTGCAGAGGCATTAGTGCTTCTGTTCTCAAAATAGTTTAATATGGTTTGATAATGATTCATAATTGTACGAGAGATTGTGCCGAAAGACTTAAACCCGGATTG
>NZ_WKKE01000074.1 GCF_009674775.1 Flavobacterium sp. LC2016-23 | reverse complement strand
ATTTGTGTGAAAGTATCGGAGGTATTTCCACAATCGTCTTTTACGATCCACGTATTGGTATAGGTTCCTGCGTTGGCACAAGTCTCTGACGGAACAAAAGCTCCGCTTGTTTTTACACTATTCGAAACATCACCGTCACAAGTATCGGTTGCGATAGGGAATTGTGCCTGTGCAGTCGTTAAAGCCTCAGCATCGCTGCATTGCACCGTTACGTTTAAAGTACCAGACGGAGTGGTCCATGTTGGTGCGGTAGTATCTTCAATGGTAATTATTTGCGTGAAAGTATCAGAAGTATTTCCACAATCGTCTTTTACGGTCCAGGTATTTGTATAGGTTCCTGCGTTGGCGCAAGTCTCTGACGGAACAAATACGCCACTTGTTTTTACAGTATTCGAAACATCACCGTCGCAGGTATCGGTTGCGATTGGGAATTGTGCCTGTGCAGCCGTTAAGGCTTCAGCATCGCTGCATTGCACCGTTACATTTAAAGTACCTGCCGCAGTGGTCCATGTTGGCGCGGTAGTATCTTCGATAGTAATCACTTGCGTGAAAGTATCAGAAGTATTTCCACAATCGTCTTTTACGATCCACGTATTGGTATAGGTTCCTGCGTTGGCACAAGTCTCTGACGGAACAAATGCTCCGCTTGTTTTTACAGTATTCGAAACATCACCGTCACAAGTATCAGTTGCGAT
>NZ_WKKE01000073.1 GCF_009674775.1 Flavobacterium sp. LC2016-23 | reverse complement strand
CTGCTTCTTTAGCTGTTTTTCCGGGTTTGAAGAACTGACCGTTATTGGCGCCGCCCTCTCTCATTTTATTGGTAAAGGCAACGGTTCCCACATCATTGGTACTGGCAAAAAAGGATTGTCCTGCAGCAATGTGACCCTGTGGGATAAATGGATTGTTTCCCGGCGCATCATCACCGCTAGGTGCCGCTTCAGTGGCCACTCCTCCTGTCAGATTAAAGACAGCGTAGTCATCTGCGGAATACGCTTTTACGGCAATGTTTAAAGGAGTATTGTGTGTCCAGAAATACAAGGTCCCGTTTATAAAAGTATTTACTTTTAAGAACTCATTGGCACTCAAAGCCGATGGATAAGGATTACCAATCAGATAGAATTTATCTTTTTCAAGTGTTTCCCCGGACAAATTACCATTGTTCGGAACTCCTTTAAAAGAAGCTGTAAAATTAGCTCTCGCCGTATTGGAATAGGTTTGCGGACCACGAATGATGTATCCTTTTCCAACCGCCATATTGCTGTTTGAGCTGGTGATGACCCAATTGTTGCCATTGTATCCCATATATTTGTCCGATAAGGTGAACGGGGAAACATCAAATAATTTCTGTGGTGTTACCGGTGTAGACCAATATTCATAATCAGAAAGACGCATTGAACTGATACGTTTGTAGGTAATCTCTCCCGTATTGACTACATTACTGTCCTGCATCAGACTTGAGTTGTTCTCAAAAGTCAGCGTCGCTCCG
>NZ_WKKE01000072.1 GCF_009674775.1 Flavobacterium sp. LC2016-23 | reverse complement strand
TATTCTAAATTGTAACTTCCTGCCGGTGTGTTAGCGGCAACTGTTACAGTACCGTTGGTATTGATCGTAAGTCCTGCTGCTATTGGCGTGGTTACGGTTAATTTTACATCTCCCGCATTGGTTCCGATTACGGCTTGTGCTCCGTTTACGGTATCACCTGCAATTAAAGAAACTGTTGTAGTTCCGCCTGTATTTCCGTTTATAGAACCAAGGTTATCTGCAACGGCATCGATTGATGGTGCAACTACTGAAATTGAAACTGTAGCTGTACTACAATTTGTAGAATTTAAATTTTCACAGATTCTATAATCAAATGTATAAGTTCCTGCTGGAGTATTTGGGTTAACTGCTACTGATCCTGTACTTGTATTAAAACTTAAAACAGAAGGTAAGCTACTTGCTAATGTAATAGTAACATCATTTCCAATAACTGCATTACAATTCAGAAGATCATTATTCAAAACATTTGAAACAGCCGTTCCTCCTACATAACCATTAAATGAAGCTACGTTATCATCTTTAGCCAGCATTGGCCCTACGATATTCACATTCTGTGTACAAGTTTCTGTATTTCCTGAATTGTCCGTTACGGTCCACGTTACCGTTGTCAATCCGATTGGGTATGAGCCTGGTGCATTATTTGTAACTGAAGCAACGCCGCAATTATCGGCTGTCGTCGGGGTGCCCAAAATAACTCCTGTTGCGGTACATGAATTGGCATCTGTTGTTTTGGTAACATTTGCAGGACAAGTAATCGTTGGTTTTTGCG
>NZ_WKKE01000071.1 GCF_009674775.1 Flavobacterium sp. LC2016-23 | reverse complement strand
TGTAATACCATTGCCTCTTTCTATGGAGTTTCTGGTAGAAACCTGCAATGTCAATACAAAGATTTCCTAAGTGATTTCAAAGTTTGGGATCAAATATCACATGCTAAAAAATGGCTTGTTTTTCCACAAAATATTGGAAAGCGTTTATCAATAGATGAAACCTCTCTTTCAAATGGCGAACTCTATACTATTTTAACCAACAAATCCGGTAAAGGCAGAAAAGGAACTATAGTGGCTATGATTGCAGGAACAAAAGCAGAAACAGTTATTGGCGTTATTGAAAAAATCCCTCTTAAACAGCGAAATCTAGTCAAGGAAATCACCCTGGATATGGCCGGTAACATGGGATTGATAGCTAAAAAGTGTTTTCCTAATGCTACTCGCGTTACAGACCGATTCCATGTTCAAAAGCTAGCTACAGAAGCCCTTCAGGAAATTAGGATTAAATATCGTTGGGAAGCCATCGATCAGGAAAATGATGCTATTGAAAAAGCCAAAAAGTCAAAAGTAAATTTCGAATCTAAAATACTTTCAAATGGGGATACCCTTAAGCAATTATTAGCGAGGAGTCGTTATTTCTTGTATAAAACCAAATCAAAATGGACTCAAAATCAGACAGAACGAGCTATTTTACTCTTTGAGTTATATCCTGATATTCAAAAAGGATATAATCTAACTCAAGAGCTCCGTGGCATCTTTGAGAATACAAAAGACAAAATCATTGGTTTTGCAAAATTAGCCAAATGGCATGAAAAAGTAAATCAATCCGGGTTTAAGTCTTTCGGCACAATCTCTCGTACAATTATGAATCATTATCAAACCATATTAAACTATTTTGA
>NZ_WKKE01000070.1 GCF_009674775.1 Flavobacterium sp. LC2016-23 | reverse complement strand
CATGTTTTAGTTTTTAAAGCATCAGGTTCTTCGCTTTTGGGAGACTTAGGACTTGGAAATTTAGATTTGATTTCCCTTGAACAAACCACTTTAGAAGTATACAAAGCAAGTGCTGAAGGCGAATTTCTTTTAACGGATTATAGTTTAGACCGTTACAGTACAGCAAATTTAACTATCGATTATCCGGTTAACAACAGCAGTTATATTTTCTACAGTTCAGGTACAACAGGCAAGTCCAAAGCGATTGTGGGGAACCAGGAAAGCATTACACATTATATCAACTGGCACAAAAACACCTTCGGATTTAATCCTGAAAGTCGTGTAAGCCAGATTGCATCAGTCACTTTTGATGCGAGTCTAAAAGATATTTTAACGAGTCTGATTTCAGGAAGCTGTTTGTGCATTCCGGCTGCCAAAACCCGTGAGAATATGGTGTTGTTAGGCCAATGGCTTTCAACAGAAAAAGTAACCATTTTGCAGACCGTTCCTTCTTTATTTAGACTATTGACGAACAGCCTTGTAGAACAGAATCTTTCTCTAAAAGACATCAAAGAAGTTGTTTTAGCAGGAGAAAAATTATACGGTCGTGATGTGGCCTTATGGCGTTCCCTTTCCGGACATACAGCCCGAATGAGCAATTTATACGGACTAACCGAAACTACGGTTCTGAAAAGCTGTTACCACATTCCAAACGAAGATGTAGATCCCGGTACCGTTTTACCTGTGGGGCAAGCCATTGCCAACAGTATGATCGCGGTAATCAACGACAGCGGACTGAGTATGTGGGGAGAAATCGGAGAAGTATACATTAAAAGTCCGTACATCAGTAAAGGCTATTTAGATCAGGAACTTACTGCAAAATTATTGGTACAAAATCCATTGGTTTCGGATCGTGAAGATCTGGTTTGCAGAACGGGCGACTTAGGCCG
>NZ_WKKE01000069.1 GCF_009674775.1 Flavobacterium sp. LC2016-23 | reverse complement strand
ACTTATTACGGTTCGGTAAAAGAAGGAACCTGTGAAAGTCCAACACGATTGGCCGTTACGGTAACGTTAAGTGATCCACAAACCCCAACAGGGGCGACTACACAGGAATTCTGTAAAGTGGATAATAAAACAGTAGCTGATCTGAAAACTGCTGAAACAGGCGTGACGTGGTATGATGATGCGACAGGAGTAAACGCAATTCCGTCAACTACAGTTTTAACTGATGGCACAACTTATTACGGTTCGCTAAAGGTAGGAACCTGCGAAAGTCCAACCCGTTTGGCGGTAACGGTTACGTTAAGTGATCCGCAAACGCCAACAGGAGCAACCACACAGGAATTCTGTAAAGTGGATAATAAAACAGTGGCTGATTTGGCAACAACAGAATCAGGTGTGACGTGGTATGATGATGCGAAAGGAATGAATGCAATTCCGTCAAACACAGTTTTAACTGATGGCACAACTTATTACGGTTCGCTAAAAGTAGGAACCTGTGAAAGTCCAACACGATTGGCCGTTACGGTAACGTTAAGTGACCCGCAAACCCCAACCGGAGCAGCCACACAGGAATTCTGTAAAGTGGATAATAAAACAGTAGCTGATTTGGCAACAACAGAATCAGGTGTGACGTGGTATGATGATGCGAAAGGAATGAATGCAATTCCGTCAAACACAGTTTTAACTGATGGCACAACTTATTACGGTTCGCTAAAAGTAGGAACCTGTGAAAGTCCAACACGATTGGCCGTTACGGTAACGTTAAGTGATCCTCAAACGCCAACGGGAGCAGCCACGCAGGAATTCTGTAAAGTGGATAATAAAACAGTAGCTGATTTGAAAACTGCTGAAAAAGGTGTGACGTGGTATGATGATGCGACAGGAGTAAACGCAATTCCTTCCACAACCCTTTTGGAAAACAATAAAGTGTA
>NZ_WKKE01000068.1 GCF_009674775.1 Flavobacterium sp. LC2016-23 | reverse complement strand
TTTGAACTAAGCGTTGAAGGAACGCTATCTAAATTCGCTACCAAGACTCCTGCTGTTACTACAATTGTTGAAGTTGCGGTATCACAGTTCCCCGGATTATTAATTTCACAAATGGTATATTCTAAATTGTAACTTCCTGCTGGTGTATTCGCTCCAACTGTAACTGTTCCGTTTGTATTGATCGTAAGTCCTGCCGGTATTGGCGTCGTTACCGTTAGTTTTACCTCTCCCGCATTGGTTCCGATTACGGCTTGTGCTCCGTTTACGGTATCACCTGCTATTAAAGAAACTGTTGTGGTTCCGCCTGAATTTCCGTTTATGGATCCCAGGTTGTCTGCAACGGCGTCGATTCCCGGTGCTGTGATTGTTACTTGTACTTGGTTTGAACTGCAGTTTGTCGGGTTTAACAACTCACAGATTTCATACGTCAGTTCATACGTTCCTGCCGGAGCATTAGCGCCTAAAATTGCATTTCCATTTACATCTACCGTCAAATATCCTTTTGGATCGGCTGTGGTTACCCTCAGTTTTACTTCTGATGGAATTAAAGCGGCTCCGTTTTTAGTATCATTGTCAAAAACATTGATTAAAGTTTTCGGAGTATTTGAACTAAGCGTTGCCGGAACGGTATCTAAATTTGCTACCAAAACTCCTGCTGTTACCACAACTGTTGAAGTTGCCGTATCACAGTTGCCCGGATTATTGATTTCACAGATGGTATATTCTAAATTGTAACTTCCTGCTGGTGTGTTAGCAGCCACTGTAACTGTTCCGTTTGTATTGATGGTAAGTCCTGCCGGTATTGGCGTCGTTACCGTTAGTTTTACCTCTCCCGGATTGGTTCCGATTACAGCTTGTACAGCGTTTACGGTATCACCTGCGATTAGTGAAACTGTTGTGGTTCCGCCTGTGTTTCCGTTTATGGATCCTAGGTTGTCTGCAACGGCATCGATTCCCGGTGCCGTGATTGTTACTTTAACTTGGTTTGAACTGCAGTTGGTTGGGTTTAGCAACTCACAGATTTCATACGTTAATTCGTAAGTACCTGCCGGAGCGTTGGC
>NZ_WKKE01000067.1 GCF_009674775.1 Flavobacterium sp. LC2016-23 | reverse complement strand
TACCAAATCGGCTACCGTTTTATGATCCACTTTACAGAATTCCTGTGTGGTCTGGGTAGTTGTTGGCGTTTGCGGATCGCTTAAAGTTACTGTTACTGCCAATCGGGTTGGGCTCTCACACGTTCCTACTTTTAGTGAACCGTAATACACTTTATTGTTTTCCAAAACTGTTGTTAACGGAACTACTGTTGTTCCATCAGCAGAATCATACCACGTAACATCACTTTCGTTCGTTACCAAATCGGCTACCGTTTTATGATCCACTTTACAGAATTCCTGTGTTGCTGCTCCGGTTGGTGTTTGAGGGTCACTTAACGTAACCGTTACCGCCAAACGCGTTGGACTCTCACAATTTCCCACTTTCAGTGAACCGTAATACACTTTATTGTTTTCCAAAGCTGTTGTTGACGGAATTGCATTTATTCCTGTCGCATCATCATACCACGTCACGCCTGATTCTGTTGTTACCAAATCAGCCACCGTGTTGTTATCCGCTTTACAGAATTCCTGTGTAGTCGCTCCTGTTGGGGTTTGTGGATCACTTAACGTAACCGTTACGGCCAAACGGGTTGGACTTTCGCAGGTTCCTACCTTTAGCGAACCGTAATAAGTTGTGCCATCAGTTAAAACTGTAGTTGACGGAATTGCATTTATTCCTTTCGCATCATCATACCACGTCACGCCTGTTTCAGCAGTTTTCAAATCAGCTACTGTTTTATTATCCACTTTACAGAATTCCTGCGTGGTTGCTCCTGTTGGTGTTTGCGGGTCACTTAACGTAACCGTTACCGCCAAACGGGTTGGACTTTCGCAGGTTCCTACCTTTAGCGAACCGTAATAAGTTGTGCCATCAGTTAAAACTGTAGTTGACGGAATTGCATTTATTCCTTTCGCATCATCATACCACGTCACACCTGATTCTGTTGTTGCCAAATCAGCTACTGTTTTATTATCCACTTTACAGAATTCCTGTGTGGTTGCTCCTGTTGGCGTTTGCGGATCACTTAACGTTACCGTAACGGCCAATCGTGTTGGACTTTCACAGGTTCCTTCTTTTACCGAACCGTAATAAGT
>NZ_WKKE01000066.1 GCF_009674775.1 Flavobacterium sp. LC2016-23 | reverse complement strand
AGAAATTGAAGCATCCGTTTCAAAACTGGAACTTACTATTTCAGAATTATCAAAATACGATAGTAGTTATAAAGGAATCAATCCATCACATAACGACCTGGCGTATATCATGTATACCTCAGGCACCACAGGAAAACCTAAAGGTGTGATGATTAGTCATCATTCACTATTGGATTATTCACAGACTTTTGCAAACTATTTTGGACTTACAACGAATGATGTTGTGATTCAGCAATCGTCCTTTAGTTTTGACACCAGTGTAGAAGAAATTTATCCAATCCTAAGTGTGGGCGGTGAATTGATACTCACCCCTTCGGGCGGAAAAGACGTGGAAGCTTTATTGCATTTAACCGCAAAACATAATGTTACCCTGTTAAGCAGTACGCCGTTGGTAATACAAAGCATTAACGAATTACTGGCACAGGGCAACAACAACATACCTTCGTTACGAATCCTGATCAGCGGGGGAGATGCCCTGAGATTAGAATACATATCTAATTTTTCAGAAAAAGTCAGACTCTACAATACCTATGGCCCGACAGAAGCCACGGTTTGTACCAGTTATTATCAAATAGAAAACAGCAGTGTTTCCAATTGTATCGGAGCTCCTATTTTTAACAGGGAAATCTACATCTGCAACGACCATTTCGCCCTACAGCCACACTTTGTGATTGGGGAATTGTACCTGGGAGGAAGCGGGATTGCATTGGGATACCATAACCAGACGTCACAAACCGCAGAACGTTTTATTGAAAATCCTTTTGGAAATGGGAAACTATACAAAACAGGCGATTTAGGCTTTTGGGATGCAAGTGGAAATATCCATTTTGTGGGAAGAAAAGACCATCAGCTGAAAGTCCGTGGATATCGTGTGGAAACAATGGAAGTGGCCAAAGCGATTATCGCCTTTGAAGGCGTGACCGACAGTTATGTGACGGGTTTTAACGCTCACGGCGTACAGCATTTAGCAGGTTATTATACCGGAAAAAACAATGAAACCGCTTTACGTGACTATTTACGCAATGAGCTGCCGGACTATATGGTTCCAACCTATTTAATTGCCATGGAGTCTTTCCCGATGACAGCCAACGGAAAAATAGCAATAGATAAATTGCCCGATCCCATAATGGTTTCCGCAAAAGAATATCAGTCCGCCCGAAACGAAAGAGACGAGCAGCTGATTGCCATTTGGAA
>NZ_WKKE01000065.1 GCF_009674775.1 Flavobacterium sp. LC2016-23 | reverse complement strand
AGAAATTGAAGCATCCGTTTCAAAACTGGAACTTACTATTTCAGAATTATCAAAATACGATAGTAGTTATAAAGGAACCGGGCCATCACATAACGACCTGGCGTATATTATGTATACCTCAGGCACCACAGGAAAACCAAAAGGAGTGATGATCTCTCATGATTCATTACTGGATTATACACAAACCTTTATCCGCTATTTTGAACTTACCGCCAATGATGTTGTGATTCAGCAATCGTCCTTTAGTTTTGATACCAGTGTAGAAGAAATTTATCCGATATTAAGTGTCGGCGGTGAATTGATACTCACCCCTTCAGGCGGAAAAGACGTCGAAGCTTTATTGAATTTAACCGCAAAACATAATGTTACCCTGTTAAGCAGTACGCCGTTGGTAATACAAAGCATTAACGAATTACTGGCACAGGGCAACAACAACATACCGTCGTTACGAATCCTGATCAGCGGGGGAGATGCCCTGAGATTAGAATACATATCTAATTTTTCAGAAAAGGTAAAACTCTACAATACCTATGGCCCGACAGAAGCCACGGTTTGTACCAGTTATTATGAAATAGAAAACAGCAGTGTTTCCAACTGTATCGGAGCTCCTATTTTTAACAGGGAAATCTACATCTGCAACGACCATTTACAAATACAGCCACACTTTGTGATTGGAGAATTGTACCTGGGGGGAAGCGGGATTGCATTGGGTTATCACAACCAGCCGACGCAAACAGCAGAACGTTTTATTGAAAATCCTTTTGGAAATGGGAAACTATACAAAACAGGCGATTTAGGCTATTGGGATGCCAGTGGAAATATCCATTTTGTGGGAAGAAAAGACCATCAGCTGAAAGTTCGTGGATATCGTGTGGAAACAATGGAAGTGGCCAGAGCTATTATGGCTTTTGAAGGCGTGACCGACAGTTATGTGACGGGTTTTAACGCTCATGGCATACAGCATTTAGCAGGTTATTATACCGGAAAAAGTACCGAAACCGATTTACGTGAGTATTTACGCAATGAGCTGCCGGACTATATGGTTCCAACCTATTTAATTGCCATGGAATCTTTCCCGATGACAGCCAACGGAAAAATAGCAATAGATAAATTACCGGATCCCATAATGGTTTCCGCAAAAGAATATCAGTCCGCCCGAAACGAAAGAGACGAGCAGCTGATTGCCATTTGGAA
>NZ_WKKE01000064.1 GCF_009674775.1 Flavobacterium sp. LC2016-23 | reverse complement strand
ATTAGAACAGTTGGTTCTGTAATGGTAAAACTTTGTGTTGCAGTACATCCGTTGGCATCTGTAACCGTTGCAGTATAGGTTCCGGCAGTTAATCCTGATGCCGTAGCAGCAGTTCCGCCAGATGGTGACCATGAATAGGTATATCCAGCCGTTCCTCCTGTTGCACTTACTGTCGCAGATCCGTTAGAACCTGAATTACAGGAAACATTGGTTTGGGCTGCGGCTGAAGCTATTAGGACAGTTGGTTCTGTAATGGTAAAAGTTTGTGTTGCAGTACATCCATTGGCATCTGTAACCGTTGCTGTGTACGTTCCTGCAATTAATCCTGATGCTGTTGCAGCAGTTCCTCCTGATGGTGACCATGAGTAGGTATAAGAAGGAGTTCCCCCTGTTGCACTTACTGTCGCAGACCCGTTAGATCCTGAATTACAAGATACATTCGTTTGAGCTGCGGGTGAAGCTGTAAGAGCAGTAGCAGGTTCTGTAATAGTAAAAGTTTGTGTTGCAGTACATCCGTTGGCATCTGTAACCGTTGCAGTATACGTTCCGGCAGTAAGTCCTGAAGCTGTTGCAGCAGTTCCACCTGAAGGTGACCATGAATACGTGTAGGACGGAGTTCCACCAGTTGCACTTACAGTAGCTGACCCTGTTGATCCTGAATTACAAGCTATATTCGTTTGAGCTACAGGTAAAGCTGTAAGGGCTGTCGCCGGTTCTGTTATGGTAAAAGTTTGAGTTGTAGTACATGAGTTAGCATCTGTAACCGTTACGGTATAGGTTCCTGCAGTTAATCCTGATGCCGTAGCAGCAGTTCCACCTGAAGGTGACCAGGAATAGGTATAGGTACCAGTTCCACCAGTTGCACTTACCGTAGCAGAACCATTTGATCCTGAATTACAGGAGACATTAGTCTGAGCTGCGGGTGAAGCTACTAAAATAGTTGGTTCCGTAAGAGTAAAACTTTGTGTTGCAGTACATCCGTTAGCATCTGTAACCGTTGCAGTATAGGTTCCGGCAGTTAATCCTGATGCCGTAGCAGCAGTTCCGCCAGAAGGTGACCAGGAATAGGTATATCCGGCAGTTCCTCCGGTTGCACTTACTGTAGCAGACCCGTTAGATCCTGAGTTACAGGAAACATTGGTTTGGGCTGCGGCTGAAGCTATTAGGACAGTTGGTTCTGTAATGGTAAAAGTTTGTGTTGCAGTACATCC
>NZ_WKKE01000063.1 GCF_009674775.1 Flavobacterium sp. LC2016-23 | reverse complement strand
AGGTAATCTCTCCCGTATTGACTACATTACTGTCCTGCATCAGACTTGAGTTGTTCTCAAAAGTCAGCGTCGCTCCGCTGCTAACGGTAACAGCATTGGTAACGGTTAAAGTGTTTCCGTCACTAATCACAACATTCACACCTGAATTTACTGTACAGCTACAAGAATTTAGATCTCCAGCTGATGTATAATCTCCGGCAAAAACAACAGGTTGATTAATAGTTGGCGGGCCATTGGTCCATCCTGCGTTCCAGGTTGCCAATAAAGGCAGTTGATTTACAACAATATTAGCTGAAGATACAGAAGTACATGTACCGTTTCCGACTGTATAGGTATAGGTGGTATTAGCTGCAAGACCTGTAATTGTTACTGTTGTTCCTGTTCCTGTAGTTACTACAGCACCTGGCGACCTAGTTAAAGTCCATGTTCCTGTAGAAGGTAATCCGCTTAAATCTACACTTCCGGTAGTTATAACGCAAGTAGGCTGTATTATTGTTCCTACTGTTGGAGCTAATGGTAGTGGGTTAACTGTTACAGTAACTGTTTGTATACAGCCATTGCTGTTTCTATAAGTGATAACACTTGTTCCGGCAGCAACTCCTGTTACTAATCCTGTATTTGATACAGTAGCAACTGCTGTTGTAGCTGAAGTCCATGGTGTTGTAGCATTTGGTGTGGCAGAACCTGTTAATTGTGTGGTTGATCCGATACAAACAGCCGGTGTTCCTGTGATTGTTGGTAATGGATTTACCGTTACAGTGACCGTTTGTGTACAACCATTGCTATTTCTATAAGTGATAACACTTGTGCCAGCAGCAACTCCCGTCACTAATCCTGTGTTGTCTACTGTAGCGACTGCTGTTGTTGCAGAAGTCCAGGGTGTTGTAGCATTTGCGGTGGCAGAACCTGTTAATTGTGTGGCTGATCCGATGCAAACAGTTGCAGTTCCGGTGATTGTTGGTAACGGATTTACCGTTACAGTAACCGTTTGTGTACAGCCATTGCTGTTTCTATAAGTGATAACACTTGTTCCGGCAGCAACTCCTGTTACTAATCCTGTATTTGATACCGTAGCAACTGCTGTTGTAGCTGAAGTCCAGGGTGTTGTAGCATTTGCGGTGGCAGAACCTGTTAATTGTGTGGTTGATCCGATACAAACAGCCGGTGTTCCTGTGATTGTTGGTAATGGATTTACCGTAACAGTAACGGTTTGTGTACAGCCATTGCTGTTTCTATAAGTGAT
>NZ_WKKE01000062.1 GCF_009674775.1 Flavobacterium sp. LC2016-23 | reverse complement strand
AAATAATTTTTCAGTTTGATTTAGTAACCTGTCAGTATTTCTTAGAACGCCTGTCGCTGTTGCGGGTGCAAAAGTAGGGAGTTTATCCGCTTAAACAATACCTTTTTCAAACTATTTTCAATCTTTTTTATAAGTCACTGGTTTTGCGTTTTTTACAAACCTATCTTTTTTGGAGTTTTATCAGAATTCAATGCTTTGGGCTGATTTTACCGCTAAGACGCCAAGGTTTTTTCTGCCTGGGTGTATTTCGCAAAGAGCGCAAGGCGTGATTTTATTGCGTTTTTTGATTTCTCCCAAAGACACTAAGTTTCTTTTCTTTCTTATATATAACGCACATCTCTTTTGAAAACCTCTGCCCTAGCCCCGATGGAAGTGGAAATCCTTTTGTCCGCCGCGGCGGACAAAAGATTGGAGCGGACAGCGGGATTAAGCTCCTTATCAAATTACAATTTCTTAAATACCAAAATCCAAAGAGTTGAATTCGGTCAGCACGACAGAATAATTGTCGTATACCTATATAGGTATAAATAACAAACCCGACAGGTTTTGAAAACCTGTCGGGTTGGAGAAGCAAAATCCTTCCTTATATATACGATAGACTATTTTTTATTTAGTGTCTGTGCTTTTGATTCCCAATGATTCATAAGATCATCATAGTTTACGGGTTATATTTTAGAATTAAGAATTTCAAAAACTAAAACCTAAACCAATTAAATCCAAAAACCACAAAAACCCCACAAGAATTTCCTCTTTAACAAAATTAACATTCAAATCAAAACTTACAGACTATCTTTAAAAACAAACAAAACAGGGATCAAAGCATATTGTTGTGGGGAAATATTAAAATCTAGATATTTGTATTTCTAAATTATATCCAGTGCAAGATTCTTTTATCGATATCCTTAAGTTGTTATTACCTGAGATAATAGTAGATTACTTTGAACTTACTTCTTATAAAAAGGAAGATGAAACGCTTCATCTTTATCTAAGAGAGATTAATTCAATACCTAAAGAATATAGAGAATCGAAATTGAGTTCAAAAGGATTCTTTGAAGAGATAACGGTTCAGGATTTTCCTATCCGTGGACATCAGGTTTATCTTCATATTACCCGTAGAAGATGGCTTAATGAAGATACAGGAAAAGTAGTTTTCAGAGATTGGAATTTAGTAGCAGACGGAACTCGTGTCACCCAGGAGTTTGCGTCTTTTTTAAAAGAGATCAATAGATTCCAGTCCAAATGACTGTAATACCATTGCCTCTTTCTATGGAGTTTCTGGTAGAAACCTGCAATGTCAATACAAAGATTTCCTAAGTGATTT
>NZ_WKKE01000061.1 GCF_009674775.1 Flavobacterium sp. LC2016-23 | reverse complement strand
AAGGTAGTATCTCACTAACTGTGTAAGTTAAAAAATGATGGGGTTATAAAACCAGCATCATTTTTTTTTAACTTTAACATTTACACAGTCTTATGAAAAAAGAAGATTTATTATCAGATGAATTTTTAAAACAATTCAAAACAGGCGAAGACCTAAACGGTTTTCTTGCCCAATTACAAAAACGAGGGATAGAAGCTATTCTATCAGGAGAGCTGGATTCTCATCTAGGATATGAGAAACACGAAAAGACGCCTTCAACTAATTCTCGTAATGGTTTTTCCAATAAGAAGATAAAAACTTCATTTGGAGAATCAGACATTCAGGTTCCAAGGGACAGGGAAGCTTCTTTTAATCCCATGATTATTCCAAAACGTCAAAGTATGGTTGATGGATTAGAGAATGTTATTGTCTCTCTTTATGCCAAAGGAATGACCGTTAGTGATATTGAAGAACAAATAAGAGAAGTTTATAAATTTGACATATCAACCTCCACTATTTCTAGAATTACCGAATCTGTTTCCAGTGATATAACAGCTTGGCAAAATCGCCCGTTAGAGCCTGTTTATTTAATCGTTTGGATGGATGGGATTGTCTTTAAAGTTCGGGAGAACTCAAAGGTTATTAATAAAACTATTTACCTTGCTGTTGGCCTTAATCGAGATGGAAAAAAAGAAGTTTTGGGTATGTGGTTGGGCAAGAATGAAAGTTCCAGCTTTTGGTTAGGAGTTTTAACAGATTTAAAAGCTAGAGGTGTTGAGGATATATTAATTACGGCTACAGATAACCTAAACGGCTTTACTCAGACTATTAAAAATGTATTCCCTGAATCACAGACTCAAATCTGTGTAGTGCACCAAATACGCAACTCAGCGCGTTATGTAGTGTGGAAAGATAAGAAGGAATTCTCTAAAGATATGAAGCAGATTTATGATGCTCCAACCAAACAGGCTGCCAGGGCTTCTCTTGAAGATTTTGCTAATAAATGGAATAGTAAATATCCATATGCTGTAAAATCATGGCAAGACAATTGGGAAGAACTTACCATATTCTTTGACTTCCCAGTTGAAATTAGGAAAATAATTTATACCACTAATCTAATCGAAAATCTAAACGGTAAGATTAGAAAATACACCAAAAATAAATTATCATTCCCCACCGATGAAGCAGTTTTAAAATCTGTATATTTGGCTTTAAGAGAAGCTACCAAAAAATGGACAATGCCAATCCATAATTGGGGATTAATACTCAATCAGTTCTTAACTATATTTGAAAAAAGGGTCCAACTTTAATTAAAAAGTCAAACCCCGTTATTTTTAAACTTACACACTTTTTAGGACAGTGTCT
>NZ_WKKE01000060.1 GCF_009674775.1 Flavobacterium sp. LC2016-23 | reverse complement strand
GCAGGACTTACGATCAATACCAACGGTACTGTAACAGTTGCCGCTAACACACCGGCAGGAAGTTACAATTTAGAATATACCATCTGTGAGATTAACAATCCGGGCAACTGTGATACTGCAACTTCAACGATTGTAGTAACGGCAGCAACTTTGGTAGCGAATTTAGATAGCGTTCCGGCAACACTTAGTTCAAATACACCGAAGACACTTATAAATGTTTTTGACAATGATACTAAAAACGGAGCAGCATTAATTCCATCAGAAGTAAAACTGACGGTAACTACCGCAGATCCAAAAGGATACTTAACAGTAGACACCAACGGAAACGCGATATTAGGCGCCAACGCTCCGGCAGGAACCTACGAACTTACATATCAAATCTGTGAGTTGTTAAACCCAACCAACTGTAGTTCAAATCAGGTAAAAGTAACAATCACAGCACCATCAATTGATGCCGTTGCAGATAACCTTGGTTCTATAAATGGAAATGCAGGCGGAACCACAACAGTTTCCTTAATCGCAGGTGATACCGTAAACGGAACACAAGCCGTGATCGGAACCAATCCGGGAGAGGTAAAATTAACCGTAACCACTCCAATACCGGCAGGACTGACCATCAATACAAACGGTACTGTAACAGTTGGAGCGAATACACCGGCAGGAAGTTACAATTTAGAATATACGATCTGTGAAATCAATAATCCGGGGAACTGTGATACTGCAACTTCAACGATTGTAGTAACGGCAGCAACTTTGGTAGCGAATTTAGATAGCGTTCCGTCAACCCTTAGTTCAAATACACCAAAAACACTAATAAATGTTTTTGACAATGACACTAAAAACGGAGCCGCATTAATTCCATCAGACGTAAAACTGACGGTAACCACAGCCGATCCAAAAGGATATTTGACGGTAGATGGAAATGGAAACGCCATATTAGGCGCTAACGCTCCGGCAGGTACTTACGAATTAACGTATGAAATCTGTGAGTTGCTAAACCCAACCAACTGCAGTTCAAACCAGGTAAAAGTAACAATCACAGCACCATCAATTGATGCCGTTGCAGATAACCTTGGTTCTATAAATGGAAATGCAGGCGGAACCACAACAGTTTCCTTAATTGCAGATGATACTGTAAATGGATCACAAGCTGTAATTGGAACCAATGCGGGAGAGGTAAAACTAACGGTAACCACTCCAATACCGGCAGGACTGACCATCAATACCAACGGTACTGTAACAGTTGGAGCGAATACACCAGCAGGAAGTTACAATTTAGAATATACGATCTGTGAAATCAATAATCCGGGCAACTGTGATACGGCAACTTCAACAATTGTAGTAACGGCAGCAACTTTGGTAGCGAATTTAGATAGCGTTCCGTCAACCCTTAGTTCGAATACACCGAATACACTTATAAATGTTTTTGAAAATGATACTAAAAACGGAGCAGCATTAATTCCATCAGAAGTAAAACTGACAGTAACTACAGCCGA
>NZ_WKKE01000059.1 GCF_009674775.1 Flavobacterium sp. LC2016-23 | reverse complement strand
TACGGTTCGCTAAAAGTTGGAACCTGCGAAAGTCCAATACGTTTGGCGGTAAGGGTTACGTTAAGTGATCCGCAAACACCAACAGGAGCAACCACACAGGAATTCTGTAAAGTGGATAATAAAACAGTAGCTGATTTGGCAACAACAGAATCAGGTGTGACGTGGTATGATGATGCAACAGGTATAAACGCAATTTCTTCTACGGCATTTCTTGAAAACAATAAAGTGTATTACGGTTCGCTAAAGGTAGGAACCTGCGAGAGCCCAACCCGTTTGGCCGTAACGGTAACGTTAAGTGATCCGCAAACGCCAACAGGAGCAACCACGCAGGAATTCTGTAAAGTGGATAATAAAACAGTAGCTGATTTGGCAACAACAGAATCAGGTGTGACGTGGTATGATGATGCGAAAGGAATGAATGCAATTCCGTCAAACACAGTTTTAACTGATGGCACAACTTATTACGGTTCGCTAAAAGTAGGAACCTGTGAAAGTCCAACACGATTGGCCGTTACGGTTATGTTAAGTGACCCGCAAACACCAACAGGAGCAACCACGCAGGAATTCTGTAAAGTGGATAATAAAACAGTAGCTGATTTGAAAACTGCTGAAACAGGTGTGACGTGGTATGATGATGCGACAGGAGTAAACGTAATTCCGTCAACCACAGTTTTAACTGATGGCACAACTTATTACGGTTCGCTAAAGGTAGGAACCTGCGAAAGTCCAACCCGTTTGGCGGTAACGGTTACGTTAAGTGATCCGCAAACGCCAACAGGAGCAACCACACAGGAATTCTGTAAAGTGGATAATAAAACAGTAGCTGATTTGGCAACAACAGAATCAGGTGTGACGTGGTATGATGATGCGAAAGGAATGAATGCAATTCCGTCAAACACAGTTTTAACTGATGGCACAACTTATTACGGTTCGCTAAAAGTAGGAACCTGCGAGAGCCCAACACGATTGGCGGTAACGGTTATTTTAAGTGATCCGCAAACCCCAACGGGAGCAACTACGCAGGAATTCTGTAAAGTGGATAATAACACGGTGGCGGATTTGAAAACTACCGAAACTGGGGTGACATGGTATGATTCAGCGAAAGAAGGAAATGCAATTCCTTCCACTACAGCTTTGGAAAATAATAAAGTGTATTATGGTTCGCTAAAAGTAGGAACCTGCGAAAGCCCAACGAGATTGGCGGTAACGGTTATTTTAAGTGATCCGCAAACGCCAACGACTGCTCATACTACACAAGAATTCTGTAAAACAGATAATAAAACGGTAGCTGATTTGGTAACGAACGAAAGTGATGTTACTTGGTATGATTCTGCTGATGGAACAACAGTAGTTCCGTTAACAACAGTTTTGGAAAACAATAAAGTGTATTACGGTTCACTGAAAGTGGGAAATTGTGAAAGTCCAACCCGATTGGCCGTAACCGTTACTTTAAGTGATCCTCAAACGCCAACCGGAGCAGCAACACAGGAATTCTGTAAAGTGGATAATAAAACCGTGGCTGATCTGAAAACTGATGAAACAGGTGTGACGTGGTATGATGATGCGACAGGAGTAAACGCAATTCCTTCCACAACCCTTTTGGAAAACAATAAAGTGTA
>NZ_WKKE01000058.1 GCF_009674775.1 Flavobacterium sp. LC2016-23 | reverse complement strand
TTCCTTTATAACTACTATCGTATTTTGATAATTCTGAAATAGTAAGTTCCAGTTTTGAAACGGATGCTTCAATTTCTATATTCTGACTTACAATGAGTACGTCTAATCCGCTGTCTGTTATCAGGTAATTTTGACGTGCCGCAGGATAGTCTTTGTCAATAGGAATATACGCTGCCCCGGATTTTAAAACCCCGAGCATGGCAATAATCATATCAAAATCACGATTAGTCATTAATCCAATGACTTTTCCGGTTTTTATCTGATATTCTTTCACTAACTGATCCGCCAGTTGATTCGAAAGTGCTTCTACCTGCTCATAACTAAGACTTTCTCCCTGATAAGTTAGACATTTTGAATTCGGCGTTTTGGAAACCTGTTTTCTGAATAAATCAATGATAGACGCTGCTTCATAGGCATTGGTTTCTCCTTTGCTGAAATTTAGAATTGTCGCTTCTTCTGATGCTGACAGGATGTTATAGTTTTCAATAGCCTGCGCCGGATGGGCTATTACTTTGGATAAAATATTTTCAAAAGAATTAATAAAAACTTCTAATTGTTCAGCCTTGTAAAGTGCTGTATTGTAACGAACGGTTAATGATAAAGTATCGTTGTTTTCTTTGAATTCCAATAGCAAATCGTTCAGACTTGTTGGTGTTTCGATAGTCTCACTGCTAATGGAGACGTCTTCGATTAAATCGTTAAAACCTAATGCATTTTCGAAGTTCTGGAACAATACCAAAACATCCAATAGCGGTAGTTTACCCATAATCCTTGGTAAGCCCAATTCCGAAATCAGCGTATCAAACGGGTACGACTGATGGCTGTATCCTGCCAATAATTCCTGATGTACTGTCGATAATAATTCGGTAAAACTGTTTTCAGCTGAAAAACCGATTCGAATCGGAAGTAAATTTAAATAATACCCTACCTGATCCTCCAGATCCTGGTGTATTCTTCCGGCGGTATCGGTTCCGATAATCAGATCTGTTTGTCCGGTAAGTTGATAAAATACACTACTCAAAACACTCATGATGCCCGTAAAAGTGGTCACCTGATGTGCCGCACAAAGTGTTTTTAATTCCTTAGTGATTTCAGGGCTGAAACTGTGATGTAAATAGGCTCCCGAAAAAGACAGCGCATCCCCGCCATTTTTGGCAAAAGGCAATGCTAAAGCCGGTAGTTCACCTGAAAAACGATTCAGCCAATAGGTACGCGAAGCTTCATAGGAAGCAGTCGCAACATACGAATGGTACCAGGATACATAATCTTTGTATTGTAAACGCAGCGGTGAAAGTGCCGGTTCGCTTCCTAAACTATACGATTTATAAAGCGATTGTAATTCCTTGCTGATGATATCAACAGACCAGCCATCGCTGATAATATGATGAATGACAAAAATAAAATAATACTGTGAGTCGGCTATTTTTATAAGCTCTACACGAAGCAACGGCCCTTTCGATAAATCAAAACTGCTGTTGGCCACTTCATAGGCGCGTGATTTGGCTAAAGCTTCTGGTGCAGATTGAGCACTGAAATCCAATTGGGTAACTTCAAAGTCAAAAGAAGCGGCAGGGATTACCTGTTGGACTATTTCACCGGCTTCGGTTTTGAAAATGGTACGCAAACTGTCATGACGG
>NZ_WKKE01000057.1 GCF_009674775.1 Flavobacterium sp. LC2016-23 | reverse complement strand
TGGATAGATAGTACTAATGATTTTGTGTTTTCTGAATTTTAATTCGAAGTGGTAAAGATTAATGAGGGTAGTTTTTGTTCACAGTTAAAATTACCAATCAGGTGGGGTCGGTTTTTGAAAAGCGATTGTTTGATGTATGGGGTGGTGTGCAAAAGGTACAGAACGGAGCTGGTATGCCGCTATCGGGTTTAACGGTTTTAGACAGGGGATACACCGGTCATGAACATATACAAAGTGTGGGGCTCATCAACATGAACGGCCGTATTTACGATCCTAATCTGCATCGTTTTTTACAGCCGGACAACAATATTCAGGACCCGTTTAATACGCAGAATTACAATCGTTACGTTTATGTTTTAAACAATCCTTTAAAATATACCGATCCTACAGGTGAATTTTGGAACGTAGTTGGTTACCTTTTATCAGGATATATAATGGGTGCCTATGCCAGCGGAGGCGAGTTGAACCCTGCCAAATGGAATTCTTCGGCTTTTATTAGTATTGGCGCAGCAGGAGCCTCAGCGGGAGCTTCAGCAGTGGCGACAAATTTGACCAATAATTATCTGGATAATTATAATAAACCTCCTGTGTTGGGATTTAGCGCTGTAGGGTCGGGGAATGATATGCATTCTTTTGTAGGTAGTAATAGTAGTGTAGGAGCACCAGTAAGTGATAATAACTTAAATTTAGGTAATTGGTACGAGACCGGCGGTCGAGCGAATTGGGCTTTTGGGACTGCTTCTGCGATAGGAATCGTTAAAGGAAGTCTAAACTCAGAGCGAATGTATGCTGAAGGTATTAGAAGAGGGCTTTCAGGAAATTATCCGTTAACAGGCAGAAACCTTAGTTTGTTTAGAGAGGCTCCAATGACAAAAGCTACAATTCCGATATCAAAAGTGGGGGCATGGGGAGGTATATTAGGTAATGCCTCGTTTGGAGCAGGTGTTTCAATGGACTTAGTGGGTATAAGGATTTATATGAAAAATCCAAATTCTCCCAATGCTGTTCATCCGGCAAAAGCTGTATTAAATACAATTATGGGAGCAATGGGAAACTGGGGAGGGACTATTGGTGCTATTCCTTCTACATTTTATTTTGGCATAGATGCTTTTTATCCGAAAGGCTGGGAGGGATTAGCAGTAGATCAGGAAAGTTTATATCAAGATAACAGAGCTATTAATCCAAATTATCAGGCCTTTCCGGGTGCAATGAAACTATAAATATTATGGAATTTATCAAGAAAAGTTATTATTATTTTTTCTACAGGATTTACCGTTCTATAGAATATACTTCGGAATTGTCAGGAGGAAAATTTCTTACAGAATATAAGGCGGGTCTTGTTATGCTAGCTTTAGAAACATGGGGACTATTTTCGTTAGCTAATTATTATACAGTTTACGAAAAGATATCTACAGAACTTTCGATTTCAATGCCTATTGTTTATGTACCGGCTGTAATAGTTTATGCATTTAATTATTTAACAATACATTATAAAGATCGCTGGAAACAATATAATACTGAATTTGCCAATTACTCTAAGAAAAAAAATAGAATTGGAGGCTGGATTGTATTTGGGATAATTTTGCTCATAATTAGTAATTTGATTTTTTCATTTTATTTAATGGGTGAAGTAGATTGGAGCAAATATCGTTAAAATTGTACGAACCAGATCCGATCGCTCGGATATCCAGACGGATATCCGGGAGGCTGGGTAAGATTAGGAATAGATCAAGAAAGTTTATATAGGTAAAACAGAGCTATAAATCCACATTATCAGG
>NZ_WKKE01000056.1 GCF_009674775.1 Flavobacterium sp. LC2016-23 | reverse complement strand
GCTGTTGTAGCAGGAATCGCTGTTCCGCCTGTCGCAGCACTATACCAAACCACATTAGGTTCATTGGTCTGAATGCTTGCAAAAGTTGGTGCGTTTACCAGACAGAAATCTTGTGTCGTATCTGTAGTTGTTGGTGTTGCAGGATCGGTTACGGAAATCGTAACGGCCAATCTTACGGAACTCTCACATCCTGTGGCAGCATCCAATAAAGCAGCGTAATAAACTCCGCTTGTCAAGGCTGTTGTAGCTGGAATCGCTGTTCCGCCTGTTGCAGCACTGTACCAAACCACATTAGGTTCATTGGTCTGAATGCTGGCAAAAGTTGGTGCATTTACCAGACAGAAATCTTGTGTTGTATCTGTTGTAGTTGGTGTTGCCGGATCGGTTACGGAAATCGTAAAGGCCAATCTTATCGAACTTTCACATCCTGTGGCAGCATCCAATAAAGCAGCGTAATAAACTCCGCTTATTAAAGCTGTTGTAGCAGGAATCGCTGTTCCGCCTGTCGCTGCACTGTACCAAACCACATTAGGCTGGTTCGTCTGAATGCTTGCAAATGTTGGTGCATCTACCAGACAGAAATCTTGTGTTGTATCTGTAGTTGTTGGTGTTGCAGGATCGGTTACGGAAATCGTAACGGCCAATCTTATAGAACTTTCACATCCTGTGGCAGCATCCAACAAAGCAGCGTAATAAGTACCACTTGTCAAGGCTGTTGTAGCTGGAATCGCTGTTCCGCCTGTCGCAGCACTGTACCAAACCACATTAGGCTCATTGGTCTGAATGCTGGCAAAAGTTGGTGCGTTTACCAAACAGAAGTCCTGTGTTGTATCTGTAGTTGTTGGTGTCGCAGGATCGGTTACGGAAATCGTAACGGCTAATCTTATGGAACTCTCGCATCCTGTGGCAGCATCCAATAAAGCAGCATAATAAGTACCACTGGTCAAGGCTGTTGTAGCTGGAATCACTGTTCCGCCTGTCGCTGCACTGTACCAAACCACATTAGGCTCATTGGTCTGAATGCTCGCAAAAGTTGGTGCGTTTACCAGACAGAAATCTTGTGTCGTATCTGTTGTAGTCGGCGTCGCAGGATCGGTTACCGAAATTGTAACGGCTAATCTTACGGAACTTTGACATCCTGTGGCAGCATCCAATAATGCGGCGTAATAAACTCCGCTTGTCAAAGCTGTTGTAGCTGGAATCGCTGTTCCGCCTGTCGCTGCACTGTACCAAACCACATTAGGCTGGTTGGTCTGAATGCTGGCAAAGGTTGGTGCATTTACCAGACAGAAGTCCTGTGTCGTATCTGTAGTTGTTGGCGTCGCAGGATCGGTTACCGAAATTGTAACGGCTAATCTTATGGAACTCTCGCATCCTGTGGCAGCATCCAATAAAGCAGCATAATAAGTACCACTGGTCAAGGCTGTTGTAGCTGGAATCACTGTTCCGCCTGTCGCTGCACTGTACCAAACCACATTAGGCTCATTGGTCTGAATGCTCGCAAAAGTTGGTGCGTTTACCAGACAGAAATCTTGTGTCGTATCTGTTGTAGTCGGCGTCGCAGGATCGGTTACCGAAATTGTAACGGCTAATCTTACGGAACTTTGACATCCTGTGGCAGCATCCAATAATGCGGCGTAATAAAATCCGATGGTCAATGCTGTTTTAGCTGGAATCCCTGTTCCTCCTGTCGCTGCACTGTACCAAACCACATTAGGCTTGTTGGTCTGAATACTGGCAAAGGTTGGTGCATTTACCAGACAGAAGTCCTGTGTCTTATATGTAGTTGTTGGCGTCGCAGGATCGGTTAC
>NZ_WKKE01000055.1 GCF_009674775.1 Flavobacterium sp. LC2016-23 | reverse complement strand
TTTGAACTAAGCGTTGAAGGAACGCTATCTAAATTCGCTACCAAGACTCCTGCTGTTACTACAATTGTTGAAGTTGCCGTATCGCAATTCCCAGGATTGTTAATCTCACAGATGGTATATTCTAAATTGTAACTTCCTGCCGGTGTATTGGCGGCAACTGTTACGGTTCCGTTTGTATTGATCGTAAGTCCTGTCGGTATTGGCGTGGTTACCGTTAGTTTTACCTCTCCCGGATTGGTTCCGATTACCGCTTGTGCTCCGTTTACGGTATCACCTGCAATTAAGGAAACTGTCGTTATTCCTCCTGCATTTCCGTTTATAGAACCAAGGTTGTCTGCAACGGCATCGATTCCCGGTGCTGTCACAACCACTGTTGAAGTTGCCGTATCACAGTTGCCCGGATTATTGATTTCACAGATCGTATATTCTAAATTGTAACTTCCTGCCGGTGTATTTGCTCCAACTGTTACAGTACCGTTGGTATTGATGGTCAGTCCTGCTGCTATTGGCGTGGTTACCGTTAGTTTTACCTCTCCCGGATTGGTTCCGATTACAGCTTGTGCTCCGTTTACGGTATCACCTGCAATTAAGGAAACTGTTGTGGTTCCGCCTGCATTTCCGTTTATAGAGCCAAGGTTATCTGCAACGGCGTCGATTCCCGGTGCTGTGATTGTTACTTTTACCTGGTTTGAACTGCAGTTGGTTGGGTTTAACAACTCACAGATTTCATAAGTCAGTTCATATGTTCCTGCCGGAGCGTTAGCGCCTAATATGGCGTTTCCATTTACATCTAACGTCAAATATCCTTTTGGATCGGCTGTGGTTACCGTCAGTTTTACGTCTGATGGAATTAATGCGGCTCCGTTTTTAGTGTCATTGTCAAAAACATTTATTAGTGTTTTTGGTGTATTTGAACTAAGGGTTGACGGAACGCTATCTAAATTCGCTACCAAAGTTGCTGCCATTACTACAATCGTTGAAGTTGCGGTATCACAGTTACCCGGATTGTTAATCTCACAGATCGTATATTCTAAATTGTAACTTCCTGCTGGTGTATTCGCTCCAACTGTTATGGTTCCGTTTGTATTGATGGTCAGTCCTGCCGGTATTGGAGTGGTTACCGTTAATTTTACCTCTCCCGGATTCGTTCCGATTACGGCTTGTGCTCCGTTTACGGTATCACCTGCGATTAAGGAAACTGTTGTGGTTCCGCCTGCATTTCCGTTTATAGAACCAAGGCTATCTGCAACGGCGGCGATTAATGGCGCTGTCACAACCACTGTTGAAGTTGCCGTATCACAGTTCCCCGGATTGTTGATCTCACAGATCGTGTATTCTAAATTGTAACTTCCTGCCGGTGTGTTAGCGGCAACTGTTACGGTACCGTTGGTATTGATCGTAAGTCCTGCCGGTATTGGCGTCGTTACCGTTAATTTTACCTCTCCCGCATTTGTTCCAATTACAGCTTTTGCTCCGTTTACGGTATCACCTGCTATTAAGGAAACTGTTGTGGTTCCTCCTGCATTTCCGTTTATAGAGCCAAGGTTATCTGCAACGGCGTCGATTGATGGTGCCGTGATTGTTACTTTTACCTGATTTGAACTGCAGTTGGTTGGGTTTAACAACTCACAGATTTCATAAGTCAGTTCATATGTTCCTGCCGGAGCGTTAGCGCCTAATATGGCGTTTCCATTTCCATCTACCGTCAAATATCCTTTTGGATCGGCTGTGGTTACCGTCAGTTTTACGTCTGATGGAATTAATGCGGCTCCGTTTTTAGTATCATTGTCAAAAACATTGATTAAGGTTTTTGGCGTATTCGAACTAATGGTTGACGGAACGGTATCTAAATTCGCTACCAAAAC
>NZ_WKKE01000054.1 GCF_009674775.1 Flavobacterium sp. LC2016-23 | reverse complement strand
TTCACTGCTGTAATCGGAAAGTTTTTCTATATGCTCCGGCAGAATCATTACATTAATCCCCGATTCATCTGTATACGTTGTATCTGAAATTAGTAACGCTGCACGGCCATCTTCCAAGATGTAACTGATTCTTGAGGTCGGGTAACTTTTGTCAATCGGCAAGTAAATACCGCCCAGTTTCAGGATACTTAACATTGAGATTAACATCCATTCGCTGCGGTCCAGTAATAAACCTACACAATCGCCTTGTTGGATGTTATAATTATTTTTCAGATAATTCGACAATTGGTTGACAGCGGCATCTAATGCTCCGTAATTCAGTTTTCGATCTGCATAATATACCGCAATGGCTTGCGGGGTTTTGCTCACATTTTGCTCGTATCGGGTCAGGAAACTGCCGCTTAAAGGATAATCTTTTGCCGTAGCGTTGAAATTTGTTAGAATATTGGCACTTTCCGCATCAGACAAATAATTGTACTTCCCAATACTGGTCTGCGGAGCGGCAACCACTAATGTTAGCAATTCTTCCAGGTGCGAGGCCATTCTTGCGATTCGCGAAACGGAGAATAACGACGTGTTGTATTCGATCGTTAAATGTAAATTATCATTTCGTTTACTGAAGTAAAAAGTAATATCGAATTTGCTTGTTTTTTCATCTGTATATTCTCCTTCAATAGTGATACCGGAAAAGGAAAGTTTTTTATCGTAACGTTCCATGTCTTCCAAAACCACCATTACATCAAATAATGGGGAACGACTCAAATCACGGGCAGCATCCAACTCTTCGACCAACAAATCAAACGGATATGATTGATGTTCGTAGGCATTTAAACAGGTTTCTTTAACCTGCGCCAGTAAAGCTTCGTAACTCATATCGCCGGAAACTTCGTCCCTAAGTGCTAAGGTGTTCAGATAAAATCCTACCTGATTTTCCAAATCCGGATGTAACCTGCCGGAGATCGGAGTTCCGATAATGATGTCCTGCGTTCCGGTGTAGCGGTATAAAAGCGTTTTTACCAAAGAAAGAACACCCATAAACAGCGATGACTGCTGTTGCTCTAACAGCGACTGAAATTTTACACTTGTTTCCCGTCTAAATGTATGTTTCAGACGTTTTCCTGTGAATGTTTGCTGCACACCCCTTGGAAAAGATGTTGGAAGATCCAACGGGGTAATTTCACCCGATAATTTTTCTAACCAATACGATTTATGACTAATGTCTTCATGCTTCTTTGACGTTTGCTGCCATACCGCGAAATCTTTGTACTGAATTTTTAACGCTCCTCTTACGATCTCATTTCCTTTAATTCTAGCGTTGTATAATTCCTGCAGTTCTGCAATGAGTAGCTGAACAGAAATTTCATCTGCAATAATATGATGTATGTTGATGAAAAGGAAATGCTTTTCTTCTGCACGTCTGAACGCGTATACTTTTAACAAAGGTCCTTTCGATAAGTTAAAAGCAGTATTGTATTCTTTAAAAATAGTATCCACTATCGTTTCATCATCCTCTGTCGTATATTCCCAATTTATATTCTCTACTGTAAAATCAATCGTTTCAGAAGCTTTTACGTATTGTTTTACTTCTTCGTCCTGCCATCTGAACACCGTTCTTAAACTTTCATGTCTTTTTATTAAGGCATTGAAAGCATACGACAAGGCTTCTGTTTCTAAAGCTCCCTGAAGCCAATGTCCGAAGGTAACATTGTAGGCAGTGGACGATTCATTTAACTGATCCAAAAACCATAATCTTCTTTGTGCGTAAGACAACGGATATCCATCCTGAACATCTGCCACGGGAATGGATTCATATACTGATTCTCCCAAAGCAGCCAATACATCGGACTGGTCCTGTAATACCGGATATAAAAATATTTCTTTCAATCCGATGGCTACCGAGAATTCTTCCTGTATTCTGTTGGC
>NZ_WKKE01000053.1 GCF_009674775.1 Flavobacterium sp. LC2016-23 | reverse complement strand
CTTGTTTTTACAGTATTCGAAACATCACCGTCGCAGGTATCGGTTGCGATTGGGAATTGTGCCTGTGCAGCCGTTAAAGCTTCAGCATCGCTGCATTGCACCGTTACGTTTAAAGTGCCCGCCGGAGTATTCCATGTTGGCGCGGTAGTATCTTCAATGGTGATTATTTGCGTGAAAGTATCAGAAGTATTTCCACAATCGTCTTTTACGATCCAGGTATTTGTATAGGTTCCTGCGTTGGCGCAAGTCTCAGATGGAACAAATACGCCGCTTGTTTTTACGCTATTCGAAACATCACCGTCACAAGTATCGTTTGCGATTGGAAATTGTGCCTGTGCAGCCATTAAAGCCTCAGCATCGCTGCATTGCACCGTTACGTTTAAAGTGCCCGCCGGAGTGGTCCATGTTGGTGCGGTAGTATCTTCAATGGTGATTATTTGCGTGAAAGTATGGGAGCTATTTCCACAATCGTCTTTTACGATCCAGGTATTGGTATAGGTTCCTGCGTTGGCACAAGTCTCTGACGGAACAAATACGCCACTTGTTTTTACAGTATTCGAAACATCACCGTCGCAGGTATCGATTGCGATTGGAAATTGTGCCTGTGCAGCCGTTAAAGCTTCAGCATCGCTGCATTGGACTGTTACGTTTAAAGTACCCGCCGCAGTGGTCCAGGTTGGCGCGGTAGTATCTTCAATAGTAATCACTTGGGTGAAAGTATCTGTTGTGTTTCCACAATTATCTTTAGCAATCCAGGAATTGGTATATGTTCCTGAATTGGAACAAACTTGTGAAGCTACAAAAGAGCCAGTAGTTTTGGTGTAAGTCACAATGGAACAATTTGCAGTTGCAGTTGGTGCCTGATTTTGTGCAGCAATTAATCCTGCTGTATCACTGCATTCTAACGTACTATTTAATGACCCGGTCTGAGTAATCCAAGTTGGAATAGCAGTGTCTTGAATAGTAATTACTTGAGTAAAGATACTTGAGGAATTGTCACAAATGTCTTTTGCGATCCAGGTGTTGGTATAAGTTCCAGTACTTCCACAACTTCCATTTTGGAATATTCCGCTGGTTTTGGTATAGGTTACCGTTCCGCCACAATTATCAGTTGCCACGGGAGCCTGATTTTGCGCAGTTGTCAATCCGGCGGTATCGCTGCACTGAAGTGTTATGTTTAGTGCATTCGCGGAAGTGGTCCAGCTTGGTGCGGTTGTATCTTCAATGGTAATTACCTGTGTAAATGTTGTAGAAGTATTCAAACAAATATCTTTTGCAATCCAGGTGTTGGTATAGGTTCCGGAGTTGCTGCAGGAACCGGCAGCAAAAGTACCGCTGGTTTTGGTATAGGTTATTGTTTCACCACAATTATCAGTTGCCACGGGAGCCTGATTTTGGGCAGTAGCTAAACCTTCAACATCACTGCATTGAAGCGTTACGTTCAGTGCATTTGCAGAAGTGGTCCAGGTTGGAGCGGTGGTATCTTCAATGGTAATTACCTGCGTAAATGTTGTTGACGTATTCAAACAAATATCTTTGGCAATCCAGGTATTGGTATAGGTTCCGGAATTGCTGCAGGAACCGGCAGTAAAAGCACCGCTGGTTTTGGTATAGGTTACCGTTCCTCCACAATTATCAGTAGCCACGGGAGCCTGATTTTGGGCAGTAGCTAAACCTTCAACATCGCTGCATTGCACCGTTACGTTTAAAGTACCAGACGGAGTGGTCCAGGTTGGTGCGGTGGTATCTTCAATGGTAATTACCTGTGTGAAAGTTGTTGACGTATTCAAACAAACATCTTTGGCAATCCAGGTATTGGTATAGGTTCCGGAATTGCTGCAGGAACCCGCAGCAAAAGCACCGCTGGTTTTAGTATAGGTTATTGTTCCACCACAATTATCAGTTGCCACGGGAGCCTGATTTTGGGCAGTGGCCAATCCGGCGGTATCGCTGCA
>NZ_WKKE01000052.1 GCF_009674775.1 Flavobacterium sp. LC2016-23 | reverse complement strand
GCCTCGGCGGATTCGTTATTGTGTTATTACAGCGGAACAGAATACGGTTCCGGAGAATTGCGTTTGCTTTTATCGGCGCAATTGGACCGCAGCAGTATTCCGGATTACTTTATTTATCTGGAAGAGTTTCCGTTGACCTTAAATGGTAAAGTTGACAAACGTGCCTTACCGAAACCATCAGAATTATTGCGAGGCAGCAATTACGAAACACCAGTCGGAACGATTGAAACTTCCCTTAGTACGATCTGGGCCGAATTGCTGGGCGTTCCGCAAAGCAGTATCGGAAGAAATAATTCGTTTTTTGATTTAGGAGGATCTTCTTTAAAAGCAATGCAATTAATTACACATGTCTATAAAAAGCATGATATACAATTAAGTATTGCGGATGTTTTCAACTATTCAGAATTAAAGGCACAAGCAGCTTTGGTGTCAAATTCCACTAATAAAACTACATACACGGCTATACCAAAAATCGCTCTACAGGAAGATTATGCGCTTTCTCATGCACAGCGTCGTATGTGGCTTATTGAGCAGCAAAAAGGAGAGAGTTCTTCCTTTAATGGTGTAGATGTCTATCGTTTAGAAGGAAATTTAGACATAGAGGCTTTAACCCAATCATTCAAAAGATTAGTAGAGCGCCATGAGAGCCTTAGAACGATCTTTATCTTAAAAGACGGAGAACCACGTCAAAAAATAGTAGAAGCCCATGAATTTGTGGTTCATATTGAAACCATAGATCTTAGCGCAGCTCCCGAAGGCAGAAGTATATTCGTAGAAGAATTGCGTCACAAGCCTTTCGATCTTAGCCAATGGCCGTTATTCCGAATAAAATTACTCTCTTACGGAGCAAACACCTACGATTTGGTGTTTGTTGACCATCATATCATTTCAGATGAATGGTCGATTCAGATTCTGGTACGTGATTTAGTGAGCTATTACAATGCATTAGTTTTAAAACAGGAAGTTTCCCTGGAACCCTTGCCGATTCAATATAAAGATTACGCGGCGTGGCAGTCTTCAATGGTAAAGACGGCTGAATTTGAAGCTTCCGGAAGCTATTGGAAAAATCATCTGGCAGATGCTCCAAGAATAGAATTGGCATCAGATCGTCCGCGTCCGGCAGTAATAAGCGATAAAGGGGCACAGCATCATTTTTTATTTTCTGCTGCAGCAAGTGAAGGATTAAAAGCAATATGCGCTGCATCAGGATGTACCTTATTTATGGGGGTTAGTGCGTTAGTCTATGCCTTATTGTACCGTTACACCGGGCAATCGGATATTACTTTAGGAACACCGGTAGCAGGCAGAAACCATGCTGATTTGGAGAATCAAATAGGTCTGTATATCAATACTTTGGCACTGCGTGCACAATTCAGAGGTGATGATAGTTTCAACGAATTACTGGCTCATGTAAAACAGGTATGTTTAGAGGGTTTTAGCCATCAGGCCTATCCTTTTGACGTATTAGTAGAAGATTTATGGAGCAATATTGATCAAAACAACCCTTCTTTATTTGATGTGGTGATTATTCTGCAAAATGTTGACCTGCAATTGATGGACACCTTAAAGATGGAAGGTCTGGAAGTGGCCTCTGTTAACGAAGAGTTAGAAATCAGTAAAGGCGATTTACGTTTTCAGTTTGTAGAGCACGAACATGCTATCGAGTGTGGTATTGAATACAATACCGATTTATATGATGCCGACCGAATAGTGCGTATGCAGCATCACATCGAAAATTTAGTAGCAGAAATTTTAAATACGCCTGAAACTTCCATGAAGGATTTAACCTATCTGGGCGAAGAAGAATTGTCTTCAAATGGCTGGTTTGAAAAGCCTGTACAAAAAACAGCTCCATCATACCTTCACAAAAGTTTCGAGGACATTGTAGCTACATATCCGGAGCATACGGCAATACAAGAGGCTAATGCCCATACGACTTACGCCTCGTTAAATGCATTTGCGAACCAGTTAAGCGGTTTGTTAGTAGATACAGGCTTGTCTTCTGATAATTCTGTTGGGGTATTATTGCCAAGCGGAAAAGAACTCATCGGAAGCTTACTGTCGTGTCTGAAGACCGGAATTACCTATGTGCCTTTATCAAATAGTTTTTCGCAGGCCAGAATGCAGCAGGCGGTTTCAGA
>NZ_WKKE01000051.1 GCF_009674775.1 Flavobacterium sp. LC2016-23 | reverse complement strand
GTGGAGAATAACGGAGTCGAACCGTTGACCTCCTGCGTGCAAGGCAGGCGCTCTAGCCAGCTGAGCTAATCCCCCATTTTTCAATCTTAGATTGTAGAATTCAGATTTTAGATTTCTTAATTCTTCTCTAAACTTCTTTTGGTGAATCCCAACTTCCAGAATTTCCTTTTTTCTAAGCATACAGCCTTTTTAATTCTAAATTGTCAATTATTAATTGTCAATTCACTTTAAAAAGTAGTCCCGGGCAGACTCGAACTGCCGACCCCTACATTATCAGTGTAGTACTCTAACCAGCTGAGCTACGAGACTCTGTTTTACTTAAAATTTATTATTTGAACTAACAGCAAGAGTAAAATAGTCTTAAAATTATAAACCATAAAGCTTCTTCTTTTTTCCTCAGCGTGTTGATAAATCAACTAACACTTGAGGCTCTAGAAAGGAGGTGTTCCAGCCGCACCTTCCGGTACGGCTACCTTGTTACGACTTAGCCCTAGTTACCAGTTTTACCCTAGGCAGCTCCTTGCGGTCACCGACTTCAGGCACCCCCAGCTTCCATGGCTTGACGGGCGGTGTGTACAAGGCCCGGGAACGTATTCACCGGATCATGGCTGATATCCGATTACTAGCGATTCCAGCTTCACGGAGTCGAGTTGCAGACTCCGATCCGAACTGTGACCGGTTTTATAGATTCGCTCCTGGTCGCCCAGTGGCTGCTCTCTGTACCGGCCATTGTAGCACGTGTGTAGCCCAAGGCGTAAGGGCCGTGATGATTTGACGTCATCCCCACCTTCCTCACAGTTTGCACTGGCAGTCTTGTTAGAGTTCCCGACTTGACTCGCTGGCAACTAACAACAGGGGTTGCGCTCGTTATAGGACTTAACCTGACACCTCACGGCACGAGCTGACGACAACCATGCAGCACCTTGTAAATTGTCTTGCGAAAGTTCTGTTTCCAAAACGGTCAATCTACATTTAAGCCTTGGTAAGGTTCCTCGCGTATCATCGAATTAAACCACATGCTCCACCGCTTGTGCGGGCCCCCGTCAATTCCTTTGAGTTTCATTCTTGCGAACGTACTCCCCAGGTGGGATACTTATCACTTTCGCTTAGCCACTGAAATTGCTTCCAACAGCTAGTATCCATCGTTTACGGCGTGGACTACCAGGGTATCTAATCCTGTTCGCTACCCACGCTTTCGTCCATCAGCGTCAATCCATTAGTAGTAACCTGCCTTCGCAATTGGTATTCCATGTAATCTCTAAGCATTTCACCGCTACACTACATATTCTAGTTACTTCCTAATAATTCAAGTTTAGCAGTATCAATGGCCGTTCCACCGTTGAGCGATGGGCTTTCACCACTGACTTACTAAACCGCCTACGGACCCTTTAAACCCAATGATTCCGGATAACGCTTGGATCCTCCGTATTACCGCGGCTGCTGGCACGGAGTTAGCCGATCCTTATTCTTACAGTACCGTCAAGCTGGTTCACGAACCAGTGTTTCTTCCTGTACAAAAGCAGTTTACAATCCATAGGACCGTCATCCTGCACGCGGCATGGCTGGATCAGGCTTGCGCCCATTGTCCAATATTCCTCACTGCTGCCTCCCGTAGGAGTCTGGTCCGTGTCTCAGTACCAGTGTGGGGGATCTCCCTCTCAGGACCCCTACCCATCGTAGCCTTGGTAAGCCGTTACCTTACCAACTAGCTAATGGGACGCATGCTCATCTTTTACCGTTGTGACTTTAATAATATCTCGATGCCGAGTCATTATACTATGAGGTATTAATCCAAATTTCTCTGGGCTATCCCTCTGTAAAAGGTAGATTGCATACGCGTTACGCACCCGTGCGCCGGTCTCTGCCTCCGAAGAAACATACCCCTCGACTTGCATGTGTTAAGCCTGCCGCTAGCGTTCATCCTGAGCCAGGATCAAACTCTTCATCGTATATTGTTTGCTTGATTACTCAAGCTATTGTTATTCGAATCAGTCTCTATCGGTTCATTTAGCAATCTCTCGATTATCTTACTCTTTATTCTTTTGTTTTAACATCTCTGTTAAAACGGCTGTCAATTCAATATGTCTACGAACGTGTCTTCTTTTTCTATTTCGCTTGTTTCTCAAAGCGGGTGCAAAACTACAACTTCTTTTTTAATTAGCAAGAACTTTTTCAAGAAATTTTGAAACTTTTTTTTCGCCTCTACTTCCCTATTTATTCCTACCAACCTTTCAATGAACTTCGCTATTTTGCGGGGTGCAAATGTAACATCCGTTTTCAAATCTCACAAGCTTTTTTAAATCTTTTTTTGAAAATAATTTTTCAGTTTGATTTAGTAACCTGTCAGTATTTCTTAGAACGCATGTCGCTGTTGCGGGTGCAAAAGTAG
>NZ_WKKE01000050.1 GCF_009674775.1 Flavobacterium sp. LC2016-23 | reverse complement strand
GGGGAAAAGGGTGTACATAAGCTTACGGATTATTAGTACTACTCGACTATGACATTACTGCCTTTACATCTATAGCCTATCAACGTGGTCATCTTCCACGATCCTTAAAAGAAATCTCATCTTGTGGTGGGTTTCGCGCTTATATGCTTTCAGCGCTTATCCCTTCCAAACGTAGCTACTCTGCGGTGCCCCTGGCGGGACAACAGATACACTAGAGGTTTGTCCAATTCGGTCCTCTCGTACTAGAATCAGATCCACTCAAATTTCTAACGCCCACAGTAGATAGAGACCGAACTGTCTCACGACGTTCTGAACCCAGCTCGCGTGCCACTTTAATGGGCGAACAGCCCAACCCTTGGGACCTTCTCCAGCCCCAGGATGTGACGAGCCGACATCGAGGTGCCAAACCCCCCCGTCGATATGAGCTCTTGGGGGAGATCAGCCTGTTATCCCCGGCGTACCTTTTATCCTTTGAGCGATGGCCCTTCCATGCGGAACCACCGGATCACTATGCTCTACTTTCGTACCTGATCGACCTGTATGTCTCTCAGTCAAGCTCCCTTATGCCATTGCACTCTACGCACGGTTACCAAGCGTACTGAGGGAACCTTTAGAAGCCTCCGTTACTCTTTTGGAGGCGACCACCCCAGTCAAACTACCCACCAAGCAATGTCCCCCACAACGCGGGGTTAGGCCTCAGATAAACAAAGGGTTGTATTTCAACAATGACTCCACAACGCCTGGCGACGCCACTTCACAGTCTCCAACCTATCCTACACATCATTTATCCAAGGTCAATACTAAGCTATAGTAAAGGTGCACAGGGTCTTTTCGTCCCACTGCGGGTAAACGGCATCTTCACCGTTACTACAATTTCACCGAGCTCATGGCTGAGACAGTGTCCAGATCGTTACACCATTCGTGCAGGTCGGAACTTACCCGACAAGGAATTTCGCTACCTTAGGACCGTTATAGTTACGGCCGCCGTTTACTGGGGCTTCAATTCAATGCTTCTCCGAAGATAACATCTCCTCTTAACCTTCCAGCACCGGGCAGGTGTCAGGCCCTATACTTCATCTTACGATTTTGCAGAGCCCTGTGTTTTTGATAAACAGTCGCCTGGACCTCTTCACTGCGGCCAGCTTGCGCTGGCGACCTTTCTCCCGAAGTTACAGGTCTATTTTGCCTAATTCCTTAGCCATGAATCTCTCGAGCACCTTAGGATTCTCTCCTCAACTACCTGTGTCGGTTTACGGTACTGGTACTAATTACCTGAAGTTTAGAGGTTTTTCTTGGAAGCCCTTAGGCGCACTATCTCTTTGTCCGAAGACTCCGAGTACTATCGTATTTCCCCAAGATCTGTGGATTTGCCTGCAGATCCTATAGGTAGGTACTTCAACGAACTATTCCGTCAGTTCGCGGCGCTTTCATCACTCCGTCACCCCATCACAGTAATTAGTAGTACGGGAATATTAACCCGTTAGCCATCGACTGTCCCTTTCGGGTTCGCCTTAGGACCAGACTAACCCACAGCTGATTAGCATAGCTGTGGAAACCTTAGTTTTTCGGTGTGCGGGTTTCTCGCCCGCATTATCGTTACTTATGCCTACATTTTCTTTTCTAACCAGTCCAGCATGCCTTACGACACACCTTCAACCCTGTTAGAATGCTCCCCTACCACTTAGAGTAAACTCTAAATCCATAGCTTCGGTAATATACTTATGCCCGATTATTATCCATGCTCGTCCGCTCGACTAGTGAGCTGTTACGCACTCTTTAAATGAATGGCTGCTTCCAAGCCAACATCCTAGCTGTCTGGGCAGACAAACCTCGTTCTTTCAACTTAGTATATATTTGGGGACCTTAGCTGATGGTCTGGGTTCTTTCCCTCTCGGACTTGGACCTTAGCACCCAAGCCCTCACTGTTATCAATCATTATATAGCATTCGGAGTTTGTCAGGAATTGGTAGGCGGTGAAGCCCCCGCATCCAATCAGTAGCTCTACCTCTATATAACTAAAATAACGCTGCACCTAAATGCATTTCGGGGAGTACGAGCTATTTCCGAGTTTGATTGGCCTTTCACCCCTACCCACAGGTCATCCGAAGACTTTTCAACGTCAACCGGTTCGGACCTCCACTGTGTGTTACCACAGCTTCATCCTGCCCATGGGTAGATCACACGGTTTCGCGTCTAACACTACTGACTAAAGCGCCCTATTCAGACTCGCTTTCGCTACGGATCCGTGGCTTAACCACTTATCCTTGCCAGCAACGTTAACTCGTAGGCTCATTATGCAAAAGGCACGCCGTCACCCCACGAAAGGGCTCCGACCGCTTGTAAGCGTATGGTTTCAGGATCTATTTCACTCCGTTATTCACGGTTCTTTTCACCTTTCCCTCACGGTACTGGTTCACTATCGGTCTCTCAGGAGTATTTAGCCTTAGCGGATGGTCCCGCCAAATTCAGACAGGGTTTCACGTGCCCCGCCCTACTCAGGATACCACTATCTATTACATTTATTACCCGTACGAGGCTATCACTCTCTATGGCGTCACTTTCCAGTAACTTCCGGTTCTGCATGCATAAAATGTCGTGGTCCTACAACCCCAACATTGCCGTAACAACATTGGTTTGGGCTAATCCGCGTTCGCTCGCCACTACTTACGGAATCACTTTTGTTTTCTTCTCCTCCGCCTACTTAGATGTTTCAGTTCAGCGGGTTTGCCCACCTATCGGTGTACTATGTCTTCAACATAGTGGGTTGCCCCATTCAGGTATCTACGGATCAATCGGTGTGTGCCCGTCCCCGTAGCTTTTCGCAGCTTATCACGCCTTTCATCGCCTCTGAGAGCCAAGGCATCCCCCATACGCCCTTATTTTGCTTATTGTACCAATCCTAAAATCAATTAGGACCGTTTTTTTTTGTCTTTTACTATAAATAGTAAAAAACGCTTTCTACTTTTTATTATTTCTTATCTCAATATGTCAATGAACTTTA
>NZ_WKKE01000049.1 GCF_009674775.1 Flavobacterium sp. LC2016-23 | reverse complement strand
ATTAATGAGGCTGAATTTGCCAAATTTAAGTCCGTTCAGAATTCGTATCCCACCACAACGCCTGAACGCGGGGATCTCGTACATCAGCTGGCGTATTGTATTTATACTTCAGGCTCTACAGGAAATCCAAAAGGCGTACTGAACCATCATGCAGGCTTGTACAATCGTCTATTGTGGATGAAAGAATACCTTGAGGTGGACGATAAAGAAGTTTTCCTTCAGAAAACCCCGTATACCTTCGATGTTTCCGTTTGGGAGCTGATCCTGCCTTTCCTTACCGGAAGTTCCCTGGTCATTGCCAAACCCGAAGGACATAAAGATGTGGCCTATTTACAGGACATCATCAGTAAAAAACAAGTTTCGATCGTGCATTTTGTGCCTTCGATGTTAGGGGTTTTCCTTTTGGATGCAGACGGTGAAAAATGTAAAAGTTTAGCGCATATAGTGTGCAGTGGCGAAGAGCTGCCGGCCCTTATGGCACAGGAATGCAGGGAAAAATTCGCAAACGCACAGCTGCACAATCTTTATGGCCCTACAGAAGCCGCTATTGATGTCACAGCCATCAACCTGAGCGAGATTGACGTTTTAAAAGAAGGCGTAAGCATTGGGAAACCCATCGCCAACACCAGCATTTATATCGTAAACCACTCCCTTGAACTACAGCCTTTTGGTGTTCCGGGTGAGTTATTGATTTCAGGCATACAGGTGGCCAGAGGCTATCTGAATCTTCCTGAACTTACACAAGAGCGCTTTATAGCCGATCCGTTTAGAGAAGGGTATCAGGTGTACCGCACCGGAGACATCGCCCAATGGAAACCCGATGGCTCGATCCATTATATGGGAAGAATCGACAATCAGGTCAAAATAAGAGGGAACAGGATTGAACTGGGTGAGGTTGAAAACGCCATCATGGCCTATGGCGGCATCCAGCAGGCTGTAGCGACCACAAAAGAATTAAACAGTGAGAAAGTTTTGGTGGCCTATTATCTTTTAGAAAGAGAAACAGAAATAGACAAAGCGGCCATCCGTACTTATTTGCAGGGAAAACTTCCCGAATATATGGTACCTGGTTTTTACGTAGTATTGGAAAACTTACCGATGACTTCAAGCGGCAAAGTTGACCGCAAAGCCTTACCGGGAATTGGAGGCGACGATCTTATTCGTAGTGAATATGTTGCACCGCGAAATCCAACCGAAGAAAAACTGGCCACGATCTGGCAGGATATTCTGGGCATAGATCGGGTAGGGATTACCGATAATTTTTTCGAATTGGGTGGCGATTCCATTCGGGCCATACGAATTTTAGCCAAAATTAATAAAGAGCTTCATATCAATTATAAACTGGCCGATATCTACGCCCTGCCATCTATTGAAAAGTTATGGTCTATAGCAACAGAACGAACAGCAAGCGAGATTCCGGCTGCAATCAAAGCTGAAGTTGAAGCAGAATTTGAAAAACTGGAAAAAGAATTTAATCCGTATGAATTTTTTGAAGAGCAACAATTTCTTCAGACAAACAAAGAAAATTCTCAGCGTTTGAATGCTCCATTTTCGGAAGAAAAAATAGTTTCCATTTATCCAATGAGTGATATCGAATTGGGAATGTTATTTGGTTCTATCGCGACCCGAAGCAAAGGGGTCTATCACGATCAGTTTGTTTTTCCATTACCAACAGCACAATTTGACAAGAAATCATTTACCAAAGCCATTTCGATTTTAACTGAAAAGCATGAAATCCTCAGAACGGCTTATAATATTGAAAAGTATAGTTCACCGGTGCATCTTGTTTACGAAAAAATAGCCGTTGAGTTAGGATATGAAGATCTTTCGGCAAATCCTCAGGAGGAAATTTATTCGATCATCAATGACTTTATGCTGCAGGAAAGAACTCATAATTCTTTTGTGACTTCAGAACCGGGTTTATGGAGAATGAAAATTTATAAAACAGCCGAAAAAGAATACAACCTTCTTTTTCAATTTCACCATGCCATACTGGATGGATGGAGCGTGGCTTCGTTAATGACAGAACTGAATAATATCTACCTTTCTATTTTAGAGAATAAAGAAGCAGTTCCGGAGAAATTAGCACTTACCTACAAGGATTACGTTTTTGAGCAGCATTGCATCAAAAAGAATGAGAAGCACCATGATTTCTGGAAAGAAAACCTGAGCGAATATAAAAAGCTGGATATTTTTACAGAAGAGCATTTCTCAAAACGACATGATTTTACGATTGAAGGAGCATTGTATGATTCGTTGCTGCAATTTAGCCAGACTCAGGGTTTAAGTTTAAAAACAATAGCCTTTGCGGCTTATCTGTACACCTTAAAAACCGTGACTTACGACGACGATATCATTGTAGGTCTGGTCACCAGCGGCAGGCCTCTACAGGAAGATGGAGATAAAATATTGGGCTGTTTCCTGAATACCATTCCTTTTAGAATTAAGGAAACAAAGGGAAGCGCGCGCTCGTTTGCAGAGAAAATTAATGAATTGCTGATCCTTCAAAAGCAGTTTGAAAGAATCAGTCTGAATGAATTGCAAACCCGTTTCTCCCTAAACAAAAAAGGAGAAAACCCGTTTTTTGATACACATTTTAATTATATCGATTTTCATATTTATGATGATTTGAATGTACAGGAGGATGAAAAACTGACCGGATTTAGATTTGCAGATCTCAACTTTGAAGCGACAAATACGTTCCTCGACTTAAACATTCGTCCCGTTGCAAATGGTATAAAAGCATCATGGAATCAGCAAAGAACCTTAAAATACGGTTTAACAATAGAGCGACTGCAAGAGTACTACACTAACTTTTTAGCCACGTTAGTCAATTCGGGTGATGCTGTTTTAAAAAATGAATCTGTATTGCCGGAATTAGAAAAGCAAAATTTGCTTTACGACCTGAACAATACGGTAATCGAATACCCGGCCGGTAAAACGGTACTGGATTTATTTGAAGAACAAGTTGCCAAAACTCCAAATAATATTGCCATAGTATTTGAAGAAACGCAATTGACCTACAAAGAACTGGACGA
>NZ_WKKE01000048.1 GCF_009674775.1 Flavobacterium sp. LC2016-23 | reverse complement strand
TTCACTGCTGTAATCGGAAAGTTTTTCTATATGCTCCGGCAGAATCATTACATTAATCCCCGATTCATCTGTATACGGTGTATCTGAAATTAGTAACGCTGCACGGCCATCTTCTAAGATGTAACTGATTCTTGAAGTCGGGTAACTTTTATCAATAGGCAGGTAAATACCGCCCAGTTTCAGGATACTTAACATTGAGATTAACATCCATTCGCTGCGGTCCAGCAATAAACCTACACAATCGCCTTGTTTGATGCCGTAGCGCTCTTTCAGATAATTCGACAATTGGTTGACAGCGGCATCTAATGCTTCGTAACTTAATTTTCGATCTGCATAATATACCGCAACGGCTTGCGGGGTTCTGCTCACATTTTGCTCGAATCGGGTCAGGAAACTGCCGCTTAAAGGATAATCTTTTGCCGTAGCGTTGAAATTTGTTAGAATATTGGCACTTTCCGCATCAGACAAATAATTGTACTTCCCAATACTGGTCTGCGGAGCGGCAACTACTAAGGCTAACAATTCTTCCAGGTGCGAGGCCATTCTTGCGATTCGAGAAACGGAGAATAACGACGTGTTGTATTCAATCGTTAGCTGCAAATTATCATTTTGTTTACTGAAGTAAAAAGTGATGTCGAATTTGCTGTTAACGAATGTTTCGGAATCTTCAATAATTTCTATGCTATCTAAAGTTTCGGAAGATTCTCTACTACCCTCCTGCCACACAATCATGACATCAAATAACGGCGAATGACTTAAATCTCTGGAAACGTCCAGTTCTTCTACCAACAGGTCAAACGGATACAATTGATGCTCGTAAGCATTTAAACAGGTTTCTTTTACCTGCGCCAGTAAAGCTTCGTAGCTCATGTCGCCCGATAATTCGTCTCTGAGCACTAAGGTGTTCAGATAAAATCCTAACTGATTTTCCAAATCGGAATGTACCCTGCCGGAGATCGGAGTTCCGATAATGATGTCTGCGGTTCCGGTGTAGCGGTACAGAAGCATTTTTACTACTGAAAGTACGCCCATGAACATCGTATTTCCGCTGCCTGTAATTAACTTAGTAAAGTTTTTGGCGCTATTGGTTTCAAATTGATAATTGTAATGTGCTCCGGAAAACGTTTTTACAGGTGGTCTTGTATAATCTGTCGGTAATTCCAACGGCGTAATTTCACCGGATAATTCATTTAACCAATAGGATTTATGATGCAATAATTTATCATTTTCCAATTCTTTTGCTTCCCAGGCTGCATAATCTCGGTACTGGATTGGCAATGGCTCAAGCCCTAATTTTTCTCCAGTCCTGATTTTATTATAGATGTATTTAATTTCGTCAATTAAAATTTCAACCGACCATTCATCAGAAATAATATGATGGTTTACTAATACAAAAAGATATTCGTTTTCAGCAACTTCAAAAACAGTCACTTTAATTAACGGCCCATTTTCTAAGTCTAATGGACTTTCTATTACCAAACGTTGTTTTTCTTTTACCAGATCACGGGCATTTTCAATAGCGCTCAAATCAATATATTCAACTACTTTAGAGAAATTATGAATGTCCAGTACTACCTGTCTGACTTCGTCATCAATCATTTTGAATACGGTCCGCAGAATTTCATGTCGGTTTATTAATTCAAGAAATGCCTGATTTAATACTTCGATACTTAAGTCTCCATGAAACCAATACGACATTGAGGTATTATAGGCCACTCTTGCTTCTGTAAACTGATTTAAGGTCCACATGCGTTTTTGTGCGTAGGAAGCAGTATAGTACGCTGCATCTGCTACCTTTTCTATGGCAACCAGTGCGGTAGATTCCTGCTGGTCTATTAGTTTTGCTAATTCTCTCAGGCTGCTTGTTGCAAAAATATCTTTCAGTACAATTTTTACAGACTGCTCTTTGGCGACCATCGATACCAATCGTATGGCTTTAAGTGAATTTCCGCCTAATTCAAAGAAGTTGTCTTCTGCCCCAACCTGCTGCACTAATAGTAATTCTGACCAGATTTTTGCCAGCTGTTTTTCCGTAGCTGTTTCTGGCGCACTATATATTTTTGCTGAAACTCCCTGTGGAGATGGCAATTTTGACTGGTCTAATTTTCCGTTGGTCGTCAATGGAAATTCTTCCATACCTACATAATAATGAGGCACCATGTACGATGGTAAACGGGCTCCCAGACAGGCTTTGACCTCGCCTGCTTTTTCCTCTGAGCCAATGTAGTATACCACCAATGATGGAAGTACTCCGTCTGAAACCACCAGTACTTCAAATTGCTCCAGTAAATTGCTTTCTGCTATTATCGCACTTAGTTCGCCCAGTTCAATACGGTGTCCCTGTATTTTTACCTGATCGTCTTTTCTTCCGTGATAGCGTAAGTTTCCTTCGTTATCCCAGCTTACGGTATCTCCTGTTTTGTAGAGCATTCCTTCTCTAAACGGATTTGATAACGTACGTTCTGCAGTTAAAGCTTCATTTCCGATATAACCTTTGAACACCCCTGCACCTCCTATGTATAACTCTCCCTGAACGCCAATGGGTACCAATTGATGGTTGGAATCTAAAACATATAATGAGGTATTGCTGATCGGGCGGCCAATCGTAATTGTATTTTCCTGTTCTACCAATGCTACACTGCACCCTACCGTTGTTTCGGTTGGACCATATTCGTTGTAGATTTTCATCGAAGGATTTAACCCTTTTAGGATGGAAACATGATGGGCCGTTAAACGTTCTCCTCCGACAATTGCAACGGCAATATGGGTACTTGTCAAATCTAAACCTGCCAGTACCTGTATGTGCGAAGGTGTTAGTTTTACTGTCCGGATGGAATTGCTGCTGAATACTTTTTGCAACGTGGCAAAATCGTCTTCTTTGGAAGATAAAATTTCCAATACATCACCACGTAACAACCCGCTCCATAAACTTGTAACAGTTAAGTCGAAAGATAATGATGTGAATAAACAACCCGGATAGTCTGCTTCGTTTTTATAATAATTTTCATTGGCCCAATTTAAATAATTGACTACTGCGCTATGGGAAATCATCACTCCTTTTGGTCTTCCTGTCGAACCGGAGGTGTAGATTACATAAGCCAGATCTTCTCCGCTTACCGCTGTATGCAATCGCGTTTTTGGATGGTTTTCTACTATTTCTTTTAAATCGGTACTGTTTACGCTTGTCACTTCATATTCCGTGATCGCTGTATCGGTAATTACTAAGGATACATTTCCATCCCTTAGCATATACGCAATACGATCGGATGGATAGTTACGATCGATTGGTAAGTAGGCACCTCCGGCTTTTAAGATTCCTAAAATACTTATTACCAAATCCTTACTTCTGTCCTGTAGGATCCCCACAATACTTCCCTTACCAATAGCATGCTGAGTTTGCAAATAATGGGCTACGGCATTCGAGCGTTCTTCCAGTTCCTGATAACTAAGTTTGCTACCTTCATACCTTACAGCTATGGCCTCTTTTTGTTCGTCGGCCTGTGCTTCAAAAAGTGAAATAAGCGTAGTCAATGAAGACTGGGAAACGATTTCTCCCTGGTATTTTTCCAGTAAGGCGGTATGCTCTTCTGCTTCAATTAATGGTAACTGATCTAACGAAAGGCTACTATCGCTGACAATACTATCCAGTAGTTTTCCCAAGTGAAAACCTAATCGGTTAATGCGTTCCGCACTATAAATATCGGTGTTGTATTCAATGTGAGCACTAATTTGTCCTGACGTATCTTCCTTAAACCAAAAAGTAAGGTCGTATAAACTGGTGTTTACCGCTACACGCACTGAAGACACTGATAAACCTTCCATTTCTTCTATTTCTTCCGATGCGGACTGATCGTTTGCCAGTACAACCACTACATCATATAGCGGAAAGCGGCTTAAGTCCCTGGAAAGCTCCAGTTCGTCTACCAGTAAATCAAACGGATAGGATTGATTATCATACCCTTCCAGACACGTTTGTTTGACCAATTGCAACAGATTTGTAAAACTTCCATTCCCTTCAAATTTGGTTCGTAAGGCCAGATTGTTGATATAAAATCCAATCTGATGCTCTAAATCGGAGTGTTCTCTTCCTGCTATTGGGGTTCCAACAATGATATCTTCTTGTCCGCTATATCGGTACAACAATACTTTAATTAGTGAAACAAGTCCCATAAACAGCGTACTGTCCTGTTCTTTTATATACTGTTTAAAAGCCTGACTTGTCGCTTCTGAAAAAACAACATGCGTCTGTGCCCCGTTATAAGTTTGTACCGACGGACGCACATAATCTGATGGTAAGTCCAGTACAGGCAATTCTCCTCCTAGTTTTGTCAGCCAGTAGTTACGGGAATCTGCTAATTTTCCTGTTGAGAGTTCCTGTAACTGCCAGGCCGCATAATCTTTGTATTGAATTGGTAAGGCTGCCAAAGAAGAGGCTGCTGAAGCAACAATCGTATTATAAGCACTTATTAAATCACGTACCAGAACCTGCATTGACCATTCATCAGAAATAATATGATGAATAGCAAATAACAAACGATGCTGGTCGTTTCCTAATTTTAATACCACTGCTTTAAACAAGGGGCCTTTTGCTAAATCAAAAGGAGAAACAGCCATTGCAGTTAAAACTTCTTCAATAGCGTTTTCTTTGTTTTCGCTGTGCGATACATCTGTTACGGGAATCTCAAAATGGATGGTTTCCACAGCTTGTATCAACTGACGCGGCTCCCCGTCTTTTACGATAAAGATGGTTCGTAAACTCTCGTGGCGTTCGATTAATTTTCTAAAAGACTCCGTTAAAGCAGTAAGGTCTAATGTACCTTGCATATCATAACTTATCGGACGGCTATAGGCTGTAAAATCTTCCTGCAACTGATCTAAAACCCACAAACGACGCTGCCCGTGTGACAAGGCATAATCCTCCTGTTCTGCTATTTTTTCAATAGCGTTGTAAGTATTTCCTTTTGATGCTGCTAGTAAGGAAGCCTGTGCTTTTAAGGTGGAATGGTTGAAAATTTCCCCAATGCTCAACTGCACTTCTTGATTTTTATACACTCTCGATATTAACTGAATCGCTTTTAAAGACGAACCTCCTAAATCAAAAAATGAATCGTTTCTTCCAATACTGCTTTGCGGAATGCTTAATAATTCTGCCCAGATTCCGCTTAAGGAAGTTTCAATCGTTCCGACTGGTGCTTCGTAATTACTGCCTCGCAATAATTCTGAAGGTTTTGGTAAGGCACGTTTGTCTACTTTCCCGTTTAAGGTCAAAGGAAATTCTTCCAGATAAATAAAGTAATCCGGAATACTGCTGCGGTCTAATGTTGCCGATAAAAGCAAACGCAATTCTCCGGAACCGTATTCTGTTCCGCTGTAATAACACAATAACGAATCCGCCGAGGC
>NZ_WKKE01000047.1 GCF_009674775.1 Flavobacterium sp. LC2016-23 | reverse complement strand
CCTGATAATGTGGATTTATAGCTCTGTTTTACCTATATAAACTTTCTTGATCTATTCCTAATCTTACCCAGCCTCCCAGATATCCGTCTGGATATCCGAGCGCTCGGGTCTGGTTTGTACAATTTTAACGATATTGGCTCCAATCTATCTGACTCATTAAATACAATGCATAAATCAAATTACTGATTACAAGTAAAATTATCCCAAATACGATCCAGCCTCCAATTCTATTTTTTCTTTTAGAATAATTGGCAAATTCAGTATTATATTGTTTCCATTTACCTTTGTAATCTAATGTAAAATAATTAAAAACAAAAAGTAGTATTAATGGTATATAGACAATAGGCATTGAAATCGAAAGCTGCATACTTGTTTTTGTATAAATTCTATAATATGCTACGAATGAAAATAATACCCACGCTTCTAAAGCGAGCATAACAAGACCGGCTTTAGATGATATAAGAGTTTCTCCTCCAAACGATTTTGAAGTATATTCTATAGAACGGTAAATTTTATAGAAAAAATAATAGTAACTTTTCTTAATAAATTTCATAATACTTAAAATTTCATGGCACCTGGAAAGGCTTGGTAATTTGGGTTTATAGCTTTATTCTCCCGATATAATCTTTCCTGATCTATTGCTAATCCCCCCCAGCCTTTCGGATAAAAAGCGTCAATACCAAAATAAAGTGTAGAAGGAATAGTCATCAAAGCACTTCCATAAGTTCCCATAGCCCCCATAATTGTGTTTAACCCTGCTTTTGCCGGATGAACAGCATTAGGAGAATTGGGATCATCTAGATAATTCAGTATGCCAAAACGATCCATAGCAAGCCCAAAATAAAAAGAGCCTTTACCTATTATTCCTGCCCATTGTCCCACTTTAGATATTGGAATTGTTGCTTTTGTCATTGGAGAATCTCTAAACAAACTAAGGTTTCTCCCTGTTAATGGGTAATTTCCTAAAAGTCCTCTTCTAATACCATCTGCATACATACGTTCTGAGTTTAGTGTTCCTTTTATAGTTCCAATACCAGAAGCAGTCGCAAATCCCCAATTTACTTTACCAACTGGTCCGTACGAGTCTACTACATTTGAGTTATTATCACTTACTGGTGCTCCTACACTACTATTACTACCTACAAAAGAATGAATATCATTCCCCGACCCTACAGCACTAAATCCCAATACCGGAGGTTTATTATAATTATCCAGATAATTATTGGTCAGATTTGTCGCCACTGCTGAGGCTCCGGCTGATGCCCCTGCTGCGCCAATAGTAATAAAAGCCGAAGAATTCCATTTAGCAGGGTTCAACTCGCCTCCGCTGGCATAGGCACCCATTATATATCCTGATAAAAGGTAACCAACTACGTTCCAAAATTCACCTGTAGGATCGGTATATTTTAAAGGATTGTTTAAAACGTAGCCGTAACGATTGTAATTTCCATTATTTTTATGAGTCTATCAAAACCTTATCACCCGAATTTTTAAAATTGCGTTACAATCATTCCATCAAATTTAAATGCTCTTTTACGTTCATTGGAACATCATTTAAATGAGGCCTCTTCTTTAATTCATTTATTAAATCCTGTTCGGTATTAATAATCTGCATATTGGAAATTAGTATTTCAAGCAATATCTTTTTTAACTCAGTACTCCGTTCATTGATTGAAATATCATTTTCAAGATTTAATAGTTCCAAAATCCAATTTCTCTCTTCAATGTTTGATGAGGTTAATCTATTGTAAATATGCATCATTCCAGTTAATGGAATTGACTTTAAGACATAGCCATAATTAATGTAAAAACTATTATTAAATTGGGATTTTTGAAGATTAATAATTTTGGTAATTACATCGTGATTTAAAACCCAATAATCGCCTTTCTTCTTAAAGCCAAAAGGCAGAAGTACTTCACTTAACATATTAGATAACTCTTTTTTTTCCATTCAATTATTATTAATAATGATCTAAAACTGTATTCCAAACTCCTCCATAATTCTTTTCAAAATGAACTTTATAGTTAAACAATTGCCTTGTACCTACTTTTATTTGATTAGGGTTGTAAGGCTTTAACTCATAGATAGTTCTTGTACTAAAATCTACAAAATCAGGTCGAATTCCTTTGATTCCAGTAAATTCCTTAAATGTAGTAATATTATCAGCTAAATTTGCTTTATACGCAGCATGCATCTCTCTTCCTAGCGATAGACTAGACTTAGTATAAGTTCTAGTAATAGCTATTTCCTCAATAATTCCTACATTGCCAATCTTTGATACTATTCCCTCAGCAGCATAAGGAACAGCAAAAGACACTGCCATATCAGGAGCACTATATCCAGCAGCATATGCCCAATCGTACACTGACATATTTACTGCATTATTAAATAATTCATGATGATATGCTTCACTGGCATTAAAGAATAAGCTTCTACCATTCTTAACATCATTTCCAAAATTAGTTATCGTATTAGCCCAATAAGATGAACTCGAAACTTCATGGTCAAAAAAATCATAAACATCCACCACTCTCTGATTAAGACCGTTTTCAAAACTATCATTAATTTTAGGGAAAAAGTTGAGGACATTCACTGCACTAATCCCTAATTCAGGTGGCTTATTATAATTATCTAAATAATTATTGGTCAGATTTGTCGCCACTGCTGAGGCTCCGGCTGATGCCCCTGCTGCACCAATAGTAATGAAAGCCGAAGAGTTCCATTTGGCAGGATTCAATTCGCCTCCGCTGGCATAGGCACCCATTATATATCCTGATAAAAAGTAACCAACTACGTTCCAAAATTCACCTGTAGGATCGGTATATTTTAAAGGATTGTTTAAAACATAACCGTAACGATTGTAATTCTGCGTATTAAACGGGTCCTGAATATTGTTGTCCGGCTGTAAAAAACGATGCAGATTAGGATCGTAAATACGGCCGTTCATGTTGATGAGACCTACACTTTGTATATGTTCATGTCTTGTAAAATCATTAAACAGTTGAATATCATCTTACTTTAATACATAAGCTACAAAAAAAAGTAAAATAGCAGAAAAGACAGCATAGACCTTGTACACAGAATTACTAAATCTCGGTGTCCTATTTTTTATTTCTTCTTTTCTAATATCTTGCAATTTGTTATACCAGAAATAATTAAAAATGAACAACAATATCGTTGTGACAATCATGTACTTAAAATCTTTAACTTTAAACTGAGTTAGTTTAAAGATCACAACTAAAATTAAATTTATATTTAACGATTGAATAAATGAAGTATTTAACAATATGTCAATTTCCGGATCTTTATCCTTTTTTTTTAGTCTATTATAACTTGAAGAAGCATAATCGAGCCAAAAATCAATAAGCCCCTTTATTATTTTTTTCATAATTTAATTTAAGACGATCTCATTATTTAAAGTAGCAATCGTTTTACAAACATTTCTCTATATCTTAAACAATTTGGTAGGAATTACAAATAGTAATCGTGCCTAATAATTAAGTAAATAATAACTACTTAAAATTCCCTATAAAAGTAATAGGTTAAAACCACCAAAGGAAAAGATGCAAAACCAAAAACGTCAAGCAAAAAAGAATACTTGCCTAATGAATAACTTTCATTTTTAATGATAATTTCACCATTACCCCTCTTTGTGAAGTAATAATAGTTCAGAAAATAAAATAAAATTGGTGCAACAAGTGCAATTTTTCTAACATCATAATTAATATCAAGTCTTGTAATTAACATCATAATATTGGTAAATGTTATTAAATTACTTGTCTGAATAAAAGACAACAAGGTATAAACAGGAATTTCAGGAACTTCATTTTTTTTTCTGCTTTGTAGAAAAGACGCATAATATATGTATATATAAATTTTCATAAATTAATCTTTAATTTTTTTACTTTCATAACATCCGTTAATCATTGTTATGTTCTTGCAAAGTCAATAAGTATAATTAGCATTCATTATAAATCTACCAAGTTATCCATCTAATCTTCCAAGCTTGTCCAGCTACATTCCCCTTTTTAGCAGTCAATGTCACAGAACGTTTACAATTTTAACGATATTTATTCCAATCTACTTCACCCATTAAATAGAATGCATAAATCAAATTACTGATTACAAGTAGAATTATCCCAAATACGATCCAGCCTCCAATTCTATTTTTTCTTTTAGAATAATTGGCAAATTCGACATTATATTTTTTCCAATTATCTTTATAGTCTAATGTGAAATAATTAAATGCAAAAACTATTATAGCAGGTATGTATACAATAGGCATTGAAATGGTAAGTTCTATAAATGTCTTCGTGTAAATTGCATAATATGCAGAAATTGAAATTAATACCCATACTTGTAAAGCAAGCATAACAAGACCTGCTTTAGATGATATAAGAGTTTCTCCTCCAAACGAATTTGAAGTATATTCTATAGAACGGTAAATCTTATAGAAAAAATAATAGTAACTTTTCTTTATAAATTTCATGATATTTTTAGTTTCATTGCACCCGGAAAGGCTTAGTAATTCCGATTTATAGCTTTGTTTTTCTCTATATAATCTTTCCTAATCTATTCCTAATCCCACCAGACTGCCGGATATCGTTTTGGATATCCGGGCGATCGGGTGTGGTTTATACAATTTTAACGATATTGGCTCCAATCTACCTGACTTATTAAATAAAATGAAAAAATAAAATTACTGATGATAAGCAAAATTATCCCAAATACAATCCAGCCTCCAATTCTATTTTTTCTCTTAGAATAATTGGCAAATTCAACATTAAATTGTTTCCAATTATCTTTATAGTCTAATGTGAAATAATTAAAAACGTAAATTATTATAGCTGGCACATAAATAATAGGCATTGAAAACGAAAGTTGAATACTTGTCTTTGTAAAAATTCTATAATATGCCATGAATGAAAAAAAAACCCATGCTTCCAAAGCAAGTACAACAAGGCTTGCTTTGTGAAATGTAAGAAATTTTCCACCCGATAATTCTGAAGTATATTCTATAGAACGGTAAATCCTATAGAAAAAATAATAATAACTTTTCTTGATAAATTTCATAATATTTATAGTTTCATTGCCCCCGGAAAGGCCTGATAATTTGGATTAATAGCTCTGTTATCTTGATATAAACTTTCCTGATCTATTGCTAATCCCCCCCAGCCTTTCGGATAAAAAGCATCTATGCCAAAGTAAAGTATTGATGGAATAGCCATCATATTACCTCCATAAGTCCCCATAGCTCCCATATAAGTGTTTAGTATAAATTTTGCTGGATGAACAGCGTTCGGAGAACTTGGATCATCGATATAATTCAATAGGCCAAAACTATCCATAAAAAACCCAGCATAAAAAGAGCCTCTACCTATGCTACCTGCCCATTGCCCCACTTTCGATATCGGAATTGTAGCTTTCGTCATTGGAGCCTCTCTAAACAAACTAAGGTTTCTTCCTGTTAACGGATAATTTCCTGAAAGCCCTCTTCTGATACCTTCAGCATACATGCGCTCTGAGTTTAGACTTCCTTTAACTATTCCCATTGCAGAAGCAGTCCCAAAAGCCCAATTTACTTTACCAAATGGTCCGTACCAGTCTACCGCATTTGAGTTATCATCATTTACCGGTGCTCCTACACTACTATTACTACCTACATAATAATGCATATCATTCCCCGGCCCTACAGCACTAAATCCCAGTACCGGAGGTTTATTATAATTATCCAAATAATTATTGGTCAGATTTGTCGCCACTGC
>NZ_WKKE01000046.1 GCF_009674775.1 Flavobacterium sp. LC2016-23 | reverse complement strand
CGGCCTAAGTCGCCCGTTCTGCAAACCAGATCTTCACGATCCGAAACCAATGGATTTTGTACCAATAATTTTGCAGTTAGTTCCTGATCTAAATAACCTTTGCTGATGTACGGACTTTTAATGTATACTTCTCCGATTTCTCCCCACATACTGAGTCCGCTATCGTTGATTACAGCGATCATACTGTTGGCAATGGCTTGTCCGACCGGTAAAACGGTTCCGGGATCTAAATCTTCGTTTGGAATGTGGTAACAACTTTTTAAAACTGTCGTTTCTGTCAGTCCGTATAAGTTGCTCATGCGGGCTGTATGTCCGGAAAGTGAACGCCATAAAGCAACATCACGTCCGTATAATTTTTCTCCTGCAAGGACAACTTCTTTGATGTCTTTTAACGAAAGATTCTGTTCTACAAGACTATTGGTCAATAATCTGAATAAAGAAGGAACCGTTTGTAAAATCGTTACTTTTTCTGTTGAAAGCCATTGGCCTAACAATACCATATTCTCACGGGTTTTGGCAGTCGGAATACACAAACAGCTTCCTGAAATCAAACTCGTTAAAATATCTTTTAGACTCGCATCAAAAGTGACTGATGCAATCTGGCTTACACGACTTTCAGTATTAAATCCGAATGTGTTTTTGTGCCAGGTGATATAGTGCGCAATGCTTTCCTGGTTCCCCACAATTGCTTTGGACTTGCCTGTTGTACCGGAACTGTAGAAAATATAGCTGCTGTTATTAATTGGATACTCAACGGCAACATTTTCTTTACTGTAATTATCTAAACTGCAATTGGCTAATAAGAACTCTCCTGAAGATTTTAATTCATAGACTTCCAAACTGGTCTGTTCCAGTGTAATCAAATCTAAATTTCCAAGTCCCAAATCTCCTAAAACAGAAGAACCTGATGCTTTAAAAACTAAAACATGCGCAAATTCATGATCAACCTCCTGATTTTGAAAGACGGACCAGGACGAATCATCTGTAATTAAAACTTTCATACCCGTTTCTGAAACCGCCTGCTGCATTCTCGCCTGCGAAAAACTATTCGATAGTGGTACATAGGTAATTCCGGTCTTCAGACAAGACAGTAAACTTCCGATCAGTTCTTTTCCACTTTGTAATAATACTCCAACGGAATCATCAGAAGACAGGCCTGTAGCCAGTAACAAACCGCTTAACTGGTTCGCAAATGAATTTAACGAGGCGTAAGTCGTATGGGCATTAGCCTCTTGTATTGCTGTATGCTCCGGATAAATAGTTACAATCTCCTCGAAACTTTTATGAATGTATGATGGAGCTGTTTTTTCTATATTTTGTTCAAACCATTGTGAAGTTGCCGCATCTGTCTCTTCTAAATATTCTATTTCTTTTAACTGCTGATTTGGGTTTTCACCAACTGCTGTCAAAAGATTTTCCATATGAGCAGTCATGCGTACGATACGGTCTTCATCGTATAAATCTGTATTGTATTCAATACTGCATTCTATAAAATCTTCGCGTTCAATAAATTCAAATCGCAGGTCACTTTTGCTTACTTTAAGGTCAATATCTTTTCCATTAATTTCAATTCCTTCCATCTTCAGGGATTTCATGAACTGTAACGCTACATTCTGTAAAATAACCACTACATCAAATAACGGAGCGCGATTTTTATGTAACGAACTGTCTAAATCTTCCACCAAAACATCAAACGGATAGCTTTGATGACTGAAACCGGAAATACTGATTTCTTTTACAGCTGCTAATAAATCTTTAAAAGTATTATCGCCTTTAAATTGTGCTCTTAGTGCTAAGGTGTTTATATACAGACCGATCTGATTTTCCAACTCGGAATGATTTCGCCCTGCCACCGGTGTTCCCAACGTAATATCAGATTGTCCTGTGTAGCGGTATAACAACGCATAGACTATGGCACTAACGCCCATAAACAACGTACAGCCCGATTCAGCGCAAACGGCTTGTAATGCTGTGCTTGCTGCTGTAGAAAAGGAGAAATTGTATTGGGATCCTTTATTGCTCATTACTGCCGGACGCGGACGATCTGAGGCTAATTCTATTCTTGGTGCATCGGCTAAATGGTTTTTCCAATATGTGCGGGATAATTCAAATGCCGGACTGCCTAAAGCTGCAGATTGCCACGCTGCATAATCTTTATATTGAATAGGCAGTGGTACTACTGAAACTTCTTCGTCCAGTACCCATGCATTATAATAATTTATTAAATCACGGACTAAAATCTGTATCGACCATTCATCAGAAATAATATGGTGTATAGAGAAAAATAAATCGTGATTATAAAGACTGTTTTGTATAACGGTCACCTTAAAAAGCGGCCCTTCACTTAAATCAAAAATATGATTTGTGAATTCCTCCAGTACGGCATTACTGTCTTTTGCTTCTTTATATTCAATTGAAAAATTATAGTCTTCTGCAGCTACAATCTTCTGGCGCGGCTCTACTCCTTTTAAGACAAAAAGGGTTCGCAGGCTTTCATGACGGTTTATTAACTGGTTAAAAGATTCCTCCAGTGCTTTACGGTTTAAGACTCCTTTTAATTGATAAATATTAAAAATATTGAACGTCGGCGCTTTCGGCTGTCTTTGCACCTGTAACCACGTTCCGCGTTGCGCTTTAGACAATTCATAATCCTCCTGTACAGCTGTTTTCGGCAGTATTACGGCTTCTTTTAGCGTTATTGTTTTAATCTCTTTTGCCAGATCTCGCAATACCGGATTCCTAAAAATAGCTTCTATGCTTATTTGTAGTGCGGCATCATTTCTTAATCTTGTGATTAACTGAATTGCTTTCAGGGAATTTCCGCCTAATTCAAAGAAGTTGTCCTCTCTTCCTACTTGTCTGGCCAATAATAATTCTGACCAGATTGCTGCTAATAATTCTTCCGTTTTTGTTTCCGGTGCACTATAGCTTTTGGCAGATAATTCTTTTGGAAACGGCAAAGCTGATTTGTCAATCTTGCCACTGGAAGTTAACGGAAACAGCTCTAATTGTATGATATGAGCAGGTACCATATACCCCGGCAGACTGCTTTGAAGCACTGTTCTTAAATTTTCTCTGTCAATTTTTTCCTTTCCTGTCACATAGGCTAAAAGAAAGTCTCCTTTTACGATGACAACAGCCTGATTGACTTGCGCATCCAGTTGTAACAGCGATTCTATTTCCCCTAATTCAATGCGATACCCTCTCAGTTTAATCTGATTGTCGCTTCTTCCCAGATAGACCAGATTTCCATTGAAATCCCACTGGCATAAATCGCCTGTATCATAAATGATTTCGTTAGTATTTAGCGGATTTTTTACAAACTTTTTCGTTGTTAATTCAGCATCCGTATATCCTTTTGCTACTCCTTTACCACCAATAAAAAGGTTTCCTATGATTCCCTGGGGCACTATTTGTCCGTGTTGGTCCAGGATGTAGATGGTGGTATTGCAGATTGGTTTTCCTATTGAATATAAATCTTTTACCTCTTTAATCTGCTGAAATGTGGACCAGATCGTGGTTTCCGTCGGGCCATACATATTGTAAAGGGGGCCCGGAATTTCTAATAAACGGGTTCCTAATGAAACCGGTAAAAATTCTCCGGTACTTATTTTCTTTAATGGATGAGCTGCTTTCCAGCCTGCTTCCAAAAGCACATTCCAGACACTTGGAGTCGCCTGCATGAGGGTAATGCCATTTTCCTCAATCATTGCTGTTAACAACAACGGATCGGTAATTACATTAGCCGTAGCGATAATTAGCGCACCGCCAGTGCACAAGGGCATGAAAAAATCAAAGACAGATATATCAAACGTAAAAGTTGCCGTAGCCAGTACTTTATCTTTGTTTGAAAAATCGAATACAGGGGCAACCGACTCCAGTAAGTTAACCACAGAACTGTGTCTGATCAGTACTCCCTTTGGTCTTCCTGTAGAACCTGAAGTATAGATGATATACGCCAGATCTTCTCCGTCTACTGCGATATTTAATCGTGTGTCCGGATAATTTCCTAATTCTTCCTGTAATGCTATACTGTTTTGTGTGGTCACTGCATAGTCTGAAACCACTGTGTCAGTCAGTAACAAGGATACATTTCCATCTGCTAACATGTACGCAACACGATCTGCCGGATTGTTGCGGTCTATTGGTAAATAGGCAGCTCCTGCTTTCAGTATCCCTAAAATACTGATCAGCAAATACTCATTCCTGTCCTGCATCACACCGACAATACTTCCTTTACCAATCTGATGATTGGTTTGTAAGTAATGTGCCAATTGATTGGAACGCGCTTCTAATTCCTGATAACTAAGCGTGTTGTTTTCATATTTCACAGCTAAGGCATTTCCCTGCTGGTCCGCCTGTGCTTCAAAAAGTGAAATCAGGGTGGCATCCGCAGCTTGTGATAGTATTTTTCCCTGATAGTCTTCCCGTATTATTTTTTGTTCTTCTGCTTTTAGGAGCAATAATTTATCTAAGGGAGTGGCAGCATCTGTACTAATACTGTCCACTAACTTTTCTAAATGAAGCGCCAATCGCGTCATGCGATCCTCACTATAAATATCGGTATTGTATTCAATGTGAATGGCAATTTCACCCGAAACACCTTCCTTAAACCAAAACGTAAGATCGTATTTGCTTCGTTTCTTTTCTAAAGCTACTTCTTCAATCGTGATCCCTTCAAATTTGGTTAAGTTGTCTTTTCCTTTATCTTCCACAACCACCATCACATCAAATAATGGTGAACGTGACGGATCTCTTTGTACGGTTAATTCATCAACCAGTAAATCAAAAGGATACGACTGGTGCTGATAGCCTTCCAGTATATTGGTTTTAACATCTTGTAATAAGGCTGTAAAATCTGAACTGCCCTCAATATTTTGTCGTAATGCCAGTGTGTTGATATAAAAACCAATCTGATGTTCTAAATCTGCATGTTTACGTCCCGATACCGGTGCTCCTACAATAATATCATTAGTACCGCTATATCGGTACAATAAAGTATATACTAAAGACATGGCTCCCATGAATAAGGTCGTGCCGTTTTTTTCCAGTAATTCGTAGAATTTCTGACTGTTTTCTTTTGAAATTTGTACGGCAACTTCACTACCGTTATAGGTTTGAATTACAGGACGAATGTGATCCGAAACCAGTTCTAAAACCGGAAGTGTCCCGTCCAGCTTCTTTAACCAGTATTCTTGGCTTGCCTTTTCATTTTTAATATTTTCCAGTTCCCAGCTGGCGTAATCCTTGAACTGTATTCTCAAAGGTTCCAGAACAGCATTTTTACCCTTTTTTAGTCCGCTGTAAATTGCCATTACATCTTTGACCAGAATATTCATCGACCATTCGTCCGAAATAATATGGTGAATGCACAGCGATAGAAAATAATGCTCGTCTGCTACTTTTATAAGCACTACTTTTAATAACGGATCGTGGTATAAATCAAATTTGGTTTCCGCTATTGCTGTTGCTTTATTTTGTGCCAGCTGATTTGAATTTTCACTATTGGAATAATCCAGGCTTTCAAAAGAAATTCCTTCTGCTGCATTTTCTAACAGGTACTGATACGGCTGGCCGTTTTTAACTGCAAAACGGGTTCTTAGAATTTCATGTCGGGCGACTAAAATTTGGAATGCCTTTGCGAATAGTTTTTCGTCGATGGCACCATTCAGTCGGTAGTGCATGGCCATATTAAAAACGGTTGCCACCTGATCAAACTGATCTAAAACCCATAACCTGTTTTGAGAAAAAGATACCGGATAATAGTCTTTTTTTGCTGCTACCGGAATTTCCAATAGATTTTCTTCCGTTCCGGTATGCTGCAATAAAGCAATAATGTCCTCTTTGGATTCTTTTAAGCGTTCCACAAGATCAGACGTCAGTACCCCTTCAGGAGCCTGCACTTCTAACTTTCCATTTTTGAGATTTAATTGAACCTCTTTAGATTTTAGTTCTTCTAAAAATGTATATACATTCATAATGTTATGGTATCTTTTTTAATGATAATAGCTCCTGAAGTTTCTGATTTTTTTGCCCATTGTATGATGGCTATTTTGGAAGCGACATCTTCCAGTACCGGCGCAAGGAATAATTCTTTTAATTCCAGTTTAACCCCAAATTCTTTTTTAATTCTGGATATGATCTGAATTCCTTTAAGGGAATGGCCACCGAGTTCGAAGAAATTGTCGTTGATTCCGATTTTTTCTTTCCCAAGCACTTCTTCCCAAATGGAGATCAGGACACGTTCTGTTTCATTGGTTGCTGCGACATATTCCCTTACGAGTCCTTCTGATGGGTTGGGTAAGGCACGTTTGTCTATTTTTCCATTAGGGGTTAACGGGAATTTTTCGATGCCCGTCAAATACGTTGGAATCATGTATTCCGGTAAGCAGCCGGTCAGGTATTTTCTCAGCAAATTACTTTCTACCTCTTCGCCGGTATAATAACCTGCCAGGTGTTTCTCGCCATCGATTTCCATTCCCACCACCACACTTTGCTGTACGCCTTCATAGCTTAACATGGCCGAGATGATCTCTTCCAATTCGATTCTATAACCACGGATTTTGATCTGATGGTCAATTCGGCCGTAGTATTTTATGCTGCCTTCCTCATTCCACATACATAAATCCCCGGTGTTGTACATTACTGTATTTTCCTGGTACGGATGCGCAATAAAAGCTTTTGATGTCAGTTCTTCTTTGTTTTGATACCCAACGGCAATTCCCGCTCCGCTCATATACAGCGTTCCGATCACGCCAATAGGTACCAATTGTAATTCTTTGTCCAGAATGTAAGACTGCATATTATCAACAGGGCGTCCGATGTATTGAATGTCCTGCGTTTCTCTTACTTTTTTATAGGTCGAATACACCGTAGTCTCGGTTGGTCCGTACATGTTCCAGATCGTTTCCGAGTATTGGATAAGTGATTCTCCCAGGGATAGCGATAACGCTTCTCCTCCCGTAATCACGCGGACTTTATCGCTTCCTTCCCAGCCGGCATCTACCAGCATCTGCCAGAAGCCCGGTGTGGCCTGCATGATTGTCGGATCGTGTTTTTCAAACAATTCGATGATCGCTTCGGGTGATTTCAATGATGGCGTGGAAGCGATAATTACGCTTGCACCCACATGCAGCGGCAGGAATAATTCTACCACGGACATATCGAAAGCATAGGTTGTAACGGCCAGTAACGAATCGGATGCGTTTGCCGAAACTTCGCTTTCCATCGCGTACATCAGATTGGTAACGGAGCTGTGACGGATTTTTA
>NZ_WKKE01000045.1 GCF_009674775.1 Flavobacterium sp. LC2016-23 | reverse complement strand
CATGTTTTAGTTTTTAAAGCATCAGGTTCTTCGCTTTTGGGAGACTTAGGACTTGGAAATTTAGATTTGATTTCCCTAGAACAAACCAGTTTAGAAGTATACAAAGCAAGCTCATCAGGAGAATATCTGCTAACGAATTACAATTTAAATAAGTACAGCGAAGAAAATATTGCAGTCGATTATCCTGTTAACAACAGCAGTTATATTTTCTACAGTTCGGGTACAACAGGAAAATCTAAAGCGATTGTCGGGAACCAGGAAAGCATTGCACATTATATCAACTGGCACAAAAACACCTTCGGATTTAACACCCAAAGCCGTGTAAGCCAGATCGCCTCAGTGACTTTTGATGCCAGTCTAAAAGACATCTTAACGAGTCTGATTTCGGGAAGCTGTCTGTGCATTCCGGCTCCGAAAACGCGTGAGAATATGGTCTTGTTAGGCCAATGGCTTTCAGCAGAAAAAATCAACATTTTACAGACCGTTCCTTCTTTATTTAGATTACTGACGAACAGCATAACAGAGCAGAATCTTTCGTTAAAAGACATCAAAGAAGTGGTACTGGCTGGAGAAAAATTATACGGACGTGATGTGGCCTTATGGCGTTCCCTTTCCGGACATACAGCCCGCATGAGCAATTTATACGGACTAACCGAAACTACGGTTCTGAAAAGCTGTTACCACATTCCAAACGAAGATATAGATCCCGGTACCGTTTTACCGGTGGGACAAGCCATTGCCAGCAGTATGATCGCTGTCATCAACGACAGCGGACTAAGCATGTGGGGAGAAATCGGAGAAGTATACATTAAAAGTCCGTACATCAGTAAAGGTTATTTAGATCAGGAACTTACTGCAAAGTTATTGGTACAAAATCCATTGGTTACCGATCGTGAGGATCTGGTTTGCAGAACGGGAGACCTGGGTCGTTATGACAACGATGGAAATTTAGAAATTCTGGGAAGAATTGACGATCAGATCAAACTTCACGGTGTACGTGTAGAACTGGACGGTATTCGCAGCTCGTTGTTAAACTTAGAAGGCGTAGGACAGGTAGAATTAGTATTACACACCGATGCCTCGGCAGATTCTTTATTGTGTTATTACAGCGGAACAGAATACGGTTCGGGAGAATTACGCTTGCTTTTATCAGCACAATTGGACCGCAGCAGTATTCCGGATTACTTTATTTATCTGGAAGAATTTCCGTTGACCTTAAACGGTAAAGTTGACAAGCGTGCCCTGCCAAAACCATCAGAATTATTGCGAGGCAGCAATTACGAAGCACCAGTCGGAACGATTGAAACTTCCCTGAGTACGATCTGGGCCGAATTGCTAAGCATTCCGCAAAGCAGTATCGGAAGAAACGATTCGTTTTTTGATTTAGGAGGTTCTTCCCTAAAAGCCATTCAGCTGATTTCCAGAGTGTATAAAAATCACGAAGTGCAGTTGAGCATTGGGGAAATTTTTAACCATCCCGATTTAAAAAGACAAGCTGCATTAATAACTGCATCAAAAGGAGATGCCGTTTACAGTTCGATTGAAAAGGTGGCAGAGCAGGAGGATTATGCTGTATCCCACGCGCAGCGTCGTACGTGGCTTATCGAACAGCAAATAGAAGGAATTTCACCATTCAACGGTTCTGAGGTATATCGTTTAAAAGGAAATTTAGACCTACAGGCCTTAACCCAGTCCTTTACGGCATTAATTGAACGTCACGAGAGCCTTCGAACGATATTTATCTTAAAAGAAGGCGAACCGCGTCAGAAAATACTAAAAAGCAATGATGTTGTAATAGATATTGAAACCATTGACATCAGTGCAGCTCCGGAACAGAGAAGCTTATTGGTTGAACAATTGAGAAATAAACGTTTTGATCTTAGCCAATGGCCGTTATTCCGAATAAAATTATTCTCTTATAATACAAATGAATACGATTTGGTTTTTGTAGACCATCATATCATTTCAGATGAATGGTCGATGCAGGTCTTAGTGCGTGATTTGGTACGTTTTTATAATGCATTCATACGTGGAGCAGCATTTTCTTTAGAAGCATTGCCTGTCCAATACAAGGATTATGCTGCCTGGCAATCCCGGGACATCGGAAGTGCTGAATTTGAAGCGTCAGGCCACTACTGGAAAACGCATTTACTGGAAGCACCAAGGATAGAACTGGCTTCTGATCATCCGCGTCCGCTTCTAATGAGTCATCAGGGAGCTCAGCATCATTTTTCATTTTCTGCAGCAGCAAGCGCAGGCATAAAAGCAATCTGCCATGAATCGGGATGTACTTTATTTATGGGGCTTACGGCCTTAGTTTATACCTTATTATACCGTTACACCGGGCAGTCGGATATTACTTTGGGAACACCGGTAGCGGGAAGAAATCATGCTGATCTGGAGAATCAGATTGGTTTGTACCTGAATACGCTGGCATTACGGGCAAAATTTAGCGGGGATGATACTTTCACCGAATTATTAGCCCACGTCAAACAAATAAGCCTGGCAGGATTTCATCATCAAAACTATCCATTTGACTTACTGGTAGCAGAATTAGGGGCTGATGCCGCTAAAAACCGTTCCCCATTATTTGACGTCGTAATTATTCTTCAAAACATAGACCTGCAACTGATGGAATCTTTGGAAATGGAAGGTTTGGAAGTAACGGCTGCCAGCGAAGAACTAAAAATCAGTAAAGGGGATTTACGTTTTCAGTTTATCGACCGCGAAGATCATATAGAAGGAAATATCGAATACAATACCGATCTGTACGATGAAGACCGTATTGCCCGTATGGTAACCGATATCAACAATCTGGCCGCCGACATTCTTAAAAAACAGACGGTTAAGATTAGAAAATTAAGCTTCCTGTCGGAACTACAAACAGAAAAAATAGCAGCTAAACGCGCCAGTTTTGCAGATGATTTATTAGAAGACTATTAAAAAAGATAACCAACCACTATTTATAAAACAACCATCACATAGAAGATATGAAAAAAGATAGTATAGAGAAAAGTTACGAAATAGAATGGCCTGGATGGTCATTAGACCACAATAAATTCGGAGAAGACTTTGATGCTGAAGCCAGAATCAGAATGATAGAAACAGGAAGAAAGTTGCTCCCTTATGTACTGGAATATACCACCCATTCCGCAAAACAATATTTAGAAATAGGCCCTTTTTTTACTCCTTTATTGTTTTCTGACGAAGCCATTAATGTGCTGCCAAAAGACAGAAAGGTCTGTTTTTTAGAAAATGACCAGAATGTAATCAGTTGGTTAACAGAGAAATTTGATTGTAATGTTTTGAATCTTGATATTAACGCAACAACGTTTCCCGAGGATTTAAGACAAAACATGATCACGCAGTTTGGGACGTATGAAAACTTTTATGATGTGATTACTATCTCTCAGATTGTCAATTATATCGACTACAAATTATTGCTTCAAATTATGTATTCTGCTTTGAAAACAGGCGGCAATATTTTTATAAACAACGTCATTGATTACGGTATTCCGGTACTGTTTTCAGAAAAAAGACCCAAATCCAATCAGGAAATAATACATACGGCAATCGCTTTAGGATACAGAGTAATACTGCAGGAAGAGCTTTCAAAAACTTTTAATGAAGAACCTCATCAGCGATTAATTCTGATTCTTACCAAATAAAAGAAAACGCTTAAAGTCTACAATAAAAATCAAATCAATGATTAAAAAATATATTCACAAAAGTTTCGAGGATATCGTATCCTCTTATCCGGATCATACGGCATTAGCAGAGTCTAATGGCAGCACGAGTTATATAGTATTAAATTCATTTGCGAACCAGTTAAGCGGTTTGTTACTGGATACAGGTTTGTCCTCTGATGATTCCGTTGGGGTATTGTTGCCATCCGGAAAAGAACTGGTGGGAAGTGTACTCGCCTGTTTTAAAACGGGGATTACCTATGTGCCTTTATCGAATAGTTTCTCGCAGGCACGTCTGCAGCAGGCCGTTTCAGAAACTGCAATGAAAGTTTTAATCACGGATGATTCGTCCTGGTCGTCCTTTCAAAATCAGGAGATTGATCATGAATTTAGCCATGTTTTGGTTTTTAAAGCATCCGGTTCTTCTCTTTTGGGAGACTTAGGACTTGGGAATTCCGATTTGATTGGACTGGATCAGACCAGTTTAGCGGTGTATAAAGCAAGCTCATCAGGAGAATATCTGCTAACGGATTACAATTTAAATAATTACAGTGAAGAAAATAATACCGTGGATTATCCGGTGAACAACAGCAGCTATATTTTCTACAGCTCGGGTACCACCGGAAAATCCAAAGCGATTGTGGGGAACCAGGAGAGTATTGCCCACTATATCAACTGGCATAAAAACACCTTCGCATTTAATACCGAAAGCCGTGTAAGCCAGATTGCTTCAGTCACTTTTGATGCCAGTTTAAAAGACATCTTAACGAGTTTAATTTCAGGAAGCTGTTTGTGCATTCCGCCTGCGAAAACCCGTGAGAATATGGTATTGTTAGGCCAATGGCTTTCAGCAGAAAAAATCACCATTGTACAGACGGTTCCTTCCTTATTTAGATTATTAACGAACAGTCTGGTGGAACAGAATCTTTCGTTAAAAGATATTAAAGAAGTTGTTTTAGCAGGAGAAAAATTATACGGACGTGATGTTGCTTTATGGCGTTCACTTTCGGGACACTCGGCACGTATGAGCAACCTTTACGGACTGACCGAAACGACAGTTCTGAAAAGCTGTTACCACATTCCGGCAGATGACTTAGAAGCTGGTACGGTTTTACCTGTGGGGCAGGCAATTAGTAATACATTAATTGCTGTTATTAACGAAAAAGGAATCTGTAACCGCGGAGAAATCGGCGAAGTGTATATCAAAAGCCCGTATGTAAGTAAAGGCTATTTGAATCAGGAACTTACGGCAGCGTTATTTGTACAGAATCCACTGGTTACCGATCGTGAAGATCTCGTTTGCAGAACGGGCGATTTAGGCCGTTATGATAACGATGGAAATTTAGAGATTCTTGGAAGAATTGACGATCAGATCAAACTGCACGGTGTACGAATAGAACTGGACGGTATTCGCAGTTCCTTGTTAAACTTAGAAGGAGTGGGGCAGGTAGAATTGGTATTACATACGGATCCTGCAGCAGATTCTTTACTGTGTTATTACAGCGGAACGGAATACGGTCCCGGTGAACTGCGCTTGCTTTTATCCGCAACATTAGACCGCAGCAGTATTCCGGATTACTTTATTTATCTGGAAGAATTTCCGTTGACCCTAAACGGCAAAGTAGACAAACGTGCCCTGCCAAAACCTTCAGAATTATTGCGGGGCAGCAATTATGAAGCGCCGAGCGGTGCGATTGAAACTTCTCTAAGCGGAATCTGGGCCGAATTACTAAGTATTCCGCAAAGCAGTATCGGAAGAAACGATTCGTTTTTTGATTTGGGAGGTTCTTCTCTGAAAGCGATTCAGTTGATCTCCCGTGTATATAAGCAACACGAAGTACAGCTAAACATTGGAGAAATTTTCAACCATTCCGCTTTAAAAGCACAGGCATTATTAATATCGGAATCAAAAGGGAATACCTATACTGCTATTGGGAAAGCAGTAGAACAGGAAGATTATGCCCTGTCACATGCCCAGCGTCGTACCTGGCTTATTGAACAGCAGATAGAAGGAGTTTCTCCATTCAACGGTTCAGAGGTATATCGTTTAAAAGGGACTTTGGATGTTAAGGCTTTAACAGCGTCATTTACACAACTACTAGCGCGCCATGAAAGTTTACGAACGATTTTTATTTTAAAAGACGGCGAACCACGTCAAAAAATACTAAACAGCAGCGATGTGGTGGTCAGCATAGAAACCATTGATATTAGTGCAGCTCCGGAACGTAAAGAGGAATTAGTAGAAGAATTACAAAACCAACGTTTTGATCTTAGCAGCTGGCCCTTATTCAGAATAAAATTATTTTCATACGGAAATGACCTTTACGACTTAGTTTTTGTAGACCATCATATTATTTCCGATGAATGGTCGATGCAAATTTTAGTACGCGATTTGGTAACCTATTACAATGGATTGATCAGAAATGAATCCGTTTCATTAGCAGCATTGCCAATTCAGTACAAAGATTATGCTGCGTGGCAGTCTTCATTGGTAAAAAGTGCTGAATTTGAAGCTTCCGGAACGTACTGGAAAAACCATTTAACAGATGCACCAAGAATAGAACTGGCCTCAGATCGCCCGCGTCCGGCAATAATGAGCCATCGTGGCGCACAGCATCATTTTTCATTCTCTCCAGCAGCAAGTGCAGGCTTAAAATCCTTGTGTTCTGAAGCAGGATGTACCCTTTTTATGGGGGTGAGTTCACTGGTATATGCCTTATTATACCGTTACACCGGACAATCTAACATTACTTTGGGAACTCCCGTAGCCGGAAGAGATCATGCTGATTTAGAAAATCAAATAGGATTATATCTAAATACCCTGGCCTTACGCGCAGAATTTAGCGGAGACGATAATTTCAGAGCATTATTAGCCCATGTTAAACAAATAAGTGTAGCAGGGTTCAATTACCAAAGCTATCCATTTGATTTATTAGTAGAACAATTAGACAGTAATGTGGCTAAAAACCGTTCTCCACTATTCGATGTTGTAGTCATTCTTCAAAATGTTGACCTGCAACTGATGGAATCTTTAGCCATGGAAGGCCTGGAAGTAGTATCGGCTAACGAAGAATTAAAAATCAGTAAAGGCGATTTGCGTTTTCAGTTTATCGATCGCGACGATCATTTAGAAGGAAGCATCGAATACAGTACCGACTTGTACGATAGCGATCGTATCACCCGTATGGTGAATCACCTGGATAAACTGCTTCAGGAAGTGGTAGCAGCACCGGAATCATCAATGAAGAATTTAACCTATTTAGGTCAGGACGAGTTATCATCAGCGGATTGGTTTGAACAAAACATCGAAAAAACAGCTCCATCATACCTTCACAAAAGTTTCGAGGAGATTGTAACTATTTATCCGGAGCATACAGCAATACAAGAGGCTAATGCCAATACGACTTACGCCTCGTTAAATTCATTTGCGAACCAGTTAAGCGGTTTGTTACTGGCTACAGGCCTGTCTTCTGATGATTCCGTTGGAGTATTATTACAAAGCGGAAAAGAACTTATTGGAAGTTTACTGTCTTGTCTGAAGACCGGAATTACCTATGTGCCTTTATCAAATAGTTTTTCGCAGGCCAGAATGCAGCAGGCGGTTTCAGA
>NZ_WKKE01000044.1 GCF_009674775.1 Flavobacterium sp. LC2016-23 | reverse complement strand
AATCTTGCACTGGGGTATAATTTGGAAATACAAATATCTAGATTTTAATATTTCCCCACAACAATATGCTTTGATCCCACAAGTTCGAGTCTTCGCCGCGGCGAACTACTAAGACAAAAAGCTTCAGAGAAATCTGGAGCTTTTTTTGTTTAAACTAAAACGTAAAAAGTCTGAGACTTTTATCAGGCTTAGTTTTCACAAGAACATCAAAAAAATTGCGCAAAGTCAGAGACATTTGCCAGCATTTCATGAGAAAACTTCGGAGAGCTAGGTGTCCCATAAATTTGCTTACTTTTTTTCTTTTGGAATACTTTAATTTGAACATAAAATAGTAATTAAGGGCGCAAAATATACTCTTAACTTTATCTTCAATTTTTGTTTGCACCTCCAATGATACACAACACGTATTTATACTGGTTTTTCATTTCGGAACTTTCTTTAGCTTTGTTAGTAGTATCCGAATGTTAACCAAAATGACAACACTTTAGAAAAAATTATCTTTAAGTAATTTGAGAATCTATTTATTAGACATTTAAAAAGCAGATTTAAATTATCAAAGTGCAATTTTAAAAATGCTAAAAATTCTCAATATTGCTGCAATTGATGATAATACAACAATGTGTAGTCCAGAATCATTTTAATCAGAAGAAGATCAAGATTGCTCAAAATAATGATGTCGTGGTAAAAGAGCACCATTCACTAAAATGGATAAAATTTTAGTTGGAGCATTATCAAAAGAACTTAATTATAAGCAAGTTATAATATTTTGTAGTCAATTTAACACTTAATCTTTAAATTTTTATATTATGAAAAAAGAGTTATTAATTATCGGGCTGTTGATTTTATCCTTTTTTAAAGGATTTTCTCAAAGTAACGTAGCGAAAAATGTTTGGCTAGACATTGTTGAGTTAGAACAAGGAATTTTACAAAGACATATTGTAAACGATTTACCAGGTAGCATAATAATGTTAATTCCTAAAACTGATGGTAAAAGTTATAATGTGAAAATTTTGGGAAATAAAGTTCTTGTTAATAATTCGAAACTTCCTGAAATAAAGCAAGAACCAACGCTATTGGTTTCTGATCTACTCAAAAAAGATATTGCCGTAAATCTTTCGTATTTAAGTTTCATATCTGCTGGGATGGCCAATTCGGATGAAGTTAATTTTTCGATAACAGAAACATCTCATACAAGTATAGTCGACGGCGAAATTAATTGGAAAAAATTTGATGAGCGAGTTGCAAAAATAAAAAAAGATAACCCAAAATTGCCAGCTAATACAGTATTTGCAGTTCTAAAAGTTGCGAGTGTTATTGCGATTGAACATCAAGTTTTTAAAAGTGTTACTAAGGCCACTAAAATCGAAGGTTTCGGCTTTGCAGGTGATGCTAAATTTTTATCACAAAGCACTCAAAAAAAAATAGATTTTAAAGTTGGCGTTGCATTAGCTTTTTCAGAAAGTTCAATTGTGGATATACTTAATTTTAATAATAAACTAATGGAAACATATGATAAGAGTAAAATTACTAAAAATGGAAATAAAGGGTTAAATTTCACTCCAGAAAATAATTTATTGTATGAGAATTTTTTGAATGAAAACTTAAAAACTTTAATAGAGCCAAAACTGTCCGAAATAGAAATTAATAGTATTGAATAATTAATAATAATCCTTAATCTACCACTTTTTAGTCGCGAATCTATGATATATCTATGGCAAAATCATTTATATATCCTTAATTTAAGTCGCTTTATATGATTTCATATTATTTATTTTAAATATATAATTTTCTGACTTTAATAAATATTCAAGGATTTTTAAAATCAAAGATTGCAGCGTTCCTGCAATCGGCAAGATGTCCGGTTGTATCACAACCGATATCTTGCTGCCTTTTTACTCGGAACTCGTAGGCAGAAGAAAATCAAAAAAAAAGTTCTTTTAACATTTTACAAATGTCTTTTTAGCGAATCAATTAATTGAATATGATGGCTGCTTTTTTTAACTTTGTTTTTCTTTATATTCATCAAAAGATCTTTTAAAAATTTTTGACCTTTCTTAAAACCCAATGCATAACTAAATGCACTTTTTGTAGTTTCAAAAATTTTAAGACTATCTAAAAAATACTGTTGCGGCCAATTAAACTTAATAAACTTATTTACCAAAGTACGTATTAATAATTCACAAAAATCCCAATTAGGAACCTCTTTCTTTTTTGGTAAAAACAAAAAATTTAAAATTGACGATATAGAATCTTCCTCATCCGGCATCTCTTTATCTATTGGAATAAACTTCCAAATATTATAATCAATTTTAGAGATTCTAGCATAAAAGTAAACATCATTAAAACATTCCGAAACGATTAACGCGGGATTTGAAATTTTACGATTAAAACCTAATGAAAGTAAAATACATGAAGCATAAATTTTTACATTTTCATCAATAAGTTTTTTATAAATAATCTGCCAGCTTTTTGAATCTAGTTCTAAAGAAATCAATTCGTTATAATTGTAAATTTCAAAAATTTTAGAGCAAAATTGAGAACTAAGCGCAGAGATATTCTTATAAATAAAATCTTTTACAATAACTTTACTTCCAAAGATATACGATTGAATATCTGTAGACATTAAAAAATCACGGTTATTGAAAAATTTCAGAACTATATAAATTCTTGAATCACTATTTTTTAATAAACTAAATATTATCGAGCTATTGGATTTTAGAATTGCTTTTATGGTATCTTCCCAATTAACATTTTGCGAATATTCAAGAATTTCAATAAGAATTCGCTGAGTTTCAATTGGCAAATACCAAGTTTCATCTACAGTTGCAATTTCAGGAATTTTGCCTGAGAATATATTGATTAATCTGGAGTCGCGCTTAAGAAGATCAATTAAATCGCTGGAATTTATCGAAACATTTTCTAATAAACGGCTATCTAATAGCTCAGGTGCAGAATTCATATAAAAATCAAAAAACTCATTCACACTAATCCTGTTTTCTTTTAATGCAGTAACTAGTTTTTCATTTATAAAACCTTTTTCAGGATAATGTTGATGATCTGATATTAAATAATTCAAAACTTGTAGTTCATTAATATTAAATAAACCTCTGCTATTATACATTTCATTTTTTAGAAGAAAACCTTCCTTCTCTTCGAATGATTTATATATTATATTTATAATTCTTTCAACATCTGGCTTATTACATTCCGTCATCTCCAGAAGTTCCAATAGTGGTTTGTAATTTTTCCGTAATCCTTTCACATCCGAACCATATAACCAGAGAAACTTACGCAATTTATTTTTAGAAATATTATTAAAAAGCGCAATCCAGTTGTTTTCTAAATTTACCTTTTGTGAGATTGTAATACTTCCTGTACTTTGTTTTTCAATTGCGCTAACCGATCTTTGTGGAACAATCTGCAAATCAAATTCCACCCCTTCCAGAATTTTTAAATTTAACGCACCTGAACAAAAGGAAAAATTCCTCCTTAATCTAGGCCATTGATTACTCCAAATCTGAACTATTTTTCTTTCATAATCTACCGAATTATATGCTGGACATAGTACTGTTTTTTCAGGGTGATCATATAATGCATCCAGCACTGGGATTACCTCAATAGTATTATCAAAAATTTCCTTTGAATTTTTCAGATCTTCTTTTTCAATAAAAATTGAAGATGAATAAGCAAAATAATCATTTTTTTCAGGTCTTCGAAAGTAAGTTAAAAGTTGATCTAAATCGGGAATTTTACCAAGGTCAGCGAATGATATAAGCAAGGTATGTGTCCAAACACATCCAGGTCGCTGCATTTCATCGGCATACCATGTTTTGCTAAAAGCATAATGTGTTGCTAATGGAAATCCACTAATGTATATTTTAAATCCTTCATCAATGTTTGATCCTGATAAGTCACTCTGCACCAATAAAACCTTCTTCGCATCACTAGATAGTGCCGAAGATGACATTAATAATTCATGCCCATTTTGATAGCCATGTAATGTTTGTTCAATTTTTATCCTCATCAGTTATCCAAAGTAATGGACTTAAAATATTATTAGAAATCGTTACACCATCAGTAACACTAATTCGTTCCAAGGGGTCTTCTATAGCCAATAACTTGTCTTTTATTTGATCATTTTCGTATGTACCTCCTTGCGAACTTACACCAAAATACTTTGTTGTAAAAATCTCCGTATTTGCTGATAGATATTGATACAGCAAAGGTAGTTCTTCTTTACACCATATTTCGGGTTCCGTACTAGATTGCACTAAGTCCCAGCATGAAATAATTATAGAAATCTTCTTAATTGAATTCGGCTTATGAAAGTCAAGCATCTGTAGAAAATCAACAAGTTTAACTTGACTAGGAACCAACTCTTCTGTCCACGCTAACTCAGGATTATCATTTACTAAAGCAGCATCAAAAATTCTGTAACTTTCATTGACCTGATGGATTAATTGAGGCTTATTTTTTTTATCATTTGGATCAAGAAATAATACTAATCCATCCACATTTTCTATCAAATAATCAAATTCTTCAAACCATTCACGATCTCTAAATATTGAGTTGAAGGTTTCTCCTGAAATATCAGGAATCTTTAAAGTAATTGACTCCTTAGAAACAGTATTGATCATTTTAAGATCCACCATTTCAATTTTATTTTGATTAGTACGAATAACTTTTGAACAACTAGCCCAGCTTTTGCTTATAGAATTTAGATATGTCAGTTCTGTATCCTTTAGACTGTCGCATGTATATCCAATATCAATCCTATTATTAAATATAAAATACCATAGAGCTGAGAGATATGTAGTTTTTCCTGATCCGGGAAGTCCTGAAAATAATATTCCTTTATTACTCATTTCCCCTAATTTTATAATTTTCTATAAAACGATCCGACTTTTCCATCGGCAAATTTAGTTTCTTCTGCATTGTAGGTCTTATCATGAAATCGTTAATTAACTCCTCTACACCAAATCCTAGATCAATATTCGACGAGTTTTCCTGAGCAGGTCTTGAAGCAATTTTTTTAAAATTGATTGCGTTTAAATTAGATTCAAAACGATTTTTTATTTTATTTATTAATACTGATTCTAGATTAAATGATGTACTATTTTCTAGCATATCCCATTTTGATATCAAAATATTTAAAATCGTTTCTCTAGTAAAAATATTATTATCTAATGCTGACTGGATAAAAAGTTCCGAATCCATAATCGTTGAAGCTCTCAGTGAACCGGCAAGTTTTTCCCCATCAATAATATAGATTATATGATTTGCCAATTTTACTATGCTTAACTGTTCTTTCATTGTTGAACTAGAGTTCCTCGCTTCTTGAATTGTTTCTCCAGATATATCTGAAAGTAGAAAATGTTTAACGAAAGAATGCTCAACACTTTTAATTCCAATATGTAATATCTTAAACTCGCGAGTTTTAGTCCTCTCTGTTTCTGGTTTAGTCCCTCCAGACAGCATTCGTGAAAGATGACATCTTAGCTCGAAACCTTTCTGAGTCATCGAACCTGCAAATAAATAATTCTTTAAGTATCCTATTTGGAAAAGATCAAAAATAGTTGCCAGCAAAGTAGTTTTTCCGCAACCAAGGTCTCCTAATATTACAATTAATCCACAGGAATATTTATGCGTAATTGAGGAAATCTCCCCAACACTCAATTCAGCCCCTTCAAAAACATTTATTTTATTGCTATTTTTCACAACTACAGATGGAGTTTCAGAATCAATATCTTGCTCAATTTCTTCATCATCTTCGCTCCAATAAAAATGTGGGCACTCGAGATGCTCCAATCCTTCTAAGCAACTTCCATCTTCGCGGACATTACATCCAGCTTGCACACACGCTCTTACATCACTCATTTCTTAAATTTGCTAATAAATTCAAAAAAATGATTTCTTTGTACAATTGAAAAGCAATTTCTATAGGCATATATTTTTTTTCTATATTACCACTTCCAAGTTTCTGATGACAAATCGATTTCCAAACCTCAGGCTGTTCACTTTGTTTACTTACTTTTACGCTGTACAAAATTGGCGTTAACAATCCTAAATCCCCCTTAGACAGCAGCTTGTTCTTTGTTTCAATGGAAGATTCCAATAATGATTCTGCAATACTAATTTCCTTAAATTTAGATTTACCTTTATTCGAAACGATTATTGCTTTGGATAAAATATGTTTTGCAGATTGAAGATACCCTGTATTACTAGTTAAGTCAACTAATTCCTGAGCAGTAATCATAACCACTTTAGGAATACTAATATCACTAAAGTAGTTTTTCCCCAATGTACTATATTCACCAAATAACCACCACAGAACATTGGACTCCTCTTTAATTTTCTTATTTTCTTTCGCAAGATAATTTACCATCTTAATTAATCTAAAAGAGTCTTGCGTCGTAAGAGATTTTTCTTCCTCTTCCTCTTCCTCTTCCTCTTCCTCTTCCTCTTCCTCTTCCTCTTCCTCTTCCTCTTCTTCTTCCTCTTCCTCTTCTTCCTCTTCCTCGTAGTAATTATCCTCCATTTCTACTTCCTTTTGAAACAGCTGTTCCTCTATTTCAGATATAACTCCTGTTTCGTAATTATCCTTCAGCTTAATTTTTTGTACTGCATAGTCACAAAAAGGAATTTCGCTGATCTCATTTTGTTCGAAGAAATTTGAATTAATAACAGCCATACTAATACATTGACTATACTTATTACCAGATTCAAACAAAAAGCAAAGAGATATTTGCGATAAAACCTTCAAAATATTTTCATTTGATATAATTGGAAACGATATATCAAATTCTTTAAATTTATTAACAACTAAAGTTGCCCCTTCTACTCTGTATTCCTTATCACCATTAGCAATTTTAACAACGTCAAGCCATAAATCAGGATTTTCTAGTTTGATGATAGCATTTATTCCATCTATCCTTTTATTTACTAGCTCAATTGTTGGTGAGGGATCAATGGTCTTATACCATGTTGGAAAAAAATCAGCGCATTTATAATTTTGGTTCATTAAAATGGGTTTTGGTTATTAGTAAAAGGTTTTAATTTATTAATAGCATTCCATAGTTCAGATAACAAATCTTTTTGCTTAACATGATTGAAAAATTGTTTATCCAATTCGTGTCCACTCAAACTAACAAAATCGGACAGATCAAATCCCATATCATTAATTACCTGTGCTTTCTCGTACGAATTTAGATCCAAAAATGCTGATACTGTTATTTGAACTGCGGAATGCATATCTTCTAGATTATGATTTGACTCTACTATTGCTATAATTTCTTCTTCAAATTTATCCGATTGTTCAATATCATTTTCTGTTGTTTTAGTACTTTGAATTGCGACTGGATGTAAACCTATATCAATAAATCCAACCCTAGACATAAAAACTTTTTCAGTTAATGACGTTGCGCATTGAGCGGCTAGATTTTGTCTCTGAACTTTATTAAAACTTTTATTTCCATCTCCATAATCACAAATTCCCTTAACTATTATCCACTCAGTTAAGCTGGTATTTCTACAAGCTGTATAAACTCCCGCACCTTCCATTTCAGCTCCTACTGCTTGAGGGTATTTTTCCAGTAATCTATCTCTTTCAATTAAATTATCTATTAACTTTTCTCCTGATAAAATTTGTCCATGAATTTTTGTTGAAAACTTTCCATCGTCAATTGGATTAGACCAATTAGTTAAATTTTTAAATCTATTCAACAATATAGAACCTGCTTCCACCACAGCCCCTCTTTGGGTAATTAATTCACCAAGACGTTGGCTCTCATAAGATATTATCGTGTCTGAAATTAGTACATCCCCAATGTTCTGCTTCTTTTCATCAGCTCCCATTGCAACACCAATCATTACTACTGCCTTCGGATTCCAAATATCTATAGAATTCATAACCGTTACAATAGACGCAGAATCTCCAATTGAACCCATTTTTCCCAATTGTACATGAACTGCTTGATATTCTCCAAACACTCCAAGAAAATAAGTTTGCATTTTATGTGGAACTTTTATAACATTTTCAAAACTATCCAACGGTTTTAATGCTTGTCTAACATGAAATGTTTCAATGTCATTTGCAGTTAAAATTAGCAAATTGATTTCTGGGACTAAATGTTTAATTTCTTCAAAAGATTTTTCTGGCAATTCCAAATTAAGAACAATTATAAAATTAATTTTAAGACGTATTTTCTAGCAATATACAAATATACTATAATTAATGGAAGACAAGAATAGTTAAAATCAATCTATTTTAGCATATAAGGGATGGTAGCAATAGAGAGGCAAAAAACTTATTTAAAGCTGACAATATTTTTAGAGACACTGTCCTAAAAAGTGTGTAAGTTTAAAAATAACGGGGTTTGACTTTTTAATTAAAGTTGGACCCTTTTTTCA
>NZ_WKKE01000043.1 GCF_009674775.1 Flavobacterium sp. LC2016-23 | reverse complement strand
TCCTTAAAAGTAGGAACCTGCGAGAGTCCAACGAGATTGGCCGTTACGGTTACGTTAAGTGACCCTCAAACGCCAACGGGAGCAAAAACTCAGGAATTTTGTGAAGATGACCACGCTAAAGTATCGGATTTGGTTACAACAGAAAGCAATGTGACGTGGTTTGATGCTCCAAAAGACGGAAAAGTAATTCCTGCCACGACGGCTTTAATACACGGTACTGTTTATTACGGTTCGCTACAATCAGGAAGTTGTGAAAGCCCGGTACGCTTAGCAGTAAAGGTCAATATTAAAAATGATAGTATAGAACCGGCTCCCAACTGGAGTGCTGCATCCTGCGTGTTTGACGAGGTGACCTACAAAATAGTTGCCGGAATGTCTGATTACAACTGGTTGGTTAGCAGTGAAGGAACCGTCATAGCAGGAGGACAGCCTACAGATGATTTTGTAACGGTTGTATGGAATACTGTGGGAAAAGCGACAGTCAATGTAGACTACATTAATACCACGAAATGTGATCCTATCGTTTCTGTTATTTTCCCTTTAACCATAAATTCATGCTCGGATATTAGTATACAAAATGTGGTAGATAATCCATTGCCGGGAATAGGGCAAAATGTAGTATTTACAATCAAAGCTGAAAATTTAAGAACTCATGATTTTAAAGAGGTTGTAATTAGTGAAACGCTTCCCACAGGATATGAATATGTCGATTCGAATGTTTCTTCCGGAACATACAATGCAATGAATGGAATTTGGAGTATGCCGGTATTGAAAGCAAAAGAAAATCAGACCTTAACTATTACAGCAAAAGTAAAAGGAACAGGAGATTATCTTAACGTAGCGTATTTAAAGGCATCAAATCCTAAAGATTTTAACGAAGAAAATAACAGGGCAGAAGCATCCATTAAAATACAGGGAGTAATTGTCTATAATGCTGTTTCAGCGAATGACGATGGTTTAAATGATTATTTCAAAATAGACGGACTTGAACAGTTTCCTAATAATACCGTGGAGATTTTTAATTCAGGAGGTGTTCAGATTTTTAAAACCAGTCAGTATGGAAGTAATAATAATGTCTTCCGCGGGATATCTGAAGGCAGGGCAACTATTAATAGGAAAGCAGGTGTACCGACAGGAACCTATTTTTATATACTTCGTTATGAAGTAGATGGGACAACGATAGAAAAAGCAGGTTATCTCTACGTCAAAAAATAAAAGTTGAAGGTATGAATGGTGTGTTTATTTTCAAATCATACCATAAAATAAATCAAGGACAGATGAAAAAGAATATTGGTATTACCCTCGTATGGCTATTTCTAGCCACTCTAAATGTAGTAGGGCAGCAAAATTCACAATACACACAGTATATGTATAATACAGCCATATTAAATCCGGCGTATGTAGGGACCAGAGAAGCTTTAAGTATTACAGGTTTAAACAGAATGCAATGGATAGGGCTTGAAGGCGCTCCAAAATCAATGACTTTTGCTGTAAGCAGCCCTGTTTCAGAAAAAGTTGGATTGGGGGTATCCGTTATACATAATCAGGTAGGACCTTCAAACGAAACTTTGTTTTCAGGCGATATCTCTTATAACATTCGTCTAAATTATGAGTACTGGCTGTTTTTTGGACTAAAAGCAAATGCCGCCTTATTGAACGTCGATTATACAAAGTTACAGGAGTATAATCCTAATGATCCGGTTTTCCAAAACAGTATTTCAAATGATTTTTCACCCAATGTAGGAGCAGGAATATATTTAATGTCAAAAGATACTTACGTTGGAATTTCAGCACCTATAGTATTGGATACGAAAGATTTCACTCCCAATAAAGAGCTTCTCGTACAACGAAGAGTTCATTATTACTTAATGGCAGGACATGTTTTTAATCTCTCTGAAGATGTTAAGTTCAAGCCGGCACTGTTAACTGATTTTGTGAAGGGAAGCCCATTAAATCTGAACGTCTCAGCCAATTTTTTATTTTTTGACAAATTAACTTTAGGAGCAGCCTACCGATGGGATGCAGCAGTAAGTGGTTTGGCAGGGTTTCAAATTACAAAGAAACTTTTTGCGGGTTATACCTACGATGCTGATACCATGAATCTGGGAAATTACAATTCGGGATCCCATGAACTTTTTTTACGATTTGACCTGCCGGTACGGATCATTAAAGACTGCTCCTGTTCGCCAACGCGTTTTTATTAAAAGAATAACTTATTGAATGTAATTCAAAACGGATGTCAGGCTGAGCGGAGTCGGAACCCTATTCCCGTAAAAAAGCCTTCGAATTCGCTCAGGGCGCCCTTCGACTCCGCTTAGGATGGCATTGATTTCTAAAAGAATATAAATAATAAACAATTTTAAAAATGGAAGAAGAATTAAGAAAACATCTGCATAATGTCACTGCAGTTGAAAAATATCAGAATAAGAGCCTACTCGGGAAAGTAAAACATTTTGTATCTGAAATTGTAATTATTGTATTTGCGGTTACACTGTCTATTTCACTGCACAGCTGGAGTGAAGAAAGGCATCAGCAACAAGAAACAGCCGAATTTCTGGGGGATCTGAAGGAGGACCTGAAAGAAGAAAAAGTCAATCAGCAGCATTACAGCAAAGAGGTGAAAAAAGCAACAGAAATGTTTCGTAATTTTCTGGAGATCGATGAAAAGTATATTGATAGTTTAGAAAAAAATAAGCAGGATATTTCAATTCATCTGAATCTTTTAATACATAAATTTAATAGAGGTAATTATGAAGGGTTTAAGTCAAGCGGTAAAATAGGTTTTATTAAAAACAGAAAATTAAAAAAACAGATACTGCTCTTTTATGAAGGAAGAATACCATTAACTACAGAAGTGGAAAATAGTTATAATGATAAAATTAAAATACTTTCGGATTATGCAACAAATGCAAGAACTAAGAAAGAAATGTTTCTGCCACAACGCTCAAAAGTAATGTTTGATATAGCACGACAAGCCGCATTAAACTGTGATACTGTATATACCCAAAACATAGTACTAATTGATTCTATTCTTAAGGAATTAAAAGATAAAAGCTAAAAAGTTTACTTTTTACTAATTTAAAGACCTAACGATGTTAAGATTTTTCAAAATTTCAGTTACTTGTGCCTTAGCTGCTTTTTTACTGTTAAGCTTTATTTTGTTTTGGGATGTTTTTATAAACGATAATGATTTTGTGTTTAAAACTACGACCATTATTATGGCAGTTTTCTTTTTAATAATTGATCTTACAGGTATTTTTATCTATAAAATTTTGAATGTTGTTTGTCGTATTTTATCAAAAAGAGACGACGAATTGCTGGGCAGACTGACTTTAAATGGAATATCGTGGGTTTTTGGAATTTTGGCAATCTTCCTTACGATATTCATTTGTTGTATTTGTTTTAGGGTACTCAAAGAAAAGGAATGTCCAGCGGTTTCAGATCATAAGATGAAAGTATTTTAAGCATAATGGTTTAGAAAAAAGCGGAAAGAGTTCTGTTATTTCTGGTAAAAAATGTTTTTTTTTGATTGGCTTTTTAGGAAAAGAATTGTTTTTATTCAGCAATTAAAAGTTGAATTTTTTTTTAGTCACATTGCGAAGAATTAAGGTTTAAAATAAGGGAAAAGAATTATGAAAAGAATTATTTTTATACTGATACTGTTAGTACTTTCCTGCCAAAAAAAGAAGGAAAACAGCTCTGGTGATGTACGCGAAGTACTTTCTGATACGGTGGTGAATCAGGATTCCACTAAGTCTTCGCATGAAATGGTTAAGGCTAAATATTTTAAAAATGATTCCGGGAATGATTATCCTGTTAAAATTATATCCAAAAGACTATTTAAAAATCAATACTCCACCTTTAAAAATATCAGTCTCACCTTTAAAAATGTAAGCAGGAAAAACATTGAGGCTATTAAATTTCAATGGTATACAGAGAATGCTCTTGCAGAACCTTCAAATCTGAGGTCTTTTTATAATCGCGGTGAAAGCTGTGGTCTCTATACCAATCTGCTGAAACAGGGTCAAACTTCCTCCGTAATTTTTGAAGAATTTTCAAGTGACGCAAAAAAGATAATTGCCGCGCGGCCCTACGAAGTAGTCTTTTCAGACGGAACAAAGTGGGGAATTAAAAAACAATCCTATCTGGATATTTATTTGATAAAGAATAGTTTTTAGTCTCAGTGTTTACTGGCTGAGTATTGTTATAAGCGTATTATTATAACTAAAGGTTATTTTTTAAATTGTGTCATCATAATAAAACTGCGACTGCGACTGAGACTGACCACTGAGACTGAGACTGACCACTGAGACTGCGACTGAAAACTGAGACTTCAAACTGCCACTCAGTACGTCATAAACAAATACCCAATCTTTTCTTTCTGTTTCACGGTGCTGTTTTCATCCCTAAAAGTTAATACATAAAAATAGGTTCCGGCAGGCAATAATTTACCTTTATTTAGAGTCAGTCGGGCATCCGAAAAACCTTCGAAAATATTACCTTTCGTATCATAGGAACTAGTTTCAAAAACTTTTACCCCCCAACGGTTAAAGATTTCAAGTCTATTATTGGGGCATAAACTCAGTCCCAGAATTCTAAAATAATCGTTTAAACCATCGTTGTTCGGAGACATTAAATTCATTATTTCGACGGGTTCTCCGGCGCAGTTTAAAACGGTGGTATTGGAAGCTTTAACACGAGCCAGAGTGAAAATTCCATAACTGGTAAGTGGTTTCATAAGAGTAGTAACTTCCTTTGCGGAAAAATCAGCAACACCTCCGGCATCGGTCCATTGACTTGCTGCAGGATCCCAGCGGACAATATGAATATTTTCATAAGGAGCGGCAATAACGGCAGCGGGAGTTGTAGCTTCATTCCAGGATAAGGTTAAGATAATATTACTGGCACCATTTGTTCTTTCAATTTTCCAGTATTCAGCATGATCAATCAATTCTATTGTAGATTCTTTTTTAGTGCCCGGGTAAAGGGCATCAGAATTTTCAAAAAAATACTGGCTGGTAAAGGAATCAGTGCTAACATCTGGAGCAGAAAGCGAGGCATACCGATAAAATCCGGAAGCACCAATAGGATATTCGAATGCGGTAGCGCCGATTTTTTTGACAATGCCGTCCACATGACTGGCATCACTTGCATTGATAACGGTTGCTGTGCTTTCGAATATAATTTTACTATCAACAACATTAGAGTTTACAATGCCCTTTAAAAAATTCGCCTCCCCGAAAACAGTTACTTCGTTCGATAAAGTAAAAGCGGGCTGAATACTACTGTTGTCCAATTGAAGATTATTCCAGTCGATAGGACTGTTTCCACTAATATTCTGAATTCCTTTAGAACCTTTCAATACGGTTAATCCGGTTTTGGTATTGGGTGTAAAAGTAACTAAGCCTTCATTACTAAAATCATCGTACACATATAATTCCCCGTCATTCAGTACAGTACCATTTACAGTATTGGTTAAAGCCCCTACTGTACTAACCTTTGTCTGCGGACTTATTACGAAAACACCTGTGTTATGGGTCTGTGCCATAGCTAATAATGGACAAAATAATAAGAATATTTTTTTCATCGTTATAAAAGATTAAAAAAATTAAAATTTTGCAATCACAAACCAATCAGTACCATTGCTCACCAGAGTGACTCCTTCGTTCACAACTGATAAAAGCAAAGTAGGGGCACTGTCAATTAATCCTGAAACAGCAGAAATAGTTACATCTGAACCTCCGGAAATTTTCTTAATAGTATACTTTCTTCCTTTGCTAGCTGTGGCAGCTGGCAAAGGAACAGTTGTTGGAAAAACACTGTTGATCAGAATAATTCCATTGGCGGCTACTTCAGCTGTTGATACTACTGAAGGATTACCTCCAGGAGTATAGGTCAGAATACTTCCTTCAAAATAGGGAGCTGATAAAAATTTACCTTTTATATCGGTATAAATCATATTCGTTTGAGGCGTGATAGCGGTATCATCCCGGGTATTTAAGTATTTGGGGATCACTAAATCATATAAAGGATAACTACCACCACCATTCCCTCCAATTTTAAATTCATTATCGGCTGTATTTCGGGTACCGTTGCCCAATGCAATACTGTTAGTAAAAATTAAAGGACTGGATAGATTCCCAATAACGATGTTTGAATTTTTAGTATTATTTTGTCCTGCTGCAACCCCTATAAATATGTTTTCATTTCCATTTGAAAAATTTCCAGCTGTCGCTCCTATAAATACATTATAGCTGCCACTGGCATTATTTCCGGCACCAAAACCGATCATGTTGGTAAATTCAAGGTTAGTAGTTAGTGAACCCGCAGAAAGCCCCAGAGCCACATTAGCATTTCCTCCTGTACTAACTGCCAATGATTCTTGTCCTATACCAAGACACGAAAAACAATTTGCTTCTAAACCAGCAGTATTTCCAATATAAACACTACCTTCTGAAGCATCGGCCAAACCGTCTAAACCAGCTTGATTACCAATGGAAATCTGGTCATTACTCGTAATGGTTCCTCCCGCCAGAGAAACACTATTGGTTTTAGTGCCATAAAACCGGCCCAGCTCCAAATTATTTGCTTTGATAACAAAATCCTGCGCATCTGTAGTTCCTATAAAATTAGTAGCGGGTGTTGTTCCGGCATTACCTGTTACATGCCAGTCGTTGAAAGACTGTGGAATCCAGGTTGTACCATTATAACTGTACAGATTGCCCGTAGTAGTATCTACATATAAATCTCCGGCAACGCCCGGTTTTGGCCCGGTGAGGGGGCTTCCGGTACCTGTTTGGGTACTATTTAGGGTTGTTGTTGTCCCATTTTCGCTGGTGTACACATATTGCCCCGGAGTAGAGGTTGTATTTTCAAGCGTCGTGACAGATTGGTGATTTTGTACCTGCTGTGCAATATTCAGGACTGTCGGAACTCCTCTCTCGGCCTGATACGTCAGGGTTCCTGCCGTAGCGTCCTGCGATATGCTCGTCAACGTCTCGAAATTAGGCACCATTGCCGAAAGAGTAAGGGTGTTATTTACCGCTTTTTCATCTTTATAAGTTAAAATACCGGTTATGGGATCAAATGTTGCCGAAGTTAAGGTCTCGTTCTGCGTAATTAAGCTTTTGAGATTTAAAATATTCGAAACCCCTTTTTCATCTATATAGGTAATCGTTCCCGCTGTGGCATCCTGCGAAATACTGGTCAGCGTTTCGAAATTAGGAATCATGGCAGCGAGATTAATGGAATTATTAATTCCCTTTTCATCTTTATAGACCAAAATTCCGGTTACGGGATCGAAGGTGGCGCTGGTCAGGGTCTCGTTCTGAGCAATTAGACTTTTGAGATTTAATACATTCGAAATGCCTTTTTCGTCCACATAGGTAATCGTTCCTGCCGCGGCATCCTGTGATATGCTGGTCAGCGTTTCGAAATTAGGAATCATGGCAGCGAGATTAATGGAATTATTAATTCCTTTTTCGTCTTTATAGACCAAAATTCCGGTTACAGGATCGAAGGTGGCGCTGGTCAGGGTCTCGTTCTGAGCAATTAGACTTTTGAGATTTAATACATTCGAAACGCCTTTTTCGTCCACATAGTTAATCGTTCCTGCCGTGGCATCCTGTGATATGCTGGTCAGCGTTTCAAAATTGGGAATCATGGCAGCGAGATTGATGGAATTGTCGATTCCTTTTTCGTCTTTATAAACCAAAATTCCCGTTACCGGATCAAAAGTGGCAGAAGTCAGGGTTTCGTTTTGGGTGATTAAGTTTTTGATGTTTAAGATATTTGAAACTCCTTTTTCGTCTACATAGGTAATGGTTCCGGCTGTGGCATCCTGTGAAATACTGGTCAACGTTTCAAAATTCGGAATCATCGTTGCCAGATTGATGGAATTATCAATTCCCTTTTCATCTTTATAGACCAAAATTCCGGTTACAGGATCAAAGGTGGCGGTGGTGACGGTTTCATTCTGAGCGATTAAACTTTTAAGGTTTAACACATTCGAAACGCCTTTTTCGTCCACATAGGTAATCGTTCCCGCTGTGGCATCCTGCGAAATACTGGTCAGCGTTTCGAAATTGGGAATCATGGCAGCGAGATTGATGGAATTATCAATTCCCTTTTCATCTTTATAGACCAAAATTCCGGTTACAGGATCGAATGTGGCGGTGGTGAGGGTTTCATTCTGAGCGATTAAACTTTTAAGGTTTAACACATTCGAAACGCCTTTTTCGTCCACATAGGTAATCGTTCCGGCTGTAGCGTCCTGCGAAATACTGGTCAGGGTTTCAAAATTCGGAATCATCGCAGCCAGATTAATGGAGTTGTCGATTCCTTTTTCATCTTTATACACCAAAATTCCGGTTGCCGGATCGAATATGGCGGTGGTCAGGGTTTCATTCTGAGCGATTAAACTTTTAAGGTTTAACACATTCGAACCCCCTTTTTCATCTATATAGGTA
>NZ_WKKE01000042.1 GCF_009674775.1 Flavobacterium sp. LC2016-23 | reverse complement strand
ATTGGCGATTATAGTTATGGAGTTTCTTGTGTGATTTCTCCTTGCGTCGAAATGACAGCAGGCGATCGACAAAGATTGGCGATTATAGTTACGGAGTTTCTTATGCGATTTACTTCGTCTGTTCGCTATCGCTCGGGTCTCCCTTCGGTCGAAATGACACATAAAATTAAATGAACTTATATCACTTATATGGTAAAGAATCACACCACATGATCAACAAAGCTTTGCGAACTTTGTGCTTTCTAAGGCATTCCTAAATAAAAATCTTTGCGTTCTTTGCGGTAAAAAATAATTAGTGGGTTGTTTTTCCACAACATTTAGCGTTGATCAGTAATTTCCTCCTATTCCTTTGTTTTACTTTTAAACAACCTCATCATCTCAGCGGCTTTTTCAATTTCGTTTGTGGCTTTTAAGGACTGGGCGTATCTAAAATAGTAAGACGCTTCCAGATCCGTGGTGATATCAAATAATTGGGAATAGTATTTTGCAGCCGAAACCATATCATTTTCAAAATACGAACGGTCTGCTACTTTTTTTAGCATTTCTGCAGACTTGTATCCGCGGTCTAAAACTTTTTCGTAGGTGTTAACGAGATTTATAGTCACATACTTTTCTTTTTCCTTCGGAGCGACTACAGTAACCTTAATGGGCTCTATAGCTGTTTTTACAGTATCAGCAATAGTTTTTGACGCCATAGTACCGGCTATTGCATTTTCTTTTGGTTTTGCATATTGCGGGGTTACCGTCCTGGTGTTATTCGGACCTAAATCGTATGTGTTTACCATATTTAACTTAGAAACCTCATAGGTCGTGATTCGGGTTCCAAACGCCATATTGATTCGTTCTTCTACCAGATAAGACTCAACAACAACATCTTTGTCAGGCAACTTGCGAGATTTTGATGGAGTGTTTTTTGTTTTCATGTTCACCAAAGCAACATCATTGCCCTGCGCCAGGCCACTTGCAGAAAAAACACATGCAATTGCCGTAAAAAGGGGGAGATAATTTTTCATACAACTTTAAATAAGATCGTTGCCACTATTCCAAAATTCGTACTAAGTTACTCACTTATTGCGCCTTATGTCCTATTTCACCCGTAAACAACCATAAAAGACGTTGAAGTACAACTATCTATCGATAAGTTACCCTCTTTTTTCGTACTGCGGTTTTGTACATTTGCAGAACATCAAAAGGAAATGGAAAAAATACCGGTTCGGCATATCGATACAACCTCTGGCAAATCTGATTCTTTTCAGCATTTCAGCATCCGCAGTATTTCCGATTTACTTTCGGGAAAAGATATGCTGCAGCCCTTACACCGGCATGATTTCTTTCATATCCTGGTTTTAGAAAAAGGAAAAGGTCTTCACACCATTGACTTTAAAAATTATGACGTAAAAGATAACAGTGTGTTTTTGATCCGTCCCGGACAGGCGCATAGTTTGGAACTAAAGGCGGACTGCTCCGGATATATGATTCAGCTGAATGCCGATTTCTATTCGTCTGACGATAAAAACAACAGCTCTTTTTTACGCAAGGCAGCTTATCAGAATCACTATGCTCTTGAGGAGAATAAATTCAAAAAAGTACTTCCTGTGTTAGTTTCTATTTTTGAGGAATATAAAAACCAGCAGGAGAATTATACTGAAATCATCAAAGCCAATCTAAACATTCTTTTTGTGGAACTGATTCGGGAGCAAAACAAAAACCAGCAAAGCAAGACCAATTCGTATGCGCAGGAGCGTCTGGAAGAATTTCTCGAACTTTTGGAAACTCATATTCTCGCGCACAAACAAGTCTCCTCTTATGCCGAAATGCTGCATCTGACTTCTTATCAGTTAAATGCCATTACCAAAACCTTAGTAAACAAAACGGCCTCTGAACTGATCACTGAAGCAATACTTTTAGAATCGAAAAGATACCTGCTGGCCACAACCCATCAGGTGAATCAGATTGCGGGCTATATGGGGTATGATGATGTTTCTTATTTTATTCGTTTCTTTAAAAAACATACCGGATTTTCTCCGGAAACCTTTCGGCAAAACTTCAGATAAGTCATAGCAAACTGCATTTTTGTCCTATCCGTTAAAACCGTTTTGAAAGTACTTTTGAAGCATCAATTTTAATCGAAATAAGATGAGTCAGAAATGGGACGAAAGATACAAAGGCTCCGATTTTGCCTACGGAACAGCACCGAATGCTTTTTTTAAAGAATGGCTTCCGAAATTTAAACCCGGAGCGATTTTAATGCCGGCCGATGGCGAAGGCCGTAACGGCGTGTTTGCCGCGCAGCTGAACTGGAAGGTCACTTCGTTTGATTTGAGCACTGAAGGGCAAATGAAAGCCCTGCAACTGGCCAGCGAAAACAACGTTAACTTAGATTATGTGGTTGGTAATCTCGAAGCGCTCGAATTCGAAAAAGAATCGTTTGATGCGATCGGATTGATTTATGCTCATTTTTCGGCAGAAACGAAATCAGCGCTGCATAAAAAACTAAACGAATACCTGAAACCGGGTGGCGTCATTATTTTTGAAGCGTTCAGCAAAAACCATATCGCTTTTAAAAAAGAAAATCCAAAAGTAGGCGGACCGGACAACATTGATGATTTGTTTTCTACAGCCGAAATAGTCTCGGATTTTTCGAATTATGAAATCGTACTTTTAGAAGAGGAAGAAATAAGGCTCGATGAAGGAAAATTTCATGTCGGGACCGGATCTGTTATTCGGTTTGTGGGAAGAAAAATGAATTCCTAAATTTGGAAGGATCAATGATTGCCGCTTTGTCTGATTGCTAAAATGAAAATTTCAACACTATTGGCTTTTGTTTTCTGTAAGAAAAATTATACTTTTGTTTCGTGCTATACAAGGAAGCACTAGCCTGCATCGAATAATTATAAGTTAGTAATGTAAACTTGTATCGTACAGAACCGATTATTTCTCAACATTTTTAAATATCTTTGAACTATGAGCACAGCAACAAAACCAAATCATATAGGGCGAAAAATCAGCCGTATTCGTGAACTTCGTGATATGAAGCAGGAAGCATTGGCACAGGCTTTAGGCACCAACCAACAAGCGATTTCGATTATTGAAAACAGTGAAACGGTAGATGAAGAAAAACTTATTGAAGTAGCAAAAGCTCTTGGTGTAACCGTAGACGCCATTAAAAATTTCTCTGAGGAAGCTGCTTTTAATTATTTTAATAACATTCATGACAATGATTTTAGTCATAGCAATGGCGCAATTCAATCAAACAATTGTTCGTTCAATCCATTAGATAAAATGATGGAATTTATTGAAGAAAACAGAAAGCTTTACGAACGTTTGGTTCAGGCTGAAAAAGAGAAAAATGAATATTTAGAAAAATTGTTGAAGGAGAAGTAATTCCTTTTTAAAACATATGATTTATATAAAAGAGAGGTCTAGTCTGAGATCTCTCTTTTTTTTGTTTTGGCGTGTCTGTTTACATCTCAAAATTTTATGAACATAAAAGGAATTAAAAACATTTTGTTTCACTTCTTGAAACAAAATTAAAATTAAAAAAATTTGTTCGTGTTTTTGAAACATTTTTTAATAAAAATAAATTTGTTACGGTTTTTTTATAATATATATTTCTAGAAAAAGGAAACGGCCAATCGGAAGCAAAAATATAAAAACTTAACTATTTTGTTATGATTGATAAACACGTATTTATACGCTCGAATATTACTATTTAAAACACTTTATTTACAATTAAGAATTCAATGTAAATTAAAACAACCATGACTGAATCTATAATAATAAATTTGTTATAAAATTTACTAATTTCAAGATTTATTTAAATCGTTAAACTAACCTGAACCTGTAAAAGGAATACTTAGTAATTGATTTGTTTTTTGTCAGTTCTAATAGATTTACTTTTTTAATATTATAAACTTTAAAACCAAAACAAATGACACTATTACAATTTATTGATTCGAAATTAGACGAGGAAACACCTGTTGGAGATTTAGCAAATGATGCAAAAAAAGATTCCAAATTTCAAACACTAAAGAATGATAAAGATAGATTAGAATATTTATCAGAATCAACACATGCAATTAGAGAGGTATATAAAGATTTTTTGAAGGAATTCAAGCTTATAAAGGATAATGAATGAGAGAAGAAACTACTGAGAAAACCATATTTAATTACACGGCATTTATTTCAATTGGCGGAATACTACTATATCAACTTGGATGGTCATATTGGGAAACCTATCTTAATAATTTGAATATTAATAGTTCATTTATAGAAATTTCTATTGAGAAAATTATCTCAACTACTTGGACAACTATAATTTTAGTATTTCTTGCATTGGTAAGATCAATTGAAGATGTAATAAAATTAAAACCAAACCAGACAATTTCTTTAACTAATGTAATTATATATTTGGCTTTTGGAATTATGCTAATTTATACTGCTAATAATCTAAAAGATGGATATATGATACCAACTCTTATCCTTGCAGTTATAGTAACAATTATTACTTTTTTCGAAAAACGTATTAATAAACTTGCAACTCTTAACCGCAGGAATTATATAATTACTATAATTATAGTAGGTTATTTTATATCCTTTTTTTATTATCCATATTTAGCTAAGAAAGATTCTAAAAAAATGATATCTGACTATAAGAATGATATTGAAATCATATTGAACCACGATAATAAAACCATAAAAGGAAAATTTATAACTTTTATGAATGATAAGTACTTTATTTTAATTGAAAATCATAAGTGCCAAATAGAAACATTGGTTATCAATAATAGCGAAGTTTCCAATTCAAAATTTTCAAAAACAAATAAATAGAATATGATAAATGAAATTTTAAATGGATTTTTTGAATATAAAGGTGAAATAATTTCAGCCTTAATTGCATTGCTATTAGCAACTATTTATAATAAATTTTCATCAATACTTAAAAATTTTCCAAAGGCTTTAAATTATTTAGGAGAACTGAAATTTAAGCAGATTATAAAAGCTTTATTTTTGTACATATTACCTTTAGTATTTATAATTGGATTTATTTTTGTCTTAAGAGATAGAGTTGTAACATTTGGAATAATAGGCCTATTTATTATAGTATGTTGTATGTATCTGATAATTATATTTTTAACCATAATTGGTAATATGCTAAAAATTAACACAGAAAATATTAGAATCGAAAAAGATTTAATTTCTGGTATTGAAAAAGGCTTCAAGGATATATACATAGAAATGGAATCGCTCGCTAAAAAACATTAGAAAATAAAAAAAAGTAACCATAAAAAATCTACTCTTTACTTTTTAATAAATCTGGCTCAAAAATGCAAAAGTTCTGTTTTTCTGTTATTAATAAGCGTTCATACCTTAATAATTAGAGAACGAAGAAATTGCACTATTTAGTTTTTATAGATCTAAACCCCTAACTTCTTAGCAATCCAATAGGAACTCCGCCTTTGTTTACTAATAGAGTAGTTGTTTTATATTTTACGAAATTTTTGATTACAAAAAAGAATCTTTCAAGATACTAACTTCCGAAAAGTAATACTAATCCTTTCAGCAGAATCATTTGTCCCTTCCGGCAAAATAGAGTGAAGCCAAAACTCCTGAACTGTTTGAGTCATGTAAAATAAGCTATTTGGATGAAGTGGAATATCGTGAGTAACAGTAGCGTCTAACTTATTTTTAAACCGCATTGTTCTTTTATTACCTAATGAAACAATAGCAATTCCGGTATTATCAGACAGAATATCTATTTGATCTGAATGAAAACCCATTTTTGATTCTCCGTTTTCGTAATAATTAATGAGACAATTATTAATCGTAAAACGAAGCTTTTCTTCTACTACCGAAGCAACTTCAAAAATATAATCAGGAAACGGAATAAATGGATACGATATACCAGAATAATTGTAAGGAACACCATAACTGATAGTCTTTCTGGACTTAATCTCATTATTCCATTCAGAATCACTTTTTATTTTTTGGAATAAAAACTCATGATTTGGCAGAATATTTTCTTCTATCTTTATTTCACTAAGTAATTCCTTTATATCCATTTCAACCGTTTTTACTGCAATGTATAAAAAAACTATCGTTTTCACGATAGTCTCTTTTTGATTTAAATTAATCTGATAAAGCAAGCACCTTTTTAATTTACAGTAAGCGGCGGTGGAATTATCCCTTGCGAGATGTATTTTAAACCTGAGATTCCTGGTAAAAACAAATACAAACTTCCGTCTGTACGTACAAAACGCGTCAGGTTTGGAGTTTCTGTATAAGTTCCGTTTTCATTATAAGCAAAGACAAAATTATCCGGACTGGTATCGTCGGCCTGTGGTCCAAAAATCGGGTCTACTCCGCTATAATTTGGCGATGCATCGGGATTTCTAAAACCGCCTTGCTCTAACCAGAGCCTGGTCACAAACCGAAACTGAAAATCCAGAACAGCACCAATAAACAATCCCACTAGTCCGCGTTGTATGCCGGGTTTTTCAGCCCGATCATAAACGGGTCCGTAAGGCGATGCACGTCTTACAATGCGATGGGTTTCGGCGTTATCATCATTCCCTTTTACGTTTATATCATCACGCGGGTTTGCTCTCCGGATGTGCGCTGCATACGGACATTTTAAGGCGAGTTCATCACTGCTTTGATCGCCTTGCTGGTTTGGGCTTGGCGTTAGGTAATTGAAATTCGTAAAATTGAAATTTTTGGTACTGGGTTCTCCCAGACTTTTATCTTCCTTGTCAGGAGATACAACCAGAGGTGTACCGTCACGCCAGCGTCCGCACATTTTTGCAGCCATTAATTCGGGCGAGATTTCAGTGTTGGAATGGATAAATGTATTGAATTTGGCTTCATCCTGATACAACAATCGAAACGCCGAAAAGGTACCGTTTACCAATAAGGTATGGGCATAATAATCCTTCGCCTTCTGGCTGATCACAAAACGATCGAGTGGTACTTTTGGCCGGTCATCGATACTGCTGATGCCCATTAATTTTCGCATTTTGGGCTTTTCCCATATAATATCATCAATGCGGGGCTGAGACAGACTATCGCGGTACCCAAAATGTACATAATCTGAATTTCCATCGACCGTAATAGGATCTGAATCCTGATAATATACCGGAATTACAGCTGGGCCTGATGGTGTTTCTGTGATCATACCCAACAAAGCCGCATAGTATTTTTCTCTGTTTTCAGGGGTTAAAGTAAAAAGCGTTAGCTGAATATGAAGCTCACTGCCATTGGCAGTTGGTACTTCTTTTGGTATCCAGCCACCGTTTTTCCACCAGTTCGCAGGAGCACTCTCTCCGGTATCACCCATTTGTCCGGCATCTTCTACTGCTCCCTTTTTAAAGGATTTAAACACTTCGCGACTTGAATGCCGTTCTACTGCATTACTATTAGCTGTACCTATAAGCTTTTCTAAACCTGAATATGTAAACCCAATATTAAGACAATAGTCCGGTTTTTCCATGTTTTCCCAAGGCTCTGCATTGGTTATCGACAAACCACCGGGAGCAGTTCCTGAAGCCAGGTCTGCACAAAACTGTTTTGCCCCGTCGGTATTTTTTATACTGAAAATAATATATCTGATGTGAGGAAAATTATAGCCCCGCAATATTAATCCCTGTATATCATTCATTTCAATTTGACTGGAATTGCTCATAGTTTATCTTCATTAAGATTAGATTCAAAATTATTCGCAATCCGGTTTTTGGGCTTTTGGAAAATTATAACTTACCTCACCCGGAACCGCTGGCCATACTTTATCGGCATTTGGATAGTTATCAATAATTTTTGCTACTGTAAGTCCCGGAAAATTGGTGCCAAAAACATATTTTCCTTTTTTATCTCCTGCTGAGAAAACGGGATCACCAAAATTGTAACGCATCAACAAGCAGTAAAATGCTGCTGCATTTTTAACCACTCCGCTATTTTCGTCGTTTTCTTTCTTTTTTATAAATTTTGCTGATGTTGGTCCGTCTGGGTCTACACCCGGAATTCCCTCTTCATCGATAAACTGCAACAAGCCGTCTAGACCATCCACAATTTGCTCTATCTTGAAGAACGAGCTGATGTAATCATCAAACTGTCCGTCATAGATGGACATAACCACCAATACATCTTTTCCCGGATACGACTGAAATCCCGGAACAGGTATTCCCGGAGTATGAGTTCCGTCTGCCTGCGCATAAATGGTAAAATAATGTACTCCCGTTGTCTTACGGAGATCTCCGGTCGGAGCGGTTAACAAAGCTGCAGCTTCTTTAACTTTTTGAACTTCTCCCATTGCATGGGTTAGAAAACCTTTTTTTAGAGGAATAAATAAAAATAACAGATGCTGTTGATCTGTAATAGGTACTGTGATTACTTTGGGTGTTGACATGGTTTCGTTGTTTATGGGATCGCCCTACTCTGTTCAGGCTTTTCGGGAAACGCCTGTTAATGACTTAATCAAGACGAATTTAAGGACACCTAACACAACCAAGTCCAGTACTTATACCTGATTTAAGGCTTGCTAATTTTCAAAAAAAATAGCGCTGCAATTGCTTGCAGCGCTATTTTATATAAAATTTGAGAATAAACTTACACTCCTAATTTCTTAGCAATCTCAGCAGGAACTCCGCCTTTGTTTACTAATAGAGCAGTTGTTTTGTATTTTACAAAATTTTTGGTTACAAATAAGAACCCTTTGTAGTCGTTTGTTTCTCCATATGTTTTTTTCAATGCACTATTTATCTAATATCAACTTCCCAACTTCAGGAAAGTGATTGATTTAAAAATTTGCTCACATTTGAGCAATCATCTAATACATGATTAATTCACTAAATAGATTTAAAAAAATTTATAAAAAAAGAAACTCTCATCGTCGTTCGTTGCTCCTGATGATTTTTTATGATTTAATATTCTTTAATATCGTTGTATTTATAAGCGATTTCATTTGGTTTATAGCAATTTCATTCAGTTTTATTAATCGTTCCTCTTGTTCTATTTCTTGTTGAATTAGCATAGCATTTATACTTTCAAGATTAGACAGGACAACTAACTGTTCAATAGATGCTATATCCCTAATATTTCCTTTTTCGTTAGGATTTTCATCACGCCATTGCTTTGCTGTTTTACCAAATAAAGCAACATTTAATATATCTGCTTCATCTGCATAAATAAATTTTTTTTGATTTATTTTTAAGCTTATCGGAATTAGATTTTCTTTTATTGCATCTGTATGTATTCTATAATTAATTTTAGAGATCGTTCTTTGCAAATTCCACTCCAGCTTTTTAGTGCTATTTTCTTCTTCTTTTAAACGTTGAAATTCTTTTATTAAATAAAACTTAAACTCTGCACTCAACCATGTAGCAAATTCAAAGGCAATATCTTTATGAGCAAACGTTCCTCCATATCTCCCCGTTTTCGAGATAATTCCGATAGCGTTAGTAGATTCTATCCATCTTTTAGGAGTTAGCGAAAAACTGTTAGCCCCGGCCATATTTTTAATTCCATCGAATTCGATGGAATTAAAATCAGGATTGTTGAATTTTTCCCACAAGCCAATAAATTCAATGGTGCTTCTGTTTCTCATCCAGTTTTGTAAGATATAGTCACTACGTTCATCATCACGGTGTCTTGCAATATCTGTCAGGGAAATAAAATCCTCTTTATTATCCTCAAACAAAGCAACATCAATACCTCTTACATTTATTTTCTTATTTTTCGCCATTGTTTTTTTTGAAAGAAAAGTATTAAATAATTTAGTGGTCAAATATACATCTTTATCTAAATGATTAATTTTTTTAAAAGATGAAAGTTTTAAAAAACTAAAAAAAAAAGCGCCACAATCTCTTGCAGCGCTTTTATATATTCTAAAATCAAGATAAACTTACACTCCTAATTTCTTAGCAATCTCAGCAGGAACTCCGCCTTTGTTTACTAATAGAGCAGTTGTTTTGTATTTTAC
>NZ_WKKE01000041.1 GCF_009674775.1 Flavobacterium sp. LC2016-23 | reverse complement strand
AGGTAATCTCTCCCGTATTGACTACATTACTGTCCTGCATCAGACTTGAGTTGTTCTCAAAAGTCAGCGTCGCTCCGGCGGTAACATTTAAGGCATTTTTAACGGTAAGAGTACGACCCGAAGGAACTGAAATATTAACTCCTGAATTGATAGTGCAAGAACACGCTTCTAAATCTGATGCTATGGTGTAAGCTCCGGCAAAAACTACATTTTTTGTAATATCCGGATTTCCGCCAGACCACACACTGCCATTCCAGGTAGTTGCCGATTGGTTGGTGATGGGCACAGTAACAGTTGCCGGTGATTGACACCCGGTGCTATTCGTTACTCTAAAAGTATAGTTACCGACAGGTAGGCCTGTAATTGTTGTGGTTGTTCCTGTTCCTGTAGTTACTACAGTACCTGGCGATCTTGTTAAAGTCCATGTTCCTGTAGAAGGTAAACTGCTTAAATCTACACTTCCTAATGAACTGCACGTAATATTTGTTATTTTGTCAATAGTTGGAGTAGTCAATAAAATAGTCTCGATAGGCAGCGGTGTATCTTCAACTGTATTTAAGGAGGGATCCGTACCTGTAACTTTTGGTGAATTAACAATCCTTCCTGCAGCTACATCTGCACTTGTCACCACATAGGTTCCTGTTAGTGTTGCTTTTGCCCCAACTGCTAAACTTGAGATAGGATTTCCTGAAATTGTCATTCCGGTCATCGGATCACTAACCTGAATATTGGTTATTGGCACTTCTCCGTTGTTTGTAACTTCGTAGGTATAATTTACTGTATCGCCTAATTTGCCACAAGGTATAATTGAGGATGTCGTAACCAATTTTAATTCTGCAATTTTTAATGATTTTGTATTGAAAGCAATGAAGGCACAATCTGAACTACCCGAAAAAGTAACCACAAAACGATCTACCTGCGAAGCATTGGCAGCGGTTATACCAAATGAACTTGTTTCAATACCTAACATTCGGATGTCTCGTGTCGCGGCCGGAGTAAAACCAAAACTACCATCCATTTTAAACAAATCCAAACTGTAGGTTCCTACAGCGGGAACTGATGCAGATCCGAAAAACACCGTTAGTTCATTTCCTACTGTGTTTCCTGACGCATCAATAAATTTAAATTTATCGGCCTGGCTAGCACTGCCTGGTTCTGCAACCTGGGTTACAATCAGGTCGGGAGTATCATCATTCAATCCGGTAAGATTAAGATTGTTGGTTCCTATTTTGAATTCAGCTGTACCTGCTTTTATATTCGCAATTCCTGTTCCGAGTGCCAGACCATTAGGCCCATCAGTAAGTCTGGAGGCAAGTTCGGCACCGGTTGCAGTTGCTCCGATTAGTTTTGGGGTTAAAACGGCTCCGGTTGCAGACTCGTCGATCATAGAACCTTGTAAGATGTACATACTACTGGCATCTATTCCGATAGTCTGAATTTTTAACGCTCTGAATTTCTGTGGAATGTAGGATACTGAATTGGCAGTAAGAGTATTGTCACTCACTCCGGTGGAGTATGTTTTTCCATTCTGTGCCCATGTAAAGCCCAATAAGTTATTTTCTCTGTCTGGCCGGTTTCCCACACCTGTTGTCGAATTTGAGGTCCAATATCCTTTCCAGTCAGTATGAATTCTCGTAATTGTATTTTGGCTGATTGCACTAAAAGAAATCAGAAAAAAAAGTAGTCTTAAATTTTTTAAAAATAAAGAACGAATTAACAATAGTAGTGTTGGGGACATAAGGGTTTGGTTGATTTGTTTTTTTTGTTTAAGGTTTGTAAGAAGTATTTTAAAGCATTAATGTTGATTCGTAATGGATTATCACTACGCTAAAAAATCCGACAACTTTCGCTGCCGGATTTCTATATAATTAGTGATGAGATCAATTGAAAATTATTTTTTTAGACGCAACATGATCATTGTCTAAAATCACTTTTGTGAATAACACCTGATTTCCGGATTGCAAATTTGATATTTGAAATTCTGTAGCATCTACTTTATTTTTGCTGTAAAGTACTTTTCCTGAAATATCAAAAATGGTAATCTCTTTAATGTTTTCTGTTGTCGAGGTTACTTTTATCACTTTATTTTTTACAGATACGATTAAATCCTTTTCGTTATCTTCAAAATCACCTGTTCCCAGTGTTTTATTAGTATATCGCAATATAAAACGATCTGTAAAATTACCTTTTGCTGTGGTAAATGTATATTTGCCAGTTCGCAAATTTTGTATTTTCCCTGTTGTTTTATCTTCAAGGTAAATTGCCTGATTGGTCAAATCACCATCTGTCTGTTCTACAGCAATTGTAAACTCACCTTCAATGGAAGTTCTGTATCCTAAAGGAACAACATCAGTTTCTACAAAAGGTAGTGCACGGCCCTGAATTACATAGCTGTTTTCATTTTCATAGCTGTAAAAATCTATATAGTCATTACCGTCAAAAGTGAGTCCGTCAAATCTATTTTCAAAATCATTGGTTGCTCCTTCCACATATCCTATCAGGGTTTGTTTAAAAGCACCACCTTCATTGGTCATGTTTAACCATACACGACTTTTTTCCGTCGAATTGGTTTTTGATGTTTTTCCAGGTTTAAAGAATTGATTGTTAACTCCTGCAGGTCTCATTGAATTATTAAATGTAACAACTCCATCTGCATTTGCACTTACAAAGAAAGATTCTCCTGCTGCCACTTTACCGGAAGGAATATTTTTGTTAGCCCCGGGTGATGCAGAAGGCGCTGTAGCTGTTCCACCGGTCAGGTTATAACTTGCATAATCATTTGAATTGTACTGGTATTTTGCCGTTGTACCGATTGCTGTATTATGTGTCCAGAAATAAAGAGTACCATTTATAAAAGTATTTGCGCTTAAAAATTTATCAGCATCTAAAGCAGATGGATAAGGATTTCCAATTAAATAAAAATTATTTGCTTTAAGTGATTCCCCTGTAATAATTCCATTGTTAGGAATCCCGATAAAATTTACGGTCTGAGCATAGGTAGCCGTTGTCCAGTTATCTTTACCATTTGGATAGGTATATCCTGAACTTGGAACACGGATAATATATCCTTTTCCAGTAGTCATAACACTGTTGCCGCTTTCAATTACCCAATTTGTACCATTATAGGACATATATTTATCAGATAATGTATTCGGAGACAAAACATTCAGTTTTTGACCTGATACTGCTGATGACCAATAGGTATAATCAAAATTCTTCATTGGATACGAAATACGTTCCATGTCAAATGAATTTGCAGCTCCGGTATACGTAGCATTGTTATTGGTTTGTACTAAAGAACCATTGTTTTTTATGATAAGCTTACCATTTGTATTTACAATAATATTTTCGTTTATCGTAAGTGTTTTGTTGTCCGGTATTGTCAGTGTTTTACCGGCAGCTATTGTACAACTGCAAACTTCTAAATCGTTAGCTAAAGTTAAATCGTTATTAACCGTGATAGAAGACCCAGTCGCAGGAGCTACAGATCCGTCATAGGTAAAAGGAGTGTCAATAAAGTTGATTGCGATATTAGCATTACCTCCATCTTCTCTTAAACGCACTTCTACTTTAGAAGTTTTATTTAAGGGATATGTTCCGGGAATCATTGCAGTCGTATTCGTATAACCATTTTGTGTGAAAATTTTGGTTCCGTCAATATAAACTTCGCCAATATCATCACAATTTACTAATTGCAGCTGGTAACGTCCACAAGGAAATCCCTGACGTTTGTATGTAATTGCAAACTGATCTACAGGCATAGGAGCACCTTGCCATCCAGAATAGGATGATGGGGATACTGTAGCATTCCAATAGGTCTGCGTATTGATGTTTACACCAGTGGCAACATAAGTTCCCGCATAACTATTAGCGACCAATGAAATATCTGGTGAATTAAAACCGTATACATTCCATTTATTATCTCCGAAAGGGAAAGTAGTATCTCCTTTTATTTCTCCGTATGAAAATGATACTCTTGACGCTCCTGCATTTTCGTAATATTCCAGAACGAAATTATGAGATCCTGCCGTTGCAAAAGTATACTGTGCAGAATAAGTAAGATAACTATGATCACTCCATGAATTTGAAGGGTTAAATGGAACTAAAGTACCATCAATATATAACCTTACACCGTCGTCTCCACCTATGGTGAAATTGTAGATTCCGGCTGTAGTCGTTGTCTGCATTAAATAACGTACCAAAAACTTGTCACTTGGTGCAGTCCCACAAAATGCATTTGCTTCAACAGTTGCATCCCCGGTAATGACGCCGTTATCAACATTTCGGTCAAAAAGAGGTTTCTCTGCTATTGAACCAACGTATGTTGTAGCTGCAGGCGTATTTCCTGTGTAAGTGTAAACAAAACCTTTCCAATAGTTAATACCCGCAGTTGGTGTGGCTGCACAAATTGCCGCTGTTCCGGTAACCGTTACTGTTGCTGACGAATAGTTGGAAGCCGCATTTCTAAGTGTATAAGTAAAAGAAGCTGTTCCTGTAAAACCACTTGCAGGAGTAAAAGTTATATTGTTTAATCCGTTAACCGTTACAGTTCCGTTTGAAGGCTGTGTTACCGTTATGGCTTGTAAAGCACTGCTTCCGATAACGTCATTGTCTAAAATTGGAATTACAACTGCCTGATTGGTTGGAGTAGAAACATAATCATTACTGGCTGTTAAGGTGTTTGTGTCTTTTACAATTCCTTTTATATTTGCCGTTGCCCTAAAATGAAATTCATTATAAGTATTGTAAGCGTAGGCGCGGATGTATAAGGTTTCCCCTGCGAGTAAAGTATTTAAATCAGAGGCAAATGAGGGTTCAATTGATGTCCATGTACTTGTTGTAGTGCCCGAAAACAGAACTCTTTCGCTACCTGTAAAAGTGCTGCTTTTAGAGTAAAGAATTTGCAGTTTTTGTCCTGAACCTCCCTGACTTCTGTAAGTCAGGCCAAAAGTAGATAAATCAATTTTATGATTTGCATCTGCTTTAATTTTAAATTCCACATATTTAGCAAGATCGTAGCTTCCGCCATTTTGGGCCGGATTTGGCCAGCTCCCCGTTTGATAGAAAGGGTTGCTTGCATCTTCAGTATTGTTGAAAGCTACAGTAGGATTAGCTGCACTTGGAATATCGCTTGCTGTTAAATAGGGAGTATTAACGGTCGCTTTAAATCTGTTGGTGCTTGTTTTTGCATCCCATATTACCAATCCATCAGCAGTTAAGTCGGCAATAGTTACCTGAATATTAGCCGTTGAAGAAGGGTCCGTACCTTTCGTAATGGTATATTTAAATGTTGATGTGCCCGTAAAATTTTTAGCAGGATTAAATGTTATCGTTTTGTCCGGATTTACAATTGCTGTTCCTTCTGATGCCGCCGGAGGTGTAGAGATTGTAATTGTAGCTACGCTTGAGCCCTGAACATCATTACTTAATGGCGAAATATTAAGTGCAATTTCTTTTTTAGTCGTTAAATAATCATTTATCGCTAAAATTTTGGAAGAATCAAAAGTAGAAACAGTTCCTTTTAAAATGGCAGGCAAATTACCGGCATTGGTTCCTGTTCTGAAATGAAAATTATTATTGCTATTGTAAGCGAATAAACGAACGTAAACTACTTGTCCGGGTAAAACCGGATTTACTTCAGCTGAAAAAAGAGGGTTTATTGTAGTCCAGGTTGTAGAAGTTACCGTTTCAGGTGACAAAACCTTTACTCCGGTTGTAAAAGTCGGATCTTTCGAGTATTGTATTTGAAATTTCTGACTAGTACCGCCCTGCACTCTGTAGGTGATGTTGAAAGAGTTTAAGTCAATTTTATTACCTGCTTTAGGGGTGATTTTGAATTCAATATATCTTGACGGATCATAACTCCCTGTAAACTCGAGTGTATTAGGCCATCCACCGGTGCTGAAATATGGATTATTAACATCATCGGTATTGTAAGTTAAGTTAACGCCTCCATTAACAGTAAAATCAGGAGAGACAGATGTACCAGCATACAAAAGATTAGTGTCGTACACAGGGGTATTTCTATTTCCGGAAGAAGCTGCATTCCATTTTACCAAATCGCTCTGTGCAAAAACAGCAAATGGTAAAATTAAGAATAAAAGTAAAGTTTTTGTCATGTTAATTGTTTTCTATCAGGTTGTTATGCTAGCATATGATTGAGCCCGCACAAAGATATATACAACTACGAGTTGATGACAAAAGTGGTTTTAAGAAAGACTATATAATCGATTAAATGTTAAAAATAGTCGATGAACTACATGCTGAAAAATGAAGAATTATGTTATTTCTTATAAAATAGAAAAATAAAACATAAGAATAATCGCAATTTTTGGTTAAAATAAAAGTCTATTTTGATAATTTAGTTCAAAAAACGCGAGTTTTACGCAATAATCAGCAAAAAAGTAATAATTTATAACTAATGGTTGTTTTGTGATAAATAAGGATTTTAATACAAGATTAAATTTAAATGATAAGATTTTTATGAAGACAGAAATGATCGTTTTATTCAGAAAAAATATCCAATTTATTCCTGCTCTAATTCTTTCATTTTATCATAAACTAAATTACTTTCATAGCCTCTTCGCAACAGGTAATCGCAGAATTTTTTTCTCTTTTTAAGTATATTCTTTTCGGAAATGGAATTCCATGATCTTTCCGAAAGTTGTTCAAAAGTTGTTTCGTATTCTTCCGGAGAAATTTCTTTTAAGGCAAGAGCAATAGTAGTTGAAGAAATTTGTCTTGCTTTTAACTCATTTGTAATTCTGATTTTCCCCCAAAACTTAATACGATGTTTGCCTCTTGCAAAACTGCAGGCAAAACGAGTTTCGTTTAAAAAGTTACTTTCAATGAGCTGAACTACAATAAAATCGATTTCATCTGAAGTCATTTTTAAGCTGTATAATTTGGCAACAACTTCACTATGACAGCGTTCCTGATAGGCACAAAACCGTTCTAATCTGAGTAAGGCTTCTTTTGGAGTGCAGGTTGAATTCATGGGTTTTTTCTTTCTTTTTAACTATTATTGCTAAAAATAGTCATTTTGCTGTTAAAATTAGCATTAATATCTTGCAAATTCTCAAAAAGTCTTTTGGTTAAAATGTTGTATATGAAGAGAATTATGATATTTTTGTACGCGTCATTTTAGACTGTTTAGTAATGATTACATAAAACAATCTAAACGTTTGATCTTAAGGTTTTTAAATCCATTTATAAAAATATCTCGTAAGTATATTATGAATTTTAATATATAACTATTTGTATTTTTTTATTCCGTTTTAGCCTTAAAAAAACAAATTTATAATATAAATACCACAACTGATATGATTAAAAAATTACTTTTATTCGTTCGCTTATTGTTTTTTCCCCAATTATCTCTTTTTTCTGTTGATGATTCGCGAAGAAAATTAAGTGTAACTGCAAAGATATTTTGTTTTGCTTTGCTGTTTTTTGCTTCATTTGCGAATGCAACTAATTATTATTCTGCAGTTAGCAGCACTGATGCTAATAACCTGAATCATTGGTGGGCTAACACTAATGGAACCGGGGGCCATCCTGGAAACTTTACAGGGGCTGATGTTTTTATTGTTCAGACGGGTCATAGCATGTCAACGACTGCAGCCTGGGCAGTATCTGGAAGTCTGCAAATTCAAACAGGAGGAACTTTAAGTGTTGCGGGATTTGATATTACGATTTCGGGTACTACTTCAGTTACTGGAACATTAATTCATAGCAGCAACACAGGAACAAAAACCTACGTGGGTTTAGTAACTATAAACTCAGGTGGATTCTGGAATAATTCCAGTAATACCGGAGTGATTTTCAGAGGAGGAATCACCAATAACGGAACATTTACGAGCGGGTCTGGAGTACATACTTTTAACACTAACAATCAGTCACTTAACGGAAATCTTTCCATTCCTAAAGTAACAGTTACAGGAGTATCTCTCACTAATACTAGCACTAGCAATTTAACTGTTGCAACTGCGTTGGTGGGTACTGGGACTTTAGTCAATTCAGGAACTTTAAATATTGGTGCAGCAACAGTCGCAATTACAACTCTTACAGCGACAGCAGCAGGAAACACTGTAAATTATAACGGAGCTGCACAAACCATTAAGTCAACATCTTATTATGATCTTACCTTTACAGGTAGTGGTACCAAAACCTTTGGTACAACAACTGTAGCAACCTCTAATTTTATTAATGTAGCTAGTGGTGTTCAGCTTGATTTATCGGGTAATAATAATCATACAGCCAGAGTATTGATATTAGGAGGGGTTGGACCACTTATCAGCACCTGGGGAGCACAGGGATCAGGAGCGGCAAATACAACTAATACTTTTTTTACGACCAACCTTTACGGAAGAATAATTGTTAGCGGCACAGGAACTTACGATCCTGTAATAGACTCCAATTATGCTTCTTATACCAAAGGCGTAAGTGGTAAAGTAGATGCGTCTTATGTAGAAAATGCTACACCGACGGTATTAACTGCACCAAACGGGACTGTTTTTATCAATGCCGATTTTGCAAGTTATGGTACTCCGGCAGGAACGGCTCCCAATTTCACATTAGGAACTTGTAATGCTTTTAACAGTAGAACCGTAGCAACAGACGTTTTTTTAGGAAATACCACTGCTACCATTCCTGCAACAAATGGCACTTTTGGGGATCCTTGCGTTAATATCGTCAAAAGATTAAGCGTTGTAGCCACTTATACAGAACCTATTTGTACCGGTACAAGTCCGGGACTTATAACAGGTTCAACTCCGACTGGAGGTAATGGTACCTACACCTATTTATGGGAAGTAAGCACTACAGGTGCAACTACAGGATATACTGCATCACCAGGGATAAATAATACAAAAGATTACACTCCTGGAAATCTAACCGCAACTTCGTGGTTCAGAAGAACAGTGTACTCAGGACTTTATGCCAGTGAGACAATTGTTATTGTTCAGGTTAATACCGCTCCTGTGGCTCCTACAGCAATTGCAAATACAGCCTTTTGTGCAGGAAGCTCTACTACATTAACCGTTAGCGGAGGAAATATGGGAGGAAATGGAGGTTATGCACAATGGTATACAGGTTCGTGCGGAGGTACTCTTGTAGGGTCAGGTCCTTCAATAACAGTAACACCTACAGCAGCCACAACCTATTACGTAAGATATCAAAATGGCTGTACTACAACAGCTTGCTTCTCTAAATTAATAGATGCTACGGTGTCTATTACAGCAGCTTCTAGTGCTACACCGGTATGTGCTAGTGCAAGTATTCAGACGACACCTTTGTCATACAGTGCTACAACGGGTACACCAACTACGTATAGTATTACATGGAATGCTTCACCATCAAACAGCTTTGTTGCTGTTTCAAATGCCGCGTTACCTGCAGGCAATATTTCAGTGAGTGTTCCGGCAGGAACTAATCCGGGGGTTTACACTGGTACACTTACTGTAAGAAATGCGGCGGGTACTTGCGTAAGTCTTCAAAATACTTTTACAGTAACTGTTAATGCTTTACCAACCATTACAGGAACTGCGAATGTTTGTATCGGATCAACCACACAATTAACAGGTTCCGCTACAGCAAATGCTACAACACCCTGGACTTCAGCTACAACATCAGTTGCTACGGTAGATAATACAGGATTAGTAACAGGTGTTGCAGCCGGAACAAGTGTTATCACTTATAGAAACAGCAACGGCTGTACACAAACACTTACTGTAACGGTAAATCCATTACCAACAATCACAGGAACTCCAACTGTTTGTATCGGATCAACCACACAATTAACAGGTTCTGCCACACCAAATGCTTCAACACCCTGGACTTCAGCTACAACAGCAGTTGCTACGGTAGATAATACAGGATTAGTAACAGGTGTTTCAGCCGGAACAAGTGTTATCACTTACAGAAATAGCAATGGTTGTACACAAACGGTCACTGTAACGGTAAATCCATTACCAACCATCACAGGAACACCAGCTGTTTGTATCGGATCAACCACACAATTAACAGGTTCTGCCACACCAAATGCTACAACACCCTGGACTTCAGCTACAACAGCAGTTGCTACGGTATCAAATACAGGATTAGTAACAGGAGTTGCTGCCGGAACAAGTGTTATCACTTATAGAAACAGCAATGGCTGTACACAAAC
>NZ_WKKE01000040.1 GCF_009674775.1 Flavobacterium sp. LC2016-23 | reverse complement strand
AATCTTGCACTGGGGTATAATTTGGAAATACAAATATCTAGATTTTAATATTTCCCCACAACAATATGCTTTGATCCAGGATCAATCCTAAAACCTGTGGAGAGTAAAAAAAATTACCGCAGAGAACACTAAGTTTTTTTTACTTTCGCTTTTATAAAACACAAAGTTCGCAAAGCGTTGTATTGATTTAGCTTTGCGAACTTTGCGTTATAACCGCATCTTAGATAAAAATCTTTGCGCGCTTTGCGGTAAAAAAATAATTAGTACGTATGTTATGTTTTTCCAAAACGCTTTCATCAGAACACTTCATGGATCATTTTTTTTAACTGTTATTTTTCACAAATCTCTTTCAACTTGTCCAGTGCCTTTGGGTAGGTCTCGTTCATATACTCTACAAAATCTTCTGTCGTATCTAAGTCAACGGTAACCTTAGTACTTTCGTTATTTTCTTCAAACGTATAATTTTCAAATCCGTTTGCCCATTTTTCCACGTCTGGTCCTTCTATGATTTCCTTGTCTGCTTTTAAAAGACCATAATGCTGAATCGATACAAATTGGTTCGGAATGTTTTCAACAATTTTGGAAACCATACCTCCTTTTTCTCCTTTCTCATCTACTCCAATAAACAGAATTTTACTTCCCTTGTCCCAACTTCCTTCATAGGTCGATGTAGGGTTGAACAAAGCGGTCCATTTCTCGTAAGTTGATTTATTGGTAATGCCCAGCATAAAATCATATATACTGCTCACAGGAGCATTAATGCTAACTTTAAATTGTAACTTTTTCATACTCTTAAATATTTTTAAATTAATGTTTCGAGTTGTTATTTTCGGCCATAAATACTTTTAGTTAACTTATAATCTGCCAGTTAAGTTTCTTGAAGCTAATATAAGAAATATTTTATACCTATTTTTTTACCCCTGTCTTTTGCTAATAACGCTAGCTACGAATTGGAGTGACTTCGCAGAGAAATACGTTTTGGTGAAAACACTTTGTAAAGCAGTGCTCATCACAAATATCGTTGCAAAACAAAAATTAAAATTAAGCATACAAATTTTGTGTTGAAAAATTTATGTTGAAATAAAAACAACAACAAAATATTTACAACACTTCTGTTGAAAAACTTCTGTTGAAATAAAAAAACAACAAAACAAGTACAACATTCATGTTGAAAAATGAGAGCAAAATTTAAATCGTTAACAGTAGCAGTTAAAGGTCACAGTGCAGATTATAGTTTATAGTTTATTTTAAAAAATATAAGAAAAGTTGTATTTTATTTTTATATTGCCATCGCATAATAAGACGGTCTTCTTGACCTTTTTTTTATGTTTTTTAAGTATCCGTAATTTTTTTATTCATATTTATTATCTTTGAAAGATGAGCACAGCAACAAAACCAAACCACATAGGGCGAAAAATCAGCCGCATTCGTGAACTGAAAGACATGAAACAGGAAGCATTGGCGCAGGCTTTAGGCACCAACCAGCAGGCAGTTTCTATTATGGAAAACAGCGAGACCATAGAAGAAGAAAAATTAATCGAAGTGGCGAAGGCGCTTGGCGTAAGTGTAGAGGCAATTAAAAATTTTTCGGAAGAAGGGGTATTTAATTATTTTAATAGTTTTAGCGACAACAGTATTAATCAGGGACCAATAGGCAATCAGAATATTTGCAACTTTAACCCTCTGGATAAATTAATTGAAGCTTATGAAGAAAATAAAAAACTTTACGAGCGCTTGGTTCAGGCTGAAAAAGATAAAAATGAATATTTAGAGAAGATTTTAAAGGATAAATAACCTTTAGAACAAAATATAGCATTCGTAAAGAGACTTCAAAAAGAAGTCTCTTTTTATTTTAAATACGGAAGATTTTATTTTACATTGCCTTCATTTCTATGAATCTCTTATTTAGTTAGCTTACCAATATCGGGAATATAAAATCCGGCTATTTTTTCGATGATTTCTTCCGGAGAGCTGCCGGTCAGATTTGTAAAAAGAATAATAGTAAGACTATCTTTTGGGTAAATAACAAAGGCCGCGCGGCCACCGCCAAGAGGAGCAACTCCAGAATGGTTTTGTCGGTTAATTACAGGCCATCCCAAGGCATAGGCATTTAAAAGTCCGCCGAAGCCATCATAAGACCCGTTGTTTAGTTTTACAGGTTCCCAAAGGGCAGCGAGATTTTCCTTTTTTTTAAGAAGTTCCATCGCTGTGCGAAGTCTCCTGACTTCGTACCCATTCCAATATTTCGTAGAGCTTACTTCTTTTATTCAATTAGCGCCTCTATTAAATTTGCAATTTCAATAATCTCTCCAGTTTCATGTAACCAAATATAAATTTTTTCTTTTATTTTGGTTTGATTGCCTTCGAATGGCAACAGAATTAAATGATCACCACCGCCATTTCCTGCAATAGCAATTCCATTTTCAGGAAAACCCATTATCCTTCTTAATTGATTAGTTTCTAAAATAATGTGATTGCAAGTTCTGCTCATTCTTTTAGTATTTAATTTATCGAAAAATGGATAGAGAATCCAATCATCTTCATCGGTTGACACTTCTCCTCCGTTTAATTTTAACATCTTTTCGACAAAGGATTTTGGAAATTCAACACCCAAACCAACTTCCGCTTCCTTTATATATTTTTGCTCTACAGGGAATGGCATAATTTTAATATTTTATAAAATCCCAAGGGATATTTCGTTTAAAGTCCTGAATAAATTCTTCAATTAATTCTAAAGGGATATCTTGCTTCCATAGCGTTACAGTTCTGCCTGATTACTTATTTCACATTTTGTAAGTGCCATTCAGCAAGTTTCCATTCTTCATCATCGTCAATTCTATAATCGAACTGAAAGGGATATTCTTTTTCGTCAATTATTTTTTTCAAAAATTCGTTAACTATTTCAGCATCGTATACTCTCCAAATCAACTCCCTTGTTTCGTTCCACGTAATTCTTGCCAAAAACAATGCATTTGGTTTTTGTTTATCAGCATCAATTATATTTTCGGATAAAAAATCTTCAAATTTTTCAGCATTTAAAACATCTTTATTTGTGGGCATTCCATTTTCGACACAGTTTTCAAAGCCTATCATTATAGAGCAATGCCAGGAAAAAACTTCTTTAGGTTCAAATTCAATTAGACTCAAATTTACAACTCCAATTCCCGGTAAATTTTCTTGTATGAATTCAATAATTTGATATTTTTCTTCAGGAATCAGGGCTCTGAACTCTTTATTTTCATTCATTGGTTTCAGTATTTTTACTCTTCTCTCAACTATAGTTAGTTGCTATTTAAAAAAAAATATTTTCGGTTAAACGAAAATACAATTAAAAACAATAAATCTCTCAACTTTTCTAAGTGGTCTTACAAACTACAATCGCTGTGCGAGATAATAGGAAATACAGTATATAAAAACTAAAAGTTTAAGGCTGGAAAGTAATTATTTTAAGTTTCTTTGATAAACCTATAATTTTCATTGGATATCTAAATAATTGACTAGATTTGCTTTTTAAAAACAGATAAATTGTTAAAAATAAAAATAATCTCAATTGATTAATACTACTCATTCTCCACTTGTTTCGGTTATTATACCCACTTATAACCGTTGTTATTCTTTGCATGATACAATTGAGGCCGCTATAAACCAAACCTATAAAAATATTGAAATTATTATCGTAGATGACGGTTCTACCGACGATACAAAAAATGTAATTTCAGCTTTTGGGAGCAAGATTGTATATGTCAAAAAAGAACACACCGGGCAAGCTGACACAAGAAATGTAGGTTTACAATTTGCTAAGGGAGAAATTATTGCTCCTCTTGATTCAGATGATATTTGGCATGATCAATATCTTGAAAAAAGTATTGCATATATGGTAGAACATAAGTTAGATATGTTTTTTTCCAATTGGGAACACAATCTTTATAATAATTACCACGTAAATATTTTTCCTAATTTTTCAAACAATACAAACATTCCCGACAAAGGCTTTTATTCTTTTGATTATATTGAATTTAGAAAACTTTTGTTAATTGATTCTATAGCGCCAAGTTCCGGTTTAATTATAAAAAAATCTTCTATTCCATTTGGCTGGAATGCTCAGGTAAATATTGGTGATGACTGGGTTTTACAGCTCGAAATGATTTTTAAAAATTTAAATTGTCGGGTTGGCTTTACCAACGAAGTATTTTGGAAAAAAAACAGGGATAAAACAAATATAAGTGATGGAAGGGAAGGAATAACATTCAGAAAATTACATATTAAAGATTTGAATTTGATTCTCAATAATTTTAATCTCTATCTGGACAATCGTGAACGTGAAATTATTAATCTGAAAGTTATTCAAAATAAAATACTGATCACTTATTTGCTGCTGCGTAAAGGCAGTATTGGAATAGAAATGAAGCAGTTGGCAATACATATTATTAAAGAGCCTCAATTATTCTTCATAGCACTAAGAAAGGGAGTTCAAAAAGAGATTACCCGAAAAAAACATCAACTTACAATTGCTAAGAATTAATGGATTTTTTTAAACATATTAGAATAGCCACCTGGTGGTTTAAGTTGCCGCCTTTTTTGGTGCTTATTTATTTGTATTTCATCAAAGAAAACATACATAATTTTGGGCAGGAAGTTTTTCTAATTTTATTTCTTTTATCAGGGGTAATAAGTATCGCCATATTCGCCAGTCTGATTAATAATTATTATGATCAGGAAGATGATGCCATAGCGGGAAAAGAAAACAAAATGATAAATCTTGGTAAAAAGTATCAATTTTTAGTTTTGGCAAGTATCCTATTAGTAGGGATTTTATTTTCTATTTTTATATTTCCTAATTTTTATGCTTTGTCTTTTTACTGGTTAAGCTGGTTTTGTTTTTATATCTATTCCTGCAAACAATTCCGTTTAAAAGAAAAAACATATTTGGGTGTTATTTTCGATGGATTAGGGTCTCAATTTTTCCCTACTCTATTTATTTTTTCTTTTTTGTATCAGGGTGATTTTGGAAATCATCTGTTATTGATAAGTAGTGGAAGTATTTGGATGATGTTTTCCTTTGGAATGCGATCGTTGATCATTCATCAATATGACGATTATGTGAATGATACAAAAGCCGGCGTTTCTACTTTTGTAAACAGCACACCTCAATTGCCAAGAAGTCTATTTCAGAGATTTGTTTTGGCTGTAGAAATTATATCTTTCCTTATATTTATGTGGACAATAGACTGGCATATTTTTATAATCCCTATTTTAATTTACATTATCTTACTGGTTATATTTAAGTTTATCTTTAACATAAAATTTTATTTTTTCGAAGCATTGCAAAATCAAAAGTCAAGAAGTTTGTTTTTTGATTTTTATATCACAATTCTTCCTTTTACGCTTTTGACACTAATTGCTTTTAAAAATCATCAAAACGGAATACTATTAGTAGTCTCGATTATTTTATTTAATGTACCAACTTTGTTTAATGTAATTAAATTTTTTAAATTAAAATGAAATATACTTTTTTCTATATATGTGGAACCTTTGGAGAACTTTTTTGGGTACTTGCTTATATGCTCATAATTTATAGAGGACTAAAAGACAAAACCTATGGCATGCCTCTTGTCCCGTTAGCTTTAAATTTAGGTGTAGAATTTGTTTTTTCGTTTTGTGACCGATTCAACTTGTTGTTTAGCTATACCTGGTTTCTTCTGGATTTGGGGATTGTTTACACATACTTCAGGTATGGATATGCGTCTTTTAAGAAATTTTATCATTTAGAAAAAAAGCAATGGTATATTATAAGCATCCTTGCATTTTTGCTCGGCATTCTAATTAATTTTTATGGACACCAGTTTTTTGCTCATATTTTAAATGAACTTCCTGACAACGATATAAGTATCTTTTTCTCTGTCTTAACCTGCGTGTTTATGTCTATATGCAGGCTCGCAATGTTTTTTCAGCGTGGAAATTCAGAAGGTCAATCCTTTATAATTGCATGTGTTATAATGATAGGTAATTTTCTATGTTTTTTTCAAATTGTAGCTACTTCTGATTTATATATATGGAATAATTCTCTTATGAGACTGATTTTGTTGATTATCGTTGTTACCGATATTTATTGTGCAAGCTTACTTTACAGACAACATATAAAAGAAGGAATTAATCCATGGAAAAGATTATAATTTCTTTTCTAATGGCTGGTAGCAATGATTAAATTCTAATTCAAGAATATTTTGTAATTATTATTTCTTAAAAATGCGATAACAATTCCAATTAGCAAACCTGTAAAAATAAAGGATGAAAGGATCTGAGTTATTGAGGGTTCGTTGCTGCTTACAGAAGGCTGTGCTTTTTCTAATATTTGAAAAATGGGCGTATCTTCTTGTATTTGTATTTTCATTTGTACTGTTAATGCTATTAAATTATCCTGAATTTCTTTTGTTAAATCCTCGCTTTTGACTGATTTTTTTGAAATGTCTTTTTGCAAATGTTCTATAAAATATAGTTTTTGCCTTGCTTTTTCAGTTCGGTATGTGGTAATATAATCTATGAGGTATTTGGTGGTAAAGTTTGCAATATCTGCTGCAACCGAAGGATCCGGCATGTTAACCGTGATTAAAATAAGATTATTCTTTTTATTAGTGGTTAATATAATTCTTTTTTGGATATCCTGTATAGTAGTTATGGAATGTGAGTTTACTTTTCCAGAAAAGTTTCTTTTATTTTGCAGAACGGAGTCATAATAGAATTTAAAACTTACTTCTTTATTATTACTTGTTTTTACTTTGCTTTTAAGAATATATTCGTAAAAATCATTCGTATTAAGAATTTCGGCGTAAAGATCCGGGCTTGTAATTTCTGTATTATATAAATCAATATTATTATTATATTTCTTTAATACCTGATATATTCCTGCCATACCATTAGAGGCTTTATACGAAACTTCAGGCATTATTTTACTAGTAGAACTATATTCTTTGGAAATGTTTAGCCTATAAAAAATTCCAATAATAATAAAAAACAAAGTAACTGATAAAATTATTTTATACTCCTTTTTTAAAACAATGAATAGCGCACTTAAGGAAATTGATACAAATTCATTGTTTTTTGTAGTAGTTTGTGTCATACTTTTTTAATTAAATTTTAATTGTACTCTGAAATTCTGTAAATGCTTTAATAATTTACCTTACTCACAGCAACATGATATGAATAATCCAAAGATGATTAAAAAATTATTGTAATTTATGATAATTGGAGTTTTTTTATTCCCATTTATTGAATAATAAATATTTGCTAAAGATTCCTGACCTTTAGTATGTTTCTAAACTTTTAAAACCAAATATTTTGGCTAAAAAAAATACAATTAGAACGATAATAACAGTTTCTGAAGTTTTTTAAATTATTAAAATTATTGACAAAGTCTTCCGACTTCGTACCCCATGATATTCTTTAACTCTCTTGAATAGTTGCCGTTACGAAATTGGTGGACTTTGTAAAACAATTATTTTTCAAGAATTAAAGAGGAAAAACTTTTGACCCCTATCCTTATACATTGTTCATCAACCGCAAAATCCGGAGCGTGATTCATTGCATTAATTCCTTTTTCAATATTAGAACCTCCAAGAAAAAAGTAAACTCCGGGAGCTTTTTGCTGAAAATAAGCAAAGTCATCATTAAAAAAAGGAACCTGACCATAGTCATTAACAACGAACCCTGTTCCATAAATATCATCAAGGGTTTTGATCGCTGTGTTCGTTAATGTTTCGTCATTACTGACTGTCGGATTCCCCTTTATCTTAGTGTTTTATAAGTATGTCAATTCGTATTCCTATTAAAACAGGAGGAAATACAGCAGTTATCATTCCCAACATAAAACACCACCAAGTTACCTTTTTATGTTGGTTTTATATAGTAAACTGAATTTTCCTGAAACGAATATAAAAAATATTTTTACTACAATTTAGTAACGATTCTATAATTGAACTAGAGATTTATCTCTCGGTATCACAATTCCTCGTCTAATCTCGAAGCCGGTGGAACCGTTATCTCAAAATTCCAAACGCTTTCATCTATGTTGCCTTTCGTATGCGGGCATGTAATAAAAACCCGCTCGCTACTTAAAACCCGTTTCTAATTTCTTTTCACTCCCAGCAACAAATTTAATCTGCCTCTGGTTTTTCATCAATTAAACCTTATTTTTGATTAAAAAAAAGCGATGAATAAAATGATATTTTTAAGTATTGTAGCTGCCATTGGTATTTCTGTTTCGCTGCTTCTTGCTTTTTTCTTACTAACCGTAAAAACCAGCAATAAACAGGCCAACCGGTTATTTGCCGCTTTTCTTATTTTATCAGCGATTGATCTCAGCGGGTTTTTTATTTTCGATTTTATAAGCAATCATTTAAATTTAGAGATTTTCAGATGGACGACTTCCCTATTGGGCATGCCCTTGTTTTATCTTTACGTTTTATCGGTTTGTTATACCGATTTTAAGCTAAAACCCAAACATTTACTGCATGCGTTTCCTTTTGTGCTGGTCAATTTAATCCTGACTCCCCGATTCTATCTGGCCGAAGGTATCGAAAAAAATCGCGTCTTTGAGATTGGCAATACCATGCCGGAAATGTATTCTTTTCAGGTTATTGTTGAAATTCAATACCTGTTCTACATCATCAGTGTCTTTCTCATTCTGAAAAAGTACAGAGAAATCTATCTTGAAAATTATGCCAGTGCCGGGACTTCGACCTATAAATGGCTTATGCAAATGACAATCGTTTTTTTTGCGGCACATAGTGTTGTAGCGATCAAAAATTTACTAAAATATACTGAATACAAAGATGTATTTCTTTGGGCAAATATATTCGTAGGACTCTTTGCTTTATGTATCACCTGCTGGTTTGTTCTAAAAGCACTCAATTATCCCGAGCTTTTCAGGGGCATCGATTCTAAATTAGAACTGGCAAAAGATATTCTTCCTAAATCATACAAGATTTCAGATGAATCCAGAACCAGTTCAGATCCCATTATTGCTTCTCAAATCGAAAGTTTAAAAGAATATATGATCGTTCAGGAACCATATCTTGATCCTTCCCTTACCATTCAGCAGCTTTCGAATCAGATTAATATTCCGGTACGTGACTTATCTGTTTTGATCAATCACCATATGAATCAGCATTTTTTTGATTTTGTGAATGAATACCGAATTCAAAAAGCCATGGGAATTTTAAAAAACCAGGCTAAAAAAGATCTAACGGTTTTAGAAATCTTGTATGAAGTAGGTTTTAATTCAAAATCATCTTTTAATACTTCTTTCAAAAAATATACGGAACTCACCCCAACGGCTTACAGAAACAGTTCATTTTAAACGTTTTGTAAAAAGTCGTACTTAATCATTATAAAGTCGAACCAATTTCTAAACATGAAATTGGTTCGACTTTTTTTTATCGGTCGCCTATCGGAAATTTCTAAAGCAACTTTGTCTCAAATTAATCACAAGCTTAAAATTAGAAATCATGAAAAAAGCAAATCTCCTTATTTTTTTACTATTACCTTTATTTTGCTTAGCGCAATCGACATTCCAATTAAAAGGAAAATTAACCGACGAAACCGCTTTATTGCCCTGGGAAAATATTGTAGTCTCTACTCCTGAAGGAAAAATCGTTGACGGAACGACCAGTAAAGAAGATGGAACTTTTGAAATTAATATCAATAAAGGATTTTACAAAATAAAGATCAACCCACAAGGTCTAATGAATTGGGAAAAAGATATCCTTGTTGAAAAAGATACTGACCTGGGGTTGATTCTCCTGACTAAAAAAACAAATAATCTGGACGAAGTTGTCATTACCCCCAAAAAAAGAACAATCGAGCAAAAAATTGACCGCCTGGTTTATACTATTGAAAACAAGGTTTCGACAACCGGAGGAGATGCGCTGAGTGCGATTAATACTGCTCCCGGAGTGGTCGTGCAAAACAATACCATCAATATATTGGGAAAAGGTTCTTCCCGCATTATGATTGATGGTCGGATGGTGGAATTATCAGGTGAAGAACTAAATGGCTTCCTGAAATCTATTTCGGCAAATGACATCAAAAATATTGAAATCATCACCAATCCGCCTGCAAAATACGATGCAAATAGCACTGGAGGACTTATCAATATCAACTTAAAAAAAGGAACACGGGATTCCTGGAAAAATACTTCCACCCTTTCATACGATCAAAACCAATATGGTATTTATACGCTGCGAAATAACTTCTTTTACAACAAAAATAAATTTCGGTTCAGTGCGAGCGCCAATGCAAAATCAGGTTACCGAAATTCTGATGAAAATTTACATCTGTATTTCCCTGACGGATTGCAGCATATGAACGCACAATCTAAAATCAACGAAGAAAATCTTTCCGCAAAACTGGCTTTGGATTATGATATCACTGAACGTACCACAATTGGTTTCCAGTATTTGAATGATCGTAGCAATCCGAATTTCAAATCCGATATTATCATTAAGAACTATGATACGGAGAACAAACTCAGCAGCATCGTATTGAATGATGGTTTTAACAATAGAAATTCAGGCAATCAGACCTATAACATTCACTTACTGACAAAACTTGACACCCTGAACCGAAAACTTTCAGTAGATGTAGACTACTTCAATTACGATTCCAAATTTGATCGTGATTTCACCACAAAAAAATATTCACCGGACATGGATTTCATCAGTTTAGACCAATACGGAAGAAATATTTCTAACCAGAATATTGACAACAGGAGTATCAAGGTAGATATGGAACATCCGCTTAAATTTGTGAATTTATCGTATGGTGCTAAAGTAAGTTTTACCAAAAGTAAAAGCAGTTTGCTTTCGTATGACAAGATGAGCGAAACTCCACTAATCAACCTGAATGAGTCTAATGAATTTGAATACGAAGAAAACAATCAGGCGGTCTACGTAAGCATAAATAAAAAAATCAATGAGCAGTTTACCATTCAATTAGGTTTAAGAGCAGAAAACACGCAAACAGACGGCTTTTCCGCGAATTTAAATCAGGAAATTAAAAATAACTATTTCAAATTATTCCCAACCTTTTACCTGACTTATAAAAAGAACGAGAATAACAGTTTTAATTTCAATTACGGAAAAAGAATTAACAGACCGCGTTTTGATTTATTAAATCCATTTCGAACTTACATTAACAGTAACAGTTATTCTGAAGGAAATCCGTTTTTAAAACCTTCTTTCAGCAATAATTTTGAATTCTCCCATTCGTATAAGGAAATTTTGCGCACCAGTATTTTCGTCAATAACATTACCGATGGATATGGTGTAATTTTCACTTCAGATCCGGCAACCAATACGCAGGTGGTCACCAGAGAAAATTATTATAAGGGAATTAATTATGGTATTGGAGAAAGTTATACTGCAGATATTGCCGACTGGTGGTCGACAGAAAACACTTTATATTTACTGGGTTCTAAAACAACATTTACCTCAGGAATAAATGCTGCTCCAACAAATGGCCTTCAGTTGGATTTTTCTACGAGTAACACCTTTTCATTGGGGACAGCTACCAAATTACAAATTGATTACACGTATAGCTCTCCAGTAAAAAACGGATTGTACACCATTGGATATATGTCAGGTTTTACTATTGCCTTAAGGCAAAACTTATTTAAGAAAAATATGCAGGTTGCATTTCTGGCCAATGACATTTTTAATACAGCTTACTTAAAAGATTTTGTTTCTGTGGTAAATGGTATTAAACAGGTTTACAGTCAAAATGAAAGTAGTCGCTTTTTTAGAATTTCTTTGATTTATAATTTTGGAAATACTAAAATTAACGTAAAACAAAGGGATTTCGGAAATGAAGAAGAGAAAAGAAGACTTGCTAAATAAACCAAATTGCTGTCAATTCAAAATAGTTTAGTTTACATAAATTATCAGGGTGTTCATTTAAAAAGCACCTTGGTAATTATCTACATTTAAAAACAATTAAACTTTGCCTGATATCTTAAAAAAAAGATAACACCCTAATATCTAATTATATTTTTGGGCGTTTCCCTCTGGGCCGGGCTCTGCGCTAAATCTTTTGCAGGATTGGTTCAGGATGGCTGTGCCAGGGGTTTAGTTTCCCCGCAAAAGGATACCGCTGCGATCCCTAACGCAATAAGGTTAAATATAAATTCCAATACTGACAAGCTTTCGGCACAAACTCCAAATTCCAATGCTTCACGCATAGGCCTTGCGACCTTTGCGATTTAACGTCATTTTTAAAGACCTTTCGCG
>NZ_WKKE01000039.1 GCF_009674775.1 Flavobacterium sp. LC2016-23 | reverse complement strand
ATCCACAAAAAGAATGAAAAAAAATTGGAACGGAATGTAGCAACGGGTACGAAGTCGGGAGACTTCGCACAGCAAGTTTAAAATCCTGATCTGTAGTTCTCCTTCAATATCATTTTTAGGATGCGTTTTTCTTTTTACTAAAGTTTTTATGTTTTATGGAAAAAAGGTAAAAAGTGCAATTGAAAGCGAAAACAGTCCATTGATGTCCTTTGGCAATTGACGCAACTTTGCAATATCAAATTAACAATAACATTTAAAACCAATAATTAAAAACTTTTAAAAATTTACAAAATGAAAAATTTAATCTTATCAATCGGACTATTTACTGCTTTATTAGTTAACGTGTCATCTTTTGCACAAACAAAGAGAACTCCGGCTTCTTATGGAAGGGAAGAATACATTGAAGTGGAGAAAAATGTAAAACTTCACGTAACTGATCTTGGAGAAGGGAAACCAGTAGTTTTAATTCACGGATGGCCACTAAGCGATGCCATGTACGAATACCAGTACGCAGAACTTATCCAAAAAGGATATCGTGTGATCGGAATCACCTTAAGAGGTTTTGGATTATCAGACAAACCGGCAGGAGCCTATAATTATGATGTTTATGCAGATGATATCAAAGTGATCCTCGACAAACTTAAAATCGAAGGAGCCACAATCGGCGGATTCTCTATGGGAGGCGCAACCGTGATTCATTATGTAGCCAAATACAATGCAGCCCACGTTTCAAAACTGGCTTTGTTTGGCGCCGCAGCTCCACTATGGACTAAAAGAGCTGACTTTAATTACGGTTTCTGGACAAAAGAAGATGTAAACGGACTTATTGCACTTAACAATACCAACAGACCGCAGTTGCTTGAGAATTTCGGAAAAATATTCCCGGCAAATGAAACAAGCGTGTCTGCAGGGCAAGGAGCATGGTTAGGAACTATTCAGGCACAGGCTTCTCCATACGCTATGGGGGAATCTTTGAAAGCGCTTCGTGATACTGATTTAAGAGAAGATTTGAAAAAAATTAAAATACCAACTCTTATCCTTCATGGTGCACAGGACAAAATCTGTTCTTATGAACTTGCAGAACAAATGCACAAATCAATTGCCAATTCAACTTTGGTTCCATTCGAGAAAAGCGGTCATGCCTTGTTTATCGAAGAGCTTCCAAAATTTAATGCCGAATTAATCAAATTCATAAAATAAATAAAAACAAAAATCAGGAAAGCTGTCTGGTAAGGACGGCTTTCTTTTTTTTAATAAATTAATAAAAGAAACAATGAAAAATATAATAGCACTGGTATTGGTACTATTGAGCTTTAAGGTGTCGGCACAGACCCCGGAGCAAAAATTAAATCAATTGGGAATTCAGTTACCACAAATACCGGAAGCGTTAGGGAGTTATGTGGATATGGTAAAAGTTGGAAATCTGGTTTTTCTTTCCGGAAGAGGACCACTTAAGGCAGATGGAAAATACATTATTGGAAAAGTTGGAAGTGATCTCCCTGCAGACGAAGGATATCAGGCTGCCAGGTTAACGGCCATCAATCAGCTGGCGGTACTTAAGCAGGCTTTTGGAAGTCTGGATAAAATAAAACGGATAGTCAAAGTAAATGGTTATGTGAATACCGCAGACTCCTTTACAGGACAATCTAAAGTAATGAATGGTTTTTCGGATTTATTAATTGAGGTATTCGGTGAGCAGGGCAGGCATGCGCGTACTTCTGTGGTTGTCTTTACCCTTCCGGCGAATATGGCAGTAGAAGCGGAGATGACTGTTGAAATGAGATAACATCATTAAAAACGAGTAAAACTTACTTATTTAATAGGCTAATAAAAATAAAGGCGTTAATTGAAAACAATTGGCGCCTTTTGGCTGTGGTGATTTCTACGGGACAAATTTCTATACATTTTATGAAAGATTTAAAGAGATAGGCTTACTGGAAGTAGAGGCTGTCTTTATATGTCTTAAGTATTTTGGTTTGTATGCCAGCTCTGCTAAGTGTTCTCTATTTATAAAATATGCAGATCGCTGTGCGAAGTCTCCCTACTTCGTACCCACTCCAGTGATCTACAAAAAGAATGAAAAAAAAATTGGAACGGAATGTAGCAACGGGTACGAAGTCGGGAGACTTCGCACAGCAAGTGCCAACACTTCTTATAGTGGGGATTGATGTAAATTCGTATCTGATTTTTAATATTTTTTGATATCATTTGAGCCTGTGTGCTGTACCCCTGAAGAAGTTTCATGCTTCCCAATCCAGTATAATTTTACCTATATGACTGCCATCTTCCATACATTTGTGAGCGCTTACAGCATTTTGATACGAAAATGTTTTGTAAATAACGGGCTTGAATTTTCCATTTTCAATTAATGGCCAGATGTTTTTAAAAACCTCTTTTGTTAATCGGTTTTTGTAGTTGTAATCTCTTACGCGTAAAGTGCTTCCAGATATTGTGATTCTTTTAACCATTAACTGCCAGATATCAAGTTCTACGTTTTTACCATTCTCCGCATTAATATGAATAAGTCTTCCTTCTTCATTTAAGACATTAAGATTTTTTTGAAAATAAGGTCCGGCAATCATGTCAAGAATGACATCTATACCTTTGGGTTTTAAAATTTCTTCGAAATCCTCTGTTTTATAATTTATAGAAAGATCAGATCCTAATTCGGTACAATACGTGGCTTTTTCTTCTGAACCAACTGTTGTAAAAACTTTTGAACCCAAAGCATGAGCAATTTGAATGGCCGTAATTCCTATCCCGCTGCTGCCTCCGTGCACTAATAGAGATTCACCAGGCTTGAGTTTCCCCCGCTCAAAAATATTAGACCAAACGGTAAACACTGTTTCAGGCAGACTAGCCGCTTCTATAAAATTTAAACCAAGAGGAACAGGCAGACACTGACCTTCTTTAACAACAACATATTCGGCATAGCCAGCACCGGCAAGAAGGGCACAAACCTGATCTCCTTTTTTCCATTGCGTAACTTCTGGACCACATGCGGTAATAATACCAGATACTTCAAGACCCGGAATCTCATTAGAGGTACTATCTGGAGCGGCATATTTTCCCTGACGTTGGAGAATGTCACTTCTGTTAATACCAGATGCTTTTACCTGAATTAATACTTCATTTTCAGAAGGAATTAAATCAGGAACTTCTGCCAGCTGCAAAACTTCAGGGCCTCCATATTTTGTGATTGTAATGGCTTTCATAATCTAATTTTTTAAAAAGGTAGATTATATTTTCCAAATAAGGCTTTGTTCTCAATACTTTTTGCAAACAGAGGGGCTTCTTCGTGGTTGTGGGCGTCAGAAGCATCTTGTCTTGCTTTTGCAGCTTGCGCTAAGGAAATTCCGTTTTCTTTGATGAAATTTAAAAATTCAGGTGTGGCAGTTGCATGAATTGTATTAGTGAATTTGGATGTTTTATCATCTATTCTTTCTGCTTTCAACTCCCATAGCACCTGTACTTTAGATCTTCCACTTGCTGTAATAGTGTCAGAAACAGATAACATGCGGCAATAATCAGCGCGATATTCATCAAAAAGATAGTGCTGTACAACAAGTGCAGTTCCTACATATTCTACATTGATAGACATTGGTATTCCTTCAAAATTTGAAGTAATTCCGGCAGCAATATGGTTTACCGAACAACGTTGATATTCGGCATCGGGCAGATTAAGCAGCCAGTCGGCTATATTGATCTTTTCAATAGGAGCATTCATTATTGCTGAAACAATTGATGCTGATAATGCATTTTCGGGTGTTTGTAAGATTTCCATTTTTTCTATTTTTTAAATTAACTTATGTCAAAGTTCGATAATCTAAACTAATCGTGAAAATGATATGTTTAGATCGTAACGATCGAAATTTTCGATTTAGAATTGTATTTTTGCAAAAATTAGATAAGATGGAACTTCGTCAATTAAAATACTTTGTCCGCGCGGCAGAACTTTTAAATTTCACTCACGCGGCAGATGAGTTGTTTATTACTCAAAGTACATTATCGCATCAGATAAAAGAGTTAGAAACGTCTCTAAATGTATTTCTTTTCGATAGAATAGGAAGGCGTGTTAAACTAACGGAATCAGGAGAAATAATGCTTGAATACGCGCGAAAAACGATTCGTCAGGCTGAAGAAGGCAAACAGGTTTTAATGGATTTAAATAACCTGAAAACTGGAAAAATAATTATTGGATCCACTTATGGCCTTGTAAATTTACTACTGCAATCGGTGACGGAATTTAATGAGGAATTTCCGGACATTCAGATTCAGATTGTACTGGGTTCGACGGCAGATCTAATGCAAAAAATGCGTTCATACGAAATTGATTGTATGCTTTCGTTTATGCCGTCTACCGAAGATAGTCAGCTTGATGTAATGCCTCTTTTCTCTGCAAATCTTTCATTGATTCTTCATAAATCACATTCTTGGAGTAAGCTAAAAAAAATTACATTTCAAAAAATCACAGAACTACCTTTAGTGCTGCCTTCCCAAAGTTACAGTGTAAGGAATTTTCTGGACGAAACGCTTCTAAAAAATAATGTAAAATTAAATGCAAAAATTGAAATTAACGATATTCATAGCTTGCTTGAACTGGTTAATACAAGAAAATGGTTTACTATCTTAATGGATACTTCGTTATTTCATTTTTCCGAACTTATAGCAGTCCCTATAGACAGCAAGAATATTACTCGTGAGGCAACTATTACATTTCCTTCAGGGATTTATCGCAAAGCTTCACTGGTACTTTTTCATAATTTAATTAAGAAAAAATTGATTCAAGAATAGTTTCGCATAAAAAAGTACAAAACCGTGTTTTATAAAGTTTCGAACCTAATCTGCTTATACCTTCAGTTTTAACTATTGGAAGGTGTATTTATTTATAGCTATTTCCTGATTTTATGTCATTAAAAAAGAGAAGCAAAAACAAAAAACAGCGTCAATTGTATTCAATTGGCGCCATTTGGCTGTAGTGACCCGTCAAGGATGAATTTCGCACCACTTTATAGAGGATTTGAAGAGATTGGCTTACTACAAGTAGGTGTTGTTTTTTATTGGCTTTATGAATTTGGTTTGAATGTCCTGCTGAGGATTGATGGAAAGTTACGGTATAATTTATTTGAAGTAAAAAAAAAAACTTCCATAGCTTATTATGGCAGATTTGAAGGCAATATACTAGTTTTTAAAGAGGACATTAATAAGTAATACTTTAATAGTTGTTATTTATTTTTTGCAATTCAGTTGGGGAGTAGCCAAACTGTTTTTTGAACGCAAAGGAAAAATGCGATAAATTTTCAAAACCTGTTTCATAATAAATCTCGACAGCTTTTTTATTTTTTTCATTAAGCTGATAATGGGCTAATTCCAATCTTTTTTTGGTTAGCCAGCGTTGTGGTGTACTATTGAAAGCCTTATAAAAATCCCGTTTAAAAGTGGTAAGACTCCGGCCTGTTAAATAGCCAAACTTTTCCAAAGGCATATTGAACATAAAGTTCTTCTCCATAAAAGCAGTTAAATCAATTTTATCAGGTTCTTCAAAGTTGGCCAATACAGCGTCAATAGCTACATCAATGTTTCTAAGAATTGAAATTGCTTCAGTAATTTTTAATGAAGCGATATTCTCAGGAAAGTTTTCCTGCATTTCAAAGTAAGGAATCAACGAAGCTAAGCAGCTTTCCAGCAAAGGATGTTTATGAAAACTGAAAATTTTTGGCAGGGTAGTTTTTAGTTTTACATTTTGGTGATCATAAAATTCACGAAGCCTTTTAGCCGTTAAATGCATCGCAACTGCTTTGTGGGGCAATCCATCTTTTGGAATATTAATGATTGTCGCCAGTTGATTTCTGGGAATTAAAAAAGTGCTGCCCGGGCCAAATACAAAACTTTCATCTGCCTGGATAATTTTGGTTTCACCCGAAATTAACCACACAAGCAGATGGTCATTAAACGCGGCTTCTGTTTTAAACAGCTTACCGGAATAATTAGAAAGTTTAATGTCTGGGTTTATGTAATTTACCTGATAATCCATAACTGCCTGTGTGGTATAAATATATAAATATTAACTAAGATCGAATTCTATTCCGGTCATCTCCTCGCTTAATTTCCATAAACGTTTTGCATTTTTTTCATCTAATGAATAGGGTTTAACACCTCCAATAATTTTTTCATTTGAATTTAAAGATGCAATATCTGCATTTTCACAATAAACTCCGCCAATATCATTAAGCAAATTACTGGTGGCTGCCCAAAGGGTTGTGGCTGCACCTTGCGGAATAGTTTTTAATGAAGCTGCAACTTCCGGCAGTATATTTCCCTCAGCATCACTGTAACCCAGTTTTTGGAATAAGTCAATTGGTGCTTCTCGCGCTAATTCAGTTTCTCCCACAGCGCCCGGGCATAAGGAATAGCTTCGTACATTACAGGCTTTCGCTCGTGTGTCCAATTCCAGTGAAAAAAGATTAACCGCAGTTTTAGACTGTCCGTATCCCTGTAACGTTTCATACTCCCTATTTAGGAAATTAGGATCCTGAAAATCAAAATCTGAAAATTGATGTCCTCCTGAAGAAACATTTACCACCCTGGCGCCATCTGCCCTTTTAAGGGCAGGCCATAATCTTGCCGTAAGCTGAAACAGCGCGAGATAATTGGTGGCCAGCTGTGATTCATAGCCTCGGTTGTCCCTGCGTAGCGGCACCCACATAATTCCTGCATTGTTAATGAGCAGATGAAGCGGTCTTCCTGAATGTAGAAACTTTTCAGCAAAAGCATCAATAGAACCGGGATTCATTAAATCCATTTTTTCTATTATTACATTTACAGTTCCCTCGAGATTTCTTTTGGCTTTTTCTACGTCTCTGGCCGGCACAATGACCGTTGCGCCTGCTGCTGCAAGTGTTTTGACCGTTTCCAGGCCAATGCCTGTATTGCCGCCAGTTACAATGGCAGTTTTCCCTGTAAGGTCAATTCCTTTTATAATTTCCTTTGAGGTAGATTTAGCATCAAATCCCGAACCTGTAGCTTTCTGTAATTTTCCTTGATAATTATTCTGTTCCATTTTTTTAATTTAAATTATTTTAACAGGACAAAATTAGATGATACGGGAAAGAGCAGCTTTGTTCAAACGTCTTATTATGGTTTGTTTAAACGTCCAGGTCAAAAATTTGCTGGTCAGCTTCTTTAATATTGCTGTACTGATATGTACAAATGCAGAGCCGGGGATTTCAAGTTTGATAAAAAATCTCCACGCCAGCTCTGCGAAGTGTTGTTTATTTATAAAATATGCTGATCGTTGTGCGAAGTCTCCTGACTTCGTAACCACTCCAGTGATCCACAAAAGAGTGAAAAAAGATTGGAACGGAATGTAGCCACGGGTACGAAGTCGGGAGACTTCGCACAGCAAGGGGGGAAAAGTTTTTGTTAAGTAACCAAATTTTTCCTTTCTAACTTCTACAGTGTCGAACAAATTAACTCTGCGTTGTTTGGACTTACTATCAATTGAGTTTATTTTTATAGTAATTTGGTTTTCTGAATCAGTTTTTCTGCTGCAATTTGAAATTAACAAAGCTAATATAGATATACAAACCGCTAGTTTAGTTTTATCGATGTTTAATTGCATATTAATTAAAAATTGCGTTAGATTATTGATTCTGCATTACAATTGCTGGTAAGGTTCTGGTACTACAGCGGGTTTGGGACTAAATTAAGTCCATTCTTCGGATTTGCCAAATCATCTCAAATACAAATCCAACTTTCCATTAAGTCAATTGCCCAAATTCGTTGTAGTAGCTGTTGGCAGTAGTTTTTTCGTTAGTATATAAAATCTGTCTTCGGCATTTTGGTTTCAAAGTCTAAAATTATTTTTTTATCAATTTTGTTACCATCTAATATAATTGATTTTAGTTGCTTCATTTTAAGTAAATTAATAGGAAGATTAGTCAATTCATTTTCGTATAAGTTTAATTCTTCCAAATTATTAAGTAAAGAAATTTCATCTGGAAGTTCTTTGATATGATTAACGCTTAAATGGATAGTTTTAAGTTTTTTACATTTAGAAAGCTCTAAAACAATACTTTTAGTATCAATTTTATCCTGTCTAATATATCCAAAAGTTTCTAAATTAGATAGTTTATTAAATTCTATATTTAAAATCTTAATTTGATTATTACCTAGATTTAATTGTCTAAGATTTTTAAATCGATGAATCTTTGATAAGTTGTTTGCAAAGTCAAATTCAAACATACTTGTTAAGTCGAGTTCTTCGATGTTTACATTATTTTCATAAAATGCCTCCGGAAAAGTTCTAATGTCGTTCCACCAAATATCTAGAGTTTTAAGTTTTTTAAGTTTAGTGATTTCAATTGGGAATGTTTTAAAATTATTCATTCCAATATTTAAAATTTGGAGATTTTTCAGCTCTTCTAAATGATTAAGTTCGGTTAAATTATTTACAGAAAGATTTAATTCTTGTAGATTAGAAAGTTTGAAGATTATTTTCGGGATTGTATTTAGATCGTTTTCTGATAAATCAACACGATAAACCAATTCTAGATTTTTTGGTAAACTATCTAAATTTTTATATGTTTTTTCATTTTGTAATTCACTTAACGACATAATTTTTTCTTCTTGTTTTTTGTTACAAGAGGTGAGGATAATTAGAAATAAAAATATTGTCGTTATTTGATTTTTCATAAAATTATTGCCAACGTTTCGCAGCTACACAGGGTTTGGGACTAAATTAAGATTTATTTTTCGGTTAAAGACTAATTTTTCAAGTACAAAACCAACTTTAAAATAAGCTAATTACCCAAATCTCGTGTAACTGCTGTTGGCGGTAGATGCTATTTTTCTGCGTTCAAAATCCATCTACATTTCGAGTCAACATATTTTAAACTCATTTGATTTTTAAACGGTCCATGTAAGCATATAAATTTTTCTGCACCCAAAACGAAACCTTTGCTTCTATTTTCAGGAGTAAATTTAAATTTTAAAGTATCCAAATCCATTTTCCATTCAAAATAAACTTTGCCTTTTTTATCATAGCAAATCAAACCTTTTCCATCTTCATTAAACTCTAATTCAATTTCATTCCCAAGATATTGGCTTTCATCGCAAACAGATTTTTCTAAATTCCATTTTCCAATAGGCAAATTGTTTTCGGAAGCCGATAATAAAGAACTTATTACTGTCCAAATATGAGAATGTTCATTTTAGAAATCATTTTGTGTTCTGTTTTACAATTACCGCCCACTAATTTATACCAGCCATAAAATAGTACCAATACGACTTTTCTTAGCTGGCTTTGTGCCATTCAAGCTTTTTTAACGAATATAACAATAAATATCAAATTTTTCAGCTGTTCGGCAATAGCTCTAAATAACTATTTTCAGCGCATAGCTTATGTAATACCCAGCTCTGCGAAGTGTTGTTTATTTATAAAATATGCTGATCGCTGTGCGAAGTCTCCCGACTTCGTAACCACTCCAGTGATCCACAAAAGAATGAAAAAAGATTGGAACGGAATGTAGCAACGGGTACCAAGTCGGGAGACTTCGCACAGCAAGGGGAAGCTATACACCATAACGTTCTGAAACCGCAATAAAATTCTTAATTGTTTTCCTTTGTATTAGCTTTTTAATTTTTCTTTTGCTTCATCTTCATTTAGATAGATGTCATCTAAAAATCCAACTAAATCCATGTTTTTGGATTCGTTTCGAATATTGGTTTCACCCAAACTTTCAAGATTTCCCGAAACAATGTCGTCAACATCAGATATTCCAAGAAAATCTTCAAAAATTACAAAGAATGTGTTTTGTAATTCAATCGCGCAAATATCATTTTTTATATATCTGATTATTCCTTTCATAGTAAATATTTTAAGTAAAATTTGATAGCCAGTACTGGTAACGTTCCCGCGCTTGGCGTCAGTTGCGAACTTTGGAACTTATTATTTTCCATTAAGATAATTTTTCTTGCGAAATGTGAACGTGTATTTACCACAAAATTCGCAATTGCGCCAAACGTGTGTTGGCAGTAGTTGAGATTTTTACAAATTTAATTGCACAATCCTATTATTTAACCAATTTCTTATCTCTTGAGTATAATCTGTCCAATTTGGTGAAGTAGAAAGTTTATCAACAACTCTGTTTAATCCAGTTGTCTTGTCATTATATCCAAGTAGAGCTATAATTTGATTAACATACTCGTGCTTATTTGCTACTGCATTAATTTGTGCTGCTGCAAGAACAATCTCAGTATTGTCATTAATTTCTCTAAGATTTCGATTAATAAATTGTTCCGGCGTTTCTGCAGTAGGTATTGAGTATTGTCTAATACAACTTAAAGCAGAATTCCTATTCGCAACAGCTGCCGGTTCAGTTCCTGCAAAATACTTCTCCATTTGCGTCATTTTTTCAGCAGAAACTTTATAACGATCACCGTCTAAGAGAACTAGTATATTTGTTAAATCTTCACCCTTTAAAAATAATCCAGTTGCAAGGGCGAAACCGTTATCGATTGAACCAAATCGTTTTATCGAGCAATGTCTACGAATATTGAGTTCTTCCACTACTTTTTGCACAATTGACTCTGACAAATCATCTTCAACAAAAATTTCTAAAGTTCGAATTTGTTGACCAGTTAGTCTTGAGATACAATCAGGATTTGTTTCTGTAAAACAAAAAGTATTGTTCCCAATTTGATGAATGTGGCGTATATTTATATCGGTGCGGTTTGTTAATTCTTCCCTATGGCTTGTAAATATGATTTGCAAATTTCTATCATTCGCTCTATTAACTAAAATTGTTATTAGTCTGTTAAGTGCATCAGTATGTAATGTCAAATCAATTTCATCAATTATAATAAGAGAATAGCGTGTTGCTTTGAAAACGGTATTAAGAATTTTAAAAACTCTTTGCTCCCCAGCGCCCATTGCCAAAGAAGAATATTGGATACCATTGTTTCTGACTCCAATAAATTTTTTGTTTCCCGCTTCAATATTATTGTATTCGTCATATTGCTTATTCATAACTACACTTGCATTTTGTCGAATTTCATTAGATAGAGCGTCAACTAAATTTGTTGTAGCTGTAAAGCGAATTATATTTTGTGATTTTTCAAGTTCAATATCAGGTACGCAACTATTTATCCCCACAAAATAAACGTCTCTTTCAGGACGATTTTCATAACGCGGTCTCCATCTATCAGATTTAGAATATGTTCTTTTTACATTATTGAAAACCGTTAAATCTTGTCTATAAGAGTGAGTTATTTCAAAACTGCTTCCAAGATATTTTGTATGTGAAGTATGTGTAAAAAATTGACTGAACTTGAAGTTAAATCTATTTGGATCATTTTGTGATGGTTTATATATACTAACAATAGAATAAATCAATGATGATTTACCGCTACCATTTACACCAAAAATGCCTGTTACATTGTTTGTTTCTAAACTTAATACAAAGTTCCTAAGGCTTTTTAATTCTGTGTAATTTATCGAATTTAATCTTTGTTGAGTTATTGCCATTTATTTAGTTTTCGTTCAATTACTGCCAACTAATCTATACCTGCCATAAAATGGTGCCAATACGGCTTTTATAGTTGGCTTTATACCATTAGTAAGATTTTTAAGCGAATATAAGAATAAATACTAAATCTTTTTAGCTGTCAAACAATAGTTGTCACTAAGTATTTTTTGACTCGTGTCCTTCACAATACTTCGCAGGTGCAGTGTTCAGCTTTTGTAATTCACCCCAGGGCTTACTGCTTTTTATCCTTTATCCACCGTACCCCAATTGCTTCCCTTTTGCTTTTTATCAAAGATCCTGTATGCTTTGTTTTTTATTTCAGAAGCAGAGGTAGTCCGTGTCCTTGAGCAAAAGCAAGGCCGGGCCTTTCAGGTCTTGCCAAAAAATCTCCACCCATTCGGGTTGTATTTTTTGACAAAGCCTTGCTTTTGCCGGACACTCGCCTTTTTATGCTCATAAAACAAAACATAGCATCGGCTGCGTAGGTGACTTTTTTAACTGAAACAGAATAATTAAAAAAATATTTTGTTTGTAAAATTGGAACAAAAAAAAAATAATAAAAATTTGTTCTGGTTTTTGAAACAAATAAACAAAAAGCTAAATTTGTTCCATTAGATCAAACAGAACAACCAAAAAGCAGGAGCAATGAAAAAAGAAGAAAATCTTGGAGCGCTATTAGGAATACCACAGGAAGAGATGGCTTTGTTATTAGAGGTGAATCGCGTTCATTGGGCGCTGTTCCTGACCGGAAGGCGTAGTTTGCCTACAGCAGCGCTACTCAAATTGACCGAAATGCTTACTCTTTTAAAAGAATCTGATACCGAAGAACCAGATGCTGCTGTCCTAAAGGAAGAGCAGGAACAAATAAAAAAATACATAGAAGAGGAGATCATTATGAACCAACGCAACCAACGCGTAGCAGCAGATGAGCTCGAGAGGTGTAAAAAAAGATACCAGTCGGCTCAAAATGCAGTAAAGCTTACTGATGCCCTGATTGCCAAAGGACAGCAAATCGGAAAGGAGCAGCAAGAACTATTGCCCGGTATAAAAAGTGCCGCCCAAAACGTCCTGAAGAAAAACAGTCTACTGGTACAAGAGCAATACACTATAAAACTACTCGTACTGCAGCAGAAAGAAACGGTATTGAGACAACGGTTGTTGAGTGAGTAAGCAGTATAAAGTTTATAGTTGACAGTTTATAGCTTTTCAATTAAAAAAGGTGACAATTATATATTTGAATAAAATATCTTTATACTTTTATAAATCAATGTCATCCTGAGCGAAGTCGAAGGCTTTTACCTGAAAAGCCTCTATATAATTCACTAAATTAATTATTATTTATCAACTATAAAGAGACCCGAAAGTCTCTTTATAGAATTAGTGTATCTTTATAAATAATTATTTACTGATTAATTTTTCAAGCCTCACCATCATCTCCTCTTTCTCTTTCAGCATACGCTCGTACAGCGCAATTTTTTCATCGTATAATTGAACAATTTTGTCAATTGGATTAAATGTACAGTTTGGATTAACTGCATTTAGTGTTGATGTATCATTACTTGTAAAAGTATTAGAAATAATATTTATAGCTTGTTCTTCATCAAAATTCTGAAAAGCCTCCACAGGAATTTTTAATACAGCTGAAATTTGTTTCAGCAGGCTGTCTTCAATTACATCTTTCTGCTCCAGCATCGAAATTTTCTTTTGGTTCCAGTCTGTGCCCAGATCATAAGCTAATGCTTCCTGCTTTATATTAAGCATTTCTCTGAAACGTTTTACGTTTTTTCCCTGATGTATTTTCTGTTCCATAATGCGTATCAATTTTTCTAAAAGCTCAAAGATAAAGCGATTTTGATTAAAAATCCTGAATTTCAAAGATAAAAAAATATCCAGTAAAACACCTTTTTTTGTCAGATATTATATCCGTTTTTAGAATAGCAAAAAATAAAAAGTGAAAGAATCTGTATGCTGCGAAACTGTTTTTCATTTTTCTTTTCCTGACTTTGTGAGAAATAGTAAACCGTTATCCTGCAGGGAAATACACGTATGCGACATAACTGCAATAAATTGATTTAATATTTTTTTTACTTAATTGGAAAGTATATTTTTGTTAAAAAATCAGATTTAATTATGAAAAAAGTTTTACTTTTTATTTTACTTCCTTTATTGAGTATCGGACAATCACAAATTGGAGTAGCTATTCCTGGAGAAGCTGCTAATGATAATAGTTCCAGTGTTTCCCTTTCCAGTGATGGGACTACTCTGGCTATTGGAGCTCCTTTTAATGATGGAAATGGTACCAATTCGGGTTCAGTTCGGGTGTATAAGAATGTATCTGGAACCTGGACACAAATTGGATTAGATATAGATGGAGAAGCTGCCAATGATCAAAGTGGCTGCAGTGTTTCTCTTTCCGGCAATGGATCTGTTTTAGCTATTGGAGCGCTATATAATGGTGGAAATGGCAGATATTCGGGCTCAGTACGTGTGTATGAAAGTAGATCTGGTACCTGGACAAAAATAGGCGCTGATATTGATGGAGAAGCCGCTGCTAATTATAGTGGTAAAAGTGTTTCTCTTTCTAGTGATGGCAGTATTTTAGCTATTGGAGCTGAAGGTAATACCAAAAGGGGGTATGCTTCAGGAACAGTATATGTATATAAAAATATTTCGGGTACCTGGACGCAAATAGGAGCAGACATATACGGAGTTGCAACTTATCCTGCTCTGGGGAATAATGTTTCCCTTTCTGGTGATGGAGGTATTGTTGCTATTGGCCTTCCATCAGAGCATGGAGTTGTAAGTGGTTCAGGAAAAGGTGTAGTGCGGGTGTTTAAAAATATTTCAGGGACTTGGACACAAATAGGAGTAGATATAGAAGGAGAAGCGAATGGTGATAACAGTGGCTGGAGTGTTTCACTTTCCAGCGATGGTACTATTTTAGCTATTGGATCAATATTTAATGGTGCAAATGGTTCAGGTTCAGGTTCAGTACGTGTATTTAAAAATATATCTGATACATGGACACAGATAGGTACTGATATTAATGGAGTAACCACTGATGATTTTAGTGGTAGAAGTATTTCTATTTCTGGTGATGGAAGTATTCTGGTTATTGGAGCTGATGGAAATAATCATTCAGGATCAGTTCGTATATATAAAAATGTGTCAGGTATCTGGACTAAAGTAGGAATAGATATAAATGGTGAAGCGGCTTATGATCAAAGTGGTTTTAATGTTTCTCTTTCCGGTAATGGATCTGTTTTAGCTATCGGAGCTCCATATAGTGATGGAAATGGTGTATATTCAGGATCCGTTCGGGTATATGATTTATCAGCTGCTCTGGCAGCTGTTTTGAGTTCAGATAGTTTTGTATTGGCTAAATTTTCGGTTTTTCCTAATCCGGCTTCAGAAGTTGTTACTATTAGCTTGCAGGAAGATTTAAAATTAGAAAAAGTAAATATTTACAACACTTTTGGACAATTGGTGAAAACAGAAAAGAAAACTGTTATTACTGTCAATTCTTTAGCAAAAGGAATATATTTTTTTGAGGTAATTACCAATAAAGGAAAAGCTACTAAACAGATTATTGTAAAATAACCGTAATTAAAAGCTAGTATTAAAAGATCACGGATCAAAGCATATTGTTGTGGGGAAATATTAAAATCTAGATATTTGTATTTCCAAATTATACCCCAGTGCAAGATTCTTTTATCGACATCCTTAAGTTGTTATTACCTGAGATAATAGTAGACTACTTTGAACTTACTTCTTATAAAAAGGAAGAGGAAACACTACATCTTTATTTGAAAGAGATTAATTCTATACCTAAAGAATACCGAGAATCAAAACTAAGTTCAAAAGGATTCTTTGAAGAGATAACGGTTCAGGATTTTCCTATCCGTGGACATCAGGTTTATCTTCATATTACCCGTAGAAGATGGCTTAATGAAGATACAGGAAAAGTAGTTTTCAGAGATTGGAATTTAGTAGCAGACGGAACTCGTGT
>NZ_WKKE01000038.1 GCF_009674775.1 Flavobacterium sp. LC2016-23 | reverse complement strand
GAACCAATCAATAATACGAAGTATTCTATTTCGGACAGAGTAAAAATTCTTGATAAACATTTGAAAAAAATAAAGGCGGAAAAAAAGGCATTATTGGATGCTGCAGATTTCTCTGTTATAAAATACAATGACTATAAAGGCGATAAAATTGTTTTTGAAAGAACAACAGATAATATTTTTATTTTAGTAAGTAAAAATAAGCCCATAATGTATTTTTCTTTACTAAATGATAAGATAATTTCTTTCGATTATATTATTAAAGGAGACGAGGGCTTGTTCATAACTTATTAGTATTATAAGTGGAGAAGAATTACTTTTATTTGGATATTTAAACTTTTTTAATAAAATTTTTAAAGAATAAAGAGCGTAGATTTTTTTCGATCAAAACTTAAAAAGCGTTTAGTGAATTAATTAAAACCCAAATAAAAAAGCATCATTCTAAATATAGATTGATGCTTTTTTATTTAAAATTATTTTAACCTAAAATCGATTTTTAAGCCTATTTTTATCAGGAAAGTATATTTACATCCTTCTAATATTCTCTTCAATCGCTTTATTTTGATTTCTTCGAAACTTATGTAGTTCGAAAGATTGTTTGCAGAGGTTAATTTTGTTTATATTTGAGAATATAATTTTAAAAAGTAATGAAAAAACAGAAGCTTTTATACCTGATTTCCTTTATCACCCTTATTGTTATATCCCTTGTAGCCTTTGATTTCACTACTGATGTTCCGGTTCCTCCCGTTGCTCCCAAAAAGCAGAAAAAGCGGGAACACTATCAGCCGGGCCTTGTATTGACTTTTGATGATGATTATGTCGATACCTGGTATCAGGCAGAAAAAGAACTTCGTCCCTACAACTGGAAAGCTACTTTTTTTATCTGCAAGTACAGTGCTTTTACGAAAGATCAAAAAGAAAAATTGCATTATCTTCAAAAAATGGGACATGATATAGCTGGACATGGTTACAATCATGAAAACGCTGTGAAATACGCAGCAAAATACGGACTGGATGCGTATGTAAAAAATGAAATCCTTCCGCTTAAGGAAGCCATGCAGAAAGACGGATTCGATATTAAGTCGTTTGCGTATCCCGATGGTGCCAGAAATAGTGCACTGGACAAAAGATTGCTGAATTATTTCGATTTTATAAGAGGTACCACCTACGGAGAACTCTATCCTAAAAGCCAGTATTGTTATTATGAGGACAATCGTGTGATCTACGGTTTAGGGATCGATGATGATTACGAGCAATTTAATCTGGAGTACTACAAAAGCCTTTTGCTATATGCCAAAGAACATAACAAAATTGTTATATTTTACGGACATAAAACAGTCGATAACGCTGATGAAAGACTGGAAACCCCAATCGGTTTACTCAAACAGCTTTGTGCCTTTGCGGCAGAAAACAAGCTGAAGTTTTATTCGGTAGATGATTTAAAGAACTTAAAAAAGTAACAGATTTCAGTAAGATAGATTTTTGGAAATCCCTTTAAGTTCAATTCTGTTTTTAGCTATTCATCTTTCTGTATTGTAAAGGAGAAAGCTGTTTCAGTTCTTTAAATTTCCGATTGAAGTTAGAAATATTATTGAACCCGCATAATTCGGCAATTTCCAGAACAGAAAGCTCTCCAGTACTGGACAGCAGTTTTGCTGCCCGCTCAATCCGGACTTCAATCAGAAACTGAAAAAACGATTTGTTGGTCCGTACTTTAAAATACCTGCAGAAAGCATTTTTGGTCATATTGGCTATAGAAGCAATTTCATCAAGCGTAATGTTCTGATGAAAATTGGTCATCACATATTCAAAAACGGTCTGCATTCGTTTCCCTTCATTATCGGTTATTTTTTTATGATATAAATAATTGGACAAAGGCTCATTTTCAGCGGTTGAAAGCCATTTTAATATATCCAGAAACAAAATAAAACGAGAATAGGGGTCTGCTTTTTTCAGCTTCTTAAAATATTTCACCACTTTTTTGGGAGCGTTATGAATAATAAATCCGTTTTTACTGCTTTCCAGAAGAGGATAAATGGTTTTGAAAGTAGGTAATTCAAAAAAATCTTTTCCAAAAGAAGTAAAAGTAAAAAACAAGGTCCGCATCACCGAAATTTCGTTTTCCCGCACATCACTTCTAAAAACATGAGGCAGGTTGCTTCCGATCACTAAAATATCGCCTTCCTGATATTGCGAAATCGTATCGCCGGCAAAAACAGCACCTTCTCCTTTTTCGATAAAACTAATCTGTACTTCTTCGTGCTGGTGTAATTTATCGTAAAAAGAGATTTCTATATCTTCCTGATAAATAAGCGGTTCTTCTCCTGATTTTGGAATTTTAAATGGAAAAACTTTCATGGTTGGGTAGGTTAGTTACTACCAAATATATTGCATTTCAGTAATAAAATGATGGTATCCTAATCTGTTTTTTGAATTTAAAAACTATAGAGGGTAATATAGTATCATTTTAAGGTAATTTTCTGTGAGACAGCTGAATGGTTTCTCGATAATTTTGGTTGACAATAAAAAATCAATACTATGGGGATTCAATGGAACGGCGTTATGCCGGCAGTAACGACCAAATTTACTGCAGACGATAAATTAGACTTCAATATGTTTGAAGTCAATATGAAAGCACAATTAGAGGCCGGAGTATCAGGAATTATTTTAGGAGGTACCTTAGGGGAAGCCAGTACACTTCTGGAAGAAGAAAAACGGGAATTGGTCAAACACACAGTTTCGCTTACGAATAATAAAGTACCTGTGATCATGAATATCGCGGAACAAACCACAAGAGGAGCAATCTTAGCCGCCAACAAAGCCGAAGAAGACGGTGCCAAAGGATTGATGATGCTGCCCCCGATGCGTTACAAAGCTTCTGATTATGAAACAGTAGTTTATTTTAGTGAGGTTGCCAAAAATACCTCACTTCCGATTATGGTCTATAACAATCCGGTCGATTATAAAATTGAAGTGACTTTAGACATGTTTGAAGAATTGCTGAAATACGATAACATTCAGGCCGTAAAAGAATCCACAAGAGATATTTCGAACGTGACCAGAATAATCAATCGTTTCGGAGACCGTCTGAAAATATTATCGGGAGTTGACACGCTGGCTTTAGAAAGTTTATTAATGGGCTCAGACGGATGGGTTTCGGGTTTGGTTTGCGCTTTTCCGGCAGAAACCGTAGCGATTTTTAAACTCGTAAAAGCAGGAAGAATTGATGAAGCCCTAAAAATATACAGATGGTTTTTGCCGCTGCTCGAATTGGATATTAATTCTTTTCTGGTACAGAACATAAAATTAGCCGAAGTGGCAACCGGAATCGGAAGCGAATATGTTCGTGCACCAAGACTGCCGCTTCAAGGCAGTGAGCGTGAAAAAGTACTGGCCATTATAGCAGAAGGATTGCGCAACCGACCAACATTACCGGATTACAAGAACCTATAATGCCAAAAGCTATGATTACAGGAAAAAATTATATAGGAAGTCAGCTTAAAGCCTCCGGAAACAGCACCTTAAAAACGTTTAATCCGCTTTTAAACATAGAAAATCCATGGGTTTTTACAGAAGCAACACAGGAGGAAATAGAAGAGGTAGTTGCTTTAGCCCATCACGCATTTTGCAGTTACAAAAGATGTTCCGGTGTAGAAAAGGCCAGGTTTTTAAACACCATTGCGGATGAAATTTTAGCATTGGGAGATGAATTGTTAGTTCAATATTGTAGCGAATCCGGTTTCCCAAAAGGCCGCGCAGAAGGGGAGCGGGGCAGAATGATAGGACAGCTGCGTTCATTTGCAGAAATGCTTGTCGAGGGAAGCTGGGTTCAGGCTACAATAGATACCGCAATACCTGAGCGGCAGCCTGCTCCAAAAGAAGATTTGCGTAAGATGCTGGTACCGTTAGGACCGGTTGTTGTTTTTGGTTCCAGCAATTTTCCTTTTGCCTTTTCAACTGCCGGGGGAGATACGGCTTCGGCACTGGCTGCCGGTTGTCCTGTGATCGTAAAAAGCCATTCCATGCATATCGGAACGGGCGAGATGGTAGCCTCGGCCATTATAAAAGCAGCACAAAAAACAAACATGCCCGAAGGCGTTTTTTCTAACCTTACGGGAGGAGGGAGAACCCTGGGAGCCAGTCTGGTCAAACATCCCTTGGTAAAGGCCGTAGGCTTCACGGGCAGTATCAGCGGAGGACGCGCTTTATGCGATCTCGCAGCACAGCGCCCTGAACCCATTCCGGTTTTCGCAGAAATGGGAAGTGTGAATCCGGTAGTATTGCTGCCGGAGGCTTTAAAACAAAACAGTCAAAAGTGGGCGAATGCTTACGCAGGTTCGATTACTTTAGGTGCCGGCCAGTTTTGCACCAATCCTGGTTTATTGTTAGCTGTAAAAGGAGCTGCATTAAACGAGTTTGCAGAAGAATTAACCAAAGCCATCGAAAAGACAGCGCCTTCCTGTATGTTGCATGCTTCCATGCAGGCTGATTTTGAAAAGGGAATTTTAAAAATGGAATCGCAAAAAGGCGTTTCGAAAGTAGCTCAATTTAAGGAAGAAGTGCCACCCAACCATGGCAGGGCGACTGTTCTGAAAGTGAGCGGGGAAGAATTCCTGAAAAATAAAGTATTGAGCCATGAGGTTTTTGGCCCGTTTTCAATTCTGGTAGCATGTAATGATGAAGCTGAATTACTACAAATAATTAATACCTTAGAGGGACAATTAACCGGAACTATTATTGGTGAAGAAAAAGAATTGCACCACCATCAGGGCCTCATTTTTGCTTTGCAGAATCGGGTGGGACGTTTGATTTTTAATGGCGTTCCGACGGGTGTAGAAGTATGCCCTTCTATGTTACACGGAGGCCCTTATCCGGCATCATCCGATTCGAGGTTTACTGCGGTGGGCACGCATGCCGTTTACAGATGGGTCCGTCCGCTGAGTTATCAGAACTGGCCGGATGATTTGCTTCCGGCCGAATTGCAAAATGAAAATCCGTTGCAAATTGTACGTACAAAAGACCATAAACTAACCCTATCCAAAATATAAAAATGCTAAAGAAAACTTTTTTTTGTGTAGACGCCCACACCTGCGGAAATCCCGTAAGAGTGGTTGCCGGAGGAGGACCCAATTTGACAGGGGATTCCATGAGTGAAAAACGCCAGCATTTCCTGAAAGAATTTGACTGGATCAGAAAAGGGCTTATGTTTGAACCGCGTGGTCATGATATGATGAGCGGCAGTATTTTATATCCGCCATCTGATCCGGAGAATGATTTTGGAATTTTATTCATAGAAACCTCAGGCTGTCTGCCGATGTGCGGTCACGGAACAATCGGAACCATTACCATTGCCATCGAAGAAGGACTGGTTATTCCCAAAACACCTGGTAAAATCAAAATGGAAGCTCCGGCAGGTTTAGTACAAATTGAGTATCAGCAGACTGGAGCCAAGGTCGATTGGGTACGTCTGACCAACGTCAAATCTTATCTGGCAGCAGAAGGGCTGACCATTCACTGCCCCGGGCTCGGAGAAATTATTTTTGATGTGGCGTACGGAGGAAATTATTACGCAATCGTAGATCCGCAGGACAATTTTTCGGGTGTGCAGGATTTTACCGCAAGTAAAATTATTCAGTACAGTCAGGAATTACGCAACCGGATCAATGAGAAATATCCCAATTATTTTATTCACCCTGAAAATAATACGATCCGGGATGTGACCCATATGTTATGGACGGGAACGCCAATCGATCCGGAATCATCGGGGCGAAATGCTGTTTTCTACGGAGACAAAGCCATAGACCGTTCGCCTTGTGGTACAGGAACCTCAGCGAGAATGGCACAGTTGCATGCAAAAGGAAAACTGAAAGCCGGAGAAGAATTTATTCACGAAAGTTATATCGGTAGTAAATTTATTGGAAAAGTGGTCGAAGAAACTACGATCGGAGACATTCCGGCCATTGTTCCCAGTATTCAGGGATGGGCAAAAGTATACGGATATAACACCATCATTATTGATGAAAGTGATCCTTACGCATTTGGATTTCAGGTCATTTAAGAACACGAAAAAATGGTTTGCTATTAAGAAAGACGGTAAGTCTTGTCAAGGAACTTTTAATTAAAAATCTATGAAAAAAGTAGGGATCGTCGGCGGTGGCATTATCGGTTTATGTTCTGCCTATTATCTGGCTAAAGAAGGGTACGAAGTGAGTGTTTTTGATCAGTCGGCTATGGATGACGGCTGCTCGTACGGAAACGCCGGAATGATTGTCCCTTCTCACATTATACCTTTGGCACAACCCGGTATGATAGCACAGGGCATGAGATGGATGTTTGACAGTCAAAGCCCGTTTTATGTAAAACCGCGTTTCAATGCCGATTTGTTAAAATGGGGATTGCAATTTTACAAACATGCCAACAGAAGTCACGTCGAGAAAGCAATGCCGGCTCTGCATCATCTTTCGATGTTGAGTAAAGAATTGTATCAGGAGTTTGCGAAAGAAAATAATTCCTTTTTTTACGAAGAGAAAGGACTTTTAATGCTTTATAAAAGTGATAAAGTTGCAGAAGAAATGTACCACGAAGGTAAAGAAGCAGAACGTCTGGGCCTTGAAGTTGATTATCTTTCGAAAGCGGAAGTGGCAGCTCTGGAAACCGGAACCAAAACTGATGTGACAGGCGGCGTTCATTATAAAAGTGATGCCCATCTGTATCCGCAAAAATTCATGAAGTTCATCAAAGAAGAATTAATTCGCTTAAAAGTGGAGATTCATCGGCATACAACGGTTAAGGATTTTCATTTTGAAGGAAATAAAATTACTAAGATAGCAACCGATAAAGGCACTTTTGCAACGGATGAAGTGGTATTGGCAGCGGGTTCGTGGAGTCCTGTACTGGCCAGAAAACTAAATATTTCGATCTCGGTTTTGCCCGGAAAAGGATACAGTTTTACATTAAAAGACAGCGATCAAAAACCGGCAATTCCGTCGATTTTGTGTGAAGGAAAAGTAGCGGTAACACCGATGAATAATGACATTCGCTTTGGCGGAACGATGGAAATTACGCATACCGGAGATACTAAAATAAATACCGGCAGACTTCAGGGAATCGTAACCACGATCAATGATTTTTATCCCGACATGCAGGTCGAAATGCCAAAAACAGCAGATACCTGGTTCGGATTCAGGCCTTGTACGCCATCCGGAATGCCGGTTATTACAAGAGATAAAAAAATTGTAAATTTGACACTGGCTACAGGACATGCGATGATGGGATTAAGTCTGGCACCGGCAACCGGTAAAATTGTAACGGAGATTATCGCTGGTAAGACAACTTCTGTAGACACCAAAATGTTTCAACTGTAATTAAGAATAAAAACCACTCCTATGAAAAAGTATTTACTGCTGTTACTCTTTGTTTGTTCTGCTGTTTTTGCACAGCATGATATCGACATCAACAATTTAAAATGGTTACCCGATTCCCATTCGTTCTGGGTAAATCAAAACAACAATGTAGCCGTTTATGATGTGGACAAACTAGACAAACATATCACAATTCTCACGCAGCAACAGTTGTCTGAATCCGGCTTTACCGGAGAAATTGAAGATTTGGTCTGGAATGCCAATAAAACAAAAGTACTGCTGTATACCAATTCAAAAAAGGTATGGAGAGCCAATACCAAAGGAGATTACTGGTTTTTTGATTTAGCGACAGGAAAAGGAAAACAATTAGGAAAAAACCTGGACCCCTCTTCACTGATGTTTGCGAAATTTTCGGGTGACAATGAAAATGTTGCCTATGTTTCCAATCACAACATTTACCTTGAAAATTTAAATACAGGAAAAATAACGCCGTTGACCACAGACGGAACCGATAAAATCATCAACGGAACATTTGACTGGGTGTACGAAGAAGAACTGGCAGCCCGGGACGGATTCAGATGGAGTCCTGATGGCAAAAGTATCGCCTTCTGGCGTGTAGATGCATCAGCAACCAAATTTCATTTGATGATCAACAATACCGATTCTTTGTATCCGGTGGTTGTTCCGGTTGAATATCCAAAAGCAGGAGAGAAACCTTCATCGGTTAAAATAGGAATAATTGACATCGCTTCGTTACAGACCAATTGGCTGAATATTCCCGGAGAACAGGATAACAACTATTTGGTACGAATGAAATGGCTCACGAACCAGTCGGTCATGGTGATTCAGTTAAACCGCAATCAAAATCAGGTTACATTTTACAATTGCGACACAAAATCAGGTACAGCGAAAGCGATTTACAAAGAAGAATCGGCGGCATGGATTGATGTTTTTGACATTTCTTCAGGTGAATACGATGGTTTCCCTTGTCATTTTGTAGATAATGGAAAAGCCTTTCTATGGAGTTCTGATGCAGATGGCTGGATGCACATTTATAAAATCAGCAGTGACGGTAAATCAAAAGAATTAATTACGACAGCCAATTTTGATGCTTATTTTCAGGCCTACAACGATAAGACCAAAACAATTTATTTCAAGGCAAGTCCGACAGATGCGACACAACGTTATTTGTACGAAACCAATCTAAATTCAAAAAAGACCAAAAGAGTAACGCCCGATGTGTTTGACGGTACCAACGAATACAGTTTTTCGACAGATGCGATGTATGCCAAACATACCAATGCAAGTATCAGCAGAGACTATAACACACGATTAATTGCCTTAGCCGGACATAAAAAAATACTGCCGCAGGAAGCCGATTCCTTTCAGGCACCTCAGCGTGATTACACCATGGAGAAATTCAAAGTAACTACGGTAGACGGAATAGAAATGGACGGAATAATGGCAAAACCATTAGACTTTGATTCGTCAAAAAAATACCCGGTATTCTTTTATGTGTACGGAGAACCGATGGCCTCCGTAGCCAATGATGAACCTTATTTTTATCCGTTTATCGCACAGGTAATTCCACAGGGCTATATCGGAATTGCGATGGACAACAGAGGAACTCCTGTAATGAAAGGAACGAAATGGAGAAAGTCCATTTACAAAAACATCGGAATTATCAACACCCGTGACCAGGCCATGGCAGCCAAAGAAATCCTAAAATGGAAATTCGTTGATCCCGACAGAATAGCTGTTCACGGCTGGAGCGGTGGTGGCGCTGTAACTTTAAATTTAATGTTCCAATATCCGGAAATATACAAATCAGGAATAGCAATTTCAGCCGTTACGGACCAGCATTTTTACGACAATATTTATACCGAACGTTATATGGGGATTCCGAGTGAGAACGAAGCGACTTATAGCCTGGCATCTCCTGTAACCCATGCCAAAAATTTAAAAGGAAACCTGTTATACATTCACGGAACAGGTGATGACAACGTACACTATAAAAATGCTGAGGTTTTAATAAATGAACTGATCAAATACGATAAAATGTTCGACCTGATGATCTACCCGAACCGTTCGCACAGTATCTATGAGGGCGAAGGAACGAGTAAGCATTTACTGGATACCTTTGTGAGGTTTATTGAAAAGAATTGTCCTGCCGGAGGGAGGTAGTTTTTTTTAGTCTCAGTCTCAGTGTTCAGTCTCAGTCTCAGTATTCAGTCTCAGTCCCGGTCTCAGTTTTCAGTTTCAGTGTTCAGGTTTCAATTGAGACTGAAAACTGCGACTGTGACTCTCTTCTCGACTGCGACTGAAAACTGCGACTGAATACTAAACACTAAAACAAGCTAACTATATACTAATTCTTACTAAAATAGTATCAGAAAGAAAGAATCTGTAGGGTTAAATTTGGTTATTACTAATTAAAACCAAAAAACCATGAAATTAAAACTACTACTGTTCTTTCTGATTTTCAGTGTATTGAAAGTTAGTGCACAGGGATTACCTTGTCGGACAACCGAAGAAAACGCCAAAGTGTACCGGAATAATCCGGCTTCGCTTCAGGAGAAAAAAGACTTTGATGTATTTAGCAAAAAGTTCGCTTTACAGCGAAAAAACAAAACTTCGAAAGACGCCGCTATTAGCTATACTATTCCGGTGGTATTCCATATTTATGGTGACGTACAAAGCGGTAAAACCGTTACCTATGAAAAAATTGTAAATCATCTGGCACAGCTTAATGATGATTTCAACGGAAGAAATGCCGATTTTCAAACAGTGGAACCCTTTTTCCAGTCGCGAAGAGGAACCATAAACGTAGAATTCAAATTGGCGAAAAAAGATCCTAACGGTGGCTGTACTTCTGGAGTGGTCTTTCATCCCGCCAAAAACGGGTACGGAAACGGGGGAGGTTACGATGACCAGATTGCCGCCGATGCCTGGGACAATACCAAATACATGAATGTTTACATTCAGAATGATTTGTATAATGATGGTGCAACGAACAACTCAGGAGTGGCCTGGTATCCCAATTCCGATATGACGGCAAGTAATACGGCCCGCGTGGTGTTTAATGGCGCTTATCTGTATGACAACTCCTATAGCAAGGAATTCTCGGCAACCTTAACCCATGAGTTTGGTCATTTCCTAAATTTAATCCACACTTTTGAAGGCGGATGCTCGGGAACCGATGAAGTAGACGATACCCCGGCAGAAGATGCCAAGCATACTTTGGCTTGTACGCCGGGAACCAATTGTAGCGGAGATAAAGTGAATTTCGAAAATTATATGGGCTATAACGGTGCTCAGGGCTGTTATAAAATGTATACCCAGGGTCAGATCAGCAGAATGCTCGCTGCTTTGGAACATCCTGCCCGTAAATCTTTATGGCAGGCCCAAAATCTGATTGATACGGGAGTAAATGCAACAGGAAGTGCATTAGTGGCTTCGGTAACATCTTTTAAGGAAACCATTATCAATGACGGTTCTTTTACAGCTTCATCAACCGTAACTTTAAACGGTACCAAAAACTTTGCACTTAGTTCCGGAACACTCACTTCAGGAACACATTTCACACATACATTTCCGGCAGGCATAACACCGGTTCTTACTGTAAATTCAAACAAGCAGCTGACAATAACCCTTACCGGAAAAGCAACGAGTCATGCTTTGGCAAACAATGCTTCAGGCGGAATCACTTTCTTACCTGCAACTTTTGTCGGAGGAACGGCTGATTTGTCCTGTACGGCACTGTTTTTTAATTTTAAATTTTCAGATCCGTACGGAATCTTTTTTGTAGATATGCCGGATGTGACCGTTTCACCGGACTTAACATGGAAATATTTTGAAATTGCCCAAGGAGATGATCCTGCCTTTGGAGGATGGAGATTTGCTGCCAATGCTTTAAAAATCGAAACCTATGCCAAAAGAATGGTATGCGAAAACGGTACCAAAAACATAACGTTGCTGGCAGCCAATACAGCGGTTGGACCTGCAGGCAATCTGACAGCACCTGGCGCATACCCCAATCAGCTTGATTTGCGTACTCCGGCGTATACCAACTGGGACGGAAAAACAGGCTATGCGGGTTTTGAATATTTAATAGATGGTTTACCTTGTTACGGATGGTTTAAGGTTACCGTAAATGCTAACGGAGATGGATATACGATTTCTGAATATGCTTATAATACACAGCCGAATACTCCGATTTATACCGGAATGACCGCTAAAACAGCCGTAGTTTTATCCGAAGTAACTTTATATGAATCGGAAGCAAATGATGGTGGGGTAACCGCAAGTACGACGATTACATTGTCGACAAATAACGGAACATTTACGAAAAGCAGCGGAACATGGAACCCGGGAACACATTACACCATTACAGGAGTTCCGGCAGGTTTAACAGCGGTTCTGACGTTGCAAGGCAATACTAAAACGGTACTTAGCTTTACAGGAAAAGCCAGTGCGCATCTTCCTGCAAATGATACAGCGATAGTTATTACTTTTAAAGATGCTGCGATTACTGGCGGAATTACCACTTTAGACAATGCCTCAAAAACCATCAATCTGAAATTTGATGCACCCTACGGGATATTTTATGTCAATAATACCGATTATGTGGCATCGGCAGCAGCCACCTGGCAATTTTTCAGCTTGGGAATAGGCGATAATACCGACTACGGTGCATGGCAATTTGCAGCAGCCGCTTTGAAAATGGAAACCTATGGAAAAAGATTGGTTGGGGAACCGGGTACCAGAAACATTTCATTTATCCCTGAAGGAACCACTATCGGAGCATCCAGTACTTTTGTTGCTCCCGGAAGTGCATATCCCGATCAGTTAGATTTAAGAACAGCCTCTTATACAGCCTGGGATAATAAAACAGGATATGTGGGGTTTGAATACAAGAGTAGAGGACGGACTTGTTACGGATGGATGCATGTAAAGGTAGAAGCAGGCGGAGTAGGATATACGGTTTTGGATTTTGCCTATAACACCAAACCAAACGAATCCATAAAAGCCGGAATACAAACCACAACTCCCCTTCTGGCACCTTCAGCTTTAACAGCAACAGCAGCAAATTTAGAAGTGCAGCTGAGCTGGGTGAACAATACAACTAATGCCACCAATATAGTGATCGAAAGAGCCGGTGCAGATGCTGTTTTTGCCGAAATCGCCACTTTAGCCAGTACAGCAACTACGTATACCAATACGGGTTTAACGGCAGGTAGTACCTACCAATATAAAATCAGGGCAAAAGCAGCGGCTGTTTATTCGGACTATTCCAATGTCGTTTCGGCTGTTATTCCAAATACGGCTTTGTGTACCGTTCAGGCAGCAAACGGTTATGAATTTATTAATGCGGTAACGGTAGGAAGTTTTACGAATACTTCCGGAAAAGACACCGCTGGTTATACCGACTATTCGTCAAAAGTAATTACGCTGACTCCGAATTCAAGCATAAATATCAGTCTGGTTCCGGGTTTTACAGGCTCTTCATACACGGAATACTGGGGCGTTTGGATTGATTACAACAAAAACAATCAGTTTGAAGCATCCGAAAAAGTGATTGACGGACTCTCCTCAAAAACGACGGTGACAGGAAGTTTTACGCCAATCAACTTTACCGGAACTACCCGCATGCGTGTGGTGATGAAATACAACGCCAATCCAGTGACAGCCTGCGGTAATCTGGGTGATGGAGAAGTGGAAGATTATACAGTCACAGCAGGAACAACAACGCCAATAACATTGCCAACACCGGTAAATCTTTCCAATGCAGGGGTTTACGAATCCGGATTTTATGCGTCATGGGCGACACTTCCCGAAGCTGCATCCTATGAAATCCAGTTAAACAACTCAGGCTGGACAACAGTCGGAACTTCGGTAACGTATTATTTATGGATTCCGAAACAAGGTACCCAAACCGTTTACGAATTCAGGGTAAGGGCCAAAAACGGAACCGCAGTGAGCGAATGGAGCACATCCCATACCATCGATCTGCAGTCCGGTAACCCTGGAGTACAAATGATTGATACCGTTAAATCATTTGCCATGTATCCCAATCCGGCTTCTGATGTGGTCAACTTTAATTTTGGTAATCTTGAGACTTCCAAAGTCAGAATAACGATTTACGACAGTACAGGTAATCTGGTTGGCGCAGTACGCAATACCACTTCCTTCTCCGTAAATTCCCTAAGAAAAGGAGTCTATATGGTAATTGCCACAGACGGAAATTCTACAGAAAAGAAAAAATTATTGGTAGAATAATTCATTTGTTAGTTAAAAGTAAAAGAGACTGTTCCACAAGTTGGGCAGTCTCTTTTTTTTAGTTTGCAGTCTCAGTCTCAGTCTCAGTCTCAGTTTTCAGTTTTCAGTTTTCAGTTTTCAGTTTTCAAATGAGACTGAAAACTGCGACTGCGACTAAAAACTGAAAACTGAAAACCGCGACTTCCTTTAAATACCAAACGGGTTATCAATACTCTCCATAGGCGTTGTAAACCACTTCGGTCCCGATGCCGTCATATAAAAATGATCTTCATGGCGAATTCCGAATTGTCCCGGAATACAGATCATGGGTTCGTTGCTGACCACCATTCCTTCTGCTAAAAGCGTTTGATTTCCGCGCACCAAATACGGGTATTCATGAATGTCCAGTCCGGTTCCATGTCCTACGCGATGCGGTAAGCCCGGAATTTCGTAATCACCGCTTAATCCCGCTTCGGCCAATACTTTTCGCGCAGCATCATCTACAGAACCGCAGGTAGCACCAATCTGGGCGGCATCAAAAGCAGCTTTTTGAGTTGCTTTTTCTAAGTTCCATATTTTTCTGTGATTTTCGGTGGGTGTTCCATACACGTACGTTCGCGTAATATCAGACAAATAGCCTTCCAAACGGCAGCCGGTATCAATTAAAACAATATCGTTGTCTTTCAAAGGCTGAGGGGCAGTAACGCCATGGGGATATTGTGAATCCTCCCCAAAAAGTACAATACAGAAATAAGAACCGGAAGGTATTCCCGCTTTGATATGGGCTTTGTTGATAAAGTCAGTAACCGTTTCTACTTCAATACCCGGATGTAAAATGCGTGCGGCAGCTCTTTGAACCACCATTGTTATTTCTTTTGCCTGTTGGATAATGGCAATTTCAGCGGCGGATTTATGCATTCTGCAGCCCGCAGTTATAGGCTGTGCATTTATAAAATTATAATTCGGATTGGCCTTCACAACATTATCGGCTAAAAAGTAAGAGGCAGATTCATCCAGCGCAATAGTTCCGTTTTGAATGTTTTTCTTTTTTAAAATCGCTCCAAACAATTCATACGGATTTTCATGCTCTTCCCAGAAATTCAGATTTCCTTCCACTTGCAGAAAGGTTTTAAACGTGCCTTCTTCAAATTTAGGAACAATATATTCGATGCTTTCATCTTCAAAAAGCAAGGCGCCTACCATTCTTTCTGAGGCATTCCATCTGGTTCCCGTAAAATAATACAGATTAGTTCCGGCATTGACGTAGATAGCTTTGCAGTCTTGTTTTTTAAGTAGTGCCGTTGCTTTTTTGATGTGTAACTGATATTCAGACAGTGCAATCGGCTGCACATCAAGTGTCATGTTTTGTATCTTGTCTAATTCTATACGTGCGGTTGAACCGCCAACTCCAATTGTCATTTGTTTATTTTTTTAAGTGGTTTAACAGGAAGGATTGTTAGCTTATAATTTTAAGAATAAATTTTAAATCAAAATTAAGCCATTATTTTGGGATTGTTCTATTTTGACTACAACCCGTTAAAATAATATAATTTGGTGCTAATATAGTACAAGTATTTACGTTGGTTGCCCAAAAAAAGGAATAGCAACACCTTCTTTAACCGATTTCGTCACGGTTATTTTTATAAAGGCCTTATTGAATATGTCTTTTTTGTACTTGGTTTCTTTCTTTTATTAACATACGTGTCAATAAATTAATCTAGTAATATGAATTTTATTATCTATTTTTGTTTAGACCAATTCTAAATAAATATCTATAATGAAAAATTTCCTTATCGCTGATTCTGAAAACCTACACATAATCGGACTGAGATATACATTGAAAAAAATTGTAAAAAAGGCAAATTTAACTGTGGTAAGCTCTAAAGATGAGTTGTTTAATCATTTTGAAAAAAACAAGGTAGAGTATCTTATCATAGATCCCAATAATATTTTTTTATTCTACGAAGACGACTTCAAAAACCTCCGTTTAAATTTCCCAAATTGCAAGATTATCATTTTATCCTATTTTAAACACAAACAAACTGTAAACAGTTTCTTAGAGGACGGAATTGATGGTTTTATTTCCAAAGATTGTCAGGAACAGACCATTTTTGATGCCTTATACAAGATTGAAAACGGGGAACGCTACTTCTGCCCGAAAACCCTGCATGTACTTATGGACGTACTGGCTTTGCCAAGTTCAGAGGCCAATCAAAAACTGACTTTCAGGGAAAATGAAATTTTAAAACAAATTGCTAAAGGGAATGATGGGAAAAGCATCGCCTCTCACTTTTTTATCAGTATCCATACTTTTAGAACACATAGGAAAAACATTATGAAAAAAACAGGCAAGCATACCACACCAGAGCTTATTTTATATGCTATTGAGAATAAAGTAATTTAATTTTCGCTCAAATAAATCTAGTTTTAGCGGTTATTTCCTACTATAGATGTAGTAGTCTTTGTACCCCTTTTGAGCAATTCTATTTACTACTGCTGTAGTATTGACTTTATTTTTTATCGGATTTACTTTTGCTGACAACTATTATTCAGAATCAATCTAAATAAATTAAGCAAATGGAAGCAAAGCAGCAGATAAGAACAATTCAGTTAAAGAACTGGTTAGAAACAGACCATCAGAAGCATATCTTTTCTAATACTAAAAAGTCAGTTTCTCTTTATAAAAAGAGTATGAAAAAAGCAATTAAGCTAATTGCGAATCATTTAGAAAACAGGGATACGCCTTTTACAGGAACAAGTATTGCTTCAATCAAAGAAAAAATAGATGACATTGCCCTTGAAGAAAACGCCGAAGGAAAGAGTCTGGATGATGTATTAGCCGAATTGAAAGCTATTTATCTGAATGATTGTATTCATTTTAACGATCCAAAATACATCGCGCATCTCAATTGTCCGATTCTGACGCCTACCTTGGTGGCGGAAGCATTTATCTCTTCTTTAAATTCGTCTATGGATACCTGGGATCAGAGTACCGGAGCCACTTTTATAGAATTGAAACTGGTAGAATGGACGATTGAAAAACTGGGCTATCCACAAAGAGCCGACGGAATTTTTACAAGCGGGGGAACACAGTCCAATATGATGGGATTGCTGTTGGCACGCGACCATTATATAAAAACACATTACGATATTGATCCAAAAATGGACGGACTTCCGGCAGATGCCTCAAAGTTCAGGGTTTTATGTTCTGAAGTAAGTCATTTTAGCTTAAAAAAGAATTTAAGCCTGTTAGGGTTAGGTCAGAATGCAGTGGTTCCGGTGGCCGTTGACACTGATTTTAAAATGAATGTACACGCTCTGAAAAAAGTAATCCAGCAGCAGAAAGATTTGGGAAATATTCCGATTGCCATTGTGGGTACTGCAGGAACTACAGATTTTGGTTCCATAGATCCCTTAACTGAAATCGCGACAATAGCAGCAGAAAACAAGTTGTGGTTTCACGTGGATGCCGCTTACGGTGGAGGATTACTGATCAGTGAAAAATATAAAAATAAACTCGAAGGAATCGAACTTTCTGATTCTGTGACCATCGATTATCACAAAACATTTTACCAGCCCGTAAGTTCCAGCGGCTTTTTTATGAGAGACAAATCGTATGTCGATTATATTAAATACCATGCCGATTACCTGAATTCCAAAGAACAGGAAGAAGAAGGAATTCCGAACATGGTCAAAAAATCGATCCAGACCACCCGCAGGTTCGATGCTTTGAAATTATGGTTTACTTTAAGAATCATTGGTACGAAAGGACTAAGCACCTACATGGAAAAAGCCATCGATAATGCCCTGTTTACTGCAAATTTACTACGAAACAGAGACGATTTCGAATTGATCCATCATCCGGAAATCAGCACCATTGTATTTCGTTACACGCCCTGGAAAGCAGACGAAAGATCCTTCTGCGGCTTAAACAGTTACATTCGAAAAGCCATTTTCAACGAAGGGAAAGCCATTATCACCAGTACCAAAGTCTACAACGAAGTATTCCTAAAATTCACCTTGCTAAACCCGCTTACCACTCCTGCCGATATCGAAGAAATTATTGCTTTAATTGTTGCTCACGGCCAGGAATATTCATTGATAAATTAATACCCATTATGGAAAATAAAATATACGACTTTATAGCTGTTGGTGTTGGACCTTTTAATCTGGGCTTAGCCTGCCTGACCGCACCCATTGAAAACCTTGACGGTTTATTCTTTGATAAAAACGATTCCTTTAACTGGCATCCGGGAATGCTGTTGCAGGATACCACACTGCAGATTCCTTTTCTGGCAGATTTGGTAACACTTGCCGATCCGACAAGCCCGTTTAGTTTTCTGAATTATATCAAAGAACAAGGCAAAATGTACTCGTTTTACATTCGCGAAAACTTTTTAGTATTGCGAAACGAATACAATCAGTATTGCCAATGGGCGATTCAAAAACTGCCGAATGTATTTTTCAATACCGAAGTATCAACGATCGAATACGATGAAAATCAGTCGGTCTACATTGTAAAAACGATTTGTACGAAAACCAATACCGTTACCTTCTACCAAACCAGAAAACTGGTGTTAGGAACAGGAACAGCGCCTCATATCCCGAAATCCTGCAAATCCCTTAAAGGAAAAGCAGTGCATTCTTCCGGATATCTTCAGAACAAAGCTGCGCTTCAGCAACAAAAATCAATCACGGTATTGGGAAGCGGACAAAGTGCTGCCGAAGTATTCAATGATTTACTGCAGGAAATCGATGTTTACGGCTACCAGTTGAACTGGATTACGCGTTCGTCCCGTTTTTTCCCGATGGATTACAGCAAACTTACGTTAGAAATGACGTCTCCGGAATATGTGGATTATTTCTACAGTCTTCCACCCCAAAAAAGAGATTCCCTGCTTAAAGACCAGAAACTGCTTTACAAAGGAATCAATAAAGACCTCATCGGGACCATTTTCGATACCATTTACACTAAAAAAGTAGTGACAGAAATTGATGTGAATCTAAGAACCAATGCAGCCTGCATCAAAGCAGATTACGACGAGGAAAAACAGTCCTTTGAATTGGAATTGCATCAGGCCGAACAGGATAAAAAATACCGACACACTACTGATGCATTGGTTCTGGCAACGGGTTACGGATACGAATTGCCCCGTTTTATAGAAGGAATTTCATCGAGAATCCAATGGGATGAAAAAGGACGTTTTGATGCCAACAGAAATTACAGTATTGACAAAAATGGAGGTGAAATTTTTGTTCAGAATGCCGAACTGCACACGCACGGATTTGTGACACCCGACTTAGGAATGGCCTGTTATCGCAATTCTTATATCATCAAAGAAATCACGGGTACAGAACATTACAAAGTAGAAACCAAAATTGCGTTTCAGGAATTTGGCGTTGCCGTATCTGAAGCGATTGAATCGAATGTATTTGAAGAAATTTCATAAGTAGAAAACGATGGAAACACAACAAAAAAAGAGAATTTTAGCTATTGATATTGCCAGGGGAATGAGTGTGATTTTTATGATGATGATTCATACCATGTTGATTTACGGCACGATTCCGACACAAACCCATACCATTTTGGGAGAAATTACCTTGTGGCTGGGCAGGGGAACAACGATGTTTTTGGTAAGCATGGGAATTTCGTTTGTATTATCAAGAAGACAAAGTTTTCAGAAAGTATGCAAAAGAGGTTTATACATTTTAGGAATTGGGTACGGAATGAACTTCCTGAAATTCCTCGTGCCCGAATTCCTGTTTGGCGGACTGCCGGAAGCTTTTGTGAGCGCTTATGGATTGCAATCGGGAACACTGCAAACCGGAATATTCTTTTTGCTTTTAGGAGACATTCTGCAACTGGCCGGTGTAACGCTGTTTATTATGGGAATTATCAACCATTTCAGTAAAAGCAAATACGTTCCGTTAATCTTGGCTTTAATCATAATTGCAATTTCAAAAGAAGTCAGTGGTTTTAGGGTTGGAATTGTGGGATTAGACTATATCTGCGACTTGTTTTTCAGTAACCAGTTTAATGTTTATTTCCCTGTTTTCCCGTGGAGTGCCTTTATTCTGTTAGGCATGTTTTTAGGAAGATGGTACAAGGAATTAGAGGAAAACCAAACCGTATTTTTTAAGAAAATGTTAGTGCTCGGTTTTGTTTTTATAGCCATTGGCGGTGTATTGAATTTTACCAATTACGAATATCACTTTGGCGATTACTATCATTTAGGACCGGGCGGAAGCATTTTATTGCTGGGTGCTACAATGGTTTTTTTCTGGCTGATCAATTTTGTCGTGAATTTGTTTAGAGAAGACAACCCTGTTTTTAAAGGACTTATTTTCTGCAGTAAAAATGTAACCAGTTTGTATGTCATTCAATGGGTACTCATCAATTGGGGCATGTATGTGATTGGTTTTTGGGAACACGACCAAATCACGGTTTTAGGTTTATTTCCTGTAGTGATAGGGCTGAGCATTTCGATTCAGATTCTTTACAATTCTGTTCGTTCTCAATGGCGTGAAAAATGGTCTGCAGCACCATTATCAATTAACTAAAACAACAGAGAAATGAATTTATACAATGGAAAACCGGTTATAAAAGGATCGCTGAATCCCATTTATACAATCACGATTCCGGAATTCGGCACTATCGATTTTCGTCCGTTACAGCTGGATCTCGATACGGAAATTATCCACGACTGGGTCAATCGCGATTACGCACAATATTGGGGCATGCAGGGAAAATCGGTCGAAGAAGTCCGTACCGAATATGAAAAACTAAGCAGTGAATCCGATATTTTTATCGGACTGGTCAATGGCGAAGTTTCCTTTTTACTCGAACGTTACAATCCAAAACTGGACATTATAGGCAATTATTACCCCGTTCAGGACTACGATTGCGGGATGCACGTTATCGTGGCACCCTGTACCAAATACATTCCGCAGTTTACGTGGCATATTTTCTCGGGGATCATGAAGTTCATTTTCAGTGACCTGAAAGTACAGCGTATTCTGGTGGAACCCGATATTCGAAACAAAAAAATGTTCGAAATCTGCCACAGGGTTGGTTTTGTAGATTCAGAAGTAGTGCAGTTACCGCATAAAACGGCTTTGCTGGCTTTCTGTAACCGGGATCAGTTCATCAAAAAAACAAATTTATTTAACCTCAATTATATTGAAATGAATAACGAAAATCAAATAGAATTTCCGGAAAATGCTATTGCACACATTCAGCCCGAAGTATGGGAAAAAGCCAATCGGTTATTGGTTAAAAAAGCGATTTGTGAGTTTTCGCATGAGTCTTTAATTACACCAATTCAGGAAGAAAGTGATGAAACGGGAAATCAATATGCGCTGGTATCCGAGAATGGCAAAACCGTGTACCGTTTTACGGCACAATTGCTGGCTTTAAATCATTTGAATATTGAGGTGCATTCTATTTCAAAAACCCAAAATGGGGAAACAGCCGTTTTAGATGCTGTCGAATTTATTCAGGAATTCAAAAGCAACTTAGGCATTTCAGAGCAGTTATTGCCTTCATACATCGAAGAAATCATCAGCACTTTATACGGAAGCGCCTATAAATTATTAAAAGAAAATTCCACTTCCAAATCGCTTGCCAATTCTGATTTCCAGACCATCGAACAGTCCATGATGGAAGGTCATCCCGGATTTGTGGCGAACAACGGGCGCATCGGTTACAACAGCATGGATTATAAAGCCTATGCACCCGAAACAGGAAATCCGTTTAAAATGATCTGGCTGGCCGGTCACCGCGACAGAACGGTATATGCAGGAACAAAAAAACTGGATTACGATACGCTGATCCAACAGGAATTGGGAACCGAAACACTGGCACATTTCAACGCAATTATCGCGAAAAAAGGAGTAAATCCGAAAGAGTATTTCTTTATTCCAGTCCATCCGTGGCAATGGTTCAATAAACTGGCGAATTTATTTTCACCGGAAATTGCCAAAGGAAAACTAATTTGTGTAGGGTATGGTCCGGATTTGTATCAGGCACAACAGTCAATCCGCACTTTGTTTAATTTAAGCAATCCTAAAAAGTTTTATACCAAAACCTCTCTTTCGATACTGAACATGGGATTCATGCGTGGTTTGCCCGTGTTTTATCTGGGTACCGCGCCTGAAATGGCCGAATGGTTAGAAGCCTTATTAAGCAAAGACGAATACCTGCAAAAATTGGGCTTCGGGATGCTGGGCGAAGTGGCTTCGGTTAGTTATATCAATCCTTATTTTGAGGAATTCGGAAAACACAATCCGTACAACAAAATGATCGCTTCCTTATGGAGGGAAAGCCCCGTTGCCAAGCTCGAAAACGACGAACAGCTGATGACCATGGCCGCTTTTTTACACCTGGATAAAGACGGAAACGCATTGGTTTCAGAAATTATAAAAGCATCCGGCCTGTCGGTCGATAATTGGCTGACGGAATATTTCAAAGTGTATCTAAGCCCTTTACTGCACTGTTTTTACCAATACGATCTGGTATTTATGCCACATGGTGAAAATCTTATTTTGGGATTGGAAAATCATGTTCCGGTGCGTTCTTTCATGAAAGATATTACCGAAGAAGCCGTGATCCTGAACCCGGATGTTGTGATTCCGAAAAATATTGAAAGAATTTACGCAGAAGTGCCGGAAGAGGTCAAATTGCTTTCTGTTTTCATAGATGTTTTTGACGGATTTTTCCGTTTCCTGTCGGCTATTTTAGTGAGCAGCGACGGTTATGACGAAAAACGTTTTTGGGAATTGGTAGCCGATTGTATTTCGGATTATCAGGAGGCAAATCCGCAGCTGTCTTCCAAATTCGAACAATATGATTTGTTTGCCGATGAATTTCAATTGTCCTGCCTGAACCGCCTGCAGCTGAACAACAACAAGACCATGATCGATTTGGATGATCCTGTGGCTTTGTTGCAATTTCAGGGAAAACTGCAAAATCCGATTGCTCCGTATAAAAAAATAACAGCTTAATTCCGCAACAGATGACTGATACCATACTAACGCATCCTGAAAATAAAGCCGTTACCGATATTGTTTTTGTAAAAACGATTCCCGGTTTGGGTGTTTTTGAGCTTCGTCCGATAGATCTGGAAGCCGATATTCCGCTGCTGCACAACTGGGTCAATCGCGACTATGCGGTGTACTGGGGCATGAACGGATTTTCGGTGCAGGAAGTATACGATTCGTACCGTAAAATTCTCGAAAAGACCGATGTGTATATGGGGATTTTCAATGGTACTGTTTCTTTTCTCTTAGAATGTTATAATCCGGAAGAAGACAGTATCGGCGATTATTACAAAGTAGAAAAAGGAGACCGGGGCATGCACATTCTCGTAGCGCCTTTCGAAAAAACGATCAACAATTTTACCTGGTCGATTTTTACCGTGATCCTTGATTTTATTTTTTGTGATGCCAACAACCAGCGCGTCGTGGTAGAACCGGATGCGCGCAATCATAAAATTCATTTGCTGAATAAAAAAGCAGGATTTGTTTTCCAGACCCTGCTGGATCTTCCGCATAAAAAAGCGCATCTCGAATTTTGTACACGCGAAGACTATTACAAGGCTTTACAGTCGATTTAAATTAAAAATAAAATGGAAATACCCACTAAAAGTATTGCACATATCACCAAAAAGAACTGGGACAAAGCCAATGTACTTTTGCTAAAGAAAACGATAGGCGAATTTGCACACGAATTGTTGATTCTTCCAACCCTGAAGAGCGGAAATACATACAGTTTGTTTTCTCCTGACATCACCTTCGAATATACCTTTGAGGCTTCTGTTCTGGCATTAAACCATTGGTCGGTTTCGGCTGATTCCATTCAAAAGAAAACAAAAGACGGAGAAGAAATGCCGTTGCGCTTATTGGAATTTCTCATTGAATTTAAAGACGTTTTAGGAATCGAAGAGAAGCTTTTGCCGACCTATTTAGAAGAGATTACCAGCACTTTATACAGCACCGCTTATAAAATTGATACAGAAAAATATTCAGCTGAAGTATTAGTAAATCAGGGTTACCAGGTGATCGAGCACGCCATGACCGAAGGACATCCTTGCTTTATAGCCAACAGCGGAAAAAACGGTTTTAATATCGATGATTTTGCGCAGTTTTCGCCCGAAGCCAATGCGCCAATGCAGTTGTTATGGCTGGCCGGACACAAGAGCAGGGCGACTTTCTCCGGAATTGAAACTTTGGATTATAAAAAAGTACTGGCTCAGGAATTGCCTTCGGAAACCATTACTTCTTTTGAAAATGTAATGGAGTCGAAAGGTTTAAACAGTGAGAAATATTACTTTTTCCCGGTGCATCCGTGGCAATGGTTCAATAAACTGGCGCTTATTTTTGTCCCCGATATTGCCGAAGGCCATTTGGTTTGCCTTGGCTACGGAAAAGACAATTACTCGGCACAGCAGTCGATCCGAACGTTTTTTAATACCAGTGCTCCCGAGAAATTTTATGTCAAAACCGCCCTTTCGGTTATCAATATGGGCTTTATGCGCGGTTTGTCCCCGTATTATATGGAAAGCACGCCAACCATTACAGAATGGGTGGCCGATGTGGTAGAAAACGATGCCTATTTACAGCAAAAAGGATTTACTTTATTAGGCGAAGTGGCCACCATTGGCTACCGAAATTTCCTGTACGAACCACTCGGACGAAGTCTGCCACACAACAAAATGCTGGCCGCTTTATGGCGCGAAAGCCCCATTCCGAAATTGTCCAAAGGCCAGCAAATCATGACCATGGCGGCCTTACTGCATGTTGATCAGGCCGGGAATTCTTTGGTGTGCGAATTGATCAAAGCCTCTGGGATTACTGCAAAATCATGGATTAAAAGTTATCTGAATGCATACCTTTCGCCTTTACTGCATTGTTTTTACGAACACGAAATGGTTTTCATGCCACACGGCGAAAACCTGATTTTAGTGTTCGAAAATCATGTTCCCGTAAAGGCCATCATGAAAGATATTACCGAGGAAGTAATGGTTTTTAATACCAAAAGGGAACTTCCCGAAAAAGCAAAACGCATTCAGATTGACATGAACGAACCTTTGAAGATTTTGTGTCTGTTTAATGATGTCTTTCAGTTTTATTTCCGGTTTCTGTCGGCCATATTATCAGAATCGCAAACCCTTCCGGAAAATGATTTTTGGGAGGAAGTCGCCAATTGTATCCACGAATACCAGGAAACACATCCACATTTGGAAGAGCAGTTTAAAAAATACAATCTGTTTGTTCCCGAATTTGATTCCTGCTGCCTGAACCGCCTGCAATTACGAAACAACAAGCAAATGCTCGACTTGGCTTCACCCATAGAAAGCCTTCAGTTTGTGGGGAAACTAAAAAATCCGATTTCGGCATTCATACCCAAAGACAAACTTTCGGTGGCACTTTAAGGGGGCTAAAAGGTTTGTTTTAACTGGTTTTCTTTCCGGATTCAGATCCGGGAAGAAAGCTGTATTTTATAGAATTAAAAAAAGAATTATGTTATATCTCACAAGGTCGGTAAAGCCAATTCGCGGTACGTTGGATCGTTTGTCTGAAGTTTTGAAAAAGGCGGAATCATTTGATTTTACGTCCGGAAGCATCAAAAAAGCCATTATCATCCTGTCGGTTCCGATGGTGTTGGAAATGGTCATGGAATCGGTATTTGCGTTGGTCGATTTGTATTTCGTGGGACATTTAGCAGAAAGCAACCACGCCATTCAGATTGTAGGGCTGACCGAATCGTTATTCGCGATTATTTATTCGATCGCCATCGGAATCAGTATTGCCACCACTGCCATTGTAGCCCGTCGCATTGGGGAAAAAGAAGCAACCGAAGCCGCAAAATCGGGCGTTCAGGCCATCGTAATCGCCATCTTGATTAATTTACTCATCAGTATTCCGGGTTTTATTTATGCTAAAGAAATACTGCAAATAATGGGCGCTTCGGCATCATCTATCGTTTATGGTGCCATCTATACCCGAATTATGATTGCCGGAAGTGTAGTGGTCATGCTGATCTTTTTGATTAACGGAATCTTCCGCGGTGCCGGAAATGCCATCATCGCCATGAAAAGTTTATGGATTGCCAATATTTCGAATATTATTCTTTGTCCGATCTTAATAAATGGTTTGTGGTTTATTCCGCCCATGGGAATCATGGGAGCCGCCATTGCCACCACAGCCGGAAGAGCGATTGGAGTGGTCTATCAGTGTTATTTTCTCTTTTACGGAAAAGGGATTCTAAAAATAAAAGGAAGCTATTTTATTCCGCATATCAAACTAATTAAAGCCATTATAAAACTCGCCACACCCGGAGTTTTGCAATATGTAATCGCTTCCTGCAGCTGGATTTTCCTCGCCAATCTTGTCGCCACCACCGGAGGTGCTTATGCGTCGTCAGGGTATCAGACCGCGATCCGGATTATGATGTTTTTTATCCTGCCCGCCTGGGGGCTCAGTAATGCTGCCGCAACATTGGTCGGTCAGAACCTCGGAGCCAAAAAAGTAGACCGGGCCGAAAAATCGGTTTATAAAACAGCCAAATACAACATGCTTTTTATGGGGTTTATCATGCTCATTTGCTTTTTTAGCGCCCATTACCTGATTTCCTTTTTTACAGACGATTCAGAAATTGTAAAAATAGCTGTCAATGCCCTGCAGATTATGAGTATCGGCTTTATTTTTTATGGTTTGGGAATGGTTTTAAACAACACATTCAACGGGGCAGGAGATACCTGGACCCCAACATGGATTAACATTTTCGGTTTCTGGATTTTCCAGATTCCGTTTGCGTATCTTTTGGTTCATTACTATAAATTAGGGCCATTGGGCGTTTTTATAGCCATTCCGATAGCAGAAACTATTATTACGGTTTTGAGTGTGATTGTTTACAGAAAGGGGAATTGGAAGCGGATCGCGATTTGAAATTAATAAGCAACAGTAATATTGTGCTCATTCACGTAAGAGCTCTCCTGAAAAGCTGCGCAAATGTCTCTGACTTTGCGTAATTTTTTTTATTTCTTATAAATTGTAAACGTGTCAAAAGTCTCCTGACTTTTACGCTCAGGTTTTTTAAATACAAATTAAAATAAAATAAAATTTATTTTTGTCAGAAAAATAAATATAAAAATGAAGGAAGGATATGTTATTAGAGACCAAAATTTACCACATTTTATCACTTCAACAGTAGTTGACTGGATTGATGTTTTTTCACGACAAACGTATCGGGATATAGTTATTGAGAGTTTTGATTATTGCATTAAAAATAAAGGAATGATTTTATATGGTTATGTTATTATGAGTAACCATATTCATTTAATTGTACAGTCTGAAGATGGAAGATTATCAGATTTAATAAGGGATTTTAAAAAATATATAGCAAAAAATATTCTTGAAAAAATTCAAAATAGCAACGAAAGCCGAAGAGATTGGATGCTAGAACGTTTCAAATTAGCTGCTCAAAGTCATCAGAGAAACAAAGAGTATCAGTTTTGGCAATACGGAAATCATGCTGAGGAAATCTATAGCAATACATTTATGTGGTCAAAATTAGATTACATACATTTAAATCCTGTTAGGGCTGGGCTTGTAACAAAAGCTTCAGATTATATTTATTCCAGTGCCAGCAATTATGTTAATGATTGTGGATTGTTAGCAATTGAAAAAGCAGATAATCCTGTGGTGGACGTTTTAGATTCTAAATCGTTTACAAAATATAATTTGCATTAAAATTTAGTTTAAAGTCAGAGACTTTTATGACGTTTTCGTTTTTTGATGGGATTTGTATAAAGGCGCAAAGTCAGAGACCTTTGCGCAGCGTTAAGAATGAACACTTATGAGGAGCAGTGGAACTGGAAGCGGATAGCCATTTGAAAATAATCAACAGCACTAAAGTTTACCGTGATCTGCAAAAGAATAATAATTTTCAGGGCTAATAATCAAATGATCGATCACCTCGATATTGAGCATAGCACCCGCTTCTTTTATTTTTCGGGTAATCAGGGTATCACTATGTGACGGAATGGTTTTGCCCGATGGATGATTGTGAACCATAATAAGCCCGGATGCATTGGCTTTGAGTGCCGCAGAAAACAATAACCGAAGGTCAACAAAAGTTTGTGATATGCCTCCCGAAGAGACTTCGTAAACACCCAGTACTCTGTTGGATTGGTTTAGCAGGAGAATCTTAAACTGTTCGAAAAATTCGATTGTGTCCGGATTCCAGTTTTTTACAGCCAGTTCATACGCTGCCTCCGAAGAGGTGATATGCGGGCGTTCTGAAGCTTTTACTTTGGTTTTGTAAATGAGTTCTATTTCTGATGCGATTTTCCAGTCGGGCTTTTCTTTTTTGGTTTTCATGGGTTGAATGCTATGCTATTTTTTTTATGACCAGTAGTTTTGTTCTATAATCTTTATCCTTTAAAAAGAAAGTATTTGTCAAAGATAAAAAATATCATTTGTAATCCAAGTGGATTACAGAATATAATTAAAAAATATCAAAATTGCAGTATGGGAGAATTGACAACAGAAGATATTATACTACAAAAAAAAATTGCAGAGAGAATTGAGTTTTTAAGATTAAAAACAGGACTTTCTCAAACTGATTTTGCACAAAAAAATCATATAGATAGACAAGTAATTAATAGATGGGAAAGTGTAAAAAATGCTAGGGGAGTTACAGTATATTCAATTCAAAAGTTTTGCAAAATGGTTAATATAACGCTCAAGGATTTTTTTGACGACGATTCTTTTAATCTTTAAATTGTCCAAGTTTCGAATTTTCGCTCTATGGTATCATTAGGAGAGTTCTTTAAAAATTTATAAGAATTTCACTTTTTATATCGTTTGCAAACTATCCCTGTGAAGTAGTTTTTACTTTTAAGGGATATTTTTTTACTGTAATTCTGCCAGTTTGGCATTTGTTTTTCTTTCGTCATTTCTCCGTCACGTTACCGTCACCGCTCCGTCACCGCTCCGTCGCTCCTATACGTGAACTTTATCGTAGATTTTTGGTAGATTTGGCCTTTTTTTGTCATATTGTCAGATATTTCTTTTTTTTATTTATGATTTTATGTATTGCTGCAATCGGTTTTTTTCAGAAGTAGTAAAATCATTCCTTATTGTTTTTTCGCAATAAAGCATTTCTTAAAAGTTTACTTTTTTAAGCTTAAAATGATAAAATTCAGAGTCTTTTTTCTACAGATATCAAATATAACCCTACACTTATCAAACGGTTTTTTTAGTATGGGATTTATTTTTTAGGTTAGTAAAAAATGATTGTTGTGGTATCGTAATCAAGCTCTTAGCGGAAGAATTTTCGGCAGGAGTACACTTAAATTTCGAGGTTAGCATTCCGCATCATCTTCATAGAAATATTAACTAACAATTTAGGATTATGAAAAAGATTAAATTAGGTATTGTTTCTCTTTCCCTTTTAGTATTGTTTTCGAATTGTAATGAAGAAACATTCGATGAGCCAAAACAGTCCACTCCTGCCACAGCATTATTATCGGGCATAAAACAAGAAGATGTAACCCTCGATGACATTAAAAAGGATTATTATTTAGGCGCGGTTTTGCACAATGCATCAAAAAAACTGCAACAAAATAAAAGCTCCAAAAATCCGAATCCGGAGCTATTCAATCTGAATTTATCCAATGCCGTAAAAAAGTTTGTCTTAAGAGATTATGTCTCTTATACAATACCAATCCTCAATGATTCTGAAAGCAGATATGTTTTTCAAAATTTGGTTATTGAAAAAGATAAATTAAGGGACGCAGTCTATTTGGTGACGTATTATCCTGATGAAAATTATCAGGAATCTATTAAACAAGGATTAGTTGCTGCTAATGACAACATTGATTTTACAGGAAGTAAAAAAATGGAGTATTTATATTATAAACGAAAAGTAAATATTGATGAAAGAATTACAATTAATAGTACAAATAAAAAAGTTGCAGAAGCAGGTTTTGATGATGAAATAGACGAACCTTTAACTATTTGTGTAGAAACATACCAACCTAAAACCTGTACGGCAGGAGGAAATCATCAGCCGGGAGAACCGTGCAATGGCAGTTCCGGTCAGCAGCCCGGATGGATTGTTTCTGTAAGCTGCACCAATATCCCTTCGCCGCTTCCTCCTCCGATTGGTCCTGGGCCGGGATCTGTGTGTTCCGGTTGTGCAGAACCGGGAGGTCTCAATAGAGGCGGAGGCAATTATTTTCCGAAGGGCAGCGACAACCCCAATTGGGCACCAAAATACATCTGTGTTAAACAAGGAGCTAATGGGGGATGTGCTAAAACGGCACCCTACATTCCAATTCTAACAATTCCTATGGATGATCCCCATAACTATTATGCTTCGGTTTTGAGTCGTGATAAAGTAGATTTACTGCTGGGATTCGACTATAAAGAAGCTTGAAAAAGCATTGATTATTATTTAAAAAACAATAAAACACCAAAGGGCGGTTATAGTCCCGAAACCAAAGTTTTTGTAAATTGGGCATTGGATTATTTTAAAAATAACCCAACTACAACCTTTAAAGATTTTGACAATTGGTTTATGGGAATCCAGGAAGGGAGTGATGGAGGAGATCCGTTTGATATACATGATTACGACGGGGTTCAGGTGCAGAAGCAAAAGCTTCCGGGAAGAAATGCTTTTTATAATGCCTTTCCAAAAAACGGGACAGCGGGTATGGAAAGCAGTGAGGTGTATAAGTTGGTCGGAGGACATATGTTTCAGGAGAATATGGATCCAAGCTCTAACTATCAAAATGCATGTGCCATACGGGTGTCAAGAGGATTAAATTATTCGGGAAAACCGATACCCGTATTTAGAAATAAAAACGGTCAGCAAAAAAGTGAAAAAGGAAGCGATGGCTTAAATTATATTTTAGATGCAAGCAGCTTATTGGCCTATATGTTAAAGGCCTATTCAGATACGCCACCGCTGCATTTAAAAAATAAAACAGCGCAAGAATATGAGAAGGCTTTAAATGGCAAATGGGGTATCTATATTATGGTTCCTAAAGCTGACGGAACTTTTACAGCTTCGGGTCATGCGGATTTTTTTAGCCAGAGCGGCTGCCTTTCGGCTTGCTATTTTAATAAAGCAGCAGAAATCTATTTTTGGGAATTAAAATAATTATTTATGAATGCTAAAATCTTACTACTGCTACTAACCGCTTTTTTCTTAAGCTGTAACTCTTATGAAAAATTAGGTGATTTTAAATACAGAACAACTATTAAAAAAACCTTTATTGACGATTTTGGTGGTTTAATTATGTCTGTAAAAGTGTATCACAGTCCTACAAAAGATACAGTGTTGTTTGGATACAAATTTAAAACCCAGAAACTTGATTTTGAAACGGAAAAGGATACCAATTATACCGCTGGAAAGTTTACGTATGATCCTGTAAACAAAACAATAACAACTACTGAAATTTTTATAAACGGATATGAACGTTATCAAGAGATAGATTCAATTATTAGGGTATATATTCAGGAAAAAGACGGGAGTATATTTTTTAAAAAATATATTGAATATAAAGATGGGGTAGGTATAGATTATAAAAAAGGAACTGGATCAAGTAAATAAGTTTAAATCTCAAAAAAACTATTAGACAATCATCTGGTCGCAATACTAAAAGGATAAC
>NZ_WKKE01000037.1 GCF_009674775.1 Flavobacterium sp. LC2016-23 | reverse complement strand
CCTACAGCACTAAATCCCAGTACCGGAGGTTTATTATAATTATCCAAATAATTATTGGTCAGATTTGTCGCCACTGCTGAAGCACCCGCTGATGCACCTGCTGCACCAATACTAATAAAAGCCGAAGAATTCCATTTGGCAGGGTTCAACTCGCCTTCACTGGTATAGGCACCCATTATATATCCTGATAAAAGGTAACCCGCAAATACGTTCCAAAATTCACCTGTATTTAAAGGATTGTTTAAAACATAGCCATAACGATTGTAATTCTGCGTATTAAACTGATCCTGAATATTGTTGTCCGGCTGTAAAAAATGATGCAAATTAGGATCTTATATACGGCAATTCATATTTGTGAGACCCACGCTCTGCTAATGTTAATGACGTCTGATAGCTAAAACTGTTAAACATGATAGAAGTTAAGTCCTTCACTTAAAATATTGGACAATTCTTATTTTCCAATTTAATTATTATTGATAATTTAAAAATTGGGGGCGAGACAATTGCAAGGGGTTAAAAACATAAACTTATTGCTGTAAACAAGTAATTAAGTTCTCAAAAAATGTTCCTGAAAATTTTTTTTCTAATTCTTTATTAAAATGGCTTATCATTTCTGTAGGCATTTCCATACATCCTACGAATCCATCTCTTCTTAAACTAAAATCATCTTTTAGCCTACTCCAAAATTCATAATCAGTTTCATCAAGATATAAACTGAAAAAATTATAATATCTTAAAATAAGATTTACTTGCTTAAACCAGTCTCTTTCTCTAAATATAAAATTGATAAAAACAGGATGAACCTTAAAAAACATTTCCTTCTCTACAGCACTATTAAAACCATTAAAAATTTCAATAAATTTTATTGAATCGGAATCTTTAGAAAGTGAAATAATATCTAAATGAAAATCATAATCTTGACAGTTACTTTCTATTTCTTTCTCGGAAAATGAAATTAATTCCTCTTTAGTTATTAAATTTAATTCAAAGCCAATTTTAAAAAAAGTATAATCCATAATTGTAAGTTTTTTTTTGATAAATTTCATAATATTCATAGTTTCATTGCTTTGGTAAAAGACCGATAATTTGCATTTATACCTTTACTTTGCCCAAAACTGACAAGATCGTTATCTATTCTGTCTCGCAATTTTATCACTTGTTTTTTTTCTGTTTTTTTAATGTGTCGCAATATAAATATTACGAGAAACCACTGAAAGCACAGCTACCACTAGGACATCTATAATTAGAACCAAAACAATTATTACTTTCTGTTTTCTTGATATAGGATATTGCACAACCCAGTTATATTCCCTTTTTTTGATTAAAGTGTGAAATATAAATAACCAAAATGTTGCTAGTCCTAAAATAAAATATTTACCAGGCGAAAATAAAAATGACATAATCAATTGTAAATTTATCATAACAATTGTTGACATAATTATTACTGGAAAAATTCTCCAATATTCTCCTCTTTCTTTATAAAAAAAGATATACATTTTTGAAAAGAAAGCGAAAACAAGTTCTATTATTTTAATTATCATTTTTTTTTACTGATTTTAATTCCTTACCCTTGTATTATCAATTTGAACCTTTTGAAGATCATTAAAATTTATAATCTTATGATCAAAATAATCTGGCGTATTTCTAACACCCATAAAATAAAATGCCGAAATACCTACACCATAAGAACCTCCAATAGAAGCACCTGTCATACCAACATCCAATAAAAAAATTGAACCTGAAATTTTGCCCTTTAAAAATTCATCATAGGACATGGTTAAGCTGTAGAAAGAAGCGCCATAACCAGCATACCTAGCCGCTCCTTTTAAATATTGTAACTTATTAGTGCTGTTTTTAGTTCCTCCAAAATAAACTTTACCATCAGTAATTCCTGACGCACTAGTCATAAACTCATATTTATTCAAAGGTTGATAATTTTGGATTCTAAAATTTCTTAAATCGCCAACTTTATCAACATTCTTTTCAAACTCACCTAAAGCATAACCGATGCCGACGAATGTAGAATTTGTGATTAAAGAAGAAACAGTATTTCTATTATCACTAGCAATGTTATTATTCGAAGTATTAGAATCATTCACAAAAGAATGCATATCATTACCCGATCCTACAGCACTAAATCCCAGTACCGGAGGTTTATTATAATTATCCAAATAATTATTGGTCAGATTTGTCGCCACTGCTGAGGCACCCGCTGATGCCCCTGCTGCACCAATACTAATAAAAGCAGAAGAATTCCATTTGGCAGGGTTCAACTCGCCTCCGCTGGCATAGGCACCCATTATATATCCTGATAAAAGGTAACCAACTACGTTCCAAAATTCACCTGTAGGATCGGTATATTTTAAAGGATTGTTTAAAACATAACCGTAACGATTGTAATTCTGGGTATTAAACGGATCCTGTATATTGTTGTCCGGCTGTAAAAAACGATGCAGATTAGGATCGTAAATACGACCGTTCATGTTGATGAGCCCCACACTTTGTATATGTTCATGTCCGGTATATCCCCTGTCTAAAACCGTTAAACCCGATAGCGGTATACCAGCTCCGTTCTGTACCTTTTGCACACCACCCCAGGCATCAAACAATCGCTTTTCAACAATTGATCCTGCCTGATTGGTAATGGCCACTATCGACCCCTGATAATCCCGTTGTAAATATAAATAATTTTGATTGCTTCCTCCATCACTCCTGAATACTACAGGCGCGGTATAACCATCACCACCGATATACGTGGTAAATTCAACTGCTCCTGTTGTTTTATTTTCCTTAATTTCCATGGTGCCGTCAGCGGAATAGTGTTTTCGGTAAGGTCGCAAGAGTTTATCCTGCACGCCGCCGTAAAACATCGTACTTCGTTCATTCTGATCATTGTAATTAAAACTTACTTTCTCCAGACCCGTTTCTTCTATTTGCTCGGGACTATTAAAAGCAGTATAGGTAATGATCTGAGCTGGTTTGCCCTGATAATAAGGCAAGGCTTTTGCCGTAAGGTCAACAGACGAGTGCTGATATACTTTTCCGCTGGTCGGATACGTGTAAGCGCCCTGCTCATTTGACGTAATTCTGCCTTTGTCATCATATCCCTGGGCAATTGTACTTTTTTCGTGCCCCATTACATTGTCAATCTGAATAACATTGTATAAAGGAGAACTCGTTTTCTCTATTAGTAACGTTAAATCACTGTATTTTGTAACGGTGTGGCTTATGTTTATCGTTTTCGATGATGTTAAGGTTGCTTTAAAAATTTTAACTTTTCCCAGCGTTACCGGATCTTGTTCCTGGATATACGCAGTAAAAAGATCGGAACCCACAACTTTTTTAAAATCAAAACTCAGCATTATTTGATCTCCTATAGCTTTACCCGTAAGCAATGTTTTTTTCACCGCCACACCACTATTCGAAATCCCCACAACAAAACTGCCTCCCGAAATACTTACTGTTCCTTTTTCAGACTCATAACCTTCGGTATTGGAAGTACTAAAAGTGCTGTTTAAAAATTGCCCGGTTGTGGTAGTAGCCGTAAGCCGGTCTGACGAATCATAACTAAAGTCCTCAGGAAAATTAAAAAGACTGTTTTTTCTGTTTTTCAAATTTCCGGTCTGAGCATCAAAAGAGGTTTCCAGTTTTAGTATGCTTGTTGTTCCTAAACTGAAATCTTTACTGTTGATATAACCGGCATTATTATACGAATTCGTTACTTTTATACCATTGCCATAGGTACCGGAAAGCAGCGATCCGTTTGGAGCGACATTGTCCGTTTGCCATAACACGGTTGCATTGTCCGTGATTTGGTATAGGCTGCCGTTTTTATAGGTCTTTGTAATCGTTTTGGTACTGGTTTTACCGGTAGCGGTTGCCGCAGTACTGGTTTCAGTATGTACTCTTCCAAAAGCATCGTGGCTAAAAATTTTAGTAAAGGTGGCATAAGGAGTCGTTTCAATTACTTTATTGACTCTTTGCCAATTGTCATACAGATACGAATTACTTATCGTTGTATTTCCATTTTTTATGTCCGTAAAAGTACTTCCCGTTAACAGTTTTGTGGCCGGATTATAGGTATAGGTCGTTTTGGAATTCGTTTTAGGCCCTGCTATTGTTTTCTCTTCCGGCTTTCCGAAGGCATTTAATTTATAATTGGTAATTCCGTTGCTGTTTTCCTCTTTAATAAGTTCATCAAAGTCATTGTAGGTATATTTAATAATCCCTGCAGAAGGGTCGTCAAGCTGTATTTTCCTTCCCCACTTATCCTGAAGTATTTTTGTTTTTATACCGTCATAATCGGTTTCTTTCAGATTACCGTTTGCGTAGTAACTATATTTAATGGTACCTCCCGGAGTATCGGTTACCCCAACCACATTTCCAATAGCATCCTTAACTGTCGTTTTTGACTTTGTGCCATCATTTACCGTGGTACGTAAACCGGAATAGCTAATGGTAGTGATTTTTCCGGTAAACGAAATGTTTTCGGTAACCCTGCCGTAACTATCATATTTCGTTTGGTTCCATTGACGCGGAACGTTTCCAAAATACGGTTCGCTCACTTTATACTTTCGATCGTAAATGTCATACATAGCGTATACGAAAGAGAAAATTCCTGCACTGTTTTTACTGCCTTCTCTTACTTTTCTGCCCAAACCGTCAAAGGTTTCCATGGTCGCACTGCCATCTTCTGCAGTTGCCGTAATAATGGTGTTGTCCATAAGACCTGAATAGGCATAGTTGATCGTCTTACCCAGATAGTTCGTGGCTTTTGTTTTTCGGAACCAGGCATCATATTCATACACTGCCGTTTGTCCGTACGGATTGGTCTCTATGTGCAGCATGCCATTTGGATAGTACAGAAAAGTGGTACGTAAAGACTCCATATCTGTTTTTGCTGTCAGCAACCTCCCCGAAGCGTCATACGCCCAGCTTGCCGTTCTGGAATTGGGTCCTGCTGTAATTTTTTTCGAAATCATATTTCCAAATAAATCATAGCTGTTGTCTTCTGTAATGTAGCTGGTGGTGGCATCAGCCCTTTTCTTAACCTGCGAAAGTAATTGCTGCGCATTATAACCATATACTTCCTCACTTGTTGCCACATCACCATTGTAAAAAACTGTTTGCTTTTTACTTTTGGGTCTGCCCACAAGGTAAGGACCTGCAGCAGGATCCTGATACGCGATATCCGTTACTGTTTTTTGTACTACAGCCAATGCTGCATCTTTTATTATACTTGTTATTTTTACCGGGTTATTCGAGGCATCATATTCTGTTTCGGTTTCTGTTTGGGTCCCTGCCAGGCCATCAAAATCAGCTGAGGCTATATTTATAAGTTTAAACACTTTATTAGGCTGTAAGGCTTCTTCCGGTCTGTTATACCTAAATTTTGATTGTGATATAAAAGATGCCGGCGTTTCAGCAGAAGGTAATACCATGCCTTCCACGCTGTAATTTTCAACATTTGCCCCTCTTAACAGAAAATCATTCCTGGAAACCGTTGAAATTACAGAGGCGTCCGTATCATGCCTGTTGGTTCTCATGGTTGCCTGAAAACCCAAAAAGCCTAAACCTTCCACATTTAGCATGGCACCATAATACCTGAATATTTTTTTTGACGGGCCGTTATTCGGATAATCGATTTGCGATACCACCTTAAATTCCGGGCTGTACTGAATACTCAGGTTGGGATAAAGCTGGGGACTGCCCGCTTCATAAACACCATTTCCGTTTTTTAAGGGACTGTAGGTTATGTTTTCCTTTACGCCATTCCCGAGCGTAATACTTTTTAGCAAATGCTGATCGGAAACATAATTCGTACAGGAAAAAACCGAAATTCGTGCATTTCCTGTATTCTCAGGGGCACCAATCAGGGCCAGTTCTGTTTTTAAAGGATTTTTTTTCTTGACCGTAGCCAATTGCATATAATTGAATGCATTATCATTCGATGGATCGGTATCGTTCTTATAAGTTTGCAGCTTCTTATCTAAACCAAAGGAATTCCAGGAAGCCGCATTGACTCCGGGTCTGTAATACGAATCGATTTTAATTCCGTAATCGTAGTTGTATCGGTATCCTTGTACATTACGCACATACCATTTACCTCCGGACTGGTACATTTCCTGAGTGGTATATTTTTCTTTATACTCCGTTCTTTTGGGTTCTAACCGAACGATATCCGACTTGCCGTCATTATTCGAATCCACAGACATGAAACTTACCGTATACGGATACACCAGTTCAGGAAAAGATCCGGGTAAAAATTCCTCTATAAAATACATTCCTGCTGTAGCAATTAGTACTTTCTTAAGCGCCACCAGCAAAATATCACTTTTGCCATCCCCGTTATAATCTCCGATTACAACAGGAAAGCGTTGAATACCTGTTCCTGCTATGGTCGTATTGATACCAGCCGTATGCTGCTGAAAAAAAGTGCTGCCAATGTCTCCCGGCAAGTCCTGTTTCCAGCTGATAATTTCCGTTAATTTACCCGCTATCAGGGTATAGCCTTTGATATCATTGTACGGAGCACCCCTGAAAAGAATCAGATCCATTTTTCCATCGCCGTTAATATCGCCTTTTTGGAGTATCGAGGAACCGGTAATCGCGGCCAAACCGCTAGAAACATTGGGAACCAGATTAAACGTTTTAATACCGGTTGGCAGCGATCCGATGCTGGTGACCCAATTTGAAGTGACTCTTCTGTCAAAATTAAAAAATTCAACCTGACTCACACCGTTCACTTCATTATGCACGCGAATCACGTCCGTTAAATTATCGCCGTCAAAATCACCCGTAAATAACCCGCCTGTATTTTGATTTTCTCCTCTTAGTGCCACTGTTGCACCGGAATGAAATGTTCTTTCATAATCCAATTCCACTTTTTTTGAATCAGGATTGTAATTAAAAATCTTATACCTGTAATCGGTTTCACCGTTACTTACATTATAAGAATAAAATCTTTGGTTTTTAGGGATTTTTAAGTCCTTATCCAACACATTTATAATTCCTGCCGGAAACTCTCCCGCCGGAAGACCTAATGACAATAAACCGGTACTCGAAACCTCCTGAACAGAGTAATCATCTGCTATTTCACCCAGGGTAATCCCGTTTTTTTTAAGCAGTAATTCATTTTCACCGTCGCCGTCAAAATCACCGGATAGGGTTTGTGTAATACCCTCTGTGGTAAATTTATTCAAACCGGTATGGGTCAGTTCCATTGACGGTGTAAAGGCCGTTTGATTTTCGGCATAGTAGAAAACGGTTGGGTTGAGGCTTTTAGTAGTATCTCCTGTTTTTTCTGTAAGGGCCGTTAATCTTTCATAGCCAAGCGACGAACGATCGTAACTCAGGGCATAATTGCTAAAACCAATTCCTGAAATTTTCGTAGTGATACCGCTTAACAACAAATCATCGCGAACCTGCTGTCCGGCAATTAACTGAATGTCCTGTTTGAATTTATTGATATAGGTGAACATTATTTCATTTGGCGCCGTACCCTCATTTCTGGCACCATATTTTATAGAGGCAATATTCAGGGTATTGTTATAATGCGGAAAATAGGAATAACTGATTCTCAGTCCCTGGGCATTCTCCCAATAGGTGATGGCATAATGATTGGCACCGCGGGAATTAGAATTGTTTCCTTTTTCATATCCATAATACGCTTTGGAACCGTCCGGATACTCTGCCACAAAATATTCCGGACCGATATCACGGTTAGACGATACGGCCCCATAGGAGGTCACTTTTACATTCGAGTAATTTTCTGTTTCATATACAGTGCCGTTTCGGCCATAAAGTGATTGTTGGCCGTTTTTTACCAGTAAACGCTGACCGTCCAGGGCATAATTATCAGAAATAGAATAATTAATCGTGCCTGCATTGCCATTGTGAAATCGTGTGGACGGGATGCGCGTAATGGTCGAAATACCACCTATATTCCAGCCATAACCTGCAGCTCCGTTTCCGGACTGGCTGTTGTACGATAAATTGAGTTGTGGTACCACACCGTTAATTCCCGGTGGCACCTTAATCGGTATGGTGTAAGTTGCCGCACCACTCAGCGAAACAGACAATTCTCCTTTCGTTACACCCACTTCTGCAGATGAACCCGTTGGCGTAGTCTGGGCATTTGCAAATACCCCCAATAAAAAAACAAGAACAAAGTAAAGACTTTTCATACCGTTATGATTTGATGATTTTAATAGCTTTTTGAGAACCATTACTGTAGTACAGCACTACGATATATATTCCTCCGGAGTAATTTTGAAAAGGGATGTTTAGCTCATGGACACCTGAGCCCACGGGATAAGTGCCTAAAACCTGTCCTAAAAAAGAAAAAACCTGAACAGAGCTCACCCGATTATAGTCTTCGAGTTTCCAGGTCAGGTACAAAGTTTCCTTGACCGGATTCGGATAATAAGAAAGAACCTCTTCTGATGAAAAGGGCAATACCTCTTCCTGAGCCGAAGCTGCGGCCTCTTTTGCCTGATCGCTTTTGCCCGTTGCTGAGGGACATTTTAAACAGAAAGATCTTTTGGTCTGATTGCCGGCAGCATCATATTCGAATACTATTTTATTCGTTTGCGCATTAGAGACTAAGCAAACGAGGAAGACTAGAAGCAGTAATTCTTTTTTCATTTGTAAGATTTATTTTTAAAAAACGTAGTGTATCGTACGAAATAAGCCTAAAAATAAAAATACCGCAATACCCATTTTCCGGTATTTTTTTAAGCTAGCGGAAACTGGGTATTTTTGAGTAAATGCTCTATTAGAAAAGGGGTAGAAGCCAATTAAAGCAAACCATTGCTTTGTTTTTTTTTGAAGAGATTCCAGACATGGCTGTCATTGCGAGGTACGAAGACCCGAGCGAAAGCGAACAGACGAAGTAAACCGCATCCAGTATTCGCCAACAGTGCTGGAAGTGTGTGAAAACGAAAATAAAAATTCACTTTCACACACTTTCTGTGTGAAAACGAAAAATAAAACCAACTTTCACACACTTTCTGTGTGAAAACCAAAATAAAAATCAATTTTCACACAACTTCTGTGGGAAACTGAAAAATAAAATCAACTTTCCCACAACTTTTGTGGGAAACTTAAAAATAAAAACAATTTTCCCACAGCAATAAAATACAAACCAAAAAAAAGCCCCGTACGTACGGGGCTTTGTGGTATTTGTAAAATTTAAATCGTAGCTCTTTAAGTCGCTTTTGAAGCTCCTACAGCCAGGAAGGCTTGCTGAATCTGCTGGTCTGTAAACGGAGACAAGGTCTCTGCCAGATTTCTGCTGGTTCTGATACAGCTTAGCATTTTTTGTCGCAGCTCCTGATCATTGCCAAATTCGGTTTCGAGCATTAACTCGAAAATTTCCTGCAGGTACAAAGGCTGTTCTTTAAAATCTCCCTCAAACCAAAGGTCGGAAAGGAAATGGACTACGGACGGCACCACCTCCTGGTGTGATGCTTTTTGATTTTCTTTTTGCATTGTAAAGAAGTTTAAGTTTACTCCTGTGAATGTTTTTGCTTTGCAAAGATATGTTATTCAAATAAGCATTTACCTACAATTAGGTAAAAATTCAAATATAAGCTTTCTTATTTATTGCGATCCTGTTCGTTTTCTAAAATCTCAATATTGCTCTCAGACGCTATATCAACTGTTGATAAAGAAACAATTTCTTTAGGAAGTTCTTTTTTATTTTTTAGCCCTAAATTTTTAAGTTTTGTGGCCTGAATCACTAAATTATCATTACCAGTGCTTAATTGTCTAAAAGCATCATCATAATTTTCCTGAGCCTTGTGAATTGATTTTCCAACTGACTCTAAATTTGCTACAAAACCCACAAATTTATCATATAATTTAGCCCCTCTTTCTGCTATTTCAACTGCATTTTGATTTTGATATTCTCTTTTCCAAAGATCAACGATTAACTTTAATGACGTAATTAAATTAGTTGGACTTATTAATAAAATTCTTTTATCGTAAGCAAAATTCCATAAATCAGGATCATTTTGTAAAGCTGCAATATAGGCTGGTTCACTTGGAATAAACATCATAACAAAATCTAATGCCTTATCATAATCATCATATCCTTTTGTACTTAATGCTATAATATGATTTTTAATTGCAGAGATATGTGCCGCTAATTCTCTTTTTTGTTCATCAACATCAACAGAAGCAATTAATCTTGTAAAAGCATTTAAAGACACTTTCGAATCTAATATAACATTTCTATTATCAGGATATTTTATTACAGCATCCGGACGCATTTTTCTACCCTCAGAGTCAGACAAAATGGCTTTACCATTTTCATCTAATAACTCATGTTCCATAAAATACTGCTCATTTTTTCTTAATCCTGACCTTTCCAAAATACTTTCTAAGATCATTTCACCCCACTTACCTTGAGTTTTTGCCTCGCCTTTTAAAGCTTTAGTTAAATTTTTTGCTTCTTCACTAATTACCTGATTAAGAAGAGCTAACTCTTTAACTTTTTCGCCTAATGAAAATCTTTCATTTGATTCCGTTTTATAAACTTCATTAACCTGTTTTTTAAACTCATTAATATTTTGTCCTAAAGGTTCTAATAAAGATTTAATATTGGTTTTATTTAGTTCTGTAAATTTTTCAGATTTAGTGTCTAATATTTTATTGGCAATATTTTCAAATTCTAAATTAAATTTTTTACCTAATTCTTCGATTTCCTTTTTTTGTGTTTCAAGTCTATTATTTAAAGCTTCATTATTTGCTTTAGAAGTTGCAAATTCTTCATTTTGCAAATTATATTTATTTGTAACTTTTTTTAATTCTTCCTTGTAAGTTTCTAATTCAGTTGTTTTCTCCGACAAAACCTCATTTGACGCAACTAAACTTGCCTGAGAAGTAGCCAATTGTTTAGAATATTGATTAATTTCTGTTTTTAGATTAACCAACTCTTTTTTTATATTGTCTAAATCAAGATTTTTATCTTCAATAGTTTTATTTGATGCAACTAAATTTGCATCACTCACAGATAATTTATTATTACAAATATTCAATTCTTGTGAATTTTCTTTTAATAATAAATTCAATCTATTAACTTCAATCAAAAATTCACTATTAGTCTTATTTAGTGTTAGTAACTCAGATGATGATGTTGCTTTATAAGCAACAAATTCTTTATCTAAATCAATATATTTTTGATCTGCAAGATCTTTTTCCTTTCTAGATTTGGAATCTTTTTTAGAATTAGCGAATAACCAACCCACAATCATTCCTAAAATCAATCCACTTATTATGTATACTATTTCCATCATATGTTCTTTTGATTATTGTTCTATAATTTCATCCATCATCATTTCGTAGTGATCTTTTCCAATTGTCTTAAAAATATCTTTAAAAACATTATATAAAATATCAGGTTGTTCATTAATGATTTTTTGGTAGTAAATTCCATCTAAAGCCGTTGTTTTATGACTTTCATCATTTATAATAGAAATGAAAGCAGATTTTATAAAATATGTAGATTCACCCTGATTTAAATCAGTTAATGCAGCCCAAGAGTCATTTCCATAGCCAATAAAATTAACATAACTTTCAATAATTCGCCTCATTGAATTAGCTATTACTATATTTAAACTTGCGTTTAAAGGAAGAGTAGTTTTTATTTCCTTTATTGTTTTCCACAGAAGTGAATAATCGTCATTTATACTTTTATTATAACTTCCTTTTAATTGTGTTATATTATTGATTTTAGTAATTGTAAAGTGAAAATAATCAGTACACAATGGTCTTTTATTAAATGAAACTTCCTTATAAAAATACAGATTATGAGTAAGTATAAATATTTGCTCAATATGATCATTTAAAAAATCTTTCTTCTCTGTATTACTTTTTCGAAGCATGATATTATGTATCAGAGAAGAGACTACAAAAAGTGCTTGATTATCTAAACTAGAAACAGGATCATCAATTACAATTATTTTCTTTTTACCACCATTATATTGCAAATTGTCAGTACCAATACATAGTTGATAAAAATACAGAAATGAAATGAAATTCTTTTCACCTTCACTTAAACTTTTAAATATTGATGAATTTAAATTTGAATTAGGTCGTTTCAAAAAATACTGTGAAATATTGTTCACAGATTCTTTCTCTGCAATTTCGAAGCCCTGAAATCCTGCATTTTGAAGTATAACATTAATACTGTCGACCGCATCTTTTGTATTTACTGTTTGCCCTCTTAAATTTTCAATATCTACTTTATTATTATAAATTTCTAAAAGTTTATGTTCAATAATTTCATTAGCTAAACTTTCTAATTTTATATATTTTGTGTTTCTAGCATCATTTTTTTCAATTGCTATTCTACAATCATTAGCCATATAAAGCCAAATATTCGATATCAACTTTTTACGATTAAGATCTAAATCATTGAAATTTTTATTATTCTTATTTATGCTTTTAATTATTAGAGATAAATCCCCTTTTAAGGATGAAATTGTAGTGATAGATTTTCTTTCATTAGACACCTCAATCTTTTCTGCAATAATTTTTATATTTTGATTAAAAATATTTTGCAATAAAATAAACATTGCAGAAAGCGAATTATTTGGATTATGTATATTTTGAATCTCTAAAATATTGCTCAGAAAAGATGATGTAAGCATCTCATATTCAGACTTGAAATTTTTTAATAATTCAATCTTACCTTTATAAGTTTCATCAAAATATTGATTAAATTGCTCAAGTAGATTGACGGTAATAGTACTTTCTTGACAAAAAGGGCAAACATTGTTAGTCTTATCTAAAAACTTAATTCCAGTTTCTACCCAATTCTTTGCTCCAATATCTTTTATAAGTTGAGCAATATCAACATCCTCATTGCCAATAATTACTTCATAAAGAATTTTATAAAGATTATTTTCCAGTTGTCTAATTTGTCTATATAATTTTACATCAATTTTCGATGTTATTTCAAATATCTCTTCTTCAAATAAAGCATCATAATCATTCTTTAGCTCTTCTATAGAAATATTGGTTAAATCTTGATTTAAAATATTACGAATCTGTTGAAAGTGATTTGGCTTACTTCCTGAATTACTTAAAGTAATTTTAGAAAAAGAACTAAATGTTGATCTTTTAGACCAACAATATTGCAACAATGAATTCTGTTTATCTGATTTATTTTTTGCCAAATCTAATTTTAAAGCTTTTTTCTTATCTAAATAATTTTGCAAAGAAACATTAGAAATTTCTTTATCTTTAATTAGGCGATCTATTGCCTCATTAGTTTCATTTAGAGAAAAAACACCTCTCAAAACATCACTCCTATGAAAATTATTTTCTGTAAAAACCTCATTAAAAACTAACATCTGTTGATTATTCTTGATATAGCCAACTTGGGAACATTGTTGAAAATCACTATTACGAAGATTATCATCCAGCGATAAATCATTTAAATATTTCGCTATTGTCGATTTTCCAGATCCATTAAAACCAAAAAAGAAATTTATTCTCTTAAGTTCATTTATAACAACACCGTGATTGTCATAAGATGTTATATTTTTTAAAGTTAAAGAATTTATCATTTATAGTTTTTGTAAAATGAATTATTTCAATTTTATAGTAACACAAATATTGGTATTAATTATATGAGAAAATTACGGAAAACCTTTTTTCAAGAATTTAAATCATATTTCTCAAAAGTATCTATTAACCAATCTAAAACAACCGAGTACAAATACCTGATTTTATCCCACAAAAAAAGCCCAACCAAACGATTGAGCTTTCTACGTATAATCAAATAATTTATTTCTTCTCCTTCAACAACTTCTCTAATTTTTCTTTCGTTTCCGGAATTGCTTTTAGCGTTAAAGCTTTTTTGAAAGTTTCTATCGCTTTCGCTTTATCGCCTTTTTCAAGATATAAATCACCGAGAGAATCATAACAATTGGCACTTTCGGGATAGTTGGTGGTATTGAGTTTAAATAAGGTTTCGGCTTTTGCTAATTGTTTGGCGCCCATCATTTGATAGCCTAAATTATTAATCTGACTTTCGCCCGGCTTCACGGTATACCCCATGTTTTCGGAAACATTTTTGTAATGCGCCACCAATAAGGAATCTAATTTAAAATCAGGATTTTTTAATTCGCTGTCGTAAATTTTAAGTTTGTAGAATTCAAAAATAAATCGAAGCGCATCGTATTCTCCAATCAAACGAACCGAAGGATGATTGTCGTCTTCATAAAACTTGTATTTAAAACGCAGCTGGTTCTTTTTATTTTTAGACTGTTCTTTAATAAATTCTAAATTACTGCGAATAAGTGCGGTCGTGCCGCTTGTATCTTTTTGAACACTTAAAGTATCTACGCCTCTTTCTAAACGGTTTGCCATTGCCATATACACCGTTTTCCCTTTATAATTTTGCGTTGGCAAAATCGTTTTGGCCTCTTTCACTGCCTGCTGATTGTTCCACCACAACGAAGCATCGAGAGAAACATACGAATTAAATAATTTTGGATGATGCAAAAAAGTATTCATCACCGTCAAACCTCCAAGCGAATGACCTATAAAGGTTTTATAGGTTGTGGTGGGGTAATTGGCATCTATATACGGAATTAATTCTTTCTCGACATACGACATAAATTTTTCGCCGCCGCCCACAACATCCGGCAATTCTTTGTCTGTGCCGGTTGTTAAATCAACCAGTCGGTTTTGGTGCAGGATTCCCACCACAATCATTGGCGGGCAAAGATTTGATTCTTCCATGTGTTCTGTAATGCTTACAACGGTATTAAAATTTTCGCTTCCGTCTAATACATAAATTACGGGATAACGGCCTCTGTCTTTAATTTTATTGCCTCCGTTACTATTCGGAATATGGATCCAGACTTTGCGTTGCTGTCCCAATATTTTTGAAGAGATGGTTTCTTCAAATCCTGTGGTAAAAGGACTGTTTTCCTGTGCCTGCATGCAAAAAGTCAGCATGAATGCGGCAACAGCATAAAAAAATGTTTTCATAGTTTTTAAGATTAAGTGTTTGATTGATGATTAAAATTCAGCAAAACAATTTTGATGAATTTCCGGGCAAACTTAACCAATTAATTATAAAAATTTTCTTCATTTTTTAAGCTTTACCGCATTAAGTTCCTTTTTCCGAATTACGGATTTTTAGAAATAAAAAATTCCTTTTTCATTATATTTATAGGCAAATAAATCTGATTTTAGCGTTATCAAAATAAACTGCTTTCTAAAACTTCATTTTAATGAATAAAAATATACGTGCGCTGCACGAAATTGCCCAAAAAAAGACCCGAAAAATACTAGGCCTCATGTCCGGAACTTCGCTTGACGGACTGGATATTGCGCTTTGCGAAATTTCCGGTGCGGGCGAAAACACAGCGGTAAAGATTCTCGAATTTGAAACCATTAGTTATACCGAAGACATTAAAACCGAAATCCGTAAAGTGTTTGCCAAGAAAACAGTCGATTTTCAGCACTTCGCTCTACTTAACGAATGGATTGGTCTTTTGCACGCCAATATGGTCAACGATTGCCTCCTGAAATGGAATATCCCCGCCACCGAAGTCGACCTGATCGCTTCGCACGGGCAAACGGTTTTGCACGCCCCGAAGTTTTTGCATCAGCAGGAAAAGTTTCCCAATGCGACTTTACAGATTGGCGATGGCGATCATATTGCGGTGAAAACGGGCATTATCACCCTGTCTGATTTCAGGCAGAAACATGTGGCTGCAGGCGGCGAAGGGGCGCCTTTGGCTGTCTATGGCGATTATTTATTGTTCAGCAAAAAAGGCGAAAACCGTATTATGCTCAACATGGGCGGCATTGCTAATTTCACCTATCTGCCTGCTTCGCTCGATGCCGAAGCGGTTTTTGTAACCGATACGGGTACCGCCAATACTTTGATTGATATTTATACCAAACATTATTTCCCCGAAAAAAGTTACGATAAAGATGCCGAGATCGCCCAAAGCGGCACTGTAAATCCGGAACTTTTAGCAGAACTAAAAAGCAATACTTTCTTCCAAAAAAGCTTCCCGAAAACGATCGGTCAGGAGTTGTTTAATTTTGAATTTGTTCAAAACGCGCTTACTAAAACAAACCTCACCGCTATTTCGGCACCGGATTTGCTGGCTACCTTAACACGCCTCAGTGCCGAAACGATTGCCGAAGCGATTTTGTTTGTGGTGGAAAACAGTCCGTACGCGCTGGAAGATTTCAAAATTTATATGTCGGGCGGCGGTATTCACAACCCGTTACTGGTGAAATGGCTGGCGGAATTATTGCCCTGCGAATTTCAAAAAAGCGATGATCTGGGTATCCTGAGCGATGCCAAAGAAGCGGTTTTATTCGCCATTTTAGCCAATGAAACAGTCGTCGGAGGAAATTATAATTTCGGGAACAGCAAAGGGATTCCGTCTGTGACGATGGGAAAAATTTCGTTTCCGGATTAAAAAAGGGGTTGCCACTAATTGCACGAATTTGCACGAATTAAAATTGTGTATTAATTGATGTGCAAAAAAGTTTAGCCACAGATTACAGGATTAAAAAGATTAAAAATCTGTGCGAATCATTTAATCTGTGGCAAAAAAATAATTCGCGGAAATTCGTGAAATTCGTGGCAACAAAAAACACAACTATACCGTTAAAATTATTATTTCTGAATTGTTTACGATACTCATCTAAAAAAACTATTTTTGGTTTTTGTTAAAACAGATTACAATGCATAAAAAGAATCCACTACTATTCTCTATACTATTATTACTGTTTCTTGGAATGAATGTTCATTCGCAGGAAAAAGTAACGCATCCTAAAACTGAATTTAGAGGGGTGTGGATCGCGACCGTAGTAAACATTGACTGGCCCAAAACAAGTACGGACAATGTCGAGAAAGAAAAAGCAGATTTTATCGATATTCTGGAAACATACAAAAAACTGAATTTCAATGCTGTAATTGTTCAGATCAGAAGTGTGGGTGATGCTTTTTATCCTACAGAACTGGCACCGTGGTCGCGTTTCCTTACGGGAAAAGAAGGCCAGACCCCTGCCCCGTCTTACGATGCACTGGCCTGGATGATTGATCAGGCGCATATGAGAGGTTTTGAATTTCATGCCTGGATGAACCCGTACCGCGCGACTTTCGATTTAAATAAAAACCTTTTGAGCCCGAATCATGATATCTTTAAACATCCGGAATGGATGATTGAATACGGCGGAAAATTATATTACGATCCTGCCTTGCCTGAAGTTCAGGAACATCTGACCAAAGTAGTCAAAGAAGTGGTGGACAAATACGATATCGACGCCATTCATTTTGATGATTATTTCTATCCGTACGCCGTACCCGGAAAAGTTTTTAATGATACGGCTTCTTTCAAAAAATACGGCTCAGGCTTAACCCTTGCCGACTGGAGACGTGCGAATGTGAGCAATTTTGTGCATAGCATTTCGACTACCATCAAAGCGAGCAAACCGTGGGTACAATTCGGAATAAGTCCGTTTGGGGTTTGGCGCAACAAATCGGTGGATCCGAAAGGTTCTGATACCCAATCTACTGCCAACTACGACGATCTATATGCCGATCCGGTGTTATGGATGGACCAAAAATGGATCGACTATATTATGCCTCAGCTCTATTGGAGCATGAATAATCCGAGGGCTTCTTATTCGAAACTCGTAAAATGGTGGGCCGAAAACTCCAACAATACTGCTGTTTATATCGGACACGCTTCTTATAAAATAAGAGGTGACGGCGATAAAAGCTGGAATTTTTCGTCTGAAATCCCAACGCAGATCGATTATGCCAGAAGCTTCAAAAAAGTAGGCGGAAGTGCTTATTTCAGTGCCAAATGGTTTATGAACAAAAACTTTGACATTGTACGTCTGCTCGAAGAAAACCAATACAAATATCCGGCATTACCACCGGCAGTTCCAAATTTAAAGCGCATTGTGATTGATATCCCGACCGTAACCGAATTTGCCAAAGACAGTTCTTTTTGCACCTTTACCATCAAAGCACCACTGAATACAAAAGTGCGTTATATGGTCGTATACGGAGCCGATCATATTTCGAAAATCAACACCAACGATGCGACGCAAATAATTGACAAAATAAGAGTTAACGAAATTAACGATTCTATTACTTTTTCGATCCTTACCCAAAAAATGAATGCCTATAAAGCTTGCGCTGTAACATTTATTGATTATTTTGCAAACGAAAGTACCCCGACTACGATCGACTTAAAAAAGACATTTAAAATATATTCACCTGCTCAGCCCAATGAAAACAGATAGTAAACCCTGGTTTTGGATTCCGCTTTTAAATTTTGCATCCGGCTTGCCTTATGCCGTCATTATTTCCGTTTCGGTTATTATGTACAAAAAACTTGGAATTTCTAACAAAGACATTGGTCTTTATACCAGTTTATTATATCTGCCTTGGGTAATCAAGCCATTGTGGAGTCCGTTTATTGAGTTAGTCGGAACTAAACGAAAATGGTTTTTGTCCATGCAATTGCTTATTTCTATTGCTTTTTTATTAGTCGGTTTTACCATTCCGACAAGCGGCTTTTTCATGATGACTTTGGCCATCTTTTGGGTTGCAGCTTTTGCTTCGGCTTCTAATGACATTGCCAGCGATGGGTTTTATTTGTTGGTTTTACCCGAAGACAAACAATCTTTTTTTATTGGTATCAGAAGTACTTTTTACAGACTCGCCATGCTGGCCGGAAACGGATTGATTGTTTTATTTGCAGGATATCTGGAACATAAATACAGTGACAATACCAAAGCCTGGTCGTATACGATGATTGCCGTTGGCTTGTTAATGACTTTTATAACGATATACAATTTTTTCTCAACACCGAGAACAGAAATAAACGCAGGCGAAAAACCTGTAGATACCAATAAACAAAGTTTCGCAAGCATTTTTGCAAGTTTCTTCAGAAAAAAACAAATCATAATTGTCCTTTCTTTTATCTTATTATTCAGATTAGGAGAATCGCAATTAATTAAAATGCTGACTCCTTTCTTAGTAGATCCAATTAAATACGAGCTGGTTGAAACGGGATTAGACGAAGCGCAGACAAAGGCATTAGAATTATACAATTCAAAGGTGAAGAACGGAGAAAAATTATCCGATTCAGAACTACAATCTCTTTATGCCAAATTGCCCGTTTTAGTGGAGATGAGAGATCAGAAGAAGCAATTAAAAGAAGTAGAAAATAAAGATAAGGAAGAATACAAAAATGCAAATAAGGCCCGAATTGATTTTGTAAACCTGTTAATTGCTAATAATGGAAATCAAAAAACAATCAAAAAAGGCGGCATGGGACTTGAAACCGAAGACATCGGCTTGATTTATGGAACTTTTGGATTAATTGCTTTAACCTTAGGCGGAATTCTTGGGGGAATTGCCATTTCAAAACAAGGCCTCACAAAGTGGATGCTTCCCATGATTTTAACGATGCATTTACCCATAATTGGTTTTATCCTGCTGGCGCATTTTCATCCGGCTTCTATTTATTATATTTATGCCGTTGTGATCGTCGAACAATTTGGATACGGTTTTGGTTTTGCAGCTTTTATGATGTATTTGATTTATGTGGCTGAAGGAGAATCTAAAACCGCACATTATGCTCTTGCAACCGGATTTATGGCTATGGGAATGATGCTGCCCGGAATGGTTAGCGGTTATATTCAGGAATATTTAGGCTACGGAAATTTCTTTATTTGGGTATTTCTGGCTACAATTCCAGGTATTATTTTATCACGTTTTTTAATTTTCCCGAAAGACTTTGGGAAAGAATATCAAGAAGTTTAACCCCAAATCAAACATCTTACCTATGGAAATCAATGAGAATTTGCAGGCCGAACGAAATCTGAAAGGAGCTGAGTTCGAGAAAACAGGAAATCTTGAAAAAGCAGTTGAATTGTATGAAGAAAATGTCGCGGAAAGCTTTAAAGGAAACCATCCTTACGATAGATTGGCTACAATCTACAAAAACCAAAACGATATCGAAAACGAAATCCGGGTTTTAGAAAAAGCAATTATTGTTTTTGAAGAAATCACCCTCGAAGACCGACTGGAAGGATTGCCAAAACTCTTTCGATTTAAAAACCGACTGGAAAAAGCCGTACAAACCCAAACACAGCTTGCCAAACTTGCCAGACAAAAGAAAAGCAAACTCAAATAATAAAACTTTACAGCATTCGATCATGACCAGCCTGAAACGCACCAATTCTGATGATCCTGACTTTATACATCTGGTCGCTTTATTAGACCAGTACTTAAAAATCAGGGACGGGGAAGAACATACCTTTTACAATCAGTTTAATAAAATTGACAAAATAAAACATGTTATTGTCTGTTATGAAAATGACATCGCTGTAGGCTGTGGCGCTTTTAGGGAAAAACAAAGTGATACAGCTGAAATCAAACGCATGTATGTGCATCCGGAACATCGCAAAAAAGGAATTGCTTCTCAGGTCCTGGAAGCTTTGGAACTTTGGGCAGCCGAAATCAACTATACGTATACGGTTTTGGAAACCATAAAAAAACAGCCGGAAGCCATTGCACTGTACCAGAAATCCGGTTACACCCTGATTCCCAATTATCCGCCTTATGAAAACGCTGAAAACAGTGTTTGCATGAAAAAGACTTTATACTAATGAAAATGACAGCCGAAGCACTAAAACAAAAAGTGGGACAATTCTTTTTTCCCGCCGTTTTTATCAACGATACCGAAGAAAACATTCAGGAAACCGAACGCTTAATACAAGAACACCATATTGGCGGACTGACCTTTTTTCACAGCCGTGCCAGTGCCGCAACGAATTACGAAAGCAAGAAAAAAGTAGTTTTTAATGATGACAGCTACGAGAAAATCAAAGCGTTAATCATCCGTTATCAAAAATCAGCCGCTACCCCGCTTTTAATCAGCATTGATGCCGAATGGGGTCTGGCGATGCGCATCGAAAAAACACCGCAATATCCCTACGCCATCACCCTTGGTGCTTTACCGGAAAACAAAACAGATCTGGTGTATGAAGTTGGAAAACAAATTGGTTCCGATTTAAAAGCAGCCGGAATTCATTATAACCTGTCGCCTCTGGCAGACATAAATAACAATCCGAATAACCCCGTGATTGGCTATCGCTCTTTTGGTGAAAACAAAGAAAAAGTAGCCAATTTTGCCGTGGCGTATTTAAAAGGATTGTCTGATGCCGGAATTCTAGGCTGCCTGAAACACTTTCCCGGACACGGAAATACCAATGTAGATTCGCATTTGGGATTGCCGGTTTTAAACGAAAGTTTAGAAGAACTGTTAGACAACGAATTGTATCCTTTTATTAAAGGGATCGAAAATAAGGTCGACTCGATTATGATCGGGCATCTCGCGGTTCCGAGTTTAAATGACGGAAAAGATACTTCGGCAACTTTGTCAAAACCTATTATCGAAACCCTTTTGCGCGAAAAATTAGGCTATGATGGTTTGGTAATTTCCGATGCCTTAAATATGCACAGCGTTTCTAAATTGTACGCAACAAAAGGTCAACTCGAATGGGAAGCCTTCAATGCCGGAAATGATATTTTGTGTTTCGCCGAAAATGTTCCGGAAGGAATTGAAGCAATCCTCAAAAATGCTTCTCCCGAACGTATCGAAGCCAGTTACAACAGAATTATGAAAGCCAAAGAAAAGGTGGGCATCCTGTCTGGTAATGCATTTACGGCAGGAGAACTGGATTTTGCGAAAACCGCAGCTTTAAACCTGGAAATTGCCCAAAACACACTTACCAAAATTATTGATAACTCCAATACTGCACTGGCTTTCGAAGCGCAGCAAAACAATCAGCTGGCCAAACTGAGTCTGTATAAAGGTATGGAGAATACCTTCTTCAAGACCGTAGATTCCAAATTAGACAGTCCGTCATTTGCTTTTGAAAACTTAGAAGGCTCCAGTATTCCGGAAATCAAAAAAGCGCTCGAAAACTTCGAAACCATTCTTATTTCTTTATTTGTTCCGAAGGCAAAACCGATGAATAATTTCGAAATACATGCTGAAGTTTTAGATTTACTTTCACAGCTGCTGCAAACCAAAAAATGTATCGTTTATGTTTTCGGAAATCCGTACGTTTTACCTGTAATCCCGAATCTGAAAAAGGCTTCAGGACTCGTACAGGCCTATCAGGATTTTGAAGAATTCCAAAAAGTGGCAGGAATTCAATTTCTTGAAAATGGCAATTGCAACGGCAGTCTTCCTGTAAATATTGACATTCAGTAACTTACAAACATTCCGTCTTTCATCATAACAAAAAGTTATCACTAAATAAATATTAATAATTACATCTTATTGTAAGTAACCTTACTTATACCCTACTTTTGCACCAAATAAATTTTTAACTTAAAACGAAAAATATGTCTTTAGTAGGAAAAAAATTCCCAAGTATTGCAGTAGATGCTATCTCAGAAATGGGTGACAACTTAAAAATCAATATTTTTGAAGAAGCAGTAAACAACAATAAAAAAGTACTTTTATTTTGGTATCCAAAAGATTTTACTTTTGTATGTCCAACTGAATTACACGCCTTCCAAGCTGCATTGCCAGAATTTGAAAAAAGAAATACTATCGTAATCGGAGCTTCATGTGATACAAACGAAGTGCACTTTGCATGGTTAAACACTCCAAAAAACAACGGTGGAATCGAAGGTGTTACTTACCCAATCCTTGCTGATACCAACCGTAACTTATCTAACATTTTAGGAATTTTAGATATCGAATCTACAGAATACAGCGAAGAAACTGACTCTGTAATCATTGAAGGTTCAAACGTAACTTTCAGAGCTACTTACCTAATTGACGAAACTGGAAAAATCTTCCACGAAAGCGTAAACGATATGCCATTAGGACGTAACGTAAACGAATATTTACGTATGGTTGATGCGTATACTCACATCCAGGAAAAAGGAGAAGTTTGTCCTGCAAACTGGGAAGCTGGTAAAGAAGCAATGAGCGCAGACAGAATCAGTACTGCTGAGTATCTAAGCGCTAATTAAGAAAAATAAATTCCAAATTTTTAAAAATTCCAAATTCCAATTTTGGGATTTGGAATTCTTTCTCAAAATCAATAATATTTCAAAATTTAAATTTTTAAATTCTATATCGGAAGATTTGGAATTTGGAATTTAAAATATTGGAATTTAAATTCAAAGATATGTTAATCGACTTAAACGAAGATACGTTAGCAGATTTAGTTGCTAAAAACGAAAAAGTAGTAGTACAATATTCAGCTTCATGGTGTGGAAATTGCCGTATTATGAAACCAAAATTCAAAAAATTAGCCACAGAAAATGAAGCTATCACTTTTGTTTTGGTTGATGCTGAAAATTCTCCGGAATCGAGAAAATTGGCCAATGTAAGCAACCTGCCTACTTTCGCCACTTTCGTAAACGGAAAATTAGTTGGTGAAACACAAACCAACAAACAAGAAGTTTTAATTGATTTAGTTAACGCAATTGCCTAAATAGAGTATTAGATTTTTAGACGGTTAGATTTTTTGAATCTTATCTAAAAATCCAATAATCCAGTAATCTAAAAATCTAAAAAATGAAATTACCCGTAATAAAGCAATTAACGCAGTTTATCGAAGAAAACGATCAGGATTATATCATTGAAACTATTGAAGTTTTAGAAGCTATGACTGAGATTCCATCTCTGAAAGATGAAGAATTAGATGTGATTGGCGAATTAATTTCAAATATGTATGGTGCACTTGAAGTACATAAAATGGTCGTTCAGGGCACTGATAAAAAAGAAGCCTTAAATGCGTTCATGAAACGTGTTTTGGGTTCTATCGATAAATAATCGCCCTCTTATCCTGAGAATAAAAAACATGACTAAAGAAACGCTTTCATTCCAAGGGAGCGTTTTTTTTTGTTTTTCAGTCCCGGTCTCAGTTATTAGTCACGGTTATCAGTCTCAGTCATCAGTCTCTCCCGATAGCTATCGGTATTCAGTCTAAGTCTCAGTCCCAGTCGCAGTCTCGGTTTTTAGTCTCAGGTATCAGCACAATCTTGTCACCCTGAGCGAAGTCGAAGGGCGCACAGTAGCTCTGCAAAGATTGAAGATTTACAGGGACGGAATTTCTTGTGTTCCTTCGACTTCGCTCAGGACGACAAAAAACAAGCAAAAGAAACCTGTTAATCCGCTTCATCTGTGTCATCCGCGTACCCTAAAATCCTAAACTCCTGCAAGATTCTCCCATGTATACCAAGACAAATACAAGTCTTAATCTATACTTAAACCCACAACAAATACTTTTACATTCAAATATTAATCCTTACTTTTGAGCCTCATTAAATTAAACAAAAATCATGGCTTCAATAACATTAGGCGGAAATCCGGTTCATACATCAGGTGAGTTACCAGCAGTTGGATCACAACTAGCTGATTTCAAATTAGTACAAAACGATTTATCTGTGGCTTCCTTAAGCAATTTCGCCGGTAAAAAATTAGTTTTAAATATTTTTCCAAGTGTAGATACAGGAACTTGTGCTGCTTCTGTTAGAAAATTCAACGAAAGTGCCGGTAATTTAGAAAACACGACTGTTTTGTGTATTTCAAGAGATTTGCCATTTGCACAAAAACGTTTTTGCGGCGCTGAAGGATTAGAAAATGTAGTAAACCTATCTGACTTTAAGGAAGGAAGTTTTGGTAAAGCAAACGGACTGGAAATCCTTGACGGACCTCTGGCAGGTTTACACTCAAGAGCTATCATTGTGGTTGATGCTAACGGAAAAATCACACATACCGAACAAGTTGCTGAAATTGCAAACGAACCAAATTACGAAGCAGCTTTAGCAGCACTATAATATTTTAAATGGAGTTTCAAAAAGACAATACATTTGTTAAAGGCCGACTTAAAAGCGTAACCTACGCTTTTAAGGGAGCTTTAAAACTAATCAGTACCGAACATAGTGTTATGGTACAATTTTCACTGGGAATACTCATGACTATTGCCGGTTTCTATTTTCATATTTCCCACGAGGAATGGCTTTTCCAGACCCTTGCAATTGGTTTGGTATTAAGCATAGAAGGGCTAAACACAGCCGTAGAAAAAGTAGCCGATTTTATTCATCCCAATTATCATGAAAGAATCGGATTTATTAAAGATATTGCTGCAGGAGCGGTATTTTTTGCCGCAATGACCGCAATCGCAATAGGTTTGATCATTTATATTCCAAAATTTGTATAGGCAATACTAAACGCAAGAATGGCAAAAACAACCAAAAAAGAAACTTTAGACAAAAAAAATACGGCAAAGACCGAAACCTCAAGATCCTGGAAACCAAACAAACAACAACGCTTTGTTTTAGGGTGTCTTTTGGTATTATTTTCTATTGCATTATTAGTTGCATTCATTTCCTTTTACATCAACGGACAATCGGACCAAAGTGCTGTCAGCCAACTCGGCGACCGTACGGAAGTGGTACAAAACTGGCTCGGAAAATTCGGGGCTTTTTTATCCGATCTGATCGTTTATAAAGGTTTTGGACTGGCTGCTTTTATATTTGTGCGGCTATTTTTCCTTACCGGAATGTTTTTGGCATTGGAACTATCCCTTAAAAAATTGAAAAACATTTGGTTCTGGGATATGTTTGCCATCATTATTGTTTCTGTTTTATTTGGATTCTTTGCTACTTCCGCACCTGAACTGGGCGGAACAATTGGTTATGAACTTAATTTGTTTTCACAGGATTATATTGGAAAAACCGGGACTTTATTAGCCCTGCTTTTTGGATTAATCGTGTACCTGATTTTCAAAATAAAATTATCTCCTGAAAAGATCCAGTCTTATTTTGATTCGACCAAAAACGAAATCAAGTCTGAATTGAGCGCTCTTAAAACACCGGCACAAACAGAAAGTGCCTATAATTTAGAAGAATTTGCTGTAGAAGAACCGGATGAAGAACTGGATAACATCCACTTAAAAACAGAGGATACTCAATTCGAAATTAACAAAGAAGCTTTAAAACCTACGATTTCAAATTCATCAGAAATTGATTTAAATCCGGTTTTAAAACCACTTCAGATGCATATAAACCCGGTCACACAAACACCGGTACATACCGAAGAATTTGTGGTTGAAAAACCAGAAGAAGAAGATATTATCGAAGAAAACCTGGCCTCACGCCTCGTAGCAGATTTCGGTCTTTTTGACCCTACCCTCGATTTATCGAACTACAAATTCCCAACAATTGATTTATTAAAAGAATATTCAACAGGAGGAATTACAATCAATCAGGAAGAACTTGAGGAAAACAAAAATAAAATTGTAGACACCCTGCGTAACTACAAAATTGAAATTGCACAAATCAAAGCCACCGTTGGTCCATCGGTAACGTTATATGAAATCGTACCGGAAGCCGGAATCCGAATTTCTAAAATCAAAAGCTTAGAGGATGATATTGCGTTGTCCTTATCGGCATTAGGAATTCGTATTATAGCGCCAATTCCCGGAAAAGGAACTATCGGTATTGAGGTTCCGAACAAAAACCCAACCATGGTTTCGATGAAAAGCGTTATTGGATCGGCTAAATTTCAGGAAGCTGAAATGGAGCTGCCAATTGCTTTGGGAAAAACCATTTCCAACGAAACTTTTGTTGTCGATTTAGCCAAAATGCCTCACTTACTGATGGCCGGAGCTACGGGACAAGGAAAATCTGTTGGACTAAATGCAGTACTGACTTCACTTTTATACAAAAAACACCCTGCAGAAGTAAAATTCGTTTTGGTGGATCCTAAAAAAGTAGAACTTACTTTATTCAACAAAATAGAAAGACATTATTTAGCGAAACTTCCAGATACTGAAGATGCTATTATTACGGACAACGCCAAAGTAGTCAATACACTGAACTCACTCTGCGTTGAAATGGATAATCGCTATTCGTTACTGAAAGATGCGATGGTTCGTAATATCAAGGAATACAACGAAAAATTCAAATCCAGAAAATTAAATCCGGAAGCGGGTCACCGTTTTTTACCGTACATTGTTTTGGTAGTCGATGAGTTCGCCGATTTAATTATGACTGCCGGAAAAGAAGTTGAGATTCCGATTGCCCGTCTGGCTCAGCTGGCGCGTGCTATTGGTATTCACTTAATTATTGCAACACAAAGACCATCCGTAAACGTTATTACAGGTTTGATTAAAGCGAATTTCCCGGCGAGGATTGCTTTTAGGGTAACTTCAAAAATTGACTCGAGAACGATCCTTGACACTCAGGGAGCCGATCAGTTAATTGGACGCGGGGATTTACTCTATACCAACGGAAATGATGTGGTCCGTGTTCAGTGTGCTTTTATCGACACTCCTGAGGTTGAAAAAATCACCGATTTTATTGGCGGACAGAAAGCCTACGCCACCGCTTATTTGCTTCCTGAGTTCGTTGGAGAAGAAACTGGCATCAATCTTGATATGGATATTTCCGAAAGAGATACTTTATTTAGAGAGGCTGCCGAAATTATTGTCAACGCACAACAAGGTTCAGCTTCATTATTGCAAAGAAAATTAAAATTAGGGTACAACAGAGCAGGTCGTTTGATTGACCAGCTGGAAGCCGCCGGAATTGTCGGCCCTTTTGAAGGCAGTAAAGCCCGAAGTGTAAACATCTTAGATTTAAGTGCTCTTGATCAATTTTTTAATAATGAACAAAATTAACCCCATCATGAAAGCAAAAATTCAGGAAATCAACAACAATTCTATCACTACCATGACTAAAAAGTATTTTCAAATGGCATTTTTATTGCTTTTGAGCTTTACTTCTATTCAGGCTCAGGATAAAAAAGCCAAAGATTTATTGAACCAGGTAACGGCTAAAATAAAAAGTTACGACAATATTGCCATTGATTTTAAATATTCCCTGAACAATGCCAAAGAGAACATTAATCAGGACAGCAAAGGAAATGTAATCATGAAAGGCAATCAGTATGTATTGAATTTCATGGGTGTTACTAAAATTTTTGACGGACAAAAAACCTACACTATTGTACCTGAAGACGAAGAAGTTACCATCTCTAAGGTAAACGAAAAAGATGATGCTGCGATTACGCCTTCCAAAATGCTTACGTTCTTCAATTCCGGATACAAATACAATATGGATATTGTTCAGAATGTAAAAGGAAGAAAAATTCAGTACATTAAATTAGCTCCTGTCAATACAAAAGACCAGAGAAAAGAGATCCTTTTAGGAATTGATGTACAAACAAAACACATCTACAATTTAATTGAAACCGGAAAAAATGGAACAAAAACCACTTTAACCGTTAATTCTTTTAAAACCAACCAGCCTTTATCAAAAAATCAATTTACATTTGTAGCGGGCAAATATCCAAAATACTACATCAATAAATTAGACTAATTACAAGGTTGAAAATTTTAGACAAATACTTACTAAAAACTTTTCTGATTACATTTACTACGGTATTTGTAATCCTTTTTTTTATATTCATTCTTCAGACCGTCTGGCTTTTTATCTCAGAACTTGCAGGTAAAGACCTCGATTTGATACTGATTGTAAAATTCCTGTTATTCTCGATGCCCCGAATAATCCCTTTGGTATTGCCGCTTTCGGTGTTACTGGCTTCTATCATGACTTTTGGTAATCTTGCCGAAAACTACGAATTCGCGGCTATGAAATCGTCAGGAATATCGCTGCAAAGGGCTATGCGTGTTTTAATCATCTTTATATTCGTGCTAAGTATAGTAGCCTTCTGGTTTGCCAATAACGTAATTCCTTACGCTGAATATAAATTTGTAAATTTCCGAAAAAACATCGCCCAGGCCAAACCAGCCATGGCAATTGCCGAAGGCCAGTTTAATGATGTCGGAACTTACAATATTAAAGTAAACAAAAAGTCGGGCGAAAATGGAAATATCCTGACCGGAGTTACCATCCATGAAAAAGCGAATAGTTTCGGGGAGAACAAAACCGTAATCAAAGCAAAAAATGGAAAACTAATCAGTAATGAAAAGTCAAGCATTTTAAAACTGGTGCTGAATGACGGGTATTATTATCAGGATGTCACTCCGAAAAAATACGAAGACCGTGCTAAACTGCCTTTCGTAAAAGGAAAATTCAAGAAACAGATTATCAATATCGATTTATCTGAGTTAAACAAAACAGATGATGATGGCCAGGAAAGCGTCGGCAGTACCAATGGTATGCTAAACGTTAACGAATTACGCTACACCTTAGATTCCCTGAACAAAAACCTGAATAATGAAATCCTCTCTTTTTCGGAGAATATCAATCAGCGCGTAGGAATCAAAACTACTCCGAAGGCACTAAAACCCGAAAAAAAGAAAAAAGCGATTCCTAACAATATTTTATCTTTATATACCAACAAACAAAAGTCGGACATCATAAAAATGGCCAGTAGCACTATTACCAGTAATATCTACTCTATTGAAACGACCCAGAAAGAATTAAAAGATGAGCAAAGGGAAATCAATAAACATCTCACTGCACTCTACGAGAAATTTGTGATTGCTTTTGCCTGTTTCTTAATGTTTTTTATTGGTGCTCCGCTTGGTGCAATTATACGTAAAGGCGGACTTGGCTTACCCATTGTATTTGCCGTTTTGATTTTTATTACTTTTCACTTCATCAATACTTTTGGAAAAAGGCTATCACAAGAAGGCGGAATGACTCCTTTTATGGGATCCTGGATGTCGTCGTTTATCTTATTACCACTGGCCGTATTACTTACGTATCGTGCGACAAACGATAACGGATTAATCAATTTTGATGCAATTACAACCCCAATATCGCAACTATTTCAAAAAATTTCCGAACGGTTCTTTCCTGTTCAAAACAAACAATAATTATGTCAGCAACAAAAATACAATTGAATACCATTGAAGAAGCTATAGAAGATATTCGTCAAGGTAAAGTAATCATTGTAGTCGATGATGAAGATCGCGAAAATGAAGGTGATTTTTTGGCTGCCGCCGAAAAAGTAACTCCGGAAATGATCAATTTTATGGCCACGCACGGACGTGGATTAATTTGCACACCACTTACGGAAAGCCGTTGCAAAGAACTTGATTTACGTGCCATGGTAAGCAATAATACCGACCATATGGAAACAGCTTTTACCGTTTCTGTAGATTTGAAAGGACAAGGCGTTACCACAGGAATTTCTGCTGCCGACAGATCTAAAACAGTTCAGGCATTAGTGGACGCCAATACAAAACCACATGATTTGGCGCGTCCCGGACATATTTTCCCCTTAGTTGCAAAACAAGGCGGTGTTTTAAGAAGAACCGGACATACGGAAGCCGCAATTGACTTTGCCAGATTAGCCGGTTTTAAATCTGCCGGGGTAATCTGTGAAATCCTGAATGAGGACGGAACAATGGCCCGTTTGCCTCAGTTAATACAAGTGGCTAAAAAATTTGATTTGAAATTAGTTTCTATTGAAGATTTAGTAGCTTACCGAATGCAGCACGACAGCCTGATCGTTAAAAAAGAAGATTTTGATATCGAAACCCGCTTTGGAACTTTCAGACTGAGAGCGTACGAACAAACTACAAACAAACAAGTACATATTGCCTTAACGAAAGGAACCTGGAATCTTGGAGAACCTATCTTAACGAGAATCAATTCTTCACAGGTGAACAATGATTTATTAGGTACCCTAACCAATAATGCAGAGCAGCAATTGGACGATATGTTTAAAGCGATCAATGAAAACGGAAAAGGAGCCGTAATTTTCATCAATCAGGATATGCAGGCCATCAATCTGTTAAACAGAATTGCGGAACTTAAAATGCTACAGGCGGAAGGCACAATGAAAGCGCCAAAAGTGATCATTGACAGTAAAGATTACGGAATTGGGGCTCAGATCCTTCATGATATTGATATCTCTAAAATCAGATTAATATCGAATACAGAGCAAACCAAACGTGTCGGAATGATTGGTTACGGACTTGAAATCATTGAATACGTAAGTTATTAATACATGGGAACATTAGAAGAAAGAATTATAAAATCGGAAACTCATATTTTTAAAGCTGTTTTTCCGAGTACCACAAATCATTACGACACACTATTCGGAGGTACAGCACTTCATCTGATGGACGAAGTGGCCTTTATTTGTGCTACCCGATTCAGCCGAAAAAAAGTAGTCACCATTTCGACAGGTCAGATTGATTTTAAAAAAGCAATTCCGGCCGGAACTTTAATCGAATTGGTAGCAAAAGTAATTAGCGTTGGAAGAACAAGCTGTAAAATTCACGTTGATATTTTCATGGAGCAAATGTATTCTGAGCTTCGTGAAACGGTAGTTTCAGGAACTTTTTCGTTTGTTGCCGTCGACGAAAACAAAAAACCGGTGCCCATTTTAGACTAAACACTTTATTTAACGTAAAAATGTTTTTTAAATAATTACTGATTATGAAGGACTTAAAAATTAATTTAAAATAATCCGTAAAAAAGCTTAAAAAAAGTTTTTACAATCGAAAAAACACACTATATTTGCACTCGCAATCAGCAAATGATCGCAACATACTGGAGAAATGGCAGAGCGGTCGAATGCGGCAGTCTTGAAAACTGTTGACTGTAACAGGTCCGGGGGTTCGAATCCCTCTTTCTCCGCCAGTAGAAGTTTCAAAAGAAACTTTAAAAGTCAAAAGCCTTTAAACACTAGTGTTTAAAGGCTTTTTCGTTTTTACATACTTTTCAAAAAGCACATGTTTTTAAACATAGATATTCCGGGTCTAACCATCTGATTCTTTCTCGGATCAACACGAAAACCTGTGGAGTAACAAAAATTAAGCATAAATATTAGTTAGTCTAAAAAGGAAGTATTCTATATTCCTAACACCTCTGAATTTTGATCTGAATGCTTTTATTTTAGCATTGAATGATTCTGCAGAGGCATTAGTGCTTCTGTTCTCAAAATAGTTTAATATGGTTTGATAATGATTCATAATTGTACGAGAGATTGTGCCGAAAGACTTAAACCCGGATTG
>NZ_WKKE01000036.1 GCF_009674775.1 Flavobacterium sp. LC2016-23 | reverse complement strand
TCAGCTACTGTTTTATTATCCACTTTACAGAATTCCTGCGTGGTTGCTCCTGTTGGTGTTTGCGGGTCACTTAACGTAACTGTTACCGCTAGTCTTGTTGGGCTTTCGCAAGTACCTACTTTTAAGGATCCGTAATATACTTTATTGTTTTCAAGAAATGCCGTAGAAGAAATTGCGTTTATACCTGTTGCATCATCATACCACGTCACACCTGATTCTGTTGTTGCCAAATCAGCTACTGTTTTATTATCCACTTTACAGAATTCCTGTGTGGTTGCTCCCGTTGGGGTTTGCGGGTCACTTAACGTAACCGTTACCGCCAAACGTGTTGGGCTCTCGCAGGTTCCTACCTTTAGCGAACCGTAATACACTTTATTATTTTCCAAAAGGGTTGTGGAAGGAATTACGTTTACTCCTGACGCATCATCGTACCACGTCACACCTGATTCTGTTGTTTTCAAATCAGCCACAGTTTTATTATCCACTTTACAAAATTCCTGTGCTGTTGCTCCCGTTGGTGTTTGAGGATCATTAATCGTTACGGTTACCGCCAATCGTGTTGTACTTTCGCAACTTATTAGTCGTAAGGCTCTTGAAGCAGCATAATAGGTTTTGTTGTTTTCAAGTACTGTATTTCCCGGAATAACATTTCCTGCTGTCGCAGCGTCATACCAGGTTACATTATTCTTTTCGGAAGTTACTAAATCACTAACATAATTATTATTGGCTTTACAGAATTGCTGATTTGAATCTCCTGTTGGAGCTATCGGAGCATCAACGATTTCTACTGTTACGGGCAAACTTCTGCTTTCACATATTCCTAATTTTAAAGTACCATAATATATTTTATTATTTTCAAGTGCTTGTGTGGCTGGCAAAGCCATTCGTCCTATAAATGAGTCTGGTTTATCGTACCAGGTTACCCCTGTTTCGTTAGTCTTCAAATCACCTACTGTAGGGTTATTTTCTTTACAAAACATTTGTCCCGAAATTCCCGTTGGTACTTTAGGATCATTGAGGGTTACCGTTACCGCTAACCTTACAGGACTTTCACATGTTCCTGCTTTCAGAGAACCATAATAAGTTGTTCCGTTGGCTAAAGCTGTAGTCACTGGGATTACATTTCCTTTTGTAGCAGTATCATACCATGTTACGTCTTTTTCTATAGTTACCAAATCAGCAACAGTATTATTATCTACTTTACAAAATTCCTGTGTTGTCGCTCCGGTTGGGGTTTTCGGGTCACTTAAAGTTACCGTAACGGCCAAACGGGTTGGGCTTTCGCAGGTTCCTGCTTTTAGCGAACCGTAATACACTTTATTATTTTCCAAAAGGGTTGTGGAAGGAATTGCGTTTACTCCTGTCGCATCATCATACCACGTCACACCCGATTCAGCAGTTTTCAAATCAGTCACCGTTTTATTATCCACTTTACAGAATTCCTGTGTGGCTGCACCCGTTGGCGTTTGAGGATCACTTAAAGTTACCGTTACGGCCAATCGTGTTGGACTCTCACAGCTTCCTTCCTTTAGCGTACCATAATATGTCTTGTTGTTTTCTAGTAATGTCGTAGAAGAAATTGCGTTTATACCTGTTGCATCATCATACCACATCACGCCTGTTTCCGTAGTTTTCAAATCAGCTATCGTTTTATTGTCTACTTTACAGAATTCCTGTGTAGTTGCTCCTGTTGGGGTTTGCGGATCATGTAATTTTACCGTTACCGCCAATCGGGTTGGACTTTCGCAGGTTCCTGCTTTTAGCGAACCGTAATACACTTTATTATTTTCCAGAACTGTTGTTGGCAGAATTGCATTTCCTTCTTTCGCAGCATCATACCAGGTCACACCTGATTCTGTTGTTGCTAAATCAGCTATCGTTTTATTGTCTACTTTACAGAATTCCTGCGTGGTTGATCCTGTTGGCGTTTGCGGGTCACTTAAAGTTACCGTAACGGCCAAACGGGTTGGGCTTTCGCAGGTTCCTACTTTTAGTGAACCGTAATACACTTTATTGTTTTCCAAAACTGTCGTTAAGGGAACTACTGTTGTTCCATCAGCAGCATCATACCAAGTCACATCACTTTCGTTCGTTGCCAAATCAGCTACCGTTTTGTTATCTATTTTACAGAACTCCTGTGTAGTATGTGCAGTTGTTGGTGTTTGAGGATCACTTAAAGTTACTGTTACCGCCAAACGTGTTGGACTTTCACAAGTTCCCACTTTTAGCGAACCGTAATACACTTTATTGTTTTCCAAAACTGTCGTTAACGGAACTACTGTCGTTCCATCAGCAGCATCATACCACGTCACATCACTTTCGTTCGTTGCCAAATCAGCTATCGTTTTGTTATCCACTTTACAGAATTCCTGTGTGGTTGCACCCGTTGGTGTTTTTGGATCACTGATAGTCACTGTTACCGCAAATCTAACTGGACTATCACACGCTAACCAATTATTGGGAGATCCAGAATAAATTCTGGAAACACCGTAATAAACCGTTCCATTCTTTAAAGCAGTATCTGGTGTTAATTCATTTCCTACTGTTGCAGCATCATACCATCTCACAACGGACTCCATTTTTCCGGTTAACGGATTTAACTGTTTAAATATTCCTTCTTTTGTAACTAAATCTGAAATCTTTGGATTATTTACTTTGCAGAATTCCTGACCGGCAGAACCTGTTGGGGTCTGCGAATTCGAGATATTTACATTTACCCTCAATCTTTGGCTCTCACAAGTACCCACCTTTAGGGCACCCCAATAAATTTTATTTTCAAGAGCTGTTGTTGGTGCTACTATATTTCCATTACTATCGTACCATATAACTCCTGATTCAGTTGTTCTTAAGTCTGAAACTTTTGGATTATTACCCTGGCAAAATTGCTGATTCTCCTCTCCTGTTGGGGTTTTCGGATCATTAACCTTTACGGTTACCGCAAATCTGGCTGGACTCTCACAAGTTCCCGTTTTTAAAGAACCGTAATAGATTTTATTATTTTCCAAAACTGTGGTTGAAGGAACTACTGTTCCATCTGTTGCAGCATCATACCACGTCACGCCTGTTTCTGCTGTAACCAGATTGGATACTTTAGCATTTTCTGATTTACAAAATTCCTGCGACGCCGGCCCTGTCGGGGTTTGCGGATCATAGACTGTTATGTTGGTTGACCCTGTAAAATAACAGCCTCCTAAAGATGTCATTTCTACTTTGTATGTACCACTATCTGCTACCGTTAAATTATCTAATGCTAAATTTGTAGTATTATAAACGGTTCCATTTGGTATCGTCCACTTTATCCATTGCAGAGGCCCCATTGGATTAATTCCTAATCGTAAATTCTCCCCTTTGCAATAGGAAGTCTTGCCTCCGGCGATCAGTGGCGATGGTGGAAATCTTAAAATTAAGGGCTGCACTACCTCATAACAGGCAGTTTTTACTTTTACCTCATAATTACCAGCAGGCAAATCTTTAAATACAGCAGTTGCCTGTCCTGTGGCAGGATAATCAGCATCTGTCTCTTTTTTGATAAAATAAAGGGCTGTTGCATCTACTTTATCTACTTTAGCATACAAATCTCCGGTAGTTTTTCCGGAACAAACAATTCCTCCGGATTGAGACAAATCAAAGGAAGGAAAATTAGAAAGTACATCTAAAGAAGCAGTCTTTGTATTTTCAAACAAATCACTTGCCGTAAGAAACCTGTTACCGATCGATGTTTTTGATAGCCCGATCTCATAATTTCCGGATACCTGCTCCGGAAATGTAAAGCTATAAGTTCCTCCTCTTAAATAATTAGCATTGTAACCCGCATTATAACTCAGCCCATATACAGGTCCCTTGATTATTCCGGGATAAATATAAGAAGTACCATAGGCACGTAAGCATTCATCATTTATAGTTCCATTCCCTACATAAGAAACCTTTACATCCACCTTTTTTATATAACGTTCACAAGTCACCAAAGAGGGGGTATACGAAACATTAGTAATTTCAGCAGAGGTCAGATAATCACTCAGGACAACATCAAAAATTTCATCAAAACAACCGGAATCCTGAACTCTAATTTTATAGGCACCGGGTGTTAAGTTATTTCCTAACCTGTACGTGCCAATGTAACCGCTAACTTTTTCAAATGCCAATGGCGAGGGTCCACTTATAAGGCTAACTGTAACTTTTCCCAGTAATCCTCTCGCTCCCTCAGGAGCTTTCATTACCAGGGCCGATTTACCAAAATTCTGCGTACTTGTGCTTTTATAAAAAACCACACTATTTCGTACATTGGGATCCTCCGGAGAAAAATAGAACGGATCTATAAATATATTATTGGGACCACCCAGAGAGGGCTTTGGAGTGATACTATTCGAAGTCCAATTAGAAAAAGAATAATCCGCTACTTCAGCACCCGTTTTATCCGTAAGCTTAAAACTGTATGTTTTACCAATATCAAATAAAGGCCAATTATCCTGACCAACGATAGAAGTCGTTTTACTGTTGGCTGCATGATCAGTAACTTCTAGTGTATACGGCCTACATCCTCCCTGAGCACTAGTCCGCATTTGAACTTTACCTGTACCCGCATTACAGCCTGTATAAGCCGCAGGATCATCAGAAAATATAAAACTTCCCCATCTGAAAGGTGTTGTTTTTTCAAGATTAGATGCCCCATAATCCAGTGTAACTGTTTTTGAGATTCCACAAAATGTCGCTGTATAGCGAACCAATCCCCATTTTGAACGATCAGAAGGCAAGGGGTAGCTGTCTGCAATCCTTGTTAAATTATCATATACGTCCCATAAGGCACCGTTTTGAATCTCCACTTTATAAATAAAAGCAGGTTCTCCCCAAAAATACTTATTATTATTAATAATTCCACTCGTAATAGAAGCTGTAATACGTCTGCTGTCAACAGAAGCACTTTTGATGCCTGAACAAATATCATCCGGAGTATTATAGATTATACTCGCCCCCAAAAAAGGAGACGATAAAGAAAAATCAGTCAGTATTTCATTTGGAGCAATATTTACTGTTGTAAGACTATAAACGGTGGTATTACACCTGTCTGTAATTTTTAATTTATAAGTACCGGGCAGCACCCCTGCAAATTCTCCCGTAATGGCAGAGGACATTACTGTTATGTTTTGTATTTCGCTCCCATCAGAAGCATTTAGCAACGTTGCCACATAAGGTGCATTTCCTCCTGAGGCCCCAACAAAGACTTTTCCCAAAGGATTTTGATCTGTACCGCAATAAAGATAATTCCTTCCATAAAAAGAATCGATAAGCAGCGGAGTTTCTACATAGGTACTTTTGATATTTATAGGCGTAGCTGCCTTAATAAATGTAGTTCCATCATAGTAACCATAATAATAATCACCTGTTTCCAGATTTGTAATATGCGGATTAACAGATCTGATTACTTTCGTTTCGTCGTAAGGGAGTTTTGCCACGGCGTACGTAATGGGCGCTGTTACATTTGTAATGGTAATATCAATAATACCGTCTCCTACGCAGGCTGCCGGAGTAGCGGTAGCGGTGATAGTAGTTTGGGCATGAACTGCCAGATGGCATAAAAAAAGGATTCCTGTTAGTACTCTCAGTAATTTCATTTTTTTTGTTTTTACATTTCCTTCCAGTTTTGTTTTTTGCAAAGCGAAGCGTTATTAAATTTTAAAAAAATATATTAGAAGTATATTTATATTTCTAAATGTTAATCGCTCTCAAAGATGTTATTGCAGGCTGGAATTTTTTGCAAAATTAGATTACTGTGCCCTGTGTAAAGTTCCATTCGTTATAAGTGGCATAACGACGTAATAAGTGGTTACTGAAAGTTTTTAGCGGTAAAGACAAAATCGCAACAGGAAAACCGGGTGAAAACAAAAATAATATTATTCGTACATAAAACCGTAGTAATTATCGGGCTGGATTTAACCACACTTAACCGCAAAGTCCGCAAGGGTAAAAACGCAATCCCGATAGCTATCGGGAGCAAAGCTTAAAATTAAACTTTGTGTATCTGATAGCTATCGGGATAGCGGTCTTTGCGGTTAAATACCGTTATATGATAGTGTTATTTCTTTATAAACCCTACGATTATAAACTCGCTTCTTCTGTTAATGGCATGTTCTTCTTCTGTACAACTTATGCCATCAACACATTTGTTTAAGATCATCATTTCTCCGTAACCCCGGCCTGATAGTCTTTCGCGATCAATTCCGCCTTCTTTTACCAGCCAGTCTACGGTCGACTGGGCTCTTAAATTAGAAAGTTTAAGGTTGTAAGCAGCACTCTGCCGACTGTCGGTATGTGCCCTGACATCGATGATAATATTTGGTTTTAATTTCATAAACTCCGCCACTTTGGCCAGTTCAGGGACCGCATCTTCCCTAATAGCAGCTTTATCTACATCGAAATAAATATCACTGAAATTTAATAGTTTTGCCAGATCGACGCCCACCTCCAATTTTCGCATTTTTTGGCCCATGGGCAAGATAAAAGGTTTCTTTTCGATACCAAAATTGGTGAAAAAGCTTTTTTCGATCGTTTCGAAATCTTCGCTTTCGGCCCTGATATAGTAGGTTTTGCCCGCTTTTAACTGATCTAATTTACAGGATCCCAAGTCGTTTGTAACCACTTTGGCTACCAGATTCATCTTTTCATCAAACAGGGAAATTGCAGCATTCGGAATTGGGTAATTTGTTTCTTTATCGATCAGGTTTAGATCAATCGTTTTATTAGAATCTGTTTGTAAAGGTTTGTCTTCGGTGAACTTATAAATATCATCGAAGCCAAGTCCCATGTTGCGGTTGGAAGAGAAAAAACCTTTATTCGATTTTGGATTAACGTAATAACAAAAATCATCGAAGGAACTGTTTACGGGTTCTCCAAGATTTACTATTCTGGAGAGCGAACCGTCCGGATTAATCTGAGATACATAAATATCCAGTCCTCCTAATCCTAATTGTCCGCTGGAAGAAAAGTACAATTTATTGTCTTCTGATACGAACGGGAAAGTTTCACGTTCTTCCGTGTTAATTTCCGGTCCTAAGTTCTCCGGTTTTGAATAACTGTCATCCTGATAAATTTTCACTTTAAACAAATCAGACTGGCCTAATGTTCCGGGCATATTCGAAGCAAAATATAAGGTCTTCTCATCAGGACTCAATGCCGGATGCGCGACGCTGTACTCATTACTGTTAAAAGGAAGTTCTTTAATGTCCTGCCATTCTCCGTTTCTGTAGCTTGCTTTGTAAATTTTAAGGAGAATCACATCATCACTACTCTTCCTTATCTTTCCATTTAAATAATTGTTACGGGTAAAATACACCGTCTTGCCGTCTTTGGTAAATACCGGAGTGGATTCATTAAATTTAGAACTCAGTTTTTTAGAAAACAATTGCGGTTCTCCCAGGGTGCCGTCTTTGCCCACTTTGGAAACCAATAAATTAGTATAGGCCTGATTGTCCCACTTGTTTCGTTTTTTTGCGCCTTTGAAGTTTATTCTCGAAGAAGCAAAAACAAAGTTATTTTTAAAAAAAGCGGCACCATATTCCGAATACATTGTATTGATTCCGGTATGCTGTAACGTATACCTGCCGGAATTCATCTTAATTTCCTCTAAATAATCTTTATTATTGATATACAATTTTGCCCTGATCTCGTTCTCTGACTGCTTCGCAAATAAATTCAAATACTCGTCTGCTTTCTCCTGGTTTCCGGCCGATTTTAAAGTTTGGGAGTATCTGTAATAATATTCGGGATTGACAAAATTATCCGCCTTTTTGGTATTCATTTTAAACAATTGCGTGTACCACTTGTTCGCCTCGGGCAACTGACCGTTGAAATAATAGGAGTTGCCTAATTTCTGAAATAATTCTTTCGATTTATAACCTCTTTCAGCTACTTTTTTATAAATTTCAATCGCATCTATATAGGCTAAGTTATCGTATTTTTCATTGGCTTTCCTTATTTTACTTTCCTGTGAAAAAGCAAAAAATGTTGCGCTCAAAAATAACAAAAGGAATGTTCTTGTTTTCATTATACTATTTTAAAAGAATCTTGGTGAAAAAACTTTATTGATTTTTTTAGATAACTCAAATCGCAGAAAAATTTCATGCGAACCGGAATTGTAGTTACCTAAGTTGGTCGTATCGGCATCGTAGGCATAACCGGCAAATAATCCGGGTGTAATTTGAAATCCCGCCAATGCACTAACCGCTGCATCCCATCTGTAGGAGACTCCTAAAGTCAGTTTTTCGTAAAACAGGAAGTTAGCGGATACATTGACCTGCAATGGACTACCCGAAACAAAATCAGTCAGGATCGCCGGTTTAAATTTGAGATTATAAGACAGATCAAAAACATGACCTGCCATGAGGTAATACTGCATTCTGCGCTCTACTACAGATTGTTTATCCGCATTGTATCCTTTGGTTTCCAACAGCCTGGGAACCGAAATTCCGACATAGGTATTCTCTGATTTAAGATAGATACCTGCCCCTATATTAGGTGAAAATTCGCTGTTACCATTATACTGATAGCGGGGATCATTGGCATCATACTGTGTTAGTTTTGTATAATCAATATTCAATACATCAGCACTTGCTTTAAGACCGAAAAAAAGTCTGTAATCGTAATTCAATCTCACATTGTAAGACATATCGGCTGAAACGGAGGTTTCAATGGAAGGTCCAATATTGTTATTGATTACGGAAAGTCCCAGACCCATCTGATCGGATACGGGACTGTTTACCGCAAAAGTCATTGTTTTGGGAGCGCCTTCCAGTCCTACCCATTGTGTTCTGTATAAACCCGTTATACTCAATACTTCCCGGCTTCCTGCATAAGCGGGATTTAGTACTGCCGTATTGTACATATATTGTGTATACTGAGAGTTTTGCTGGGCAGCAGCATTAAGCCCGCTCAGTAAAAACCCTATGACTAAAATGCCTGCAATTTTTTTTAACTGTGTGTAAAGTAACATGATTTGTTTTTTTTTGTGATATTAAATGAAGTGAAATGCAACAGGTCTACTATTCCATGCAATCGTTTAGTTTCGATCTGTCCTTATTTATTTGTTTTAGCTGCAATCTGTTTAGAAAACGCAGTGACTTTCAAAAAAACACACCTTATTTCAAAAAATCAATCCTGAAAAAGTGTGCTGCTTTTTATGTCCTTCCAATAAATGACCTGTTTTCTTAGAATTAGGGCAAAAGTAGTACAGCCCCATTAACAAAAGGGGGTACTTGTAACAAACGGTTCCTTAATGAAATAAGTGGTCAATAAAGGTTGTAAACGAGACGATTAACGGGATAGAGAGAGGTAGTATTAGTAAACCCGGCAGTTTTTTAGAACCTGTCGGGCTTGTTGGAGCGCAGATTTCAGGTCCTGTTTTTTAGTAGTATCGGTTAAAAACAAACCGGACAGGTTAAAAAACCTGTCCGGTTTGTAGAAACTATTATTCAGGGCTGGCAGCATCTAAATAATAAACCGGTATTGTGATGATTACTCGTGTACCACAGGGTTTGCCGTCTTTTTCCAAATCAATTATTTGCAAACGGTGGCTTTTTTTTCTGAGCTTGCTTAAAATTCTGAATCTTTCTTCAATAATTAGTGACGCAACAGACTTGTGAACATCGTTTTGTTCATTTCCTGATTTGCTTCTGCCAACCCCGTTATCTTCAATGATAATGTTAAGGGTATTGTTTTGCTGGTACATTTCGATTAACAGCTCTTTTTTGTTCCTGCTTGGATTTAAGCCATGCAGGATGGCGTTTTCAATAATGGTTTGTACTACCATTACCGGGATTTCAATCCTTTTCAGATCCAGTGTTTCGTCTATTTTATAGGTGACGAACAATTCATTATTGCTTCTGATCTGTTCAAATTCCAGGTATGTTTTTATATAGTTAATTTCTTCTTCGAGCGAAATGATTTTATCCCGGGTTACTTCCAGAGTAGACCGCATTAGTCTGGAGAATTTGATGAGGAAGAAATTGGCTTCTTCTACCCCTTTTGTAAATAAAAGCGCCTGCAAATTGTTGAGTGCATTGAATAAAAAATGCGGTTTCATTTGATTTTTCAGTGATTTCAGTTCCAGCGTAATAAGCTCTAATTTTAGTTTTTCCCTTTTATTCATTCTCCTTTTAAAGTAGCGGAGAAAGATAAAAACTAATACTAAATACAATAGTACTACTGCTGTAAAAAACGCCCTTGTTTCCCAAAAATAAGGCTTAATAACGAAACTGACCTTGTCAAATGATTTAATAGTGGAATCTTTTAAATTTCGGGAACACACTTCAAAAAGGTAGTCTCCGTGCGGCAAATCATCAAAGAAAACGTTTCGGTTGCTTAACTTTTTCCAGGAAGTATCACCATAGTTTTTATTTTTTATCAATCTGTAAAATACTTCAAAACAGTCCCTGTTGCCAAATGTCCGCAGTGAAGTTCTTATCAGAATATTATCGTATTTGCCCTGATCAATAATTTTATCAGCAACATTCAATATCGATTTTTCTTTTACTATAAAATCAATAACCTGAATTTGTGCTTTAGGCATCTTATAGAGATAACTGTTTTTCAATACTGAAATACCATTATCCGTAAGGACAATTACTTTGTCTTTCTCAAAAATAAAATCTGAAATTTTACCGCGTAAAACGCCTTCTTCAAAATTTATATTATTTAAAAAAGTCCATTTATCTTTCTTTTTTTCATAAATCGTAATGTCCTTGTAAGAGGCGAAATAGACTTTATTATCATTATACTGAATGAAATAACAATTATTTTTAAGTCGTATTCTCTGCTTTATTTTCAATTGATTGTCTAAAAAATAAACCATTCTGGCACCTGTGCCAACAATAATACCTTCCTTAAATTTTCTAATAAAATCAGCCTGTTTTATTGAAAAGGTTTTGTTTACTTTTTTTGTTTTCAGATCGTATGAAGCGATCATTTCCTCATTGGAAAATACTGCTAAATTATTTTTTACACAAAAATGATTAAAACGAACATTGGTAAAATCAAAAGAGATTTTTTCTTCCTTTTCGCTTTTAATGGTATTTTTATCTACCGCAAACAAAGTATTATCAATATTTAAAAATGTTTTTTCCAGGTTTGGTAATGAAGAGACCGCAGAAAAACGAAAATCTTTTATTTCATCATTATAAATGTATTTCCCTTTGCTGGAAATTAGACAAATGCCATCATTAAAATAAAATAAATTGAAGAGCTTTTCGTCAAATTGACGAATGCTTTTTACCTGGTAGGTTTCTAAATCCAAAAATCCAAATAAGTTCGTATTGGTGATAAAAAATAATTTGTTCTTTACCAGACGGCTTTTATTTATAAAAATGTCGTTTGAACCAAATAAACTGCTATTTAACTTATTCTGAATTTCCAGGCTGCTGTATTTAATGTAATACAGTTTGTTTTTATCATCGATAAGCCACAGATTTTTATTGGAATCAACAAAAACGGACTTAAATTTCTCTCCTTTTATCTGAATTAAATCCGCTATATTTTTGAAATTTCTGTCGTTTCTTTCTTTATCAGCGGCCACAAGTGTATCCTCACTTTTATAAAAAGGTGTGATTCGTTTTAAATCATCAATCAGAAAATCCAGTTTACTGTAATACGCACTTTTTACTGCATTTTTATTGTTGCCTGCTATTTTATCCGCCTGGGTAAACAAACCATAATCGCGTAAAGACATTTCTTTGGCACCGGGATCATAAAATGGTTTAAGTGTAAACTGCTTTTTGCTATCGATAACAAAATGACTTTTAAAAAGTCGGTCATAGCCCGTAAAAACCTTATTGGTTTTATCAAAGTGCAGCGAATCAATATCACTCTTTTTGACGGTATAGTTCAGAAAGGAATTTCCGGGAGTTAGCAAATAACATGTACCATTTGAAAGGGAACTAAAGTATACCGTACCTTTTTTCTCAAAGCAAAAGACGAGACCAGGAATTTTCTGCGCTTTTTTGATATAATATACTTTACTGTTTTTTATGTAGTTAAGTCCGTAATTGTAGTCGCATGCCCAAACTCTGTTTTGAGAATCTATCTGAATGGAAAATATATTATTGGAGTATAGTCCGTTTTCTATGGAGAAATTTTTAAATACTGTTCCATTGAAGCGTGTAACACCGTTATCGGTGGCTATCCAGATATTATGACGTAATCCTTCTTTTATATCATAAACGTAGTCTGAGGTTAAGCCGTTTCTTGAATCAATAATGTCAAATTTGTTGCGATATTGTGCAACAATACTGCTGCTAATTAATAAAATTAAGACTATTAAAATTTGTTTCATGTCGCTGTTTTTTTGTAATTTTATAAATTTAACAACAGATTATAAATTAAGCCATTATAAAGATATGATATCTAAAATCAATGCAATATTAGTTGATGATGATTTTCAAAATTTAGAGTTATTAAAATTCTTTTTGACTAAATTTTGTCCTTTAATTACTATTGTTGGCCAGGCCAATAATGTTGAGGATTCTATAGCCTTAATTAATAAATTATCTCCTCAGGTTATCTATCTGGATATTCAGCTTCATGAAAAGAATGCCTTTGAAATCTTAGATGCCATAGATTTTTCAGAAATTGAAATCATATTTGTAACCGCTTACAGTGATTATGCACTTAAAGCATTTAAGTACAATGCCATTGATTATATTTTAAAACCTATTAATATTGAAGACATCGTGCTTGCTACTAATAAGGTCATTATGAAACTTGCTGAAAAAAAGCAATTTAACCAATTCTTAAAACAGGAAAATAAAATTCCTGAAAACCAGCCTGATGAAACATCCTCAATTTCAGACAGCAATTATCTGACGATCAACTCTCTGGACAAAATGGTCTTAATGAAAAAGGACACTATTATCTTCTGCAAATCTGATGGAAGATATACTACCTTTTTTCTTGAGAACAATGTAGAACATGTATCCAGTAAAAATTTAGGTGAATATACAGCTGTTCTTAGTACTGCTACATTTTTAAGAATCCATCATTCTTACATCGTCAATTTAAATCACGTCATCAAAATTAATAAAAAGCAGGGATATTACTGTGAAATGTCAAATGGCGCCATGTTACCAATAGCAAGAAGAAGAATAGAAGATTTAAAGAAAGTGCTCAATATATAAGAGTTTGTATTGTAAAACCATAAATAGCTGAAGCACTCTATATTAATGAATATCAAGTATTAAATCTCTATTTTTTGCTAAAAAAACAAGGCTCTAATTTCTGTTATAAAAAATTTGTACAGGGAATGCTGTTTATGCAACAGCACTACCCACCCCTGTACAATTCTTTTCCTATCACCTATTAAAAAGGAAAAGCAAAATGCAAGTTGTATAAGTAAAAAACCCTACCTGCACCATTTTAAAAAACTCCAAAAAACATTTAAAAATTCGTATCAATGAAAATCATTTTCATCAGCTATTCCAATTTTTATTAAATTTAATCTGTAAAAGCTGTTCATTGAAATCATAATCTTCATCGATTAAAAAAGTGAAATATTTAATTTTTCATTACAAACTTAGCACCTCAGTTTTACATTTTTTATGCATTTTAAATAAGTGGCGCATTTATGAAACAAAAGGCAGGTTGAAACAAAAATTGGTAGTGAAGCCTCTGTAACAATCTGAGGAGCTTAGTCACAAAAGAGAATTTATTTTCTGGCAGCAAACGTATTTACTTTTAAATAAGCGTTAGAGTGTAAAAAGAATTCTAAAATAGAAAGTAAAATTAACACGCGTTAATGACTTCGTTTTAAAACATTCCGTTTTTTGGGTAAAAAAAATGAGGAGCATAAAGCTCCTCATTCATTGCATTAATTACAATTCAGTTCCTGAAATAAAGATATTGCCAGTATCTAAAATTTATAATTAAGCCCGGCTGTTGCAATACCTTTATAGCCGTATCCAAGTTCAATAAATCCGCCAAACTTTTTACCTACTCTCAGACCAACCGGATTGATTTGATAAGCGAAACCAACTTCATTACTGGAATAAGAACCTCCTTTTTCTTTTGTGGAGCCTGATAATACCCCCAAACCTCCTGAACCGTAAAAATTAAGCAGCGGAGTCCTGATATAGCTAAATTCCCCTGTTACTAACCCCATGATGTAATTCGTATTTCGAGTAACGCTCCTGGCATTTGGAGTCTTTGTCTGAAACGTATCCTCTGATTTTAGATAACTAATATCTGCTCCTACTTTCAGACGCTCATTAATCGCATAGCGATACCCCAATTCAAACATCCCCACGGTCTTATTTTTGGCGTCTTTATATTTAACCCCACTAATACCTGAAGCAATTGCAGTACTGAATGCATCAGCAAAACCATCCCCAAGCTTAATGAATGTTGCATCACTGTAACCAATTCTTATTTCATTTTTTTCTGTATCCTGAGCTTTTGCAATCGTTGCGCACAACAATAGTACTGATAAGACAATAACTTTTTTCATAATTTACAAATATTAAAAATTAAACATATTGAAGTTTAGATACCTGATAAGTACTAAAATGATGCATCATTTAATCTGGCGATAAACTTACTTCCGCAAAATTATGTTTGTACTATGAATTAATTTATCGTGTTTAAACTGTTTGCCCGGCTATGCAATAACTGGAGATATCAGCGCAATAAGTGGTAAAACAGGAACGCTGTAAATTAATTATTCTGCGCACCATGATGCGTTACCCGTATTTACATTCATTAGCATAGTCCAATAATATTTCCTGCGTCTGAAACACTTTTTCCAAAGTATCGTTACTGACCTTCATTATTTATACGATTAAAAAAACTGATGTATTTAAAATACAGCATGTAAATAAAAAAAACGTCCCGAGGGAACGTTTTTTTAGTACTCTTAATTTATATAATTCAGCGCTTTGCTTTTGATCCATACGGACAGCGCTTTATCAGATAATTGATTGTTGCCAGATAGGAATCCACATCACTTCCAAAAGAATTCCTGGATACTGCATATATATTCATTCCCTTATCATTAAAAAGATTTAAAATGATTTTAGTATCATAATTGATGATTGTTGTCGTACTGTTTGAACTGTATTCCTTAGCATATGCATTCGCATTTTCTTTCTTTCCGTCTTTCTTCTTTGCTGCCATGACATTCTGGGTTACAAAACCATTCTGCTGCGTGGAAGCTCCTGAATTTCTGATATTGGCTGTTCCGTACACCACAATTTCAACAGCCAGTAATTCTGCCATTTCCTTTGGACTGATCGCTTTTAAACTGGAATAGGGAAGTTTGTGCTTCGCCAGTAAGTTATTTGTGGTTATAGGATCCTGCAATTCCAGTCCGCTGGTATATTTTTTTATGGAAAGGTAGGTTTCTGCCTGCAGCTGTTCGCCTAATAAATATGAATCAAGGCTTGGGTCATTCGATATCAATTCAAAAGGAAGAACCGCTATTTTTCCTTTGCGATCAGCAGGTAATGATTGCCGGGTATCGGGTTCGGGCTTGCCGAAATAATTTATGATTTCTGTTCTTCCGGAAGCAAAAACAATTTTATTAATATCTGCTTTTTCCAATTCATATTCAAGGTCTTCTCCTGTATATACGAATTTAACCGTATTGCCTTTTAAGGAAAGTATGGTTCCTTCTTTTTTTTCTCCATTGATCATAAAAATGGTGTCCTCTGCCTTTTTTGTGCTTTGGCCAACAACAAAAATACTGTTGCTGAAAATGATGATACAAAGCAGTGGTTTTAATTTGTTTACTAATCTTATCATGGTAATTACTTGAATTTATCTTTTTTTAAGTATTTGTAGCAGAAAAGCGTGTTACTGCCCCGTTATAATCTTTAGGTATTTTTGTGCCAGATCTGTCATTAAAAACATAATTTCATTCCTGTCTTTTGCTTCTAACGTTTTTACAAACTGAGCATCTTCGATACAGTAGATTTTAAAGTCCCTGATATATTCATTTGGAATGTGCAGTCTTTCTGTATAATAGTCATCGTCAAAGAGGTATTCTATTTTTGAAAACAGACGCTCTTTCTCTTCGATCTTTAATTCCTTTTCTAACATTTTTCCTCGTCCGGAAAACATATTTAGCAGCGCATCCCCTCCGGAAGATGCTGTATATAATTTTCGTTCTGCCGGTGTATATTTCTTCGTTCCGTAGGGAATAATGCCCATACTTTCTGCGGTTATATTCGGGTGTTTGTTTATGGCTACTTCTTTTAATTCAATACTTTTTACGACCATTTTTACCAAAATTAAATTTCCTTTAAGATCTTCTGCCGTAACTACCCGGCCTACAGGTTCCAGATTTACTGCTGAAAAAAATAATTCATCTCCTTCCTTTGCTAAAAGCGAGAACATTCCGCTTTCATCGGTTGCAGCAGTCATGTGAGTGGAACTATTTAAAACGGTAACAGATTTATTAATAATGGCATTCGAATCTTCTATTAAAATTTTTCCCGAAATTTTCTTCGGCTTGACAGTCTGCCCGTAAGTTACCTTTACTGCTAAAAAAGTTAGCAGCAGGAAAAAGAACAATGGAGATAATTTCATTTCTTAAACAGGTTTAAAAATTTAATTTATTATAAAAGAAACAGCTACCAATGACATTTAAATCAGCATTCACTTGCCGGCTGATTGCTGCTTTTCAAAGGATAAAGCTGACAAATTAAGTTCATCCGGCACAAAATGTAAGCTACAATTAAACAGAAATCATGTTCCGCGATATAAATGGTATCAGTTGAGAAAAAACTGGTTGTTATAGCCTGTAAATCTCTGTCGCAGTTTCCAGTCGCGGTCTCAGTGACCTGGCGTGAAGGTGAAAATCGCAGTCTTACATTCTCATATTCTTCATTTCACATTTTGGTAAAAACTATTATTCCAAAAAAAAAGAGACCTTAATAGATCTCCTTCTTTGCATTTCTTTATGTTTTTTCTTTTTTGTTCTTTAAAAGATGGTCGGAATTAAATATTCTTCCATGATTTTATCGACCTGTTTTTCTCCATAAGGCGTATTATAGGCTTCTGAAGTGATCACAATTACGATCGGTTTATCTTTGAAAATAAAAATTCTGTTCCCGCCATTACCGCTTGAATAGTACACTTCATATTCTGCACCTTTTACTTTGTAGGTTTTATTCCAAAACAGATACCCGTAGTATTCACCATCCCCTATTTTTATTTGGTGGGATAAACTTTTTGTTACCCAGTCTTCTGACAGGATTTGTTTGCCATTCCAGCTTCCTTTATTTTTGTATAATTGTCCATATTTTGCATAGTCCAGCGATCGTAATTGCAGGCTGCCTGCTGTATTAGCGACTTTTTGAGGTGTATACTGCCATTTGTAATCTGTAATACCCAATGGATGAAACAATTTTTCGTCGGCATATTTTTCCAAACCATCTGGAACGGATTTGTGAATAATGTCGCCCAGTACTATAACGCCTGCTGTAAAATAATCCCATCGTTTCTGTGCTGCTTTTGTTTTGTCAACAGCCAGGTTTAGTGTGAAATCTACCCAATTGTCTGCAGCATACATATTTTCTTCATTACCAGGTGACTCCTGATTCATATCTGAACCGTCAAAAGCGGAACTCATAGTGAGTAAACTTTGTACTGTAATACTATCTTTGGATGGGGAATAGTTTTGAAAGCTTTTTAGATTGTAAAAATCTTTTAAGGTTTGTGTTTCGCTTTTTATATAACCGTCTTTGATGGCAATTCCCAGAAGCGTTGATGCAAATGATTTCCCGACAGATCGTGTGTCGTGAAGTGTGTTTCTGTTTTCTTCATTAAAATACTCTTCAATTAAGAGCTTACCGTCTTTTATAACGACAATACTTGTTACATTTTTATATGCTTTTGTTAAGATTTTCCGATTTAGTTCTTCGAGTTTAACGTGATCTGTTTTTTCTGTTGAAACTGGCCAGTCGGTAAGAAGTTCAATATTCTGAACCTTGACCCGTTTTTCGTCTATTATAATTTTTGGAACTATAATTTTTATCTGGCCCTGGGCAATAATTTTACCTGCCAGTACTTCTGTTGTTTTCAGGTAAGGTCTGATCTCGATTTTTAGATGATGTTCTCCGTCTGTCAATGCTTCCTGTCCTCCATTCGCCAGAAATCTATTCCAGAGAAATCTGCCCCATGAATCTTCATTGGCGACACTTATTAACGGAACGCGTAAAACTTTTTTCTGATTTTTACTGTCCGCACTTCCTGCATTGGCATTTAGATTCTCAACATAAACCTTTTTGCCGTCTACGAAAAATGAAAATTGATAGTTGCCATTTTTAGTAAGCTCGTCAGCCGTTGACTTGGGAGAAAGTAAATGAAGACTATTCGTCAGCGAATTTTTAAGAAAAATTCTGATATCAAGATTGCTGTTCTCTTTTAATTCAAAGGTTGTCAGGAAGTCAGACTTCTTAAATTTTTCAATGGGAATATTCTCCCGCATGAAAGCAATTTTGCCAACGTTTGCTTTGTGAACAGGATATGTTATTTTATCGCTTTTTACAAAGGCTGCTGTCTGTCCGAACAGGCTGCATGTGGTCATGAAAATGGTAGTCAATATGCCAAGCTGTCTTATCCTGTTCTTATTCTTTAGTATTTGCATTGTTCTCTTTTTATAAATGATATATAACGAAAGTTATGAATTTTCATTAGTAAGAAATACGGTAAATACGTAAATGTACCGGATTACGGACAAATTATCGGGATAGACGGACAGATGCTTCAGTATAATGTTCTGCTTCAGCCAGTTCCATAAACAATACTATGGTGGTTTTAACAATATCACTCATAAATTTATAGTTAAATTTTAAATAACCACTGCTGTCTTTACTGGTATGAAGGTTTGGATTTCTGGTTGCTCCGCCTTCTCCGATATGCAGGGCCGGATTTTTATTGTACCAAAAACTGGCATGATCGCTTTCTGCCAAAGAAGGTGTGCTTTCCCCATTACCTTCAACAAGGAGTGATACTATTTTTAAATCTTTTACATACCTGCTTCCTGATTTTATAAAAGATTCACTCAGTTTTGTGGAGTTTTCATTAGAAGTACTGATTACAAAATCTCCTCTGTATTGGTTCTTTGCTACTTCTTTACAGACTTCAGGATACAGCTGATCAAAACCTTCCGGTACAATCTGTGAACCGGGTTGATCAGAAGCGATGCCGATCATATCAAAATTGATGACGCCGCCGATTTTTTCCGATTTTTTCAGACCTCCTGCAAAAACATACGAAAGACTTCCTATGAGGCCATCTTCTTCTTTATCAAATGCTATAAATTTGATATTGTGAGCAAAGTTATATTGCGAAAGGACCCGCATGACTTCAAGAAGTCCTATTACACCCGAACCATTATCATCCATTCCTAAACTGCCCGGATAGGAGTCGTAATGCGCCGATATCATAAAAGTTCTGGCTTCTTCCTCCTGCCCCGTTATACTTCCCACAACATTTTTTACATCGTGTTTTTTATTTCCGGCCGGTACAATTTCGTTAGACCCTGTTGTAGCTTTAGACATTTCATTAAGCTCTGAATTGGAAATTCTAAACGTATCATAATAGGCCTTTAAACCATTGTCTTTAAAAGATTTTTTTAGATACTCACCGACGCTTCGCAAGTGTTTTTCTGCTATGTCAGTACTGCTATTGCGCTCGCCATTTATGAATTGTAGATCTTTGATCATACGAACCGTATCTACTTCTTTGAGGAGCTGTTCGATTTCGATTTTATACCGGTCATCTGCGACTAACTTTATAGTGCTTTTCGCGGGATCAAAGGTATTGTCATAAGTCCATACAATTCTTCTGTTCTTACCTGTCGCTACAGGAAAGCCAATATCACCTTGAGCATTATCTTTGTTTATAGTGTAGGTACGACCGTTTTCATCCGTAATTTTTAACCACACCTCTATCTGATTCTCTTCTTTATCTGAAAGATCGTATACGATGCTTACTTTATGATTTTTTTTGTCGATAATTCCTTTTACGTTGGTGACTATTGCCGGATTATTGGCCTGGCACCAAAGGATGGAGAAGAAAAATAAAAATGTTATTGTTTTTTTATGTGTTTTCATTTAAAAATTATTTTCGCCTTTAGAGGTGCGGATTAAAAACGGATGTTCTTTCAGTTCTGTACTGTTTAGCCTGCTATTGAACCAACGAGATAATGTCCCCGGTATAAAAAAGGAGTTCAAATCTGTTGTACATTAACTGATAATTAATCTGATTTAAGGATAAGGAAGCTTCTACATAGTTTCGTTGTGCAACGCCTAAATCCAGAGGGCTTCCCTGTCCCAGATAGTAACGTTCTTTTTCAAGTTCATAGGCCCTTCTTGCTGATTCTGTCTGATCTTGCCTGTAGGTGACTTTTTTCTCGTTTGCAGCAATGGTAGACATTACGTTTTTAAGCTCAACATAGATATTACTTTTGGTTTGCACGACATCGAGTTCGGCATTCTTAAAATCCTGTCGGGCCTTGTAGACCACGTTTCTGGTCTGCAATCCGTTGAATATGGGAACCTGCACCGAAACACCAATGGTGGTCGTGATATTGTCCTTGTAAAACTGATCGTTAAATCTTCTGGTCTGAAAGGAGGAATATCGGGAACCATAATCGTAGTAAATAGAAACCGAAGGAATAAACTTAGATCGCTGTAAGGCCAGTTCATACTTTTTTACCATTGATTTCGCTTCAGTTTGCTGATAATCTTTACGGCTCACCAATGCTTTTTGATACAGGCTGTCAATGTTCATTTTACCTGTAAACATTGCTTCTCCCAGAATACTGTCCAGTTGCATTTCCCGCGACGGATCTAATCGCAAAAGCAGGATTAATTCATTTTTCTTCGTATTCATTACATTTAGATTGTCTTCCCGCAAGGATTTTAAACGGCTCCATTCTGCGTTTTGGGTATAAAAATCCTGTCCCGGCAATGATCCTACTTTTATGAGTTCGTCCGTTCTTCTTAATTGTTCTTCCTGCACATCGCAGAACTTATTATAAATCACGTCCTGTTTCATTGCCTGCAGGGTTTCCAGATACCTTCCGACGACTTTCAACAGTATGAATTCTTTTGTATAAGCCAGCTGTGCTTTCTGACTTTCATAATTGGAACTGGAAAGTTTCAGATCAGAAAGTTTACTGGCGAGATTCAGAATATCCCAGCTTGCCGTAACGGACCCGTTTACATACTGTCCCGTTTCTGTTCGTAACATTCCGGTTAACTGGTCAAAATTGGTTCCGGTAGATTCAAATACATTTCCGGAACCATTTACACTTGGCAATAAAGAGAAATGGGCTCTTTTTTTATCATATTTTGTACTGGCTTCGTCATTTTTATTTTTAGCAATATCCACATTATTTTCTAATGCCAGTTTTAACGCCTGATCCAGACTCAGTTTTTCCTGTGCCTTCAAAGCGAAAATGTTTACTGCAAACAGAATCAAAAAACATAGCTTATTCATTGTCAATCGCAAGTTTTAGTTCTCGTGCCTTATTCGTGCTTTCGGTCACTATTTTGCCATCCAGTAAGTTAATGATACGATCTGCATATTTAGCATCTTCCGGCGAGTGCGTTACCATTACGATTGTTGTTCCGGACTGGTTTAATTCCTTTAATAAGTTCATGACCTCTATTCCGTTTGCTGAATCGAGATTTCCTGTTGGCTCATCGGCAAGAATTACTTTCGGATTGGTTACAATTGCCCTTGCGATCGCCACCCTTTGCTGCTGACCACCTGAGAGTTGTTGTGGAAAATGGCTTTTCCTGTGCATGATTCCCATTCGTTCCAGTCCTGCATTTATTTTTTCGGCACGTTCTGCACTTGTCATTTTCAGGTATAAAAGCGGTAATTCGACGTTTTCATATACCGTTAATTCGTCTATAAGATTAAAACTCTGAAAAACGAATCCTATGTTTCCTTTTCTCAGGTTGGCCCTGTCTTTTTCTACATATTTGACCACCTCTTCGTCTCCAAACCAGTATTCTCCTCCGGAAGCATTGTCCAGCAGGCCCAAAATATTCAATAAGGATGACTTTCCGCATCCGCTGGGTCCCATTATGGCTATAAATTCTCCTTTTTTAATGTTTAGACTTATTTCGTTTACGGCTGTAGTTTCCACTTCTTCGCTCGTATATACTTTTAATAATTTATTTAGCTTTATCATGTCTTTTTTATTCTGTTTTAATAATTCAGTTACCATACTAATTCTTCATTATCCCCGAAAGTGCTGTAAGAGGAAATAATAACACGATCGCCCGGATTCAGTCCTTCGATGACTTCGTAGTGCGCCACGTTTCGTCTTCCTAACCTAATCTGCCTTTTTACCGCCTTGTTTGTTCCCTCTGCTACGTAAATCCAGTTTCCTCCGGTACTCTGATAAAATCCGCCTACCGGAATTAACGTGGCAATGGAAGGGTTTCCTAAATCAATTTTCAAACGTAAGGACTGTCCTCTTGTGATCCCTTTTGGAATGGTTTTCATAAACTGCATGTCTACATCAAATCTTCCGTCTTTGATATTGGGATAGACATAGGTAATCTGCAGTTCGTAGGTTGTATTGGCAATTTCGGTAGTGGCACGAAGTCCCTGTTTAATTTTAGACAGATACAATTCGTCTATAGGCACTCTTACCTTATAAACTCCGGTAATATCAACCTGGCCAATGCGCTCGCCTTTGTTGATGTTCTGCCCTTCCTGCAGCTGCGGTGACGTTAGTTGTCCGTCAATCGGTGCTCTGATCACCAGGTAGTCCAGTATTTTGCGAACGCCGTCAAGGTTTTCCATCATACTTAATTCTGACGTGTGCAATTGTTTGATCTGCACGACACGCGAAACAGAATCACTTTCAAACGCTTTAAGTGTAAATACTTTTCTTTTGATGTTGTATTTATAATCTGCTTCTGTTCGTTCAAAAGCCTGTTTTGAAATCAATTGTTTTTTGAATAAGATGCTGTCTCTTCTAAACTGTGGTTTTAAAATCTGCAGTTGATTTTCAATCTGGGCCAACTGTTGTTTATTGGCCAAAAAGTTCTGATCTAATTCAAGCCTTGTCGTACGGATTCTGTTTATCTGCTCGCTTAATGAATTTTCCTGACCCAAAACGCTAAGTCTGAGATTGATGTTTTCCAATTCTATGATCTTATCGCCTTTTTTGATCTGTACACCGCTTTCCTTGAAGATTTTGGTAATATTTCCGCCTTCAACCGCATCTAAAAAATAGGTTCTTCCGGACACTACTTCTCCCTGCTGAACAATATATTCCTGGAAATCACCTTGTTCAACATTTGAAAATGCCACTTTTGAAGGGTCTATTTTTAACGTCGATTTGTTTTGATATGCTACCAGAAAATACACTATAAAAATTGCGAAGAAAACACTGAGTGCGACGTAACTTATTTTTTTATAGGTCCACTTCTTTTTAGAGATTTTTTTATCCATTCTGTTTATACTATTAAATTTTATTGCTTTTCAGCAATAATTCTATTCCTTCTTTTTACTGCGGCTTCTATTGCCGTAATTTTATCAGTTCCATAATTTCATCACCGGACTCTTTATGGAACTGAGATTAAAATTAATAATTCATTATTTCTGATTTTATTTCCTCTAAATCACCAATCCACATTGGTTTTGGGCTGATGGACTGCGCCGTGAACACCTTAAATGTTTTGCTGTCGTCCCTGTGCTTGACGTACCGTAAGGTGTATATGTCCTCTTTAACGCCCAGGATTTCTACTTTACCATTTGTCATGGACATTACAGGCCCTTTTGCCGTAGAGGCTAAACCGGTACAATTGCGTATGGCTTCGGAATAAATTTCGTGCGCTCTTTCTAACGTTTCTGCAAAATAATGCTGTGCTCCTGTATCTCTTGGCAAAAACATGTAGTAAGGAACACAATTGAGCTGTACTTGTTTTTCCCACATTCTGGTCCACGTTTCCGGGCTGTTATTGATAAATCGCAATAACGGAGATTGTGTTCTGATGGTAGCTCCAATTTTTATCAGGTTATCGATGGCTTCTTTTACTACTGGCGGTTCTAACTCGACCGGATGATTGAAATGTGCCATAAAACCCAAATGTTTTCCGGCTTTGGTCACTTTTGACAATACATTAAGCATTCCTTCTGCATCCTCGTCGGTTGTAAATTTGTATGGCCAGTAGCTCAGTGCTTTTGTTCCTATACGTATTGTTTTTATACTGTCTACTTTTAGTAAGGGTTCTATATAAGAATCTAATACACGGGAGTTCATAATCATCGGGTCTCCTCCGGTAAACAGTACTTCTGAAATTTGGGGGTTTTCATTCAGGTATTCTAAAAGCGGGCCAATTTCCTTAGACTGAATTTTAAAATCCAGGTCGTTTATAAACTGAGGCCATCTGAAACAAAAAGTACAATAGGCGTGACAGGTCTGACTCTGACTTGGGAAAAAAAGCAAAATATCCTTGTACTTATGCTGAATTCCTTCCAGTTTATCATCATTGATATACGCACTGTTTAAATCTACCTGTCCTGCAGGGTGCGGATTTAATCTCATTCGGATGTTATAAATCACCTCTTTAATTTCTTCTTCAGTACCTGTAGCCCTGATGTGTTTTAGCTGCTCAAAATCTTCTGTCAGCAGCATTTCCTTGTGAGGAAAATTGAGTCTGAAAATCGGGTCATCCGGAATATTATTCCAATCGATGAGTTTTTCCAGTACATAGTTGTTTGTTTTGAAAGGATATATTGAGCTGACAATTTTAATTTCTTCCATCTGCTCTTCACTAAGTCCGCTTAACTGTGGAATTTTTTCAAGCTGCCCTAATGTGTATGATTTAAATTTTTCCATATTTACTTTATTAAATTATAATTTTTTCCTGGTACTCTTAAAAGCCGGTGTGTGATCTGATGTAATCCGATGCTCTGTTTCCGGAGTGGAATTATCCCATAGAGGCCAAAATTTTTCTAGGGCCTGTAAATGGTAATCTTCCATGCAGGGCAGTCATATTGTCTACCATCAGTAAATCACCTTTTTGCCATGGAACCGGTATTGTAATGTCGTCCAGTACTTTAATTATATTTTCAATGTATTCTTTCTTGATTTCTGTTCCGTCTGCAAAACGGGAAAACATAGGCAGGGCGTCTTTTTCTCCGCCATTCATTTCTAATAAAGTTTCATAAATTTCTTCTCCGTAGATCGCAGGAAAGAACTGGTCTACCTGATTGAACCACAAGCGGTCTCCTGTAACCGGATGTTTCCTGATCGCCGGTCTGCGTTGTGTTAATCGTACGATTCCGTTGGCTTTCCAGCTTACTTCAATTCCATTTTCTTTACAATAGGCTTCCATGAAGTCTTTGTCTTCGGTTTCAAAGGCTTCCTGCCAGGATGGTCCTAAACCGCCCCCCGAATGTAAATTTCGGATGTATATAATTTCTTTTTCATCAAAAGCTTTCACGACTTCCGGCTCTATTAATTCCAAGGCTTTTTTACAGTCTCCAACAGTCGTTTGTCCTCCGGTTGAAGCCGGGTTCTGGCAGCAGAAAAATATTTTCTTCGGATATATGTTTGAATACGAAAATTCGGTATGCAGCCTTACAATGGAAGCTTCGTCGTATTCGGATGCGTTGTATACATTGGAGGAATATTTTCCTCTTGAGGAGTTACCGTCCAGAAAGTCCGGGGCTTTCGGGCATAAATTTTTCATCAGGGTTCCAAATTTATCCACGTTGTCAATGTTAATTCCTACTACATGAATAGCTCCCACATTCATTAATCGGTCTTCAATAAATTCTTTATTTTCTTCGTAATAAGCTAAAAATTTATCCATGCTCCCGTCTTTAAAAGTGATTGTCATCGGATATTTGTTTTCCTCTACCAGTATGCCTTCTTGTGATGCTAATGTTTTCATTTTTTTTCCAGTTTTTTTATTTGGTTACTTATTTATTAGTCAATTTCGTAGTGTAATTCTTTTTCTCCGTACAGGCGTTCGGCCTTGATATTATTTTCTGCACAGTGGCTGATCAGGTTGTTGGAAGCTACTATCGGATGTGCCGCTTCATCAAAACGAACGCTGCTGATAAATTCTACCCACGGCTCTAATCCCATTGCGTATACATAAAGTTCTTTTGGTTTGAATGATTTTACGAGCCCTTTTCCCCTGTCGAAATTGGATCCCGCAAGTCTTCTGCCGTTATCCATTTCCCTGTCGACTTCTCCTTCGATTAAGGGGCCGTATACCCAGGAGAAAGGGGCGCCGTCACATTCCATTCCTAAAAAGATAACATCGATGCTGCCTACCTGTTTTGCCACTAAATCATAGAGTTTAGGTTCGATATTGCAGGAGTCTGCCATGAATATCATTGAATTCTTTCCGATGTTGACGTGGTAGCAGATTTTTGCCTGAATGTCTAAATCACCGTGTTCTCCTAAAAAAGGGATTCCTGTAATTTTGCATTCTTTATGTTCTATGGTTTCCATATCCTGCAATTCGATCACATTTTTAAAACCAATTGTTTGCAACATGATTTTTAAGTTGGGATCCTGAAGGTTTCCGGTGGTGCCCTTTGGGACTACGATATTTTTAACCATATGGCGCAAACTCAGCATCGTTTCAAAAAGAATATGATCCTGATGATTGTGCGTTATCAGTACGTAATCAATTTCTTCCGGTAAATCCTGCAGCGAGTATCTGTTGACTTCGTTTTGATAGCCGTAATAGCTTATTACCGGATCTACCAATATCGATATGTCTTTGGTCTCGATTAAGATACAGGCATGACCGTAGTAGCGCATCCTGATTTTATCGCCTGTATATTTTTGATATTTTACAGGCTTTTCTGTGGTAAAAAAGGATTCAAACAATTCTTTTTGATCTTCGCTGATCTTAAAATCCTTTATCAGGTTTTCCAGGGTATCCGCTTCATTTCGCATGCTGCACATTTTATCGATGGCTTCGTGTGCAAAGGGGATATTGATTTCCAGACAGTTTTTTTCGGGCAGCCTTGCCGTACTCAATACAAAGGGACGTTCGTCATTTTCAGTCAGCCAAAGTGTAATACTTTGTGTATCTGTATTGTAATATTCACTTTTGTACATGAGACTTTCAAATATGCGAAAGGAAGGATTTCCGTTAAGGTCATAATTGAGTTCTACATAGCCTTTTAAGATTTCCGGTACTTTTTCGTAGAGCGGTTCCAGTGAATGCCCGGTTCCGTGTTTTTTTAGCAAACGGGTCAGTTCATGAATGGCTTCGGCCAGCTCAAACATTGGTTTTCGTTCTTCAAAAGCATGTTTAATCAATCCTTGTACCTCCTCTTTTCTGTTGGAATCGTAATTCATAAAAGGGCCGCCCAGCATTTTCGGGTTTTTTGTTGCGGCCATATGAATATTGGGTGCCTGTACATATGAATTCATGATTTTTAAGTGTCTGGATTTCATATTCATCGCTGCCGTGGGCGGATAAATCAAATGGGTCCAGGCATACCATTTGTCTATTAATGGTTCTAAAATGACATTGGGTTTTAGATATACTTTTTCATTTTTCATGGTAATAATTTTGATATAGTGATCTGATCCGCCTTTGTTTGTGGCGGATAAAATGTATGGTTTAATAAGTGACCGGTTTAGGACTGAATTGTAGCACCCAATAGTTCCTGCGCTATGATTTCGATATTCTTCGTTAACTGAATGGCATCGTAGTGATTTCCCTGAAGGTAGATGTGATCAAATTTCCCTGTCGTAAATTTTTCCCATTCTTTCATATTCAGGAATTCATTGCTGATGTTGTTTTTGGTTTTGAATGCCAGAATATCTCCTTTTACTTTCCCTCTTTGTTTGTACTTGTTGTTGAGTTCAATGTTGTTTCTCCAGAGTTTTCGGATACGGATGATCTGTTCTTCGTTATACTCAAAACCGCTTAACCATCCTTCCAGATAACGCAGCTCGTTTTCATTGGCTTGTTTCACTTCATCGGTTAGTTTTGGTTTTCTTCTGCTGATATTTCGGTCAATAAGGATCAGTCGTGTTTCAAATCCTTTGTCTTCTAATATTTTTGCCGTTTCAAAAACTAAACTTGCTCCTAACGAGAATCCAATCAATGTGAGCTTTCCAGGGGAACGGTCTTTGGTAATTTGTCGCACAAAATTCCAGGCTTTGTCTTCCAGGTTTTTATCAAATGGTTCGTCAAAATCAAATCCATTATCCTGGATTCCGTAACAATTAAAGTCGTTTTTCAGCATTTTTACAATTCCCAGATAGGCTAATGAAGTTCCCATTAACGGCGGGAAGAAGAATGCATCCTCTGCTTTTTCTGTGGTATCAGACAGTGTAATAATATTATTGAAATCACGCTGGTAATTGCTTATTAACTCTACCAGGTCTTTGATGTACGGTGCGCTGATTACATTTCCCAAGTTGATTCTCAGATCCATTTCGGCATTTACCCTTGAAACCATCTGAAGGGCTTTCATCGAGTGTCCGCCAATCTCAAAAAAGTTATCCTCAATCCCCACTTCTTCACGTTCCAGAATTTTTTTCCAGATTTCGACCATCACTACTTCATTTTCGTTTCTTGGTGCTACATATCGGGTTTTAGAAATCTCCGTTGGCGTTGGTAATGCTTTTTTATCGATTTTTCCATTCAGCGTAAGCGGGAATTTTTCCAGTTGAATGAAATGCTCCGGAATCATATAGGCTGGCAGGAAGTCTCTCAGGTATTCTTTGAGATCGTTCTTTTCCAGTACCTCATCAGAGATAAAATAAGCGATCAGGTATTCATCGTCCTGTACTTCGTGTACGTTTACCACCACCTGATGCAGCAGCGGATGTGACAGCAGATTGCTTTCTATTTCCCCTAATTCTATACGAAGTCCTCGTATGTTGACCTGCGCATCATTTCGTCCGATAAATTCAATGTTTCCATCTTCCAGCCATTTTGCTACATCTCCCGTTTTATATAAACGTCCTTCTCCAAACGGATTTGGAATGAAAGCGGCAGCTGTAAGTTCTTCTTTGTTGATGTATCCTCTTGCGATACCGGCTCCCCCAATATATATTTCGCCTTCAAAACCTGCCGGCATTGGATTAAGCTTGCTGTCGAGTATGTAAATTACTTTATTGGTTATTGGTTTTCCGATGGGCACCTGTCTGTCTTCAGATTGTTGGTCAACTTTAAAAACAGTACTTACGACAACAGCTTCTGTCGGTCCGTAATTGTTGTAAAGTGTAAATGGTACTTTCTCTAAATTTCCGAGTGTGTCTCCTCCTGTCAGAATTTTGATATTCGGATTAATTTCTTTTCCGGACTGTATCAGGAACTTACAGGCTGCTGTTGGCAGGAATACCTGATCGATTTCTTTTTCGTGAATCCAGTCAATCAGGTTGTCAAAACCTGTTTCCTGTTTTTCAGCGGCCATATATACTGCGGCTCCCTGTAAAATTGCCGGCCAGAATTCCCAGACACTGGCATCAAAACTGATACTGGCGAACATGCTTACCCTGCTTTGGTGTGTTACGCCATAATACTCAGCATGCCATTCACAAAGATTGATTAATCCTGCCTGTTCAATCATTACACCTTTCGGTTTTCCCGTAGAACCCGATGTGTAGATGACATAGGCGAGATTATTGGTATGGGCCAGGTTCTGAAGATTGGTCGTTGGGTACTGCTCTAACTGGTACCATTCCTGAGGTACTTTGAACGTTTCGGCTTTTAATTTTTCTTCAAAATGATCGGTCAGTACTAAGGTAACACCAGCATCTTCCAGTTGATAGTTGATACGATCGATTGGCGTTTTTGCATTCATCGGTAAATAGGCCGCTCCCGTTTTGGCAATGGCGAGAATACTGATCACGAGCCACTGATTGTGTTCTGCAATAATTCCGATTACATCTTCCGGTTTTGCATCATAGGTGTTTTTCAGGTATTGTGCTAATTGATTTGCTTTTTCGTTCAGCTCTTTATAGGTCATTTCATAAACACCGTCTACTACCGCTATGCGATCTCCGTGTTTTACCACCTGTTTTTCAAACAAGTCTGTAAGTGTTTCCCCAGGCGTGTTTATACTACCTTTTCCGGCAAATTCTGATAACAGCAATTGTTTTTCCTCTTTTTGAAGGTAATTTAATTCGTAAATTTCTTCTGTCGGATTTTCTACAATGGAAGACAATAACTGCATCAGATGGCTTCCCATTTTTTCAATACGATCTTTAAAAAAGATATCGGTATCGTATTCAACAGTCATGATTAATCCTCCGTCACGTTCCCTGAAATAATACGATAAATCGAATTTACTAATAGGCATTCGCACATTGGTTTCTTCAATTTCCAGTCCGTTCAGGTGCAGTGTACTTTCCTCATCAGCGTTGGCATCCTGCAATACCACCATGATATCGATAAGCAATGACCTGCTTAAATCTCTGATTAATTTTAAGTCATCAACTAATTTATCGAACGGATAAATTCTGTGATCAAACGCTTCCAGTACCGTCGTTTTTACGGTTTGCAGGTAGCTTAAGAAAGAATCTTTCTCTTTGTACTGACTTCTAAATGCCAATGTATTGGAATAGAAACCGATCTGATCTTCTAAGTCGGTATGGCTTCTTCCGGTAATGGCTGTTCCAATAATGAGCTCTTCGTTTCCGGTGTATCGAATCATCATGGTTTTTACCAGGGTCAACAATCCCATGAATAAAGTACTGTTCTCTCTGGACAGTATTTTTTGGAATTTTTTAGTGGTTTCAGCATCTATGGTAAAATACAAACGATCTCCGTTAAACTTACGGGACAGCGGACGTACCAAATCGGTGGTTATGTCCAGCGGTTCTCTTTCACCAGCCATTTTTTCATTCCAGTAATCTTTGTGACGCTGCAAGTTTTCACCACTCAGCTCATTCTGCTGCCAGGTCGCAAAGTCTTTGTACTGAATATTTAATACGGGTAACTGATGCTCTTCTCCTTTGGAATAGGCATTGTATACCGTAATGATTTCTTTATTTAAAATTTGTAAAGACCACTCATCTCCTATGATATGATGAATATTAAACAAAAACAGATATTCGTCGTCAGCCGTTTGATATAAACTCACTTTTATCAGCAGATCTTCTCCGAGGTCGAATATTTCCTGAGAGGCATTTTGTGCCAATCCGATGGCGAAGTTTTTAGGATCCTGTTCTTTTCTTAAATCGACATAATCGATATCAAAATCAATTTCATCAAACGGTACAATTTTTTGAAGCGGCTCTTCCATCGTTTCCACGAAAACCGTTCTGAATACCTCGTGACGTTCTATGATCGTTTCAAAAGTTCGTTTTAAGATCTCTTTATCCAAGTTTCCTTGCAGCCAGTACGTATGCGGCATATTGTATACTTCACCGGAGGCTTCCAGTTTTTCTAATACCCAAATGCGTTTTTGCGGATAGGATGGCGGATAATACTCCTTTTCTTCTGTTTTTGTAATTGGCGTGTATTCCTCAAAGTCTTCATTGATAATCAGTTCTGCCAAATCGCCTAATACCGGATACATGAAAATATTTTTTAATTCTATTTTCTTGGAAAGTATCTTGTAAATTCTCGAAACAATCTGAATTCCTTTAAGGGAATGTCCGCCGAGTTCGAAGAAATTGTCGTTGATTCCGATTTTCTCTTTCCCCAGTACCTCTTCCCAAATGGCGATCAGGACACGTTCTGTTTCATTGGTTGCTGCGACATATTCCCTTACGAGTCCTTCTGTTGGGTTGGGTAAAGCACGTTTGTCTATTTTTCCATTGGGAGTTAATGGGAATTTTTCGATGCCCGTCAAATACGTTGGAATCATGTATTCCGGTAAGCAGCCGGTCAGGTATTTTCTCAGCGAATTGCTTTCTACCTCTTCGCCGGTATAATAACCTGCCAGATGTTTCTCGCCATCGATTTCCATTCCCACCACCACACTTTGCTGTACGCCTTCATAGCTTAACATGGCCGAGATGATCTCTTCCAATTCGATTCTATAACCACGAATTTTGATCTGATGGTCAATTCGGCCGTAGTATTTTATGCTGCCTTCTTCGTTCCACATACATAAATCCCCGGTGTTGTACATCACTGTATTTTCCTGGTACGGATGTGGAATAAACGCCTTTGACGTCAGTTCTTCCTTGTTTTGATACCCAACGGCAATTCCCGCTCCGCTCATATACAGCGTTCCGATGACGCCAATAGGTACCAATTGTAATTCTTTGTCCAGAATGTACGACTGCATATTATCAACAGGGCGTCCGATATACTGAATATCCTGAGTTTCTCTTACCTTTTTATAAGTCGAATACACCGTAGTCTCTGTTGGTCCGTACATGTTCCAGATCGTTTCCGAGTATTGGATGAGTGATTCTCCCAGGGATAGCGATAACGCTTCTCCTCCAGTAATCACACGGACTTTATCGCTTCCTTCCCAGCCGGCATCTACCAGCATTTGCCAGAAGCCCGGCGTGGCCTGCATGATTGTCGGATCGTGTTTTTCAAACAATTCGATAATGGCTTCCGGTGATTTCAATGATGGTGTAGAAGCGATAATCACGCTTGCCCCCACATGCAGCGGCAGGAATAATTCTACCACGGACATATCGAAAGCATAGGTTGTAACGGCCAGTAGCGAATCGGATGCGTTTGCCGAAACTTCGCTTTCCATCGCGTACATCAGATTGGTAACGGAGCTGTGACGGATTTTTA
>NZ_WKKE01000035.1 GCF_009674775.1 Flavobacterium sp. LC2016-23 | reverse complement strand
CTTCAATAACAAAATTATTGTAATCCATAATAAATCCATTTGGATTACTGAATTTGAAACGTAGTTTCCGAATCTCTGCATCATTTCTTTCGTACGATTTCAAGATGTACAAATTGCCTTTATAGATATGAAAACAGGAATTATAACCTGTATCGCTATTAAAATCTCTTTTGCGATCGTACTCCATTGCATTACTGCTTTGGTCAAGTAATTCCTTTAAAATATTCAGGTTTTTTGTTTTTTGCTGCTCAGCATGCAGCATCAAAACATTGAAATCGGGAAAGGATAGGAGCGTAGTATCATTTACCACATGACAGCCTGTTTTTTCTTCCGACGGATACCCTTCTTTTTTTAAGAGGTCAATTAATTTGTCCGTCACTCTTTCTGTGGTTTCGTATAAGACTTTTGGATTTTTTCGGTTTTCCAATCCGTAAACAGCCTGATCTTCCTGAAGCAAATCGTCTAATTCTTTTAGGAGTCTGAGATTCCAATGGCCTTGTGCCCCTTTGCAAATAGAATCGTATTTCGTGCTAAAATTTTTCCATTCCGGGTTTTTCCGCATAGAAGTAAAAATCTTAGCATTAAAATAGGGCAGTTCCACCCCTTTTAAAGCCAGTTTTTCGCTCCACCCAAAAGCAGTTTTTAAATCTCTCGATAAAATAGCACAACGAATAGCATTATGAATATCTCTTGCGAATAATACAGGATACTTTTGACTCAGCGTATTATATTCTTCTTTTGCCCTGGCATATTGTCTGGCAAAAATATAATTCTCGGCCTTTTCTGTATAGGTGTAATACGTAATCTCTCCTTTCTGTGCCTTTTCTTTTTCAATATCGGCTACAAGCTTGTTATCGATCATGAGCGTTTTCATCTCCGGAAGTTCTTTTTTTGCTTTCCTTTTGCCTTTGTTCTTTTCAGGGGCATATACCATCGACCCCAAATCAAAGATTTCAGCAAAGTATGCTCTTGATCCGAAGGCAAGCAGTGTGTTTTTTGCCACTTTACCACTTATTTTAAATGGATTTCGACCCTTAATGGAGGTTTTGGAATAGGAATATTTTTTAAAATAAAAAGCAGGAAAGGTATCCAGAACAGCATAATCATCTATTTCTTTGTTATTCCATTTTACTTCAATTTTTTTGCGATTAAATAGTATATCCACGTAGCGGACATAGAGTGTATCCGTTTTCGCCCCGATAAATATATTGAAGTGACTTGGTTTTTCTTTGTTGTAAATCAGGTTATAGCAATTACTACTCAGAAAACCTTCTATATGTATCAGACTGTCTTTTGGCGTATACACACACTTGCTTATTTCTACTTTTAAAAATCCGATACCATTGTTTTCCGAAAAACGAAAGTTCTTATGTGTTTTGCTTTTAAAAGTGATCCCGTAATTAATAATTCCTTTGTAATTACGATCATCCACAAAATACGCTAAGGTATCTTTCATTTTTGAAAAATTGAGATACAACTCCTTGTTCCAACGCAAATTATAGACCTCGTCAAATATTTTATTGTCTTCGAAATTATTCTGATGGTAGGTTTTATACTTTAACTGACGTTGTGCCAGGGCTGTAGTGGTACATAAAGTAGTGATTAATACAATCAGGGATGTTGTGAATACTTGGCTCAAAATAATGATGTATTAAATTAAAAATAACACGTAAAATACTTTTGATAAAAAAAGTACGAATTGTTACTAAACAATTCGTACTTCCAATTACTCTCTTCCTGACTGTAGACACAAATCCTTTACGTTGCTTCTGTTGTGAAATGTAAGCGTTCCGTTTCGATACACATCATAACCATAATCGAAATTCATAATCTTACCTTCAGGCCCATGTTCTCCACAAATATTATCCGGGCCGGTTTTGGTACCACCTCCGCTCAGGGCAAACAATTGTTCTTTTTTTAAAGTACAGTCTTTAAACTTTTCTAAATCTAATCTTTCCAGTTTCATAATCAAGTAGTTTTAATTTATAATCAGTTTTTGTAAAACCATCGACATTGTTTTTTCTATCCTTTTATTTAAGCCTAAAATAATGTGTGAATAATTTTACATTACAAACATAGTAATAAATCTTAAAAGTAGGAATAGTACTTTATAAAATAGATGACTATAATTAAAAATTGTAAGAAAAATAATATATTAATGAAAAATACTTTTATATTTGTCTCCTTAATAAAAATTATTTAATAATAGAAAACTATGGCAGAAAGTAAAAACAACATCATCACTCACGGATTGAGTGGGAAAGTGGGCGACATCATTGTATTTAGCCAGAGAGGCAGTAAAACAATCGTTTCAAAAGCACCAAAAGAGCGCATAGGAGAACCGACGGAAAAACAAAAGAAGCACATTGCGAAATTTCAGGAAGCGACTATCTATGCCAAAGCAGCCTTACAGGAAGCGACTACGAAGGCGATCTATGAAAAAGCGGCGAAACCTGAAAAAAACATTAGTGCGTATAATGTAGCGGTAGCCGATATGCTGGGTGCCCCGAAAATAGAAGAAATTGATCTTTCCCAGTACAAAGGTAAAAAAGGAGATACGATTAGTGTCAAAGTAACCGACGACTTTAAAGTGGTGGCTGTAAAAGTAATTATAGAAAATGCCGACGGGACACTGGTAGAAGAAGGCAACGCCAAAATAAGCGCTAATGGCCTCGATTGGATCTATACGGCTACTAAAGAAAATGACGATTTAACCGGTGATAAAATCACCATTCAGGCTACAGATTTACCTGACAATTTGACCGAAAAGGAGCAAAAGCTCTAAAAATCCCAAACGGAGTTTCCGTATAGGAGTGACGGAGCGGTGACGGACAAACGACGTAAAAAAACGCAATGTCAAACTGGCAGAATTACCGTTAAAAATCGGAATCTGCCGTTCTCCTTCGCGATTACTTTTAGGATGCTTTTTTCTTTTGATGAAGGTTAAAGTGGGGATTTAAAAAGGGTTAAAAAAGAAAAACCTGGTACCGGAGTAATATCTGGTATCAGGTTTTTTTGTTTTAATCGATACTGTTTGCTGATGATTGTTGCGGGAGCGAAGTGAGATGTTCGCAGAGCGTATGCGATCAATTAAGTATTGGTAAGGAACTCTTTGCGGAGCGGGGGGGTGATTTGCGGATGTTCAGATAGCTTTGCAAAGCTTTTTTGCAGGGATAGCCCTAAACATAAGGTTTAGGAGAAATTGATCTACTTTTTAAAAATTATTGTAAAGAAATACTTAGATTATTTGTCAAAACCGTCAAATAGTATACTTTTGGTTTTCGAAAGAAAATACTGTAATAAATGATGTTTCTATTAAAACAGTAAAGTCTTAATTAGAAAAACAAAACAATAACTACCAAAAGCTTAATTAATTAACCGTTAAAAAATGAATAGAAAATTAAAACAAATTGCAAAAGTAGTTTTATGCAGTTTCATTCTCATTGCCTCAGGTTGTGCCAGTGACAACGAGTTTACCCAGCAGGAGGCCAAAATGAATGAAGCAAAGAACTGGTTTGATAAGTATGACGCCAACGGAGCGAATTATGCTTTATTTCAGAACATGCAATATGAATGGAACCAGGCAAGCGTTACAAGATCAGAGGACGGGACAGAGACAATTATTGTACCTGTAACGGAACTTAAAAAAGATCAGCGGGAATTTTGGGAACAGAAATTGTATATCTATAAATCAGATGAAGGCAGATATTCAGCCCTATTGTTCGAAGCCTATTCTAATAAGGATATTAAACCGGAGAGTCAGTCTGTAGAGGGTGGAGATTTTACGGGTTACATGACCGTTTGGGATTTAAAAAAAGGTGCTCTAAGGGCTGCGAAGTTTTTAAACAATCAGGTAGTGGAAGAGGGTGTCGCCGCATTTTCGATTGATAGGAACAAAACAAACAAAGCCCCGGAAACTGGTGATTGTATTTACGCTGATTTTGGTGAGGGATGCCATAATGATGGTGGAGACGGTACTGGTAATGCAATTCCGTTAAGACCAGTGATTGTAACGGGTCCTAGTACAGGAACGCCAGTGATTTATACCCCACGTGGCCCTGTAATTGGAGGGACAACCCCGGGTGGTTATACTTCACCGGGTGGCGGTGGCGGTGGTAGTACACCTTCGGCGCCTGTCAAGCCTGCTGTAAATCCATGTGATAAAATGAAAGCCCTTACAGATGTTACAAAGTCGGGTAATATGAAACCAAGTATAGATTGGTTAAAAGGAAAGGTAATGGCTCCTAAGAATGTAGTTGAGCATGGAGTAGAAGTAAAAAAAGTGATGAATCCTGATGAGACTTTCAGATATGAATACACTCAGTTAACATCACTAAATGAATTTTCAGTTCCATTACCAACAGGACTTACTTTTATTGGTGGCGCACATTCACATCCGGCAAGAGGAGTAGCGATGTTTTCGTTTGCAGATGTAAGATTTTTAAGAAATGCTTACGATGGAGCAAGTCCAATCAGGAAAGAGGATGTTTTTGCAATGGTAATTGTCAAAGATAATGCAGGACGTATAAATACTTACGCTATAAGAGTGGATGATATTAACGCATTAGATACTAAAGTAAATGAAGTCTGGAATGATCCAAAGTATAATAGAAATAATCCAACCGATGATAAAAAATTTAAATCAATTCACGATGATGAAGCAGTTGTTTACGATGCAAGCAACGGAGCATTGGAGGAGACTTTCTTAGCACAATATGCCTCTTTCGGGATAACGCTTTACAAAGCAGATGACACCCTTACCAAATGGGATAAATTAGTGATTGATAAAACAACAAAAAAAGCAATAGCTGTACCATGTACTTAAACAACAAATAACGATGAAAAACTATATTACTTTTGCATTATTTTTTATTCTTTTAAACAGCTGTATGGCGCAAAGTCCGGTGCTTGATATTAAGGATATATCAGTATCTAATACGATTAAAGGTGCTTATTACAAAGACACAAAAAACGTGTTAAATGGCTATGATGGAACCTATTTATACAACAATGCTACTATTTCATTTAAATTAAAACTACAAAAAAACATTATGACTTCCAGAAATGGTGTCTTTTATGAAGATTTGATTGCGGGTGAATATCAATGGATTGAAAATGGCGTTGAAAAGGTGAATACATTAAACCAATTAACTCTAACAAGTAATGATAACACTATAATTGGAAAAAGAATTCTAATCGGAACAGTATCAGGTTGTGATGATTGCAGACCTGATGAAAAACGATTAAGGCTTGGTTTTTCTGATCCTCTTTCTCCCAATTATGGAGAAATCGAAATTAGAAAAACAACTGTGAATGGTAAAGACGCAATTATAGCATACATTTGGTATACGGGCCCTATTGCTGTTAAGGAGGGCGATCCAATGCCAAAACCAGGCACTATTAAAAGTGGTGACTATATTATGATAAAACAGTAATTTACTCTCCATGAAAAAATATACTAATTGCGCAGTGTTTTTTATTCTTTTAAACAGCTGTATGGCTCAAAATCCAATACTCGATATAAAGACACCAATGAAAGATTTTACTGGTGTTAAAGGAGCTTATTATAAAGATACCAAAAACGTATTAAATGGTTATGATGGCACGTATTTATATACTAATGGCAATAATTCATTTAAAATTAAATTGCAAAAAAACATTATGACATCCATGAATGGTTTCTACTATGAAGATTTGATTTGCGGAGAATACCAATGGATAGAAAATGGAGTTGAAAAGGTGAATACGCTAAACCAATTAACCGCAACAAGTAACAGTAACAATATAAGTGGAAAAAGAGTTTTAACCGGAACTGTATTAGGATGCGATGACTGCACACCAACTGAAAAACGTCTCAGATTGGGTATCATATCTTCTCCCCATGTCGGAGAAATTGATATTCGAAAAACAACCGTGAATGGTAAAGACGCAATTAAAGTAGAAATTTGGTATACAGGTCCTATTGCAGTTAAAGAAGGTGATCCAATGCCAAAGGATGGAATTATTAGGGCTGGTACATATGTTATGATAAAACAGTAATATTATAAAAGACACTGTCCTAAAAAGTGTGTAAGTTTAAAAATAACGGGGTTTGACTTTTTAATTAAAGTTGAACCCTTTTTTTAAATATAGTTAAGAACTGATTGAGTATTAATCCCCAATTATGGATTGGCATTGTCCATTTTTTTGTAGCTTCTCCTAAAGCTAAATATACAGATTTTAAAACTGCTTCCCCTGCAGGCGAGTGTCACGCTCGTGAATATGGAATTCTTTTTAAAAGATGTCTTGTCCTGAAAAAAGTTTACATATTTAGACCTAATCCTAAAATAGATTTGCATTCAAATTTATAAAATATTCACAAGCGGGACGCTTGCCAGCGAGGGGAATTGGTGATTACACGAAAACACTTCAATAAAACCCGTATAAGTACTTGCTTGTAAAATATTGATTGCAAGTATATTTACCGTGTGTTAAGATTTGTAATATTCAAGTCTTTTAAAACTTAAAAATTAATTTAATTATTTTTTTATGAAACTTACACTGTTTAAACTATCCGACACCAATACCGCTCCATTCGTCTTAATTTCGCTGCTGTATTCAATATTGCTTTTAAGTCCTTTCATATATTTTGCAATCTTAAAAAGTAGCCCACATACTTCTTATTATGTTAGTTACGATGAGGAAAAAGGGGAGATAGCCGTACCAAGTGATGCTAATGATAGCACAGAAATTCAAATGGGAGTTGCTCCTGCAAATAATTTTGACGATGAAGATCTTCATGCGTCAGATAAAGATGTGGGTGAAAGTGAAGGAAGTAATACAGTAACAATGCTTAACGCTTTAACTGACGATTGGAAGTCGAATTCTGAATCAAGGCAATTCAGAATGCTAACCAGAGTCGCGACTTTCAGCCTAATTTGTGGATTTGGAGCATTGGGGGCGGCTATAAGTTTAATTACCCGAACAAGAAATAAAGAATTAATTCATGAGAATTTTTTTCTATCTGAAATATTAGCAGTTCAAACAATTGGGGCAATCTTTGCAATGATCTTAGGTTTTGCTTTTTTGGGGAATATGATTAGCGGTACTTTGTTTCCAAACCCTAGAGTTTTTTACAGAATTTTATATATCCCTCCTGCTTTTGGAAAATTAGTTGTTTGGTCTTTTATAGCAGGTTTTAGCGAGAGACTGGTTCCAAACATTCTAAACAATCTGACTAAAAAAAGTGATATTACAAGAGGAGACTCAACTGACACTCCAAATTAGCACATTACACAAAATCACTTTACGTTATATAGCAAAAAAATGCAAGCCTTAATAGAACCCTCGCGACAGCAGGGGAGAGCGAAAACTGTAAAGATGAACAAATGTAATTTAAGAAAATACTAATCGACAGACAAAGTAGAAAGAAAAATATGGTGACAAGAAATCTTATACTCATTACATTGCTGATTTTATTTGTTTTGCCTTCAAAAGGTCAAACACCGCAAAGTATTATAAGTAATACAAAACAGCTAGAAAAGCAAATTGAAAGTCCGATTTATCGATTGTTTCCCACTGAAAACTATTGGACTTTTATTAAATTGGACACCCGAAATGGAAAAATGTGGCAAGTACATTTTACTATATCGGCGGAAGGTTACGAAGGCGAACTAGTATTAAATTCAGATTCACTTGTAATGATGACAGAAGAGGTAAATGGGAGGTTTACACTTTACCCTACAAAAAACACATATAATTTCTTATTACTTGATCAAATGAACGGGAAAACATATCAAGTACAATGGAATAGTGACAAAGAAAAAAGATTTGTCAGCCGTATTTAAAACAATTTCATTGATATAATTAAATGGCTATCGCACAACTTCCATTTAATTAGCATATTAAAAATGTTATGAAGTTGAATAAATAATTCACGCTCGTGAGCATAATTAGAAAAAAAACAATATTCACGAGCGTTATGCTCGCGCCAGCCGAAGGAATTCAATTGAGATTACTCTAAAATAAATGATTTCTTGATAATTAAAAAAAACAATAAACTGTAGTAAAAATATTCCTTATATTCGTTTGAATAAAAATCGAGTTTCTGCACACAGCCAACTAAAAAAGTTAAAGACCAACCTTTAGGTTAGAAATTTTATAAACTTATTTATTTAGATTTTGCAGTTCATTACTAACTAAATAATTAATTAATTGAATGGAATCTATTACTATATTTCTTAACGATAGTATACATGCACAATCCTATGGTGTATCTAGTATAACGGCAAATGAAAATGGTGAAACTCGAACTAAAAGTACTCTTGTTCATAATACTGAATTCGGAAAGGTAAAAAATCTAATAGAAGGTTTTATACCCCTTACAGAAGTAGATGAAAATAAAGTGAACCTACATAATACAATCACTATACTAGGGACAAGAGGAAGCGGAAAGACGAGTTTTCTTTTAACCATAAAAAAAGAGCTTTCAAAAAATGAAATAGGTGAAAAAATTCAAATTCTTGATATTATTGATCCAACGCTAATTGAAGAGAAAGGGCATGTTTTTCTCAATGTAATAGCTATAATAAAGGATTTGATAGATCAAAAACTAAATAATCAGGAATGTGATCCAGTTAACAAGCATAAGTACAGCCGTAAGGCTTGGCGTGGATCATTGAATAAGCTTGCCGCTGGGCTCCCATCTATTGATGGTATTGGCAGTAACAGTCTGGATAACTGGCAGGATGCTGAATTTGTAATGGATAATGGATTAAAAGCTGTTCATGCATCGAAAGAATTGGCTGATAATTTTAATGAATTTCTTCGTCTATCACTTGACATATTAGGTAAAAAGGCATTTTTAGTAATGTTTGATGATATAGATGTAGATGCAACAAAAGGTTGGGCTGTACTTGAAACCATTAGAAAATATTTTACCGGTGCACGTTTAATTACAATTGTAAGTGGCGACAGCCAGTTATATTCGACGGTAGTAAGACAAAAAAAGTGGCAAAATTTTGGTAAAGAAATTCTGGAATATGAAGGTAAACAACTAAAAAAATTATCTGTTTTTAATCAAATGATTACGGAATTAGAATCACAATACTTGCAAAAAGTTTTGCAACCCAGAAACAGAATACATTTATCAACTATAGGTACCAGTAAGCGGTATAATGTTGAAAAGAAGTTCTATGTATATCAGAAATCAGGAATTAATATAGTAGAAAATGAATCTGAAAATGAAATAAGTAAAATTTACGAAAGAATATTAAACTATTTTGGCATTAATAATAGGTACCAGGCAAAATCTTATAGTGATTATTTGTTAGAATTACCTTTAAGGACGCAGGTGCAATTTCTAAATCTTTTTAAGCTTAACACAGGAGATTATATAGATGAGAATATAGGCATAGCTCCTTTTACAGATATTTTTCTAAGTGATCTTTACGCTAAAGAAATTGATATAAATACCGCTATAAGATCACCAAAAAATATAAATAGGCTTATACTTAATTTTTTACTAAAGGAAAAAAAACTGGAAGAATTATATCAGCTACAACCTATTACTACAGAAGATACGCTTAATGCAAGTTTGCTTAGTCTTAATTTTTTATTATCCTATAATATCCAAAATGATCCATACCTTATTTTTGATTATTTTATAAAAATAGGATATACTCGTAATCTTTTACCTCTCTTATCCTATAAATCTTCAACAGAGGGCGTAATAAATCCTTCTATCGAAGATTTGTGCAATAATACGGTAATCTTAAATGATAATGTGTTAAAAGATGTGGCTGGTAAAATAATCGCTTACATGCGTGGCACAATTGATGGTGATTCAAATAGTGAAAAACTTTCTTTTGCAGGGACAGTTCCCTTATTTGGTCTTGCATCAAACACAAAAAAAGACACTAAATCAACTTCAGATAGGATTGACAGTGTACTAAAAGCAGGAAATGCAGATTATGTTGAACAGATGCTGGTATATATGCCACTAAGTTCTAATCAGTATGTTTATAAACAGGCTTCATTACTAACTTATTCACCATATTTACTATTAGGTGCGATCGGAGAATTGATTAGAAAGCGTAAATCAGGGGATTTAAAAAATGGTTTTACAGAATTATCTCAATTTAGGGGATATATGATGCCTGACTTTAAACGTGGTGAAAATAAAGAAGACGTAGGGAATATTATAGAAGATCCTCAAGATTTAGATAACACGCAGTCATTAAATGGGTTTGATATTGAATCAGCTTTTAACAATTGGGCAGGAAAATACCCAGAAAAAGGCATTAAAATATCAGTTCATTTACTAGGAAAGATAGCAACAAGGTTTTTCTATGCGATAACTAATCTCGAAAGTAAAGTAGGAAATAAAAATTTAGGAGAAGTTTTCAATGCTTACATACTCGCTTTTATGAATGCTGTTTTAGTTGAAGATTGTCGAGAAAATGCGAATGAAATAGCTTCAGAGCTTAATTTAAATAATACAAATTATAAAGAAAACATATTTATCAATAACATAAGTAAGTTGATTGATAAAAAAAGTAAGAAGACAAAAAGTAAAAAGCTTCTTTTATCTCAATGGATGCTTGCGTGTCCTTTATTATTAGCTTATTTAAAAAAGGATAAAATAAAGGATAGTATCAGTATTTTTTGTGATGATTACTTAAAAAATGATAAAGGTATTATACAAAAAGAGATACTTAATATTGATATTAGAAAATTCCTAGATAAAATTCCAATTAAAGGAACTTTAGAAGAAAGATCTTTAACTTGGAATGATCTTACACTCAAAAATGAAATGAAACCTCTTTCTATAGATAATCAAGTTAATTATAAGGAGATAAAAGAACGATTAGAATCTTTCGATGTTAACATTCTTGATTCAAATGACTTGAAGTTGTTAAAAGAGGAATTAGGTAAATTTGGATTAACAAGAATATCTATTGCGAGTGTAGCAAAATTCAAGAATTATTTAGAAATAGTCAAATAAAAAGACAAATGTTTAAATTTTTATTGTCTGACAATGAGTCCCTAGGAAAGTATTTGCACGGAAAATTTGCTTCTTTTGATGATGTAAAAAGGCGCATGTTGCTTAAATCTCGTGGACAAAATTCAGCTCTACCTGATCATCTCTATCGTCTTGAACAAGAGGAGACATTCAAAGATATTGAATCCCTTTCCGATATTTTTATCAAAGGACTTGGAAAAATGGCTGATACTTATCTCGAGCTTGAAGCCAAAAGGGTTTTTGTAAAATCTGAACAGCAAAACAACTGGCAGGAAACTATAACGTATATTCCGCCTCTATTGTTGCAATGTGCACTTTTATATAAAAAAACATATAGCGATTGTAAAAACAATATAAGTGAGCGACATAAATATTTTAAAGATTATCTGTTGCCCAATACCCGCTATACTTCAATTCCTCATGCAAGAATTCCACAGCTTGAATATTATGTGAAACAACAAAACGGTTTACACGATCTTCATATGCACCTTAATGGTGCTCTTGAGACTGACCAAGTATGGCAGGATTTTCTATTTAATCCGTACGGAATTTATGAAGATCTGAAAAAAGGATTTAGAAATTCCAAAGTACAAGAACAAATGGAGCAGGAATCTCATTTGTTAGAGCCTCTGACTTATGTAACTCTTCTAAAAGCTGCACAAAAATTAAGGAATTATTTTTTCTATTATTTGTATCCTTATAAAGATAATGAATATGACAAGTATGATAGGAATACGCTTTTAGATGAGTTTTTGAGTAATGATTCCGACCTCTCTGGAAGTTATCGTCATCCGTTTTTGTCATTAATTACATATGAGGATAATCATTCCTGCCTTATGTCGGTGGAAGGTCTTATGTATATTTTAATGTTTCATGAAATAAGTAATACTAAAAATGAACTTCTTGCTGTTTTTTTCCATTTTTACCTTCTTATTTTAGGTCTTACGAATCGTTTATTAGTACAACAAACACATCAAAATGGCTTTGAGCAATTTCAAAAGCATACATTAAATGAATTAAGGGAAAAAAGTGAGAAAACATATCTTCGTCGTTATCATCAAATGCAGGGTAATGACTTAAAGCACATTCGTTTTCTAGAAGGCAGGTTTTCACCTAAAGCTACCCAAAATGAAATGATAGTATTTTTAGATGCTATTAATAATGGTTGGAATAAAATGAAAGAAGATATTAGCTTACAGCATGAAAGCGAAATAGGGGTTTTTCCTGTAATGCCTGAATTAAGGCTGATTGCTCATTTTATAAAAAAAACAGATAATAAACCTGATCATTTTGTACGACATAAGGCACTTCGTTATGAAGTAGCACAAAGAGGTAATGTATTGGCTTTACTGTTGAAAAATTACTCAAAGTATCAAAAAAAGATAGTTGCTGTTGATGCTGCTGCGAGTGAATTTGATGCTCCACCTGAAGTATTTGCTCCAGTATTTCGTAAAATGCGTCGAGCAGGTGTAAAGCATTTTACATATCACGCCGGCGAAGACTTTTACCACATATTAAGTGGTATGAGGGCTATTTATGAGGCTATTGTTTTCTGTGATTTGCAAAAAGGAGACCGTATAGGACATGCTACTGCTTCTGGTTTGTCTCCATGGCAGTGGCAAAACGCTATTGGAAAGGAGCTTTTGGTAAAACAGGGAGATTATCTCGATGACTTAATTTTTAGTTATCATCTTATTGTTAAAAGAAGAATAGAATCATTACATATCTTACTTCCGTTTATTATAAATGAGGTAAATAATATGTGTTTTAATATCTACAATGACCATTATCCAATAACCCTCTTGGAGCAAGCTTGGCTAATGAGGCAATGCTGTCCAATTCATGCATTAGACAAGAGCAGGGAAAATGTAATGCTTAAGCATGTTTACGATGAGGAGGAATGGTTTTTCATGGTTAATAAAGGTTTTGCAGATACCAGAACAAGCAACAAGGTTTTCGAAGTCTTTGAGGCGTATCATAATTTAGATAACCGTAAGAAATTTGATAAAATAATAAAAATAGATCCATTTGATATTATCAAGGCAGAACATGTTGAATTATTGCAACTTGAGCTGCTTAATGAAATGACTAAAAAAGAAATTGTAATAGAGACACTTCCTACAAGCAATGTACGTATAGGTTTTCATCAAAATTTTAGTACTTACCATTTATTTAATTGGGCAAAATGGCATGATGAAGGAAAAAGCATCCCCCCAATTGTTGTGGGTTCCGATGATACTGGTATTTTTGCAACCAATATTTATAATGAATATGCAAATATCTATTGTGCTCTTCTTAATACGCACCATATGCCACATTCAAAGGTTATGAGTATTATTAAGAGGTTAGATGAAGATAGCCGCATTTATAGATTTGAATAACAATCTTATTGCCATACAAAAAGTTGAATTGCCAGAGTAAAAAAACTTAAAGGTTAAAAGAATTTACAATTAGATTTGAAACTATTTTATCTACATTTACTGGATTACCAAAAAAAGTAAAATGCTTAATTATGAATAAGAGTTTTTCCGAAATTATCTATTAATTAATTTCTCAAGCCTTACCATCATTTCGTCCTTTTCCTTCAACAAACGCTCGTACAACGCAATTTTTTCATCATACAATTGAACAATTTTATCAATTGGATTAAATGTACAAGTATCATTCTTTTGATAACCAATTGAACCGTTGTCAAAAGAATGAGCAATAATATTTACCGCTTGTTCCTCATCAAAATTCTGAAACGCTTCCACCGGAATTTTTAAGGCCAGTGAAATTTGATCCAGTATATCGTTTTCAATAACCTCTTTTTGCTCCAGCATCGAGATTTTCTTCTGATTCCAGTCGTTTCCGAGATCAAAAGCCAAGCCCTCTTGTTTGATGCCCAACATTTCCCTGAAGCGTTTTACGTTTCTTCCCTGATGTATTTTCTGTTCCATAATGCGTATCCATTTTTCTAGAGGCTCAAAGATAACCCCATTTCGATTAAAATCCTGAATTTCAAAGATAAAAAATTATCCCATAAAACAGCTTTTTTGTCAGAATATTATAGCGGTATTCTGAATAGATTATCCTTTGGAAAGAACGGAACTTCGTTGGTGAATTTTAAATCTCTTTACCATGAAAAAAAATAAAACAGCGTTCGATACCCGCTTTTGGGCTGGGTTTGTGGCAGAAGACCCCTTTAAGGTTCTGGATGCCTTTTTTGATTTTGCCGATCTGGATGATTACAAACAGCAGTTAAATGAAGCCTTACGTTACACCGGTACCAGCAAAGTTTACGAACAGGACAATCCTGCGAGTGTTTTTGTTTTTTATACGGTGCTGAGCTCTTTTCTCAAAGCTTGTTACTGCCTGGGAGAGAAAAGCAAAAAATGGAAAGTGAAAGCATCTTCACTTTCTGAAATCGTAGCTCAGCTTTCTTCCCTGACGAAGGAAGAATACGAGAATCCTTTTAGGGTATTTCAAAAAGCATTTGATGAAAAAACGGCTGAAGCATTTGAATTTTTTCTAAGGGAAATCGTCCGCCTGTCCTTGTCTCCGCAAGCCGAAGATGCTGACGCTGACCTGACGACATGTTATATTCAGGTCATTAAAATGCTCGATGCCGCGGAACTCATTAGAGAAAGGGGCGTGGAAAAAATCAGGAAAAGGGATCAGATGGCTGCTCTAACGGCCTAAAATATTAGGGATTCCCACTTTAAAAATACAACAGCATAAAAACGATATAAAAATAGCCGATTTTCACTACGAAAATCGGCTATTATTTTTTAGTGCCCTTTGACCGGCCCTAAAGTATGATTTAGTTTCGAATTACTTTTTTGGTTACTGTTCCCGAGTCAAACGAAATTTGAAACATATAGACTCCAATCGGTAAATGAGAGATATCCAATCGGGTAGATTGCCCTTCTAACTGTTTTGCAAAAAGAAAGTGCCCCAGAGCATCAAAAACACGCAATTGTGCAGTGTCCAGTTCGCTTTTTTCAATGGTGATATTCCCGGTGGTGGCGTTTGGATACAGTTTGATACTATCTTTCTTATCGAAATCACCTGTTCCTAGGTCATTTGCCAAAGTGGTCACAGAAAACACCTGACTGGTTTTTGAAACGTTTCCTGCAGTATCTTTTGCTTTAATGGTAAAGGTATACTTGGTATTAGGACTTAAACCCGTAACGGTATACGTGGTTTCAGTTACCGTTGCCAACAGTATGCCGTCTTTATAGATATCATACGATATAATTCCTGTCTCTTTCTTTTTACCTGAAACAGCACCTGTGTTTTCTGAAGCTGTCCACGACAGGGTAGTGGTGGTGGCAGTGGTTCCGGACGCAATCACGTTGGTTGGAGTGGTCAATACCGCCGGATCCTCAGCACCGACTGTAGCAATGGTAATAGCAAAGGTCCCTATTCCTGAAGTATTAGTCGCTGTTATAGTATAGACTGTTGCAGGAGTAACGGTGGTTGGGGTACCGCTAATAGTTCCTGTTGAAGCGTCAAAATACAGTCCTTGCGGTAACTTTGGTGTGATGGTATAACTTGCCTTTATCTTGGTTATTTTATTGTCGTCAGACACATAGATGTTGCCCAGAGGATCAACTCCTACTCCGGCAGGCGAAGAAAAACTGGCTCCCGGAACACCGTTTGTTCCGCCTCCTGCCAGGGTAGTGACCACTCCGGCCGGAGAGATCTTTTTAATTTTTCCATTATCTCTGTCTGCCAGATACACCGTACCCGAAGCATCAACCGCTAATTCGGAAGGGCGGGCAAAACGTGCCAAAAAACCGGTACCGTTAACGTCGCCCGAGGTTTTGTATCCTGCCAGGGTAGTTACGGCTCCTGCAGGAGTGATCTTTCTTACTTTATTGTTATCAACGTCTCCCACATAAACATTACCCGAAGCGTCGACCGCTATTCCTCTCGGATAATTAAAAGAGGCACGAAGACCGGTATAGTCGCCGTCACCAACTACTCCGCTTCCTGCTAAATAGCTTACTACCCCTTCAGGAGTGATCTTTCTAATCAGTTGGTTATTGGTATCCGCTACATAGACATTGCCTGCAGCATCTGCCGCAACTCCGCTTGGGAAAAAGAAACGTGCCGCAGCACCGGTGCCGTTTACATTATCGACTACTCCGTTTCCTGCCAGAGTGCTCACTACTCCTCCGGGCGTTATCTTTCGTATTCTATGGTTAGCACTATCTGCCACATAGACGTTGCCCGAAGCATCTACCGCTACCGCTATTGGACTTCTGAAACTTGCCGTAGCAGCACTTCCGTCTGCAAAACCGTATGTTCCGCTCCCTGCAAAAGTAGTCGTTACTCCGTCGGGCGTTATTTTACGTATTTTGTTATTGTTGTAATCCGCCACATAAATATTTCCCGAAGCATCCATAGCTGCTCCTAATGGAGAAGAAAAACTTGCCGAAGCACCACTGCCGTCAGTATTGCCGGATACTCCGGTTCCTGACAGCGTAGACGCGGCCCCCAAAGGAACCGGACCACCTGTATGAATCGGGTTCAGAGGGGTTATGACTTTGTTGATCTCGTAGCTTTGCGGCGTAGTATAAGTGAAAATAGGTACTTCTATTTTTGTTTCTATAGTACAATCAAAAGTACTTTTCCCCGAACCATTGGCTGCTGTTATGGTATAAACCGTTGCAGGAGCTGGGGCAGTGGGTGTACCGCTAATCGTTCCGGTGATCCTGTCGATGCTCAGACCGGCAGGCAGGGCGGGAGTTATGGTATAGCCTCCGGTACCTACCTTTCTGATCTTATTGATATTAGTGTCGGCCACATAAACGGTGCCGAAAGCATCAAGTGCTACTGCAAAAGGGTTGTAGAAACTGGCAGCAGCGCCGTTATCGTCGGCAGTACCTCTAAGTCCGCTGCCTGCTAATGTCGTCACCTCACCTGAAGGGCTTATTTGTCTTATCTTATAGTTATCGCCATCGGCCACATAGACTGTACCCAAAGCATCAACCGCTACACCTTTCGGATAATAAAAACGGGCCAGTTTGCCTTTAGCATCCACATCACCCGATGTACCATTTCCGGCTAAAGTGCTCACCTTTCCGTCAAGTGCTATCTTTCGTATGCTATTGTTATTTTTATCGGCTACATAAACCACCCCCAAAGCATCAACCGCTACTCCGTAAGGACTAAAAAATTGTGCCGTAGTGCTGTAAGCATCTGCATAACCGAGTGATCCGCTTCCTGCTAAGGTGCTCACCACGCCGTCGGGCGTTATTTTTCTTATTTTATGATTACCGGTATCTGCCACATAGATCGTACCGTAAGCATCCACCGCCAGTCCGTTCGGTAATTTAAAACTTGCCGAAGTGCCGGTGCCGTTGGCAGCGCCAGCTGCTCCGCTTCCTGCCAGCGTAGTGACCACTCCCTGAGACGTTATTTTTCGTATTTTATTATTAGAGGTATCCGCCACATATAAATTGCCGGCAGCATCAACTGCTACTCCGCCAGGTAGATTAAAACTTGCCGCAACACCGTTGCCGTCGGCCGCACCTGCTGTTCCGCTTCCCGCCAGTGTGCTTACGACTCCTGCAGGCGTTATTTTTCTTATGGTATGGTTATAAGTATCGGCCACATAGACATTACCTGCAGCGTCAACGGCGACCCCGTTAGGACGATCAAAACTTGCCGTAACAGCACTGCCGTCGGTATCGCCAGTTTCTCCGCTTCCCGCAAATGTAGTTGTGGCCCCGTAAGTAATTAAACCGCCAGTATTAACAGGGTTTAGCGGTGTTATGGCTATACCGACTATATACGTTTTTGGCGTGGCGTAACTGATCGCCGGTGCCTGTGCAAAGCCCGACTGAACCAATGCCACGGCTAAAAGAGAGTAAAGTTGTTTTATCATAAATCGTTTTATAATTAAAATCTGACGGCTAAGATATCTTTTTTCCATGAAGAAAAATAGTTTCTGGTGCAGCTATATGTAAGTTATTTGTTAGTTTTTGTAATTAAATTTAAGGATTAGGTATAAAGGCGTATTCGTTACACTATAAGGTTTACACTGAACAGGAGCAGGGGGCTTTTTGACTAGATTTTACTTTCCGGTTATTGTTTTTCTCTTAAACACTCTTTAAAAATCTTAAACCAATCAATAATTTATTATAGTAAATAGATTGTTAATATTAACAAAATATAATAGTAAAAATGCCGTAACCTGAGTTGTAAGATTAAATTGTTTTTTTGAGATAAAAATTTTTTTATGGAAAACAACAATGATTTAGGCAGAAGAAGGTTTCTTAGAAATTCATTCTTGGCTGCCGGAGGAATATTCATCGCGCCCCTTATTGAAAGCTGCAGTGACGACGATAAACCGGAAAACAGCGGTGCACCCGACGGACTGAAAAATGAAGGGTTTGAGACCGGAGTAGCCAGTTTTGACCCGACGGAAACAGGAGTGATTATCTGGACACGATATTCAGCAGGTTCAGATGCTGAAATTACCTGGGAGATCAGTAAGGATGCCACATTTTCTCAGGTACTAAGAAAAGGGCAGGCGGGGGCATCATCCGCGAATGATTTTACGGTAGCGGTAGATGTTCAGAATATTGCGTCGAATACCAAATATTATTACCGATTTTACAATGTCAAAACCAAACAGGTAACGGTTACCGGAGAAACACGCACGCTGCCTTCTAAAACAGATGTTGTAAATGACGTAAAAATGGCGGTGGTTTCCTGTTCTAATTTCCCGGCAGGACTTTTTAATGTCTATGGAGCTATTGCTGCTTCAGATGCCGATGTAGTGGTGCATCTTGGAGATTATATTTACGAATATGCGCCGGGACAGTACGGCACCAATCCTTTTACCAATTCGCTGGGCAGGGAACATAAACCCGCCAGGGAAATTATAAACCTTAGTGATTACAGAGAGCGCTACAGACAATACAGGGGAGATAAAAACCTGCAGCTTCTTCACCAGAAAAAACCTTTTATATGTGTATGGGATGACCATGAGTTTGCCAACGACACCTATAAATCCGGTGCCGAAAACCATCAGCCGTCTGAAGGAGACTTCCAGATGCGAAAAATGGCTGCTTTTCAGGCCTACAGCGAATATATTCCGCTTAAAACAGGAAAGGATCTTAGAATTTACAGAAGTTTTAATTTCGGTAACATTCTTTCGCTTTACATGATGGATACCAGAGTGATTGCAAGAGATAAGCAGATGAGTTATGCGGATTATATTGATAATGCCGGAAATTTTGACCAGACAAAATTCAGAACGGATTTGTTAAGCACCAGCAGAAAATTAATCGGAAGCGAACAAATGACCTGGCTGGGATCACAGATCAGTGCAGATACTGCTAAATGGAAAGTATTAGGCCAGCAGATCCTGATGACAAAAATGCTGATTCCTGCAGAGCTGCTGCTGCTTTTGAACCAGGTTTTAGCAGAAGTGGATTATTACGGAAGCGCACAGCCGGCCACCATGCAGGCTCTTACCGGTGCCATCTCTCAACTGGTGGTGATTAAAATGAGACATCAGCAAAATGATCCTACTTTAACGCCTCAGGAAATTGCGAGAGTTACGACCACTTTGCCTTATAATCTGGATGCCTGGGATGGTTATTTTGTTGAAAGGGAACAATTGTATGCGATCCTTTCCGGAAAAAATGTTGTGGTTTTGGCCGGAGATACTCATAATGCCTGGATGGGTAAACTTAAGGATATGCAGGGGAATTTTATAGGTACTGAAATAGCGTGCAGTTCTGTTTCATCGCCGGGACTGGAAGCGTATCTTGGCATTACGGCAGACCCTGCAAAAGCGATAGAATTGGCACAGGCATTTTCGGTACTGATCGATGATTTAGAATATGCAAATTTGTATAAACGAGGCTATGCTTATCTTAAATTTACAGCCTCCGGTTCTGAAGCAGAATGGCGATTTGTAGACACGGTAACCACTGAAACAGTCACTACGGTTACAGAAAAAAAATATACTATAGGTTAGTTGATTCAGGCAGGGATTGAATTTTTTTCGGTAATGTCCAACAACTGAATAGAAACTATACATTAAATCGGGGCAGGAGTAATCCTGTTCCGATTTTTTATATCAGATATTTGTCCCATTCCATTGCGTTACAATTGATGATAATTCATTTTTTGAAAATACCTTGCCTGCCTTCAAACACCAGACCTGATTTTAAAAAGGATTCTACATAAAAAAAGGAAACAGCACGTAAATGCTGTTTCCTTTTTTATAGTTTTTATGTGAGATACGGGATCTATTTACCGCTTGAGGCAGTAATTTTGCCTAACTGAAGTCTGTAATCCGGTCTTTTTGCATTATAAACGTCCACAAAAGTTTCTTTGTTCTCAGTGTGGGAATACACATTAAAAAAGATGCTGTTACCGTACCAGCTTTCTAAATCTGTATTGTCAGCATTGTTTTCTTTAAAGATATTGCCGCTGCACTGATTAAAGAACATCTCTTCAAATTTAATTTTCTTTAGATTAGCGTCATTGATTTCAGTTTTGCTGTCTATAAGTACTGCAGGATTAAAACCAGAAACTACACTTCTTTTTAATTCCAAAGAGGCATTTTCACCAACATAAACAGCTTCTTTAACCAAACCTGCCTGAATGTCTGCTGTAATATTTTCACTGTCGTTTAGCATTGTCATGTTTGAAGCACTAACGAATGTGGCTTTTTTGGTAAAGTCAGTTTCGTTTTTCTTTTCATAGGTTTTTACTTCCAGACATCTTGATCCATCTTTATTACTTGATAAATAAGAAGATCTCACCGCTAATGAATTAAACAATCTGCATTGGATTCCCTGCGTAAATTTAAAATCATCATTAATAGATTTATAAGATACTAACTGCGCCGTGTTTACATCACCTCCGTAGAAAGCAAATGAATCACCGCCGGAGTAACTTACCATGATATTCTCTAAAACGGTTTTATTACCCACTCCTGCAATAGTCAATCCGTTAAAAGCATCCATTCCTTTTACTTTTTTACCGGCAAATTCAATTCGTACATATTTTAATACTCCTGAATTTGAAGCGGGGTTGTTCCCCCCATATACCGTAAGTGCAGGATCAAGATCCATACTGTAAGAACCGGCACTGCCAAATTTATTGATTGGGGCATCACCAAGAATTACTACGCCTCCCCAGTCGCCTGCTTTTTTCATGCTTTGGTTTGAGGTGAAGATAATAGGGTCAGTTTCCATTCCTGCTGCCATAATTTGGGCTCCTTTTGTAATGACAAGGGTACCTTTTGAAGCAGCATCTCCAATAATTACTGTACCAGGCTCAATAGTAAGCACTGCATTATTGGTTACATATACATTTCCCTGAAGGATGTATACATTTCTTTTCAGCAGTTTTGTGTTTTCAGTAATATTTCCGGCTAAAATTTGATTCGCATCTTTGGAATCAGACTTTTGAGGCTTAAATTCGGTCCAGTTATCCAGCCAGTTGCTGTATCCTATAATTCCTTTTTCCTGCTGTGCACTTGCGCCGGCAGCTGTAAGCAGCAGGCAGATCATTAGAGTAATTTTTTTCATAGTTTGGGGCTATTAGGTATTATACATTCTTTTCGACATTCAGAAAACAAAGTATATAAACTTACAACATTTTTTGCAATCTTCGACAATCAATCTAAAAAAAATATTTAAATTTAAAAATGATAGCGCAAATTGCCCTTATGTCTCGTACAAATATAGACAAACAACTTGGAGTCTGCGGAGGATTTACTCATATTTAACATGGGAAAGAGAAAACTTAACAGTGCAGTTATTATTATTTTTAGCTTGTAAGGAGTGCGGGACCTCAAAGCTCTGAAATATTTAGAACTACTTCATTGATTATCAATAGCATTAGCAGCTAAGAATGTTCGTAAGAATTCCAAAAACTCAGACTTGCAATTCTGCCCACTTTTGACAGACACTTCTATTGATAGTTGCTGTTTATGGTATATTTCTCCTCTCAATATCCTGCAATTCCGGTTTTGCATCAGTTTTGAATGACCATTTATAAATAAGGGCTGTCTAAATCAGATAAATAAATTTCCTTCTTTGAAAATCTAAAATCTTGTTTTATAGCTAATTCCCACGGTATATTTCCGCGTGAGTCCATCAGGTCTGATATCACGTACAACAAAAGGTGTTGCCAGTGATAATTCAATGCTTGATGCGTTGAGATTATACGCAGTAATAAGGTTGCCGTTAATGGTTAAGCCTTCTGAACCGGAAATGGACAACCTCTTGCCATAAATATCTTCGTATGTGTCTTCGCCAAGATGATAGATAAATAAAAGATTGGGTTTAAATGTAATTTTTTTGGTTTTGATGGTGTAGATTGTGCGAAACAACATATCGGGTTTCCTTTCAAATAAATTCGTAGTCGGAAAATCATCTGTACCTGAATATTCTGCGAAGTAAGAATTTGCGTTGATGTTAAAAACAGGAATTTGTACAGCCATATTAAAGTCAAATTTTTTATAGCTAAGGTTAGCTGCGCCCAAAAAATCAAAAGTACCCAGACTGCTTTGGTAATCCAGTGGCAAAGGATGGTTGTTGATCTTTAAGTTAGCACGATTAAATGGGATTTTTGCACCTGCCGTATAACTCCATTTAAAAATCTTTCCGCCGGACGGGTTATAATTAACCAGTAAGTAGGCATCACCTATAGAACCGCGTTTGCCAAAACTCCCACTTGCAAAAGAAGAAGTGATTTTTACGGCGGCGTCCCACCTTTCATTAAAATTTCGGGTATACGTAACAGCCGGAGAAAAATATTGTGTGTCTGATTCTCCTGCGCCTAAAATGGTAGTAACTTCTATTTGATTTTTAGCAGTCTTATCAGGGTTTTCATGTGGTGTTCCTATACTACATATTCCCGCATCACTGCAACCCTGCGCTTGTATGATTTGAAAAAAAAGTGTGGAAAATAGAAATGAGATAAAATACTTTTTCATAAGGACATCATTTTACATTAAGTGAGGCAATAGCGAAGAGGTGGTTGTATTGTTGGCAGTTAATTAATACATATTTATAGGTATTAAAATCTACGCCTTTCGGGATAAGGTAGGTTTGCGACATGCCATTTCCCAATGCACCCAGGTTAATGAATTCATTCGGTTTTTCGGAGGTGGAAAGGTAGACTTTCAGATCTGGTCCGCTCGAAATGGAAAAACCTTCCAGCGAAACTTTGTATTGTGTCCCATCCAGATATATACCAGCCTTGCCGGTAACAGCAATTCCTGATGTTGGTTTAAATACTCCGGAATATTGGAGCACTGATTCCGGGAGTATAGGAGCTGAACCAACTTCCGTTTTCGTGAGTTCACCCTCAGATTCGCAGGAAAGTATGAGGAATGAAACTGCCAGGGATAAGAAAATATATTTCATGTTACGTATTTTTAGTATATCAAAATTAGAAGACTAAAAAATAAGTATTTGTCAGCCATCTTACATTTAATTGAAAATTAAATGAATAGCTTTACTAGAGTCTTTTTTTTGTAGGTGTAAATCAGAAAAAAATACAGGTAGAAAAAATATTTGTACACATTGAAGGTGGTTCTTTTTGGTTACCCAATGTAAAGTATCCCGAAGTTACCGGAATTGATGCTTCTTCAAATAAAACAATTACGGAGAGAATGTTGTTGAAATGATATAGCTTAAAGTAAATTAACTTTAAAGATTTTTGATTCATTACTCATGCATTGCAATAAATTTTGTTTTTTTACTTCTATAAAAAAATGAAAACACCAAGCCCTCTCAACTAAACAAAAATCGATGATAAGAAAGTTTTTTATAACTATTAGTTTTGCATTTTTATTTGGCTGTCAAAATAGTAGTATTCCAGCATTGAAAGCTCCTACAGTACCTCAAAAAGCTATAAAATTAGAAAAGCATGAACATGAAAATAAGACGGAAGATAATGAAGTTTATAGTGCCTTTACGGTAGAAATTCCGCCAAAATATCCCGGTGGCATACAGAAGTTCCAGGCTTTTATAAAGAGAAATTACGTTACTTCTCAAGAAATAATTAAAGAAGAAGCCTCCGGAGGAGTTTTTGTTAGTTTTATAATCGAAAAAGATGGTTGTGTTTCCCATATAAAAGTTCTGCATGATTTTGGTTATGGTTCGGGAAAAGAATTAGAAAGAGTTTTAAAATTATCTCCAAATTGGATTGCGGCAATCAAAGATGGAAATCCAGTAAGATGTTTGTACAGCATACCTTATTATGTTCAGTAATTGAAAGAATTTAAATAATCTCAAATATTTGATAATTTGGTTTTGTATTTGTTATAATTTGGCAAATCTAAATAATGGGCTTAATTTAGTCCCAAACCTGCTGTCGTATCAGTACGTTGTAAGCAATTGCACAATTACCCGTTAGAAAATAAACTTATGAAAAAAATCCTGACTTTAATGATTATTATATTTGTTAATGTATTATCTGCCCAAAATTCTGAAGAGTTAAGTCCTTATCAGAAAGTGTTATATACAGTAGACAATATTCAGGTTGCCCCAGAGTTTACTGGAGGGGAAAAAAAGTTTGATGAATATGTAAGAACTAATTTTACAAACTCAAAGGGTATAAAAGGAACTGAAATTTCAGCAAGTTTTATTGTGGAAATGGATGGAACAGTAAGTAACGTTGAAATTATTAAGGCTGATAATGTTGGGTCTGGAAAAGAACTTAAAAGAGTTTTAAAAATGTCACCAAAGTGGCTTCAAGGAGAACATGAAGGATATCATGTCAGAACTAAATTAAAATATACTTTTAAAGTATAACGACTACTCAAAACAGCTAGCACAACGGATTTGGGCAATAGGCTTAATGGTAAGTTGGTTTTGTGTGTTATATGATTTACTTCGTCTATTCGCTTTGCTCGGAATAGGGCTTAATTTAGTTCCAAAGCCGCCGTAGTATTAGAACGTTATGTATAACTTTAAAAAACATTACAAATTAAATTATGACAAAAATTAAAGAATTTATCTACTTATATTTTAAAACATTCATAATTATTTTCTCAATTTTATCATTGACTAGTGTTACTCCATTTTGGTGGATTTCTCTACTTTCAATAATTTTCTTTATTTGGAATATATTCAATAAGAAAGAGAAACTAAGTTTGTGTATAATTTTTCTATCACTCACAGTTTTATTAAATATCTTCAACTTTACTATCCTTATACCAGCGAAAAAATGGGGTGACAAGTTACAAGCTGAATGGAATAAAACAGGATATGATTCTGCTTGGTTAAGTAATGCGCAAGAATCAATAAATATAGCTGATAGGGCTATTGAAGATTTTAAATTGAAATATGGAACTTATCCCAATTCCTTGAGTGATATAAAGGAATTTTTTATTGATAGTCATGATCGTTCATATAGAATTAAACAATCTGACGGACAAACAAATGGCGTTACATTCTTCTATGAAAAGCTAGATTCTAATAAGTTTTATCTTGCTGGTGTAGGTAAAGATGGTTTAATAAAAACTGATGATGATCTGCTTCCTCAAATATCAAAAGAACAAAAAAAGACAACAGGTTTGGTTAAATATGAGATTAAATCATTCACGCCACAAGAATTGGACAGGGAAAGGAAAGTATTAGAGATGCTTAGAAAGGCTAAAAAACTTGATAAAATATTTAATAAATAATAAAAAGCTACCCCAGCTCTGCGAAGTGTTCTTTATTTATAAAATATGCTGATCGCTGTGCGAAGTCTCCGACTTCGTACCCACTCCAGTGATCCACAAAAAGAATGAAAAAAAAATTGGAACGGAATGTAGCAACGGGTACGAAGTCGGGAGACTTCGCACAGCAAGGAGTATTACTAACTAATTAATTAATCTGAATTTATTCATGTCATATTTAGGTCTTTTTTTTAGAAATATGTTAGTTTTAGGAGCATTAAACTTAGTAAAGTAAGTCTTTCTGTTTTCATCATGATATTCGACAAGAAAAACTGTTTTTTTTAATTCATCATTGAATTTAACAGACAATTCATCGATTGAATCTTGTGCTGTCATATTTCTGCCAAATTCATACTTCACTTTAATGATTTTTGGCTTGTCTATTGTTAAAGGATCTAATGAACTGGTATTATTTTGAAATTTGAGATGATAGTTATTTTCTACATAAATATTTACATTGTATGCGTTATTAATGGAGTTGTTACGAATAACGAGATCGTAAGAACGATCAAATTCGTAATGATAAATACCATTTTCTTCAAACACATAATGTCCTTGATTATTTTCAGGACTAAGACCTGGTGCCATTATAATTGGACCACGATTACTTCCAGTTTGTTGTAATTCTACTTCCACGATCGGTCTAACTTTTTCGCCAAAAATTTTAGCCCCTAAAAAGCATATAAGACCAATTACTGATACAGAAAGAAGAATAATTGCCTCCCAATTCCAATTATCACTTATTGCCCAAATTAGTCCTCCTACAATTCCAACTATTGATACAAGTAATGTATTTGTGTCTTCGAATATTCTTTTCATATTGTATTAATTAATGTAATTAAGGAGATTATTATTTGAGCAAATTTAGAAATATTATCACGGGAGTTCCATAAAAATTCTCTGTTTAAAAGAGCATTTATTACCTTATTATTTGTTATAGACGAAAAATACACCTCTCATTGAATTAGGAAGAGTGGCTTTAGTTAATTGATCAACATTATATTCACTGTGAAAATCTTTAGCAAGAACTTTTAAAATTTGATCAAAAAAGTACAGCGGGTTTTCGTGCATAATGTTAGCATTGAATGTTTAATTATTTATTCTTCTAAAACTTCTGATGGAGAAGGTAATTCCAAATCTTTAGCTACAGTTTCAATATTTCTAAAAAAATGAAAAGTGAGAGATCCTTTACCATAACAAAACACATTAAAACTATGATCTACTAATTCTTCAATTTTTAAATGATCTATAGGTAATTCCTTTGCTTGTTCCGTGTCCAAAGGCCTACCAACTACTTTGTCTAAGTAATAATGATATAGTTTAACTGCTTCTTCTTGAGTATACATAAATTATTAATTTTTACTATTTATCAAATATACTTAAATAATAAATCCTCTTAAATAAAGAGGATTTATTTATTTTTGTATTAAAAAAGTAATTTCCCCGCTCTCCAAAGAGTTCTTATGGAAAACTGTGTGAATGTTTCGTGACTTCGCATCCCGTAAAATAATATATTAAAACAAAAAAAGAGACTCGAAAGCCTCTTTTTTGTTTTAATATATATTCAACAAATAATTATTTGTTGATTAATTTTTCAAGCCTTACCATCATCTCCTCTTTCTCTTTCAACATCCTTTCATACAATGCAATCTTTTCTTCATGAAGTGAAATCAATTTTTCAATTGGATGAATATTAATTGTTCCGTAATTAAATGAATTACTGAAAGCGTGTTCTCCAAAAGTATTAGAAATAATATTTATCGCCTGCTCTTCATCAAAATTCTGAAAAGCTTCAACCGGAATTTTTAATACAGCTGAAATTTGTTTCAGCAGGCTGTCTTCAATTACATCTTTCTGCTCGAGCATCGAAATTTTCTTTTGGTTCCAGTCTGCGCCCAGATCATAAGCTAATGCTTCCTGCTTTATGTTAAGCATTTCCCTGAAGCGTTTTACGTTTCTTCCCTGATGTATTTTCTGTTCCATAATGCGTATCAATTTTTCTGAAGGCTCAAAGATAAAGCGATTTTGCTTTAAAAATCCTGAATTTCAAAGATAAAAAAATATCCCATAAAACCTTCTTTTTGTCAGAATATTATAGCTGTATTCCGGATAGATTATATTTTGGAAGAAGAGAGCTTCGTTGGTAAATTTTAAGTCTCATCAGTATGAAAAAAATAAGATACCGGTATTTGCTCGTTCTTCGAAGTGTTATCATGAAAAGCTGCGCAGTATTTTGCGCTTTTCTCAGTACTTATTTATTTTATGAAATGAAAAATAAGAGGTCAGTAAAATCGCCAATCCCAATAGGGCAGATAGAGAAGAAAGTAAGGAATCACCGGAGGCCAGGTGCGCTATAAATCCTGAAATCATTGTTATGAAAAAACCTGCATAAGCCCATTCTTTTAAATAGCCTCGTCGTACCGGAAGTAATAAAACGAGTACACCAATAATTTTAAAAATGGCTAATTCTATGCGCAGATAATCAGGCAGCCCAAAATGGATACAAAGTTGCTTTGCTTCTTCAGTTGTTAAATAGGCATAAGCATTTTTGATCATCCAAAGAGAAAAAAGTCCCGTTGATAGTGTATAAATTATTTTTTGTGATTTCATTTTAAATTGTTTTGAAGTTACAACGCAAAACTAATATGATGAAAAGCTTTTGGGCGATAACATTTGTTATCAAATTTTACAGCTGTTGTTATGCCCATTTGCTTTTACGTTCACTCGCATTTGGATTTTATAAAGATCCAATGTTTCTTCAAATCTTGTTTTTCTCCTGTTTTTTTCCTCTTATTTTATTTTAAATTTTTTAATACCGGAATAAGTATTTCTGTCTTGAGACGGTGCTTATAATCAGGAGAAACATATTCAAAAAGTATAGTGCTTTCGCGATTCACAACAAAAACAGAAGGCACTGGTAAGAAATTAGTGTTAATTCCATTCGATTTTATATAAATTACACTTTTGCGGTTTTCCGGAGCTTCAAATGCAATTCCCATAGCTTTTATCAATTCTCCTTTTGAGTCAGAAACTAAGGTGTATTTTAGTTTGTCTTCCTCTTCTGTCACTTTTAAATTTTCAGGAGAATCGGGACTTACCGCAATAATTTGATACCCCATATCCAGAATTTCTTTTTCGGCTTCAGCCAATGCCTGCAAATGTATATTACAATAAGGACACCACCCTCCACGATAAAAAACAAGAACTGTCTTTTTCTTTTTAAGCAGTTCTGAAATGTTCACATCTGTATTATCTGATAATTTTAAAGTAAGGTTTGGAATCTTTTTTCCTATTATCAGGGGAGTGATATCATTTGCAGATTTAGCAATGGTGTTCTGGGCATTAGCAACCGAAGTGAGGGTTACTAAAAAAATAAAAAGCAATTTTTTCATAGTATATGGTTTTACATCTTTTTTGATGATGTAAAATTATTGTACTGTGAAAAAGTGAAATGTCAGCTAATTTACACTTATCCCGAAATAATTAATATTGGGTACGATCGGGAATGATAATTTCTTTTCTGTTGCAGGGCAAAAGGGCAATATTAAGGTTGAAAACCCAGCTCTGCGAAGTGTTCTTTATTTATAAAATATGCTAATCGCTGTGCGAAGTCCCAGCTCTGCGAAGTGTTCTTTATTTAAAATATGTTAATCGCTGTGCGAAGTCTCCCGACTTTGTACCCACTTCAGTGATCCACAAAAAGAATGAAAAAAAATTGGAACGGAATGTAGCAACGGGTACGAAGTCGGGAGACTTCGCACAGCAAGTGCCAAGACTTCGTAGAGCGGGTTAGGCTTTAAAAGTTTTGAATCGGCCATACTAACATTGAGCGGAATTGAGTGCATATGCTTCGCAAGAATCAGATGATTAGACCAGGGATAACTATGTTTAAATCATTCTGTAAATTGGCTTGCTAACTTTTAAATCACCTAAATTCTTATATTTGATTTTGATAGATGCGACAGAACCCTTCTATCACTTTAACCTAAACATAAAATACAAAAATTACTCGTTTAAAATACAGAAAAACAAATCTAAATCCTCTACCCGAAAGTTCGATAACTACACATTAAACTTCCACATCACTTGCAATTTAAATGCGTTTCTTATCATTACTTTACTATCTTTAGCCAAAATCTGAAATATGCGAAAACTATTACTTTCACTGTTATTGCTTCCTTCTTTATTTCAAGCGCAAAATGCAGCTAGTGCCGATCCGGGATTTATTCCTGCTACGGTTTGGAATAATTATGAAAAACAAGTCAACGATATGGCGCTTCAGTCCGACGGCAAAATTGTCATTGCGGCTACCCAATATAATTACGATACGGGATGGACGCGAACCATAGAACGACTCAATGCAGACGGTTCGAGTGATGCTGCTTTTAGGGTATTGACCGATAATACGGCAAATACGCATAAATGTCTGATACTGATACAGTCCGATGGCAAAATTATATTGGGCTCCCAATTTACCGTAGCAGGTGTAATCAAACCTATGATTCGGCTGAACACCGACGGTAGTATTGATACAACCTTCGACACGCCAGCTTTGCCAGCGTCTTCTTATATTTACTGTTTGACCTTGTTGCCAGACGGGAAGCTACTGGTTGGAAATGACTCTTCTAAAAAACTGCTTCGCCTGACCGCTGATGGTGCTTTAGATACCACTTTTTATGATGAGCATCCCGAAATACAGTCTTGCAGGGCCGTATTGGTATTGCCAGATGGCAAGTTGATTGTAGCCGGCTCAATGTTAGATCCAGGAGGGGCGGTTACGTACTACAATATTGAAAAACTAAATGCCGACGGCACAATAGATACGACATTTGATATCAGCACCAGTTTTATAGGTCGGAATGGTTATACGTCTTCATTGGCATTACAGCCTGACGGAAAAATACTGGTGGGCGGAAGGTTCGATACATGCGACGGAAACAATTCTAAGAGCTTAGCACGGCTGCACCCCGACGGAAGTTATGACAACACATTTACATCTCCAATATATGACACAGAACCTGTGGTAAATGACATTTTGGTGCGACCTAACGGCAATATCCTGATTGGAGGTAATTTTAGCGTGAGCAGTATTTATGGTATTGCTATGCTGTTACCAAACGGTTCAGTAACTTATTCTTTTTCGCCATCGACGACTGGTACTAGCATTAGGATTACAGAATACTCGGAGGTGCGCAGGGTCTTGCAGCAACCTGACGGTATGATCTTGCACTGTGGTGATTATGGAAATATTGGAGGTCAGTCTAATAGGACCAACATGATTCGCTTGCTCGGTACTGATAGCTACCTTGTAAACGGCTATACCCGACTTGACATGCAAAATAATGGGTGTACCGATACCGATCCCGGATTTACGTATCTTAAGTACAAACTGGTGAACGGTACGAACCAAAGTTTTTATTATTCCAGTTCCAATGGTTACCATGGCGTAATGCTCAAAAATGGCACAAGTGTTATCACGCCTATACTTGACAATCCGACTTGGTTCAGCGTTTCGCCATCAAGTATCAGTCTGAATATGCCATCGGCAACGAATTATGCAAACCAGAATTTCTGTGTGACCGCAGTGGGAATCCACCATGATTTGTCGGTTGTAATAGTGCCAATTGACAGAGCGAGACCAGGTTTTGACGCCTATTATAAAGTTTTGGTTAGGAACAATGGCAATCAAACGGCAACAGGTACTGTACGATTTACGTACGATGCCGCTACGGCGGAATATATCCAAAGTACCCCTTTGGCCGCAAGCGCAGGTTTTGGCTCGGTGACATGGAATGTTGAGGGTTTATTGCCGTTATCTGAAGTTAAATATATTGTAAAACTAAACTTGAACACCCCTACCGATACGCCACCACTGAATGCCAATGATGTATTGAAATTTTCAGCAGAGGTAAACATTGCTCAAGACGAAGTTGTGACGAATAATGAAGCGACATTGGAGCAAACGGTAGTAAATTCGTTTGATCCTAATGATAAGATTTGCCTCGGAGGTGACTATGTGCGTCCGGAACGTGTAGGTGATTATATGTATTACCGCATCCGATTCGAGAATTTGGGTACGGCATCGGCGCAAAACATTAAGGTGACCGATATAATTGATACCACTAAATTTGATATCGCTAGTTTGAGTCCAGTAGACGGTAGCCATCCTTTTACTACCCGCGTGATAGAAGGTAATCAGGTCGAGTTTATGTTCAACAACATACAGCTTGGGTTTGCTGATGAGAATAATGATGGCTATTTGGTTTTTAAAATTCGTTCATTGGGTTCGCTTACAGAAGGTGCTGTGCTAGAGAATACAGCTTCGATTTATTTTGACTACAATCTCCCTGTTGTGACGAATACTTCGGTCGTGAGGGTGCAGACGTCTTTGCATACTATATCATTTGAAACGATTAAATTGGCGCTTTATCCTGTTCCTGCGGGCGATATGGTATTCATCAGTATTCCCAAACAAGTTAATGTTCAGTCGGTAACAGTGTATAATCTTTTAGGGCAGTCGGTACTTGAAAATGTAACACCCGGACCCCAAGGTGATGTGAATGTTACAACACTTGCTAATGGAAGCTATTTAATGCGGGTGAGGACGGAACTGGGCGATGGTGTGATGCGGTTTGTTAAAAAGTAGGTAGTGGGCGTAGTTGGTACTCCCTAAGGGATGACAACGAGATGACAATAGGATCTCTGCTGGGGTTATGTAAGCTAACTGCTTGTGGTTCTGTCGCATCTGGTAATAACTTTTATCTTTAGAATTTTAAACCGATCAAAAGATGAATACTAAAGGTCATTGTTATCCAAAATGCATAATTCTTCAGGCAGTATATTTCAAACTAAGATTTACACTTAGTTATCGGGATGTTGAAGAGATCATGAAAATGCGCGGAGTTCATGTTGATCATGCTACTATTCAACGCTGGGGCTATAAATTTACACCTTTCATCGAGTTAGAAATAAAGAAGAGAAAAGGCACATTGGGGACGAGCTGGAGATTGGATGAGACCTATATTAAAGTAAAAGGTATATGTTGTTATTTATATCGAGCGGTAGATATAAATTAGGTACTACGGTTGACTTTCTTTAAATCATTCTGTAAATAGGCGGCCTGACTTTTAAATTACTTAAAGTCTTATATTTGATGCTGGCAGATGCGACAGAACCTGCAAAAACCTTGTTAGCAGAAGTTTTTTATTTTGAATTTATTTTTTCTAAAATCTTCTTACCATTCTCATTTTGAGGATTTAGCTCAATCGATTTTTTGTACATTTCAATAGCTTTTGTTTTATTTTCCATCTTTAGTAATGCTTCACCATAGCTATCATAAGCATTCCAACTTTCTGGAAATAAAAAAACAGTAAGCTTAAAGATTTCCAATGCCTCTTTTGGTTTGTTGACTAAAAGTCTATATGCCCAGTCATTAATTTCGTTTTCTTGTAGATTGAAATCGGGATTATTAATACTTTCTTTTTTAACAAAATCTACTGCTTTATCATAACCTATTTGATTGAGATTTTTTCTAAGATGGGTTATTGCATCGCTTCTTATGATTTCTGGATTATAAACTCCAGCAAGTTCTTCTAAAAAATCTTCAGGATTACTTCCACCTAAATTTGTAAAAACAATTACTGCCAATTTATCATCTGGATAAACTAAAAACGCAGATCTTCCACCACCTGACATTCCAACCGCTTTATGTTTTTTACGAAGTTTTGCAATTCCCCAACCTCGTGTCCAATTGGTAGGTTTTCCATTGTTAAAATTGGCAGGTGACCACATTAGATTTAGAGTGGAATCATTCTTTAATAATTTCTTATTTTGTAAAGCAATAATCCATTTCGCCATATCCTCTGCTGTGCTATTAAGACCTGCTGTTGCATAACTGAAATCCGGAAATACATAATAATCATTTATAAGTTTATCTTTTACAAGCTTTTTCCCATCTAAAAAGTTACGGTATTTATAAGTTGGCGCATAATGAAGTATTATGTCTCTCGAATCGCCAAATAATGTTTGTTTTAGGCCTACAGTATTGAATTGCTTCTCTTCTAAGAAATTTTGAAATGATTGACCACTTTGTTTTTCAATTATTTTACTTAATAAGTAATAATTGGTTTGATTATAGCTGAATTGGCTGCCTGTTTCAAAATCTAAAGGAGTTGTTTTTAATTTCTCCCAAATATCATTTTCATTTTTAAATGAACCTGTGTTTTTGTTAAAAGCATCTATGAGTTTTAGAATATCTGGCAAGCCGGAAATGTGTGTTAACAATTGTTCAACTGTTATTTTTTGCCATAATGGAGGCAAATAATCTAAGTATTTATTAATTGGTGCATCTAATTCAACTTTACCTTGTTCTACCAACTGCATAATTGCTGTGGCTGTAAAAACTTTTGTATTAGAGTTAATAGGAAAGATGGTATTGTTTTTTACGGGAATACTATCTTGGATGTACGCTAGTCCGTAAGATTTACTTAAAACTATTTTATCATTTTGAACAACCGCAATTTGTAATCCCGGAATGCGTCTTTCTTTCATTTCCCGATGCACAATATCATCAATACTCGAATTAATATTTTGTGCGAAAGAATTTAAGGATAAGAATAGAATTGTAATTAGAATATACTTTGTCATAGTTAACTTTATTTATAAGACAACTTATATTAAATTTTGTTACAGTGGGTTGGTCTAAAATTTCTGCTAACGTCAGTCTGTGAAAAAACTTCGGTTGTATTATCATCAAATATAACAAAATACTTATATAAAAATAAGGTTGTTCTTGTTTTTAAGAATGCAAAATATCACTGGTATTTCCTGTCAACAAATGCGTTTTTCAAGTTTAGAAGATACTATAAGTGCCGATAATCAGGTGCGATTTATAGATGCCTTTGTCGAATAAATTTACATCTCTAAACCCGATGACAATTTAACCAGCTCTGCGAAGTGTTCTTTATTTAAAATATGCTAATCGCTGTGCGAAGTCTCCCGACTTCGTACCCACTTCAGTGATCCACAAAAAGAATGAAAAAAAATTGGAACGGAATGTAGCAACGGGTACGAAGTCGGGAGACTTCGCACAGCAAGT
>NZ_WKKE01000034.1 GCF_009674775.1 Flavobacterium sp. LC2016-23 | reverse complement strand
AAGTAAGTTCAAAGTAGTCTACTATTATCTCAGGTAATAACAACTTAAGGATGTCGATAAAAGAATCTTGCACTGGGTATAATTTGGAAATACAAATATCTAGATTTTAATATTTCCCCACAACAATATGCTTTGATCCGTATCATCAACGTCCGGCTCGTCTTCTTCGACTCTCTTAAAATCATTGTTTAAAAATTCCGTCAATTTCTTTTTCTCTTTTTGATTCTTTTTGATCATGAATACGATTAAAACAATTAAAACCGCAACTACAATTCCTATTATTGCCCAATTGATTTCCATAACTTTAGTTTTACACTAAAGATAAAAGTTTCTCTGTTGGTGCACATTATGGTAAGGTTAAGACTTTCCTCTAAAAATCAGGCCTTAAATCTGGCCTTCAAACACTACCCCTTTTAATTCTTTACATCATTAAGTAATCTTACATTCACTAGTGAATTCGTTTCTCATATATTTAACAGTTTTTTTATTCATAAAATGATTATTACATAATTTGAGCATCCTTTGCAAATCAAAAACTGTATTATAATTTATAAATTTAACCTAAAATTGATAATTTATTAAAACTTCTATTTGTACTTTTGCAAAAAAATTGAGGACGTTGAAAGTGGTTTTACTCCTCTCCTATTAATTGTGAATGAATAAAAAGCAGATTTTTTTTGATCTGTCTAAAAATATAACAGAAGGAATCAGGGAACAATCCGTAACCTTCAAAAATAATAAGTATCTGTTTTCTGAATTTTAGTATCATTTTTAAATATTTCTGAATTAGTACCCTGAAATTAAAGCATACAACATTCAAACATAAAAACAAGTACTAAAAGCCGTAATCGTAAGATTATGGCTTTTTTTATTTCATCCTCAATATAAACAAGGATTAAACTTTTAGAATATCTTATAAATAATATTACCCTGAATTATTTTTAATTTTAATACGCCAGATAGGTTAGGGACGTTAAAAAAAATATTCCTTTTAACAAGCTACACTAAAGGTTCTAAAATTCAATGGAAAGACATTTTGGTACTCAACAATTTTGCTGGAGAATTATTCAAAACAGTTACCATTTTACCTTTCAATTTTCACCCAACGTCAAACCAAAATATTTATTGTGTAAGCCCGTTACAACGCAACATATTCATAATTATTGTGTTACAAAAAATCATGTAGGTAAAACGTTACAATATAATGCCATTTTTTATTAATTTATTGAATTAAACACAACAAATCTCACAAGAAAGTGGAATTATTTCATGATTTAACAGAAATAAAATGAGAATTTTCTTTGTTATGAAAAATAAAATTCTATTTTTACGAAAAAATTAACAAGTCTTTCCGTGATAAAAAATAAAAGCCGTTTGTTGCTCATTTTCAATTATTTACTAATTTTCTCATTAATATTTTATATTATAATTAGTTCATTTATTTCTAAAACAAAAATTGTTTATGTCAACAACAGCGAATTATTTGATGGCTTTGTAATGACCACTGAATTAAAACGTGTTGGTGAAAAAGAATTTGTAACCCGAAAAACGGCCCTTGATAATTTATACTCCAAAATACAATCACAATCTATTTCTGCATCGCAAAAAGAAGCTTTAATGACTGAGTTTATTAAAGGAAAGGAAGAGCTTCAGCAATTCAACCAGGATTTTGCTTCCAATGAATCAGCCAAAATCTGGTCCAGAATACACAGCTATACGGAAGATTTCTGCAAAGAGAACAATTACCAATTAATCTTAGGCTCCGAAAATAAAACGAATGTTTTATATGCCGACGAAAAACTTACGGTAACAAAAGAATTACTTACGTACATAAACAAGAGATATGAAGGACTTAAGTAAGTTGTTTTGTATCCTTTTCGTTGTTTTATGTATTTCCTGCAAAAAGGAAACTAAAGAGGATACGCGAAATTCAGAAATCCGCGATCGTTATTTCAATTTAGAAAAAATAGGATGGAAATCCCGTGCCTACACTCAAAAGGTCGATGACATTGGTTTTATCGCAACCGAAGTACCTATTCAATATTATTTGTTAAAAGATCTGGGAACCGAAAACCTGATTCCGGTGGACTCCCTGTATGAAGCAAACAAAAGAGAACGTATTATAGAATTTACTTTTCAGCAGGACGAAGAGAAAGATTTACTTGAAAAAGAATTCACCGGCATCAACTACACCGATGCGGTTAAATATATGTCTTTCGGACTTGACAAGGATTTTTACGTCGTGACCTCAAAAAAAGACACCATTGCCTGTTCGGGGGTTACTTACGAACGCAATTACAAAATAGCGCCTTATCAAAAAGTTTTACTGTTTTTTTCCGGGATTGATCCCAACGAAAAAATACAGCTGATCTACGAAGATTATCTTTTTAGAAAAGGAACATTAAAATTTCAATTTAAAGACACCTATACTCAAATAGCCTTATGATTCAGCCAAAAATTAATAAGTTTAAAAAAACACTTGCTATTTATTTAGCAATGATGATTCTTTTGGAAACAATTCAACCCATGCAGATTTATGCATTGACCGGAGGTCCTTCACAACCGGAATTTGAATCCTTTACTCCTATCGGAACTTCTGATATGGTTGATTTGTCAAGCGGGGACTTCAATTACAACATTCCTATTATGGATGTTGGCGGATACCCGATCAACTTAGCCTATAATTCAGGTGTAAGTATGGACCAGGAAGCATCTTGGGTAGGCTTGGGCTGGGATCTTAATGTTGGGCAGATTTCAAGACAGCTGCGTGGCCTTCCGGATGATTTTAACGGGGATGAAATGACCTACGAAAACAGTATGAAACCCAATGTAACAGTGGGTTCCAACTTTAATGTCTTTTTCGCTGCCTTTGGTGTGAAAGAAGCTAAGGCAAGTGTTGGAATGGCTATTAAATACAATAATTATGATGGCTTTGGCGCTACTGCAAGTGGTGGTATGAGCGTTCAGATTGCGGATAACTTAAGAGTCGGAATGGATTTGCAATCCTCTGCTTCTGAAGGTGTTTCTGCATCTCCCACCATTACCCTGGATAATAAAAACAAAAAGAGCACATCCCAAGATAACGTTTTAACAGGGAGTCTTGGTGTTACTTACAACAGCAGAAAAGGCATTGAAGGTTTTACTATGTCAGCTTCCCGATCACGAAAAGATGATAAGCAGCGCAAAATAATGGGTGGTGAACATAAGGGTGAAATGATCAATGGTACTCCATCATTTGGTGCCGGAGGTTCAATCTCTTTTCTTGATGCTTCATATACTCCAACAAAAAGAGTGGGTATGGTTTCAACTAACTTTATGTTTAACTTAAATATAGAAGGAGAAATCTGGGGTGTCGAGCCCGGAATGAAATTTACAGGATACAGAACCAGTCAGGGAATCAAGAATTCCGAAAAATTTAAAATAGAAAAAGCATACGGCTACGAGAACACGTATAATGCTGCCACTACGGACGTTTTAGATTTTAACAGAGAAAAAGACAGGACTTTTAATAAAAATACGACTTCATTACCAATCACGAACAATACCTACGACATCTACAATATTCAGGGACAGGGAATATCCGGAATGTATCGCCCTTACAAATCACAGGTGGGCTACGTGTATGATAATGAAACCAATGACGACACTGCAGGAGGAACACTTGGTTTAGAATTTGGTGGTGGTGGTGGTGTTCACTGGGGTTTTGATGCTACGGCTACGATAGGCAAAAGCAGTTCGGCGGTTTGGAAAACATTAAATCCTGCTTTGGGCAGATTTAAAGAGAAAAAAGATGGCAACAGACCTGATTACGAAAAAGTATTTTTCAAAAATATTGGTGGGGCACATGTAGACAAAGAGTTAGATTTATTTAGCACCCAAATGGGAGGTTATGATGCTGTAAAATTTGGATTAGAAGGTGGTAAATTTTCAAGACGTACTAATGTTAACTACTCAAAAAACAGCGGGACGATCGCCAACACCGGAATTCTTAAAAGAGAATCTTCCCGTTTGTCCAGAAACCAGTCGATACAAAAATTAACCAAACTGGAAGCCAAAAGATTTGGTTCAAAACTTCAGGCTAACGAATATGCCAGAGATCATCATACGGCCGAAGTAAGAATTACCAAAGAAGGTGGTGAACGCTATATCTACGGAAAAACAGCTTATAACGTCATTAAAAAAGAAGTAACATTTGATGTTAGTAACTCCAGCAACCCTAACGAAAAAGTTAAATTTGATAAAGGACTGGTAGAATACAACCCGGGTGTTGATAATTCTGGCAAAAACAAAAAAGACGGAGACCAATACTTCAACAGGGTAACTACTCCTGCTTATGCACACTCCTACTTATTAACTTCGGTATTGTCACCGGACTATCAGGATTTAAAAAATGACGGTCCGACAGATGACGATTTAGGAAACTACACCAAGTTTGAATACGAAAACAAAACTCCGGATAAAGACAATTTATACAAATGGAGAATTCCGTTCCTAAAGAATCATGCCAATTACGATGAAGGTTTGCGTTCCAGCAGAAAAGATAATAAAGGAAATTATCAGTACGGCGAAAAAGAACTGATTTACATTAAAAAAATTGTAACCAAAACCCACGTGGCTATTTTTCACCTTTCCGTGAGAAACGATGCCTATGGGGTTGAAGGTGAAAATGGTGGCCTGAGCGATAAATCTAAAATGTACAAATTAGATAAAATCTCATTGTACTCCAAACCGGAATATTTAGCTTCTGGAGACGAAGCTACTCCAATAAAAGAAGCCAATTTCGAATACAACTACAGTTTGTGTCCGGGTATTGACAACAGTATCACCAAAGAAGGAAAACTAACCTTAAGCAAAGTCTATTTTACCTATAAAAATTCTAATATGGGTAAATTCACTCCGTATGTGTTTACCTATGGTTTTAACCCTGCTTACGACATGAAAGCGTATGACGTATGGGGGAATTACAAACTTCCGCAAGACAAACTGGGCCCTGATACAACATCTAATCTTTCTAATGCCGAGTATCCTTTTGTAGATCAAAGGAACAGAGAGACCGCAGACGAATATGCCGCGGCCTGGCTTTTAAAATCGATTCACCTGCCATCCGGTGGTGAAATGGAATTAAAGTACGAGTCGGATGATTACAGTTCTGTCCAAAACAAGGACGTCATGCAAATGTTTAAAGTCGTAGGAAGCGGCCCTAAAACAGGACTTTCGGCATCGACCATTTCTAATACTATCGAAAAGAGAAATCTTGGTGAATGTATTTATGTGGAATTAGATCATAAAATAGATGATCAATTGGCTATCAATGATCCGAAAATTCCAAAGATTTTTTACGATAAATATATCAGAAATTTGGGCGAAGCAGCTAATCCTCTTTATTTCAGATTCCTGTTAAACATGGTCAATCCGAATCCACTACCTGGAATTGACGGTACTGATAAGTACGATTATGTAACCGGATATGTCAATATTTCGAAAAAATCAGCCGATACCGATTATGCTTTCCTGGAAGTAAACGGAAAACAATACGTAGCTATTCCGGTGGATTATGTTGGAAAAGGAGACGGTTTTAATGCAAAATCCGAAGTAAACCCAATCACAAAAGCAGGTTGGAATTTTGGAAGACAAAATTTAAACCGATTGGTGTACAGCATGACTAATGAAGAAGACACCAACGACCTGAAAGGTATCGTAATGGAACTTATTGGCTGGATCCCAACCCTTCTTGACATTTTTAAAAGTCCAAATGCCAAATTAGAGCAAAACGGTATTGCCTCGAAATTTGTAACCGATAAATCATGGATCCGTTTATTCCAGCCGGAATCCAGAAAAATAGGTGGCGGAAGCAGAGTGCATGACATCAGGATCAATGACCAGTGGAATGTCATGACCAATAATCCAACCAAAGAGATTTACCAGCAATCATATGGTCAGATCTATTCTTATGATACTGAAAACGGAAAATCTTCAGGAGTGGCTACTTACGAACCATTAGGCTGTAAAGAGAACCCATTTGTGAAGCCATTCTACGACGAAAAGAAAAGAGAGTTATTACTGGGGCCAGACAGCAGTAATTATGTGGAAGAGCCTTTTGGGGAATCTTTTTTCCCTTCCCCTAAAATAACGTACAGCAGGGTAACTGTTACCAATCTGCCAAGAGACAAACAAAATGCTTCTAATGAGATCACCAGTATCGTAAAAAAACACGCTACCGGATCTGTGGTAACAGAGTTTTATACGTCCAAAGATTATCCGACTATTACGGATCGTACGACCCTGTCGTCTAATTATGACAAATCATCAGCCCTGGCGAGTATTCTTAACCTAAGTGTGAAAGATCATATTACTTTATCTCAGGGATTCGCTGTCCACACCAATGATATGGATGGTAAAATGAAAAGCGAACGTGTCTACGGAGAAGGTCAGACTGATTTTATCTCGGGCGTAGATTACAAATACAAGACTCTCCCTACCAGCAAAAATCGCCGCAATAGTCTTGGAAAACTGGACAATACGGTTCAGACTATTGATTCAAAAGGAGTCATCAGTGATAAATTAGTTGGCGTTGATTATGACGTCATCAATGACTTCAGAGAAAGCAAGTCTACTACGGAAACTGCAGGTATCCATTTCAATACTGCCGGTCTTCCTTTGTTTTTAGTTTTCATTATTGTACCGGTTCCCTTACCTAGTTATTCGAAACACGAAAGTCTAATAAGAACTGCAGTAACTACTAAGGTAATCCATACGACGGCACTTCTTTCAGAAAAAATAGCCTACGATCTGGGTTCAAAAGTATCCACAAAAAACCTGGCCTGGGATGCAGAAACCGGAGATTTATTATTGACTGAAACCGTCAATGAATACAATGACAAATATTTCAGTTTGAATTTTCCTGCGTACTGGGCGTATGCCGGAATGAGTCAGGCCTCTAAAAATATTGGTTTAGAATGGGATATCACGGCAACAGGCGGTAAATACCAATTGAATGGAACGCATCTTGAATCTGATTATCTGATTGATGGTGACGAATTATGGTTAACAGGTTTAGCCCCTGATAAAAAGACGAAAACATTAATGAAAGCCTGGGCGGTACATGTGACCGACAGTAACTTTAAACTGATTGATGACAAAGGATTGCTGATCAAACCGGAAGTAATCAATACGGCAAAAATGAAGGTAATCCGTTCCGGATACAGAAACATGCAAATGGCTACTATGGCAAGTGTGACTTCTATGACGAATCCGTTATACGATTATGATACCAACAATACCATTATAAAAGTAAAAGGAAACATAGGGCAAAATCCGTATATGTCTACTACTGCCGTTAACAGAATCGTCAATGCTTCTGCGGTACAATACAATGACAAATGGCCTTCTCAATGTGAATGTGATTTACCAAAAATGACGTTTGCAAATGGTGAACTGACCTTTGAATATGAGAAAGAAAACAATACGGCTGAGGAAGATGATATCTTGAAAAGATCATTCAACCCTTACCTGTATAATATTTTAGGAAACTGGAGAGCCAACAAATCGTATGCGTACCTAACCGGTAGAAATTATACCATCGATCCGACTCCTCGTAAGACTGGATTCTTCAATGATTTCTTCCCGTTCTATGTATTTGATACAACTAAAAATACCTGGGGAAAAACGGCTGCCAATTATGACCGATGGACTTTTGCTTCAGAGGTAACGCAGTACAACCCTGCCGGACAGGAAGTAGAAAACAAAGATGCCTTAAAACGTTATTCTTCGGCTTTGTACGGGTACAACAATCGTTTCCCGGTTGCTGTCGCTTCAAACACTAAGTACACGGAACTGGCTTCTGACGGTTTTGAGGATTATGATTTATCGAACTGTGGAAATGCTTCGCACTTTGATTTCCAGGCACAACTGAAAGCAAATGATGTTTCTGTTTCAGACAAACAATCCCACACCGGAAGAAAAAGTTTAAAAATAGCACCGAGTAAAAAAGCAATTATAAAAAAACAGGTTGTTTCATGTAGTACGCCTACACCTGCTGTAACCGCTAAAAAATAATGAAGAGCCAGATGAAATTAAAATATACATTAGTTTTTACTATAATTAGTTTTTTTGTTACGATAGCGGGGTTTGCTCAGCAGTATAGTGATCAGGAGATTGGGTTTGATGCTGCAAAATTTAGTGTTTCTTTGAAGGAACATGGGGTTAAAGATGAAAATATTTCTCGAGAAATTTCTGCAATAAGATATATCTATGTTAATCAACATACGCAAATAACGGATCGTAAAAATGAAATTCTACAAAAAATAAAATCTCAGCAGAGTAACAAAAACAGTACAAGTCGTATTGCAATAGCAACTCCTGAGCAATTAGCTCAGGATAAAGCCGCACTGATCGCTTTATATAATAGTACAAATGGATCTGCCTGGACAAATGTTGTTAATGGAAATGGTCCCTGGCCAATAAACGACCCAAACTCTGTTGTAACCACTTGGAATCCAACAACAAAAACTGGCTGGTATGGCATTACTGTTGGCTCAGACGGACGTGTTAATAATCTAAATCTTTACAACAACAATTTAATTGGCAATCTCCCTAGCGAAATAGGACAACTAAATGCAATCCAGGCTATTGATATACGTTTAAACCAATTAACCGGAAATATTCCTCCACAAATTGGGCAGTTAAATAATTTAATATCACTTTTTTTTAGTTACAATAAATTTAATGGAAGTATCCCATTAGAAATAGGGCAATCAATCACGATTAAAAACTTAGACTTATCCTATAACCAGATAACCGGAACTTTACCTTCTCAAATTGGTTTATTAACAAATCTGGAATACTTAGCTTTAAGTGGTAATCAAATAACAGGATCTATACCTCCTGAAATTGGGCAATTAAAAAAACTTCAGGCTTTATATTTGCAAAGTATGCAAATGACCGGTTCTATCCCACCAGAAATTGGGCAATTAACCAGTCTTAATGATTTATATTTGTCAACGAAATTTAGTGGCACAATTCCTCCTGAAATTGGACAATTAACTAATCTTATAAATTTTTCATTAGAAGGCGCTTCAATTAGCGGCAGTATTCCTCCGGAAATTGGGCAATTAAAAAAATTACAAGCTTTAACGATAGTAGCTACTTCGATAAGCGGTTCAATACCTCCAGAAATTGGACAAATGACTAGCCTGAAAACAATATTTCTTGGCGCCAATAAGTTAACCGGAATTATTCCTCCAGAAATAGGCCAGCTGTCTAATCTTGAAAGTATTAATTTTTATGTAAATAATTTAACCGGATCAATACCAAAAGAGATCGGACAATTAAAGAAACTTTTATTCCTTAATTTAAGTTATAATAATTTAAGTGGTACTATACCAGTCGAAATTGGTTTAGCAACTTCTCTAAAAAATTTGCGTATAGATAGTAACAATTTTACAGGTTTTATACCACAAGAAATAAAATCATTGACAAATCTTACCTATCTTGAATTGGGAGAGAATCAATTAGAAGGAATTATTCCTGACTTAACTAATTTAAAATCACTTACAAATTTCGGTTTTACATCTAATAAATTTCGATTTGTTGATTTTGCAGCCCAATATAACAGCTATAAATCCCAAATGACTACTCTTAGGTATTCTAGTCAGGCTAAAAGAGATACGCCAAAAACTATAAGTGGTCCTACCGGAAGTACTGTTACTTTAACAATGTACGAAGACAATCTATTTACGCCAGAAGAAACTTTTCAATGGTATAAAAATGGCGTTCTCATTTCTGGCGCTACAAACAGACAATATACACTATCAAATTTGGCAAGTGAAAATGCAGGAAATTATTATTGTAAATCTATACATCCAACCATAACGAATCCTTCGGTTCCTTATGGTGCACAAAATCTTATATTAGAAAGGGAGCCCATTACATTAAAAATAATTAATTGCACTCCAGTTACAGGAACCCTAAACCCAACCACTCAGAATACATTTACAAACACAGATGTTAATTTCTCATTAACAACTACCGCAACAGGATTAACTTATGAATGGACATTTCAGAACGTAAGTAATTCTACCACTTTTACATCAAGTTCAGCGACTTATTCTTATGCTACTCCCGGAAGCTACAACGTTACTTTGGTAGTCACGGATAGTAATGGATGTAAAACCACTTTTACTAAAATTATGGAAGTTGCGGCAAAACCAGCTTGCGTCGCTATTGTTGGAGAAATTAAAATTCCTACTGAAACTGCTACAGCTAATCAAAATACCACTTTCTCATTTCAAACAACTGCTACCAACTTTACTTATAAATGGACTTTCTATAACACAAACTTTGTTCAAATTGCTACTGCAACAACAAGTACCGTAGATAGAATATATACAGCTCCCGGAGATTATTTAGTTGCTTTAGAACTTACAGATCAAAATGGATGTAAAACGAATACAGGTAAAACTGTAAAAGTTGTCGCACCTTGTGACCCTGTAGTTGGAACTATAAAAGTAAATACTGAAAATCCAACTTTGTATACAACTGCAATTTTCACATTTGAAACGACTGCCACCAATTTGACTTATAGCTGGACTGTTAAAATCCCGGAAAATGGAGGATATTATAATTATGAGACAGGCGGCAATCCGTTTGAACTTTATCTTCAACATGGACCAGGTGATTATAAAATAATGCTGGAAGTAAAAGACGCTAATGGATGTATAACCAAATTTGAAAAAATTATTACGCCTGTGTATGACTGTAACATGAATTCATTAAATGGTGTAATATTAAACATGAATAAACCTAATGATTATTCGAGTCCCAATGTTTTGATAAACAGTACAAATCATTTTCTTTTTTATCAATATAGCAATTACAACCTAAACGAAATGCCAATTTCCTGGGAGTTTATTAACAACAATGGAGTTGTTGTTAATTCGGCAACTACTCAAGAATTCGATATAACTCCAACAGCATTGGGAAAGTACACATTAAATTTAAAAATTACAGATAATTATAACTGTGAGAAAAATTTCACTAAAGACATTTTGGTCCTTGAGACTTGTGAATATAATGGTTTTCCTAGTGCAAACATTCAATTTGCTAATGAGTATAATTATAGTGAAGTAATTTTTATAGATGCGAACCAGACAAAAGATTTAATCTTAAATTTTTATGAGGAACAAACAAAGACTTTCAATTATCATTGGAATATTTATGATCTAAATGAAAATTTAATAGTTTCTGGTAATCAGGAAAATTTTCCATTAACACTAATAAATGCAGGTTTTTACAAGATAAAGGTTGATGTGACCGATCCGGAAACTAATTGTTCTACACAATTTTCTAAGACGATCGGGTGTATGATTAATAATTCTTGCACAGAAACCAATCCAAAATCGCAAATAGTAAAAGAACTTTTTTTAAACGTATTAAGGAACTTTATTCTTAGATCAATTAGTGGAGAAACAGATGAACAAATTAATGCAAGTCCTGCAAGTAGTGAATTCATTGCTTTAAAACCTTATATAACAGACGGTGTAAAAGACAAAATATACAATTTCAAATCTACACTAAATCAGGACGGTGGTTTTTCTGGATTTGATTTTTCTTTTTCCCCAGACAGAGAGTCTGATGTACATCTTGATACCAGATATTACATTTTTTACGACCCTACAGATATGGAATACACAATGTCCAGAATTGAAGATATATTATATTTTGCTTTAAATCAATATGTCTCACCAGATCAATCATTAATATCATGTTATGCTGATTATGGTGGTAAAATGCATAGTAAAAGTGTAAAAAGACTTGACATTGGTTCTTGTGTGAATCAAACGGCGGTTCGTTATATCAATTTCTGTCCGGCGGAAGATTGCAAACCAATAATCGGAATTCTTAAATCTGCAAATGTTTCAGATAGAACAGGAACAGCCAGGATGAAAGTACAATCTGCTTCAAAAAAATAATCATTTAAGATAGACATAATAATTATTTTGATAAAAAAGCTTATCAAAAAATAATAGACAACTGGAATATGGCAAACGATTTTAAAATAAAAAAAAACTGGATACTCACTATTTGCATGCTGCTTTGCTCGTTGGCTTGTTTCTCGCAGGGTCTAAGTGATAGGACAATAGGTTTTGATGTATCTAAAGAAATAATTGCGTTAAAAAAACAGGGATATAAAGGAGATAACCTAAATACCGAAATTGATAAACTTCGCAAAGCAAAATTGTCCCAATATTTTTCGACGAAAAATAAGCAAAATGAAATTGTACAACCTAATAACCCTAAACCTGTTTCAAAATCGAATAGTGCTGTTAGTACAAAACCATATTCTTCTAAAACTTTAAGCTTAAATAAAGCTGAAGCAGTATGCACAGACGATGGTAACCGTAACGGATATATTACATTTCCTTATAGCCCATATGGAGACTATTCTGCCGTAAAACTTAATACCTTAACAAATTTTACCTTTATTAAATGGTATGCTCCCAATCCGCTGTCCTATGAGTGGAGATTATATGATGCCAATAACATTTTATTAGATTCAAAAACTACAGAAAACTTCCCTATTCAGATAACTGCAATCGGAAATTACAAAGTTAAATTAAAACTTACTGACATTCTTGGCTGTACTGAATTTGAAAATGATATCGTTGTAAGAGATCCTAATGCTTGTATCGTTTCTGCTGAGGAACGTCAAGGCATGATTTCTGCCCCTGCTGGTAGAAATGAGGTTCTTGTAAATTCTCCTACTGTTATGAGTTTTGGTCTGTACGGAAGTTACAACCCTTCCAATTTCACTTTTAAATGGAATCTTCTTAATACCGCCGGAGCAAGTATAGCTACCGGTAATCAAAAAAATTTCACAATAACAACTTCATCAATAGGAGATTATCAAATTACCTTACAAATTACTGATCCTGATGGTTGTAGTACGACATATGTACAAGATATTAAAAGTGTAGATGAGTGTGTCTTTACTGAAAATGACTATGGCTTATATATAAGTTTCCCAAACGAGTATACAAATGGTTATGTTTCGACAGTTACATCTGGTCAAACAACTTTTTTGGATCCAGCATTCAACAGAACACATTCTATTGATGAATTCACGTATAAATGGAAATTATATAATCCTGCCGGAGACGAGATTGCTTCAGCAGACACGGATTATTTTCCTATTACGTTAACACTGCCAGGATACCATAAGGTTACTATTGAAGGTACAAATAAAACAAACGGATGTGTTTACACCTCTAGAAAAGTCATAAATTGTTTAATTGAAAATAGCTGTACTACCAACAATTCAAAATCTGCCGAAGTAAAAGAGTTATACCTTAATCTGGTAAGAAGACTGCTCACCAGAGCCGTCCTTGGAGAAACAGATGAACAAATTAATGCTACTATTGCCGGTCCGGAATTTATGGCTTTAAAACCTTATATTAAAAATGGTGCGGGAGACAAAATCTATCATTTTGTATCATTACATGATGAACGTAACGTAACCGGAATTAATTTTTCATTCTCTCCGGACAGAGAATATGATGTACATGTTTATGGTTTTTATGGGATAAATTATGATTTGGAAAATAATACTCCAGAAGATTTACCATACAGTGTTGAATCTATTATTTATACAGACATAAGTCAATACTTAACTGCGGATGAGTACTTCGTATCATGCAATGTTATAAATCCAAGTAAAAAGAAAAATGACGGCCCTGTAGTTCTAACGCCATACGAATGTTCTAAAGAGTCAAAAGTCAGAAATATCATATTTTGTCCGGTCAAAGATGATAATTGCACTCCAACTATAGTGGGTACTATAAAATCAGGTTCTGAGAATATTTATCCTAATACTCCATCTTCATTTACATTTGATACGACTGTTCCAAACCTGACGTACACGTGGTCTATTTTATCGGAAACAGGAGAAGTATTACAGACAAGCAATTCTGATATAATCGATCCCTATCTCTATAATTTTTCCGTTGAAGGTAATTATACCATTAAATTAATTGCTAAAAATGAAACCGGTTGCAGCCAAAATTTCACAAAAAATATAATCGTTGACAACAAACGTTGTGCTAACCAGACAAATGATTTCATCTTTGAAACAGCAGTAACCAATGCCACCTATGTTTGGACTACTACTGATAGTACAGGAAACATTGTTGATACGGTTACCAATACAACGGGAATATATTCTTTTACAACAAGCATTCCTGGTCAATATGTGGTAAAATTAGTGGCGAATACGGGAGAAAATTGTGAAACCATTTTTGCAAAAACAATTGTTATAGAGAATTGTAATACCACTATTTCTTGTACCCAGAACAGTTTACTTACACCAAAAGTACACAGCCTGTTTATCAGTTTAATCAATAAACTGGTTACTACGCCAAACGGAACGGATGTAAATAGGTATGCCCTTAATGAGATTATAGCATTGGCTTCGTATACCACCAGTTCAAGAGCCAAAATCTTCAACTTTGTAAATAATACTACTGCTGTAAGTTTTTCTTTTACACAAAATGGGGCTTCAAATGATGTATTTCTGCCAAAATCTGCTTCGGGATCGATTTCAGGTATTGACTTAAGCAAATATTTCGGTTCGCAGGAAAGCACTCAGGTCATTACCAATTACAGTGACGGATCTAATAATCCTGCTGGCGGATTTGTCCGAAATATTGATTTCTGCCCTGCAGTAGAATGTTTACCTAGTCCTGGTAAAATAAAAGTCACTCATGCAACCGGAGCAAGTAAAAGTTCAACAGGCAATCATTCAAAAATATAACTCACTTAACATAAAAACATACTAATTGTTTTAACGAACAAGTAGTTATAAAAAAAAGATAATTCTATCATGGTAAACAATCTTAAAATAAAAAAATACTGGTTAAGCTCTCTTTGTATCATACTTTGTTCATTGGCTTCTTTTGCCCAGAATTTAACGGATAAGGAAATAGGTTTTGATATAAACAAAACAACAGTTTACTTAAAGGGACTCGGTCTTTCCAAGGAAGCTACAGCACGTGAAATTGCAATGATGCGTGAGCATCACCAGAAAGAATTTACTGAAATGAAAAAAGAACAACAGTCCTTTTTTCAAAATATAGCATCCAAAAAAAGTACTACAGGACGCTCAGCCAAAACTAGTGCCGTACCACAAAGTGAAAAAGATGCTTTACAAACGTTGTATAATGCAACAAATGGTACCAGCTGGACTAATAAAACGGGATGGGACTTTTCGACTGAAGTTACGTCATGGGATATGAACACCAGAACGGGTTGGTATGGTATTGTAGTGACCGATGGTCATGTTACCTCAATTGTTTTAGGCAGTAACAATCTAAATAATATGAATGTTACGTTTCCTGATCTTCGTAATTTGCCTTTTCTGGAAACTCTAAATCTATATAATAATAGCCAGTTAACCGGACCTTTAACCAATTTTCAGTATTTAACTTCACTAAAAAATATAAACTTAAATTCTTGCCAGTTTACTGATACTCTTTTACCGCTGGCGACCTTAACTAAATTAGAAACATTAATTGTTACCGGTAAAAATATTACCGGGACGATACCAGATGAAATATACAATTTTAAAAATCTGAAAGACCTTTCAATACCTAATTCAAATATAACGGGAGGAATTTCTTCCAGATTATCTGAATTGGTCAATTTAGAAGTTATCAATTTACATACAAACCCAAATTTCGGAGGAACTATACCGGATCAAATTGGTAATCTTACCCGTTTAAAACACTTGGATATTAGTGGATCAGGAATAACCGGACCACTACCCGCTTCACTTTCGAATTTAGTTAATCTGGAAGAACTTACTATAGCATGGAATAAAATAGAAGGTCCTATACCGACCGAAATAGGGAATCTGAATAAACTAAACATGATTTGGGCGCAAACAAACAGATTGACAGGAACCATACCGGTCAATATGGGTACTATGCCAAAATTAGTACATATGATGCTTAGTTCTAATAATTTAGAAGGGGCAATACCAATTAGCTTTCAATCTTTATCGGATTTAAATTTCCTGGGGTTGGAAGAAAATTCTTTCTCTAATACGTTCCCGGATCTATCCAATCTTACCAAATTAACCGGGATGAGGATTCAATCGAATAAATTTACTTTTGCAGACTTTGCAGCGCAATACAGCACCTATAAATCACGTGCTTCCTTATTCGAGTATGCTCCTCAGGCTAAGACAGACGCAGTCTCAACAATAACAGGATCTCCAACGGGCTCCGTAACGTTAAAGATGCATGAAGATGGCCGATTTACACCTAATCAGGTCTATCAATGGTACAAAGGATCTGCACCAGGTGGTGTTGCAATTCCCGGGGCCACTTCAAGAGAATATATCTTGTCTAATTTAAAAACTGCTGATGCAGGATCTTATTATTGTGTATCTACCGAACCTCAAATGACAAATACAAGTTCAACAACACAAAATCTGGTTCTAACCCGAAATCAAATTACATTAACCATAAAAAATTGCACTGCGATAGCGGGAAATATCAAAATAACTGCAGAAAATTTCTATCCCAACACAGAAATCAATTTCACATTTGAAACTACAGCTACCGGTTTAACGTATGAGTGGTCTGTAGCAACAGTGGCTGGAACTATTGTCAGTGTGGCTCCATCAACTACAGCCGGATCGTATTCGTATACTTTTTCAGAAGGTGGAGATTATATCATAAAAGTAGTCGCAAAAGATGCTAGTGGATGTACGACAACATTTACTAAATCTATTCAGGTAGTTGCCGAAAAATACTGTCTGAAAGAACCCATTGATTTTGCGTTTGAAACTACAACACCGGGGTTGAGTTATACCTGGAACACTTCAGATGCTTCCGGAACTATAGTAAATACTACTACAAATTCAACAGGCTTGTACACTTTTACACCACAACTTATCGGAGAGTATCTTATAGAATTAGTAGTGAATACAGCAAGCAGCTGCAAAACATTGCTTGTTAAAAATATTACTGTTGAAGACTGTACTCCAATTGTTTCCTGTACCCAGAATAGTGCAATGACGCCAAAAGTACACAGTCTGTTTATTGCTTTAATCAATAAACTGGCTAGCACACCAAACGGAACGGATGTAAATCGTTATGCCCGTAATGAGATTATAGCATTAGCTTCCTATACCACAAGTTCAAGAGCTAAAATCTTCAAGTTTATAAATACCACTACAAGTGTAAGTTTTTCTTTCTCTCAAAATGGAGTTGAAAATGACGTATTCCTGCCAAAATCTGCTTCGGGAACGATCTCGGGTATTGATTTAAGCAAATATTTCGGTTCACAGGAAATTACTGAGGTCGTTACCAATTATAATAATGGATCTAATAATCCTGCCGGAGGATATGTTCGTAATATAGATTTCTGTCCTGCCGCCGACTGTTCACCTACTATTGGTAAAATGAATATTATTTCTGCAAATGGCGCAGGCAAAAGTTCAACAAACAATCGTTCAAAAATATAACGCACTTAGACAGAAACGCTAATTGTTTTAACCGACAAGTAGTTATAAAAATGATAATCAGATTATGGTAAAGAATCTTAAAATAAAAAAATACTGGATCACCACGCTTTGCATGGTATTTTGTTCATTGGCTTCTTTTGCTCAAGACTTAAGTGATGCAACTATAGGTTTTGATGTAGCAAGACTAACCATTGCTTTAAAAGAACATGGTGTTAAGAATCAGGATATAGAAGCTCAAATCTCTATGATGCGTGAGGCACAAAAACGTCAGTATCTGGAAACTAAAAAAATAGAAGATAATATTTCACAAAAAATTAAATCAGAACAAAGTAAAAAAGCAAATACAGGCAAGGTAGCATTAGCCAGTCCTGAGATTCTAGCTCAGGAAAAAGCGGCCTTAATCGCTTTATATAATAGTACTAATGGTGCTGCATGGACAAATACCGTTAGCAATCAGGGAGCTTGGCCGGTAAATGATCCAGATGCTGTAGTGACACGTTGGGACAATAATACTAAAACGGGTTGGTATGGGGTTTCAGTCAGTGCTGAAGGAAGAGTCACAGGGCTTAATCTAAGCTACAATAATTTAACCGGATATTTAACTAATCTAAATGCTTTAACAGAACTGACTACAATATCGTTTGTAGTAAACAAAATACAAGGAGGAAATATTGATTCTTTCGGTGAATTAACAAAACTAATAACAGTAAATATATCTTCTTGTAACCTTGATGGAAATCTTCAATCGCTAATGAAGTCAACAAACTTAATATCTTTTTCTGCACAACTTAACAATATAAGTGGAAGTTTTCCTGAAGATTTTTACAAACTATCAAAATTACAATTATTAGATGTATATCTTAATAAATTAGAAGGAGACTATAGTGTTTTAGGACAAATTCCTTCACTGACAACTTTGGCATTAACCGGAAACAACTTTAATAAAACAGGATCCGCGGATTATAACAACAGATCAATTCCCGAAAGTTTTAAAAACTTAACGAATCTGACATCCCTGAGAATACAAATGCAGGGCTTAAAAAATAACCTGAAAGTTTTAGGTTACTTAATAAATTTAACCTCTTTAGAAATCGACAACAATAAGTTTGAAGGCCCTTTACCTTCAGAATTCTCTGCATTAAAAAAATTATCTTTTTTCACTGCTACCCTTAATGCGATAACTGACATCTCAGTGTTATCGAGTATAAATTCATTACAAACGATTGGATGTCAATCAAACTCAATTGTTTCAATACCTCCCGGGTTTAGCCAGTTAAGTAATTTATCTTCCTTAAATGTAGCCAAAAATAAACTCAGTGGTCCCCTTCTTGATTTAACCTCTCCTAAGTTAAATTATTTGGATATTTCTGAAAATTACTTCCGATTTATTGATATAGAACCTGTTTTTTCTAAGTATAGTAACTTTGCTGCTTTTAGTTTTCGTTATGCCCCTCAGGCAAAAACAGACCTGGCTGAAACGATAAATCGTGGTACTGGCAGTTCCGTCACTTTATCCATGTCTGATGATGGAGTTCACAGGTATACCGACAATGATAAATTTAAGTGGTATAAAGGGGTGTATCCTAATGGAGTCTTAATTTCTCAAGACGAATCAAGACAACTTACGATTTCTAATTTAAAGCTGTCCGATGCAGGAAATTATTATGCTTTATCGACACATCCTCAAATTACAAATGCAGCAATAGCAAATCGAAATCTTATTTTAGAGAGACAACCCATTACGTTAAAAATAACAAACTGTCCGACAGTAGCAGGAAATATAAAAGCAGCCACGGAAAAATTCTACACCAATGCAGAAAGCAGTTTCACATTCGAAACTACCGCTACCGGTTTAACGTATGAGTGGTCTGTAGCCACAGCGGCAGGAACTTCGGTAAATGCAGCACCATCCAATACAAATGGATCCTATTCCTATACTTTTTCAGAAGCCGGGGATTATATAGTAACCTTAATTGCGAAAGATGTCAATGGATGCTCTACAACATTTACAAAACCTATTCAGGTAATTAACGAAAGATATTGTGCGAATGAACCCATAAATTTTGGCTTCGAAACCACAACCCCGGGATTAACTTATACCTGGAACAGTTACGACGCTTCGGGTACTATTGTACATACAGCTACGAACACAACAGGCCTGTATACTTTTATACCGCAGCTTGGTGGTGAATATGAAGTAGAATTAATCGTAAATACGGCAACCAGTTGTAAAACCTTGTTTACCAAAAACATTACTGTAGAAGATTGTACACCAATTGTTTCCTGTACGGTAAACAATCCGCTTACGCAAAAAGTACACAGTTTGTTCATCAATTTAATTACAAAACTAGTGAATACTCCAAACGGAACAGATGCAAATGTATACGCCCGTAATGAGATCATCGCTTTATCTTCTTATGTGGCAGGGACAACCAACAGCATTTACAATTTCAGTAATTCAAATGCGGCTGTAACCTTTTCGTTTTCTCAAAACGGAGCTGAAAATGATGTGTACATACCAAAATCTGCTTCGGGAGCCATTTCAGGAATCGATCTAAGCAAATATTTCGGTGCACAGGGCACCACTGCTGTTACGACCAATTACAGCAACGGAACTAACGGTTCCGGCGCATATGTGCGCAATATTGATTTTTGTCCAATCGCAGAATGTATTCCAATTACCGGTGTGATCAACATTGTCAAAAAAGCAACTGCACAGGCAAAAAAAACAGGTCAAAGTTCAACAAACTCTAGTTCAAAAATATAACTCACTTAAGATAAAAAAACACTAATTGTTTTAACGGACAAGTAGTTATAAAAAAAGAAAATTAGATTATGGCAAACAATCTTAAAATAAAAAAATACTGGCTCACCACTCTTTGTATGGTGTTTTGTTCATTAGCGTCCTTTGCGCAGGATGTAAGCGATGCATCGATTGGTTTTGATGTAGCCAGAGTAACTGCTTCTTTAAGAGAGCATGGTGTTAAGAATCAGGATATCGAATCTGAAATAACTAAAAGAAGAGAGTTGTTTCAAACTCAGTATTTGACAATGAAAAAAAGTACGGATTCTATTTCAAAAAAAATAAGATCCGAGCAAGTATCAAATGCAATGAATAATCGTTCTGCAGCGGGAGAAATACCACAAATTGAAATAGATGCACTAAAGGCCATATTTAACAGTACCAATGGAGCAAATTGGAGAAATAAAGGAGGATGGGATGGTTTAGGTGGAGCCTGGTATGGAGTACAATTTAATAATGGCCATGTATCTGAAATAAATTTAGATTCAAATAATCTTTCTGGTACTATTCCTAAAGAAATTGAGAATCTGCCCTATTTAAGAGTTTTATCTTTAAATAGTAACAAAATAACAGGTGAGATTCCTAAGGAAATTGGTAAGCTAACGATATTATACAACTTAGGCTTATCAGGAAATCAATTGACCGGCAATATTCCAACAGAAATTGGTAATATGGCTGAGTTAACTTTACTATATATAAGTTCCAATCAATTGTCAGGAAGTATTCCTAAACAAATTGGAAATGTGTCAAAACTATATCTCTTCTATGCGAATGGTAATAATCTGAGCGGCTCAATACCTGTTGAAATTGGAAATTTACAAAAGCTTCAAGAGGTGCGACTAAGCCAAAATAAGCTTACAGGTGAAGTGCCTGTCGAAATAGCAAATCTAAATTCTTTAGTCTGGTTGGTTCTTCAGGATAACTCTCTATCGGGCACTATTCCGCCAAGAATTTTTAAAATGACAAAAGCAAGCTTTATATACTTAGGAAATAACAATTTTACCGGCGTTATACCTACGGATATTGGCGATAATCCAAATTTATATATTCTTGATTTAAGCATAAACAAATTATCAGGACCAATTCCTCCAAGCATAGGAAAATTAAAAATATTAAGAGGTTTAACTTTAGCTTATAATTCCCTTCAAGGTGAAATTCCTTCTGAGCTTTCAAATTGTATAGGCCTCTTTAGATTAACATTAAATAATAATCAATTGGAAGGGGAAGTGAAGTTGAATTTTCAGGAGCTAAACACCTTATATGAACTCAATCTTGCCTCTAATAAGTTGACAGGAAAAATATCTGACTTTTCAACACAGACCTATTTAAAACTATTAAGTTTGAGTGACAATAAATTTCGTTTTGTAGACTTTATCGACCAATTTAACGCTCATAAATCTAAAGGAGCCGGATTTTCTTTTTCTCCCCAAGCAAAAATTGGAAATTTAGAAACAATTAATAAAAACTCAGGGAGTTCTGTTGTTTTAGATATGTTTTTAAACACAGATAACAGATCGCATGAGTTAGACACTTATCAATGGTTTAAAAATGGCACTGAAATTACAGGTGCCGTTGCCAAAACATACACAATTAACAATTTATCCGATTCAGATGCCGGGGTATATACTTGTAAAGCGTATCATATTACTAATCCTGATATGTCACCGCTAATTTTGGAAAGAGAGGCTATAACAGTACAAATAACAAACTGTCCATCAGCACCGGGAACTTTAAAATCAACGGCAGAAAAATTCTATACCAATGCCCAAAGCAAGTTTTCATTTGAAACTACTGCTACCGGTTTAACCTACGAATGGTCTGCAGCAACAGCAACAGGAACTCCGGTAAACACATTGCCATCCGGTACCAAAGGATCGTATTCGTACACTTTTACGGAAGTTGGCGATTATGTTGTGACCCTGATCGCGAAAGACGCTAATCAATGTTCGACCACATTCACGAAAGCCGTTAAAGTGGTAGACCGATATTGTGCTAAAGAACCGGTTGATTTTGCTTTCGAAACAACATCCACCAATCTGAACTATACCTGGACGAGTACCGATTCTTCAGGAAACATTGTCAATACCGTAACCAACAGAACGGGGCTTTATACTTTTACACCAGAGCTTCCCGGAGACTATGTAATTGAATTAGTGGCTAACGGAGCTTCACAATGTGTGAGCTTATTTACCAAAAATATTACAATTGACGAGTGTGTACCGTTTATTTCGTGTACCAAAGACAATCCGCTTTCTCCGGAAATGCACCGTTTGTTTATTACCATGATTAGTAAACTGGCAACCGCTCCAAACGGCAGTGATGTAAACGTATATGCACACAAAGAGATTGCAGCAATGGCTCCGTATACTACGGAGAAGACTGCCATGATCTACAATTTTATCAATACCAGCAGTGCGATAAGCTTCTCTTTCACCAAAACCGCTACGGAAAGTGATGTATATCTTCCTAAATCTGCTACGGGATCGATTCTGGCAATCGATTTAAGTAAATATGAGGACGCCCTTACAGCAACTACTGTGGCAACTACCTATAACAATGGTATCCCGAATACAAAAGACGGTCACGTTAAAAATATCGATTTCTGTCCAAAAGAATTGTCTTGTGTATCGCATGTCGCGCTTGTTATAGATGAATCGGGTTCTATTGATGCCACTGAATTCAATAAAATCAAAAAACAGTTAAAATCATTTGTGCTGCAGCAAGCCAAAACCAACGACGATATCGGATCTAATATTCATGTTTCCATCACCGGTATGTCGGATAGTGATTTAAATACAAGAACAGATTATATCGAACCTCTTAAAATGACAATGAGCAATGTAGGCTTGTTTAACGACTGGATCGATCAGTTAGGAAAACGATACGGGAAACAAAAAGGAATCAGCCAGGCTTCCGATTACTGGAAAAGTGGACTGGATGGTGCTTTAGCCTATCAGATGAAACCGACTTTTGTGATCATGGTAACTGATGGTGCACAAACAGATGATGTAGCCGGTTTAAGAGCCACCTTTAAAAAGTTCAACAACAATAATAAAGCAGAAACAGAACCAAAACTGCCTCACTTATATGTAGTGGGTATCGAAAATGGTTTCTACATTGACAGAGATTCGTATACCAGTAAAGGAATCCCAAGAGATCAGGACCCTAATTACAATCCGTCTTTAGTGCCTAAAGATAATCTGGCAGCCAGAACAACACCGTTCCTTACCAAATCTTTACAATATCTTTTGGATCTTACGCCAACGGAATGGCCATTATCAGACATCAATCAGTTTACGGTAGGTACGTATTACGGACACGATAATTTTGAGTTACTGGCTTCAGATGAAACCTATTTCTCAGATAAATTAGCCGATGGAAAAGTAGTCTGCGGAACTGCTGCGATAAAAGATTTCTGTGATGACTGTTTCTCTTTCAAACCGGAACCCGGAAAAGAATATATCCTGAGTGCGTGGGTAAAAGAAGAGTCTTTTATACAAGTAAAGAATTACGAAAACCCAATAATCAAAATCGTTTTCTATAACAATAAAGAAGCATTGGACATCCCTGCCCAAAGAATTGATTCGTTAGTGGTTAAAGCAAATGGTGATATTATCGACGGCTGGCAGCGTGTCGTGAAGAAATTCAAAATACCAACAGCAACCATTACAATGGCAATCGAACTGGAAAACATGAGCCCGAGTATCCCGGTGTATTTTGATGATATCAGAATTCATCCGCTACAGGGAAGTGTCAAATCATTTGTGTACGATCCGGTAACTTTCAAACTGATGTCGGAACTGGATGAAAACAATTACAGTACTTTTTATGAGTACGATAATGAAGGCGGTCTGGTTCGTGTCAAGAAAGAAACGGCTAAAGGGATCAAAACCATTCAGGAAACCCGCTCCGGTAGTGTAATTAATATAACTCAATAATAGTATGTTGTACAAAAAAATAATATACGTATGGGTTTTATTCACTTGTTGTTTAGCACATACACAGACGGTAAATGAGGTTTTTCAGAAAGTGGCGAAGCAATATAGCTTAGCCCAGCCTTTACAATACAAATCCAGTTATGCCCTGTACAAGGATTTCGATTCCAAAAAAATCGAGGAAAGTTACAAAGGCATTTATTATAAGAATGCGGGAAATGAAATCTATACCAAAGTCGGCGAGACCGAAATACTGAATTCAAAAACCGTTTATCTGAAAATAAGCCATCCGGAGAAAGCCCTGGAGATTTCAGATCCGGTCCCCAATTACGCCGGGGATTTTGATATGAAGCCCCTGCTGGCACTCTGCAAAATTGAAAAATTTGTTGATCGCAAAACCTATTGGGAAATAACCCTGGTAACCAAACCCTACTCGAGTCTTCCCTATTCTAAGATTATCGTACAGATTACAAAAGGCTATTTAATACAAAAGCAGACCTTTTATTACAGTACAGTAGTCAATTTTTCGAAAGATTACCGAAGCCCGGATCCACATTATCCGAGATTAGAGATTATCAATTCGAATTATAACAGAAATCCGGTTAACGCTTCGATTTTTAATAGCAAGACCTATTTTACAACATCGGCCAAAAAAGAAATTGTTTTAGCCGAAAGATTGAAAAAGTACGAGATTATCGATCAAAGAGTTTCCAATAAATAAAATAAAAAATAGATATATGTATATCAACAAGCATCTAATAGCATTTGTATTTACACTGTTTTCATTGTTCGCTTTCAGCCAGCAGGAAGAAACTTTGGGAGATAAAAAACAAGGGGATCAACTGAGCGGAAAGCCAAAGCTGCAAGTAACAGACTCTAAAATTAACGACATCAACAAGCAAAATGTCTTTACTTCTGTAAACCCGGGAGTATCCATTCATTTTGGTTTTGGCGATGAGCCGACAAACAGCACCGCTTTTTCAAGTGTGTATTACAGCCAGGTGGTATTAACGGTGATTCCGCTTGATAAAAACGAAAACCCGATTACTACTTATAAAGACAAGACCGGAGCGGTAAAAACGTTCCAGAATTCGTTGACCTTAAAAATCAAACACGATTACGCTAACAAAGAAAAGAAATTTGACGATTACGCAGTATACCGTTTACCGGGCGTTCATAAAGCAGATGTCATTGTTGAATCGATCAAATATTTTGACACCGATGGTACGACTGAAATCAATATCACCAATGCTCCGGCCTATCTGGAACTAAAGTTCAATACAGAACGTTATTACAATATGCAATTCAGTAATACACAGTTTACCTCTGTATTTCCTATTACGCACCAATTTGTAAAATACAATTCGACAAGAGGAACCGTGGTTTCTAAAGTAAGTGATGGTGCAGATGAGTTAATCATTAACTGGACTAAAGATGCCGTTGCCCCTGCAGTAGAATACGAACTGGAATGGACCTGGATTGACAACTACAAAAAAGACGGCAGTAAACTAATGCCGTCTGAAATTGCCTTAACCGAACAGGATTTCAAACAAAACAGTACCCGAATCCAGACCAAAGAACTGGGGTACAGAATCCCGTTGGTCTATTCAAACGGTTACCTGGTATACAGAGTAAGACCTGTTGGACGCTTTCTGGATAATATTGCTAAAAACTATTACGGAATGTGGTCTTCGGGTTTAACCGACACTTTTACAAACATAAGTCATTGGCCGCAAATGGTCGAGATAGACCAGGCGCATGAATCGGGTAAAAAGAACTGGCAATACCAGGCTTCTTTTGCCGAAGACGGGAAAAAGAAAGAAGTCGTAAGTTATTTTGACGGAAGTTTACGTAACCGTCAGACCGTAACCAAAACCAATACAGAAGGAAAAGAAATTTCCGGTGGACAATTAGTGGATACACAGGGAAAAGCAATTGTTGGAGAGGTGATCTACGATACACAGGGAAGACCTGCTGTCCAAATATTGCCCGCACCTGTCAATTCATCGGGAATTCATTATTACAATGACCTGAATAAAAACATGGGGAACACGATTTATTCCCACAATGACTTTGACTGGGATAACCCGAGCGTTACTGACTGTACTCCGGTACCGGCTTCCAAAATGTCCAATGCAAATGGTGCAGGTAACTATTATTCCGAGAATAATGCTGTCACTGATAATTTTCAGGATTTGGTTCCAAATGCAAACGGATATCCGTTTTCTCAGGTAGAATATACACCTGATAATACAGGAAGAATCAAAAGAAAAGGAGGCGTAGGATTGGATCACCAGATCGGAAGCGGTCATGAAATGTTATATTTCTACGGTCAGCCGAAACAGGAAGAACTAAACCGTCTTTTTGGATATAAAGTAGGTGATTTCAAACGTTACAAAAAGAATATTGTAATCGACCCGAACAGCCAGGCCAGCGTGAGCTACCTGGATCCGCAGGGAAGAACCGTGGCGACTGCCCTTATTGGAGACAACAAAGGAAACCTGGTATCATTAGACGATGAAACCAAGGACAGTCTGCATTTGATCACCACAACCAATTTATTATCCAACAACGATAAATATTCTTCAGGAGTTGCCGGTATAGAAGAAGACGGAATCCGATTAAATGTTCCTGTTTCGGTGGTGAAAGAAGGTGAAACTACATTTGCCTACACCCTAACCAAAACAGTGGGTTCTTATACCGATTTATGCCTGACCGGAAAACAATATCCGTTTGTGTATGACTGGTCTATGGGTATGAAAAACGACTGTGCTGACGAATTACTTGTAGGAGCTGATCCGTTGCGTGCAAAATTCGGAACAGAGAGTATCAGTACTTTTGCCCCGGTTGCCCTGACGATTGCCAAAAGAGAATACAAAGGCTTAAATAATGGCCAATTCTTAAAAGTGGGAACGTATCCTTTAAGCAAAGATCTTAGAGTAGATCACGATGTCCTAAACAGATATGCCAATGATTATATCGCCCAATTGGTACTCGATAAAAAATGTCTTCCGGACTATTCCGGATTAGAACCGGATATTACAGAAGCAGATTGTAACGTAACCTGCAAAAGCTGTGAAGAATCACTGGTATGTGAAAATCTTACCAAGGAGCAATGTGATGCGTTTAAGCTGAAACTTTCTACAGATCCTTCTTCCCTTGGGAAAACCAGCGAAAGAGAATCGTATATTGTGGATGCCGAAAAACAGTACATTCTTAAAAATCTAAATGCCGAATTTGCGATAAACACCATTAAGTATACCGGATCACAATATGCTGATTCTAACGCTAATTCAACTATTACCCAAACACAAATCAATACGAAAGCAAACGCCTTTAAACTTGAATTTAGAAGTTTATTGTCCGGCTGTCGTGAATTATGTGCACAACCGGTGAATGTTTGTAATCTTAACCTGCAAAATTTATTAGGAGATGTTAGTCCGCATGGGCAATACGGTTCCGTGGAAGGTTTAGAATCGGAAGACGATGAAATCAATGATCCGTCAAAAAGCAAAATAACAGACCCGCTAAGTATCTTCAACGATCAGAACCAATTTTTATATGGTGGTTATACAAACGAAATAGATACTGATCCTGATACAAAGGAACAGGTAGAAATTAAAGTTTCCAATTACAACTGGAGAAAACCTTTTGGAGGTCATTACAGAGATGGAGAAGACGAAACCATATCTAAAATCCGTGTAAAATTAGTGGGAGAAAACCTGTATAGCCCGGAATTGGTAGATGCCGCTGTTGTAACAGAAGAAGACCGTGATCCGGACAGTGACGATCCGAATGTGTTTTTGGTAGAGCCGCAATACCTGCGCTACGTGGCCAATTTTGTACCCTTATGGAAACCGGACTGGGCCAATGCCTTATTGCCGTACCATCCGGAATATCAATACTACGTTTACAACAAAGCTATATGTGAAAAATTCAATACCATTGGAGATAACTCAGATGGATTTGATGAAAAAATAAGAGACATCGATTACTATGATAGTGAAAAGGGAACAGTTAAAGACAATAGTATCTTTACACCAACCGGGATAATCAATACACTCACAAAAATTGATGTCGTAAACGATACCAGCGATCCTTATTATATTTCTAAAAACAATTTAGAATCCGAGGACGATTTTATACTTCGTAAAGATTTAATGAGAGAAGCCTTAACGACCAATTTTGACGGTATTGTGATGAGCAATGGAAAGAGACTGAACATGCTTCAGGCTTCTTATTATTTTGCGGTGTACACGAATGGAATTGCCCCGGAATCCGTATACGAAGATTTCGTAAACCTGAGTCAGGATCAGTTACTGAACAAGATTAATACCACCCTTACCGATCCAATCAAGGAACAGGTATGGAGCAATTTCAAAACCAATTATATTGCTTTAAAACAAAAAACAAGAACCGTTTTTGCTCATATTTTTGCGAGTAAAAACAACAATTACAATGATTGCATCGGTAATCCTGAAAGCTCAGATACCTTTGTTACGTTGTTTAAAAAATATACAACCGTTGGAAACCCGAATAATAATTTTGTAAGACTTACTAAATTAATAGACACCATTTCTGATCAACCTGCTAAACCTGCAGGAAGTGACGGAATTGAATGGGCTTGTTCCGAAGAAACTTCCGCTTTGTACAAAACCAAAGAAAAAAGATTTGTACCTGCAGATTACGGATATGACTCTGCTCTTAGTGATGCACAGGCTATCGCAGACATTAAAGCAAGCACGGAAGCTGCAATGTTTATGGAAACCGGAAAATGTCCAATGGCATTTGAAATGGAATATTTCCTTCAGGGATTAGTAGACCCTAAAATTCAAAGTCAGGGACTATTAATCAATGGTTTCAAAACGACAAGCATGCCATATCTGAGCAAAAACTTATTCAATGCGCAGGTTAACCCAACCTTTAATTTACAGACTGCCTCTGAAACTCCGAAAATAAAAGCTTTTGAAGATGCTTCAGGAACTTTAAACATTGGTTTTACGTATTTAGGGAATGATATTGCAACACCAATCGAATTGCGTTTTACCAACAACACCTCCGATTATCATGATGCCTGTGGAAACAGTGTTAATGCACCAAGATGGCAGGATATCGTTGGATTCAAAACCGTGTATTACATCCCGGGATCTTATGATAATGTAGATAAAACCTACAGATTCCAGATCATAGCGCTTGTAAAAAGAAGCGGAAGCAGTACCAACTGTAAGTCCCCTGAGGAAGTAATTATTGAAGGTACAACAAAAGCAAACGTTGGGGAATGTTCTTATTTAGCCACAGCACCTTGTGATAAAAAAGATAAATTCGATGAATCTTTTAGAAAACTGGTACTTCATCTTCAGGCCACAGGACAAATCAGAAATGCCAGTGTAGATATTACGAAAAATCCTGTTTTTACAGATGGTTATTTGTATACGCATTTAGGCGTTAAGGAAAATGATGTGGTAACATGGAGAAATACTTCAGAAGGTATTTCCATTTTTGTCAATGACGACAAACATGTTGCGCTTAATACAGGAAGTTACAATTTAGGAACAGACCGTATTACGAATATTTCAATCGGAAATTTACAAGGCGGTTACAACCTGGTAAGAATCACAACCCGAAGAGGTCTTTTCTTTTCAAGCAGACAAGTAACGGGACGAATCACATCCGGAAATACGAACATGCCACTTTATTTTACCTGTTGTTCGCCTTGCGGGGAATGGGATTACAATGGAGACGGTGTCGGTGATGCCTGTCATCCAGGAGCTTGTGGTACCATAGATAGTGATGGTGACGGAATTTATGATAATTGCGACAACTGTGTCAACACACCCAACCCGAATCAGGAACCATGTAACAACTATACGCCTGTAATATCCTGTAATGTGGTTGCTGCTGAGGAATTGGCGTATGAAACAAATGTAAAAAATCTGTTAAACGATTTCTTAATCTCAAGAAATCACGAGATTAATGCTGAAGGGGATTTCTACAAAGCCGGTACCGTATCAAGCAACAGTTTGGTGAATACTTTTGTGAGAGATTCAAAATTAGTATCACACTTCCAAAAAGAAAGAACCCGCTACACGGAGAATAATTTCCGTCCGGTGGTGATCGATAAATATTCTATTATTGCGGAGAACACTTTACTAAGCATCACATTTGATGAAAATTCAGGTTCGGTTTACAACAAGAATTTCATCAATTTTTATGATATCAATTTAAAAAATGCAAGACGAATCAACTACATTGATGTGACAAGTGATTTATCTTTTGTCATTAATTTTGTAGACAGTCAGAACAGAACCATCACACAAAAAGGGGGTAAAATTTCGCATTATACCTTTACGAAAATAACAAGTTCAGAAGCCAAAGCTCCTGCCGTAGCCTTCTGTCCTTTTGTGTCCGAAACGTATCCGCCTAAAACCACCAGTAAAAAAGCAGACAGTGCAGACGATCTGTATGTTACTATTTCTAAAGATGGAGAGGTAGAATTCCAAAATAACAAAATGGCTTTATCGTCTAAAACAGGACGAAGCAAAACAGTGCAGTCCATTGAAGCGGAAGTTCCGACTTTCAAATGTTCTGATTTATGTATTACCAGTGTGGTTGCGCCTGTAGTGTGTGGTGACAAATGGCGTACCTTCGCCTCCGTAATCAGCATGCAGGTTCCGGATTATAAATTAACGGAAAACATGGATATCGATCCTAAATATTTCTGTGAAGCAAACTTTGGCTATATCAGTACCGATTATTTACAGTACCTGGCCAAAATGGAAATTACAAGCGTTAAGAATCCATTGTTTGTAACGATCAGTGAATTTGGTTCCACTAAATTAAGATACGGAAATACGGCAACGGCTTCTGTGATTAATGAATACTACGCGTATATCGAAGGACAAAAAGTAAAACCTACCGAAGAATCATTGGTATGGGGGCAGTTTGCGGACCGCTATGTAATTGCCAATAAAATTTGTGCACCTCCGGTAATGGTTCCTACTTTTAGTCTGGAAATTCCGGATGAAACCATCACAAAAACACCATGTGAACTGTACGCGGCTTCTGTAAAAGCAGCCAACAAACAAGAAATTGAAGCAGCTTTCTTTGCCAACAAAAAAGAAGAATTCAAAGAAAACTATCTTGCTGCTGCCTTAGAAGGCGTAACAGAAACGCTTACTCAGACTGCTGCAGACAAAGAATACCAATATACGTTATACTATTACGATCAGGCCGGAAATCTAACACAAACAGTTCCACCTGAAGGAGTAGACCGATTAAAACCAACCTCAGATGAGGCGATAAAAGACGTGAGAGCCAACAATCCGGAAAAAACAGATACAGCCCTTGTCAATGGCGTAGCGGTGGCTCCGGAACATAAAATGCAGACGCAATACCGTTATAATTCATTAAACCAATTAGTATGGCAAAAAACGCCGGACGGAGGCGAAACAAGATTTGCCTATGATGCTTTGGGAAGAATTATCGCTTCTCAAAATGCGAATCAGAGCAAAAACAAACCGCTTTTCAGCTACACCCGTTATGACGGATTAGGCCGAATTATGGAAGCCGGGCAGTTTGAAGTGAAAGCTGGCGTTACGCTTACGATTAACGAAAACGGAAGACTGGTATTCGGAAATACTACCGATTTAGTACCTATTGATGCGGTTTCAGATGCATTCCCATATAACCAGGGAGCAAGTTTTGAGCAGATCACCAAAACGTTATATGACATTCCGGTAGAAAATACAAGCCATTGGTTTACGGCTTATGCTGCTGATAACAATCATAAAAGAGTGACGGCTGTTCTTTATTATAACAAACTAGCCGCGGAAGTAACCGAAATAAAAGCGTATGACAAATATGACAATGCCATATTGTACGATTATGATGTTCACGGAAATGTAAAAGAGCTGATTCACCACACCAACAACAATACAGAACTGAGAACTTTAGGTCTGGACCGTAAAAAAGTGGTGTATGATTATGATCTGATAAGCGGAAACGTAAATCAGGTAACGTACCAACCGAATAAAGAACAGGATCAGTTCATACACCGTTATGAATATGATGCTGACAACAGAATTAAACAAGTATACACCAGTAAAGACAATGTGATCTGGGAAAAAGAAGCCAACTATCTGTACTACGAACATGGTCCGTTGGCCCGTGTGGAAATTGGAGATAAAAATGTGCAGGGCTTAGATTATATTTATACGCTGCAAGGCTGGTTAAAAGGAGTAAACTCCGAAAGACTGGGTTCAGGCTATGACGCCGGTAAAGACGGATTAATTGTGGCTAAGGATGCTTTTGGTTTCGCACTGAATTATTACAAAGGTGATTATAAATCAAGATTTGGTACGCCTGACAATACTATTTTTAGTTATAGTAAAGCGGAAAAACTGGAAGGGACTTCGAACCTGTACAACGGAAACATCAAAGAAATGATCACTTCCTTGTCAGGCACGAATAACGAACCTATTCCAACGCAGTTTAATTATTACAAATACGATCAGCTGAACCGTATCAAGAGCATGGACTCCAAAGCGATTGCCTATACAGGTGGTCTGTCCGGTTCTCCTGTAAACGGGTTTAAGAGTGATTACAAATACGACAGAAATGGTAACATTACCTATCTGAACAGCTGGGCACCTTTAGCCAACGGAGCGTTGAATACGACCCAAATGGATAACCTGACCTATAACTATCTTGCCGGCACCAACAAACTGGACCATGTTACGGATGTTGTTCCGAACAATGCCTTTACCAATTTTATTGATAAACCGGATGATACGTCATTTGATATCGACAGCCAAAGTGCTAAAAATTATGAGTACGATGAAATCGGTCAGTTAATCAAAGATGCCAAAGAAAATCTGGACGAAATAAAATGGCGCGTAGACGGTAAGGTAGCCTCTGTTACCAAAAGCAAAGGACTTGCAGAACAGGTGATCATAAGCTTTGAGTACGATGGTTTAGGAAACCGAACTGCCAAAACCGTAAGCAGCGGCACAACTGCAACTACCACCTATTACGAACGTGATGCGCAGGGAAATACGCTGAGTACGTACGAAATGGTAAAAGAAGGAGACGTTACCAAATACTATCTGGTAGAACAGGATATTTATGGCAGCAGCCGTTTAGGAGTAGAAAAAGGAAAAAGAGAGATCACAAAAGACGTTTCTTCGGCCCTTAAAAATTCGAACGTTATCACGGCAGATGCCAAAAATGCTGTCATAGCACAAGTGGCTGCCGATATAAAAGCAAAATCGGGAATAGGGTTTACGCTAAATTCAGGATCTGCGACCTGGCCTGTAGACGTCAAGAATTCAATAAACTTATTTGAAAATAAAACAGCCCAAACAGAATCGGTATCACTAAGTTCACACTTTAAAATTGATCCTTCTAATACGGGAACAACTACTATTGCTGCACTTCACGGATCGTACAGAGAAGGTGGAGACAACTTTCCTGGTGATAATACGTTTGGGTACAGAAGTTCAATTGTTGTAGGTGTAAAAAAAGACGGCACCGGATATACGCCGGTAATCACGTTAATCAAATACCGTCGTAACCATAACAAATACAAAAAAGTAATCAAACTGAAGAAGCGTACCCGTTACTCTTTCAGAAGTTATGAAACGGTAACAGAATACACCATGAAACCAATCGAAAGAGCCGAAGATCAGGGTATTTCGATTCCGGAAAAAGAATGGGATTTCAAAGCCGATATTAAGCTGAACAATGCGACGTCAAATTATGATATTGTATTGAATATTAATGGAAACATCTATACCACCGTTGCCAAAACAAGCCAGCCATTAAACGGGCAGGAAAATGTAGGATTCGACAGTGGTGATCAGGGGCTTAGAATCACCGTACCTTCCAATACGCTGGGTAGAACAGAACTGGAATTCCAACCGGGTGTAAAACAAAACTACCCGGCCGCTATTTCACAGGTTTGTGACTTTACCTACAGTATCAATAACGGAGAAGATCCGGAAGATATTAAAGTTAACAAATTTGAACTGGATGAAGGAACAGGTACTACAGCATTATCTGATACCAAGATTTCTATGACCCTTTTACCTCCTGCTACAGGAACTAGTTTTGAAAAAACCTATTGCGGGAATCCAGATGAGGATTCAGACGGAGACGGTGTCATAAATACAAAAGACAACTGTCCTTTTACCTTCAATCCGAAACAGGAAGACGAAGATAAAGATGGTGTAGGTGATATTTGTGACAACTGTAAAACAACAGCAAATACAAATCAACTGGATGCAGATAATGATGGTGTTGGAGATGCCTGTGATAATTGTAAATTTAAGCCTAACTTTGATCAGGTGGATACCGACAAAGATGGTTATGGTGATGTTTGTGACAATTGTAGAATAAAACCAAATCCAGGACAGGAGGACACCAATGCTAATGGTATTGGAGATGCCTGTGAAGGTGAGCATCAGGGAGAAGGAAGCGACACCGTTGCCGGAACACCGCTTACCTCCTACCGTTTTGTCGGAGATAAAAATTACGAGTTATCGAACCATTTAGGAAATATATTGAGTGTTATTACAGATAGAAAACTTATCCGAACAACTAATGAACCAACTCAGGAAAAACTAGAGGAGTTTGACTTTACAGGTTGGGCAACCATTAGAGCCAACAGCAATTGGAATACCACATACAGTCAGGCTGTTACTACCAATACGGATAGAGCAGTTATTACTGCTGATGGCCCGGCTAAAGGAGTGTCTTATGCCATGAGTACCACCGCGGGTAAAAAGTATACCATCTCGTATGATTTAGATTTGATGGCAACACCTGAAATAACGGTTAAAGCAGCGGATTTGTCAAGTCCGGGCCCAATAATTAAAAAAACAGATAATGCTTCAGGCAGACAAAGTGTAACATTCACTGCGACGTCTAGTGTTACTATAATCGAATGGTTACGTACCAGAGCTAAAGACAATATAATTGATAAATTTGCTATAGACAATGTGGTTACAAGTGTAGAATCAACCGAAAACACAGTTGCTTTTACAGGATTTGTACCGGACGTATTGAGTTACTCAGATTACTATCCTTTTGGAATGCTGGTACCAAATCGTCATG
>NZ_WKKE01000033.1 GCF_009674775.1 Flavobacterium sp. LC2016-23 | reverse complement strand
TTAAAGTTAAAAAAAAATGATGCTGGTTTTATAACCCCATCATTTTTTAACTTACACAGTTAGTGAGATACTACCTTTATAAAAAATATATTTAATACATAAAGAGACTTTCGAGTCTCTTTATTTGTTTATTCGTACCTGCTCCTCCTTTACAACAGCTGCATCCGGTTCTTCGATCTCAGATTCTTTTAAAACAGTGAGCATTTCGGTCAATTTTAGAAGGGCTACTGTAGGCAGACTGCTCCTTCCTGTCAAAAATAGCTCCCAATGAACAAGATTCACCTGCAGCAACAGAGCCATTTCTTCCTGTGGTATTCCTAATAGGGCTTCTATATTTTCCTCTTTTTCCATCACTACTGCTTTTAAATTTATCTAGTTCCGTTTCAAATTAATTTATTTTATTATTTGAAACAAAAACCGTTTCAAATTTTTATTTATTTTTTTTTAAACGGTTTTTGTTTCAAAATTCTTTCAATTCTATTTTGAAACAACCTTCAAGAAAATTTAACCGGGAGCATCTTACGGAATATTAATTATATTTTAACTCGTTTTACTAGTCCCTTTGGGATCATAAAGCATTGCAGTGCACAAACAGTTTTTTCTTTCTTTACTGATGAGCATAGGGCTATTGACAGATCTTGCAATTTTCCTAAAAAAGTTCATCAGTAGTAAGCTCCGAGAAGATAAAGATTAGTACTAAATCAAAATCTATTCAATGATTTTGTCGAATCCTTAAAACCCGTACTTAATTTTAGTTAACTTTAAAAACTCGTACCTAATTTACTTTAATCAACTATAACGAATGTCCACTCTTTACCAAAGCCCAACAATAATTATTCGCGAATTTTTACCTCAGGAGCAACAAACATTTTTAGATCTCTTTAAAGACAATCAGGTTACACAATACCTCCCTATAACTTCACCGGAAAGATATGTGGAGATGTTTCAGGAACTCATTGAAAATTATAAAAACAAAAATCTTAGCCGATGGGCGATATTCGATACTGTCAATAATAATTTCATAGGAATCTGTGTTGCCCGCATTTTTGTACATAACACCAGCCAGATAGAAATCGGATACGTACTTAGCCGACCTTACTGGGGAAAAGGCATTGCTACTGAAGTATGCATGGCTATGACTGAATATAGTTTTACCAATACAGATACCAAAGAAGTGGTAGCTATAACAGACCTAAACAACACTGGCTCACAAAATGTTTTACAAAAATCCGGATTTGAGCGGTTGAATAATCTAATAAGAAATGAAGAAGAGCTGGCTTACTTCAGGATAGAAAGACCCTTGGTTTAAACGGTTTTTCGGAAGAAGGAAATCACTAGGCATAATTAAACGACACATACTACTAAAAAAATCCAACACAAAACAAAAAAGCCACTCGATTGTGAACGCAGAAGGATTCGAACCTTGGACCTTCTTATTTAGGAAGGATTTGTAAGTGAGTTTTACGAAAAACTATCCTCGAACTTTTTTATTTCATTTAAAAGATATTGCTCATATTGATTTCTCATGAAATTTCTAAAAATTTCAATATCTTCCTTTTCTCTGGTATCAATCAAAGCCTGAATATATTCCTGCTTATCCTCGCTATTAACAATTGCTAAGGGAAGATCGTAAAAAGTCTGAATATAATTCATAAGTAAACGGGAAGTCCTTCCATTTCCATCATAAAAAGGATGAATACTTACAAGATTAAAATGTGCATCAAAAGATAAATTTAATTTTTCATCTACAGATAAATCAGTATTAATTTGCTTGTTGATAAAAACCACAAGCTCATTAGTTAATCTTTCTACCTTATCATAATTTGGAAAATAAGAACTGCCAGCCGTGACATTTCCTTTTCTAAACATTCCCTTACTTGCATCAATCTCTCCAAGAATAGTACTGTAGACACCACCAGTGCTTTTCATTACATACGAATTAATTTCTTTTATTAAATCAACAGTAACAGGTGTTTTATTTCTGGCTTTCTCTATAACAAAATACAATGCTTTAAAATGATCCGTAACCATTAGCGTATCGTTTACTGGTTTACCTTTGGGAGTCAAACCGTCATCCAATAGAATTTGAGTTTCCAGTTCCGTCAATGTAGATCCTTCAATTTTCGTCGAATGATGACTTATTGAAATTAAATTGAATTTCTCATAATGCAATACATCGCTAATTCCTAGACTTTTATATTTTACTATTAGAGATTCCATTGATAATGATTTTAGAAAATTTTAGTATAAAAATACAATTCTAAAATCAATATGCAGATGTGCAATTATAAATATTACTATTAATTACATTTTTCTGAATTGACTGTAGAGTGTATACAAAACAAAAAAGCCACTCTATTGAGTGGCTTTTTGTGAACGCAGAAGGATTCGAACCTTCGACCGCCTGCTTAGAAGGCAGGTGCTCTATCCAGCTGAGCTATGCGTCCATTTGTTTTAAAACTTATGGAAAAATTTAGTCGGGGTGGCAGGATTCGAACCTGCGGCCTCCTGCTCCCAAAGCAGGCGCGATAACCGGGCTACGCTACACCCCGAAAAGCAAATTATTATGCGGAGAGACAGGGACTCGAACCCTGGCGACGGTTACCCGTCGACAGATTAGCAATCTGCTCCATTACCGCTCTGGCACCTCTCCAAGCTCAAGGAACGTGTCCTGTTTTGCGGTTGCAAATGTAAGACAACATTCCATATCTCACAACTATTTCTGCGCTTTTTTTAATCTTTTTTCAATCTTTTTTTTAAACCACTTCACAATCAAACGAATAGAATTAACAAAAAATTGATATTAAATTTAAAATCCAGCCTATTTAATACAAATTGACTCAAAATTTGAATTTATTCAAATAAACAGTAAATTTGCTTGATTAACTAATATTAACAGAAAATGAACAAAAGAGTTGTTATCGTTTCTGCCGTTAGAACACCTATCGGAAGTTTCATGGGAGGTTTATCTACCGTACCCGCACCAAAATTAGGCGCTGCCGCTATAAAAGGAGCCCTTCAAAAAATTAACCTGGACCCAAAATTAGTTGATGAAGTTTTCATGGGGAACGTAGTTCAGGCCGGAGTTGGACAAGCACCTGCACGTCAGGCGGCGCTTTTTGCCGGTTTGTCTGAAGAAGTTGCCGCTACAACCGTAAACAAAGTTTGTGCTTCCGGAATGAAAGCCGTAATGTTCGCCGCTCAGGCTATTGCCTGTGGAGATGCTGAAATTGTAGTGGCCGGAGGAATGGAAAACATGAGCCTGATCCCGCACTACGTGCAAATGCGTAACGGAAACAAATTTGGTCCTGCTACAATGCTGGACGGAATGCAAAAAGATGGTTTGACAGATGCTTACGATAACAACGCAATGGGAGTTTGCGCTGACTTATGTGCATCAGAGTATAAAATTACTCGTGAAGAACAGGATAATTTTGCTATTCAGTCGTATGAAAGAAGTGCCAAAGCATGGGATGCCGGAAAATTTGATAATGAAATTGTACCAGTCGAAGTTCCGCAAAGACGCGGAGAACCTGTTATAGTTTCTAAAGACGAAGAATACACCAATGTAAAACTGGACAAGATACCTTCTTTAGCTGCTGTTTTTACAAAAGACGGAACGGTTACTGCTGCAAATGCCTCCACAATCAATGACGGAGCTGCTGCATTGGTTTTAATGTCTGAAGAAAAAGCAATCGCCCTTGGATTAAAACCTCTGGCTTACATAAAAGGATACGCCGATGCTGCACAGGAACCAAAATGGTTTACCACAAGCCCGGCAAAAGCATTACCAAAAGCATTAGACAAAGCAGGAATCGCTATTGGCGATGTGGATTATTTCGAATTCAACGAAGCTTTTGCTGTTGTTGGATTAGCCAATTCAAAAATTCTTGGTCTTGATAACGACAAAGTAAACGTAAATGGTGGTGCCGTTTCATTAGGCCATCCGCTGGGATGTTCGGGAGCGAGAATTATCGTAACTTTATTAAATGTCTTAGAACAAAACAATGCTAAAACCGGTGCTGCAGCCATTTGCAACGGTGGTGGCGGTGCTTCGGCAATTGTTATCGAAAGAGCTTAAAACTATATTATTTCAGGAGTTGTTTCAAATAGAAATAACTCCTGATTTCATCTTATAAACTACCCTAAATGTTCGGAATTTGCAACCTTGCCATAGTACCTGTTCGAGCTGAACCAAGTGACCGAAGCGAAATAGTTACACAACTTTTGTTTGGAGAGCACATCGAAATAGTAGAACGTCAAAACCAATGGGCGCGAATAAAAATGCAGTTCGATGACTATGAAGGCTGGGTAGATTCTAAACAATATCAGGTAATCTCCGAAGCAAATTACAAGCAGTTAAGCAATGAAGCCATTATCCTGAATGCTGATTTAATTGATTATATCAGTGCACCGGAAAATTTATTACTGCCCATTCCGCTTGGTGCTTCTTTGTCTTTTTTGAATAACAGCGAAATCAATACTTCCAATTTTGAATTTGAAGGAACCAAAACCAGCGGTGTAAAACCTAAAAGTGCTTTAATCAATACTGCATTTATGTATCTGAATGCACCTTACCTATGGGGTGGAAAAACCCCTTTTGGAATCGACTGTTCGGGTTTTACGCAAATGGTTTACAAACTAAATGGCTATAAAATTCACCGTGACGCCTCACAACAGGCGCTTGAAGGAGAACCTCTGAGTTTTATTGAAGAAAGTGAAGCCGGTGATCTGGCCTTTTTTGATAATGAAGAAGGAAAAATCATTCACGTGGGTATCATTATGGACAACAACTACATCATTCACGCCAGTGGAAAAGTCCGCATTGATCGTTTGGATCATTTAGGAATTTACAATGCCGAATTGAATAAGCACACACATAACCTGAGGGTAATCAAGAAAATCATATAATTTTTTCCCGCAGATTTAGCAGATAGCGCAGATTTTTCTTTAAATGTATCTGCTAAATCTGCGAGAGAATTTTAAGCCAGTGTCAGACGCATTCTAATTTTACGCATTAATTATTTAGCCACTGATTACACAGATTACACGGATTAACACAGATTTAAAAAATCATCTTCAATACCATTAATCTGTGGCAAAAAAATCCGTTTAAACCCGCGTCATCCGCGTATCATTTTTCACACAGTAAGCCTTTAGACCACTCAGTAATTTACAATCCTGAACTCAAAAAACCTTAAGGATAATCAAGAAAATCATATAATTTTTTCCCGCAGATTTTGCAGATCACGCAGATTTTTTCTTTAAATGTATCTGCTAAATCTGCGAGAGAATTTTAAACCCGTGTCACGTGTTCTAATTTTACGCATCAATTATTTAGCCACGGATTACACAGATTACAAGAATTAACACAGATTTAAAAAATCATCTCCAATACCATTAATCTGTGGCAAAAAAATCCGTTTAAACCTGCGTCATCCGCGTATCATTTTTCATACAGTAAGTCTTTAGATATCTTAGTGATTTACAATCCTGAACTCAACAAACACAAACATACCTTAAGGATAATCAAGAAAATCCTATAATTTTTTCACGCAGATTTAGTAGATCACGCAGATCTATAAAGAAAAAATCTGCCAAATCAGCTAAATCTGCGAGAGAATTTTAACCCCGTGTTTCAATTTTATCCATTAACCCGAATCGTTTTCCTATACTCCGAAGGACTATTCCCTCTTTGTTTCTTAAAGAATTTATTAAAATGGCTTTCATCCGTAAAACCAAATTCATAGGCAATTTCGTTGATGCGTTTTTCACTGAATTGTAAACGGTGCTCAATCAGCTTCGTTTTATAATTACTAATATATTGCTGCATGGTTTCATTAGCGTGTTTCTTGAAATAACGCCCTAAATACGTATTCGAAATTCCGAAATATTCACTAAGCGACTCCGCTTTGATTCGTTCCGGATAATAAATATTATTCTGAATGTATTGCAGGATATCCATTGCTTTTGCCTCACAGCCGATATTGACCTGTTCCGGCAGGTATTTCGCAATATTTCTGGCTACAATAATAATAAGGGTATTGACCAATTGCTGAATCAGTTCCTTATTATACACATCTTTATTCTGATGTTCGCGCATAATCGCTTCGATCATCACCTTTACCAGGCACTTATCAGAATCCAGTTTTAAGATACAACCCGGCTGATGATTCGCATTTTGAAGTATATATTCCAGACGTTGAATATTTTCATTTTGCAAACTCGAATCCTTCAGATAAATATCATTAAACCGCAAAAAGAAAAAGGTCGTTTGGGTTTCAATAGTAAAATTATGACAATCCTCAGGCGTCAGTAAAAACATATGCCCCGCATCGTAAGTAAAAATATTTTTGTTGATGCATTGTGATCCCGTGCCTTCTAAAATATAGACCAGTTCAAAAAAGTTATGACGATCTCCAACATCCGGATATTCCTCCAGTGTTTCAAATGAAACCGTAAACGGTTCGTATAAATTTTCTTTTTTCATTTGGATGGTATTTAGATTGCGGCTGCAAATATACCTAAAAAACACAAATATGTACAAATTAAAGGTTTTAAAAATGGTATAATTTTGCCCTACCATTTTTTAAGCACAAAATATAACAACATGGAATATAGAAAATTAGGTACTACCGAACTCGAATTATCAGCCATTACATACGGCGCATTTGCAATTGGCGGAAACATGTGGGGCGGAAACGAAAAAAAGGATTCAATCGACTCCATTCACGCTTCAATTGACAATGGCGTCACCACTTTAGACACTGCACCTTTCTACGGATTTGGTTTAAGTGAAGAAATGATTGGTGAAGCTTTAAAAACACAGGACCGTTCAAAAGTGCAAATACTGACCAAATTTGGTTTGGTATGGGACGGAAGCAATAACGGCAAAGGGGAATTTTTCTTTGACGCCGATGACAACGGAAAAAAAATACCGGTATACAAATTTGCGTCCAGAGAAAACATCATCAAAGAAGTCGAAGAAAGCCTGAAAAGACTTAAAACCGATTATATCGATTTATTGCAAATTCACTGGCCGGATGCCACCACTCCTATTCACGAAACCATGGAAACGATGGATTTACTGATCCGACAAGGAAAAATCAGGGCTGCGGGAGTTTGTAATTACAGCGTTTCTCAACTCGAAGAAGCACAAAAAACCATTCAACTGGCCTCCAATCAGGTTTCTTACAGCATGCTGAATCGCAGTATCGAAGCTGATCTGGTTCCGCTTACGGTTTCCCAAAATATCGGAATCATCGCTTACAGCCCCATGGAAAGAGGTTTACTGACCGGAAAATATTTCACCGACAGCAAACTAAAAGACAACGATCACCGAAATGGGTATTTCGGTCAGTTCGATCTTCAAAAAGTAAAAACTTTAGTCGAAGAATTAAATTCCTTAGCACATGCCAAAGAAGCTAGTCTGGCACAATTGGTTTTACGCTGGACCACTTTACAAAAAGGCATTACCATTGTGCTGGCCGGAGCCAGAAATGCACAACAGGCAATTTCGAATGCCAAAGCAATGCATTTCGACCTATCCGCTTCAGAACTGGAATTCATCAATCAGGCCATTTCTAAACTAAAATAAGAATAATTTGGGTGTGTCCCTTCGGGTCGGGCTTTCGGCTATATCTTTTCTTTCGTTCCTCAAAAAAAGGATACCGCCTCTATCCCTCACACATTTAAAATACAAAAAGAACATTACGACATGACAAAAATATTTATTATCAACGGCGGACAAAAGTTTGCTCATTCAGGCGGAAAATTCAACCAGACAGTTCAGGACTGGACAACTGAATTTCTTTCCCAAAACAACAATTACGAAATAAAAACGACCAATATCAACAACGAAATCAACCTTCACGAAGAAGTCGAAAAATTCGTCTGGGCAGATGTAATTATCTATCATACACCCGTTTGGTGGTTTCAGTTACCGAACCTTTTCAAAAAATACATTGATGATGTTTTTACGCAGGGACACAACAACGGAATTTACAAAAGTGACGGAAGAAGCCGCATAAATCCAGACATCAATTACGGAACCGGTGGACTTTTACACGGCCGTAAATATATGCTGACCACAAGCTGGAACGCTCCGAAAACAGCTTTTACCTTACCGGGGGAATTCTTCGAAGAAACTTCTGTTGATGACGGTGCTATGTTTGGTTTCCACAAAATGAACAAATTTACAGGAATGGAAAAACTGAACAGCTTTCATTTTCACGATGTTGAAAAGGGCGCGACAGCTGAAAATATTAGTATCTTTAAACAAGATTATACAAGACATTTAGAAGCAACTTTTAAAAATTTATAATCATGATTTCAATTACAGCAATTTTCAACAGCAAAACAGAACATACTGAAAAACTAGAAGGCATGTTGCATCATTTGGTGACCGAAACCAGAAAAGAAGACGCCTGCGTGCGTTACGATCTTCACAAGTCCGAAAATGTTTTTATTCTCTGGGAAGAATGGCAAGATCAGCCGGGACTTGATATACACAACAATCAATCGTATTTACTTGATTTTATTTCACAAAGCGAGGCACTGGTAGCTACTCCGATTCAGGTGTATAAAACAACACAAATCTTATAAAAAGTTAAAATAATTATCCTTAAAAAAAGTAACTTGCCTGATCTTTAACGAATGAAACATGAGCAATTACCATCTGGCAGAAATTAATATTGCCAAAATGAAAGGAGTTGATATTAACGATCCGGTCATGAAAGAGTTTACAGATAATTTAGATCTTGTCAATACTTTAGCCGAAAACAGCCCGGGATTTGTATGGCGTCTGAAAGATGACAATAATGACAACGCTACAGATCTGAACCCGTACAATGACGAACAGATTATTGTAAATGTTTCGGTTTGGGAAAACATTGAAACCTTAGAACATTATATGTACAAAACTTTTCATAGTGAATTCCTGAAACGCAGAAAAGAATGGTTCCTTAAATTCGGAAAAGCCCATACAGCCATGTGGTGGATTCCAAAAGGGCATATTCCCACACTGGACGAAGCTGTAGAAAAGTTAGATTATTTACAAGAAAACGGGGCTTCGCCATTGGTTTTCGATTTAAGAACCAAATTTGCGGCACCTGATTTAGAATAGGGATATCAGATTTTTTTTGCCACCGATTATAAGATTAAAAGGATTTTTTTTAATGCTGTGTGTTGAATTTGTTTGCCACGAATTGCACTAGTTTTTTACGCGCCGTTTAAAAATTTAATTCGCGCAAATTCGTGTAATTCGTGGCAAACAAAAATCCTTTTAATCTTATAATCTGTGGCAAACTTTTTTTAAATATTACTTAATCCCGCCAAAAGCACCAAAACACATATTCTTGTGTAAAATTTCAACGCTTGTAAAACCAACTTTCTTCATCAGGTCCAACTGGTAATTCATCGATCGTGGCGTGTCTTCTTTTTCCACATAATCCAATACTTTTTGACGGTATGCTGCGCCGCCGATTCCTTCCAGATAGTCGCCATAACGCTGCCAGGTATAATCGTTTAGCAACTCGGTATCCTGGGTAATCAGGTCCGAAATCATAAAACAGCCTCCGGGTTTTAATAATTTAAAGATCTTAGCAAAAGTAGTTTCCCAATCGAGATCATCACGCAAATGATGCAAAACAGCTCCGGCCAGAATAATATCAAAATGGTTTTCCGGTAAATCTACTTCGCGAATATCTCCCTGCTTTACTTCTACGCTTCCGTTGGTTTCTTTTGACACTCTTTCAAAAGCTCTTTCCAGCATCGGCAAGCTCAGATCGACCAGCGTGCAATTTAAATCCGGTACTTTAGATAACATTTTTAAAGTATAATTTCCGGCTCCACAGCCAATATCCAGGACATTTTTGGCATTCGGAGCAATTCTTTTTGAGGCTTCCGTGATTAATTCCAAAGAAATCGTAGCATCAATAGTGGCCACCTGACCCGTTTCTAAATTTGAAAATCGTTCGACATCATGGTCAAAACGTTCCCTGATTTCTTCAATAGTTGATTTTTTCATAATTTTTTAGTTTTAGCTTTTTCTCGCAGATCTGGCAGATTGCTTCACTTGTTCGCTATCGCTCGGGTGAGCAGAGTTTATTATTTCTCGTTTTTGTTTAGAATACATAAAAAAATCATTTTAATCTGAGGTTAGAAAAAGGCACTCCATGAGCTAAGATCTGCGCAATCTGCCAGATCTGCGAGAACCTATATTTTTTTTGTAAAAGTATTCCTTTCATATATACTTTAAAAATACTTATTTTGTCAATTATCAATACTTAATAGGTATTTATGGAATTACGTCATCTCAAATACTTTCTGGCGGTAGCCGAAGAATTAAATTTCACAAAAGCCGCAGAGAAACTTTGTATCTCACAACCGCCTTTAAGTCGTCAGATCATTGAACTGGAAACGGAAATCGGTGCCCGCTTATTCCATAGGAATAATAAAAAAGTAACACTGACCGACGCAGGAAAATATTTCGAAAAAGAAGTCACAGCTCTTTTTCAGGACCTGGACCAGATCACGATCAAAACGCAGAAAATAGCACAAAATGTTTCAGGAGAATTCAGCATCGCTTACATCAGTTCGATTTATTCAGGTGTAATTTCGGAATTAATACAACATTTGAAAGCCACATTTCCTTATGTCAGTTTCAAACTTTTTGAAATTTCCACGACCAAACAAATCGCAGCTTTAGAGTTTCGAAAAATTGATTTAGGAATCATTCGTTCTCCTGTAAAATCGCCAAAAATAAAATCGCAATTGTGGTTTCGGGATGGATTCTCTGTTGTTTATAATAAAAGGAACCTCCAAATTAATTCTGAGGAAGAGATTTCGGGTCTGAAAGATGAAACTTTTGTGTTTTTCAACAAAGATTATGCACCGCATTATCATGAAGTTTTACTGGAATTGTGTGCTTTTTATGGTTTTAGACCCAAAGTAGTTCATGAATCCAACAACATTAATTCGATTGTGCAACTGGTTAAAAACGGTTTGGGAATTTCGATCGTTCCGTCTAATATTGCCAAAAACAATCCGGATCCCGAAATCGGTTTTATCGAATTGAAAAAAGTTAATCTGTTTACCGATGTGTCCCTGATTACCTCAAAAGAAGACGATTCGGAAATCACAAATTCGGCAGTTGAATTTTTATTGAAGAAAAATAGTGAACGCTAATGCTGCTTTATAATTTAATCTCGCAAAGGCGCAAAGTTTATTATTTGATTATGTCTGTAGTTTCATTCCGAGGAACGAGAAATCTCCACAAGTAGCTCCGCAACGAGAGTCCAATCTTTATCGGGTTTCTTAGGGAGATTTCTCGTTTCTCGAAATGACAAACAGGATGGATAATGGATAGTCATCATACTTTGCGCCTTTGCGCGATTCATTCAAAGCTTTTTAAAAACATCTTAAAAAAGGAAAACCGTAAAAACTACTTGCAAAAAGATTCTAAATTGCATCCTGTAAGAAAAGAAAAACATAAAATGATTCGTGGAAATTTGTGAAATTCGTGGCAAAAAAGTTACAATTTATCACATTGAAATCACTTGAAAAGAATGAACTTTTAAATACCTTAGCAGATTATTATAGTACCTAAATAAATTCAATAAAAATGGCGGAGCAATCTTCAATTCAGTGTCCAAACTGCGGAACCACTATCGATGTAAATGACATACTGAAACATCAGTTAGAAGACAGTATCCGCAAAGAATTCCAGCAAAAGGCCAATGCCCAATCGAGGGAACTGGAGCTTAAAAATGAGCAATTCGAAAAAGCCAAATTGGAATTTGAAGCCAAAAAGAAACAGGAAAACGAACTTTTTGCAGAACGTCTGGAGCGTGAGAAAAAAGTAGCTGAAAAAGAAATCACCGAAAAGCTAAAAACCAAACTGGACGAAGAAAACAAAGACCGTTTACTCGCCATGGAAAAAGAACTTTCGGAGAAATCGGAAAAACTTCGCGAGCTTAATAAGATGGAAGGTGAAATTGCCAAATTACAGCGTGAAAAACTGGAGATGAAAGAAGCCATCGAAGCCGAAGCGCAAAAACAGCTTAATGCTACTTTGGTTTTGGAAAGAGATAAAATCAGAAAACAGGAAGAAGAGAAAAACGAACTCAAAATAAAAGAATACCAAAAACAATCAGACGATCAAAAGAAACTGATTGAGGAAATGAAACGCAAGCAGGAACAAGGTTCTATGCAGTTGCAGGGAGAAGTAATGGAATTAGCGATTGAGGAATGGCTGGCCAATAATTTTCCTTTGGACAGTATTGACGAAGTTAAAAAAGGCGCCAACGGAGCAGACTGCCTTCAGATTGTAAATACCCGCGAATTGCAAAATTGCGGTTCTATCTATTACGAAAGCAAGCGTACCAAAGCTTTTCAGCCTGCCTGGATTGAGAAATTCAAAAATGATATCAGAACCAAAAGAGCCAATATTGGTGTGCTGGTGACCGAAGTGATGCCGGCAGGAATGGACCGAATGGGAATGCGCGACGGCATCTGGATTTGTACGTATGAAGAATTTAAAGGTTTGAGTGCCGTTTTGCGTCAGTCTTTGATACAGGTGAGTCAGGCGGTTCAGGCACAGGAAAACAAAGGCGATAAAATGTCGATGTTGTATGATTTTTTAACCAGCAATGAATTCCGCCTGCAGGTAGAGGGAATTGTAGAAGGCTTTACGCAAATGCAAAGTGACCTGGATTCCGAAAAAAGAGCCATGCAGCGTATCTGGAAACAACGCGAAAAGCAAATCGAGAAAGTGGTCCATAATACGTTAGGAATGTACGGTTCGATTCGCGGTATTGCCGGAAATGCCGTTCAGACCGTCAGGGCTTTGGAACTTGATTTTATTGAAGATGATAATAAGGAGGAAGATTCTAAAGAATTGTTAGAATAATAACTGATTCTTTGTACACGGATTTTGCGGATTTAAACGGATAGACACGGATTTTTCTTTTTTCTTTACTTGTGAAAAAACAAAAAAACGCTAATCGACCTTCCTGAAAACGAGAAGTTTTCCGGAAGGATTAGAAAGTGTCAATCTCAGATTTTCGATCGAATAGGTGGTGGTACTTTGCAGTGCTTTTGTAAATTCGCCTTCCTTATTTCCGTGGGCGCAGGCCATCATAGTCGAAATTACTTTTGAAAATCGCAACAGGTCTTTTTCATAAAAAATACTGCCACTGATTGCATTACATCCTCCGTAACCCATAAATTTATTTTCTGAGGAATTGATCTCGATTCTTGGTAATTCCTTTTGAAAATCGGTTACAAAAACTTTGAATCCGTTTAGTTCTTCCAGTACCCAGATATCGTGAAGACGATAATCGGTATTGTAATTGCCACAGCCTTCTAATTTTGTAAAAGTAAGTTCTGCGTTATTCTTAATTTCAATTGACACTTTATAGAGTGAAATGGCTCCTGACATCGAATTCTGGCATTCCAGCTGCTGAATCGAAATGGTTGCCGTTGCTGTTTCATTAGCCACTTTATACATTTTTATATTGGCATCCATCGCTTTTATGGCTTCCCCTGCGGGAAAAATTAATTTCTCCTTCCCTGTAATTAAAGATGTAAATTCGATACCTTCCCTTCCCATTTTTACTCCCCAGAAAGGTTCGTTTCCGGTTCCTGTAAAGTAATATTTCATTTGATCCTCCTGAGTTCCGTATTCAGAAGTGGTTTCTTTTGTATCTGAAATTTTGCCGGCTGTGGATTTACAACCTACTATTAATGATAGTAACAGCAATATTGAAAGTGATTTTTTCATAGTATTTTAATGTTAACACTATTTTATTTCGACAAAATAGCCATAAAATTCTTATGAATTTACAACATTTTTTTGAAATTCTAATTTAGAATCTTTTCAAATTTACAAACATACTCCCCTTTCAAATTGGCACAAAACCCACACTACGTAAAAGATTACGCCGAAATACGTAGTTAATTATTCTTTTAAATCTAAAAAAAATAAATAATATTACGTATTTAAATACGTATAAATACTTATATTTGTATAGTAATACTTAATTAAAGAAGCGATGATTAAAGTAATAGTAGTTGGAAACGGAATGGTAGGTTACAAGTTTTGCGAAAAATTTATTGCAAAATCAGGACAGGAAAAGTATCAGATTACCGTATTTGGTGAAGAGCCAAGGCGTGCTTACGACAGAGTCCATTTAAGTGAATACTTCGGAGGAAAAACCGCCGATGACTTATCGCTATCAACCAGCGAATGGTACTTAGAAAACAATATTACTTTGAACACTTCCGAACTAATTACAGATATCAATCGGGAGGATAAAACCATACATACGCATTTAGAGAAAACACATCCTTACGATTACTTAGTGCTGGCCACCGGATCATCTGCTTTTGTCCCTCCTATTGACGGCGTAGAAAAAGAAGGTGTTTTTGTATATCGTACCATCGAGGATCTGGATGCTATTATGGCTTACGCCAAAAAAATAAAACAAAAGGGTGCTACAGAAGCGGCAGTTTTAGGTGGCGGTCTGTTGGGTCTTGAAGCTGCAAAAGCAGTGAGAGATTTAGGATTGAACCCACATGTAGTTGAATTTGCTCCCAGGCTAATGCCAAGACAGCTGGATAAAGGCGCCAGTGACATGCTTCAGTCTAAAATCGAAGAACTTAACATCAGAATCCATCTTAACAAAACCACCCAATACATTGACGGAAACGAAAGCATAACAGGAATGATGTTTGCCGATGATGAATTGTTAAAAGTGGATATGCTGGTTATTTCTGCCGGAATTAAACCGCGTGACGAATTGGCCAGGGTGTCAGGACTTGAAGTTGGTTTGCGAGGCGGGATTGTAGTAAACAATCAGATGCAGACGTCAGATCCTTCTATTTATGCGATTGGCGAAGCCGCACTTTACAATCAGAACATTTACGGACTTGTGGCTCCCGGCTACGAAATGGCCGATGTGGCTGCCGAGCAAATCCTAAAGGGTTCTAAAACCATGAGGGAAACCATCGACATGTCTACACAATTGAAATTAATTGGGGTCGAAGTGGCGAGTTTTGGTGATCCTTTTATTGAAAATGAAAATGTTACCGCTATTATTTATGAAAATAAACTAAGCGGTGTTTACAAAAGAATCAATGTCACCAAAGATTCCAAAACCCTGCTGGGCGGAATTTTGGTGGGGGATTCCAGTGATTACAATTCTCTTTTTCAGATTTTCAGTAATGTAATGGCTTTACCAAAAAATCCGGAGGACCTGATTTTAGGTTCCCGTGATGGCGCTGAAGGATCTTCATTAGGAAGTGTTATGGATTTGCCGGATAGCGCCGTAATCTGTTCCTGCGAAAATGTGACCAAAGGAGCGATCTGCTGCAAAATTCTGGACGAAAGCTGTTCCGGTTTCTCAGACGTCGTAAAACAAACTAAAGCCACAACTGGCTGCGGAGGCTGTAAACCAATGGTTTCGGATCTGGTCAAAGCAACGCAAAAATCGTTAGGCAAAGAAGTTAAAGATGTTATCTGTGAACATTTCAATTATACGCGTCAGGAATTATTCGATCTGGTTAAAATTAATAAATATGAAAACTTTTATGATGTTATCGACCATCATGGTTCAGGTGACGGCTGTGAAGTCTGCAAGCCTGTTATTGCTTCTATTTTCTCCAGTATTTATAACGATACAGCCAATAAACATGTCACCACTCAGGATACAAACGACAGGTTTCTGGCCAATATTCAGCGCAACGGAACCTATTCTGTGGTGCCAAGAGTGGCCGGCGGTGAAATTACTGCCGAGAAATTAATCGTAATCGGCGAAGTGGCCAGACAATTTGATTTATACACCAAAATAACGGGTGCCCAGCGTGTTGATCTTTTCGGAGCACATCTGAGTGATTTGCCAAAAATCTGGAAAATTTTAATTGATAATGGTTTTGAAAGCGGTCATGCCTACGGAAAATCACTTCGCGCCGTAAAAAGCTGCGTGGGTAATGCCTGGTGCCGTTACGGAATGGACGACAGTGCCGGATTTGCCATTGAACTGGAAAACCGATACAAAGGAATCCGTTCGCCGCATAAACTGAAAGGCGGTGTATCTGCCTGTATTCGCGAATGTGCCGAGGCGCGTGGGAAAGATTTTGGACTAATTGCTGTTGAAGGAGGCTGGAATTTATACATCGCGGGAAATGGCGGTGCCAATCCAAAACATGCCGTTTTACTTGCAGAACAAATCAGTAAGGAAACGGTCATTAAATACCTGGATCGTTTTTTAATGTATTACATTCGTACCGCTGGTCCGCTGACTCGAACTGCCACCTGGCTGGAAAAACTGGACGGTGGCTTAGACTATCTGAAAGAAGTAATTATCGAAGACAGCCTCGGAATCTGCGAAACTTTAGAAGCTGAAATGGCGGCTTTAGTAGGGACTTTTGAATGTGAATGGAAACAAGTGCTCGAAAAACCAAGATTGTTAAAACGTTTCAACCACTTTGTGAACTCTGAAGAGAAAGACGACAATGTTGTTTTTGTTCCGCTGAGAGATCAGAAAATGCCAAAAGCCTGGTCGTCAAAATAATTTTAAATACATAGCACAGAAACATAGATTTAAAGTTACGGAGTTATTTTTTGCCACAGATTTCACAGATTAGAAGGATTAATCTTTTTACTCCTTTAATCTGTGGCAAAATAAGTACGCCTTTCAAAAGATTCTATAGGTGTTTAAATACAAGCTCCAAAAAATATATATATATATCAAAACCGTTTGCTGTCCTCTTACCTTCTTTTTTAATGCACCCCTCAGCTGCTGATTGTAAAAAGAGGGTTAAAGAACAGGAAATTAAAAACACATTCCAATGGAAGAAATCCTTAATCAATACCAAACCGTACAGCTAAGTGATGCGACAACCTGGTTCAAAGCCGGTACAATAGAAGACTTTCCAACCAATCGCGGCGGCTGTATTAAATACAAGAACAAACAAATTGCGATTTTCAATTTCGCCCGACGCAACGAATGGTATGCCTGCCAGAATGCCTGCCCGCATAAAATGGAAATGGTTTTAGCCAGAGGCATGACGGGATCAACAGACGACATCCCGAAAATTGCCTGCCCAATGCATAAAAAGACATTTTCCCTCATTGATGGTTCCAATTTAAACGGCGATGATTTTAAAATTGCAACCTATCCTGTAAAAGTGGTGGACAACGAAGTGTTTGTTGGTTTTATTGACTGATTTTACACAATCTTGTCATTTCGACGAAGGAGAAATCTTCGCAGGAAACTCTATTACCAAAAGCAAATATCAGTTCAAAGTGTTAATCTTTGCGGAGTTACTCATGAGGTTTCTGCTTCGTCGAAATGACAAAACAATAGGAACTATTCCTTTGTTTCCCGCAGATTTTGCAGATTTATTTTTTTTGAGGAAGCTATAAATAATCTGCCTGATCTGCAAAATCTGCGGGAAAAAATACAGCCCTTTAATCTCAATAAAGTACATTTTGAAAACATGTACACGAACAAGTAAATTCTGTATCTTTGAAATCTATTATTTATCAAAAAAATGACTACACCTTTTCAAAAAGCAAGCGAGTGGATTGATGCCGAAAATGCTCAGGATCCTAACATCGAATCCCATCAGAATACCGAATATCCGAAAGAATTATTGTATTCCAACAGGATGTACGAAAGGCTGATGCAGTTTGAACCGGAAGCCTCCGAAGAAATTCAGATTGCTTCAAAAGCGCAGCATATCTGTCGGTGGAAAGTAGCACGCGAATCGTACCCAATGGATCGTGTTGGTTATTTGAGATGGAGAGAAGACCTGAAAAAATTTCATGCCAAAACCACTGCCGGAATTTTAGAAAAAGCAGGTTACGATCAGGCTTTTATTGATCGTGTTTCATTTTTGATTGAAAAAAAATTACTAAAAAAAGATACTGAAACACAATTACTGGAAGATGTGATCTGTCTGGTATTTTTAGAATATTACCTTGATCCGTTTGTACACAAACACGATGAAGAGAAACTCAAAAATATCATCAAAAAAACCTGGGATAAAATGTCGGAAAAAGGACATCAGGAAGCCCTGAAAATCAATTATTCTGAAGAAAACCTAAACTTAATAAAAGCGTCTTTAGGGTTGTAACTTATTTTTTTATGAAAAAAAGCAATCAGGAAGCAGCCGATAAAATTACTTTCAAAAATTTACGCCGCCTGTATTTTTTTGCGCTTTGGACTATTGCCATAACCATCATTTTAAGTCAGGTTTTAGTGCAATACAACTTAAAACAGCAGTTAAGCGATTCCAAAATCATCAATATCTCCGGAAAGCAAAGAATGCTGAGTCAGAAAATTGTTAAAGAGATATTGATTTTGCATTATGTTTCTGATACGGTACCTACCAAACAAATTTCGCATTTAAAAAGTGTTTTGGAACTTTGGAAAACCACTCAAAATGCACTCGAAAACGGCAGCGACAGCCTGGCTTTTCCAAAAGAAAAAAGCGAAACCCTTCGTCAGTTATATGCCGATATCAATCCAATTTTCAGCAGTATTACCGGGGATACAGATTTGTTTCTGCTCAATTTAAAAAACAAACGCAATCCGGCAGATAATCAGAAACTGGTTCAGAATATCCTGAAAAACGAAGGTGCTTTTCTTTCGAAAATGAACAAAATCGTAAGCCAGTACGATATTGAAGCCCACGAAAAAGTAACCGAACAACGCAAAATAGAATACTGGATTTTTGCTTTTACGCTATTTGTTCTGCTGATGGAGTTTTTCTTCATCTTCAAACCTACCAATAAAAAAATAGAAAAACTCATTGCCAAGCTTTTAACTTCTGAAAAGAAAGCTTTAAAACTGGCCTACGATACCGAAATCATTAGTGAGATCAAAGAAAACTCGGTTAAAGAATTAAAGTCACTGAATTATGCCATGGAAAATACGCTTTTGTATTGTCGTATTGCACCGGATGGCTCAATTATTTATATTGGGGAAAAATTTGCCAAACTTTTAAATTACACCAAATTCTCATCACATAAAACGTTTTCCCAGGTTTTAACCACAGATGAAAAGGAACAGCTAAACATGGACCGCCTTATTTCTGAAAAACAGCGCAGCGGCTGGCAGGGCGAAATGAACATCATCAATAAAGAAGGACAAAATATCTGGCTGGATTTATCTATGGTTCCGGTGACCATCAAGAAAGAGAAATCCGAGCTTTTAATCATTTGTTTTAATATTACGGAACGCAAAAAAGCACAGCGTGAAGTGGAACGCCTGAATATTGAAAACAGCACTGAAAAAATCAATCAGCAAAAGATTATTTCGAGCAGAATTGTCGAAAACCAGGAAAACGAACAAAACCGGATTGCCAAAGAAATCCATGACGGAATCGGACAGATGCTTACGGGGCTGAAATTCAGTTTAGAAAGCATCAATCTGGACGATAAAGAAAAATCGGCCCAGAAGATTGACTATTTAAAAAAACTATCTCTCGACATCATCAAAGGGGTACGCACGGCCACTTTCAATTTAATGCCTCCCGAATTAAGCGATCACGGTATTGTTTCCTCCCTTTCGAAACTGACACAGGAACTTTCAAAATTAACCGGAAAAGAAATCCTCTTTTATAACAAAACGGATTTCAGCCAGCGTTTGGATTCATTAATAGAGATTAATATTTACCGTCTGACACAGGAAGCGATTAACAACGCCATAAAATATGCCGAATCTTCCCATATTATTGTGCAGCTTTCCCACAGCCAGACTTTACTAAGTATTATCGTCGATGACAACGGAAAAGGTTTTGACATTACAGCCGTCGACAAAAAACGAAACAGCGAATCCGGAATGGGATTATTATTCATGAAAGAAAGGGTCCAATACATTAACGGACGTGTTTTTATCAAATCTATTCCGGGTGAAGGAACCAGGATTACTTTTAATATACCGATTTAACAATTAGACAATTTGATAATTAGAAAATGAGATAATTTGACAATTGGACAATTGAACAATTTGATAATTTGATAATTAGATTATGTGATGATTAGCTGTTTTTAGGTGTCGGTCATTTTTTAGGTATGCAATTTTATAATGTCGAATTGATAGATTTTTTTTTGATTTTAATTTAATCATTTTCAATCATCCAACGATCCCATTATCAAATTATCTAATTATCTAATTACCACATTATCTCATTATCAAATTTTCTAATTCAAAAATTACGTATCTTAGCCTCTTCTTTAGATGAAAATACGTAAACATTCAGAATCAAAATTAAGTAAAAGATGGGTAATATAATTCGGGTAGTGCTGGCAGATGATCATGTATTTGTACGAGATGGAATAAAATCTTTACTGGAAAACGAAGCAAACATTGAGGTTGTGGGAGAAGCTATTGACGGAGCCGATGCTCTCGAAGTAATAGCAGCTACCCAACCGGACTTACTTATAGTAGATATTCGTATGCCTAACCTGACGGGCATTGAAGTAGTAGAAAAACTTAGAAACAATAATAACAATGTAAAAATTATTATGCTTTCTATGCATGAATCTGAAGAATACGTACTCAAATCCATCAAAGCCGGAGCCGACGGTTATTTACTGAAAGGTTCCAGCAAGGAAGAATTTTTAAAAGCCTTACATACCGTAGCGTTAGGCGGAAAATATTTTAGCGGGGATATTTCGTCTATCCTGATCAATCAGTTGACAAACGCCTCGAATTCATTGGAACCTAAGCAGACCATAGCCGAAGAAATGATGATTACCAAAAGGGAGAAAGAGATCCTGACGCTTTTATTGTCCGGAAAAGGGAACAAAGAAATCGCTGAAGCCTTGGACATTAGCAAACGTACCGCAGAAGTGCATCGTTTTAATTTGATGAAAAAACTGAAAGTGAAGAATTTAATGGAACTTTCGAATAAAGCAACGGAATATTCACTCCTGTAATTTCTGTTTAAAAGATAAAAATCACCTTTTAAAAATAGTATTTTAACAAAATAGGGATTCAATTTTGTGATGTTGGCAAATCTATTCCATTAGATAAAAATACTTAATTTTAAATACGTATTAATACTTATTTAGTACTTACATTTGATCAAACAAATCTGAGTACTATGAAAAACACAAACTCTTTATCACAATCACACAAGATTCTATTTCTGAATACTTTGGCCTTTACCGTATGCTTTGCATGCTGGACTCTAAATGGCGTATTGGTTACTTTTTTGGTCGATAACGGTATTTTCCACTGGAGCGTTGTACAGGTCGGATGGTTGCTTGGCATTCCGATCCTGACAGGTTCTATCATGCGTTTGCCTATCGGAATTCTGACTGATAAATATGGCGGGAAATATGTTTTTTCCCTATTGCTACTCCTCTGCTCCATTCCGTTGTTTCTGCTTCCCCTCGCCGATAGCTTTTTTATGTTTGCCTTACTTAGTTTCTTTTTCGGAATGGTCGGCACCAGCTTTGCGGTCGGAATTGGGTACACTTCTATCTGGTACCCGAAAGAATGGCAGGGACGCGCCTTAGGCATTTTCGGAATGGGAAATGCGGGCGCGGCCATAACCACTTTTTTAGCTCCTTCCTTACTGAATCATTTTTCTATAGAAGATCCGCAAAATGGCTGGAAAATACTTCCCATAATTTACGCTGTTTCACTTCTTGTCATTGGAGTAGCCTTTTTAATTTTCGCCAAAAACAAAAAAATAGAGAACCATACCAAAACAGTCTCCCAAATGCTGCAATCTTTAAAAAGTGCCCGTGTCTGGCGATTCGGTGCCTACTATTTCTTAGTCTTCGGCTGTTTTGTGGCGTACTCCCAATGGCTGTTGCCCAATTTCATGAACGTGTATCAGACCAGTTTAGTAATGGGCGGTTTGTTTGCAACGCTTTTCAGCTTGCCTTCCGGTGTTATCAGAGCATTCGGAGGTTATTTATCGGATAAATTCGGTGCGCGAAAAGTCATGTACTGGGTTTTAAGTTCTTCTGTTATTTTAAGTGCTTTACTGATGATTCCGAAAATGGAAATTACAACTACGGGTCCAGGCGTTCTGTCAACTAAAAAAGGAACTGTTACCGCTGTTTCCAAAGAGAAAATTAAGATTGGTGAAACTGAATTTCCAGTTGCCCGGCAAAAAGAAAATGATGCCGGAAATTCAATTTTTCCCACCAGCACCTCCTGGCAACAAGTTGTTGTAGCACAAAATCAAACCGTTAAGAAAAAAGAACTGTTGGCCAAAGGAATTACCGTAATTAAGTTTGATGCCAATATGTGGGTTTTTCTGGTGCTTGTAATCCTAATCGGAATATCATGGGGAATCGGAAAGGCGGCCGTGTACAAACATATCCCCGAATATTTCCCTACGGAAGTTGGCGTTGTAGGCGGTATGGTTGGCATGATTGGAGGTCTCGGTGGTTTCTTTGGACCCATAATTTTCGGATACTTACTGACTGCCACTGGAATCTGGTCCAGTTCCTGGATTTTTATTTTAATTTTTTCAGCAATTTGCCTGATCTGGATGCATTATACCATTACTAAAATTATGAATGAAAAACAGCCTGTTTTAGCAAAGGTGATTGACAGACAATAAGCACAATAAAAAGTAAAAACTTGTAATTTTTATCCATAACGAATCATTTAAACTTCTAAATTTGCCCTCAGAATTAAACCAATTTACATGAAAAAACTAAAATTAATTATTTTATTACTAGCAGGAATAAGCTTCGAAGTTCAGGCTCAGGAATTAGATGTAAACTTGCAGATAAGGCCGCGTTTTGAATATAGAAACGGATACAAAACGCTTTTACCTGAAGGACAGAAAGGTACTTCACAAATTTCACAGCGTTCCCGATTAAATTTTAATTACAAACAAGATCAGTTTACGGTAAAACTGACTTTACAAAATACCAGAACCTGGGGAGATGTTGCCACTACTGCAACCGCTGACAAAAACGGCATTGCTGTTTTCGAAGCATGGGCGCAATATGATTTAACAGAAAAATGGAGTGCCAGAATGGGGCGTCAGGTACTTTCCTACGATAATCAGCGTATTTTAGGAGAACAGGACTGGGGACAGCAGGCACAAAGCCATGATGCCTTAACGGTTTCCTTTCATACTGAAAAACAACAACTGGATTTTGGAGGGGCTTATAATTCTGATGCAGAAAATACTTTTCAGACACCCTATACTGTAGCGAACTATAAAGCCATGCAATATGCCTGGTACCATGCTGATTTAGACAAATTAGGAGTGAGTTTTTTAGTTTTGAATACAGGTTATGAATATGCCAATATCGATAAAAAACTACTCGTTGATTACAAACAAACTTTCGGACCTTATTTAACATATAAAACTGCTAAAATAGATACTAATCTTTGGTTGTACGGACAAACCGGAAAAAGTACAGACCGACAAGTAAGCGCGTGGAATGCCGCTGCAAATTTTACGTACAATATAACCGGGTCGTTTAAGGCTGGTTTAGGGTATGAATTCTTATCCGGAAAAAATACGAATGACGGTAGCACTGTAATTAAATCTTTTAATCCGATTTTTGGAACGAACCATGGTTTTAATGGCTACATGGATTATTTTTATGTAGGCGGAGGCCATTTAAACAATGTTGGTTTACAGGATGCCTTTATAAAACTAAATTACAATGTCAACAAATGGCAATTTACTTTGATGCCGCATATATTCCTATCTGCTGCTGACGTAATTACGCCTGTAGAAAAACTGGATTCTTATTTAGGAACTGAAATTGACTTTGCTGTCGGCTTTAATTTCAAAAAAGAAATTACATTAACAGGAGGTTATTCACAAATGTTTGGCTCCAGGACTTTAGAATTGATAAAAGCCGGAGATGCTGGTCACACTAATAATTGGGCATGGCTGATGATTTCTGTAAATCCAAGAATTTTTACTTGGAAAAAATAGTTTTTCTTCAAAATTAAGACCTCTATTTTACCCTTTTCATATTTCTTGAAAAGGGTATTTTTTTTGACTTTCTAAAAAATTATTATTTGATTTAATTAGTTATATTTGAAGCGATTATGAACCCCCAATTCTATCCTATGAAACAATTTTTAAAATTATCAATGCTTACTTTTATTGCAACTCACACCGGTATTCCTCAAAAATACAATGATGCCCTAATTTCAAAAGGCTCAGAAATAAATTTTGCAAAAACACAAAAAAGAGGAATTAAAAAAAACAACATTATTTACTATGTTGAAAATGACTTACAAACCATATCTGCTTACAAAAGCAACAAATTGAAATGGCAGACCAATGTAATTTCTGTTTGTGGAACACCAAAACGCGGAGAACCTCAAATAAGATATGTAGGATATAATGATTCTAACAAATTACTTATCGTGATGGGAAAACACAATTTTGCTGAAATTGATATCAATAGCGGAATAACAAAACTTGTTGGTTAATTTATGTGTGTAAAAAATAGGAAACTCTAGTCACGCCAGCAATTGGGTTGGCTTAACAATTTCGTTTACCCCCCTGATTTTCAGTTTCAAAAAAAAAAAAAAATAAAATATAAAAATACATCCGGATTATTAAATCTCCTTTGTTAGGACAAAGGAGATTTTTTTTGCTGTAAAATTTAAAATTAAATTCAAAAAAATACGTATTTATACGTAAAAATACTTATTTTTGTTTACATCATTATACGTGGATTATCTTAGATAAAGAAATTCATTTACCAGTATTCAAAAACGAGTTCTAATGCAAAATACCGAAATCAAAACTACCTGTTCGTATTGTGGCGTTGGCTGCGGTATCATTGTTACCAACGACGCTAAAAATGGCGTAATGGTCACGGGCGATAAAGAGCATCCTGTCAACAAAGGAATGTTATGTTCGAAAGGGATGAATCTGCATTACGTCGTTAATGATACTTCAGACCGGATTTTATATCCGGAAATGCGCGGCAGCAAATCGTATCCGCTCGAACGCGTCAGCTGGGACACTGCTCTTGACCGCGCTGCCGCGGTTTTTTCGTCGATTATAAAAAAATACGGACCGGACAGCGTCGGTTTTTATATCTCCGGCCAGTGTTTAACCGAAGAATATTACTTAGTCAATAAGCTGGTAAAAGGTTTTCTGAAAACCAATAATATCGATACCAACTCAAGGCTCTGCATGAGTTCGGCAGTGGTAGGTTATAAAAAAACCTTTGGAGAAGATTCCGTACCAATTGCTTATGATGATATAGAACTGGCCGATACTTTCCTGATTACAGGTGCCAATCCGGCCTGGTGCCATCCTATTTTGTTTCGCAGAATCGAAAAACACAAAGAGAAAAATCCAAAAATAAAAATCATCGTCATTGATCCGAGGCGAACGGATACTGCGGCTTTCGCTGATTTGCATTTGCAGATTATTCCTGGATCTGATATCATTTTATACCATGCCATCGCCAAGCGCATCATCGAAAAAGGATATGTCGATCACAACTTTGTAAAAAACAATGCTGAAAATTTCAAAGCCTATAAAGAATTAGTTTTAAGTACTTCTCTGGAAAAAGCCTCCAAACTTTGCGGCATTTCGGTGAGCGACATCAAACTTGCCGCTGACATCATCGGAAAAGCAAAGGGTTTTATCTCACTTTGGGCAATGGGACTTAATCAGAGTGCGGTCGGGGTAGATAAAAACACAGCATTACTCAATTTATCGTTATTGACCGGGCAAATAGGAAAACCCGGATCGGGACCATTTTCGCTGACGGGACAACCCAATGCGATGGGCGGACGCGAAGTAGGCGGCATGGCTACCTTACTGGCTGCACACAAAGACATCGCTAATCCGGAGCATCGCAAAGAAGTAGCTGATTTCTGGGGAGTGGATTCGATTTCGGACCGACCGGGCTTAACAGCAACAGAAATGTTTGAGGCGCTGGAATCAGGCAAAATGAAAGCGATCTGGATCATTTGCACTAATCCCTTAGTAAGCTTACCGGATTCCCGCCGTATCGAAAAAGCGCTTCAGAAGGCTAAATTTGTAGTCGTACAGGATATTTCACATAATGCCGATACCGCCAAATTTGCCGATTTGTTACTTCCGGCTGCAGGCTGGCTGGAAAAGGAAGGAACAATGACCAACTCGGAGCGTCGTATCTCCTATTTGCCAAAAGGAATCAATGCACCGGGCGAAGCACTTCCGGATATTGAAATTTTAATTCGCTTTGCTAAAAAAATGAATTTCAACGGATTCAATTTCAACAATGCCGAAGAAATTTATAAAGAACACTGCGCCCTTACCAAAAACACCAATATTGATATCTCCTTCCTAAATTACCATCGCTTAAAAACCGAAGGCACTTTTCAATGGCCCGTTCCGGATTACGGGCATCCGGGAACGCCTCGCCTTTTTACCGATAAAAAGTTTTATACCCCCTCACAAAAAGCAATTTTCAATCTGCCAACCGCTATTGAAAATACTTCAGAACAGCCCAATGCGCAATTCCCCTTTATCCTGACTACGGGAAGAGTCCGCGATCAGTGGCATACGATGACTAAAACCGGAAAAGTATCGCGTTTACTGACGCATACACCGAGTCCGGTATTGGAAATTAATCCGATTGATGCGTTTAAGAACGACATTAAAAATGGTGATATCATAATGGTATCCAGTAAAAACGGTGAAGTTCGCGTCAAAGCAAAAGTCACCGATTCGATTCGGGAAAAGGTTGTTTTTCTGCCCATGCACTGGGGAAAACAGCTTGAAAATGATCTGAACAGAACCAATAATTTAACCAATACAGTAGTCGATCCGGTTTCTAAGGAACCTGATTTTAAATATACAACTGTAGCGATCAGCAAATATGTAAAACCCTTTCAGAAAATTGCAATTGTGGGTGCCGGAGCAGCGTCCTTTCGCTTCATTCAAAACTATCGGGAATTCAATACAACAGATGAAATTATTGTTTTTTCTAATGAAATAAATCCGTTTTACAATCGGGTCCTACTTCCCGAATACATGACCGGAGAATTTTCGTGGGAGCAATTGCTAAAAGTAAAAGATGGAGACGCACTGCAAAAACTCAACATCACCATGAAAGCCGGCGTTGCGATTGATAAAATAAATACCGCCGAAAAAACAATTCTGGACAGTTACGGAAACCTGCATCATTTCGACTCACTTATTCTCGCGACCGGAAGCCGGCCTTTTGTTCCCGAGAATGCACAGTTACATCTTCCGGGCCGTTTTACCATAAGAAGAAAGGAAGACGCCGACCGATTGAAAACGTATCTGGACCACACCGGACTGCCGCCTGAAGAACAGCATGTCGTCATTATTGGCGGTGGTTTACTTGGTTTGGAATTAGCGGCGGCCTTAAAGCATAAAAAAGTAAAAATCACCATTATCCAAAGAGCTTCACGATTGATGGAACGCCAGTTAGACCGGATTTCAAGTAAATTACTGGCCGAAGAAGTACAGCTTCGTGACATTCAGATTTATTTTGATAATGAAGTAAGTACTGTTTTTGAAACCGATCATGGTAACGAACTGGAAATTGCTTTAAAGAGCGGCAAAATTATAACCGCCAACGCCATTGTTTATACCATCGGAACGATTCCGAATATTGAAATTGCACGCGAAACCGGGCTTTCCTGCGGGCGTGGCGTAAAAGTGAACCAGTATTTGCAATCTTCAAATCCGGATATTTTTGCAATCGGGGAAATTGCTGAATTTGAAAACAAGCTATTCGGAATCACTTCTGCTGCTGAAGAACAGGCCGATGTTCTGGCCAACTTCCTGGCCGGCGATATCAGCAGTTATTATAAAGGTTCCGTTTTAATGAATATTTTAAAACTGGAAGACATCAATTTATGCAGTATTGGTGCTATTGAAATTCCGGAAAATGATGATTCTTACGAAGAAATTATTTTCACCGATTTAAAGAAACGCTATTACAAAAAATGTATCGTTAAAAATGATTTGCTGGTGGGCGCGATTTTAATGGGAGATAAAAATGAGTTTGCCGAATTCAAAACGATGATTGAAAGCAAAATCGAATTATCCGACAAACGAAATTTATTGCTAAGGGGAAGTTCAACTGCCAAGCCTGTCTTAGGCAAATTAGTTTGTTCCTGCAGTCAGGTGGGAGTCGGAAATATAGAAGAAACAATAAAAAGCGGCGTCACTGATTTTACCGATTTATGTAAAAACACCGGTGCAGGATTAGGCTGCGGAAGCTGTAAAACAGAGGTGAAGGAGATTTTGGCGAAAACTCGTTAGTTTTTAGTCTCAGTCTCAGTTTTCAGTCACAGTATCCCGCAACTAATACTGCGACCGAGACTGAGACTGAAAACTGAGACTGAAAACTGAGACTGAAAACTGAGACTGAAAACTAATACTGTGACTGCGACCGAGACTGAAAACTGAGACTAAGACTTGAAACAAAAAAAACCTGAAACAAAAAACATGGAACTAACAAGACTAATAGTAAAAGGAGGCGTAATATCCCCGGGAGAATTGAGAGAAGTTGTCAATATGGCTATGGATCAGGGTTTGGAATCCATTTCGTTTGGTTCCAGACAGGATATTATTTTTCCGAAGGGCATTAAACCTTTAGAAAAAGAAAAAACCGGGAAACATCATTTTGTATTTCCGGACCAGAAAAGTGGTAACAATATCGTTTCTTCCTATGTTTCAACTGATATTTTCAGAAATACAAGCTGGCTGACGGGAAATCGGTATTTGTATATTTTAGAGCAGTTTAAGGAACAACCCAAACTAAAAGTCAATATTACAGACCCTAAACAGCAATTAGTCCCATTGTTCACCGGACACCTTAATTTTATAGCCTCTGAGCATGAAGATTATTGGTATTTGTACATTCGGTTACCCAAATGGGAACGCATGGAAGTCTACCCGGTTTTGATTTACAGTTGGGATATTGCTCAGTTTTACTACGAAATTGAAAGAATCACCAACGAAGAAGCAATCTCTGTTGACCTTATTTTTAGCCTGGTCAGCGAAGCCTTAGATACCAACAACAGAACAATTGACCAACCGTTGAATGTGCCTTTTTATCCTTTCCCGTATTACGAGGGAATGAACAGAATGGGAATTGATCAGTATTGGCTGGGCCTGTACTGGCGCAACAACTTATACGATTTAGATTTCCTGAAACAAATGTGCGATTTGTGTTTTGATTGTAAAATCGGTAAAATATGCATTACGCCGTGGAAATCTTTTATTATAAAAGGAATTCCGAAAGACCGGAAATTAGAATGGGAAAAATTCTTAGGCAAAAAAGGAATCAATGTACGTCATTCGCTGTTAGAACTGAACTGGCATCTCCCTGTAGCCATGGAATGGGCACTGAATCTCAAGACTTTTCTCGTTCGCACACTCGATCAGTTTGATATCAGCACTTACGGACTGACTTTTGGCTTGTCCGAATACAATCGCGAAGGACATTATTTTACCTCAATTGTGGTCGAAAAAAATGAGCTGCCAAAAGATTTGGCTTCCATTAAGATCAGGGATACTTATAATATTCTGTTTGCAAAGAATTTTGATCCCAATACACGTGAATATATTGTGCATTCGCAGGATATCGATAAACTCGAACTACCAACAATTTTAATCGAATTAAGCCGGAAATATTTCGAAGAACTTGGGACTTCCGTTATCGAAACCACAGAAAATCCGCAGAAAAAAGAGAAACCAAGACCGGATGTTTATCAATGCCAGGAATGTTTAACGCTTTACAAATCAGAATTCGGAGAGGAAAGCCAGGGAATTCCGAAAGGTGTATTATTTAGCGATTTACCTGAAACGTACTGCTGCTCCTTATGCGAAGCCCCTAAAAGCAACTTCAGAATTCTGGAAATTGTCAGGAGTTAATACTACATTTGGTAAATTCCAATTTTTAAATTCCAAATTCCACACCTTATTCTTCACAGCTTACAACCCAAAACTCAAAGCCCAAAATCCAAAATCCAAAACTCATAATTCAAAATTCACAATTATACAGCAATTTCCTCCATTTTTCCATGTAGAATTGTTAAGAGATTTTACTTTTTATTTTTAGGCAAAAAGTCAAACAATTTAATTTCAAACACTTAAGCTAAAAATTCATCGAAAAACTTAACATTGGAAGACTTGTTTAATGATTATCTTTACTTAACTGTAATTTAACAATTTAGTTACATTAGGAATTATTATTATCTAAAAGGACCTTAATATGGAAAACAACAACGAAGAAATTACTCCTGAAAAAATTGATTCACCAACACCTGAAAATATTCAGCCTGTTACAGAAATTAAAAAACCCGTAACTACGCCGCCTGCAAAAACACCCGTTCGCAAAGCTGTTCCTTCTAAACCAGCAACTACTGCAGCAGCAACTACAACGCCAAAAGCGACGACAAAAACGGCAGCAGCCACTACACCAAAGCCTGTGGTTCGAAGAGCTCCGGCAAAAAAAGTTACAGCTCCGGTTTCAACCATAAAACCTGAAGTAATAAAGGAAGTTATTGAATCAAAAGAAGAAACGACTATCGAAACAACTTCAAAAGAAGAAAGTAAGAAAGATAAATCAACCGATAAAAAGAAGAAAAAAGTGAAAGACAAAGACAAGGAAAAAGAGAAAAAGAAATTAGCTAAGAAAAAAGATCAGGCTAAAAAAGACAAAAAGAAAGAGAAAGCTAAAAAAGCAAAACTAAAAGCTGCTGCTAAGAAAAAAGACAAAGCGAAAAAAGCGAAGGATAAAGCGAAAGCGAAAAAAATAGCCAAAAAGAAAGCTAAATCTCAGAAAAAAGCTAAAGCTAAAAAGAAAAAATAATAAACAAAAAGGTTTGACTTCTTAAAGTTGAACCTTTTTTTATGCCCTTAGCTGTTATTTTGGAAATCGAAAAATTATCCTCCAATGGCAATCATGCTGCGGTTATCGAAATGAAGTGAAGGATCATTCATTTCATCAATAGTCACCATTCCTGCTCTTACTTTCTTTTTATTCCTGATCGATTCCGAGATCAGGCTGGTGATTAATTCACCATTTCGTAAAGGCGTGAGTAAATCCGTTTCCGAATTCGAAAAAAGGCAGTTCTTAATTTTTCCGTTTGCGGTCAGGCGAATCCTGTTGCAGCCATCACAAAACGGATTGGTAATAGAGCTGATGATTCCGAAATCACCCTGAAAATCTTTTATTTTATAGGTTCTGGCCGTAAAGTTTCTTTCGTCTTCCAGCTTCTGGATTTCTTCGGAAGAAAAAACCTTTTCGACTTCTGACAGGATTTCGCTTTGGGAAACCATTTTACTTCTGTCCCACTCGTTTCCGGCAAAGGGCATAAACTCAATAAAACGAACCGATAGCGGTAAAAATTTTGTTAACCGGACAAAATCGGCAATTTCATCTTCGTTAAAATCTTTCATCAGGACTACATTTACCTTCACCTTAAAATCATTATTCAGCAGCAAATGCAGGTTGGCAATTACTTTCTCAAACTGATTTCGCAGTGTTACAGCCTGAAATTTAGACGAAACCAGCGTATCCAGGCTCAGATTGATGTTTCTGACTTTAAATTCCTTTAAAACAGCTATATACCGATCAATTATGATTCCATTTGTAGTAATGGAAAGTGCTGTTCCTAAAGTGGCTAATTTGGCAACAATTTCCGGAAAATCTTTTCGCAAAAGCGGCTCTCCTCCTGTTAACCTGATTTTGTCCACACCACTTTCGACGAAGATGCGGGCAATGGCAAGAATCTCATCGGCAGTCATTAAACTGGCTTTTGGAGATAAGGCAATTCCGTCAGCAGGCATGCAATACGTACAACGCAGATTGCATTTCTCCAACAGCGAAATACGCAAATAGTTGTGTTTTCGCCCAAAATCATCCGTTAAAATCGTGTTAGAGGGAATCATGATTTTTACCTTTTAAAATATGAAAAACATGCAGCAAATGCGGAAAAACAGCATCCATAGATTCTCTTGCCCCATTGGTGGAACCAGGTAACGCCAAAACGACACTTTTACCTAAAGTTCCTGCCACCGTGCGTGACAACATCGCATACGGCATACGCTGCTGGCCGTAATTGCGAATGGCTTCTTCGATACCCGGAATTCTGCTCTCTAACAATGGTGACAATGCTTCCGGCGTTACATCCCGTGGAGACAAACCTGTTCCGCCTGTAAAAATAACGAGCTGGTGTTCTTTCGCAAAAGCTTTAACCTTTTCCTGAATAACGTCAATTTCATCCGGAATGATTTCATAATGTTCGGTTTCTACACCGTATGAGGTTAGTTTATCGACTATGATTTTTCCGGAGCGATCTTCTTTATCTCCTGCAAAAACTGAATCGGAACAAACAAAAACCGCCGCTTTAAGGACCATTGGAAATTTATTTTTAAAAGACGATTTCCCACCTTCCTTGTGAACTAATCTGATGGTCGAAATTTCGATTTCCTTGTCGATTGGCTTCAGCATATCGTACATCGTAAGTGCCACGATAGAGGCGCCGTGCATGGCTTCCACTTCTACTCCGGTTTTGTAAACGGTTTTTACCTCGAAAATAATCTGAATGCTTAATTCCTCGATTTTATAAGCAACAGACGTATATTCGATTGGAATCGGATGGCAGTCCGGAATGGACAAATGCGTATTTTTTACCGCAAACAAACCGGCTGTTTTGGCCATTTCAAAAACATTCCCTTTCGGAACCAGGTTATTTACAACCGCATCAATCGTTTCCTGTTTGCTTACTTTTACAATTGCCGTTGCGGTTGCAGCACGTAATGTATTTATTTTATGTGTAATATCTACCATTTCTTAGGTATTTTGCTTCCAGATGAAAGCCCCGTTTTCAAAAATTTCTTTACCAAAAATCGGCACATCTGTTTTAATCCAGTTTACAATGGCTTCCGTAGCTTCATACACCTGTTTGCGCCTTGTAGCCGACACGAACACAAACAAACAGATTTCTCCCGCTTTTACCACTCCCAGACTGTGATAAATGTGCATGCAGGTCAGATCGAATTTAGCGAAAGCTTTTTCCCGAATCGCGTGTAAAGCTTCGTTTGCCATATCGGTATACGCCGAGTAGTCGATTGCTGCAACCGTATTCTCATGGATCACATCTGCGCGAACCTGTCCCAGAAAAATGTTATGCGCACCAATGGTGTGTTTCGATTGGTGTTTGGCGATTGATTCTGCGATAAATTCAGGAGAAATGGGTCCTTCTATAAATACATTTTTACTCATTGTATATTTTTTTTGCGACAGTTTTTAATAATTAGGATTTTTTTCTCCCGCAGATTTAGCAAATTTGGCCGATTCTTTAATTTAACGTTACTGGATAGACTTTAATTTTTAAAACAATAATTATCTAAAACAATGTTTCTATATTTCTACTCTGTCTTTTAATAATTGACTTAAAACTAAAGCTCCGCCGGAAATACTTTTTACTTTTTTGAAGTTATTTTTCAGAAGGATTTCCACTGCCTTTTTGCTTCTTATTCCCGACTGGCAGAAAATATAAATGGTTTTATCCCGATCTACATTTTCAAGCTCTTTTTCTAATTGCATTAATGGAATCTGAATACTGTTTTTCATTGTTATTTCCGGAAGTTCGTACTTGTTTCGAACATCCAAAAAAAGTACTTCTTCACCATCAATCTGGTTTAAAACCATTTCAGCATCCATCTCATTATTTTCCTGATCCGTTAAGTTGTATTTTTCTTCAAAGCGTATTCTGTCGATCTGGACATCAGTATTTTTTTCGAAGTCATACTTTTGCTGTTCGTTGCTCAAAATACTATACACCAGCAATTTACCACTTAAAATTTCTCCTGTTCCCAGAATCATTTTAAGAACTTCACCGGCTTGTAACAGACCGATAATCCCAACTGAAATTCCAACCACTCCGGCGTCATTGCAATTTGCCGTCAGGCTGTTTTCCTCCGGAAAGAGACACCTGTAAGTGGGTCCGTTTTGATAATTAAAAACAGAAACCTGCCCTTCAAATCTAAAAACAGAGCCATACACCATTGGTTTATTGGTGATTAGACACGCATCGTTAATCAGGTATTTTACAGCCAGATTATCGGTTGCATCGACTATAATATCATAATTTTCAAATAACGAAATGGCATTGTGTGCTGCTAATTGTTCTGCAATTGAATTGACTTTTACTGATGGGTTTAATTCTGCCAACATCAATTTAGCTTCATCGGTTTTATATTTTCCTACGGCAGCTGTTTTATAAATTACCTGTCTTTGCAGGTTTGAAATTTCGATCACATCATGATCTGCAATGCCAATCTCACCCACTCCGGCTGCAGCCAGATACGGAAGAACAGCAGTTCCCAGACCTCCGGCACCAATGACTAAAACTTTGGCTCCGGCTAGTTTCTCCTGCCCTTTTTCTCCAATTTCCGGAAGAATAATTTGTCTGTTATACCGCATTGATGCATTCATATTCTTCTTTTTTTAACCTCCGGCAAATGGCGGCAGCAAAGCAACAATATCGCTTGTCTGCAATTGATAAGGAGCTTGCTTCGGAATTATTTTCTGATTAACTGCAACGCTGAAAGCCATGGAATCCAATTGGTACTTCTCTTCTAAATTCTGCAATAAATCCTGCAGTGAAATATCCGAAGAAGGTACTTTTTCGAAAGTACATCTGGTCTTTTCGGCAACAGCTCCAAAATATTTAATCTCGATCATTACTTTAAATTTAAATTTTGAAAAATAAATTCATCTTCAAAATGTTCCTGAAAATAGGATGTCAGTTTTGAGTTGTTTTTCACCACCTCCCCGATCACAATAATGGCCGGCGATGAAATATTCTTTTCGGATACTAATTTAGTAATTGAACTCATGGTTCCCACTACTTTTTGTTCAGAATTTTTTGTTCCGTTTTGAATAATAGCAATGGGTAAGTCATCTGTCCGGTTTTCTTTATAAATCGAAATGATTTGATCCAACTTATGCATGCCCATCAAAATCACAACTGTAGCGGCTGATTTTGAGGCTAAATGTACATCTTTTGACAATTCATGATTGGAAGTAGTCCCTGTAATTACCCAAAAACTTTCGGCTATCAGACGTTGTGTCAGACTGATTCCAACCGAAGCCGGAACACCTAAAGCCGATGAAATTCCCGGAACAACTGCTGTTTCCAGTCCAAACTTTTCTGCATATTCTATTTCTTCGCTTCCTCTTCCGAAAACGAAGGGATCTCCACCCTTTAAACGCACTACATGTCCGTGAGTGTTGGCCATTGAAACAATCAATTCATTAATCTGATCCTGCGTATAGGCATGACAGCCGAGACGTTTCCCCACAAAAACAATCTCTGCCTGCTCTGCATATTGCAATAATTCTTCATTGACCAGGGCATCATACAGAACGACATCGGCAGACTTTAGCTCCTTGATTGCTTTAAGTGTAATCAGATCAACATCTCCCGGACCTGCGCCTACAACTGTTAATTTGGGTGTTTTCAGGTTTTTCATAGTACTTAACTTAAATTGATATTCAGGTCATTTAATTCATCAATCGAATTAATATTGCTCAAATGAAAATTTTCACTTTTATCTATATTGATAATCTGATGGGGAATTTTAGCAATCAGATCCATCATCTTTAGTTCCTCTGCCTCAATGGCTTCTTTTATAACGGGAAGCATCTTTTTAGAATAAATTCCGACTAACGGATGTACTTTACTTTCTGAAGCAAAAATGGAAACTCCCGCTTCATCGGTATGTTTTGAAATTAATTCCGATAATAATTCGGTTGAAATTAACGGAATGTCACAACTCAAAATCAAATTAAACTCGGTTTCGGAAGCTGTCAATGCGGTATAAATACCACCCAATGGCCCTTTATCCGTGACAATATCCTGTATCTTCTCATACGGCAGATAATCATATTCTCTGGTAGCCGTAATCAGTTTTATTTTTTCGGTAAGGGGTAAAATCGCCTGAATAATATGTTCAATGAAAGGTTTATTTTGAAACAAAACCAGGCCTTTCTCGGATTGCATTCTGGTGCTTTTACCTCCACAAAGAATAAATACTGTTAGCGTTTCCATGATTTTATTGTTTCAGGGGTTTACCAATTTTGCTTGTTTTTCTATATTCAATTTTTTTTCTTACTTATTTTTCTCTCGCAGATTTGGCAGATTTTTTTTTATTCTTTAATATTTTTATCTGTGGTTTATATCTTAAACCATTTTAAGGAAAAATCAGCTTAACGCTTGCCATTAATATTACGGTTCCCAAAACAAATTTTAATGTTTTATTGGAGAAATAGCCGCTTCCGTAAAATCCGCCTAAAACTCCTCCAATAACTGCAATCGGAACCAGATAAAAACTTTCTGTCGGAATTGTTTTTCCTCCCAGAAAGAAGCCCATGAGTCCGGCAAATGAATTCACAAATATGAATAAACCGGAAATCGCCGCCGATTCTTTGATGTTTGCCCATCCCAAAAATAATAAAACCGGACTTAGGATAATTCCGCCTCCAATCCCTAACATTCCGGATAATAATCCAATCGAAAATCCAATGATCAATGCCAAAGGAATATTTATTTCAACTGCTTCTTTTTCTTTAAAATTAAATATGCCAAACAACCTCAGTGCTGCAAAAACCAATACAATTCCGAGAATAATTTTATAAACTGCATTATCGAGCGTTACAAAACCACCCAAAAATGCAGCAGGTATCGAAGCCATTGCAAAAGGGTAAAACAGCTTAGGCCGGAAAAAATTCTTGCGATAATAAAAGAAAAATGAAATACTCGAAACAAACAAATTCAAAAGCAAAGCCGATGGTTTCATGATAGCCACCGAAAACGCAAATATCGTCATCAAAGCCAAATATCCCGACGCTCCCCCATGCCCCACACTGGAATACAGGAAAGCAATCACGATTAAAGCGAAGCTAAACAAAACCATATTTTCGGAACTAAGGAGATTCATAGGTTAGTTTTCGTTTTTTGTTGTTACAGGTTTAATTTTGTTTCAGGTTTCAAGTTTCAAGTTTCAGGTTTCAGGTTTCAGGTTTCAGGTTATCTGCCTACTTTATAGACCACAATCTTTACTCTTTACTCTTTACTCTTTTCTCTTTTCTCTTCACTCTTCACTCTTTACTCTTTACTCTTCTCACTAAAAACCCCCAATCGGTACTAAAGTCACCCAATCGTCTTTTTTAAGCATTTCTGCATCATTCGGAACAATCAGTAAACTATTGGCAATGGCGAACGAATTTAGCATTGCGGAGCTTTGCCCTCCCAGAACCTCAACATGGGTTTCGTCGCAGAGCGCTTTCAAAAACAAGGTCTTTCCTGTTGTATTAGGGATATCAGCATTTAATTTCCGGATCAGTTTTGGCAGGTGAATTTCTGAGAAACCCATCTTATTTCGGACAGCCGGATATACATAAACGTAAAAATTAGTGAGTGAAGAAGCCGGATTTCCGGGCAGTGCGAACACTAATGTTTCATTTCGCTTCCCAAAAAACATTGGTTTTCCGGGCTTCTGATTGATTTTATAAAATAACTCTTCGACTTCATTGGCTAGTAAGGCATCTTTCACAAAATCGTAATCGCCTACTGAAATTCCGCCGGAAATTAAAACAATATCATATCGGGGTAAAATTTCTTTTAATGCTCTTTTAGTGGCTTTCAGCTTGTCTTTTACGGTATAAACTTTCGTTTTTTTAATCCCGATGGTCTCAAGCGCAGCCTGCAGCATGATCGAATTGCTTTCGAATATTTTTCCTTTTGGCAATTTCTTTCCGGGTTTTACCAATTCATTTCCGGTGACCAAAATGGCAACCTTTGGTTTTTTATAAACAGTTATTTCCGTAATTCCTAAACAGGCCAGAAATCCTATTGCTGCAGGTGTAATCAAAGTATTGGTTTCAAAAACAACATCTTCTTTCTGAATCTGCTCTCCTTTAGGGCGTACATTGGCATATTGCTCCGGCATATTGGTAATCAGAATCGATTTTTCGTTTGCCATTACATCTTCCTGCATGACGACAGTATCTGCATCGTCAGGCACAAAAGCACCTGTAAAAATACGTACGGCTTCGTTGAACTCAAGTTTTATATTCGAGTGATCTCCAGCCTGTGAAATACCTATAACATCATACTGATGTCTTCTACTGTGCGTAAAAGCATAGCCGTCCATAGCAGATTGGCGAAAAGGCGGCATGGCAATTGGCGAATAAACTGTTTTGGCCAAAATATATCCTAACGCCGTACTCACCGGGATTTTCTGCGTTGGCATTTTTGAACTGTTTTCTGCTACGATTGCTAAAGCCTGACTAACTTGTATCATGTTTCGAAATATAACTAAGTATAAGTACTTATCACAAATATAAGTATTTAACAATAGGATGAATAAAAAAATTTAATTTATTTTAATGTCTATAAAATTAGTCTAATTTCTTCAAAATCAACTTTAAAACCGATCTACTTTTGCTTAAAAAATCATGATGTGAAATCAAAAATGATTCGTCTCTGACGTTTTTCTCTTTTTTTTATAATTGGAGCAGTATTTAAAAAGGAAAAAAACAAGTATAAAATACTACATTTAAATGTCTTTTTGAAAATAATTTGCATAAAGAAATATTTTTATAAATAAAAAAAGTAATAACAAAAGTAAAAAAAATTAAAAAAAAATGAGTAATAATTAATAATTTATTGAATGAGTCCGGGAATAATAAGCTACCGCTTTCAATAACGAAATCATTGTTT
>NZ_WKKE01000032.1 GCF_009674775.1 Flavobacterium sp. LC2016-23 | reverse complement strand
AACTGGATCAAGTAAATAAGTTTAAATCTCAAAAAAACTATTAGACAATCATCTGGTCGCAATACTAAAAGGATAACCAAAAAATCATGGTCAAATTTTAATCATTAGGATCGAAATGTGCCATGATTTTATAACATTATTTCTACAGTTATAAATCAGTTCCCAACACTTATTAAATATGAAAGCTAAAATCTTACTACCGCTACTAGCCGCTTTTTTCTTAAGCTGTAACACTTATGAAAAATTAGGTGATTTTAAATACAGAACAACTGTTAAAAGAGTCTTTATTGACGATTTTGGAGGTTTAATTATTTCTATAAAAACCTATTACAGCCCTAAAAAAGATACATTCTTGTTTGGACATGCGATTAAAACCCAAAAACTTGATTTTGAAACTGAAAAAGATACTATTTACAGCATTGGAAAGTTTACGTATGATCCTGCGAACAAGACAATAACTTCTACGGAAATTTTTACAAACGGATATGAACGTTATAAATACCTGGATTCAATTGTCAGGATACTGATTCAGGAACAAGACGGCAGTATATATTTAAAAAATTATATTGAATATAAAGATGGGGTAGGTATAGATTATAAAAAAGAAACTGGATCAAGTAAATAAGTTTAAATCTCAAAAAAACTATTAGACAATCATCTGGTCGCAATACTAAAAGGATAACCAAAAAATCATGGTCAAATTTTAATCATTAGGATCGAAATGTGCCATGATTTTATAACATTATTTCTACAGTTATAAATCAGTTCCCAACACTTATTAAATATGAAAGCTAAAATCTTTATACCGTTACTAACTGTTTTTTTCTTAAGCTGTAACTCTTATGAAAAAATAGGTGATTTTAAATACAGAACAACTGTTAAAAGAGTCTTTATTGACGATTTTGGTGGTTTAATAGAGTCTATAAAAACCTATTACAGTCCTACAAAAGATACATTGTTGTTTGGACATATAATTAAAACTCAAAAACTTGATTTTGAAACAGAAAAGGATACCAACTATATCGATGAAAAGTTTAGGTATGATCCTGTAAACAAAACGATAACTTCTACTGAAATTTATAAAAACGGATATGAACGTTTTTTAAAGATCGATTCTCTCGTCAGGATACTGGTTCAGAAAAAAGACGGGAGTATCTTTCTAAAAGAATATATTGAATATAAAGATGGGGTAGGAACAAGTAAATAATTTTCAATCACCGTTCTCCGAAGTGTTCATTATGAAAAGCTGGCAAATGTCTATTTTAATTTTGCGCAATTTTTTTGTTTCTTATAAATTATAAATGTATCAAAAGTCTCCTGAATTTTATAGAAACATAGTGTCATTCCGAGGTACGAGGAATCACATCAAGTATTCGCCAACAGTATGTGCTCAGCAGATGTGATTCCTCGTACCTCGGAATGACAAATAGGTGAGGTAAAGCTCGCGACAGCAGGAATAAAAAACCTTTGGTTCAGACCAAATAGATTTTTATAATTTCGCATTGGCAATTAAGGTATTCAGTTTACCTTCTAATGCAGTTAACCCGTCAGAAGAATCAACATTCATTTGGCTTAAAATGGTGTAGAAATCCGATGTATGAACAGAACGGTTGGAAGATTTTTCTGCAGCAACGGTAATGGCAATTTTTCTGACCTCCTCGAATTGTTTTTTCATTCCTAATCCCTTATTATTTATAGTGGTAACTTTTTCCATGATTTTTTTCACACCCGATGGTTTACTGCCATATTTTGTATGTTCGTTCCAATTGGCGTCAGCGATGCGTTTAATAAGTTCAAGGTTCTTTTTCCTGCCGGGTGTTAAGTTATAGGTAAGAGTATCCCACTTCGTTAAGTCATCAGCCATAGCTTTTCTGTCCAGTGCTGGTGAAGCAGCATCCAGCCCGCCCATGGCGCCATGAGCGATCCTTTCGGGTAATTTCATTTGATCTGTAAGTGCTTTGTCACTGTGTTGATCGATACTGATATTATGCATTTCTTCTTCGTCTGTAAGCTGATTTAGAATGGGTTCACCTCTGTATTTATCAGCAGAAACTCCTGCCATTCCCTTTAATTTATTGACTACATGACCCAGTTCATGATGGTTAGCCGCAAACATAGGAGAGGTAAAAGCCTGTATGTCTTTTGTAGCGGTATGCCCGTAGTAAATGGGAAGTAAGGTCTGGCTTCTTTCCATATTCACTGTGGCATCACCAATTTCTGCCCTTCTGGGGTTTGCTGTTCTTGCATACCCGCCTGTTGCCTTTGCTTTTATAAATTCACTCAGATTGTTATGATGTTGTGCAAGCAAGTGGGCATCTGCCTCTTTATCCCGGCGTTCTGTTTTTTCTCCCAGTGGATTATCTCTTTCCGGATTCTGCAATCCGGCACTGGGACCAATGAGAAGTTGATTGATTTCGATATTCCGGTCTCCTAAAAGCTGCATTAATTCTGTAAAACGACCCTCACCGGCTGCAAATTTCATTCCCTGAAGCACATAAGAAAGGAATATTTTTTTGTATTTAGCATCCACACCATCACCCAGTGGCGTCTGATTAATGAGTCGGTTAAAGAGAGGTTTTAAAACTGCCGAATCTTTTTGCAAGACTGTATCCAGAAATGTTTTTCTAACGGCTTCATCAGCACTATCAACGTATTCCTGAACCAGATCAGCCTGAATATTGGTTTGGGCATAACAAGCATCTCTTATCGAAGTTAGTTTCGAACTAACCGCATGAAAGGTTGCCGGAGAATCGTGTTCACTAAAATCCTGCAGTAATTTATTTGCTTTTATGATCAATTGTCTTTCCTCTTCATGCGCTGCTAAAAACTGACCGCCTTTGGCTGCCACGTTTTGTGCATTTAAAACCCTTTGTACGACCTGGCGAAAATTAAGGGTTGCTTTTGGCTGAATTGTTTTTTGCCGGCTAAGCATTTTTGCCCCCATCACGTTGGCCTGGGGATCCGGCAGGCCGGTGTTGTTTGCTTTTCTTTGCACAAGAGAAGTAGGGCGGTTGTCCTCGAGTACTATTGCCTTATTCTGAACGGTTTTCTTATTCAGACTATCTGAAACAGATTGCGTTTGGCTTCTGTTAGTTTTATCTTGAGAATGTTCCATACTAATTTCAATTTGTGATGTGCTTTTTATCAACTATTTAATAAGGCTAGAGCAATTTCTCTAATAACACTGGATTTTTCTAACAGGACTAAAGAGTCCTCATCTTCAGAATCAGTATCATCAGCATCTGATTCTGGTTCGGCATCTTCTACATTTTTATCCCCCGCGGCTCCGGTAAATCTTTTTAGGGATAATAATCTGGATTCTAATATTTTGACAAGGTTTACCAGATAATCTTCTGCTGTTTCTATAGAATCTATTAATAGTTTGATCTGTGCCAGGGATGACTTAGAGATCCATCCATACCCGGTATGATCTCCAAGTAACTCGTGTTCGCCTAATTTGGTAAAATAGGCCTGACATGCCATACAGGCAACTTTTGTGCCTCCAATTTCTAATATTTTTTGTTTGGTATCACGTATACTCGCAAGTATGGCCGATTCTGCATGAATATTTTCTTTATTAGCAGGTACGTTCATCTTTTTAGAAGCGTGGGCTCTCGCAAATTTTCTGGAACTGGTTCCGGTCAGACGAAGCGGATTACGCTTATGCTCCGTTAGTAAATTTCGGATTATTTTTTGTGCTATAGTATTTTCCGTATCGCCTTTGACTACTTTTATTTTAGCCCTGAAATCTTTCTTAACCACATATCTTCCTTTTGCTTTATACCCCATGCTCCGGGCAACGTTTTCAATGCCTTTTACTCTTCTCCGAACACTTATCGGGCGAATATTAGCTTTGTAATAATCACCCAAAACCATTGCTTTTTTACCTCTGATTTTATTATTGGCATTAGAAGTATTTCCGGAAACATAAATTGATTCTGAAGCTCCCAAAGCCGTTTTTACCAAAGCGGTTTGTATTTCCGGAGTTACGTTATTCTTTTGCATTGCATTTACAAATTCTTTGACCATTGAACTGAAATTGGCTAATCTTGCTTCTTTTTTTGAAATATTCAAATGGTCTGTAGTAGGAAATCCGCCTACAAAAAAAGCCGGATTCATTGGTGTTGCAGTAGCATCAATACCAAGTTCAGCTTTTATTTTATGTATATTTGCTATTTTTTCATTTGCTTTTTCTATACGTTCGTTCATCTCCTTCATCTGTCGGTCAAATTTCTCTTTGGCGGTTTCCTTACTTCTTACATTCTGAACGACATAGGAGCTGGCGGGCTTCTTTTTAAGAACTTTTAATTGTGTATTGTGCGTGGTATTGAGAGCTTTGGCTCCCATAACATCAGCCTCTTTTTCGAGTCCTTTATCATCGTTTACATTCACTTTGTCTTTCATTTGCAAAGTTGGCTTTACCCTTCCTTGTTTTTGCTGCACCACATGCCAGGCTTCATGAGGTAAGTGTTTTTCCTCTCCGGAAGCGATATGGATGTCGGTTCCCTGTGCATAGGCATGCGCATTAAGTTGTGCAGGCTTGTCGGAGTTATAATGTACTTTTACATCATCCATACTATGTCCGGAAAGGTTTTCTATTCCGGATTTTAAGGGGTCGGGCAGTCCGGTGTTGTTGGCTTTTCTTTGCAGAATAGAGGCAGGGCGATTGTCCTGCAAGGCTGTTGCTTTATTTTGAATGGTTTTTTCACTCAGACTATTAGCAGCAATACTTTGCGTCCTGTTTGTTTTGGTGTCATAATCCATATTTTTTGCTCCATTTCATTTTGATTAGAACTATTGTATTTTATTTTTTTGGTGATTCTAGACCAAATTTCTGTTTTGCTTTACTTCTTTATCAAGAACTAATTTTTTTGAAACGGGGTCTATTTTAACTGCCGGAATCGTTAATTGCTGTGAAAGTCCGGGTAAACCTTGTGAGTAGCCTCCTTTTCCAACCTTTCTTGCCTTATGTGTATTGGAATGTTTTTCGCCTACCAATGCTACATATTTCCCTCCGTTACGCCTGTTTTTATCAGCTTCAATTGTATGTTGCGCAAAAGCATTCATAGTCATATCCCTGAGTTCATCACCTCCGGAGTCATCAGGGTCATATTGCGCATGTAAAGAGTCAATACCCACTACTTTGATTTTATTATCGTATGCTTTTTGTACTAATTTTTCTAAATTATGTAACTCATTTTTTAAATTATTGCTGAAGTCATTTGATTTTAAAAATGTTTTTAATTTTGCAGGCATAGGGGTTAAGGCCGGAGCAGCATACCATTCATCGATTATGGTTTGATATTCGGATCTTATGTGTTCCAGATATAGTGTTGTGACATTGTTTTTCTTCAAATTTGCCATTTGATTCATTAAGAATTTTTTAGAGTCTGGTGTATCATGATTTTCGCCCATAATAAATCCTTCAAATCTGTCTTTTCCCAAAAGATGGTTTACTTTGTCGTTATTTTCTTTCTTATTGAATTTTTTGGCAATAGGTTTTTGTCCAAAGGCAGCGTCAAAATGAGTATAATCCATTTCGGTTACCTTTTTTCTTGAATCGTTCAGGAGCGCCTCTTTTTTATTTTCATAGCTATCCATAAAATGGGGTGTGCCAAAACATTTTAGAATAGTTGTTTCCTGGTCGCTCCGCAAATCTTGTGGGGTCATGTTATATAAATGTGCACGGACATTTGTAAAAAGTTCCGCCAGCTGAATAAAATTGTATTTTATGTTTATGGCTTTTTTTGCGTTTTGAAATTCAAAACCTTCGTCGTCGTGAACAATATTCCGAATATCATTAAAATTCTGGATCCAATCTGGATCCAGATTGGCATTTGGTTTATGAACATGGAATATTACACCCTGATTTTCCCAAATTGCTTCTAATCGTTTTCTTTTTTGATTTTCCTTATTTCTTTTGTTTTCTTCCGCTAATGCTTTTTTGTACGTAATTCCCGAAGGCGGTGCTACTGCAGTTGTGGCAGTTGAAGTAGCTGTTGGAGTGGTAGCAGGGGTTCCAAATAAATAATTCCATGCCCCTTTAAATGCTCCAAACATTAACTGTACAGGTACAGTTGGATTATCGGTAGAGAATTGAAATTCCCTGCTGATTTTTACTCCTGATTTTGGTTGATCAGTCAATTCTGAATGGTTCGATTTTCGTTGCAGGAGAGAGGCAGGGCGATTATCTTCAAGTGTTATTGCTTTATTCTGAGTGGTATTAGTCGTTAGGCTATTAGAAACAGATTGTGTTTTGATGTTGTTTTTTATATAATTTGACTGTTCCATACGTTTTGCAATTAATTATTCTCTTTTTTTTAGTATAACCATTGGTTTCTAACAATAGGAGTGAAAATAGAGTTGTGTTATTTTAGATGTCTACCAAAAAACGGTCCCTGCCTGTACGCATTTTATACACTGCATCTTTTAGTTTTTCTGAAAATATCATAACCAAATTACTGAAGGCTTCTTCTCCCTCTTCCTTTGTCTGGATTGGAGTGTCTAATGCATCTTCATGCATAAACTTCATAAATTCCATATCTACTTCATTGTCATTTAGTGCCATTAAATGTATAATCTGACTGGCGTTTATTTTTTGTTTTCCGGCTTTACCCAATCCCCCGTAGTCTGCTTTTTCTATGTCTTTTGGCGCATCTGTTCCGTTCATGCCCTGTACCAGAAGAAAAGTACTTTTACTTACAGATTGCTCTATGAGTTGTCTTGGTGTTGTGTGACCTAAACGAATTACAACAGTACGGTTTAAGGAGTTGGAAATAAAATGATCTACATTAGCAATAAATTTATTGATCACCTCAACGGGTATTGGCCTGTTTCTCAATAAATCGAGTGACATTAGCGGATTTTCGCCTCCAATAGCGTTCAGGGGGACCGCATCGCCACCTTCGGTTCCATGTAATTTTTCATTTTCTGCGGAAGCTTTTGTATCATGATGCCTTAAACCGAATTTGTTTTCATACATAAACTTTATGTCCTCCTGGGTAAATCGTTGTACTGTTGCTGTCCCGTAGTTTTTTGTGGAGGAAAAAGACGTATTTTCCGGAGCAGAATGAGATATGCTTTTATTCTGAATGGCTTTCGCACCCATAACATCAGCCTCTTTTTCGAGTCCCTTATCATCATTCACATTCACTTTGCCTTTCATTTGTAAAGTTGGTTTTACCCTTCCTTGTTTTTGCTGTACCACATGCCAGGCTTCGTGGGGTAAGTGTTTCTCCTGTCCGGAAGCGATATGAATGTCGGTTCCCTGTGCATAGGCATGAGCCTGAAGCTGGGCAGGCTTCTCGGAGTTATAATGTACTTTGACATCATCCATACTATGGCCGGAAAGGTTTTCTATTCCGGATTTTAATTGGTCCGGCAGACCTGTGTTGTTTGCTTTTCTTTGCAGAATAGAAGCAGGGCGATTGTCCTGCAGGGCTGTTGCTTTATTCTGAATGGTTTTCTCACCCAGACTGGCTGAAGCTTGTGTTTCACTTTGGTTTGTTTTATTGTAAGCATGGTCCATATCACATTTTTTAATGGGTAAACAAAATGGTGCAGCATTTTATTTGTTTTACATAGAAAGTTTTTAAATTAAATTTATGCAATAAGAGGTGTGTTTACTGTTGGCAGCCCTTCGGGTGAAGATCGAATCGTTTTTACTGCTTTTACGCTCTGATTGGCCGACCTTAGTGTTTTTGAAGCGGCAACGCCAAGCCCTGAAACAGCTGTAACAGCCTTTTGTGCTCCTTCTCCCGCAAGAGCGCTGTGAGCATCTGTACTGCCTGCTGCCAGGCCGGCACCCACTTCAATCCAATGGAGTGCCGCTGCCATTCCGGTAAAAGCTTTATGTGCATTTGGATAATTCTCTTTATTTACAAAATCCATGAGGAAATGCATCACGGAGCGCAATGCTTTGGCAAGACCAAATACCAGTCCTGCAATATTCAAAACTGATCCGCCGCTGGCTCCCACTACTGCTGCGATAGCCTCAAACGCACGAAGTGAATCAATCAATCCTTTTTGTGTTTTACTAGGATTGTCATTTCCATGAATCGTGATTGCTCCGCGCACAATTTTTGCGACCCCAACCGCTATGGCTGCGATACCCGGAACCAGTGCGACTCCATGTGATAAGGCAAGTATGGCTATACCCGCAGACAGGGATAATATTCCTTCCAGAATTACAAATCCGCCAACCACCCGGTTCGATAAAAAATATTGCTGTACTTCGCTTGAGTTTTGAAATTGGGTTACCACAACCTGATCGCCGTTCTGATGCACACCGCTCATGGATTTTGCCTGAACGGTTCCCTGCCATTTTCCATAATCCGCCTGACTCATCACCGCGTAATTAACACCCGGCACACCTAAAGGGTCCATAGATTGAAATTGGGCCGTATGCTCTTCCTGTACTTTTTTTGGCTGAATGGTTTTGGCACTTTCCGCAGGGCGTGAAATACTGGCACGCTGAATAGCACGCTGTCCCATGCTGGTCGCTTCCTGTTCCAGCGAAGGGTCATTATTTACCGCTGTGCCGCCAATCTTTATAGTCGGTTTTACGCGCCCTTCCATTTGCTGTACCACATGGCCTAATTCATGGGGCAAATGTTTTTCCTGACCCGGTGCCAAATGAATATTTGAACCCTGTGCGTAAGCAAGCGCTTGTACGGCAGCAGGTTTGGAAGAGTTGTAATGCACTTTTACGTGATCCAGGTTTTTATTGCTCAGGCTCTCCATTCCATTTTTTAAAGCATCCGGTAAACCGGTGTTATTGCTTTTTCTTTGAACGGTAGCAGAGCGATTATCTTCCAGTTCTATTGCTTTATTGCCCTTTAAGTTTCCTGCGGAACTTGTAAGCTGTTTGGTTTCTGTTTTATGCTTTGCGTATTTCATGATACTATAAAATTACATTAGCTGTTTCTCCATCATTTAGAGTAATCCGGTCAGCAGGCTGTGTCAGGTCGTTATGCCTGCGCTGCCGGAACCCGGGTCAGGGGGTGGATCTTTGCGGAAATCTTTGTAGAAGCCTTTATTTTCATGTTCATCATCATCGGTAGCATATCCTTCTTCTTCATCCTCACTTTCATAACTGAGCTTTTTTCTTTTTTCATATTTATGGCTCTCGTTGCATTTTTTGCACAAAGCCCTTAAACGGGATGGGTCATTATGATCCTCTCTTATTTCTTCGTCACTGGCTCCTCTTGCCTTAAGGGCTCTTTCGCGCCCTGCCCACGGAGGGTAATGATCTAAGGCTAAGGCACGTTGGCTGTGTTTATTCCCCCCTTTACTGGTATAGGCAAACTTGGTTAGTTCAAGGGCTTTTTTCCCTTTTCTGATGGCAGCCAGAGGTCGTCTGCAGGCCGGGCAGGTATAAATATGGCTGTACCTCTTGTTTACGTTGGCACGTCTGTGAGCAGTTTGCCTTAAAACCCTTTCGGTAATTCGTTTCGGTATGTGGAATCTTTTTTGCTTGTTCGATCCCGGTTGAATATATTCTTCATCTTCATCTTTTTTCTTCTTCCCAAATTGAATGACGCCATTGCCGGAAGTTTTGCTTTGCAGCTGAACGATTGGCTGTGAACTATTGCCTGTTTCCTGCAGCCTTCTCTGAACAAGTGACAGCGCCCGATTATCTTTCAGTTGCACCGCAGCACTGCCACGATTGCTATTCGCAGCAGTTATTATGCTTTTATTATCTGATATTTTACCCTGATATCTTTCCATTCTTGCTTTTTTAAATTAAAAGGCTTCCTGTTTTGATTCTAATCTTAACTGTTTTGGAGGAACGCTGTAAAAGCGGCAGCATCCCCATTAAAAACATCAAAATCATTGGACTGATTATCTAAGGTATAGCTGGCGGATTTTTGCCATAAAGTCCACGGTTGGGATTTCCAGAGGGTTGGTAAAGTGAGTGTGCTATTATAATCGGCAATCCATAAATTATAGCCGGCAAAAGCAGGATTGGTCAGATACCCGTTTGCGGTATTGTTGTCTGTGTAGAGGAGCGGTTTTCTTCCTGTTTTTTGCTCCAGCAGCGTTAAGAATTGCAGTAAATTGGGCTGTATTGTCGTTTTATCAATGCCGGGATCGATGCTGGTTTCTTCAAAATCTACAATAGGAGGAAAATCAGTTTTTGAAAACGCACCGACAACTCCCAAATAATTAGCCACCTGCTTGGCAGGATCATCGTCACAATGGTAAAAATGATAAGCACCACGAACAAAACCTTTTGCCTGGATGGCCGGCCAGTTGGTTTTAAAATCCGGATCGGTATAGGTAATGCCTTCTGTGGCTTTGCAGATGATAAAAGTCAGGCTGTCAGTCTGTTTGTTGAGAGAATTGATTTCGTTTCCCTGGTATTTTGAAATATCAATTCCGAAAACGGTAAAATTATCGGCTATTGTTGGTGCTGTACTCATAAGATTTTGAATTTTGGTGGGTTAAATGCCTTTAGGCGGAATTATTGGTTTATTGTTTTTGTAATGCACTGAAACTGTTATTTGAAAAGCTAACAGATAAAAAATATAATTTGAATACATATGGGTATTCTTATCTAAATCATTGTGATCCTGAGCGAAGTCGAAGCCCTTTCTATGTAAAAAATCCTTCGACTCCGCTCAGCCTGACATCAATTTTGAATTATTGCCAACGCGTTGTTTTTAATCTTTTACTAAGGTGACATTTACAGGTCCGATTGCCCCTGAATAATCAATAGCGGAACAAAAAGGATGATGGTGAATTAATTTTTTTAAAGCCTCAAGTCTTCGGTCGTAATAGGGGAGTTCTATTTTTTTACCGGTGATGAGCGGAATGAGGTTCTCATTTTTTAAAGGATATGCTTTAAATAAAGGTTCCTGAATCTCAAAAAAAACATCCTCATGGTCCAGTATAAAATCAATATTGTATTTTTTGTTTTTTAAGGTTCGTTTATCGTCTTTTAGTGAGAGATTGATACGATCTTCGATTTTATTCAGTATCGTATCAATTGATTTTTCATGTGTTTTTACGACCAGATACAGACTCCTTGCCGTAATCAGATAGCCATTGATGATAAGATCATGGTATTTGCAGCAATGATTAAGAGCAATGGCAATGATCGTATTGGTATAATTCAGATCGAAATTGTTTTTCCAGTTTCCAATTTTAAGCGCTGTTTTATGCGTATAAAAATGCTTTTTGGAAAGTGGGACAACAGGTGTATCTTCAATATTTTTCATAATCCGGTTCTATTTTTCCTAATACTAATTTTTGTATTAACATCCTCCGTTTTTAAATTCAAAAATGACATAAAAACAGTTTGGATTTGAAACTGATCTTGTCCACACTACCCTAAATTAAACAGCTGCAGCTTTTTTAAGACTCAGCATGGCTGTAAATAAAGCTTTGGCATGTGGCCGTGCCGTTAGTGTATCAGGTGCATAGGGTTCATTGGTGTCCGGATTCCATGGGCCGACACATCCGCCTTTATTGACAGGTTTTCTGGTAGCAGGGCTCACCGGAGCAATTGCAAACAATCCGAAAGCTTCCTCGTCGTAATAGTTTCCCGGAAAATGGGGTTTAAAACTCATATCAGGTCCCGGATTCCATACTCCGGAGCTGCAGGTTAGAGCTGCATTAGGATCATTACATTGGGATCCCGGCGGATCTGCTTTCCACCATTCATCAGTCCATTCGAAATAAGTACCTCCAGCGCAGACTCCCTGACCAATGTCAGAACGATTGGCGACCATATCGTGATAATGACCTGTAATGTATGTAACCAAATTATCCATCTGCGAAGCATTCATGGGCTGAATATTTCCTGCACCATCATGCGTAGAGGCAGGAACTCCCCATTCTGTAAGCATTAAGGGACGAGGATTCGCAGTAGTCGCTGTTTTATAGGTTGAGAATAAATCATCAAACCCATTTGAATTGGTCCAGTTTCCGCGATAGGAATTATAGCCCCAAAAGAAATTACCTGCTGTCATATATTGGTTTCCCTTCGTGACACTATGCATACTATCATCCGAATTTACCAGTGTGGTCAGCTTGCCAGGAACGGCACTGCCAATGGCTGTGGCAACCTCATTCCAGTATTTAAAAAATAATGGATTTTGGATTACATCCTCTGCATTCACTTCATTTGCCATTGCAAATCCCATTAAGGCAGGATAGGCTCCCCAGGCAGAGGCCAGATTAACTAAAGCGGTTTTGAACGAAGCACGCAAATCTACATTTGCCTTGTCTGACCAGGTAAGAGGCAGAAATGCCTGCTGATTGGTTTTGGGTGGTGCGTAACCCATTAAAACATAAATAGGATTTTCGCCATTGTTCCAGCAGGCATCCAGAAAATCTTTGTGTTCGTGGTCCCAGGTTCCCGGATTTCCACCCGCTATGAGTTGCGCGGAGTCAAGGGTGTTGTAGGTTTTTAAAAGATTGACCCCGTTGGCTCTCATCAGTTCCAGATCTCTTCTCCATACCGAGCTCCAGGTATTAATGGTAAAATCTCCGTAGGGAACAAAAGCGGTACAAGCTCCCCAGGGTACAGGCGAGTAGCTCACTCCGTTGCCAAAAAAAGGCTGACCGTTAACCGTAATTTTATACTGCTCAATGGCCCAGTTTGTAGTTGCTTCCATGATATAAGTTTGTTTCGTTAAGTTGATTCTGTTAATGATTATTTGAAAAAAAACGTGTCATTAATTCATCTGTGTCACACTCAGCGTGCGGTTCTCCTTCTTAAATTCTCTTCTGATGCCTTCCAGTAAAACCTGAAAACCCACTATGGTTTCGTTTTTCTGTATCGCTTTCAGGGCGCAATACCGCAGTACATTTATGATGGCACCACCAGCGAGTTCGTATTGTTCTGCAATGTTTTCGAGATCAATAGCCGGATCGAGTTTACATTTCCCGGAGAAGGCATTTTCCCATAACAGCAGGCGTTCTTCGGGACCGGGCATTCCAAAATGAATCATCGACTGAAACCTTCTCGAAAAAGCCTCGTCCATATTTTCTTTTAGATTGGAAGCCAGTATTACGACTCCCGGAAAATCTTCAATACGTTGTAATAAATAACCCGTTTGCTGATTGGCGTGCCTGTCGTTTGAGGAGGAGGCACTGGTTCTTTTGCCAAAGAGCGCATCTGCTTCATCAAAAAACAAAATCCAGTCTTTATGCTGTGCCACATCAAATATTTTCGAAAGGTTTTTTTCGGTTTCCCCAATGTATTTGGAGACAATCATCGAGAGATCGACCCGGTATACTTCGCGATTGGTATTTTTGCCCAGTAAGGTAGCCGTAAGCGTTTTTCCTGTTCCCGGAGGTCCGTAAAAAAGCGTCCGGTATCCGGCTTTGATTTTGTTTTCAAGGCCCCATTCACTCATGAGTGTTTCACCGTGGTTCAGCCAGGCATTAATTTCCATGACCTGTTCCATGACCTGATTTTCCAGAACCAGATCCGACCAGTTCAGGTTGGTGAAAATTTGTTGTGCCGGAAACGAAACACTGTGTTCCAGCCGTGGTAAGGTACCAGTGATAAAATAATGCAGCCAGCGTTCGTTAATCGTAAGCGTCTGATTTAAAATTGGCACGTTCGATTCTGCAGCTTCCAGTACTAAAACCTGTTCTTTCGCCAATATGTTACCGGCACTTAAAACATTAAGTACTTCCACCTTTAATTCCGGATTGACGGCTGTGATTAAAAAAGACAAGGTCTGGCCCGTTGGTATAAATCCGCTGTGGTTTTTATTGATGACGCCGCCAAATTCTGTAAAACCGCGATCGTACAGGGCATTTTTACTGAAAAAAATATCCAGAATTTCCGGTTTGATCTGAGGGGCAAGTATCAGGGCAAGGCAAAGCCTTTCAAACAGATTTAAATCCCATTCAGCCAGTTTTATGTAGTACACGCTGCCTTCCGTATCTGCTCCTGCTTCGGGCATCGGAATGTCCTTCCAGTGATTTTCATGGCCTTCCTGGAGCAGATAACTGCAAATAACCTGATCGATCACTTTTTGCAGCCAGTCCATTTCACGGTCCAGCACCAGTAGGTTCGGATTAGTTTCCATAATCAGCAAATAGTTTTTCAATATCGTCTAAATTGGCGTCTGCCCATTTAAAATACAATAAAGCCGTGTTTGGATTTAATTCATTGGCTTGCAGCATATCCAGAAAATAACCCTCCGGATGCTGCATGATCCTTTGCGCATTATAATCGGCATCATTATGAAAATTTGAATCATAAAAAGTGTCCGTCCATTCACTGGAATTATTGGTTTTAGCCATAAAATCACTAACAAAAAAGGCCAGTTTATCGTCTTGCACGACCAGTTTTTTAGCTTTAAAATAAGCGGGTTTTCTTTTGGTTTCGTGATGATAGTACTCAATATCCTTAGACTGGATGGTTTTGGTGCCCGGATGTCCGAAAATATCGACCAGGCCAAAGTTTTCAGTTTCACTTGCCAGTTCCAGTTCCGCCTCTTTTTCGCCCGCAATCGCCAGTGTGGTATGCGTGGCGGTGGCGCTTTCGGTTACAATATAGATTTCGCGAAAGGAAAATAAGGTCTGTGTGAGTTTTATAATTAATTGCTGCTGAATGGCATTCCAGTTATTAATCTTTATGGACTGCGGTTCTTCGGCCTTAAAAATAAAGCTGCCCTTACTTGCAAAAGACAGTATCTGCCTGCTGAATTCAAATTGCCCTTCAATCGCTCCATGGCCATTTCCGCGGCCGGAATAAGGCTTTGAAATCCCGTCGCTAAAATTCCAGTTAGACGCATTTAAATGTACTACTGCACTCAGTTCAGCATCTTCCGGAGGCAGGATCGAATTGCGGTACAGATTGCCCAATACGATAATTTCGCCATTTTTTATCTGAAAATAATCACCTGGAAACAGACTTTGGCTGAGGGGCCTGGCCGGTATAAATCCTGCTGTTTTTAAATAACAATGTCTGTAGAATTTTTTGTAGATACGTTCCATACGACTATAAAGTAAGAGATTAAAGTCCACTGCAGCAAGGTACTGCCACAGTGGACATTTTTAGTTTTCTTAAGAGGCCAGCGCCGCAGCATTTGCCGCAGCCAGCGCCGCCTCCAGTGATTTAAGCTCAATCTGGGCTTTGTTCAGCTGCGTAGTCGCAACATTCAGTTGTCTCGTCGTTTCATCATTGGCTCTGTTGGCTTCCAGATAAGCCGCTTTTGCTTCTATATCTGCCGTGGCTAACAAGGCCAGGATGGAGTTGTTGTTTTTGAGTGTAAACGTTTCATTTACGCTCTTTTTTCCTGTCAGCGTCAGGTAAAGGGCTAAGGCCTGTTTTTGTTCCAAAGCGGTAATCGCTTCCGATTCCAGACACAAGGACTGGGCTGCAAAGATCGATTTCAGGGCATTAAGGGTAAGGGCAACGGCATTGTTGGCGTCTGTTCCGGCGGCGCTTATTTTAGTGATCAAATCATCTGAAATAAGCGGGTTTAACGCTTTTTTTCGGATCACGAGATTGGATAATTTATTAATAATTTCTACCGAGTAAATCAGCTTATTGATTAATGCCGCCATTTCTTTGGCTACTGCTCCGGTATTTTCATTGGCAGCGGTCATCTTGGAAAAGGCGATTTCGGAATTCTGCGTCAGGTCTAAGGCATTCTGAACGACCTGCTCGGCAAGCTGTTTGTTGCTTAGGGACTGGGATCTGCTGTTTTCTGCTTCTGTCAGGTAACCCTGATATTTGATGGCTTTTTGATTTAAAGACGAAACAACGGCCAGCTGCTGCTGCACGACTGCCTGTGCGTCTGTTACCTGAGAAGTTAATAAATCCAGATCTGACTTTTTCTTTTCTGTAATTCCATATCTCTTTGTTGTCGGTTTTATGAATGCTGTGGTTTCCATATTTTAGAATTTTACGGGTTAGTTTTACTGATTATTTGTTATTGAAAAATGGAACGGTTCTTCGTTTTCCCAATCGGATAAATTATTGCTGTACTGCTTTTGATTGGTTTCATTTCCTGAATAAACAGAAAGCACAACAGGAATGTACAATTTTCCGTCTATCAATGCATTACCAAAATTATCAGTTGTGGTTGGATCAATTTTGACTTCGTAGGACAATGAATTTTTAGACGATGGCAGGGCTGTGGTGTAATTGCCTGAAGAAACATTTTCCGCTAATTTCAGATTGAAGAAAAAGCCTTTTTTGTTTTTTATTTTTGGCAATTTTTCCGCTATTATTTTTTCAAAAGAAACATACAGCTCATTTAATTTTGCGGTAACGGTTACTATTTTTGAATTAACTTCTGCCTGAATCTGATTGTAATTGTTTACGATACTTTTATATTCTGCATTCAGCGCCTTGATTTTATCTTTGTCCTTAACCGGATCCAGATTTTTGATTTCTTTTTTAAAGGCGTCGTCCAGTTCCGTAATTTTCAGGTTTATGGCTTTTAGTTCTTCCTTGAATTGACTGATATCGTTTTGCGAGTACTGGATTTCTTTTTTGAGTACCGCTACTTCGATGCTTTCTTCAAAATAATCCAGTTCGTAGCTGGTAAAAAGATCTTCATTATACGATAAGAACATACATCTGTATTCGGTATGTTTATGATCGGTCTCGTCTACGGTAAAGCTGATGGCATAAGGCGACAATACAGGAAGATCCGGATTGAGATGGGCACTTTTTGGCGCTTCATTTTCTACGGTAATATCCGTTACGGCTTTTAGCGTATTTTTTAAACTAAAAGTTTCTGATGGAGCCGATAGGAAATCATCGTACGTATTGATCCCTTTTTTATAGTCATCTGTAAAGATCGTAAGAAGGAAGATCACGTACTTTTCGCCCTGTACAAGCATTTCATTATCAGTATCTACCAGATCCATAGTTTCGATTTTTTTAAATCCTTCCCTTTTGGAGCTGGCCGCCAGTTGGGCAGCAGAGGTTACTTGCTTTTGGTCATTTTCAGCCTGTGTTTCGGCAGCAGCCAGACTGGCTTTGGCATTTGCTGCATTTGAAGTGGCAATTTTTAGCGAATCGGCAGCTACTCTGGCAGCGTCAACTTCTTTTGTTTCGTTTAGTTTTGCATTTTCAAGTTTCTGCTCTAAGGTGCTTAAAGCTTTGGCCGCGTCTGCAGCAGCTTTGGCAAGATCAGCGTTTTTAGGTTCTTTTTTAGAGGCTTCTGCAGTATGTGCTGCTTTTTCTTTGGCAGCAGGTATTTCTTTGTTTAATTTGACAATTTCCTCTTTTCCTTCCAAAACAAGTACATCAGCCTCCTGTTTTTCTTTAGTGGCAGCTGCTAAAGCGGCATTGGCATCGCGCAGTTTGTCTTTGGCCTGAACGACTTTTTCTTTGGACAGCTTGGCAGTATTAAGTGCCGAAAAGTACGCATTCGAATTGTCAACCACAGCCGTAAGCGCTTTTGAAGGATCCGTTTCCGAAGTTTCAAGTAAGGGAAGAATCTGTTTGTATTGCAGCGAATTACTCATGGCTTCTTCTGCTGTTAATGCCGAGAAGGTAGATTTTTTACTGTCCTTTACCAGGAAAAGATTATAGCTTTTTACAGGGTTGTCTAACCCAAGAGAAGCCGTATTGGCTGCTTTTTCATTGCTGGTAAAGGGCGGTTTGTAATAATCAAACGAAACACTGTAAGAGCCGTCATATACTTCAGGGACGTGTACTTTCAAATTGTAGTTAAGGGTTTTGTTGTTGAGATTGTAAGCCACTTTTGCAGCCTGCAGTTCTACGGTATTCGATTCTATTGCTCCCTGCGCTTTTTTGGTCGTCACACTTGCAGAGGCTTTGGCATCATTCTGTGCTGCAACAACGGCTGCAATAGCTGTAAAATCTGCGGTTGCCACTTTTAGTAAATTGTCAACGGCAGTATCGGTCGCTTTTGCTTTGTCCGCTATGGTTGAGGAGGCTACTTCGGCAATAGAGGCAGAGGTTTCCATAGCATGCTGGGAAGCCAGTTCTGCAAGGTAAGCCGTCGTGTTCATCAGTGTATACGCTTCAAAGCTTTGCTGATAAATCTGAGTCCCATAGTCGGCAGCATTTACAATACTAAAAATACTTCCCATATCGCTTGCCAATCGTACAATTGCATTGGCAGCAATCTGAATGTTGGCGGCACTTGTGGCTACATTGGTTACCGATTGTGACGTGTAAGTGTTTTGCTGCGTGGCAGACAATAGGGTATTGGTAGAAATGTTTTTGCTTTCAGTAGCCTGTTTTTTTACCTTCTGCGACTGATCGTATTTTTTTGTTGCCGTAATAGACTTGTCGTTGGTCACTATTTCAGCACCTTCGGCATAATAAAGTGTAAACATGGAAGAATTCAATTGGGAGTCCAATTTTTTCTTATTCGATTCCTGGCTTTCTAATGAAGCCAATACACTGGAATGTAAATTTTCACTGTAGCTGTTCATAATTGTTTTTTTAGTTGATTAATTTTTATTTTCAAGGTTCGGTTTATTATGGTAATTTTTCATTTTTAAATTCATACTGGCTTAGTACGGCCAGTTCACATGAAGGGGCTTGTCCATCCAGGGGTATTTCATGATCGAAAAGGCAAACGGAGACTTGTTGATCAGGACATCGTAGGGTTTCTTGTCGACTGTCAGTTCCCAGCGGTCTTCCCTTTCAAATAAAGTGCCTTCGCGTACGAGCCAGTTGCCCCTGAAACCGCTTACGGAACATTCCCCAATAGCATCCCAGTAGGAAATGGCTGCCTGTATCAGGCCGTCTATTAAGTTTTTATGGGCTTCAGAAATTTCGATTTCATCAGGAATAGTATGCAGCAGTGATAAACCGCATAAGACCTTATTGAGCGGCAGATAGGTTTCTTCCGTTTGGGTTAATCCGGTAACCACATACTGCAAATACTGGGCAGCACTAATCTGATTTTCGATAGTGGTAAATTTGTTATCCTCGACTAATCCAAGGCGTTCAAAAAGCATCACGACATAATCATTCAGAAGTACGATTCCGGCATTTCGGACGGTAATCCCTTCCTTTATCGGTGCTTTTGGCTGTTGGGGTACTTTCAGTTTTTCCATCTTTGAAAGTGACGCTGTTTTTTGTACCGTCTGAACGATTTGTTTTTCGGTCTGTATAACTTCCCTGAAACTAAGCTGCAGGGAGGGTGGAAACTGATACAGCTGTTTTTCAATATCGGTCAGGAAGCTTTTTTTGGTAATTCCTTTTTTAGTCACCACTTCCCAGATCAGTTCGTTCCAGATTTTATCAATAGAAATGATACGCCAGTTGTCATGGGCTGCAGCTCCCAGCAGTTTTCGCAACAAAAGGCTTTGCAGGTCTTTTGCCGCAATTCCGCGGATGGTAATAGCCCCAAGGACATGGTAAAATTTCTCCAGTATTTTCAGGTACGATTCTTTGTTTTTGTCTAATTGGCTCACAGCTTCACATAAAGTACCGAAACTAATATTTCGGCTGAGCCAGTCGGTTTGTGCTTCGGAAAGGAACTCTTTTTTAATTATTTTAAAGAATATTCCGGGTGCTCCGGCTATAATTTCATTCAATATATCTTTAATCTCAATTGTTCCGGAAATCGCAAAACCCGTTGGCATTTCTCTATGGACAATGACTTGTAAACACCAGTCGTATTTTTCTTTTTCGCTTCGTTTTTGTCCGTTGAACAGCATGATTTTTCCCGAAGACTTGAATGTTTTTTCGAATATATTCCCGTCCTGAAGCAAATCATTTTCAGGAAGAGCAGCGTCGCTATTTTTTTCGAAATAAGCGCCTTCAGTGGTTGTTGTGTAAGCTGTTGTATCCATTGTTTTCGTATTGTTTTTCGACACACTTTTTGAAGAAGCAATCACTTTTTTCAAATAGACCGTAAAGGCTTTTTGCAGCATTTTTTCAAACAGCACTTCATTTCCTTTATAAGCGGTATAGTTCAGAAGGGTTTGCCAGAATAACTCATTCAGCTCAGCACGGATTTCATTTTTGGAAACGTATTGCGTTTGACTGATGATTACCACAGTCCCGTTTTCGATCCAGTTATTTTTCAGGAATATTCCGTTCTTTAAAAAATATGAAATGAGGTCCTGGCCCTGTTTTTTGTTGTGTTTTCGAAGCAAACTAAATTTCGCATCCTCAAAATGGGAAACCAATAGATTCGATAGTTCCGATTGGGCTTCCGGCGAGCTGCTCTGAATCAGCAGGGCAAGCGTAACAATATCAATGGCGCTGTTGCTTTTTAATTGATTCAGAAAGCTTCTTTTAGTCGTAATTCCAAATGATTTAACTCTTCTGGACTGCAATAGTTTAGTGATAAACTGAAAGTAATCCTTACGTTTCGTGTTGGTCACTTTTTTAGTTAATGCTATAAGAACCGTTTCCAGAAACACAGACAAATTATGTTCGGGATGCAGCAGGATTTCCTGAATGCTTAACAGCAACAAATCTTCGGTAAGAAGCTCTTCGGGAAAGTCATATTTTTCTTTTGCATTTAAAATTTCATAGACGATTTGTATCGCTTGTACCAGTTCTGTTTTTTTGTAACGGCTTTTTTTAACCAGTAACTGCAATACTTCGCGGTTCAGCACCAACGGAAGTATTTTTTTGATAAAAGCATTATTTCCATAAGACAGCATCACTTCAAAAGCCATTTTTGGATGCAGGGAAATCGTTTTAATCAGGGCATTTTGCAGGTCGGCAAAAACTTCGTTTTTAGTCGATTTTTTTTGCAGCTGCACTTCCAGTTTCGACATTAAATTCCTGAAATGCAGAGCAGGATAATTCGAATTATTACGGCCAGTTTCGCTAAAATATACCGCACTCAGCTGGTTATAAATTAAGGCTGACTGCGCAGTTTTTAAAGACTCCGGAATTTGGGCCGTGGTAAAGGCTTCCAGCAATTGTTCGGCATCGAGATGGTTCTTTTTGCTTAATTCTTTTATGCAATGCAGCAGAAAGGCCTTAGCATCGGTATTTTTATTCCGGATCATAAAAGCAATTCCAATTTGCCATAAGACGGTACTTTTTGTTTTGAGCTTCAGCGTGATGCTTAAACGGTTCAGATAAAGCAGCGTATCCCTGTTCAGTGAAGAGGAACTGGTATCGAATTTCGAAAACAGGACCTTTAAAGCCGTTTCCTCTAAATCACCAATGACTGCAGCCAGTACCTCTTCCGTATTCAAAACCCTTTTTAGAATAGTGCCGAATTTGCCGCTGTTCTGATGGTGGAGTGCCACGATCAGTTCGTTCAGATTTTCTTTTGCTGTTTTCGTTTTTCGGAGTTTCTGATCCTTCAGTAATTGCTCCAAAAGCATCCAGTAATCAATGCTTTTTTCAGCTGTGTAAGGCGATTTTTTTTGTGTTTCGTATTCCTGTGTCAGTGTTTTTAGGGAGAATATAAAATCGTTGTGCTGCGTCGTTTTATCCGACAGCTTAAGGATTGTATTTTCAATTAATAAAATAAGCTCCGGATAGGAAATATTATAATGATTCGCCATTTGCAGAATACTGCTTTTCATAAAGGCGATTTTATTAAAAAGCGTACCGCGTTCCAGCAGCAAAAAGTTCAGAATAAAGAAATAAAGGTTCTTTTTGAAACTGGCTGTGCTGGTCTGAATGATCGTTTCTTTGACCTGAAGATTCGTCATCACCGAAGAAAATTCGATAATAGAACCGCTGTTATTAGGCTCAAGTGCCGCGATTATTTTGTTGACATTTTTGGCGTCAAACTGCCATGAAATTCTTTTTCTGACTTCCTCGTGGGTCAGTCCGGTTTGTTTGATAATGGTAATAATTTCCGCTAAATTGGTCTGGAGCAGTTCGGCCATAATCTGATTTACGGAGCCTTCCTTATTTTGAAAATTCCACGGCAGATAACCTTTCAGTAAAAAAACAGTAAGGTTCTCCAGCATCGATTTTTCTTTGTTGTATACCGCAATCAGGTTTTGTTTCTGATTGTTCTGATTGATAATCAGTTCGGCGATTTTCTCGCGCAGGAGGCTGCGGATTTTAACGCCCAGATCAAATTCCAGATCGCTGTAATCACAAACGCCCAGATCCAGTTCCAGCGACTGGATTCTCCAGCTTTGTTCCGGCGGGCAAAGTTCATTGAATACGCCGGCAACCTCTCCCGGCAAAGCGATCTTGCTCCAGGTACTCAAACGTTCCTGAAGGCGGTATCCCTCTTCGCGGGTATCAAAAGTAGTGTCCCACTTTAGACTTGATACCATATGGCTGTTAATTTGTTCCATTTCTTGTGGCTAAAATTGAGGTTAAACTACCGATCAGGTTTAGGGCAGACGTAACCGGATTCAGGGTTACGGACGGCGCTGTATTGGTTCTGTATGCATCTCCCGAAGCTGTTTGCAGCGGAAGTAATTCGTCTTTGTAGCGCAGACTTTCATACCAGTACATATAATCCGGAATAAAAGTTTCTAATTCCTGAATGCTTACAAAAAGACATTCATAACTCACATTAAAAGGAAGGTTCAGGGTAAGAAACTGTTTTAATCTTTTCCTGAATTCCGGGGTTTGCAGTGACGGAATAAAGTCCGGGAACAGTAACAAGAGACTCTTCTTAAAAACTTTAGCGTCAAGGGCTATTTTTTCATTGCCGGAAGCAACTGTGATGCGGAACGAATAATTGGAATCGGCCGCTTTTATAAAATCATTCTGGCCGTCTGTGGCCCTGTTGCCTGCCGTAAACGGATATTGGGTTCCGGAAAACAGCAGGTAACCTTTTTGCAGTTGCGAATCCAGTTCGGCTTCGGTGGTGGCGTTTAAAACATAATTCAGGTTGGTAACGGTTTCAAAACTGATGTTGTCTATCGTGTAATACGCTTCATTTACCGGATTGGGTTTTATGATTTCGAGATTAAATTTCAATGGATTCAAAAGCAAAACGGTTTCCAGCAGCAGACTGCCGTGTCGGTTGGTGGTAAACCACGAAGCTTTCTGGATGGTTCTGTAAAACGTGGTATGCAATAAATTTTCAATAGGGCTCTTTTGACTGTCCAGTCGGGCCGAGATGAAATTTTTATAAATGTTTTTAAGCCCGAACAATAAATTCAGCTTGAGTTCTAATCCCGAAAAATTATTGAAATCCTGTTGGTGCAGTTTTTCCTTTGCATTGATTTGCTCTGTTTTGAATAAGAAATCGGTGGTATGTTCGTTGCTAAAACCAAATTCATTAGCACTAATTTTCGGCAGATTTACGTCCAGATTTCCATCGACTTCATTGGCTATTTTTTTCGCCCCAATATAGTTGTAGGCCTTTTGTCTGTTGTACGACAGCAGCCCAAGATTTTGCAAATAGAGACTCTTTAAGATGATCTGGTCTTTTCTTTTGTCACCGGTATAAACGGTATCCTGAATAATGGCATCGATTACCTTTGGCGCTTCACCGTGTCTGGCCAGAAGATGGTCCAGAAGATTATTTCTTCGGTCGAGGTTTGTTTTTTCCTCTTCCATGATTTTCATTAAGCCAAAAATATACGGATTGTAAGGATCCTGCTGGTAGTCGAACCAGCTTTTTTCCAATAACTCCGCCGGAGTTTCATTGCCGTAACTGTAATTAAAGGCATTATTATCCTTTAGCAAAGGCTTAATATGAGGCACGTTGTACAGGGACTGATAAAAATAGCTTGGTGCAAACGTTTTATAGGGTACCGGATATTCGAGATGTTTTTGCTCGTATTTGTCTTTTACGGCATAAAAATTTTCTTCATCGGAAGGGGCACCGCAAAGGGCATTTTTAAAAGAAAACAGTTTGGAAACATTCGCCAGTTGCGAAAACTGGTTGGCCAGTATCTGATCAAACAACGTGAGATATCCTTTGAGCTGACGCGATTGTGCCACCTGAACAGGCAGTGAAGCGTCTTCTAAAGTATCATCCCCAATTCCGTATTGCTGCGGGAAAGTATTTTGAATGGAATAATAGGTATTGATGTCCCTAAAGCTGCTTTTGGGTGCTTTTGAACTGGTCTTATTGTTGATGAAAGCGGTTGTTTCATTAAAATTATCCATCCTGATTTGTAGCGGCCCGAAAGTATCGGCCGGCAAATCTTTTCCGTTTGCATTTACGATCAGTTTTTTATTTTCAAAAGAAGCCAGTACGTCAATAACCAGTATTTCATTGATCTTGGACTGAAGCACCGGAACGGGGATCTGGTTCTGATACAGCTGCACGCCGGATACTGAGGCAACCCCGGGGGTAGACGCTATAACGGGTACTAAATCAATACCTTGTACCGTATCTTTTTTATCGGTCAGGGATTCTGTTACAATCCAGCCGTTTACCAATTTCGGTCCGTCATAGATTTCTTCGGCAGTGTATCCCTTTTCTTTTAGAGTATCGTAACCCGCCTGCGTTATTTTTGAAAATACATACGAGCGGATATTGTTTTGCAATTCCAGTAAAACAGTATACGGATCCGTATCTTTTTCAAGCACTATTTTAGTGTCCATCCAGCAGGCTACCGGAAGTAAAGCCATTGGCATATTGAAAAGCTCGCCTAAATTGCGGCTTTGATTCAGCAGGTAAAAGGCCGATTTACAAAGACCTGAAATTTGAATTTCGTCCGTAATCTCTGGATTTAGATAGAGATAAACCTGGTAGACTTTGTTAAAAGGAAAAACATTAGTGTTATAGCAAACGATGGTTACGTTGTCTGCCTCTGCTATGCCATCAATCAGGTATTTTTTATAATCATCGATTGTGTAGGGGGCTGTAGTCAGGATTTCGGAAGGGTCATAAAACTGGTTTTCCATTTCCATTTTTCCATTAGCATCAGTCAGGATATCCGCGATGCTAAAATCGGTACAATAGCCCAATTCGGTCAGCGCATAGCAAAACTGGTCCAAAATGGTCATTCCGGGATCACTCGGATTAAAGTTGGTCCATTCACTTCCGATGTGTTTTTGCACATAATCAATCGCCTCTCCCTTCAGGAAAGTAAAATCCTGGGAAGCAGGAAGCTGTTTTTTGGTGATATGATTAGCGGTATCCATCTGATTTAAAATGTAATGTTATGCTGGTCTGCTGAAACCAAAAGAGTTGTCGGTCCGTAGGACTGCAGCCGTGTTTTGGCACTTTTCAGGGTTGTTTTTATTCCGGTTACCGGATGAATCGTATAGCTTGAAAAAGAAATGGCCTCTACGGTGGCTACACCTTCAATGGTGCAGAGGAACGTATTGATTTTGGCGTCAATAAGAGGGTGACCTATTTCGATCTGAGCCGGATAAGCAGTGATCCACGGCGATAAATAGTTTTTTAGCGCAAGGTTTACCGTATTGTAAAGTAGTGCTTCCTGATAGCCGCTTTTTAGTCCTATTTTAGCCGAAATGCAAACATATTCCGGGTTAAAATTGGAAACACTGAGGCAGGCAAAAGGAGAGGTATTGTCCTTTAGGAATTTTTGTATTTCGTTTTCCAGACCATTCGTTACCAGAGGAAGATAAGCACCGGTATCACTTTCGTCTGTAATTCTTCTGACCACGTACACAGTCGTACTGCTGTCTGATTTTTTTGAAACCACTTTGGAAAAATAAACCGTATCGAATTTTTCAGCGATCAGCGTATAATAATCGGCAGGGCTAACGGCTCTTTTTTTGGTTTTAATGCTATTGCTGACTCTCTGATTTTTATTGGTTGTGTTTTCTGCGGCTTTTCCGCCAAACGAAGCAAAAGGCTGCACTATGGTTGCCAGCTGCGGAATGGCCGTTTGCGGTTTGGTAATTGTGTTACTGTTGATTTGCGGCGTTTGCGTATCGGTCAGGAATGCTGTTCCGGTTCGCTGTGCCATAAATCCGTTGGTTTGCAAAAAAACAGTATTGGAATAGGTATTGAGTGCACCGTTCACCACAATGGAAAGCCAGTTATTGCTGCCGGGCATAAAAGCGCCGTTATTATTGCAGTCCGCCGGAACAGGCAGTTCTATAATACCGGAAGATTTAAACTGATTGGTCTGATCGGATAAAGGTTTTATTTCTTTCCATCCGGAATGGTTTAAACAGAAATACGAAACACTGTCACCGGGCGTAATCGTTGTGGCATTTCGGGCCAGTTCAAAATATAAATTTAAAGAACTGTTGCAGATTAACTGCTCCAGCTCCAGGAATAAGGCTCCTGAATACTTAAAGGACGGATAAACCGGAAAACCGGCCGTCAGGTCGGTTTGCGGAGCACCGACAATAGCGGTATTGTATACTGTGGCATCCGTATCGGTGCTGTCAAACAGCTGGTAATTTTTAAAAGGAGTATAAACAAAATACTGAAGCGGATAATCTCCGGCAGTACCATCCAGTTTATAGGTTACACTTGCCTTGTAACTGGCCGAAAACGTTTTGATTTTGGGTGCAAAGGGCAGGTTGGCGGATACTACAAATTTTGAAATCGGGTCTCCTTTTGATTTATTAAAAAGATTGCCGTTTTGCAAAGCAATATTCGCTACGACATTCGGGTATATTTCGGAACCAAAGCCATATTGATTTCCGGACAAAGCTATTTTTATATATCCGGAGGAACTGGCCCCGGTAAATTTGAAAGGCTGGAGCTGAATATACGGATCCGCTTGCAGTGTTTTAGTCGTAGTGTCTTTCGCTGCATCTGAAGTCGCAATAGCGGAATCATTGTACGCGTAATAACTGCTGCAGGTACTGTTGAAAGGCACATTCGGATCTCCCGCTGCAGAATCAAATAAATAAAGTGGTGTTACAAATTCCTGTGCCGGAACGAAAACAGGTTCGGTTTCGGATACAACAGGGGGAACGGCAGGTTTACTGGTTTTAATCATTTTAAGACCGTTCCATGTTTTTTCCTGCAGGATGTTAAAATCGGCAGTAAAAGAAGCATTATTAAAGGGACCCGGAAGAGGCGGCGGCGGCGTATCTGTTGTTCTGTTTAGCAGTCTGGCCAAACTAACTTTAGGTTTGGTCACTGGTATTGATCCGTCCGGATAGGCGATATAATTGTTGTAGGCAGCATAATACGTCTGGAAATCAGATGGAATCTTATCCCAGTCAATACTTATGATGAAACTGTCAAGAGGTTTGCTGAAGATTTCATTGTTCCCAATTATAAAATTAGAATTGAATAACGGAACCGGCCCAAAAGGAGGGAAGGGATTTTTGGTATTCAATTCTCCAAAATCATTATACAATTGAAACGTTTTCACGCCTGTGATGTCCAAAGCGATCGTGATCGCAAGTATTTTGGGAGGGGCACCGGGGCTGGAAATGGTCTGGAATAAAATTTTAAGCATGGGCCAGCTCGTCTGCAATCCGTCCGGATGAATAAGAAAGGGCTCAATGGCAGGCTGGGCAGGATCCAGGGTAATCGTGATGATCAGACTGTTAGCCGACGGAGTAGTGCTTAACTGAAAGGCCGACGGCAGTAAAGGGACTTCCAGCCAGCTGTTTTGGGTACTCAGAAAATAGCCTGCTCCCTGAAATTCAGCTAAATTAATTGCCGAATCAAATTCGAGCGTGAGCGTGATGTTTCTCTGGCCTTCCCGCAACAATAACATCGGCGAGGCAAAAGCAATTCCGGTGGCTGACGGAAGCACCGGAGGAGTCGTATCACCAAAAGTGGCCCAGCTGATCGTTTTGCCGCTGTCATCCTGCTGAACAGCTGACGGTTTCGCAATAGTTTGTACGTTATACGACAAAACATTGGGTGCTCCCTGATAGGAGAGTGTCTGCACACTTTTTATAACGGCCGGATTCAGCGTTACGTCTTTGAGTGAAGCAAATAAAACAGGGTTCTTTTCCGCATCAACCTCGCCATTAAACAAGGCGCCGGCCGGTAAATCAAATACGGAATTGTTTTTTGCCAGTGCAGCACATAAAAACACGCTATCTGCAACGGCAGGTAATTTTTTTTGTTTTAAAATGTCGGTATAATAAAAATCAAGGTGTTTTTGAGAAATTCCGTTAAGCTGCTCCTGCTGCACTTTCAGCACGTTTACAAAAGAACGTAACAGGGTCGTGTCCGGGAATTTACTTTTTTTAAGACTTAATTTTTTAAATTCATTGCTGGCATGATGAATGATCGTTTCTAAAAAATTAAACAGGCGATCGCCAATTTTGGTTAAAACCGTCAGACAAAAAGAGGTCATGCTGTCCAGTGCTTTCAGGATGGTCTGTTCAGAGTCATAGCCAAAAATTTCCCAAAACGGACTTTTGTCTTTATTGATAGTCCAAAGAGGCACATCAAAAGAAGCAAAATCGCGATAGGGGGCACCGGCAATAAAGGTTCCTTTAGACGGGGAGGTGTATAAATAGTGTCGGAAGGACTGAATCGCCCAGAAATCAATGCTTAGTTTGGTCTGAACTTCGTGTAAAATATAATTTTTAAGATCGTACGTTTCGTTGCCGATTTGCATGTAATGGGTCCAGCGCTCGATGATTTTATACACAGCAGTAAGATGATCAAATAACTGATTGAGTGCTTTGGAATTCAAAAAGCCCTGAGTGTCCTTACTGATTAAGTTCTGAATTTCGGTACGGCTGTTTTTATAAACACCATGCAGTTCTTTGTAATTGGTTCCGGAGATCGCGGCCATCAGAAAAACGGGGTCCTTCAGTAAAAACGGATTCCAGTTTCCCTCAATGGTGTTGGTATTGTTATAAAAATTAATCAGCTTGCTAAATTCAGTCAGAAAGTACAGCCAGTCCTGTTCGGTCCTTCCGTCTATCAGACAGGGATTCGGAACGAGTGCCTCGTTAAGTGAATTTATGATGCTATTTTGATCCATTACAATCATTATTTTTTTGCTAAATTGGTTCCTTCCTTCAGGTGAAAAGGAAACACATAATTATGTCTGGTATTGGTTTGTGAATAGATGTAAATGATCAGTATTTCGATGATACCATTGGTCAGATCGGTTGAAGCTACTTTTACGTCCTGAACCACTATTCTGGGTTCATAGCGCAATAACGAAAACTTCACCGCTTCTATAATTTCGCCTTTTAAATTCGGATCAATTTTTCTAAACATAAACTGTTGCAGGCCGGAACCAAAATTGGCTTCCAGTGTACGTTCTCCTTTTCGGGTATTGAGGATAATATTGATAGACTCGTGAATATTCGTCTCGTTTGCAGACGTATTCAGCTGATAATTACCCACAGAAAAGGACACGGGAAAAGCCCATCCTGAACCTAAAAAGGTATTTTCGCTTTTATTTTCTATAGTATTATCCACCAATCATTACCGTAAAGGCTCCAAGGACAATAGATCCCCCGTGAGCAGTCTGATCTCCCATTCTTGCGGCGGGCAATCCGCCTATCATTACCGTAGCCGATCCTTTTATGATCGAATCCGGCGGCCCTACACAAACCAGCATGTCGCCCACCCGGGCTGCCGGTAATCCCGCAATAAGAACCGTTGGTTCTCCTACGCCAATTATTGGCCCGCCGACGTGGGGGACCGGCGGCACGGCAGGAGTAACCATCGGACATTCGTGAAAATCTGTTAATCGTGCTGCTGGTGGCATAATTTTGTTGTTTGTTGTTTATTGTTTGTTGTTTATTGTTTGTTGTTTGTTGTTTGATCGTTTGTTTTTCTTTCTTTTGTCTTTATTCTTTATTCTATACTCTTTTTTCCACGCAAAGTCGCAAAGTCGCCAAGTTTAAATCTTTGTTCCTCTGAGCCTCTGAAGCTAAAAACCTTTGTCCCTTTGTCCCTTTGCCCCTTTGAAACTAAAAACCTTAGCTCCTCAGAACCTCAGAACCTCAATTAATCATCACCATCGCGCCTTTCAGCGTTAATTCCATTCCTCCCGAAACCTGCGCCATTTGCCCGCCCTGAGCGGAATATTGCATATCGGCATTATCTTTAATATTTAAGCCTTTTGTGGCTACATCGCCGCCACTGGATTCGATGGTAACGCCCTGCATGCCTTTGATACTGACATTTTGCTGTGCCGAAATACTGATGTTTTTCTGGCTGGACAGATCAATGCCGCTTTCCGACATGACAATAGTGTTTTGATTCTGATCACTGATCGTGATTTTCTTATCCTTGTCGCTGATGATGATGGTATTTTTATTAGGCGTAGCAATGGTCCAGACAATATTCTCATCATCAAATTGCACCGAAATCCCTGATTTGGATACAATCGCTTTTACTGAATTTTTTTCGTTGGGTTCTAAACCCGTAAAAGGTTTTATTTTCGTACCACTGTATAAACTGCCCAGAATGACAGGATAGCGCGGATCTTCGTTTAAGAAACCCAGAATAACCTCGTCTCCGACTTCGGGCAAAAAGAAAGCTCCGGCGCCACTGGTCGAATAAAAATTGGAGAGCCTTGCCCAGATTCCCGCACCATTGGCATCAAACAAAGGCACATTGACCAGAATGCGAAATTGCGAATCGGGATCTTCATACATTTGTTTTACCGTTCCGTTAAACAAACCTCTTGCACCCGGAATAAGCCCGGAGGCCGGGGGAGACATTACATCGGGTTTTTCGGTAAACCAAAGCGGCGAAACACCCAGATAGACTTCAGAAATCCAGTTTCCCTGTGAGAGATCATGCACAACGCCCGCGATGAGGTAATCCCCGTTAAAACGATCCCCAAGACCATTAAAAGTCATATATTTTCCGGGTTCAATCACGTTGGTGCCCTGAAATTTGGCTTCACCGGTTATTTTGGAATATTCACTTTTAATGATTTGTGCTTTGGACCAGGTATTTAAGTCGGCTGTTTCCAAAGGTGCTGAAGTCTGCAGCTGAAAAGCAGAGAGCCCAATCACTTCTGATAATTTTTTGGAGCTTAAATTCCCGGATCCGGTTACATTTGGCGTGGCCTCACTATTAATGACTTCCTGATTTTTATAATCCCAGGTATTAGCCGTTACATTCCCTAATTGATTCACAGCGTTTAGTTTGGCATTAAATTCCAGTAAATTATCGCCATAAGTCACGGTAAGGACAGAGGTGGTATCGCTGTCGGGCGCCGTGACGGAAACTTTACCGTTTAGGGTCGTTACGATTAAGCCGTTGGTTTCGGCAAGGGCTAAAATATAGTCCCAGTCCGTTACATAATATTGGACCTGTTCGGGCCAGGTGGTCGTGGTAGCCGTCACATTGGCACTTAATCCGGAATAGTTTCCGATAATGGACGAAATAATATCGCTGTCTTTTTGATTCGAATACGTCAGGCTTTTGCGGCCTACAATCATTTTTACAGCTGCATCACTACATTCAATTTCCAAAGCCGATCCTATCAGACTGTCAATGCGAATGGACTGGCTCATGATTAAGCCTGTAAAAATTACGGCATTATTGGTATCATAACCCGCGAGGATACTAATCGTTGCGCCCGGTACAAAAGTGGCCGAAGAGCTCGCCTCAAATTCCCCCGTACTGGCTTCTCCGTCTAAAATGACAATTTTAGCACTGGCGATACGGTTGACGCTTTTTTCGATGTGAACCGAAAACACGCTCAGTTCGTCCGGTATGGTGCTGCCATTGACCTGAATAGAGAAGGTTGCGATGCCGCCGGTTTTTATTTCACTAGAAGTACTCATGAGTTAGAAGGATTTACAGGAGGAAATATGAGTTTATCAATGCCATTCAGGTTCCTGAATTTATTGAGTTTGTTGTATTGGGCGACTTGTATGTAAAGCGAATCGTCATTCCAGGTTTGCAGGCACAATTGGGGTAACGACATTCCTTCGGACACCGTGACTATATGCGTTAAGTCGGGAGACTCGGGCGCGTCAATCATGGTGACCGCTTTGGGAGAAACATACTGGCTGAAGGACAACGCTATTTTGGCTCTCAGCGGACTTCCATCGGGTTTAAACAAGGTATACGAAATGTCAATCGAGTCCAGTACACCATTAAAAGTAATATTTTGTCCCCATTGTACTTTTACAAAATTCGGACGGTGGATTTTTCCGTTGTAGGTGTAAATAATGGTTTCCAAAGCGTTAATTTCTTTCGCCATATCCACCCGTTTGCTGTCCACCACACCGGTACAGTCTATGACAATTTCAAAACTTAATTTATCGCTAGGAGTGCTTTTATATTTTTGTGAGGCAGAGCTGGTAGCAGGTGCCTGCTGTTCGTTGTATTCAATGCTTTTTTGTACCTTGATCGATTCCGGATTTATCATAAAGGCATACGGATTCCCGGCGAATTTGTTTTCAAATTCTTCGTCAGTGTATCCCGTAATTTTCATGAGTTCTAAACCTGCCATTTGTTTCTTCTTTAACGTTTATAGCTGTTGATCTGATTTTTCTCGGCGATTAATCTTTTGCATTCTTCGAGCAATTGTTTCCTCAAAAGAGACAATTCTTTTTCTTTGGCTACAGAAGAGTGTTTCGCATGGCTGCTTACAATCTCTGTTTTGATAATGAGTTCCCTTATTTCGATTGGCATAGGTATCAGGTAAAAAGATTTTCAAAAGTTGTTTTCGATGAAATATTGAAATAGGTATAGGCCAGTTCAATAGATTCAATGGCAATCCCGCTTTCCTGAGAGTTGAGGTCAGAAACGGCATATTTAACCGGATAGGCATTATTGAATGTCCACTGCATGCAGACAATACCGTTTGCATTGAGCAGGCTCAGTATCACATTGTGCGGCTGGATCGGATTCGATAGTCCCTGATCAATACAGTTGGCGCACCAGTTTACCAATTGGGACCCGACAGGAACAATGGCTCTTTTCAGGATTAAGTTCTGACTGTTGGAAACTGTTGGGAGGCGGTATTTAAACCTGTTTTCGCCTCCGCAAACAATTTCTTCCATGCTTAATTCTTTAGAAATACCGGATACTTCCTTGAAAGCTGCATCTACACCTGAAAAGGAGAGTGTAAAATAAAAGCTAACCGGATAATCACTATTTGCCACCGTTTTTAATGATTAGCTGTTCGTGTGCAATTTCTATCGTGTCTACGGCCACTTCATTTCCGTCAGATTTCAGATCTGTACTGGTAATTTTAGTTGGCCAGGCATTGTTTAGCGTCCATTGCATGGTCACATTTCCTTTTTCGTCCAGTAACTTGATCAGTACGGTTCTTCTTTTAATCGTATTCATGACCACCTGCTGGTGCCAGTCCCAAAACGTATTATCATTTACGAAGATGCCTCGTTTCATGGTAATATTGCCGTATTTGGTAATTCCGGGCATTTTTTCGACAGAAAAAAGCGGACTGTTACTTTTACGGTATTCTATAATTTGATTTTCGACATCCATTCCTGTAACTTCCTGAAAAGCTACTTTTGTCAGTTCGGTTCCAAGATCTACTTCAAACCTAAACTTAGGCATCGGCCACGTTGCGCCTTGTACGCTTCCATCATCTGTTGGCATAATATTTTATTTTTAAATTAAAAATTTACTTAAATTGAGTTGATTGCTGCTTAACTGGAAGCTACCATTTGCTGTTGAAAGGTCAGTACAATGAATTCCGCCGGATGTACTACTGCTACTTTTACGGTAACATTCATAAAGCCGTTCAGGATATCATCTCCCGTCATGGTCGAACCCAGTCCACAGGCTACAGAAAAAGCATCAGAGGCACTGGCACCCTGCAAACCGCCCTGTTTCCAGATGGAAGTTAAAAAACTTGAAATCATCGAGATGACCGCTTCCCAGGTATTTTTGTCGTTCGGCTGGAAAACATAAGCCTGAGCCGCCAGTTTACAGGATTGCTCCAGGAAGATCATCGTTCTTCGTACCGGAATGTATCGCCAGTCCTGACTGTTTCCATCCAGCGTTCTGGCCCCCCAGATCAAAATGCCAAGTCCGTTAAACAAACGAATCGCATTGATCGATTTACCCGAAACAGCATCTACGTTTAAATTGGCCTGCTGGCTTTCTGAAATACAAATCGGTAACGAAGCTGCTCCTACTATAGAAGTATTGGCAGGTGCCTGCCACGGACCAACCGCATTGTCTGTAGTGGTAATGACTCCGGCCATAGCCCCGCTTGGAGGAAGGATGTTGGCATCACTTAATACATGTTTGATAATCAGGGAGTATGTCTGACTCGCAATTAAAAGCGCATTATTGTTCTGGGTCACGGTTAACGTACTGGCCGGATTCTGAATCCCGGCAATAATCGCGGCCACACTTGCATTGGGTGCACTTGGCGGATTGATGATCGGTTCTAATTGTTTGAGGTCTCCGCCAAATAGATTGGTATAATCAATATCCTGATTTTGCATGATGGTGGTCCCGATAAAAGGGTAGTAGGCCATTCCGTAATTCAATCCTACAGATCCGGTATTCATTCTAAAGTTAGATATGTCCTGCGTATATAAAATCGGGTCCGGATCATCGCCTCCAATAATATCAAACAAACACATGGCCGTCTGCATCGTGGTACATTGCAACAGCATGGTTTCCATAAGCGTACCATTGTCTGCTACACTTAGTAAGGTGGCCTCAGGGCAAATATACATGGTAGGTTCCGGCTCATTTTTTAGCAGGGCAAGACCCGTAGTCAGGTCGTTTAACTGCACGTTCGGATTGATAAGCGGTGTACCGGCTGTCATTGGTTTTTTAGATGAGGTTCCGTACGTACCCACAGATACAATGTACGCGTCACCGCCACCGTTTTCATAAAAAAGGCGCACACTGTTGTACAGATAATACACCGTAGTAGGATCCGGAACAATGGAGTAGAAGGATCCTCCGATCAGCATATAATCTCCCTTTTTAGGTTGACTGTCTTCTTTTACCAAGTAATATTCAGGACTATATTGTTTCGCAGGACTCGCGGGAAGCGGAGGATCCGGGTAACAAAAAAAGGCTTGAAAATCAGCAAACGAGGTAATTCTTACCGGAACATTCGTATACGATTTCCCTTCGTAAGAAGCTTGGGGTGTGTATCCAATAAATGCTGGTACTGCCGTAGCGACTGCTACAACGGAATTCGGAAAAGCATTTAATTCTTGAATGTAAACACCAGGAGTTTGGATGGTAGATAAATTCATTGATTTTAGTTTTTAATGTTCATTTTTAAATAGTTTTTTATAAATAGATATACATGGGTGATGTAACTTGAATATTCCCTGTGCTGTCAATGATTCCAATCCGGGAAACATCGGGAACAGGCAGTCCTTTCAGCAGTACTTTGCCATTTGAATTGGGCTGACCGGATTCGTTGGGTTCACTTTTACTGCTTAAATCAAATTTGTATTTTGGTTTTTCGCTAAGCGTAAGATCAGTTTCGCCGGAGGTAAAAAGGAGTGCTTTTTCTCCTGTGGGCAATACGACCTGTTGTGGCCCCTCAAACTGCATCTTGCCTTTTTCGCTAATGACCGGATGGCTGAGCGGAACGGCATTTTTATTAATCACGTAATACTGCCACTGCGTTGCGCGGGCTGTAAAATGCAGTTCAAAATGCAACGGATTTGTAGTGGCAAGATCTTCAAAATAAATTCTCAGTACCCCTAAAAACGAACCGGATTTTTCCTGGGCTAAGGTTTCCTGCAGTATTACAGTACCGTTGCTGTCCTGATTTTTAGGATCTTTGCTGGTATAGGTAATTTGTCCCGCAAAGTTGATTGGCATTGCGGTGAAAAGCTCAAAAAAAGGATTATCGGACTGAATACTGAATTCGAAATACTCCAGCGCCGTGGTTTTCGATATATAATTTAAGGTATCGGTTACGGTTGAGTTAGATTGCAAGTAAAGTTCAAATCCATTGGAAAGGTGATTCATTCGCAGGCCAAATTTCCGGAATAGTTTTTCGGCAGCAGGGTCCGGAATAAAATGCAGGCAGTTGCATTTGCCGGTATCAAAAAAAGTATGGTACACCAGAACATCAAAGGCTTTTATGTAAACACTCTGACTCATGACAGTATCGTGTTATTGGTATTCGTAACCGCCGGTATGATTTCGGTCATTTCATTCGCCTGAACTTTGATTAGTTTCATCTTGTAAATGATCGAAGGCTGGTATTTGGCTCCCATGGCCGTCCATAAACTGTGCATCTGGTGGTAGGAGATTTTTTCATATTCAAATTCCAGTCTGGTGATTCCATCGGGAATACTCGAAGAGGAGGAAGCATCTAAATAATTGTTGATCTGAAAAAAGTACATAATAGCGTCCAGAAATTTTAAGGACTCGGTATAATCATCAAAATTGCTGCTGATCAGGATATCCAGATTGTATTTTTCTACGGGATTAAAACTCGAGTAATTACCGTTTTCGAGCCTTTTGTTTTTAATATAGAAGGGCTGATTGGTTTCTTTTTCGACATTAATCAGCGATAAAACGACTTTGTTCTGGTTGGCTTTCGGAAAGGCCCCGTTGGTATCAATAAGATAATTCAGGACGATTTTTTCTTCGTCCAGTCCAAAACGGTTTTTCAAAAACTGTCCCAGCAATTTATTCGTAAATACAAGTGACTGATGTATCATGGTTGAGTAATTCTAAATTTCAGCTGAACCAACCAAACAAACTGGTAGTCAGATTATACTGGTAAAAGTACTTCGGAAATTAATCCAAAAGAGATTTTCAGAATATACTTTTCGTATACATTCGGTAAAATTCTGACACTTTTGTAGACAAAATGTAGACAGGGGCTTTTTTTGCGTGAAAAAGAAAAATTTTATCCGTATGTGTCTCACTAGAATAGAGATCAACGCCTATCTGTTGTGGAAAGCATAAAACAGACTCACTAACCCTTTTGGGTATAACTCACTGCAACTCTTATTTGATATAAAAACAAATAGATAAAAGAATAAATTGGAGTAAAATATCTTTATTCTTTTATAACTCAATGTCATCCTGAGCGGAGTCGAAGGCTTTTTCACATGGAAAGGGCTTCGACTCCGCTCAGCCTGACACCAATTTTGAATTACATCGAAACGAGTACTCAATACCGATTTTTTACCGCAACGGACGCAAGGATTTTTATGTAACAATGCCTTAAATACGCAAAGTTCGCAAAGCTAACTCAATACAATCCCAATAGCTATCGGGATTGCGAACTTTGCGCTTTCTAAAGCAATCTTTGATAAAAATCCTTGCGTTCCTTGCGGTAAATTTTTTTGTCACTTTCCACAGATTTTGGAATTAATCCTCCGAATGCCTCTTTATTGAAGACTAAATAAAGGTGCTGTAAATAAAAAATTCGATTACAAAAAAGTAACCGAATTTTCATTAGTATAAAGATGAGGTATGGAATACTTTACGATACTGTCCTTAAATACGAGATAATATCCTGCTCTTTTTCAAGCGTCAGTTTTTTCTTCAGGCGGTATTTATGAGTCCGTACACTATCCTGGTTGATTCCGAGAAGATTGGTGATGTCATGGTTAGTCATATTCATTTTGATATAACAGCAATATTTTAAGTCCTTGGCACTTAGAGAAGGATGTTTTTTGGCAAGCGTCAGCAAAAAATCCGGATTAGACTGTTCAAAGTAAATTTTAAAATCATCCCAGAGTTTCGTATCCTCCGCCACCGTTTTGATGGAATTTACAATCGACATTAATTCTCTGCGGATGGCATCATTGACATTGGGATACAGATACGAAATGCGGGTTTTTACCTTTTGCAGGATTTCTACCTTTTGGTCCAGTTCCATTACATAATGGCTCAGTTCCCTTGTGTTGCTGGTGTTGTTTTTTTCTCTGGCCGCTTCTGCAAATGAACCCGCTGTACCGGTATTGCTTTCTGTTTTCTTTAATTGAAAAATAGATTTAATTCTGTAAATGAGAAAGTCAGCATTGTTGATATGTTTGTAAGGATGGGTAAAAATGATGCAGTTTTTAGACCAGCAGGTCGACTCGCATTCATAGTTTTGCGTCAGGCATAAAATGGGAGTATCAATTTTATTTAAGTTGAAATGGCTATCGTTTATGACAGGCTGGTTTCTTCTGAAACACAAAATAATCAAATCGGGATGTAAGGATTGAGACGTGCTATAGAGGTCCGAAGCCCTTGAAACAGCGGCGATAGAAAAAGTAAAATCAGCTATAGCCGACAGGATATTCAATACCTGAGTCAGAATGGTGGTATCGTCACATCCAATCAATATTGATTTTTTTTCAGGCATTCCGGTGGTTGATTTTTTGGTTTTCGGTAGGGTAGTATAAAAGTACAGCTTTAGTGTAGTTCAACAGAAAAATATGTCACAGAACGGGTTTTTATTGTCATGAGATTGTTTTTTTAATACCATTCAAATGGTTTTATAGTATTTTAAAAAGAAAGTGTTTTAGCTTTCTGAACAGTGGGGTTTATGCACGAATTATATAGTACAGAATTGATAGCGTTAAAGAGTTTACCCTTAATTCTGCCAGTCTGACATTATATTTTTGTTACGTCATTTCTCCGTCACGTTACCGTCACTCCTCCGTCACCGCTCCGTCACTCCTATACGTGAACTTTAGGGTAGATTTTTAGGGTATTTGGGCCTTTTTCGGTCATATTGTCAGGAATATTGGTGGTTTGAATCGGGATTATAGGCTCTTGTGGATTCCTGTTTTTCTATACTAGTGGTATATCGCGGATTTTACTCTTGGGCGCTATTTTTTGGGTTTGGGTCTTTTCCTTATCGTGTCAAAGACAAACCCACCACTTAACAATCGCTTTCTTTGTAATTCATTTTATTAAATAAGTTTATAAAACCGAATTTCAAATACTCTCAAAAGTGTGTTAAGCCCAGAATTTTAGCAATGGCTTTAATCAGATTCGTACTTATAATTAAAATTGTTACAATTAAAGAAAATCATATTTTAAGATTAAGAAAAAAATATGATTATTGTATATCATTTATTTTCTATTTATTTGTGTTTTTTTTAACAAGTTTAATAATATAATTGAAAGCTATAAATATGAAACTGATCTTCAGCTTACTTTTGTTTGCAACTTTGACATCGTCTTTTGCACAACAGAAAATTACATTTGGTTATGATACGGCAGGAAATCAAACCAGCCGGACTTTGTGTTTAACCGGCTGTACTGCAAAACCGGGAAAGGAAATTAAAGAAATTGAGGCTATTACAGAGGAGGACCTGGAGAAATTCTTTTCGGAAGATGTGATTTCCTATTACCCAAATCCGGTGAAGGAAGAACTTTATCTAAAATGGGGACTAACGGATGATAATATAGTATTATCGATAGTGGTTTATGGATTAAATGGACAGTTATTGAAATCTTATTCAGGCACAGACCGCACAAATGCACAAAACATTGCTTTTCAGAGTTACGGTACAGGTGTATACTTGGTCGTCCTAAATTATAAGAACGGTGACCAAAAAACAATCAAAATTATCAAGCAATAAAATTAATTCATGAAACAATTTTACATTACATTTTTATCATTAATTTTTAGTTTATTAGGTTCAGCTCAAACGGAAGTTGGTATAACTTCAGGTGAATTGTCAGTTTCATTAGCAGGAGCTGCTACTTATATAATTCCAATTACAGTACCTCCGGGAATCAATGGCATCGTTCCAAAAATTAGTTTAGCCTATAGTAGTCAGGGAGGTAATGGTGTTGCTGGTTACGGTTGGAATATTGCAGGGGTATCCACCATCAGTAGGATACCTTCAACTAAATATCATGACAACATTATTGATCCCGTCGATTTTGACAGCTATGACAGATTTGCATTTGAGGGTCAACGCCTAATTGTAAAAAATGGATCTAGTGCAACTTATGGTGCTGACAAAACAGAATATGAGACCGAAAACTTTTCAAATGTTAAGATTACCTCTTATGGTGTTCATCCAAACGGGGTCAACTACGGGCCGGCATATTTTATAGTGGAATATCCAGATGGATCAAAAGGATATTATGGAAATTCTACTGATTCAAGATCTATTACAGATTGGTCTATAACCTATTGGGAAAATCCTCAGGGAATAAGAATAAGTTACAGTTATTTACAAACCAATAATGTTTTGGATGTGGCTTCTATAAAGTATGGAACCTTATTGGCTACGGCGCCCATCAACGAGATCAAGTTTAATTATGGGTCAAGGACAAGACACGAACAGGGTTACATCGGAGGGGTAAGTTTGTCAAGAACTAAATTACTTACAAGTATTAATGTAATTGGTAATGGAACAGGATTCAGGAATTACTTATTGCAATATAATGTTGCTACATTAGGTTATGAACGATTAAATGGAATCACTGAAAATAATGGTGATAATTCAAAGAGTTACAATCCGACTATATTTGAATATGGAAAGACTACAGAAACGATTACTGTTAGCCCTAAATCATCTTCATTAGGTTTAGGTGAGATCAATGCTAATAATTCAGCTACAATTGCCGGGGATTTTGACGGAGATGCTAAAATGGATTTTGTTTTATATCCAACTACAGGCGGAATAAATGCATATAAAGATTTTTGGGTATTTAAAGATGTTAATAATAGTTCTATGTTAGTCCCCACTAAAATAAATAGTGGATATTTTACATCAATTTTCCCCACTAATGGCTTAACTGCCAATGGTAAAATGTATCATTATCAAGGTATTACTATTGCTCAGGGTGATTTAACAGATCTTAATGCCGTAAATTTCAAAACTTATAATAATCTGTCTACCGGAATAGGTCTGGATAATGTAAAAAAAGCGGTATTTCCTGAAAGGTGGATTATGAATTGTAATGATTCTTTTAATGCAGGAGGAGCAAAATTTTTTTTTAGCGGGGATTTTAATGGTGATGGACTGACTGATGTTATGGCACTGGATCAGGATATACAGGAATTAGTATGCCAGCCCGATCCTTATGGTGGTCCTGATTTATTTCTCTATTCTACAAACACCAGCAGTGAATTGTATTTTGTAGACCTAGATCGAAGAAAAACAAGTAATTTTGCCAATTATGCAGGGATATTACAGGAATTTTTCTTAAGTACTGACAGTAAAATTGAAACATTTGACGTAAATGGTGATGGAAAGACCGATATACTTCATTTTAAGAATGGTAGATTATATGTTTATACGCTGAACAATAATAACCAACTTGAATTTTTATGGAAAACTTTAGATTCAGATATTAAAATCACACAGGCTATACTATCGGGAGATTATAACGGAGATGGAAAGATGGACTTTATCATTCCTACAAGTGCAGGTAATTATTCTACTGCTTATGTAAAATTTTTATCTACAGGAACCGGATTTGTAAAAACTAACGAAACTTATCCATTTACTAATTGGGGTAATTTTAAAGACGGCCAAGACGTTTATACCTGTACTCTTATTCCTTTGGATATAAATGCTGACGGAAAAACCGATATTGTGCAATGCAGATCAATTTTTGGTAGTGCATTTAATGGAGCGAGAGTTATGATGAATGTTTTTAAAAACACAACTGCTTCGTTTACTGCCTCCTCTACTTATGATACAGGCTCACTACAGGCTATCAGAAGCTATCCTCTACCGGTATTTTTATCACCAAAAACTAATAATCAATATTTATCACTCGGTATTATTAGCAATAATCAAATCTATACATTCGATTCAAAAAATGATTTTACGAAAGAAGGATTACTGCTTAATATAACAACAGGAAATGGAGTTAAAGAGACCATTACTTATAGTCCATTACAGCAGGATGAGTATGAACCTTTATATACTCCTTCAATTTTTACGGAGACCTTTCCGAATATAGATATTGTTGCAGCACCAAGTTTAAAAATTGTAACTATGCTGGAAAAGCAAAGTGCGGGCAGTTATAAAAAGCAATTATTACAATATGCAGGCGCTGTTTCAAATGCTGAAGGAATCGGTTTTTTGGGTTTTAGATCACTTATGAGGACCAATTGGTATAATGACAGTACAACTTTAATATCAAATGTATCCAAAAATGACATTTCTTTAAGAGGAGCTAATATTGAGAATTTTTCATTATTAGGTTATCAGGGGCCAACTGCGGCTTCTCCTTCGACTTTTATTTCCAGATCCTTAAAAGGTTATAATACTGCTACTGATGCTTTACAGAGCAATAAGGTTTTTAAACTTAAAAATACTTCAGAGAGCCAGTTTAATGGTTTGGAAGGAACAAGCAGTGTCACTACTAGAATCCTGGATCAGTACAATAACCCTACTTCGGTTAATACTGTACTTAAAGAAGGAAATACTGAAGTTCAAAACAATACAACTACGGTAACCTACAAAACAGTCAATACTTTACCTTATTACGTAGGAGTTCCTGCTACTAAAACAGTTAATGTAGTGGTAAATGGAAGTACTATGATTTCTGAAGAAGTTTACGGTTATACCAATACAATGTATGGTCTTTTAAATAAGATCCAAAAAAAAGGGGATGCCTCGACAAGTTATATCACAGAGGATAATAATTCATTTGACAGTTTTGGAAATATCCTCAAAAAGACAATAAGCGCAAATGGCCTTACACCAAGGGTTACAAGCTATGCCTATGATGCCTCAGGAAGGTTTTTAATTAAAACAACTGATATTGAAGGTCTGTTTAAAACGTTTGATTATAATTTAAGTTCTGGGGTTTTAAACTCAGAAACCAATCAAAATGGATTAATAACTTCTTATTTATATGACAGTTGGTTAAAGAAAACCAAAACTACGGATTATCTTGGTAAGAGCAATACGTATACGTACAGCAGAAGCAATGAGAAAGTTATCGTTACCAATACAGGAGATGATGGTAGCAGTGTCGAAGAGACGTATGATGATTTAGGCCATAAGGTTAAAATAAAGATAAAAGACATAGCGGGAAATTTTTCTTCTGTAGATTATTTTTATGATATATACGACAGAAATTACAAAACAAGTGAACCTTATTTTGGGAGCAGTCCAACAGAGTTCAATGTAACTAACTATGACGAATACGGCAGACCGAAAGAGGTTATTTCTTTTACGGGTAAAATAACCAATATAAAATACGATGGACTTTCTACAACCGTTAGTGACTATTTAAAAACTAAGGTTTCTGTTAAAAATGCAATGGGAAAAGTAATATCAATGACGGATACACCTGGCGGCAATGTTACTTATACTTATTATGCCAATGGTAATTTAAGAGAGGCAAATTATGGAGGGGTAATAACTACAATTACTCAGGACGGATGGGGAAGAAAGAAGGAATTAAAAGATCCATCCGCTGGCATTTATAAATATGAATATAATGACTTGGGTGAAATCACAAAAGAAACTACCCCAAATGGCTTTACAAGTTATAAATTAAATGCATTTGGAAAACTGGATGAAAAGAAAATTGTTGCTGGTGTAAGCGATACGATTTCAAGAACAAAGTACAGATATTATACTACAACAAAATTACTTTTAAAGACTGAATTTAATGATTTAAAAAACAGTACCCAAACAACAGATGTGTATACTTATGATACTTCTAAAAGAATAAGCAAGACGGTTGAAACCACACCATATGCAACCTTTACAAAAGATTTTGCTTATGACGCATTTGGGAGAATAGATACTGAAACCTCTACAGCGGCTGTAGGAGTGAAATCAAGTTCAAAAAAAATACAAAATACCTATTTAAACGGATCACACTGGCAGATCAAGGATGCACTGACTGGTGTCATCCTATGGCAAACCACTACTGTTAATGCCAACGGGCAACTGCTGACAGGAATAAATGGGCCGCTTGCGTTAACCAACACCTATGATAAAGAGGATAAAGGTTATATTTCACAATTTAAATATGATAAAGCGGCAACGCCTACCGTTAACATTCTTACTCTAAATACCGATTTTAATGTATTAAGTGGGAATCTTAAAACCCGTACAAATAGCTTATTTAACAGAAATGAAATTTTCGACTATGATAATTTAGATCGTCTGACAGTATATACGAATGCCCTTGGTATTCAGGAAACGCAGGCTTATGATGAGAGGGGAAGGATTACACAAAATAATATAGGTACTTATGAATATGACACTTCTAAAACATATCAGAATAAGGCAATAACAGCAACTCCCGAAGCTCTTGGCTATTATGGAATGAGAGAAGGTATCTTTAATGATAGTATGGAAGATCGTACGGGATGGGGTAATGAGAGATCTCTTGCTACTGTTTTTTATAGTTATGATGTTACAACGGCTGCACATACAGGGAAGAATTCATTAAAGCTTGCTAACACAAATACAACGGAACAATATGTATATTCGGATAAATGGGTAGACATTAACAATACTGCAGCAACAGAATATACTTATTCTGCATGGATCTACAGCAGTAGTCCGCAAGCGGAAATAGTTCTGGTTATGAAGGATGCTCAAGGTGTTTTAAGTTACAACACTGTAGTAACAAGTACTACCGGAAGCTGGACACAGGTAACAAAAACATTTTTAGTTCCAGCAACTATAAAAAAAATACGTTTACGTTTAGATAACAACGGATTAGGGAATATCTGGTTCGATGATGTTCAGATACGAAAAACAAGTGATGCTGTTGCATCGACTAAGGCATTGAATGTAACGTATAATGCGTTTAAAGGCCCTATTCAGATTGAAGAAACAGCGGTAGATAAGATAAGTTTCACTTATAACGACAGTAACGATCGCAGCAGTATGTTTTATGGCGGGCTACAGACAGATAAGCTGCAAAGGACTTACCGAAAGCATTATTCTGCAGACGGGACGATGGAAGTGAAACAAAATACAGTTACTGGAGCCCTTGAGTTTGTAACGTATATTGGAGGAGATGGATATACGGCTCCCTTGGTTTTAAAAAGTGACGGAGCTACGTCAAATTATTTATATTTGCTTCGGGATTATCAGGGAACCATTGTAGCCATAAGTGACCAGACTGGTGCAGTTGTTGAAAAACGATTGTTTGATGCCTGGGGAAATATAGTAAAAGTACAGGATGGCGCTGGTGTAATCCTGGCAGGCTTGACCATTTTAGACAGAGGATACACCGGGCACGAACACTTGCAAAGTGTAGGGATCATTCATATGAATGGACGTTTGTATGATCCGAAACTGCATCGTTTTATGCAGCCTGATAATTTTGTACAAGATCCATTTAATACGCAGAATTATAACCGCTACGGATACTGTTATAATAATCCTTTACGGTATACTGATGTCAGTGGGGAATGGATTCATATTGTAATTGGTGCGGTTGTAGGTGGTGTAATTAACTGGGGTGTGCACGGGTTTAGAATGGATATGGAAGGCCTAAAAGCCTTTGGTATTGGAGCGGTCGCTGGAGCTGTGGGTGCTGCAACCGGTGGTGCTGCTTTTGGTTTAGCCGGAGGTGCAGCTGGTGGTGGTGGTGGATTTTTTGCCGGTGCATTTTCCGGAGCGGTAGGCGCAACCTATTCTTCGTCAGTTCTGAGTTTAGGAAATAACGCGGCATTTGGAGATCCGTTAATGTCAGGGAAAGAAATGTTAACCGGTATTGTTATTAGTGCGGTAACTGCAGGTGCTTTTAATGGTATTACTGCAATAGCCAATGGTAAAACTTTCTGGACAGGAACTACTCCAAGGATTGCTGTACAACCGATAACATTGCCTCAAACAGCCGGACTTGCAGAAGTAGATAATGGTACTGATATTAAAACGGGGGATTATAAAATTTCAAGTTCAACTGAAGCAAAAAATATTCCTACTAATCAGTCAAATGCTTCAACAAACATTAATGTTGATAATGGCTATATAGAATTTCCAGCTGGTAAATTACCAGATGCATCATTAGCAGATGATGTGGCATTTTATAATAAACTTGCGGATCCATATTTGGATTGCTCTGATATTGCCAAAAGTATGTATCAAGGAACAGAAGGAACAAAATTACTGGAAATAACACCTAAAAAAGGCCTTTGGTTAAATGGAATGGAATATGGACAAAAAACGGAGTTTATGTATCATCAAGTTATCCAAAAAGGATCTTTTATTTATGACCCGATGATGAGCAGTAAGCCAATTTTATCCAAAACATATTGGGAGATTTATAAGTCTATGAATTCACAAGGTATAAAAATAATAACACGATAATTAAATATGGAAAGTACAAGTTTATTTTCGGCTTTGTCAAAAATAGCTCCAGTCGAAGCATCGAAAGTGAATATGATTTCACTAGATGATAAATACGCATATCCACCTTTTTTTAGATTTAAATTTAAAGGCTTTGATAAAGATGATGATATATATATATTATTGGAAAGCATTGTTAACAGATTTAATGGAAATCTAGAATGGAGTCTAATTACAAAATCTCAATCTAGAAATTTTATTTTAATTCCCAAGATTTTTGAAATTTATTTAGATAATGAATTTTACAATATAAATAATTATATAAAAAAAATGACCTTAAGTAAGTATAAAAAAAATATTGACCTTGCGATTGATGACATATCTAGCTTTGGTAGTTATATAATTTTAGAGTATAATAAAAAAGCTAAATGATTAGTGAAAAATTGTAAACATAAATTAATGTAAATAATTAAAATAGTTTCAATTCTATTAGAATTATTCAGAAGAAGTCAAACACGAACTGCTACTACCGAAAAAATATTGGTAGTAGTTACTATATAAAATAATAAAGATGTTAGAAGAAATTATAAAAAAATATGGCGAGTTCTCTGATTCATGGATTTCCTAGCTCCCCGAAGTGTTCCTTATGAAAAGCTGCGCAAATGTCTCTGACTTTGCGCAATTTTTTATTCTTATAAATTGTAAACCT
>NZ_WKKE01000031.1 GCF_009674775.1 Flavobacterium sp. LC2016-23 | reverse complement strand
AAAGAGCCGGTGGTTTTGGTATAAGTTATTGTTCCACCACAATTATCAGTAGCTACGGGAGCCTGATTTTGCGCAGTTGCTAAACCTTCAACATCACTGCATTGAAGCGTTACGTTTAGTGCATTAGCCGAAGTGGTCCAGCTTGGTGCAGTGTTGTCCTGAATGGTAATTACCTGTGTGAAAGTTGTAGAAGTATTCAAACAAACATCTTTGGCAATCCAGGTATTGGTATAGGTTCCGGAATTGCTGCAGGAACCCGCAGCAAAAGCACCGCTGGTTTTAGTATAGGTTATTGTTCCACCACAATTATCAGTTGCCACGGGAGCCTGATTTTGGGCAGTGGCCAATCCGGCGGTATCGCTGCACTGAAGTGTTACGTTTAGTGCATTAGCCGAAGTAGTCCAGGTTGGTGCAGTGTTGTCCTGAATGGTAATGGTTTGATTCGCTGTAACGGTACCGCAACTCGCAGTAACTTTGAAAGTTCGGGTAACCACAATGGGGCATGTTCCTGTAGCAGTATCGGAATACGATATGGTGTAGGCTCCTATAGAAGCATCATTTGGTAATGATCCTCCTGCAGCATTTAATTGAGCTAAAGTTATGTTGGTACTTGCAGCAGCGTAAGGAAGTCCTGTAATAGCACTGGTTCCGCAGCCTGTAATAGTTGCATTAGCCGGGGCGGTAAGAGCAGCAGCCGGGCTAATGGAAACATTTGAAGCAGCAGAAGTTAATTCACAATTGGTAGTGCCATTTTTTACTTTTACTTTATACGCACCGCTCGTTGTCACCAATAAAGTTGAAGCGGTCTGACCTGTTATTTCAACATTATCTTTGTACCACACATAGGTTGGTGAAGCTGCATTTGTAGAAGCTGTTAATGTTGTTGATCCACAAGCACTTAATATGCCGCTGATTAATGGGGTACATGGCACAAAATAAGCCGGACTCGTAATAGTTTTAGAATCATTGGCGCAAGCTGAATTTTGATAGTTTAAAGTAGATGTACTTACCGTTTGAGTACCGCAGGCAGTTCCGGTTGGCGTTAATTGATAGTTTAAGGTAATGGTTTCTGAATTTAAAAAGTCAGTATTCCAGGTAATAACTTGTCCGGAAAGTGAGGCTGTGCCTTTGGTAGTAGTAATTGAACCAATTGTAAATCCGGGTATTATGGTTTCTTTTTGAATTAAACTTTGTGCAACCCATGATATTTGTGAAGCAATCTGAGTGTAAATTGAAGTTAGATTAGCAGCACTTTGCGTGATATAAGAAGCACTTCCCTGAATTCCGTCCAAAGTAAATTTTGCTACAAATTGGTCACTTCCGGGCGTATTGATATTGCCGGGAATCCCACCAAAAAGACCCACAGAAAAGATCTGATTGTTATAGGTAATACTTGATTTTACAGTGGTTTTTGCATTTGTAGCAGCGGTTATTGCCGATGTAACGCAGGTTGATGTGGTACTTGTAGTGTTACAGCTGGTTGTATTTCCTACGGGTCCGGTTCTGTTGGTTACTCCATCAGTAAGTAAAATAATACTTCTTGCAGTTGCACAATCAAATCTTCCATTTGTTTCCAGCTCAGTTTCGGCTTTTACAATTCCATCCTGAATATTGGTGTTGTTAGTGGCTATTAAGGCATCAATTTTGGCATTCAAAGCAGTTACTCCAACAGCATTTAGGGATGTTAAACCAAGTTCCAGTTTTGCATTTGTGGTATAAGAAACAATTGCAATTCTGTTATTTGTATTTGCTGAAGCCTGCGAAATAAAAGATTTTGCCGCCAGTTTGGCATAATCCATTGACGTTTTAGTATCTCCGCTAATCGTATTTCCCATACTTCCGGATACATCAATTACTAAAATCACATCTGAATTCCTTGCCACAGGATTTGAACCTGTAATATCTAATTTTACATTAACAATACCACAATTTCCTGCATTTGCAGTCACAGTTTTGTTGGTGGTTATTGTTTGCGCTAAACCAAATGAAGAAGATAGAAGAAATAATACGGCGAAGTATATTTTTTTTAAATCTCGTAAATAATTGCTGAAAGAGAGTAAAGATTTTTCCATTTTTAATTATTTTAGGTAACATTTGATGTGTTTGTTATTAGTCATTTACAGGATTAATGACATAAGTGTGCAAAACAGTATCAGTCGAATAATTGGTACAGTTTTTTGAAGTCGCCATAATCCGGTTACAGGACCATTTATCGGCGGGAGTTCCTGTTGGTACAGTAATATGCAGGTAGAAATTTACAGACTGCCCCGGACTTAACGTCATTTCGCTAATCGGGCTCTTTTCAGAATTAATAAAATTGGTAGTGAGAGACACATTTGTGCCGGTGGGGCTTCCATCAGTATTGGCACAGGAGCTGTTGCTGTTTTTTGCCGAAAGCAGGAAGGTATCTGTAGAGGCCCCGTTGTTGGTAAGAATCAGTGAGTAATAAGTTCCGTCAACAGGAGTACTTCTAACGTTTCCATTATTTTCTACAATCAGGGTTGCATTACAGGAACCGGACTGAGCAAATGAAACACCGGTTATCAAACAAAAAAGTAAACAAAAAATATTTTTTTGTAACAGGTTCTTTTTGAATGAAAAAATGAACTTACAATTTTTTACAAATCTTAGTGCTTTTTTAAGAGTAATTTTTGTTTTCATAACTTAAGATTTTGTTTTACGATTTTTATCTAATTTTAACAGAATCAAAGTTATAGCGAGGTTTTGATTTTGATTTTTTTTCTCTGTAACTAACCCAAATACTCGTTGAAAGGTCTTTTTTTTGTTAAAATATGCTCGAAAAAAGCATTTTTTTTGTGATTTGTAACAAATAAAAAATGAGTATATTTTCGTATTTTAATTAAAAAACGGAAAGTTTAAAATATTATAAATACTTAATAATCAAATATTTAGTTAATTTTTTAAGATATACTTAATATCGACTAAAGGAATCTTTTAACAGATGAACTACACTTTTTTGTAAAAACAGAGATTCTCGTTTGTTATGATTTTGATGTTTGATGCGAATTCTATTCCTGTTAAAATTTTCTTTAAATGTTAACAGAATTAAAAAAAAGAGAAGTATTAGAATTTCTTTTGTAAATTAGAACTTCAATAAAAAAGAACTTCTCTCTACGATGTTTCTAAATCCTTCTACTTATGAAAAATTTAATTTTAATACGACATGCCAAATCCAGTTGGGAAGCTCCTTTAAAAGATTTTGACAGACCTTTGATGAAAAGAGGGATTCTTGATGCTCATGAAGTATCAACAAATATTTTAAAATTTCTGCCAAAAACATACATTATCTGGAGTAGCACTGCTGCACGTGCTTCAGAAACTGCTCTTATTTTTGCTCAAAATATCTCTTATCCCATAGAAAGCATCATATATAAAGATGATCTTTATACTTTTGATGACAAACAACTCGAAAAAGTTATCAAATCATGTGATAATAGTTTAGAAAGCGTTATTCTTTTTGGACATAACGAGGCTATTACAAATTTTGTTAATAAATTTGGAGATGTTTTTATAGAAAATGTACCTACCTCCGGTTTTGTGTCTCTTAAATTTGAGTCAGAAAGCTGGGACAACATTCATAAAGGCAAGACACAAAAAACAATTTTCCCCAAAGATTTAAAATAAATAAAGTGTACGAACAGAAATATATCGATAGAGAAAAAAGTTGGTTAGCGTTTAATGCAAGAGTACTTCAGGAAGCAGCAGATAATACCGTTCCACTTTTGGACAGGTTGCGTTTTGTTGGAATTTTTTCAAATAATTTAGACGAATTTTTTAGAGTTCGATATGCCGCAATCCGAAGATTAAGTTTGTCCGGAATTTCTGGTGAAAAATACCTGGGAGGAGTTTCTGCCCATCAGCTGATCAAGGATATTACCGAAATCGTAATTCAGCAACAATCAGAAAGTTTACGCATTTTAGGGAACATCGAAGCCGAACTGGAAGCCGAAAATATCTTTATCATCAATGAAGATCAGATTACAGAACTGCAGGAACGTTTTCTGAAAGACTTCTTTATTCAAAAATTAAGTCCTGAATTAGTGACTATTATTCTGAATGATCTGGCTGAATTTCCGGTTTTGAAAGATACTTTGGGATATTTGGCTATTCGTTTGGAGATGAATACCAATGACGAAGTCCGATACGCAGTAATTGAAATTCCGAAAACAATAAACAGGTTTGTGGTACTTCCGTCAGATGACGATAAACAATATGTCATCTTAATTGACGATGTAATTCGCCATAATCTTGAGAACATCTTTAATATTTTCGATTATAAAAGCGTCTCAGCCCATATGATCAAAATTACGCGTGATGCACAGTTGGATATCGATAGTGATTTGAGTAAAAGTATGCTGGAGAAAATTGCTACATCGGTAAAAGACAGAAGAATAGGGGAGCCGGTTCGCTTTATTTATGATAGTTTAATCGAAGAAGATACGCTGCGTTTCTTTTTGGATAAAATGAAAATTGTAGCGACAGACAGTATTATTCCCGGCGGAAGATATCACAATCGCCGTGATTACATGAGTTTCCCCAATTTAGGAAGATACGATTTGCTTTATAAAACCAATGATCCGTTACCAATTCCGGGCCTGAGCATGGCAGGAAGTATGTTGGAAAAAATTAGTAAAAAAGACTATTTATTACACGCACCTTATCAGTCGTTTTCTTATTTAACGAAGTTTTTGCGTGAAGCGGCTTTAGATCCGAAAGTAACGAGTATCAAAATCACTTTATACCGTCTGGCCAAGAACTCGCAAATTATTAGTTCTTTAATCAATGCAGCCAAAAATGGTAAGAAAGTAGTCGTTCAGATCGAGCTTCAGGCGCGTTTCGATGAAGCCACAAACATTTCGTATGCAGAGCAAATGCAGACCGAAGGAATTGAACTTATTTTTGGAATAAAAGGGCTTAAAGTACATAGTAAAATTTGTGTCATTGAAAGGGTTGAAAATGATAAGACCCGTCGTTACGGATTTATTTCTACCGGAAACTTCAATGAATCCACTGCTAAAATTTATACGGATGTAACCTTGTTTACCTGTCACCAGCAGATTTTGAAAGACATTTCTAAAATATTTGAATTTTTTGACATCAATTACAGGGTACACCGATACAAACATTTAATTGTATCACCCCATTATACGAGAACAAAATTTATAAAATTGATAGATCGTGAAATTTTACATGCTCTGGCAGGCAGAAAAACACATATCAAATTAAAAATGAATAGTTTATCTGATTTTAAAATGATCGACAAACTATACGAAGCCAGTAATGCAGGAGTGAAAATTCAGCTTCAGGTGCGGGGAATATGTTCCTTGATACCGGGTATTCCGGGAATGAGTGAGAATATTGAAGCGATAAGCATTGTAGATAATTATCTGGAGCATTCAAGAGTCTATATTTTTGGAAATGCCGGATTAACAGAAGTATATATTTCTTCAGCCGATTTTATGACCAGAAACCTTGACGGAAGGGTAGAAGTTACCTGTCCTATTTATGATCTTGAAATCAAAAAAGAACTAATCGATAATTTTGATATTGCATGGAAAGGGAATGTTAAGGTAAGATACCATTCCTATAAACTAGATAATAAATATAAGCCACGAAATCATCATGCCCCATTTAGAGCCCAGCTTGAAACCTATAAGTATTACCAGAATAAAATTGAGGCAATCGAAAAAGATGCCGCAAAAAATAAATCAATAACAAATCAAATTCAAATCATAAGGGAGCAATGATTAAAATAAAAAAATATGCAGCAATAGATATCGGATCAAATGCCATGAGGCTTCTGATATCCAATGTTGTAGAACAAGATGGCAAAGAACCGCAATTTAATAAAAGCTCTCTTGTTCGTGTGCCAATTCGTTTGGGACAAGATGCCTTTACAGTTGGAGAAATTTCAGAAGAAAATATAGATCGAATGGTGGATGCCATGAAAGCATTTAACCTTTTGATGAAAGTACATAAAGTAGAACGCTATATGGCGTTTGCAACCTCTGCAATGCGTGAGGCCTATAATGCAAAAGAAGTTGTGGCTTTAATTAAGAAAAAAGCCGATATTAAAATCGAAATTATTGATGGTAAAAAAGAAGCCGCTATTATTGCTTCAACAGATTTACATCATTTACTGAAAACAGATGAGACGTATCTTTTTGTCGATGTTGGCGGCGGAAGTACCGAATTTACCTTGTTTTCTGATGGTAAAATGATTAATTCGAGATCTTTCAAAGCCGGAACCGTTCGTTTATTAAATGACATGGTATGCGACGTAGTCTGGGATGAAATCGAAAAATGGATCAAAACCAATACGCAGGGATACGAAGAAGTAACACTAATTGGTTCCGGAGGAAACATCAATAAGTTGTTTAAAATGTCCGGAAAACAACAGGAAAAACCACTTTCTTATATTTATATCAATTCGCAATATGCTTATCTAAATTCATTGACTTACGAACAAAGGATTACAGAATTAGGTTTGAATTCGGATCGTGCCGACGTAATTATCCACGCGACCCGTATTTACCTGAATGCGATGAAATGGAGTGGGGCACGCCAGATTTACGTTCCAAAAATCGGACTCTCCGATGGAATTGTAAAAGCAATGTATTACGGTAAAATTTAATATTTAAACAGGGAGCACTATATTTTTGCCACGACCCGAGCGTGAGCGAACAGGCGAAGCAATTACACGAATTACTATTTTATATTGACCATAAAAAATTCATGTAATTGGCGCAAACTTTTTTAACACACCATAGTATAATTAGGAAGTAAATGAACAAAACAAGACTTGAAGCTTTTAGTGATGGTGTATTGGCTATTATCATAACCATTATGATTTTAGAAATCAAAGTACCTGAGGGACATGAATTTACGGATTTAACACCGCTTATCCCGAAGTTTTTAAGTTACGTACTAAGTTTTATTTATGTTGGAATTTACTGGAACAACCACCATTATTTAATTCACAGTCTGACCAAAATCAACGGAAAAATCCTTTGGGCCAATTTGCATTTGCTTTTCTGGTTGTCTTTAATTCCGGTTGCAACCGGGTGGATGGGAGAACATAACTTCGCAAAAACCTCTATGACACTGTACGGAGTTGTATTGCTGCTGTCTTCGGTAGCCTACTTCATTTTACAAAGAATTATAATTAGTAGCGAAGGAAAAAATTCAGTAATAGCAAAAGCAATAGGCAAAGATGTTAAAGGGAATGTCTCGTCTGTTTTATATATTATTGGAATTGCCTTTTCGTTTTACAGCGAATGGATTTCAGGAGCCGCCTATTTTATAGTGGCTCTGTTGTGGCTTATTCCTGACAAAAGGATCGAAAGAATTTTTACTACAAAAGATTAATTTTTATTATAAATGAAATCTCTTTTTCAATTCTTTCAAATAATTTCCCAGGATGAATTAGATCATTTAGATGATTTAATTACAGTTAGAAAACTCAAAAAAGGAGCACTTTTATTGAAAGAAAATCAGGTTTGCAATGAAATCGTTTTTATTAAAAAAGGCATTTTAAGATCTTATTTTTTCAATCATCAGGGCGATGAAATAACGAATTGTTTTGCTTTTGAAAATGAATTTATGGCTTCGTTTTCAAGTTTTATAACACAAAATGTAGCCGAAGAAAACATTCAGGCACTCGTTGATACAGAATTACAGGTCATCAGCCGTGAAAGTTTGGAGAAGCTTTATAAGTCAGGAATTCACTGGCAGGAAATTGGCCGTAAATTGACTGAGATGGAATATGTCACGCTTCAAAAACGAATGATATCTTTTCAGAAATTATCCGGAACCCAGCGTTATGAAGAACTTTATCAAAATCATCAAAAATACCTTCAGCTAATTCCGCTTCAGTATTTAGCTTCTTATTTAGGGGTTACGCCGAGACATTTAAGTCGTATCCGGAAAGCGATTTTTTAGGACATTTGTCCGGTATTCATTTTTATCGGAATAGTATTTTTGTAAAAAAGGAAACACATGAAAAAAATACTGATTATAAACGGCCATCCAAATCCGGAGAGTTTTAATTTTGCAGTTGCAAACGAATACGCACACGGAGCACTTGACTCCGGTGCGGTTGTAGAAACGATAACAATAGCTAAACTACAATTTAATCCGAATCTGCAATTTGGCTATCAAAAACGCACCGAATTAGAACCCGATTTATTAGATGCCTGGGAGAAAATTAAAAAGGCAGATCATTTGGTCTGGATTCATCCTGTCTGGTGGGGCGGCTTACCGGCAATAACAAAAGGGTTTATTGATCGGTTGTTTTTGCCCGGAATGGTCTTTCAGTACCGTGAAAATTCAGTTTGGTGGGACAAATTACTCAAAGGAAAAACCGCCCATATTATCACCACTTTAGATCAGCCGGGCTGGTATTACCGCTTGTTTTACGGAAAACCAAGCGTCAATCAGCTTAAGAAATCTACTTTGGAATTCTGTGGTGTAAAACCGGTAAAAGTCACCTATATCGGAATTGTAAAAGGTTCCGGTGATTTTCAAAGAGAAAAATGGCTGCAAAAAGTCTATGATTTCGGGCTTAGGAATAAATAAAAAGGTTTGCCACGAATTACACGAATCTGCACGAATTTTTATTCAAACTGTAAAAAAAATAATTAGTGATAATTCGTGTAATTGTTTCACCTGTTCGCTCAAGCTCGGATCGTGGCAAAAACCCTTTGCGAACTTCGCGAAAATCTTTGCCTCTTTGCGGTTAATTATGGCAGAATATTAAGTATGTAAATCCAATCCAAATGTAGAACGCAAAAGTTCAATGTTTGGGTTGATTTCAAGTAAACGGTTGTATCGGTCCTGATCGTTAAAGCTGCGTTTGGTCTCAATAGTTTCATTTACTTTAACCTGAATTGTAATGTCATGATTGTGTAAATGGCCCTTTAAATGCCCTAAAAGCCCGTTAATCTGACTTTCAAAATCCAGTTTGGAACCTTCATTAGGTAATTCCAGCGTGATTACCGTTCCGTCTAAAGTGGGGTCATTAATCAATAATAACGATTGCATGATTTTTAAGCCTTTATCCCCCAGACGCTGTGCATATTTATTCCATTCCACTAACATTTCTGTTTCCGTAAATTCTTCAGTTGGGAGGACAGAGGAAGGCTTTACATACGATTTGGCGCTGGCTTCCAGTTCTTTTTTCTTGCGGATACTCGACAAAGAAAAAGCAGAAATTTTAGGTTCAGCACTTGCTTCGGGTTTTGTTACAGAGGTTTCCACTTTTGGAGCTTCGATAATTGTCTCCGATTTCACTTCAACAGTTGAATGGCTATTCTGCCCCTCATTTGGAATTTGGGATTTCAAATTTGGATCTTCTCCTGCAGTGTTTGGAATTTGGGCTTTAGTAGTTGGAATTTCTACAATAGAATATCCCCCATTTTTAAAGTAAACGGGTGGAATTATGAATTGCTCAGCTTTTTTTTTTCTCCATCAAAATTGATAGAGGCCAGTTGCATCAGACATAATTCGACTAAAAGACGCTGGTTCTGACTTAGTTTGTATTTTAAATCACAGTCATTCGCAATGTCAATTCCTTTTAATAAAAAATCCTGTGAGCATTTTTGAGCTTGTACGCCATACATTTGTTGGGCCTGTTCACCCACTTCAAGCAAAGCGATTGTAGCCGGAGTTTTGCTCACCAGTAAATCTCTGAAATGCGAAGCCAGTCCGGCAATAAAATGATGTCCGTCAAAACCTTTGGCAAGAATATCATTGTAGGCCAGTAAAAGATCCGGAATTTTATTTTCTAAAAGTAAATCGGTAATGTTAATGTACGTTTCGTAATCTAAAACGTTTAGGTTTTCCGTTACCGCCTGACGTGTTAGGTTCGTGCCGCAAAAAGAAACGACACGGTCAAAAATCGATAAAGCATCACGCATAGCACCATCTGCTTTTTGGGCAATAATGTGCAAAGCATCATCTTCAAAATTAATTCCCTGACTTGCTGCAACTTCCGCTAAATGTTCCTTAGCATCTTTTACCGTAATTCTCTTGAAATCAAAAATCTGGCAACGGGATAAAATCGTTGGAATAATCTTGTGTTTCTCTGTGGTAGCTAAGATAAAAATAGCATGTTTTGGCGGTTCTTCCAGTGTTTTCAGAAAAGCGTTAAAAGCTGCTGAAGACAACATGTGAACCTCGTCAATAATATAGACTTTGTATTGCCCGGTTTGTGGCGGGATCCGAACCTGATCGATCAGGCTTCGAATGTCATCAACCGAGTTGTTGGAAGCTGCATCTAACTCAAAAACGTTAAAAGCAAAATCTTCATTAGGATCATCATATCCGGGCTGATTTATTTTTCGGGCCAGAATACGGGCACAGGTGGTTTTTCCGACTCCACGCGGTCCGGTGAATAAAAGAGCAGAAGCAAGGTGATTGCTGTCAATGGCATTCAACAAAGTGTTGGTAATAGCTTTCTGGCCTACAACATCCTTAAAGGTTTGCGGGCGGTATTTACGGGCCGATACTACAAATTGTTCCATAATCTTTTAATTCGATAGCAAATATAGGCTGAAAATTGCCAAATCACAAATCTGAAATTGATAAATATTGGAGTGTATTTGGAGTGGTTTGAATAGGAGGAAGTAAGGTACTATTTTAACTGAAATTGTTTTTCACCAACAGCTTTTGGTTTTTAAATATTTAAAATCAGATTACTTATTTTGTAATATAAATGTACTATTTTAGCTGGTATCAATACCTGAAAAATTACGTAAAGTATTTAAAAAGTGATGATTGATATGTTTTTTAAATCCGGGTTTCTATGAAAAAATATCTGTTATTTATTACAATTGTATTTTATTCTTTTCAGATTCAGGGGCAGACGGCTCAGGATACGCTTGATATCAAACGTGTTGCACTGGCTTATATTGAATCACAACACAACCCAAATCCGAAATTGATGGAAAGCGCCCTGCATCCGAGACTGGTAAAAAGATCTGTTTTTAGAAATAAGGAAACTCAGAAAGATTATGTGTCGGAATATTTCGCAGAAAACATGGTTATTCTGGCCGGGACGTATAACCTAAAAGGAGATAAATTCCCCAAAAATCCGGCAAAAGAAGTGAAGCTGTTAGATGTTTCTGCCAGAACAGCATCTGTAAAATTAATTGCCGATGCCTGGATCGATTATATGCACATTGTAAAAACGAACGGAGAATGGAAAATAATCAATGTACTCTGGCAATACAATGATGTGTCGCAACATGAATAGAAGTCCTGTTTTTAGGTGAATATTTTATTTAGAAACATATCCTGAATAACCAGTTATTTTCTTAATTTGTGGATATGAATGATAAGCTGAAAATCATAGAATTCAGAGAAAGCGATTTAGATGCGTTGCGCGAACTGTTTCTAAAAGTGCGTCAAAGTACTTTTGTCTGGGCAGATCATAGTATCTTTGATTTGCAGGATTTTGACATTCAGACAAAAGGAGAATATATCCTAACAGCACTTTACGATGAAAAAGTCATCGGATTTATTTCGGTCTGGATGCGGGATAATTTTATTCACCATTTATATATTGACGAAGCATTTCATAAACTCGGAATTGGAAAAAGGCTTTTAAAAGCTGCTTTAGAGCAAACAAAGTTTCCGGTAATGCTCAAATGCCTGGAGCGGAATACCCAAGCCGTTGCATTTTATAAAAAGACTGGATTTACAGAGAAAGGACACGGTGATAATGAAAACGGTCCTTATATTTTGTTTGAACTGAATCAGAAAATAGAATGAAAATCATCACCTGGAATTGTAATATGGCTTTCAGAAAAAAAGCCCGGTTTATTCTGGCTCATCAGCCGGATATTCTCATTATTCCGGAATGTGAAAATATCGAAAAGCTCAACTTTCCTCCCGATGTCCCGCTGCCGACAGCGGCACTTTGGTACGGTGCGAATCAGCACAAAGGCCTTGGTGTTTTTTCATACAGTGATTACAGGTTCGAACTTATGGATTGCCATAATCCTGATTTTAAAAATGTATTGCCCATTGCAGTTACCCGGGGAAAAACAGATTTTACTTTATTCGCGGTATGGGCCAATAATCCTGAAGATAAAGACGGACAATATGTAACTCAGGTCTGGAAAGCCATTAATTACTACGAAAAACTGCTTGCTGAAACCAGGACCATTTTAATTGGCGATTTTAACAGCAATACCATTTGGGACAAACCCAGAAGAGAAGGAAATCATTCGACTGTCGTGAGCAAATTGGCGGAGAAGGGGATATATAGTGTTTACCATAAATTTTTCAATCAGGAACAGGGAAAAGAAATACATCCCACTTTGTTTTTGTATCGTCATGAAAACAGACCATACCACCTCGATTATTGTTTTGCTTCAAATGATTTTATTGAAGTTTTAGAAAGCGTTGAAGTCGGAACTTACGAAGACTGGAAAATACATAGTGATCATAAACCTTTGATGGTTACTTTTGGAAATTTAATTTCAAAAAATAATTTAAACATAACAACACATGCTTAAGAAATTCCTTGTCACAATACTTATCCTGTTTGGAATATTTGCATTCTTTTTGACGTGTGTTATTTTTTTCATTTATAAATATTAATTTTCGCTATACTGGGAAAAATATAAAAATGCTAAGAGTATCGTGTAAGATTTTGGAATGCAATTCGTTTAATTTTAGATACTTAATTTAAAAAAATAGCATTATGAAAATGAAATCAGTTTTACTGGGAATGGGCCTGGCTTTTTCTCTATTTGCATGTACTCGAAAGGATACCGATATACAAAAAGAAATTGCTTTAAAATTAGGAGACAAGCCTGAAGTACAGGTTTTGGTACAAGATGGTGTTGCCACTATTACAGGTATTTGTAACGATGAGGCTTTTAAGCAAAATACAGAAAACATTATAAAAGGAGTAAAGGGAGTGAAATCTGTAGTGAACCACTGCGAAATTCCGGCTCTACAGACAGAACCTGTTGCAGCGGCCGTTGTCATTACTTCGGATAGTACTTTAGATAAATCGGTAAGTGATGTCGTAAAAGCGTACAATGGAGTGAGTGCCACTGTTGTAGGCGGTGTAGTAACGCTTTCCGGAGAAATCAAAAGAAACCAGTTACAGCCTTTAATGCAAAGTGTGCAGGAATTGAAACCCAAAAAAGTAGAAAATAAATTAACCATAAAATAAAGAAGTGATGAGTTTACAGGAAAAATACAGGGAAGTAACCCATCTGGCTTCTGATTTAGGAATAACAAATTTGCAGATCAGAGAACAGGATAATGTGCTGTATATTGATGGGACCGCTAATTCTGCCTCAGACAAAGACAAACTTTGGGACGCTTACAACAAAATAGATCCGGATTACAGGTCGGCTGATGTCGTTATGAATATTGAAGTGATGGAAAAAGTGGCCAGAGAATATACAGTTGAAAACGGAGATTCACTTTCTAAAATCGGAAAAGCATACGGCGTTTCCTGGCAGGATATCTACGAAGCCAATAAAGATATCATCAAAAATCCTGACCTGATCCAGGTGGGCTGGAAACTGAAAATACCAACAGTATAATTTAATTTTGCTGTTTTGAAAAGTCCGTCGTCTGATGGGCTTTTTTTATTTTGCTTTTAACCGTAAGGGGGCTAAGATTTGCAAAAGATTCAAGGGGTTTGTGTACAATTGGTATCATTCTGAGGAACGAAGCATCTTCGCGACATAAAGAAAGGAAATCCCTCGTTCCCCAAAACGACAATTTTCTCCGTCCGATTATTGGAATTTGGAATTTAAAAAATTTGGAATTTAAAAAAAAAAGAATTTAAACTTCACCTTCCCTTTATACTCAAATCCAATAAAATCTGTGCGGTTTCGGAATCGGAATCCGCCGAAAACCCTGATACATAAACTCCTTTTTTGCCGGAGTTTGATTTAATTCCGTATACAACTGCCTCATCGCCCGGGTCTGATTCCCCTTCGTATCGATACACATGTACAATTTCAAATTTTTCAGGATTCTTTTTAATGGCGTCGGAGTTTAAATTAAAATCGCAGGTAAATCCTTTTTCATGTAATTGGTCCAAAGCTTTTGAAACAGTTGCGTAATGATACATTCTAGTCATAATAATTGTATTTTAAAATTATGGATTTTAAAGGTAACTATTTTAAAATTAAATCATTATGAAAACGAGACTAAATCTAAAATTTAAAATCATTATTCTTAGTAGATAAATCGCTACTTTTGCCGCGCAGACCGCCTTATCGTCGTCCGCCTCGGCGGAGGGAGGAAAGTCCGGACACCACAGAGAAGCATAGCGGGTAACACCCGTCGGTCTTAGCAATAAGGCAAGGACAAGTGCAACAGAAAGTATGTACAGGTAATGCTGTAGTGAAACCAGGTAAACTCTATGCGGTGAAATACCAAGTATATCAGCATTTAAGGGCTTCTCGTTCGTTGCTGAAGGGTAGGTAGCTCGAGCTTATGAGTAATTGTAAGCCTAGATAAATGATAAGGCTCTGATTTATCAGAGACAGAATCCGGCTTATAGGTCTGCATTTTTTATATATTTGTGAATCCATCTAACTAATTTTCATGAATATTGCTACCCCAAATTTTTCGGATAAACCTAAAAAAAGTACTTTTAAAGTCATTACAACCAATCTTACGTTTTGGGTGCTGATTGCCATTATTGCAGGTGTTCTGCTTGGTCATTTCTCGCCTGAAAAGGGTATGAAAATGGAAATCGTCGGCAAGACCTTTGTCGACATTATCAAGCTTTTTATTGGACCGATTATCTTTCTTACGATTGTTTTGGGGATTTCAGGAATGGGGAACCTTAAAAAAGTAGGCCGTATCGGTGTAAAAGCCCTGGGCTATTTTGAAATTGTTTCCACGGTTGCTTTGGCAATTGGTGTTACGATTGCTTATGTGTTCAAACCCGGCAAAATTGATAAGACAGGATTGGCCCTGCAGGACGCCAGCCAGTATACTGATCATGCTGCGGATAATTTTTCCTGGTTACAATTCTTTCTTTCTAATTTTACACTTCAGGTTTTACTGGCAGCAATCGTCTGCGGTATCGCATTAAATTTTTATCAGAAAAGAGAACAGACCATTCTGGTTTTGGAGCGTTTCTCAAAAGTCGTTTTTACAGGTTTGAAATATGTAATGTATCTCGCTCCGCTGGGTGCTTTTGGCGGAATGGCTTATACTATTGGAAAGTTTGGCCTGCAGACTTTGATTCCGTTGGGGAAACTGATGCTTTGCGTGTACCTGACCATGATTTTGTTTGTGTTTTTGATTTTGGGAAGTATCCTGAAATATTATAAAATAAGTATCCTTTCGATTTTAAAATATATCAAAGAAGAACTCTTACTGGTACTCGGAACTTCCTCTTCTGAAGCGGCTCTGCCCAGTATAATGGTGAAACTGGAGCGAATGGGCTGTAGTAAATCGGTGGTGGGATTGGTGATACCAACCGGATATTCTTTTAATCTCGACGGAACTTCGATTTACTTATCGATGTCGGTGATCTTTTTGGCGCAGTTGTATGACGTTCATTTGAGTTTCTTTGAAATTCTGAGTGTTATTGGTATCCTGATGATTACCTCAAAAGGCGCCGCCGGGGTGACCGGAAGCGGTTTTATTGTTTTGGCGTCGACCCTGACCGCGATCCATAAAATTCCCGTTGAAGGACTGGCTTTTTTATTGGGAGTAGATAAATTTATGAGTGAAGCCCGCGCCATCACAAACCTGATCGGAAATACGGTAGCCACAATCATAATTTCTAAAAGTGAACGTGATTTTACGGAGCTGAATCTGGAACCTGTTGTGGAGGGATAGCATACGTATCGTACAGATTATAAGGGTTTTTAGAGAAAATGATTTAAGCAGTTTTTATTAAACATTAACTTCCAGCATCTTGTATCTTGCATCTCACATCTTTCATCCAGAGCATCTTTCATCTTTCATCTTTCATCTTGCATCTCACATCTCACATCCAGTATCTCACATTTAACATCAACTTTATAAAAAATTATGAAAACAAGAATAGGAATTTTAGGTTTAGGTGGAGTAGGCGGCTATTTTGGCGGACTTTTAGCGAAAGCGTATCACGAATCGGAAGACATAGAAATTGTGTTTATTGCCCGTGGTGAAACGTTAAAAGTAGTTTCAGAATCGGGACTGAAGATTATTACGAAAGATTCAGAAACAGTTGTTTTTCCGAAAGTAGTTTCAAACGATCCGGTGGTTATTGGTAAACTCGATTACTTAATTTGTGCTACTAAAACCTATGATATCGAGGAAAGCCTTCTTGCCTTAAATAAATGCATTACAAAGAATACAGTAATTCTTCCTTTATATAATGGCGTGGATGCTCCGGAACGTATCAGTACACTTTATCCGGATAATGAAGTGCTGCAAGGCTGTGTGTATATTTTTTCGATGATTGAATCAGCTGGTGTTATTCATAACGTCGGCGCTCTGCAAAGATTGTTTTTTGGATCTGAAAGTGCTTCTGTTTACAAAATGAAAGCCTTGCAGACCATCCTAAAAAACGCCGGTATCGATAGTCATCTGGTGGACAATATTGAAGATACCGTTTGGGAGAAATTTGTTTTTATATCAGTATTGGCTTCGGCAACCTGTTATCTGGATTTTAACATCGGGCAACTTTTAGAAAGCCGGACCGGGAGAAATGTATATGTTTCGCTAATGAACGAAATTACAATGATTGCAGCCGTAAAAGGACTAAATCTTCCTGAGGATATTATTATGCAGACGATTTTAAAACTTGAAAAAACGCCTCCCGATACAACTTCGTCGATGCATCGCGATTTGTTGGCCGGAAGAAATATAGAATTGGCTTCATTAACCGAATTTGTAGTTAATGAAGGCCAGAAATATGAAGTGGAAACCCCAACGTATCAATTAGTTTTAGATAAGTTACGAAACCAAAATAAATCAGTAATCTAAGATTCGTCTTTTGTCCCGCGAACCAAACTGATTCCTGACATAAAAAAGACTATCCCCAGTATTCCGTAAATGATTAAGGATTTTACATCTCTGGTTTCCCCAGAAGTGCCTGCAAAAATAACTGCTGTGTAAATTAGGCCAATAATACCCAGAACGGTAAGTAATCCTCCGAAAAATCTTTTTAGATTCATAATTTGTGTTTTTAAATGTTAACAGCAAATGTATTTGAATTAATAGTGAATTAGTTATACAATTACAGGTGCAGATTATAAGATTTACGGTTGAATATGTAAGAAAATAATCTGTTTTTTATATCATGGCAATGTTTTAATACTATATTTGCGCCAGTTGCCAATCTTGCCTTAGGTCGGGTTAATTGGAAAATAAGCTATGATAAAAAAAACACTTTTCTTTTTATTGGTTTTGTTCTGTTTAAAATCAAATGCACAACATGCCAGAGTATTTGCCAATATTTCAGCCTATTCGCATTCGGACTTTGAAAACAATTCCTTTGCAGAAGTGGGAGCCGGTTTAGAAGTAAAAGTGCATCGCTTTCTGAAACCCGAAATTGGAGTCAGTTATTTTATAGGAAGCCTGGAGGATTACAGCAGAAATGATGCACTGGGAAATACCCTCGATATCAGAACCAGTAAGGCATATGCTCTTAATTTTAACCTGACGCCCAAGATTTCCCTATACAGTAAAGAAGTAAATTCGGGTGATGTGTTTATTCAGATCTTACCGAGATTTAATGTTTCGAAAATTGGTGCAGATCGTCATTATACGCTCATCAACCAGACGAAACCTTCGGCTTCTGTTACTACAAAAGAAACCGTCAGCGAATGGCAGCACTCGTTCGGAATAGGACTAGGAATCGATATTGTACTTTCGGATAATAGTTATGATTCGATTTCTGTCAATTTGTATTATAACGGAGTGAATATGGGAAAAGCTTTAACAGAAGTAAACCATTCCGGTTCAAGAGTGAATACAGAAACATTAGGGTTGGGAATCAGCTATTATTTAGGATTTGAAAAAAAGAAAGACTAAAGCCTCTCTGCTTTAAACTCAATACCAATATTCCGGATACTTTCGATACTGATTGTAGTATCTTCCTTAAAATATTTCCGGATTTTACTGATGTAAACATCCATACTTCTGCCGGAAAAAAAATCATCATTTCCCCAAATGGCTTTCAGGATTTCTTCTCTTTTCAGCAATTGGTTTTTATGCAAATAAAAATAGTGAATCAAAGCGGCTTCTTTTTCTGTAAGCTGGTGATTTTTATCGTTTAGTTTTAAAGTCAGGCGTTTGGTGTCAAACAGATATAGTCCAATCTGAATTTCTGCTGTTTCCGTTGAAAGGTCTTTTTGACGGCTTCTTTTTAAGATATTTTGCAAACGTAAAATCAGTTCTTCAGCTTCAAAAGGTTTTACGATATAATCGTCTGCACCTAGTTTCAGACCAATGATTTTGTCTTCTTTTAGTTTTTTAGCTGTCAGGAAAATAAAAGGAATTTCCGGATTTATTCTGATGATTTTTTCCGCTAATGAAAAACCGTCCAGTTTAGGCATCATCACATCAAAAACACAAATATCAAAGTGCTGGTTTTTAAAAAGATCCAGTGCGATTTCGCCATCTTCCGCCCAAATTACTTCATAATGATAAAGTTCCAGATATTGCCTGAGCACGTTGGCAAAATCAAAATCATCTTCGGCTAAAAGTATTTTTTTCACTGGAAAGGATTTAAACTTTAAACATAATCGTAAAAACCGCTCCTTTTCCCAAATCGCTCATTACGGCAATCGAACCCTGATGCGCTTTTATAATCTGATCCACATAATACAAACCTAATCCGAGGCCTTTTGCATTGTGTACATTGCCTTGTTCGACCCTGTAAAATTTTTCAAAAAGAAGGGCTTGTTTGTTTTTCGAAATTCCGATTCCGTCATCTTCAATACTGATTGCAAACTCATCCTGATGCTTTCTTGTTTTTACGGAAATATTGCTTGAACCATATTTTACGGCATTTTCGAGCACATTTAAAAGAGCCGTAGTCAAATGAAATTTATCCAGAATCAAAACCGTTTTTTGCGTTTGAAAATCGGTTTCAATTGTAATTTTCGGGTACCCGATTTTAAAATCTTCTACAATCGAAAGCAGAAAGGTTTCAGTATTGATTTTTTCTTTTTGTAACTCGATTTCGTTTTCCGCCAGTGAGTTGGCCAGAACCTGATCGATTAAGCTCTGTAAACGATTATTCTGGCGCGAGATGGTATTCACAATCGCATGGAAGTTTTCGTCGTTATCACGAATGTTTTTCTGTTCTAATATTTTTGTTGAAATGCCTAAGGTTGCCAAAGGCGTTTTGAGTTCATGTGTAATATTATTTATAAAATCAGTCTTGACGTCGCTTACTTTTTTTTGCTTGATTAAGGCTTTGATCGCAATTATAAAAAGCATTATCAAAGTGAAAACAGAAAGCAAAGACAAAGTCAGGACAACGGCCATACGCCTTAAAATAATCAGTTTCCAGTCGATTACCGAAATGTACATCGAATCTTCCGTCAGTAATTTATACTCCTGATTTTCAAATGTTCCATTCGTGGTGCCGACATAATTCCGAACCAAAAAAGCATGATTTAAAGAAGTCAGATTTCCGTACAGTTTATTTTGGATCAAAGGTTTCTGTGAGAAAATAGTATCTGCTTTTTTGTTGTTTTGATACAGTAAGAATTTATTCAGGACTATGGCAAAATCAATTCTCAGATTCGGTATTTCCCTTTCAAACTTACGCTGGATTTTCAGCGTCAGGGCATCTCTGAATTCATTGTCAACAATATCATTTTGAATCGCAGCTTTAGATTTTTTTCCCTGAACGTAACTCTCGGTTAATTGTTTGTAAAGCGCTTCTTTTTTCGATACAATTACAGCATCGATATCACTGTAATTGTTTGAGATTTGCGCTATTTCATTTTTGATTTCGGTATGAAACTGCGCCACTTTATAATCATAAGTAGTTTTTACCAGATAGCATTGTACCGCCGATAAAATAATCAGGGCGATGACAGAAAAAGCTATTAATAAATTGATTCTTTGTTTCATACAAATCGAAAATTCATTCCAAAAATAATGCTTTTAAGACACAATTAAAGCATTAACCCCGCATTAACCTCCAATTAACTTTCGCGGCAATTTTTTAGAAGCATTTTTGCAGGAGTTCAATCTGAAAATTATTGCCAAATGAAAATTTGTATGTTTTTAAAAATTATTCTCGCCCTGTTATTATTCTGTTTTTCAATTGTCGGAAATGCTCAAAATGAAACACCAAAAGACAGCATTTCAAATAAATTAGAGGAAGTGGTCATTACTCAGAATAAAAAAACGTTCACCAATACCAACGGAAATATAAAAGTTGACGTTGCAAATTCGATTTATAATTCAATTCCGAATGCCGTTGATTTACTGGCAAAATTACCAACCGTTCAGATCAGTTCAGATCAGGAAAATATTACCGTTATCGGAAAAGGAAGTCCGCTGATTTATATCGATAATCAAAAAGCGGGAATAAATGACCTGAATGCCTTGGCAGTGACTGATATCAAAACGATTGAAATTATTCAGAATCCGTCTTCCAAATACGAAGCAGAAGGCCGGGCCGTAATTTTAATTACAAGGAAATTTAGTAAAAAAGACAGTTTCAGAACGGAAATTTCGGAAGTCGCTTCTTTCAAAAAACAGTATAACAATTACCTTGGATTGAATTCAAATTTCAAAAAAAATAAACTCGAATGGAAAGCAAATTTCAATTACAATAAACTGCAGCCCTGGGAAAGCCACAGTATTAAATATCAGATTCCACAGGCGAATATTGCATCCGATTATGATGTAGCGGCGCTTACAAAAAGAAACCAGTTTGTTTTTGGGGGAGGTTTGTTCTATAAAATAAATGACGATGATTATTTTTCGATTAGTGTGAACAGCAAACTGCAGAAAGATTCTTTTGATATCAATACCGTCACTTATAACAAAAACAACAGCGAAATAAATAATGTGATCACATGGACGGGAAATGAAAGCAAAAAGAATTTTGTCAACTCCTTTTTAAATTATCAGAAAAAGATAAAGTCGATTGATACACAGTTTTTTACAGGCCTGCAGTATTCTAATTTTGATCAGGGTCTGTTTACCGATGTAAAGGATAATTATAATGATACACAATTTGAACTGACACAAATCCGGGATCAGAAATTTGAAATTAATTATTTTTCGGGAAGAATGGATCTCGAGAAAAAATTTAAAAATGAACTGAAATTTGAATTTGGCGGCCTGTATTCAGCAGCAAATTCTAAATCGGATGTGGCTGTTTTTGATGCTGCAGCCGATGAAAATGAATTGAGTTTTTACGATTTTAAAGAGGCAAATGTATCCGGATACACGCAATTGTCAGGTAAAATTAAAAAAATCGATTTTTCTGTGGGATTCAGGGTTGAGAACTCAAAAGTAACCGGGAAATTTAAAACAGACGAATTGCCATTACTGCATAAAAACTACACGAATCTTTTTCCGAAAATGCAGTTTATAGTTCCAATAGACAGCGTTAAAAGTATTTTGGTAAACTACGCCAAAAGCATTTCAAGACCTAATTATTCGTCTTTAAGTCAGGGAGCTACCTATATTAATCCGTACTTTTTATATGCGCGCAATATTAATTTAGTTCCGACTATTTCAGATGAGATTGCTGCGAATTTTCAGTATCATGATAAATCCGTCAGATTAAGTTTTACTAAAAGCAATAATCCGGTTTACAATAGTTTTTCTTTTGATGATCAAAAAAATATTATGACGTTCAAGGATATTAATTTTGATAAAAGCACAGCAGTATCACTTGATTTTACGCTGCCGTTCACTTATAAATTCTGGACAACAACCAATTCTCTGGTTTTTATTTTAGAAAAAATTGAGGATAAATCTGCAGTAGTTCTGGCCTCGGAACCTTATTTGTATTATTCTTCCAATAACGAATTCAGACTTCCAAAAGAATATGTCTTCACTTTAAATTTTTGGGGTTTAACGAAGCAAAAAACCGGTGTTTTTGAAACAAATCCAAGACTTATTGTAGCTATGGCCGTTTCAAAAACGTACTTTCAAAAATGGAAATTTACACTGAGCTGCAATAATGTTTTTAAAAATAACATCGAAACCGAAAAATTTACCATCAATACGATTCATTCTAAAACAAGATACGTGGTGGATAATCATGAGATTTCAATCGCCGTAAAATATTCCTTCGGGAAGATAAAAGAAACGGAATTTAAAGAGCGAACTATCGACGAAAATCAAAACAGAATTCGATAAAAACAAAAAGTCTCCTGAATTTCGGGAGACTTTTTTAGGATTGAAAAGAAGAATTTATCCTTCATCTTCTTCTATAGTTTTATTAGATGTTTCATCGGCCAGTTCTTCGTCGTCATCCGTAGAATTCAATTCGAAGAAGGTAAAAAAGGAACCGCCATAACTTTTCTGAAAAGAGAAATTGCTCAAATGTTCCATTTTGGTATATTTGGAATGTTCGATAATCATCATCCCGTCATCGTGAAGCAAATCTCTTTCGAAAACCGTCAGGACTATTTTTTCAAAAGTAGCCTGGTCTAAACCGTACGGAGGGTCTGCGAATATAATATCGTAAGAAGTTTTGCAGTTTTCAAGGAATTTAAAAACATCACTTTTTGTTGCGGCAATTTCAAAATCATATTCCGACGCCACCTGCTTGATGAACTTTACGCATCCAAAATCACCATCAACCGAGGTAATAGGAGCACTTCCTCGTGAAGCGAATTCGAAACTGATATTTCCGGTACCTGAAAACAAGTCCAGAACCTTTAAGCCTTCAAAACTAAAATGATTGTTCAGAACATTAAACAATGCCTCTTTACTCATGTCAGTTGTTGGTCGTACAGGAAGGTTTTTGGGTGGAAAAATACGGCGTCCTTTGAATTTTCCTGAAATGATTCTCATGATTGAAATAAGATATAATGTTTTTGATTCTGAGCAGTAGAGTAGCTGTTTTTTTCTTGTAACCTGCTTACATCCAAAAATGTAACGTTACGAATGTATTTATACGCAAGGGCATAAAAAGGATCATTTCTGGTTATTGTTCCCAATAATTCAAGGTGAAAACTTTCGGGATTTAAACTCAGTTGTTCGGCAGTAAAAAGGAGATAATATAAAAAGTCTTCCGGTGTCTGATATTCGAATGAGTTGAACAGCAATAGTTTTTGGTTCTGTACCACAATCAGTTCAAAATGATCCGGATTAAAATTAACGATCATTTTTTTATTGTCGTTATTTTTAGAAGCTTCCAGTATTTTCTCAATTAAGATGCTGTTGGCATGCTTGTAATCAAAGGAACCCACCTGATCAATCAGAAAATTATTGATATTCACATAGGGTATGTAGACCGTATTCATCTCGTAATTTGAAATGTGATCATAAGTAAAAAAGTCAGTTTCAAAAACTTTGGTATTGTATTGCAGGTAACTTCCTAAATAATTTTCATCAAATAAGGCAGTAGGCACAAAAGTCGAAAGGTTGTTACTGTGAATGACGGTAATGTCATCATAAGTCTCTTTTAATTCCGGATGTTTTTTAAAAGCATCACTGTACAATTCCTCTATTTTGGATCCTTTTTGTGTAGGTGTAAATTCTACTTCATTAAACGAAGTGATGCTATTATTAAGCGTGTCAAAACAACAAAATGAAAATCCGCTCAGTGAAACCTGAATAGAAAGTTTTTTGTATTTTTTTGATGTAATATTAGTATTTTGAAATGCCATAATCTGATTTACAATTCATTACCTGTTGTAGTGTCAAGAAAGAATTTAGTTAAAACACAAACTTACAAATTAAAAAGCAACAATAATAATTGCAATTTCAAAAACAACATTTTAGTAAAGTTACCTCCTTATTATATTTTCATTAATTCTGTAATTTCAATTGGTCACTTTTCAAAAATAGTAGTATTAAAATCGATTCCCGAAATTGTCTTTGACAGTAAAATGAACGTACTTTGCAGTTCAAATTTACCTTATGAATTCATCACTGTTTTACAGCGTTTTACAAAAAAAGTTTCCTTTTGCTCCCACCTATAAACAGGATATATTTTTTCAGAAAATTGCTATTTTCCTGACAGAACCGGCCAATGACACCATTTTTGTGTTAAAAGGATACGCCGGAACCGGAAAAACAACCGTAATCTCTACGATTGTAAATAACCTGGGTGAGATCAATAAGAAGTTTGTTTTGCTTGCCCCAACCGGACGTGCTGCAAAAGTAATCGCCAATTATTCGAACACGCCTGCATTTACCATTCATAAAAAAATATATTTCCCTAAAAAGTCTTCCGGAGGAGGTGTTGCTTTTACAAGGCAGCTCAACAAGCACAAAAACACCATTTTTATTGTCGATGAGGCTTCGATGATTTCAGACAGTAATTCAGATTCGAAATTGTACGATAACGGATCGTTGTTAGATGATTTGATTTCCTATGTGTATTCCGGGACCAATTGTAAAATGATCCTTTTGGGAGACACGGCACAGTTACCTCCCGTGAATTTAGACATTAGTCCGGCGCTTGATACGCAAACGCTGGGCATTCATTATAACAAAGAAATCGAACATATCGAACTGGATGAAGTAATGCGTCAGGAAGAAAATTCCGGGATTTTGTATAATGCTACGGAATTACGGGAACTGCTGAAAGAATCTTTTATAACAGAATTTAAATTCAATGTAAAAAAATTCAAAGATATTGTCAGACTGACCGATGGATATGATATTCAGGACGCCATAAATACAGCTTACAGCAATTATAGCATTGAAGATACGGCTTTTATAGTTCGTTCGAATAAAAGAGCCAATCAGTACAACGAGCAAATCAGGACCAGGATTTTATTTAAAGAAAGTGAACTTTCGGTTGGCGATTTCCTGATGGTGGTCAAGAATAATTATTTTTGGCTAAAGGAAACCGACGAAGCCGGATTTATTGCCAACGGGGACATTATTGAAGTGCTGGAACTTTTTGGTATCAAAGAGCTATACGGATTCAATTTTGCAAAAGTTAAAATCAGAATGGTCGATTATCCGGATCAGAAACCTTTTGAAACGGTTTTAATTTTAGACACTATAAAAAGCGAATCTCCTTCTTTGACGTATGAAGAATCCAATCGTTTATACGAAGAAGTCATGAAGGATTATGAAGACGAGACAACCAAATACAAGAAATTTCAAAAGGTAAAAAACAACGAATATTTCAATGGCCTGCAGGTGAAATTTTCGTATGCCATTACCTGTCATAAATCGCAGGGAGGGCAGTGGGACACGGTTTTTGTCGAACAGCCTTATCTGCCAAACGGAATTGACCGCGATTACATCAGATGGCTGTACACTGCGATGACACGTGCTAAAAATAAGTTATATTTGATAGGCTTTAAAGACGAGAGTTTTGCCGAATAGATTTTTGCCACTAATTTCAATAATTTGCACGAATTTTTTTTGAGATTTAATTTAATTAAAAAAATATTCAGCCCTGGTAATTAGTGAAATTCGTGGCGAAAGAAAAACAACTTTATAATGACAACACTAAACGATTTACATTCGATTTCATCCACGTTTTCGAATACCGATAAAATGCCGGTTTTGTTTTTGGGACATGGCAGCCCGATGAATGCTATTGAAGAAAATCAGTTTGTAGCCGGTTTTCGTAATCTGGCGAAAACATTGCCGCAGCCCAATGCTATTTTGTGTATTTCGGCACACTGGTTTACCAACGGAACCAAAGTGACCGCCATGCAGATGCCAAGAACCATTCATGATTTCGGAGGTTTTCCTCAGGCACTTTTTGATGTGCAATATCCGGCGAAAGGTAGTCCGGAACTGGCACAGGAAACAAAAAAAATACTGGAACCTGTTCCTGTTGAATTAGATGAACACTGGGGTTTAGACCACGGGGCATGGAGTGTCATCAAACATTTATACCCGGAAGCGAATGTTCCGGTCATTCAGCTGAGTATTGATTATACCAAATCCGGACAATATCATTTTGAACTGGCTCAAAAGTTACAATCCTTACGTCACAAAGGCGTTCTGATTATCGGAAGCGGTAATATAGTGCACAATTTACGACTGGTAGATTTCAGGAATTTTGATAAGGACAATTATGGTTTTGACTGGGCCATTGAAGCCCGGGAAACCGTTAATAATTATTTGCTGGATGGCAATTTTCAGCCTTTAATTAATTTCGAAAAAATGAATAAAGCCGTTCAGATAGCGATTCCGACTCCGGATCATTATTTACCTTTGCTGTATACTTTAGGGTTAAAGCAGGAATCAGAAGAATTAAGCTTGTTTAATGATAAATTACTGGCGGGTTCCCTAAGCATGACCTCCGTAAAAATTATGTAAAAAGAACTTCGTGAATCTCCGTGAAATCTTCGTGAGCCTCTGTGGAAGAGTAATTACACCAAGCTACGCAAAGATTTCACAGAGATTCACAGAGAAAAAAATAGAAAATTAAAAGAAATTAAGAATGAAAATAATAGCTGTAATTCCGGCGCGATATGCATCCACACGTTTTCCTGCGAAATTAATGCAGGATTTAGGAGGAAAGACTGTAATTTTAAGAACTTATGAAGCAGCTGTAGCCACAAAATTATTTGACGATGTTTTTGTAGTAACCGACTCTGATTTGATCTTTAATGAAATTGTTGCTAACGGCGGTAAAGCGATCATGAGCATCAAAGAACATGAATCCGGAAGTGACCGTATCGCGGAAGCTGTAGCCAATTTAGACGTTGATATCGTAGTGAATGTGCAGGGTGATGAACCATTCACGGAAGCCGGCCCGTTAGAGCAGGTTTTGGCTGTTTTTAAGAACGATCCGGATCGTAAAGTAGATTTGGCTTCACTGATGCGTGAAATTACAGATGAAGCAGAAATCAATAATCCGAATAATGTGAAAGTGGTGGTCGATCAGTCGAACTTTGCCTTATATTTTTCACGTTCCGTAATTCCGTATCCAAGAGATAAAGAGGTTGGCGTGCGTTACTTTCAGCACATTGGAATTTACGCTTTTAGAAAACAGGCGTTGCTGGATTTTTATAATCTCCCGATGAAATCCCTTGAAGCCTCCGAAAAATTAGAACAGCTTCGTTACCTGGAATTTGGAAAACGCATCAAAATGGTTGAAACCACCCACGTAGGAATTGGAATTGATACCGCCGAGGACTTAGAAAAGGCGAGGGCTATTTTGAGAGATATATAAGCGTGAGACAGTAAGCGGGTTTATACTGAATTTTTCATACTTGATTACTCCTGTCCCACTGAGCGAAATCGAAGTGCCAGGTTCAGTGAAGTCCAAGTGTCAGGCTGAGCGAAGTCGAAGCCCCCCGCAAAGTATTTCAATTTTTTTATGACAAACTTCAGGTCAAAGCATAAAAAAAGCTCCAAAAATAATTGGAGCTTTTTTTATATCGAAATCAAACTAAATTATTGATACAAGTTCGGAAATTTAGTTGGATTAACTTCATTCATCATGTTGTACACTTTCTCGAAAATATCTTCAGCAGAAGGTTTAGAGAAATAATCTCCATCTGTTCCGTAAGCAGGCCTGTGTGCTTTTGCAGCCAGTGTTTGCGGTTTACTGTCCAGATATTTATAAGCGTCCTGTTCTTCCAGGATTTGCTGTAAAATAAAGGCTGAAGCTCCACCGGGAACATCTTCGTCGATTACCAGAAGACGATTTGTTTTAGCAACACTTTTTACGATATCGTGGTTAACATCAAACGGAAGCAAAGACTGGATGTCAATCACTTCGCAATCAATTCCTAAATCAAGTAATTCGGTTGCCGCCTGTTCTACTAGTCTTAAGGTAGATCCGTAAGAAACCAAAGTAATATCAGCACCTTCTTTTAGGGTTTCCACCACTCCGATTGGTGTTTTGAACTCCCCAAAATTAAGTGGTGTTTTTTCTTTTAAACGATATCCGTTCAGACATTCAATTACCAGGGCAGGTTCGTCACATTCCAAAAGCGTGTTGTAGAAACCGGCAGCCTGTGTCATGTTTCTCGGAACCAAAACGTGGATTCCGCGAATAGCATTAATAATCATTCCCATCGGTGAACCGGAATGCCAGATGCCTTCTAAACGGTGTCCGCGGGTTCTGATGATTAATGGTGCTTTTTGTTTTCCAACAGTTCTGTATTGTAAAGTAGCCAAATCATCACTCATGATCTGAATGGCGTACAGCAAATAATCTAAATATTGAATCTCAGCTATCGGACGTAAGCCTCTTAAAGCCATTCCGATTCCCTGTCCAAGAATAGTAGCTTCCCTAATGCCTACATCAGCAACACGGAGTTCACCGTATTTTTCCTGCATACCTTCAAGGCCTTGGTTGACATCGCCAATGTTTCCTACATCTTCGCCAAAAATCAGGGTTTCCGGATATTTTGTAAACAGTGCATCGAAGTTATCACGAAGAATCATTCTTCCGTCTAAATCAGCTTTGGCATTCTCTGCATATTCAGGAAGAACTTTCTCTACTGAAAAAACATTTTGAGCGGAATTAGAATATAAATTACTGCTGAATTTTCCTTGTGTATCTCCTATATAATTGGTAATCCACTCCGACAATAAAGCTTTGCTGTTCGGAACTTCAATAAAACGCAATATTTTTCTGGAGATGACAAGCATTTCCTTTTTCAGAGGCGATTTTATGGCACTTAATTCCGAGATGTATTTCTGGATTTTATCTTTATGATTGATGCTGGCAGCTGAAATCTGCTCCAATAAGGCCAAAAGGTTTTTCTGGTCTTCAATAATTGGATTAATAAACGAATTCCACGCCTCTTTTTTAGCTTCCAGAACTTCTTTTTTGATTTCAAAATCAATTTCGGCCAATTCTTCCGGTGATGCAATATTGATGGCAATCATCCATAAACGCATCTGACGAATACAGTCAAAATCTCTTTCCCATGCCAGTCTTTCTCCGTTTTTGTAACGCTCATGCGATCCTGAAGTCGAATGCCCCTGTGGTTGTGTCAATTCATTCACGTGAATTAAAACCGGTACGTGCTCTTCACGTGCAATTGCAGCAGCTTTTTCGTAAGTTGAAACCAGCTCGGCATAATCCCAGCCTTTCACCCTGAATATTTCATAACCTTTTGAATCTTCATCACGCTGGTATCCTTTTAGGATTTCAGAGATGTTTTCTTTGGTAGTCTGGTGTTTGGCGTGAACCGAAATTCCGTATTCATCATCCCAGACACTCATTACCATCGGAACCTGTAAAACTCCGGCAGCATTTATGGTTTCAAAAAATAAACCTTCAGAAGTACTGGCGTTTCCAATAGTTCCCCAGGCCACTTCGTTTCCGTTTACAGAAAATTTGTCTTTGATTGTAATCCCGTCAACATTTCTGTAAATTTTAGAAGCCTGTGCTAATCCTAACAGTCTTGGCATTTGCCCTGCTGTAGGAGATATATCTGCACTTGAATTTTTTTGTTTGGTTAAGTCTTTCCAGGAACCGTCTTCGTTTAAACTGTGTGTTACAAAGTGACCGCCCATTTGTCTTCCGGCAGACATCGGATCAAAATCTAAATCAGTATGACCGTATAAACCGGCAAAAAACTGCTTTGGAGTAAGTTCTCCAATAGCCATCATAAAAGTCTGATCGCGGTAATAGCCCGAACGGAAATCCCCGTTTTGAAAAGCTTTCGCCATAGCAAGTTGCGGCACTTCTTTCCCGTCACCAAATATTCCAAATTTGGCTTTTCCTGTCAATACTTCTTTACGACCCAACAAACTACATTCGCGGCTGGTTACAGCAATCTTGTAGTCGTTAAGTACCTCAGTTTTGAAATCTTCGAAAGTCAATGTAGTATTGTTTTTTTCTTTAATCATAATCTGGAATGGTCATGTTAAGCGGCAAAATTACTTAAAAAGTATCAATAATCATAATTCATTAAAATAAATATAATTTAATTATTTACAAGTAAATTGCTAAAACTACGTATGTTTTTTATTGAATATTCAGATTATTTGTGATATAAGTGAATATAATTTATGTTTTTGTTTAAAATTTATTCAATTATAACCACTTTCGGGTAAAAAGATTGACTAGTGTTTTAGGAGAAAAAGTGACCACAAATCGTATTTTTTCATTGTATTTGTTTTGGGAGATTTCCCAGCCGTTATTCGAGTATACCGGAAAATAGAGTTCAAAGTAATCCGGAACAAGGTTCAGGCGGATTCCGGCATCATACGCAAAATCAGCGGTTTGCTTTTTGCTTTTCATAAGACCAACGTCTCCATAAGCCTCAATCCAGTTCCAGATCGAATAACTGGCATTTAGCGTTGTCATCCATCTGTTGGCATATCGGGGTTCTATTTTAGATTTAAAACCACCTTCTGCCATGATAAATTGCTGACTGAATATTCCTGTGCTTTCCGATCGCCCCAGAAAATTATAATCAAACAAATAATCAGACGGTCTGTCTAATCCAAAACTAAAATAGTCTGAATTGGTATTGTTGTAGAGGAAACTTCCGGCATACAGTCGTAAATTTAGTTTTCTGTTATTTTCAAACAGCCTCCTGTATTCGACTTCTCCTGCGAGTTTTCCGAAATCACCCGAAAACTGAACATCAGTCATAAGATTAAAATGATCTACCAATTCTGTTTTCGTATTCATGTAACGCGCATTAAAAACAGAATAATTCGGTTTGGAATTGTCTGTGATATATTTGCTGGCTTCCCGGTTTACGATTACCTGGCGCAACAGGAAAAGCTGCTTTCTGTTATCCCTGAAATTTTTTTCCCGAATTCTGAACTGAACCATAGGGTTCAATCTGAAATATGTTGCATCTGGCGCATAATGATAATAATTCTGACTAATAGAGTATCGAACGTTATAAAGCGTGCTGTTGCGGTAAAAATGACTTAAAGAAAAGGCAGAAGACCCGGAAAACGTGCCGGCATTAATAGAATAAGCCGGATTAATGTCGAACGTAAAGGGCTTGTCTAATATTGTTTTATTGTGAAGACGTATTCCGGGAGTCAGCCCGTCATAGTAATTATAAGTAAGTGTGGGAACGTATAAGATCTGATTGTAATACGGATCTTCAAGATCTTTTACGAAATTAAATTTTATCGGACGATTTGTGATGACCAGACTTTTCAATGATTTCCAGTTGTTTCTTAAATTGTATTCCGGAACTTCATTGTCATAATTCAAAACTATTTTATCTGCTTTTTTGCGGTCAAAAACGTAGATTGAATCATTGTTTTGGGGCTCAATCCATTTCTTGAAAACAACTTCATTTTTTCTGATTCCATAAACAGGAATTGGCGCAAAGCCCCCCGTTTTGTTTCGTATCTGAAATTGCACGCTGTCTTTAGTTCTGGAAACATTCGAAAATTTGTAGTCGATAATATCACGGGAACCAATAATAGTTGTGAAAAACCAGCTGATGTCCTTTGAACTGTTTTTAGTGAGTATTTTTTCGAAATCAGATCTATCCGTTTGTTGGGTTTTATTTAAATCATAAAATTCCTGAACGCTTACGGGTACAATATCATGGTTTAAATAATCATCTAAATAACTCAGGCTCAAACCTGCACGGTACTTACTGGCAATCTGTTCGTTAAATTTTATAAGGGTATTTTTGGGATCTCCAAGAGGCTGGTCCAGGTTTTTTCTGGCCATCAGCATATAGTAATAGCTGTATTGTTCGTTAAAAGTCAGATTGGTAATGTTGTAACTTTTAAAGAGTTTCATGTTGGAGAGGCTTCCCAACATCTTTTGGTCCAGATGGTTTTCTTCCATGAATTTCATCATGGTATAAATCTGAATGCCGTCGTAAATCCAGTTGTCTTTTCTGGGATCTAAGCGCAGGCTGTTCTTCAAATAATTGTTCAGATAGGTTTTTAAAAAGGTAATTTCAAATATAAAATCATCTGAAAACGGACTAATAAAAGACGGCAGTTGATTTAATCCGTAAAAAGGGTTCCGATCGTAATCAACCTGTGAAACAGTAATTTTTTCATGCGGATATTTACCAATAAAAGCACTGGCAAAATTAACGACCTTATTGATGATAATGGCCTTCTTTATGTCGCTGAGTTTTTTGTTTTTCAGGTTAGAAAGTACTTCAATAGACCCATTTTGATAGCTTTTGAAACTATTGTGCTTTTCTATAAATAAGTTAAAGTCAGTTCTGTTGTTCCCTGAAAAAGAATAAACAGCCGACTCTGGATTGGTCAGATCCGTAGCGACCGTATTTAGATCTGTCGTAATCGAATAACCATTGGGAACTTTTATCTCGATTTCATAATCAGTGCTGGCATTTGCAATATCATCAAGATTGAAATTGTTGTATTTTATAAAGCTGTGATTTTCGAAACGGGCAGGGCTTAAATACCAGTTTTTCAGGTTCATTCCGCCATTTTGGTCAAAACCATAATTGGTAAATTTATTACTCGGAATCTTAGCGACATAAGTCAGGTGCAGCTCGATTTTTTGATTGGGTGCAAGTTTTTGTTTTAGCTTTATAACAATGTAATCCGGATTCTTATCGGTTCGTTCCCATTCTACGGCACTTTCATCAGAATCTGTCAGATTCAGAATAGTGGTGTTTCCTCTTTCTTCTGTGCTGGCCAAATGAAAGCCTCGGTAAAACTCATCCGAAAAACGTCTGGCTAACGGTGTATTTTTGTTTGAAAAAGCATTGTTCCAGTCATTCAGCACAATCGAATCCAGAGAATCATTAGAGGTGTTGTAATAGGTAAGATCCTGTTTTACATTCAGTGTTTTCAATTCAAAATTTACCGCAGCTTCTATTTTAGAGCGATGCTGCGCATATTGTTTCATTGAACTGAATAAAACGAAAAGGAAGAAGATTATTTTATAAAATGATCTCAATTGATACTTATGTTTTGGAATATATCTTTATTTACGAGCTTTTGATTGTTATGGATTGTTGTAAAAATAGTATAAAAAAAGCTGTTAAAAAAAACAGCTTTAATTTTTTGCAATATGTTGATGTAATTTAACTATTTAAGTAGTTTAAGTTCATGTAAATTTTACTTTTACCAGCTCAGGATTAAATGAATTTAAATTTTTTAAACGGTTTAAAAAAATTAGAAATTCGGACTTAAATCGTATTTTTTATAGAATTTATCCAAAGCTTCAACTACTTCATCTTCAGTGTCTACGATCTTAAATAGGTTCAGGTCTTCCGGACTTACCGTGTGCATTTTTTCTACTAAAACTGTTTTTACCCATTCGATCAGTCCCGACCAAAATTCAACACCAACCAATATAATCGGGAATTTTCCAATCTTTTTCGTCTGGATCAAAGTAATGGCTTCAAACATTTCATCTAAAGTTCCAAAACCTCCGGGCATAACCACAAAACCCTGCGAATATTTAACGAACATTACTTTTCTCACAAAGAAATAATCGAAATTCAGGTTTTTATCGTGATCGATATAAGGGTTAAAGTGTTGTTCAAAAGGCAGCTCGATGTTCAGTCCAACCGAAGTTCCGCCTCCTAAATGTGCTCCTTTATTTCCGGCTTCCATAATTCCCGGCCCTCCTCCTGTAATTACTCCATAACCGGCTTTACTGATTTTATAGGCAATTTTTTCTGCCAGTAAATAATATTTATCGTCTGGTTTTGTTCTGGCTGATCCAAAAATTGATACACACGGACCAATACGTCCCATGCTTTCGTAACCGTTTACAAATTCAGCCATAATTTTAAAAATCGCCCAGCTGTCATTGGTTCTGATTTCATTCCACGTTTTTTGTTTCAAACGGTCCTGAATTACTTTATCCTCATCATTATCAAAATCTTCTAATCTCATTTTAGGTATTTTAATTATTTATATTTTTATTTTTAAGTTGTGTCTCTGTTTTTGAATCAGTTCGTCCTCTTGAGCGAAGTCGAAGGAGCTGTTCCTGCTGTCCGCTGTATCTTTTGCGCCGAACCCCGGCACAAAAGGATGCCGCTGCCATCAGGGCTAGGGCATTCGGCTTCTATTAAAACATTGTTTTATAAAAAGAAGAACTCTTTATTAATACGTCTGTTCTTCAATTGATTTGGTAATGTTGCTTTTAACTTTTCCGGTATGTTCTGTAGTTTTAGATTCAATCAGCATTATAGAACATTCTTCAACCGATGAAACCCTGTGATTGACGCCTTTTTTTACCACGAATAGATCGCCTTTTTTCATGGTGAATGATGGCTTGTTTTCAATCTCCATCAAAAGTTCACCGTCAACGATGTAAAATAATTCATCTTCATTTTCGTGATTATGCCACGGCACTTCCTGCCCCTTTATTTTAGCCACCTTAACATATTGATCGTTTACTTCATCAATTATTTTAGGCGAGAAATAGTGGTCAACGGTATTTAATCTTTCTTTTAGATTCATAGATTTATCTTAGTACTTGTCAAAATCAAAATAACGTTGACAAAATGGGCGTACTAAATTAATCCTTTTTTTGAGAATTGTTACAAAAATGTGGGTTTATTAATTGAATTGTAACATTTTCAAAGGTTTGGTTTTGGTTGGAGTTTCATTATCAATAGATTAGGTTATTGTAAGAAATATGCATTAATATTTGTTGTGAGGTCGCAGAATCTTCTGCCAGCTTACGGCTGTGTTTAATTAATTTTAAAGATAATTATGTATTTGATCTCTAATTTTTTTGGTTTAAAGACATTTTTATTAAATCTTGTTTTTTAAAATAATTAATAATTCTTCAAGTTTTTTATATAATTCATTTATTTCGCTCGGTGGTATTATAATCTTGATTTTTATACCATTTTTAGATTTACCTTTTTCTTTGTCATTAGTGTTGATACTAAATAAAGTATCATCGCTTTCAAAAATATCCTCAACTTTAACATTTAATATTTTGGCCATTTTTTTCCATTCTTCTGTTGAAATTTTTATAAGACCTTTTTCTCTTCTATTGTATTGGGATTGATCCATAAATAGTAGTTCTGCAATCTGTTCCTGAGATAATTTTTTCTCCTTTCTTTCGGCTTTTAATCTATTTTTTATCATTTATCCTAAAATTTTTAATTTAACAAAATTAATAAAAAAGTAGGATTATATTTATGTTTTATGCTTTGATTCACATATTATTTTGTATGTTCACATTTTTAATTAGAATTTAAAAAGTGAAATTTGTCTTACAAAATTTTTCGCGGGAATTTGTATAATATTTTAAATTATTAATTTAAACAATTTTAAAAATGAAAAAAATGATTTATTCAACTGTTGTTATGATGTTATTTGTAACTGTTTCTATGGGAAATATTAAAAAAAATCATATTCGAATTCTAACTTTAAAAGAAAATAAAAATACTGAGATAATCAGATTAAAATATTCTGATAAAATTGAGAATGTAGATTTAAAATTTAGTGAAAAGTGTTATAGAGAAAAAAGTGATTTTGCCGGGTTTGTATGCTGGTTATTTAATATGCATTGCCAACCGATCTAATTTATGTAAAAAGAATTATTTAAGCAGCTATAATTCATTATAGCTGTTTTTTGTTAATAAAAACTCTAGATATGAAAATTGAAATAAAAGAAATATTTTTTTTACTGCTTTTAATTACTTTATGTAATTATAATGTTTTTTCACAAGACAGCAGACTTATAGGAAAATGGGTAAACAATGAAGATTTCTCAAATATAAATTATATAGAATTCAAAAATGATAATATAGCTATATTATTTCAAGGCGAAAAGCAGTCCCCTCCGTTTTTATTTATTACAGATTTTACAAAAGAACCAGTCTGGATAAATATGAAGGTTGAGAAGAATGGGATTGAAGCTAAAATACTAGGATTGTTACATTTTATTAACTCGGATAAAATAAAAATAGAATTTTTTCATGGTGAATTTGAAGAACAGCCCACGGCTTTTTCTTTAAATAAAAACTCTCAAAGCCAATTATATATTTTTAATCGTTTAAAATAGATGGTAAAAATGATATTTAAGTACTATTATGATGTTAATTTTTTTAACCTTATCTATTCTTTTCTACTAAGCCTATTATTTTTTAATTTTTATTTCGTACCAATTATTTTTGCCAGCATTGGAACGATTTTGGGTATTTTAAGTTTTCAGTATTTTTATGGTAATGAATATTATTTTTATCATAATAAAGGATTTACTAAAAAGAGATTAAATTTTATTGTTCTGTTTTTGAATGTTTTTATTTCGATTATTGTCTCTCTAACTTATCAGCTAATAAAATGAATGTTTTAGAAATTAAAAATGTAAATAAATCTTTTAAGGAAAAACAAATTTTTAAAAATTTGTCATTTCAATTTTACACAGGTGAAATAAATGCAATTTTTGGACGAAATGGTAGTGGTAAATCGACTCTTTTAAAACTTATTTATGGAACTTTAAAATCGGATAACATAGAGATTAGAATCAATGAGGAGTTCATAAAAGAGAGTAACGTCATTTTGGATAATAGAATTGGTTATTTACCACAAAAAAATTTCTTACCTAAAAGATTAAAAGTCTCAGAAATAATTTTCATGTATTTTAATGATGAAGATAAACAAGATAAAATATTTTATGCTCCGCGAATTAATAATATACAAAATCGTAAAATTTGGGAATTATCTCTTGGAGAAAGAAGGTATTTGGAAATTATTTTACTAGGTAATTTAAATCATAATTTTTTATTATTAGATGAGCCGTTTTCTATGGTTGAACCTTTATTTGTTGAAATAATTAAAGATTTTTTAAATAATATAAAAGAAACGAAAGGAATAATTTTGACGGATCATTATTATGAAGATGCTATGCAAATTGCAAACAAAATATTTTTAATAAAGGAAGGGCATAAGATAAATATTCATGATAAAAATGATTTAGTTTATCATGGATATTTATCTCAGTAAAAATTTAGATTTTAATAATATCTCTTTATTCCAACTCTTTTTTCAAAAACTTAGCTGTATAACTTTTTTTATTTTTTGCCACTTCTTCAGGAGTTCCTTTGGCAATTAATTGTCCGCCGCCTTTTCCACCTTCAGGGCCAATATCAATAATGTAGTCGGCAAGTTTAATGACATCCATATTATGTTCGATCACCAGAATGGTGTTTCCTTTATCCACCAGTTTATTGATCACATCCATCAGAACCCGAATGTCTTCAAAATGCAAACCGGTAGTAGGTTCATCCAGAATATAAAACGTATTTCCGGTATCTTTTTTAGACAATTCTCCTGCCAGTTTGATACGCTGCGCTTCACCACCCGAAAGCGTTGTGCTTTGCTGGCCAAGCGTAATATAGCCTAAACCAACGTCCTGAATCGTTTTTACTTTTCGGTAGATTTTTGGAATGTTCTCAAAAAACGGAACCGCTTCATCCACCGTCATATTCAATACATCCGAAATAGATTTTCCTTTGTAACGGATTTCTAAAGTTTCCCTGTTGAAACGTTTTCCCTGACACGTTTCACATTCCACGTAAACATCTGGTAAAAAGTTCATTTCGATCGTTCTGACCCCCGAACCTTCACAGGTTTCGCAGCGTCCGCCTTTCACATTAAAGCTAAAACGCCCGGCTTTGTAACCGCGAATCATACTTTCGGAAGTCATCGTAAACAAATTTCTGATTTCGGTAAAAACTTCGGTATAAGTCGCCGGATTTGAACGTGGTGTTCTTCCAATCGGACTTTGGTCAATATCAATTACCTTGTCAATATGTTCTAATCCTTCTATTTTTTTATAAGGTTGTGGTTTTTTGACACCGTTAAAATAATAAGCGTTCAGAATAGGGTAGAGGGTTTCGTTGATCAAAGTCGATTTACCGCTTCCCGAAACTCCCGTAACGCATATTAATTGGCCTAGAGGCAATTCGATAGAAACATTTTTAAGGTTGTTTCCCGTTGCTCCGGTTAGTTTTAGAAATTTACCATTTCCTTTACGACGTTCTTTTGGAATCTCCAGTTTCATTTTACCATTCAGATATTGAGCGGTAATGGTATTCGATTTTAAAGTTTCTGCAGGTGTTCCGATACTGATGATTTCTCCCCCATATTTACCGGCTTTTGGTCCAATATCAATGACATAATCCGCACGTTCGATCATGTCTTTGTCGTGCTCGACTACAATAACCGAGTTGCCGATATCACGCAATTGCTCTAACGAATGAATCAGTTTTTCGTTGTCTCTCTGGTGTAAACCAATACTCGGTTCATCGAGGATATATAAAACACCAACCAATTGCGAGCCAATTTGCGTGGCCAGGCGAATTCGCTGTGCTTCACCGCCCGAAAGCGATTTTGAACTTCGGCTCAACGCCAGATAATTTAGACCAACATTCATCAGGAAGTTCAGGCGATCTTTGATTTCCTTCACCACTTCAGAAGCAATCAGAAGCTGTTTATCTGATAAATGATTATTTAAATCCTGAAACCAGGAAGTTAAATCAGAAATATCCATATCACACAATTCGGTGATGTTTTTTCCGTTAACTCTGAAAAACTGAGCTTCTTTTTTCAGACGCGAGCCTTCACAAACCGGACAGTTTACTTCGTCCATGAAATCTTTTGCCCAGCGTTTTATGGTGGTCGAAGCGCTTTCGTCGTATTGGTTTTTAATGAAATTCGAAATCCCTTCAAAATCAATTTTATAATCGCGCGTAACACCCAAGTCCTTTGAATTGATTGTAAATTTATCTTTTCCGCCATGAAGAATCATTTGCATGGCTTCTTCCGGAATCTTCTCGATAGCATCTGTTATTTTGAAACCGAATTTCTCTCCAATAACCTCTAATTGCTTGAAAATCCAGGATGATTTATATTCTCCAAGCGGAGCAAAACCACCACTTTTAATGGATAATTTAGGATTTGGAATAATCTTTTTGACATTGATTTCATGAACTGTTCCCAATCCATTACAATGCGGACAAGCTCCTTTTGGAGAGTTGAACGAAAATAAATTCGGTTCCGGGTTCTGATATGAAATTCCTGTTGAAGGGCACATTAAATTTCTACTGAAATAACGTACTTCATTGGAATCCTGATCTAAAATCATTAATACATCTTCACCATGATGCATAGCGGTATTGATACTTTCAGCCAATCTTTTTTGATTGTCCGGAGTATCTTCGATGAGCATTCGGTCGACTACAATTTCGATGTCATGGGTTTTATAACGGTCTAATTTCATTCCTGAAACCAAATCCTGTACTTCGCCATTTACACGGACTTTTAAAAATCCCTGTTTGGTAATTTGCTGGAATAATTCGGCATAATGCCCTTTTCTGGCTTTAATCACCGGAGCAAGAATATTAATTCGCTTCCCGTTAAAATCCTGGATAATCAAATCTTTAATCTGGTCGTCAGAATACGAAACCATTTTCTCACCGGTATTGTAACTGAAAGCATCGGCACCACGGGCATATAAAAGTCGCAGGAAATCGTATATTTCAGTAATAGTACCAACGGTTGAACGCGGGCTTTTACTGGTTGTTTTTTGTTCGATTGCAATTACGGGAGAAAGTCCGTCGATTTTGTCAACATCAGGACGTTCTAAGCCACCAAGAAACTGTCTGGCATAAGCTGAAAAGGTTTCTACGTAACGACGCTGCCCTTCAGCGTAAATGGTGTCAAATGCCAATGAGGATTTTCCCGAACCCGATAAACCGGTAATGACCACCAGTTTTTCACGCGGAATAGAAATGTCTATATTTTTTAGATTATGAACTCTTGCACCAAGAACTTCAATAGTATTGTCTTTTTCTAACATAATTTTGAGCAAAACGCAAAGTTACCACTTTGATTTGTTCTTTTAGTACTAGAGTACAAAACTTTATGTTACAATTAGTAACAAAAAACGCTAACCTGAGCTAGCGTTTTCTTTTTCGGGTAAGCATATATTCTTCGATGGCTTCTTTGGTCGTATACCAGTTTCTGCCTTCTTTGTAAGCGTCTATTTTTCCTGTTCGGGCGAGTAAACTAATATACTCCTGACCATAATGAGCTTGCGGCTCACTGACAATATCAGCTATTTTCTGAAAGTTGGTATCACTATCCGGCATCGCATTGAGGTAAATATTAAGTGTACGCTCTAAGGCCTGGCACATCAAAAGGATTAATTTCTGATAATTACCGTTATTAGCCTGGTTAAGTGCTTCATAATACTTTTTTCTGTCATTTTTAAGAATAATGGCAGGCGGAAACCCACAGCGCATCAATAATAAATTCATGCTTAAACGCACCGTACGGCCATTTCCATCAAAAAAAGGATGTATCCAGACTAGTTTGTGATGATAAATGGTAGCCAGTTCGATATCATTAAGCCCCAATGGATTTGTATTTATAAAATCTATTAATTCGTCAAGATAGTCTGAAACTTTATTCGCATTTGGAGGCATAAAATTGGCTCCCGAAATACGAACACCGCCATTTCGTAAACGCCCTGCAAAATCATCTTCGATAGAGCGCAATACTAAACCATGAATGGAAAGTATATCTATACTTCTGAGTTTGTAATCGTCATTGACAATGGTATACAAATAATCAATAGCCTTATCGTGATTATGGGTTTCAAAATGTTCCCGCAATGATTTTCCTTTTATGGTGATGCCTTCCTGAATTACCATTTGTGTTTCACGCAGGCTCATGGTGTTTCCCTCGATACTATTCGAATTGTAGGTCCATTCTAGCGAAAGGCTTTCACGGATTTTATGCAAAGCGATATTGGGCAATGGTCTGCTGGTTTGCAAATCATGCCTTTTTTGGTACAATCGTTCAAAAGTTGATTGAAATTCTTCTCTGTATGTTAGGTCTATATTCCACATAATCCTACAAAAGTACTTCTTAATATCGGATAATCCAAATTTTAGCCTATCCGATACTAAGCTTATTCAATGGTCATGGATCGCAATTTGGTTCTGTAGGCTTCGAGTGCTATCGATTTGGAAATGAAGCCGTAGTATTTTTCATTTCGTAAGACGGGAATGAATGCAGTTTTTGTATTTTCGAATTTACTCATCACAATTTCCATGCTGTCGTAGGAAGAAATGGTAGCAGGCGGAGTTTTCATGACGTCCTTGATCACAGTGTATTTCACACGATATGAATTGAAAATAATTTCACGGATGTCATTAAAATGCACTACGCCAACCAGGTCCCTGTCGTTATTAACAACTGCAAAAACGACCTGATTGGAGTGGGAGATAAGATCAACCAGTTTGCTTAAATTTTCATCAGGATGAACGGTTAGATAGTCTGTCTGGATAATGGAGTCAATGTCCAGAGTCGAAAGAATATTGGAATCTTTATTACTCGTAAAGGCATGCCCTTTCTTAGCCAGTCCTTTTACATCAAGGGAATGTTTTTCGAATTTTTTAGAAATAGCAAAACTTATAGACGATATAATCATCAGCGGAATCATTAAGCCGTAACCTCCTGTTATTTCTGCGATCAGGAAGATGGCTGTTAACGGTGCATGAAACAAACCACTAAGAATTCCGGCCATTCCAACCATTGTGAAATTGCTGACAGGCAGATTGGTGAGGCCTGTCATATTAATCAATTTGGAGAAAAAATAACCCAAATAAGAACCAATAAACAAGGCAGGAGCAAAATTTCCTCCGTTTCCGCCGCTTCCTATAGTCAAACCTGTAGCCAGTACTTTTATCATTAAGGTACATCCGACAAAAACCAGTAAAACCCAATTATTGTTTCGGTAATCACTAAATAAAGTATTGTCCAATAATTTTCCGGGATCATTCTCCGATAAGGTTTTGATACTTTCGTAACCTTCCCCAAAAAGAGTAGGGAAGATAAAAATCAAAATAGCGAGTATAGAAGATCCTATCAACGCTTTTTTATAAGGTCCCATTTCAAGTTTGGAAAAATAATGTTCGACTTTCTGGAAATTTCTGGAATAATAAATCGCTACAAGTCCGGTTAGTACGCCTAAAATTACATAAAACGGAGTATTATGATAATTGAAAGTCTGTTGCTGTCTGAAAGACAATAAGATGCTTTCATCTAATAAAATGGCAGATACAATAGCACCAGTTGCGGCGGAAATCATAATGGGGGTGAAAGCTGAAATACTCACATCAACCAGTAAAACTTCAATCGCAAAAAGAACACCGGCGATGGGTGCATTAAATGCCGCAGAAATTCCGGCAGCGACACCACAGCCAATCAGTAAGGTTCTGTCTTTGTAAGGTAATTTATAATTCTGGGCAAAATTAGAACCAAATGCAGCTCCTGTAATTACAATCGGACTTTCTAAACCGGCAGAACCGCCCAGACCAACGGTTAACGAGCTGGTCACAATTTGTGCGTACATCTGTTTCTTAGGAATGATACTTGCTTTTTTGGCAACCGCATATAGTATTTGGGAAGTTCCTTTCTGAATGGTTCCGCTAAGCACTTTTTTTACCACCAAAACAGTAAGTAAAATACCAATAATAGGAAGTAAACTGTTGATGAAACTTAATTTTAAAATTCCATTGATATAAGTGGCAAATGAAAAAACGCTATGTGCAAAAGTCTTTAGAATAATAACGGCAAGCGAACACGAAATGCCGATTAAAACACTTGATAAAAAAATAAATTGCTTTGGGGTCATTAAGGATTGCGCCAAAGCAATAATGCTTTCGAGTCTTCTGAAATATTTTTTTAGCATTCTGTTTTAAAAATTACGGATACTACAAATTTAAATTATAATCTTTAAAAAACTAGTAAAAAAACGGAACTAAATTAAAAGCCTACTGCTTTATCATCACCGCGGAAGTCTGCGCCGCCTTCCAGATTTTTATTGGGAAGAACCAAAATGGCATCCACTTTACCAATAATCGGACTTGGTTTTTCATTAATCAGATAGTTTTTTGATTTTAGTTTTTCGATAGTTGCAGGATCAAAAGTGTCCTGCTCAAAATTAATAAGGTCAGGCAGCCACTGATGATGAAAGCGTGGGGCATTTACTGCTTCCTGCATGCTTAAATTGTATTCGTAAACATTTAGAATAGTTTGTAATACAGAAGTAATAATAGTTGAACCACCAGGAGTGCCGACTACCATAAACAGCTTGCCGTTTTTTTCTACAATGGTTGGCGTCATCGAACTTAACATACGTTTTTGAGGTGCAATACTATTGGCCTCATTTCCTACTAAACCAAACATATTCGGAGATCCGGGCTTGGCACTAAAATCGTCCATTTCGTTATTGAAAAAGAAACCTAATTCGTCACAATAATATTTAGATCCATACCCGTCATTTAGGGTTGTCGTTGCCGCAACAGCATTCCCAAACTGATCCACGATAGAATAATGGGTAGTTTCCGTACTTTCATTATACGTCACTTTTCCTTCTTTTATTTCTGAGGATAAGCTCGCCTTTTCGGGATTAAAAGTAGCCATTCTGTCTTTTAAGTACGAATCAGCCAGTAAAGCTTTGATCGGAATTTTTACAAAATCAGGATCGCCTAAATATTGACTTCTGTCTGCGTAAGCACGTCTTTCGGCTTCAACAATGATCTGAATGGATTCGGGGGTGTTGTGTCCTAATTTAGATAAGTCGTACGGTTCAACCATTTTTAAAATTTGTGCCAGACAGATTCCGCCACTGCTTGGAGGAGACATGGAGGTTAATTTTAAATCTTTGTAGGTAAACTGAAGTGGTGTTCGCCATTTGGCTTCATATTTCGCTAAATCTTCAAGTGTGATAATGCCTCCTTTTTTCTTAAGATAATCGACCAGGATTTTGGCTGTTTTTCCTTTGTAGAATTCATTTCTGCCGTTTTTCTGAATTCTCTTTAAAGTTTCAGCTAAGGCAGTATATTTAATGGTATCGTTTTCTTTAAAGTCAGCAGCCAAAAGAGTTTTTTCTCCATTTATTCTAATAATACTTTCACGATAATCTTTCAGGCTTTTTTCCTGTTTTCTGGTTACAATTACGCCTCTTTTTGCTAATGCAATTACCGGTTTTAAAATCTCGGACATAGGCAAAGAGCCCAGTTTTTTATGAACGGCAAAAACACCGGCAATAGTGCCCGGAACTCCAATTGCTAAAGCTGTTTCGGTACTTTTTCCTTTAATAACATTTCCGTCTTTATCTAAAAACATGTCTTTGGTCGCGGCCAACGGGGCTTTTTCACGATAATCTAAAGATCCTACTTCGCCATTTGCTTTTCGGTACACCATAAATCCGCCGCCGCCAATGTTTCCGGCAAACGGAAAAGCCACTGCCAGGGCCAGTTCTGTACCCACCATCGCATCGTAAGCGTTACCGCCTTTTTTCATGATTTCAACCCCTATTTTTGAGGCTTCTTCGCGGGCGGAAACGACCATAGCTTTTGTAACTACTAATCCTGTTGGTACTGCCGGAGTTTGCTGCGCTGTGCAACTAATGTAAATGAAGGTAAATAAAAGCGTTATTTTTCTCATAGTAAGAGTAATTTTTGTTTTGCATGCTCTTTTATATCTTCAAAAAAGAGCGTGAATTCCTGTTCGAATTCGGTGTAAAATTCTTTTAATTCGGTACTGGCAAACTGCATTTTGGATTCGTTTTTGGATCTTCGGTCCATTTGGGTTAAGATCTGATGAATCCCTTCAACGGTCTGATAGCTCAAAAGCCAGTTTCGCTCAATCATATATGGCATCAGGTTCTGTGTTTTTTCCGTCAGGATATCGTAATTTTCATGTAGAGATCTATAAAACCGGTTAATAAAAGTTTCCAGTTTTTCGTCAGAATATTTAGTCCAGTTTTTAGCTAAAAAATGATCGTAAACAATGTCTACAATCACTCCGGAATAATGGTGGTATTTTTCATGTAACCGCTTGGTACTTTGTCTGAAAATATCATGCGAATCGGTGTAAGTATCTATAGAACGGTGCAGAATGATTCCTTTTTGGACATCCTTCGGAAAATGTTCAAATTGTTTTCCGCGGATTCCATCGGCCATAAAATTGCCAATTTTGATCAGATCATTGTCTCCTGACAAATAAATGTGTGCTAGAAAATTCATTTTTTGAGGTGCTAAGTTTCTTAGGTACTAAGGCTCTTAGGTGGTAAGATGCTAAGTTTATTTTAGTAAATGTATGAAAACTTTTTTATATCGTTTAAAGAATGATTCACTGCTCCATTAAAATCTCAGCACCCAAGTAACTTAGCTCCTCAGCAACTTTTTCAGAAAATCTTAGCCCCTTAGCCACTAAGAACCTTACTAACTTTTCTATATTTGTAATTGGTAACTATAACTCAAAAAAATGACTTTAATAAAATCTATCTCAGGTATACGTGGAACTATTGGTGGAAAAGTAGGAGATAACCTGACTCCTGTTGATGCCGTAAAATTTGCATCGGCTTACGGAACTTTCCTTAAAAATAATACTTCTAAAGAAAAATTAACGGTTGTAATTGGTCGCGATGCCCGAATTTCAGGCCCGATGATTCATAACCTTGTGGTAAATACTTTAATTGGTTTAGGAATTAATGTAATTGATCTTGGGCTTTCCACTACGCCAACCGTAGAAATTGCAGTGCCATTGGAAAAAGCAGATGGCGGAATTATACTGACGGCTTCTCACAATCCAAAACAATGGAATGCCCTGAAATTGCTAAATGAAAAAGGCGAATTCCTAAGCGGGGCAGAAGGGGCTAAAATTCTTGAAATTGCAGAAGCCGAAGCTTTCGACTTTTCAGATGTAGACAACTTGGGAGAAATCACGATAAACGATGCGTATATGGATATCCATATCGACGAAGTTTTAAACTTGGCTTTAGTAGATGTTGAAGCTGTAAAAGCAGCGAAATTCAAAGTTGTTGTGGATGGAGTAAATTCATCAGGAGGAATTATCATTCCGAGGTTATTGGAGTTAATGGGCGTTGAAGTAGTAAAATTGTACTGCGAACCAAACGGACATTTTCCTCATAATCCGGAACCTTTAAAAGAGCACCTGACAGATATTTCTGAATTGGTAGTAAAAGAAAAAGCACATCTTGGAGTAGTAGTAGATCCGGATGTTGATCGTCTGGCTTTTATCAGCGAAGACGGGGAGATGTTTGGCGAAGAATATACTTTGGTAGCTTGTGCCGATTATGTACTGAGTAAAACACCTGGAAATACCGTTTCTAATATGTCTTCTTCACGTGCTTTGCGTGATGTTACGGTTGGCCACAAAGGCAGCTATGAAGCCAGTGCCGTAGGTGAGGTGAATGTAGTGGAACTGATGAAAAAAAATAATGCCATTATCGGTGGTGAAGGTAACGGCGGAATTATCTACCCGGAATCACATTACGGGCGTGATAGTTTGGTTGGAGTAGCGTTGTTTTTAACGCATCTGGCCAATAAAAAAATGTCAGTTTCAGCATTGCGTGCTTCGTATCCGGAATATTACATGAGCAAAAATAAAATTGAACTGACACCACAAATTGATGTGGATGCTATTTTGGTTGCCATGACAGAAAAATATAAAAACGAAGATATCACGACAATTGATGGTGTGAAAATTGATTTTGCTACAGAATGGGTTCATTTAAGAAAATCAAACACAGAACCAATCATCAGAATTTATACAGAAGCGCCTTCTCAGGAAAAAGCAGATGTTCTGGCACTTCGTATTATTGATGAAATCAAAGCGATTGCCGGAATCTGATTTTCTGCTGTTTTTCATAAAATAAAAAACACCTCTTTCAAATCGACGAAAGAGGTGTTTTTTTATTCTAAAACCAAAATTTATTTTTTGATAATTTTTAATGATTTTTTGACTGTGCCATAAGTTGCGGTTACGATATAAACCCCGCTCTGGAGTTTGTCTCCAATTTTAATATCTTCATTGGTAAAATAGTTGTCTGAAGAATAACAGATACTTCCTTTTATATCGATAATTTTCAAATGTAACGGTTCAGTGGTTTCCGATTTAATGTGAAGTGTAGACTGCTCTTTAACCGGATTAGGATAAACCGTAAAAGAATCTTTTTCAATCGCAGGATCATTGACGCCGAGGTTCGCCGTTGCAACATCAATAAAATTAAAATTCATATCATTTGATTTGAACTTGATTTTAAGGTAAACTTCTCCCTTTGGTAATGCAATTCCGTTTACAATTTTGTTGGCATACGTCTGCATACCTCCGGTTGCCGGAAAGGTTTCGTCTGTTTTAACAACCGTATTGTTGACCAAAATGTCAAATTTTCCGGGAATTGTAGCGGATGCAACTCTAAAAGTAAAATTATAAGTCCCGGCATCAGCAACACTCAGCATAAATTCATTCCAGTCTCCGTTGCTGACCGAACTAACATTTTGACCTGTCCCGGAATCTGTTGTGTTTGATAAAGTGGTGCCTTTTCTGCGATAATGTTTGTTGGCCGTGATTCCGCCCGGAACAGTCATTTTTTTAGACGTATAAGTCGCATTGACGTATTCCGTTCCAATAGGTCTTAAAACACCACTTTGTGGAGCCAATAAAGGCCCTTCAGCCATATCCAGCCATTTAGGATCAACACGGCCCGAAAACCAGGAATAGCGGTAAATATCCGGATCATTTTCAAAACTGGTTACAATTTCTTTCATGAAAGCCGTTTTCTCTGCGGCTGTCTGAATGACCCTGTTTGCGAATTCAGTGACCCAAACCGGGCGATTATATTTTTTCAGAAGTCCCGTAACGCCAATAACAGATCCTGCTGTGGCATCATACGTATGAAAAGCAATATAATCGACTTTGCAATCAGGACATAAAAGAAAAAACTGATCATGCCATGCGATTGGACTGGTATATCCGCCATAATTATTCGAGCCGTTAAACGCTGGTGCCGCGCTTACGATTTCTAGATTTTTTGCGGCTGCAATTTTTTCGATATTGGCCCATGCATTTACGGCTTCCTGAGGCGTTAGTCTTGCACCATCATTAAAATTCGGCTCATTGAATGCTAATAAATATTTAGCGCCGGGTTTTATTTTGGCAATGAAGCTTTGTACGTCGGCATCGGAGATTTTGCCCCAGGCCATGGGTACAAATTCAACGCCAATGGATTGGTAATTAGGTTCAATAGCCTGGTCTGGCGAGGGGCTCCAGTTGTACCACCAGGAAACACCCGGTTTCAGTGCCAGTAAATCTTCCTGGGAATGGTAACCGTAAGCAATGCCGCGTTTCGGACTTTGGGCCAATAGGGCCATTGAAAAACAGAACAGCAATGCTGTAAAAGATAGGTTTTTTGTCATAGGTAGATAATTAGATTTGGGAAAATTTTTATCGACATCAAATATATTATTGTTTGTTGAAATTGTCATTAATATCTTATCAAAAAAAACAGTACAAAAACCCATCAAATCTTTTTTATGGGTTCTGAAAGGCCTTAAAACGAAAAGATCCAAAAAGCAATTATCGCTTTTTGGATCTTTTTATTTCTTAACAGAATTATTCCACTCTGTGTTTCCATCGCTTGTGTGTCCACAAATAATATTCCGGAGCTTCAAGAATTTGTTTTTCTACCTCTCTTAAATATTTCTCGGTAATATCAAAATTGGGATAATCGTTTGGATTTTCTGCAATAGGGAGAAATGTAGCTTGATAATAACCTCTCGCTATTTTTTTTACCTTTACCATTATGACACTTAAATCATATTTTTTGGCCAGCATTTCAGCACCGGTGTGTACCGGAACTTCAACACCCATAAATTTCATCGAATGAAAAATCCTGTCCAGTTTTGGAGATTGATCACTAGCTAACCCGTACATGCTTAAAATCCCTGCCCGTTGATTTTGAGCCATTAATGGAATTGCCTTTCTGGTTTCAATTAATTCGGTATCATATCGGGAACGAATTCTTCGAACCAATCTGTCAAAATAAGGATTTGCCAGTGTTTTATAAACGGCTATTCCTTTAAAATCGATTTTGGTGTTCATCGTTAAAAGCCATTCATAACTGGCATAATGTGAAGCTACCAGAATAACGCTCTTCCCTTTTTTCGCATAGTCCTTTACAAGATCAAGATTGGTAATTTGAAACCTTTTATCCATTTCTTCCGGTGAAATACCCATCGTTTTGATTGTTTCCAGGAACATATCACACATGTGCTGATAAAATTTCTTTTCGATCACTTTTCGTTCAGCTAAATTTAAATGTGGCAAAGCCAAAGCCAGATTTTCACGCACCACTTTTCTGCGGTATCCTAAAACATAGTACACCAGAAAAAATACAAAATCAGAGAACCAATAAAATATTCGAAAAGGAAGTATAGAGATAAGCCAGAGAATAGGGTAGGCCAAAATATAAACGAGAAATTGCATGTAAATTTTTTTTACAAATATAAAGTAAAAATGAATAACGACCGATATTTTGGTTTGTTACTGACTTATCTGGGAGAATGAGTATCTTTACAATTCACATTAAATATTTTTTATGAATACCATTTTGATTGGGATAATAGTGGCCAATGCACTTATAAGTTACAAAGGTTTTAATGATATTGCCTTTTTTAGAAAATACGAATTTCATGTCGGAAGTATTCGTTCCGGCGAGCAGATCAGAATGTTATCATCAGGTTTTTTACATGCAGATATGATGCATTTGATTTTTAATATGCTGACACTTTGGTTTTTTGCTCCCGTGGTTTTAAGCTGGCTGGGAGATTTTTCTTTTGTTCTGGTTTATTTTGGAAGTTTGATTTTTGGAAGTTTACTTACTATGCTGTTTCATAAAAATGATTACAGCTACAGGGCCGTTGGTGCTTCCGGAGCCGTAACCGGTGTTTTGTACTCTGCCATATTATTGCAGCCGGATATGATGCTGGGTATCTTTTTTGTAATTCCAATACCGGCCTATCTTTTCGGAATTTTATATTTATTGTATTCGATTTACGGAATGAAAGCCAAAAATGATAATATCGGTCACACAGCGCATTTTGGCGGGGCTGTAGGCGGTTATCTGATTACGCTGATAAAAGTACCTTCGTTATTTGCCGATCATACCTTAATGGTAATTCTGCTGGCAATTCCGATTTTGATACTTTTCGGGATGGCGAAATTGGGCAAATTGTAATGCTGGCACAACTTTTGAAATGCAACTATCAAACAATTTAAATATAACAAAAATGAAAAAACTAGTATTATTTTTAACAATCATGTTTATGACTATGTCTTACGGCCAGGAAATCAAACAAATCCCTCAAATCAATGTTAATGGAGAAGGTAAAGTAAAAATAGCACCTGATCAGGTTTGTATTTCAGCTACGGTTGAAACAAAAGGGAATAATGCTAAAGACGTCAAAAAGCAAAATGACGAAAAAATGGATGCCGTTTTGAAATTCATCAAAAAAATGAATATTCCAACAGCAGATTTCAAAACAAAACAAGTAGCTCTGAATCCGATATACGATTACGAGAAAAAGAAAACAACTTACAATGCTGCTCAAACGGTAGAAATTGTATTGAAAGATTTAGCGAAATACGATGAGTTAATGGAAGGTTTGGTTCAACAGGGAATTAACCGTTTAGACAACGTTTCTTTTGAATCCTCTAAATTAGCACAATACCAGTCAGAAGCCAGAAAATTGGCCATTAAAGATGCAAAAGCAAAAGCAGAAGACTATGTTTCTGTTTTAGGACAAAAAGTAGGTAAAGCTTATACGATTTCTGATAATTCTCAGGTATACCACCCACAGCCAATGTATGCGGCCATGAGAATGAAAGAATCTGCAGATACAGCCGGAGCGGCAAACGAAACTTTGGCAATTGGCGAAATCGAGATTTTAGCAAATGTTACGGTTAGTTTTATTCTGGACTAAAGTTTTAAAATAACAATTTTATAAATCCCAAATTCCAAATCAGGAGTTTGGGATTTTTGTTTTTAACCGCAAGGGGCGCAAGGGTTTTCGCAAGGTTCGCAAAGTTTAATTCTAGCTTTGCGAGCCTTGCGCTTTTTTCCTTGCGTGCTTTGTGGTTATTTTTTTAAACTGTAATTTTTTATAAGAAAAATATTATATTTGTATTCAGAATGAAAAACAATTAATGAAGTCTCTCGGAGAGATATTGTACT
>NZ_WKKE01000030.1 GCF_009674775.1 Flavobacterium sp. LC2016-23 | reverse complement strand
CCGAAGTGTTCCTTATGAAAAGCTGCGCAAATGTCTCTGACTTTGCGCAATTTTTTATTCTTATAAATTGTAAACCTGTTAAAAGTCTCCTGACTTTTTTATAATCAGTCTTAAAACAATGTCTTGTAAAATATTAATTAAGCTATGGAAATTGCAATCTGTTTTTAATCTATATTTGGATGAAAGTCGGATACTTTATGGCGCTTTTGTTTTAAATTGTACATTCATAAATGACGCAAATTCAGAGACATTTGCGGAGGGTCAATGAAAACTTCGGGGAGCAGGGAGCTGTGTTAGCGTATTTTTATTTATAGTCTATTTCCTCTAAAATCAGTCAATTCATGTTCGGTTATGAATTCATCACTGAATTTAAGCCATCTTTGTAAATTAAATTCATTACCTATACTATTTTCTTCTTTACTTTTATTCTCAACGTTTCGTGTTACGTAATTTACTGTAAATTTACCAATAACAGTCATAATATACGTGAATATTGTCTTTATTTCCACCTCATTTAAAACATAATTATTACAGACTTCACAAATTACGTCTATTAAATTTGCATTTAGTTTTTCTCTATTTCTTTCATTTTCATCTTTTGCAGCGAGGAAAGAAATATGTTTTTCTAAATTTGAAAAGTTCATTTTTGTCAATTTTAGGTCTTTCAATTGTTTCTGTAAATAATCTTTTAGATGTGTACGAATTATTTCACCTGATGTTGATAATTTTAACTTTAATTGTTTGTCTGTTAGTTCATATCCTTTACCACCATTTCCCCCGCTCTCCGAAGTGTTCCTTATGAAAAGCTGCGCAAATGTCTCTGACTTTGCGCAATTTTTTATTCTTATAAATTGTAAACCTGTTAAAAGTCTCCTTATTTTTTTAGAATTAGTCTTAAAACAATTTCTTGTACAATATTATTGAAGCCATGGAAATTGCAATCTGTTTTTAATTTATATTTGGATGAAAGTCTGATATTTTATGGCGCTTTTGTTTTTAAATTGCACAAAGTCAGAGATATTTGAGCAGCGTTTATGAAGAATTCAGGGAGCAGATTAATTTCTATAAAATATTTGATAATTACACAGGTAAAATTTTAGAAGATGGTATTTGGTAAAAATAAAAAATCATATTTAATTATGATTATCAGTCTTTTTTTAGTTCTCTCAACAAGAACTTATATGAGGTTCAAAAGTCCAGTATGGTTTAGAGAAAACGGATTGTTTAATGATTGTATTTATTATTATTGTGTTTTCTTAATTCCAGCATTTATGATTTTTTTGCATAAGTTTTGCAAACTAGAATATATAAAAATATTCAATTATTTCATAATGTCTACTAACATATTGATTGTGATTTTCTATTTGTTAAAATGTGTTTATAATTAGATAATGGATTAGTGTTTCATCCCCTGTCTCGTCCTGAAAAAAGTTTACATATTTATACTTAATCCAATTGGTGTTTCATCCCAACTATTCAACCCAGCCATTTTTATTGAAAAACACCTTACGCGGATATTTCTTCGCATAAGTATCAATCAGCTGCATTATGTATTGATTGCTGGCGTAAGGCGTAACGAAATCTTTTATCTGCGAAGGCTCTGTAATGGCGACATCTGAAGTGATGTAGCCCATGCCGTAGAAATGACCTTTTTCGACCCAGATACAACTGCGTTCCTCAGCAGTTCTGCCTTTGTCGATAATGGCGAACGTCGATCGGCTGTTTCGGAAAAAGTCGATGGCGGTTTCGATTTTGGAGTTGTGGGACGCTGCATCAGGTAAATCGGAAAGATCTTTTTGAGGTAGAAATTCTCCGAGTTCCGGCTTTGAATATTTACAAAATCGATAGTCAATATCGAATTGTTCGGAGAGGGAGCGTAATAGGTTGATGGCAGCAAATTCGCTGTTGAAAACTTCAATACTGTCCTGAAATTTCCCCATTTTTCCTATTGCCAGATACCGGTAGCCATTGCGGGCTTCATATTGATAGAGGCCGTATTTTGCTTCAAAACGTTTTAAGGCCCTGTTGTAGGCCGGCCAGAGCTTTTTGATTTCGGTGCATTCTAAAAGTAGTGCCATCAGTTCGGTGGCACAGACCTCAAACGAAATACTGTGAATGTCCCGCAGGAAGTTCTGTCTTTGCGGATTGATATTATGACCACTAAAATGGGAAGCCACCCGTTTTTTGATGTTAATAGCCTTTCCGACGTAAATTACTTTTTTAAGCTGATTGTAGAAGTAATACACGCCTGGTTTTTCCGGTAACTGTTCGAAATCCTGTGGCGGCAGGTTGGGAGGCAAACGCTGGTCCTGCGCCGTATTCTTGATCATTTTTGAAATCACGCCTTCAGTATCCCATTCCAATAGCCGTTCAAATAAGATTACTGTTGCGTCTGCATCTCCACCGGCGCGGTGTCTGTCTTTGACGGGAATTTCCAAAGCGTTACAAAGATTACCCAGGCTATACGAACTTAGACCCGGTTTGATCTTTCTGGTAGCACGAACGGTGCAAAGCTTTCTGGCAGTCCATTTAAAACCCGCCTTTTCTATCTCATGGCGTACAAAGGAATAGTCGAAGTTCACATTATGAGCCACGAAGACGCGATCGGTCAGGAGCTCCAGTATTTTTTCGGCAATATCATCGAAGATAGGAGCATGCTGTACCATTTCGTTGTTAATACCGGTTAAGGCAAAAATCGGAAGCGGTATGTCTTTTTGCGGATTTACGAGTGTTTCATACCGGTCAATAACAGTTGTACCGTCGTGAATAATAATGGCAATTTCCGTAATCCGGCTGCCACTGGCATTACCGCCCGTGGTTTCGATATCTACTATGGCATATTGCATCTTTTTCATCCGGAACTAAGTTAGGGGTAGTTTTATCGGTTGGTTTTCCTTTGATTCTTAAGAAGTTGAAAATCGTATTTGCAAAAGTAGCACAGATTGTATTAAGATGTATGGAGGATGTTGTTCTAAATTGTAACAAAAAATACAACTTAGCAGGTGTTACTATAGGCAGATGCCTCTTAGATTATCAGCTGACAAAACAGATATAGTTAGTAGAAGAAGCTGATACTATGTTTTTTTATAAATTAAGATTATACCCTAAAAATTAAATCCATTCCCCGGAAGTGTCATAACCCTCCGGAAAATAGGTAAGATACTGAACCATTCTGGGGCTTTTTCCCCTGTTCGGAGAAGCACAATGGGGTAAGGTATTGTTCCAGATAATGAAATCGCCGGCATTCCCAATGATCGGTTTTGGCTGAAGGTTCTGAATCGCTTTTTCTCTTGGATTTTCATTTGGAGCCAGGCTTTCAAGCCATTCCCTTATTTGGTTATGAAACCCCGGAACGCAATGAAAAGCGCCATCGTCAATGCCGCAATCAGTGAGATAAAGTAGCCCCTGAAGCCCAAACGGAATGGGCTGTTTTAAACTCGTGTCCCAATGCAGCGGACTTCCTAAAAAAGTGAAATCATTCGTTTCAGGCGGATTAAAACTTACTTTGTCAATGGTTTTATAGATTTGGGTTGTACCATAAAGCTGTTCGTATGCTTTTTTGATCCTTGCAGAAAACCGGTTTCTGTTTAAGGTTTCATGGTCTGAAAAATTAAGCATTAATCCTTTTTGATTTTCATGTCGGTTGTACCAGGTTTCCTTTTTGTCCGGGTCCATTTTCAGGAAATCCCAGATCGCCTGCTGGGTATCTTCGCAATCCCCTTTTGAAATAGCATTTTTTATAATAACATAGCCATTTTCATTCCAGAACTCCAGATCCTGTTCAGAGAGCACTTCATCTTTCGAATCTTCAGACAGATTGTTTTCGTTTTTCTTTTTAGCAGTAATCCAGGTTTTAAAGGTTTCAAAATCAGGTTTTTCAAAATATAAAAATTGGAGCGTATCTTCCATACTAATACCCAATTGGTATAAGGTTTTAATTTCTTCATCCCAGGTTTGCGTGTCCGCTGCAGCCGAAATGCTGATGGGTTGTACAGTACGTTTCCAGAGTTTTTCAAGGATAGTCCAGGGCATAGTTGGCGAGGTTTAAGATTAGGATCAATTTTAGGATGAACCAAAATTAATCCATTTGCAGCTTTCCGTTTAAAGTATAAATACGTGTTTTTTATAGTGTCGTAAAATGGAGAATCATGGCCAATTTTAAAATGGTTTCCGGATCACGTTTTTTATAAGTCTGTTTTCCGGATCACGAAAGTTAAAAAATAAATAGCATACATTTGTTATCGTTCAAAATTCATAAAGTAAGAGATCAAAATGTACGATATAATTTTCAGACATATTGAAGAAAAAGTCCGCTTGACGAAGGCGGAAAAGGAAGTAATACAAACTTTTTTCACCCCTAAGAAACTGAAGAAAAAACAGTTTGTAGTGGTGGAAGGACATGTTTGTCATTATCTTACCTTTGTTTCCAAAGGACTTTTGAAGGCTTATCATGTTGATGATAAGGGCAATGAACATATCAATCAGTTTTCGCCGGAAGGCTGGTGGACGTCGGACATGAGCAGTTTTTTTAGCGGAGGCATTTCCTTTTACAGTATTGATGCCATGGAGGATTCGGAGGTTCTGCTGATTACCCGTGAAGATTTTGAAAACTTAACACTGCAAGTTCCTGTAATGGACCGGTATTTTCGTTTGCTTTTTCAAAATAGCCTGATTACAAAAGAAAGAAGGTTAATAAGTTCGCATACGCACACCGCAGAAGAAAAATACAGGCATATTTTAGAAAACAATCCTGATCTGATCAAACGAATACCTCAAAATTTATGGGCTTCCTATCTTGGACTTTCGCCTGAAACGCTGAGTCGTCTTAAAAAAAATATCATTTCACGTCAGAAATAATTGATTTAGATCAAGCGAATTTCTTGCTTTAGGTCATCTTTTCGAAGCCTGTTTTGGGAGTACTTTTGAAAAAAAATAAAGTACTTATGAATTCTCAAAAATTAGCCATACAGGAAAATACAGAAAATATAGCCTTAGTAGTAGGAGCAACCGGTATTGCGGGAAGCAATCTTGCCGCAAAACTGCTGGAACAGGGATGGACTGTCTTTGGACTTTCCCGAAATCCGAAAAATGATAGTAAAGGTTTACACCCCATTGCTGCCGATTTGCTTCGTACGGAATCGCTGGCTGCTGCTTTACGCGATGTGGCACCTACACATGTTTTTTTCACCACCTGGATGCGAAAGGATACGGAAGAGGAAAATATCAGGGTCAATAGTGCCATGATTCGAAATTTACTGAACGTATTGTCTCCTAAAAAATCCGTAAAACATGTTTCGTTAGTAACAGGTTTAAAACATTATCTAGGACCGTTTGATGCTTATGCCAAAAGCGGAACTTTACCGCAAACGCCATTAAGAGAGGAACAGCCAAGATTGGATCTGCCTAATTTTTATTATGCTCAGGAAGATGAAGTATATGAAGCCGCTGCAAGAGATGGTTTTACCTGGAACATACACCGACCCCACACTCTGATTGGCAAAACCATTGGAAACGCCATGAATATGGGAACCACATTAGCCGTTTATGCCAGTATTTGCAAACGCGAAGGAACGCCGTTTACCTGGCCGGGCTCGGAAGCACAATGGAACGGTATCTCTGATGTGACGGATGCTAAAGTGCTGGCGGATCAGATTATCTGGGCAGCGACGAATACAGAAGTTCATAATGAAGCCTTTAACATCACCAATGGAGATGTTTTTAGATGGAAATGGCTGTGGCCAAAGATTGCGGAATGGTTTCAAATTGAATCTGCAGGATACAACGGGACTATACAGCCACTGGAAAGAGTGCTAAACGAAAAGAATGCTATCTGGAAGGACATCACAAAAGAACACCAATTAATAGAAGGAGATTTGAACCAATTGGCTTCTGCCTGGCATACGGATCTTGATTTGGGAAGGCCTTTAGAAGTGATGACAGACATGTCACGAAGCAGAAAACTAGGTTTTACAACTTATAAAAATACCAAAGATTCGTTTTTTGAATTATTTACTGAGTTAAGAAATGATAAAATAATTCCTTAATTAGATAATTAGATAATTTGATAATTTGATAATTTGATAATTGGGTAATTAGCTCGTTGCGTGTAATTCAAAAACAGTGTCAGGCTGATTGGAGTCGAAGCCCTTTTCCTGCAACAAAGCCTTCAATTTAGAAATTAGATAATTTGATAATTGGGTAATTAGCTCGTTGAATGTAATTTAAAACCAGTGTCAGGCTGAGCGGAGTCGAAGCCCTTTTTTTGCAAAGCCTTCGACTTCGCTTAGGCTGACAATTACGTCATTTATAGTATCCTGTTATTTGATAATTGGCTAACATTTGGCACTTTGTCATTTGATAATTTATACCATATTACTGTTTGATCTTAAATCTAATAAATACAAAACGGGACAAAGAAAAGCTTCTTTGTCCCGTTTTATATGGAGATGTACTATTATTTTTAATTATCGGAGAAAGAACCAATTTGCTGCAAATGTCTTTCGGTCTGGTATTTATTGAAGTTGTCCCATTTTGGTGGCGAACTTGTTTTTTGTCCGTACATTGCATCCAGGCAAATATTATTGTCTTTGTATTTATCATGTAAAACAGCTAAAATCCTGAAGAAAAATTCATCTAAGAGTGTGATCGCTTCAAACTCTGCTTTTAGTGTCTGGTAATTCGCTTCTGATGGATTTAATACTTGCAGTAAATCCAGCACTTCTTTCTTTTCCTCTTCATTAATTTCAGTGGCATATCCCATTTTTAAGGTTTTAAAAACCAGATTATTCCATGCTTTGCTGTCGTGTGCCCACTGCACATCAGGCAGGTTTAAGGAATGCTCACAAATGAGAATAATCGAGAAAAGAACATCATTTAGGTATTCGGCCGGAAACTCGTCAAAACTTCTGAATTCGAAACCGCTCTGGTACATTTTTTCCTGATTAAAATCAAGTCCCACTTCCGAAAGCATTTCATATTCCATGTCTGCTTCAATCTGATCGCGCCACCAAATGTTTTCTTCTTTTCCGAATTTTAGTAATTTTCTAAAATCATCTACATTATAGGTCAGGATTTTACCTTTTGGCATTGCTTTGTTATAGGTTCCGACTCCTATATAACGGGACATAGCATTTCGCATAGAACCCAGGGTGAATTTTTTGTCCAGACTGTATTTATCACTGATCACGCCCATAATGTCCGGACTTCCAAGTGTGGCTATGAAAAAAGGTTCAAACCATTGTAATAAATAGATGGCGTTGGCATGTGTTTTTTCAAATTCCGTATAATCGACAATTCTGCTGTCTTCTGTTAACGAAGGTAAAGTAATATGAAAATGGTACGTTCCGTTATTGAATAAAACCAGGTTTTCCTGATTGGTCATAAACATATTCAGTCCGTTGTTGTAATCCGGAAAATTCAGTTTTCCATTTAACACAGACGATTCATTGATTTTATCCAGGAACAATTTTTTAGTTGCTTTTAGTTCCTTGCAGGAATCCGCTATTGTTCTGTTTTCAAAATATTTGGTCACAAATTCAATAGAATCACCATCAAAATGTACAGAACCCATTGTTTTGTTTCTCTGGGTAATCATACTCTGAATGTTGTACGGCTGATCTTCAAGGAAAAGTTCCATGATCGATTTCCCCAAATAGTCAGGATTTTCTGTGGGTTGTGCGATCGCCTCACCCGTTTCGGTATCGATTAATGGTTTTATGGGCGATAATGTTTTATGCTGGTAATTGATATCGAGTTTTTCCAGCGAATGACTGTTCATCATTCGGCTTACTTTATAGTTTTCGTTCAGAACAAAAGCTTTTTTCAAAATAGGCGTTAAGCTTTCCGGTTTGTAACATTTTCTGTAGTCGATACTGTATTTTTCAAAACCAATTTTTTCTTGTATAAACTCACCAGAAACTATTAGGGATTCTTCAAATTGCATGTAGGTTTCGTTTTCCAATCCTATTCCCCAATAATATTTTTTTGTCTGATTGTCTTTCATTTATACGTTCTTTCTTTTTTAAGTTATAGTAATTTTAAAGTCATTTTTATTCAGGAATACCAATCCGTTTTGTTCCGGTCAGAGACAGGAAGCCTGTAACGGATGAAGCCTGTTGTTGCCTCCATTATAAAAGTTTTCGTTTACTTTTAAAAATATAGGAATTTATATTTAGAAATTTTACACTTTTTATCGACTGAAAGATCAAGTACGGAGTAAAAATTTATAATAAGAGTATAAATTTACTGTTGTTGTTAATTGCTTTTGAATCAATAATTTAGGTTGGAGAAGCGTCAAAACACCACTTTTGCTGTCCCTGTTTTTTCTAGGTTGCAAAAGTAGTTTTTTATTATCGCATTTGCAAGTAGTTAACTTGTTGATAATCAATATTTATTTTTGAATGTTTGTACAATTGTGGTTATTGTATTTTTATTCATGATAATAAAACACGTAGGAGGAGTATAATTCATCTGTCCACCAGTCTTTTCTGACTTCTGCAAAGTAATTGTAATTCACCTTTCCTGCCTGTGATTGCAGCGGATACACCACTACGCCATTTTCGCGGTACGCTTTATGTAAATCTGTTTCGGGAACAACAGGAACAATATGTCCGGAGAGTCCTCTTTGTCTTCTTTTGGCACAGATTATTCCAATGCCGCCGTTGGTATTTACTTTAGTTTGGATTTCATCTACAGAAAGCATTCTTTCCCAGCCAAAACTGACTCCCCATTCCAGAAACCAATCGTGTATGGCGCTGGAATAAATACGATCTACGGTTTGCTCAAAAACAGGTTCTACTTCCTGTCCCTGCAACACTTTTTCCAGGGATTCGGGTGTCCACCAAACGGTTGGCAGGTATACTTTAGAGAAATGACAATAATCGTAAGAGTAGACATTGCAATACGTGTCTTCTATTGTTTTTTGATATCTAAGATTGGTTTCAACATCCAGTTTGTCAATCAGTCGTGCAATACTTTCTCTCTTAGTCGCAGCATTGGTCAAATCTCTAAAGGGAATACTGGAATCTCCGAGAGGTTTTTCTTTCATTTCCATAGCATCTAATCGGGATCCGGGATCTGGTAACAAATCTGCTTTTCTGATATGACTATTCGGTATTGTATTATCATCTAAGGGTAACGATGCTACTGATACAGTATGTTTTTCCATCTTGACTGCTTAAAATTAATTGGCTTAACGCTGCTGAATTGCTTGTTTGTGCAGCGTAATTTGGTTGGCCAGCGCGTAAATGTAACGATTTTAAACTTTCTAAGAGTTTTAGAAAAAGACAAATTACAGAAAATAGTGCGATTGGTTGGGTTGTTTTGACTGTTTTAAACACAAAAAAAGCATACTGTTTTAGTATGCTTTTTTGCTTTTGAAAAATATGCTGTTTCGCTAATTTTTATCCTCATTTGTTTCCTCTTCGTCTTCATTGTTAATCACATCGTCATCATCATTGGTAATGGGCTCTTCTCCCGGACTATTTTCTGATGTGATGTTTTGATTGTCTTCAGAAGGAGCAGGAGTGTTTTCAATCTCTTTGATGAATTCTTCCTGATAGCGATACGGATCATCTTCCCTGGCATAATTATCAGGATCAACCAGCGTATTCTGGTCTATATAATCAGGATCGTTCTCTCCAAATTCGGGTAAATCCTCTGTATTTGACTGTTTTTTAAAGTAATCTTCGCTTTGAATGTTATTTCCATCCACCAGCGTATTCTGATCGATGAAATCAGGGTCTGTCTGACCGTATTCGTTGTTGTTTTGCTTTTCCATAACGCTGTTTTTAAATTAACTTTATTTTTTTCTTATTGACACTTTTAATGCCATTTAGCGAAAGAAACCCCGGTTGGATTTGCTTTTTAAAAGTGTTGTTTTACAAATTTAGCAAAGCCCGCGCTCGGGTTTATTATAGAAAGATTCGTTATAGTTGCATAATTAATAGGTGTTTGTGTTAAAATTATCTTATAATAAATGCCCCATAATTTTGCGGATGAGGCGCCTGATGGTGAATAGAGGCATCCGGTTGTTAAATTTTACAGTTGTAATCTAATTTTCCGGTTTGCAGAGAATAAAACAATAACAATCAGCGTTCTTAAACAAAACTATATTATGGGCTTATTTGATTTTATGATAGTGGAAATAGCTATGGATTTGGGAACAGCGAATACTTTAATAATTTACGATGGAAAAATTGTAGTTGACAGTCCTTCCATTGTGGCCAGGGATATTAGAAACGGAAAGATTATTGCGGTAGGCCAGGAGGCCAGTTTAATGCAGGGTAAGACACACGAGAATATTAAAACCATCCGTCCGCTTAAAGACGGGGTCATTGCAGATTTTGATGCTTCGGAAAAAATGATCAGCTGGTTTATCAAAAATATACCACAGATCAGGAAAAATTTTTTCACGCCTGCATTGCGAATGGTGGTCTGTATTCCAAGTGGGATTACCGAGGTAGAAATGAGAGCGGTAAAAGAATCCTGCGAACGCGTAAACGGTAAAGAGGTATTTCTGATTCACGAGCCTATGGCCGCTGCAATTGGAATTGGTCTGGATGTGATGCAGCCCAAAGGAAATATCATCGTCGATATCGGGGGAGGAACCACCGAAATTGCCGTGATTGCACTTGGCGGAATCATTTGTGATAAATCGATAAAAATTGCAGGCGATGTTTTTACCAATGATATTTTGTATTATATGCGAACACATCATAATTTGTACATTGGGGAAGGTTCTGCCGAAAGGATAAAAATTGAAGTGGGTGCCGCAACAGAAGACCTTGAAGACGCGCCTGAAGATATAACGGTGAGAGGAAGGGATTTGCTTACCGGAAAACCTAAAGAGGTGCGGGTGAGCTTTAGGGAAATTGCAAAAGCGCTGGATAAATCGATACAGCGAATAGAAGATGCTATTATGGTAACGCTTTCGGTGACACCACCGGAACTGGCTGCAGACATTTACAATACGGGATTGTACCTTGCAGGAGGAGGCGCCATGCTGCGCGGGCTTGACAAAAGGTTGTCTGTGAAGACCGAATTACCGGTTTATATTGCAGAAGATCCGTTGAGAGCCGTTGTCAGAGGTACCGGGATTGTGTTAAAAGATATCGTGAAGTATAAAAGTGTACTGGTGAAATAGTTTTCAGTCTCAGTCTCAGTTTACAGTCTCAGTTTACAGTCTCAGTTTTACAGTCTCAGTTTGCAGTCTCAGTTTTACCGGGACTGTAAACTGCGACTGCGACTAAACTAACCGCAAAGATCGGAAACTGGGACTGCAAACTGTGACTGTGACTAAAAACTGCGACTAAAAATTAATTAATCTTAACCAGATGTGCTTCAATTGCAGCTCTGTCTGATTCATATTGTGCCGGAAGTTTTAAGTTCTGACCTAATTCTTCCAGGCTTTCATCTACTGTAAACCCAGGGTTTTCTGTAGCGATTTCGAACAAAACACCGCCCGGTTCTCTAAAATACAAAGAGTGGAAATACTGTCTGTCGATCTGTGGTGTAATCGATAATCCGTAGGCTTCGATTTTTTCACGGAAGTGCATTAAAATTTCATCATTCTGCACACGGAAAGCAACGTGGTGCACCGATCCGTTGGCTACATGACCGCGTTTTTCGTCAGCCAGTTCTACCAGGTCAACAATGGCAGCATTCTCTACTGTATCTGTTGCGTAACGGTAACGGTTTACCTCCTGATCAATCAGTTTATAACCAAATATATCGGTTAAGATGGCAGCAGTAGCTTTGATACTGTTTAAAGTCAGCGTGATATTGTGGAACCCTTTTGTTGCCACATCGGCTTTTACTTCATCTGTCTCCCAGGGTTTTCGGTTATCTTCCGTTTTAGATTCGATTAACTCTAGTTTTAGTCCGTCCGGATCTAAGAAAGTCAGGTATTTTTCACCGAATTTTTCAGCTGGTTTATTGTAAATCACATTGTATTTTTCAAAACGCTTCTGCCAGAAATCAAGACTTCCTTTTGGTACGGAATAACCAATTTCTGTGGCCATTCCGGAACCTTTTCTTCCTTGCTGAATTCCTTCTCCCCAAGGGAAAAAAGTTAAGATGGTTCCTGCACTTCCCACTTCGTCACCGAAGTAAAAATGATACGTTCCCGGATCGTCAAAATTCACTGTTTTTTTAATGAATCGCAATCCTAATATGTTAGCGTAAAAGTTGAAATTACGTTTAGCGTCACCTGCAATTGCAGTAATATGGTGTAAGCCTAAAATTTTATTTTCCATGGTTTCTATTGATATTAAGTTGTTATTGATTTTCTTTTACAAATTTACGTCCGTTCTGCCTGAGCATCGATTAATCTAGATTAAGAAATAAAAAGCGCTCTTTTCGTATCACACCAAATAAGAACCAAATAATATTCCATTTATGTTACTGTTTTGATTTATAATGTTTTATATTATAGGTATGTGTTTTAAGTGATACGATATATCGTAATTTTACAGGGTGTAACTGTTTTATTTCAAAAAGGCATAGTAATTTAATTAGCGCTATTTCTTAAATTTACCCTGTTACGACCTAATACCACAGCACTTATTACTATGGAAAAGCCTACAGATCCGACTACAGTTATAATGAACCGACTGCAGGAACGAGAAAGAGAACAGATTTTGATTCTGTCGGTCTGCAAGGCGCTTTCGGAAGCAGAAACCAAAGAAGAATTTCACAGTGTCATAAACGGTGTTCTAAAAGAGCATTTATCTTTTGAAGATTTTATTTTTGCTTCTTCTGATGAATCCGAAACAGCCTATGACATTTTCTATCAATTTACAGCACCAAAAAGGCAGGAGCACCAAATCTATTCTACAGCAGATGGTTTTTTTGACGCTTGTATCAACAACGCCGACACTGTTGTTTTCGATTTAAAATCTTTAACAGAACGAAAAAATAATCTGCCAAATTACCTTCATTCAGTGCATGACAAAGGTTTTAAAAACGGAATTGGAATCTGTCTTCCGTATAGCAAAGGAAACAGAAATGTACTTTTTCTTTTGTTTAAAAATGCCGCCGTTTTTACCAGGGAATCCAATCGAATGGTTCGGGGCATCGCCGTTCAGCTTTCCATTACGTTCAGAAATCTTAAAATGGCGGAGCAATACGAAAGCAATTTAGCCGAATTAATACGGTTGAAAAGCAATCCGGAACTAAAAAAAGCACCGGAAAAAGAGGCGGAACCTTCCGGTTTTTACGGAATTGTGGGGAAAAGCGATGCCATGCAACAGGTTCACGAATTGGTTCAGCAGGTCGCGGCATCGTCTTCGACTGTTTTGATTTTTGGCGAAACCGGAACGGGAAAAGAACTGATTGCCAGTGCGATTCACGATTTGTCTTTGGTTTCGAATGAAAAAATAGTGAAAGTCAACTGCGCTTCGATTCCCGAAAATCTGATCGAAAGTGAACTTTTCGGACATGAAAAAGGTGCTTTTACAGGAGCAACGGATGTAAGAATTGGTAAATTTGAGCGGGCCAGTGACGGCACTATTTTTCTGGATGAAATAGGGGAGCTGCCTTTGGAATTGCAAGCGAAGCTGCTTCGGGTTTTGCAGGAAAAAGAAATAGAACGAATTGGCGGTAAAAATACCATAAAAGTAAACGCCCGGGTCATTGCCGCAACCAACCGCTCGCTTGAAAAAGAAGTTGCCGAAGGCCGTTTCAGAAGTGATTTGTATTATCGTCTTAATGTATTCCCGATTGCACTGCCGGCCTTGCGGGATCGTCCGGAAGACATTGAAATATTAGCCCGTTTTTTTCTCGAAAAACATTCGCAGAAAAACGGAAAAAAAATAAAAGGGTTTTCTAAAAAAGTGCTGAACAGCATGATGGCTTATTCCTGGCCTGGAAATGTCAGGGAACTGGAAAATATGATCGAAAGAGGCATTTTATTTGCCAAAGAGGAAATGATAAAGGAAATGAGTTTTCCTGAAATTTTCAAAACAGCATCGACCGCTACTGAAACCGATTTCTATACCAAAACCCTGCAGGAAGTAGAGAAGGAGCACATTCTGAAAGTGATAAAAAAATGCGGAGGAAGAATTTCGGGACCTCAGGGCGCTGCCGTTTTATTAGGCCTGCCCGGAACAACACTGATTTCGAAAATGCAGAAACTCGGCATTAAAAAAGAGCACTTTTTAGGTTAAAACTTATTCCTGTACCACATTTATTTTTCCGGAAGAAACGGCCCAAAATACAAGTAAAAGCATATTGATGGCCAAAGCAATTGCCGGAAATTGAAATGAAATTCCAAAAGCAATGAGGTACGTTGGCAGTCCGTATAAATAATTATTCCTGATTTTTCTGATGGCCGAAGCGGTAATTCCGGGGCGCAATAATTTTTTATTGTTACTCGCTATAAACCACAAAAGATTGTACGAAATACTGATCAGTACAAAGATTCCGGTGTAAACCGCGACCGCAACCGGAGCAGCCTCCCCGTTGAAAAACCGGGCGAGTAAAGCAGTCGGATAAGATACTGTAGTCACCAGAAAAAGAATAAGGCCGTTGGCAAACATGATAGCTGTATTGCGGCTGTAAATCTGTTTGAAAATTTTGTGATGGTTGACCCACATGATAAAAATACTGAAAAAAGAAAGCGTAAAAGCCAGATAAGTGGTCCATTCGCCTTTTAAAAAAGCAAGTAGTTCTGCCCCGTTTTTTACCGCAGTAAGGTCGGGAGCAGGAAGGTCCAAAACCAAAAGTGTAATGGCAATGGCGAAGACAGCATCGCTGAAATTCTCGATTCTTACGGTTTCTTTTTCCATTTTATAATCATTTTTTTACCACAAAGCACGCAAAGATTTTTACCTGATGGTAATCGTCAGAAACGCAAAGTTCGCAAAGCTGGATCAGCAGAATCCCGATAGCTATCGGGATAGCAAACTTTACTTTTTTTAAAACCAAATAATAAAAACTTTGCGTGCTTTGCGGTTAAATTTTTTTCCGGATCTAAAAAATCTATATTTTTATTCTTTTAGAAATCAATGTCATCCTGAGCGTAGTCGAAGGCTTTTTGACATGAAAAGGGCTTCGACTACGCTCAGCCTGACACCAGTTTTTAATTACACCCAACGAGTTATTTAAAATTAAAGTTTTATAAATATCGATTTTCGCAGTTTCGGTTCCAGATTTTTTGTCTTGTGGCCTTTTCCGGTGGTGTCTTCCACTAATAAAATGGATCCTGTTTCAAATTTTCTTTTTTCTCCTAATGAAGTTTCGATTTCTACGCCGCCTTCCAGTAAAACAATATACTGACGGTCGGGCGCATTATGAAAATCATAATCGTAAGCAGGTTTTACTTCCCTGAAAACGATCGATTTTACGGGCTCATCCTCCGATAAAAAACCGATATCACCGTTATTTTTCAATGAAACTTCAAAGTCTTCAAAATGACTCTCTCCATTTTCATCGCTATAGATTCGGGTAATTTGTATCATTATTTCTCAGAGAATATGAGTTGGTTGGCCAGATCAATTTCATCCTGACTGATGGTATGCCCCATGTCAGGATAGATTTTTTTAGTCACCGTGGCCCCTAATTTTTTAAGAAGCGTTTCAGATGCATTGACTCTTTCCACCGGAACATGAAAGTCAGGATCGCTGGTTCCGATGAAAATTGGTGTGTTTTCGAAGTTGCCTTTATAATGTTCCTCATACACCTGATCGCCTATAAGCCCGCCTGTAAATGCTACAACGCCTCCGTATTTCGAAGCATTTCGGGCTGTAAATTCTAAAGCAAGACAGGCGCCCTGCGAAAATCCAAGAAAGTAAATGTTTTCTTTTTCAATTCCGTTTTGCTGAATGGCGACCACCACCTGATGGATAGTGTCTAACGACTTTGAAAAAGAAGGTTCATTCTCTGCAATTGGTACTAAAAACGAATAAGGATACCAGGTTCTGTTCTCGGCCTGAGGGGCTACCAAGGCAAAATCCTGAACATCCAGGTATTTTGCAACGGAAAGGATATCATGAGAACCCGCACCACGACCATGGATCATGATCAGGGCTTTTTTGGCCTCGGCTAAGGGAACTCCGGCTGTTATAATTTCTGTATTCATAATTTTTGTTTTTATAATTGTTGGATAAAGTTGTTTTCAGGCAGATTGATTTGCCCTATTTTAATTTTTTCCCGCAGATTTGTCAGATTAAGCAGATTGACTCTATATTCTTGACTCTATACTCTTGACTCTATACTCTATACTCTTTTTAACTCTTCAACCAGATATCTTCATATTCATCCGGATACTTTTTGAATTGCGCGTGTACGTAAGGGCAAAGCGGTAAAACTTTTAAATGATTGGCACGTACATACGATACCATTTCTTCCAGAAGTTTTTTGGCGTAGCCTTTTCCTTCGGCTTCGGGCTCGACTCCGGTATGGTAAACCGTTAGTACATCCTCTTTGATGCTTACGGTCATTTCACCTAGTTTTTTATCATCAACATAGAGATTGAAAGCTCCGTGTTTTTTTTCGTTTAATTCCAGTTTTATTGTTTCCATATCTTCTAATTATATTCTTGTTTTATACCTAATTTTTTCATTTTTGAATACAAAGTCTGTGGCTGCATTTGTAGTAATGCTGCAGCGCCGCCCGGTCCCGAAACTTTTCCGTCGCAGGTTTGCAGTGCTTTCATGATATGTTCTTTTTCCATTTCCTCCATAGATTTCATTTTTCCGGACTGCTCCGGGAATGGATTTGAAGTACTGGAAGGAAGATTAAACTTTTCGATTTCAGCGGTTTTGGCGAGCAGTACATTTCTTTCGATCAGATGTTCTAATTCGCGAATATTTCCGGGCCAGTCATACTGCATTAATTGTTCTAAAGCTGAAGCGCTGATGCCGGTCACATTTTTCCTGGAACTTGCTGCGTATTTCTTAAGAAAATAAAGAGCCAAAGCTTCAATATCTTCCCTGCGTTCTTTTAAGGTGGGCAATTCAATAGGAAATACATTTAGTCGGTAATACAAATCCAGTCTGAAACGTCCTTCGGCGACTTCTTTTTCTAAGGATCTGTTCGTTGCAGCGACAATACGGACATTGATTTTAATGGTTTTATTTCCGCCAAGCCGCTGGATTTCTTTTTCCTGAAGCACACGTAATAATTTTACCTGGGAATCTAAAGGCAATTCACCAATTTCATCCAGAAAAATAGTGCCGTTATGGGCCTGTTCAAATTTTCCGATCCGTAAAGTATTTGCTCCTGTAAAAGATCCTTTTTCATGACCGAAAAGTTCCGATTCTATCAGGGAATGCGGCAATGCGGCACAATTCACCACCACAATCGGATTTGATTTATGAATCGAAAGATCATGTATGGCATGGGCCACTCTCTCTTTTCCGGTACCGCTTTCACCCAGAATCAATACGGAAGTTTCGGCTGGTGCTACTATTTTTATTTTTTCGATTACGTCCTGTAAAAGAGGGCTTGTCCCGATGATGCCTTCAATTTCCTGATATTCGGTAGCTGCCGGAAGTGCTGTAAATGTTCCTTTTTCCTGATCAAAACGGTATCTGGCAATGTCAAGCATTACAATAAGATCCCTTTCACGGAAAGGTTTTACCATAAATCCGTACGGATGGGTTTCTTTCACGGCTTCAAGTGTCGTCTGATTGGTATTTGCGGAAATGTACAGAAACGGCAATTGCATTTCGCGCAGTTCCCAGGCGAGGTCAATTCCGGTCAGATCGCCTTTTAGCATAATATCGAGTAATACCCAGTCCGGTCTTTTGTCTGTGATTAATTTTCGGGCCTGTACCACGGAAGAAGCGATACCGGTTACCTCATAACCCGCTTTAACCAGCATGATTTTTAAATCGTTTGCTACAATAAATTCATCTTCAACGATTAGAATTTTCTCCTTCATTACCTAAATTTATATTATTTCAGAATTTTCAGCAGCTCCTTCAAATTCCATGTTTCTTGTAAATGTAATTGTGATGGCAAGTCCGTTATTATTTTCCATGTTGAAAGTACCGTCAATCTGGTCGCTTAAACCAATCATCAGATTCATGCCAAGTGAATTTCTTTCGAGCGTTTCAAAATGGTCGGGAAGACCTACTCCGTTATCTTTGATGATCAGCTGATAGTTGTTTTCTTCTGTATTTTTAAGTGAAACCATTACTTCTCCCTTTCTGTCTGACGGAAAAGCATATTTGATGGCATTGTTTATGGCTTCGTTTATAATTAGTCCCAGCGGAACTGCCTGGGCAACATCCAGATATACTTTTTCAGTATCTAAAATAAAATTAATGTTTTTATCGGTATCAAAACATTCTTTCATATAGCTGATCAGCTCATGAATGTACCAGGACATATCGATATTAGCCAGATTATCTGACTGATATAATTTTTGATGGATCAGTGACATGGCGTGCATGCGGTGCTGACTGTTTTGTATGGCCATTAATGCATCTTCGTTATCGAGATAAGCGGATTGTGTGTTTAATAAACTGATGACAATCTGCAGGTTGTTTTTGACACGATGGTGAATTTCCTTTAAAAGCCACTCTTTCTCAACCAGCATTTTTTTGTTCAGTTCGTTCTGTTCATTAATCTGTTGCCGCTGAATTTCCAGTTCTTCGTTCTTTTTCTTTTTGGACCTGAAACTATTGTACAAAAATGCCAGGAAAAGGACCAAAACCCAAACGCTTCCGATAAAGACATACCGAATGATCTTATCATTATGAATTTTTATTTCCTGTAATTTCCCCTGCTGTGTTAGCAGTTTAATGTTTTTGTCTTTTTTTTCTGTTTCAAATTGAAGCTGCAATGCTGCGGACTGTTTCAGTTTTTCCACGTTAAAAAGAGAATCTCTCAGGAGCTGATGTTTCTGCAAATGTTTTATGGCAGATTCGTATTTTTTACTGGCATGATCAGATTGAAAAGACAAGAGTTCGACCTGAGAATAAAGAATGAGCTTATTCGATTTTTTAGCAAATTCTTTAAATTTTTCAATGTAGGCATACGTTTTTTCTACCTGTCCGGATTGTTGTAAATAAATGATAATTCCGGTAAGTTTATAAGCAAGACCGGCGTCAGATTCCTTATAATCTTTTAGTATTTGCTCATAATACGGTTTCGCTTTATCAAGTTGTTTAAGCATAGAGTAGCAGACTACAAATATAAAGCGCTGTCTTATTCTGGTAACCTCATCTTGTGGAGGATAATCCGTGGCAGTTCGTTTAAGCGTGCGCAATGCTTCACGATAATTTTTTTGCTGGCAGTATAATGATGCCAGATTGTAACTTATTGTATTAATATCACTTACGTTTTTATTTTCTAATGCAATATTCAGCGCTTTTTCAAAATTAGAAAAAGCTAAGTCATATTTGAGAAGATCATAATAAGCAAGGCCAAGATGATTATAAATGGTACATAACTGATAACTGGTATCATGAGTTTCTTCGGCTGTTTTTTCTGCCATTAATGCATATTGCAATGACAGTTGCGTGTTTTGTAAAATCCCGTAATTGTCTGACATTAATGTATAAACGCCCTGAAGTGCCTTAAAACCAATAGCTTTATAAATAGCAACTGCGTTTTCTAAATGCATTAATGCTTTTTGATTTTCTTCTATACTTCCGTAATAGTCACCAAGATCTTTTAGAGCATCTGCCTGTTTTTTGTAAGCCTTACTTTTTTTATAAAGCGGAATTGCGATTTCAAGATATTTTATTTTTTCTTCTACATCCTCTTTTTCATAACCTTTGTAGGCACAAAGTTCTCTGTAAACATCTGCTTTTAGAACGGGTAGATTGTTTTTTACCGAATAGGCCAAAGCTTTATTCGTAATAATTAGTGCTTTTTCAGCATCGCCTTTTTCTCTGCAAATTTGTGCGGACAACAGAATTGCTTTTCCTTTTCCGGGCTTATAATCTAAGCTGTTGCTTAATTTTTCTGCTTCAAAATTTAAATTATCGGCACTGTCAAGATCCGCTTTAAACTCTCCGGGTTTGGTAAGATAATAATAGCTTAAAGCCAAAAGTAATTCGACCTTTTGGCTGTCACGTTCAGCGGAAGCAATTTTCTTTTTTAACTGATCGGGATCTTCCTTAGACTGTGCTATTCCGGAAATGCCTGTCAGTAAAAACAAGAAGGCTGTACATAAGATACTTATGTGTTTTTTGGCAGAAATAAAAGAGAGAAAATTCATTTTTTAAAGATACTATATTATCAGAAATCTGCAACGCTATACCCGGGTTTGTTTACCATTCACGGTGGTAGAGGTAACATATAATCATGGCCGCTCCAGGCAAAACCAACGTTCCTAAACCAAAAAACTTTCCGGCAATTGCCCCTAAAAAGCAGCCTGTAAGAAATCCGGTTATGGTAACCAGCTGTTTCTTAAAACTGAGCAGCACATCAGCATCTTTTAAGCCATTTTTTAACAGGTTTCCTAAATCCAGAGAAGCCTGAGTTACATTTCCCGTCATCATGGTGGTGGGGCCGTGTGTTTCTTTAGCATACAATTTTCCGAAAGCGTTCTGAAGTCCCATGGCAAAGACGGTTGTCATTGCAACGGCATACATCGTCCATTCTGAGAAAATTTCCAGATAACCAAAAACATAAGTTGCAATACCGCCTAAAACCAAAAGGATCCCTTCCCAAAATAAGATGGTATAATGATTGACACTTTTTAAAGCAATTCGCCCACCCGTAATCACGGCCAGAATAAAAACCGGGAACGTGAGCAGTTTTACCCAGGCATGCAGGTCTGATCCTTTGATAATCTGATAAGCAAAGACAATAAAGTTGCCCGTAACATGCGCCGAAAAAATCGAATCTGCCGCCACAAAAGTTACGGTATCGCAATACCCTGCTATCATGGTGAGCAGCAGGGTAACATACCAAATATTTTTCTGAATTTCCATAATCCGATTATTTCAGGTGGGCGCGAAGCATCCAGGCCATTTTTTCATGGTTTTCCAAAAGCCCTGTGATATAATCACTGGTTCCGGCATCGTGCAATTCAGCAGCAAAATTATTAATGTTTTCACGTAAGTGAATTAAAATACTTTCGTGGTCCGCCAGTAATTCTTTGATATAGCCGGTACTGTCGTTTTTTTCTCTGGTTTCTTCGGTAAGATGCGTTAAAGCCAGGTATTCTTTCAGCGTTCCGGGAGCATAATGGCCTAAAGTTCTGATTCGTTCTGCAACAGTATCTACAATTTCATCCAATGCTTCGTATTGCTGTTCGAAGAAAAGGTGTTTGTTGTAAAAATCAGGTCCTTCAACATTCCAGTGTGCTTTTTTTGTTTTGGTATACAGTACAAATTCGTCAGCCAGAACTTTTGTTAATACATCTGCTACTTTGGAGATGCTTTCTTGTTTAATTCCGATGTTTGCTTTCATTTTAAAGGAGGTTTAATAAATAATAATCAAGTGAATATTTTCCGGCGCCAAGTGCCAGAATTAATAATAAGGACAGGGTGTACATGTACGGAACATCACGCACTTCGAGCGAATCTTTTCTGTGCACGACAAAATACCCAACGGCTGTCACGCCAATGGTGGGCAATACAGCAAGTCTGGTTCCGATACCCAGAATAAGAAGAAACGGAACAACGGTATCAGAGAAAGTGGCTACTAAACCGTTTAGTTTTTCAGGTAAATGCAGCGGATTTGGAACATGTTCCCTTTGTCCGTTTTCGACACGGAATTTTTTCATTCCGTGTACTCTGAAAAGTTCAATAGCGAGTAAAACCCTAAAAACTAAAAGTGCTGCATTACTGAATGCTGTTCCTAAATCGGAATACAGGATTTGTTTTATAATTTCGTTCATTTCATTAAAATTTAAAAAGCAAAACAGGAGCAGCCCAAAGCACCCCAAAATGCCGTATAGTTATTGACCGGAACATTGCTCATTCGGGCCACATCGTGACTGTGAGCATGAACGTCGCAGCTTCCGCTGCAGCTGTGTATCTGAGACGTCAGGTTTGGTTTTGCAGTTGCTTTTGCGTTCTTTTCGATGGCGCCCTGCAAATTGCTTCTGACGGGGTACCCGTTGTAAATATTGGTAGGGGACCAGTCCGGCAGGATCGGAATGTGCGGTGGTGAAAACGAGGAGAAATCTCCGTTGGCATACACAATTTTTCCGTCAACGATGGTCAGGTCGGCTTCGATTTTTTTAATGTCTTCATCGTTGATCGTAAAATAGTCACGGTCTAAAACCACCAAATCGGCAAACATTCCGGTTCTGATATCCCCTTTTTTGGCTTGTTCCTGAGAAAACCAGGCACTTCCCCTGGTGTACAGTTCCAAAGCGGTTTCCCTGTTTAATCGGGTTTCATTGTACAATTGTAAACCTCCAACCGTTTTTCCGACGGTCATCCAGTACATGGAAACCCACGGATTGTAACTGCTGACTCTCGTAGCATCAGAACCCGCACCAACGGGTACTTCCATCTCGATCATTTTTTTAATGGGCGGAGTATTCTCGGCTGCTTTTGCACCGTATCGATCAGTGAAATATTCGCCCTGATACGCCATTCTGCTTTGTACGGCGATACCGCCGCCCAGATTTTTGACACGTTCGATGTTTCTTTCGTCAATCGTTTCGGCATGGTCAAATATCCACGGCAATCCGTTAAACGGAATTTCCTGATTGATCTTTTCGAATACATTTAAAAATCTTGAAATGCTTTCGTTATACGTCGCGTGAAGTCGGAAAGGCCAACGATTTTCAACCAAAAGGCGCACTACTTTTTCCAGTTCCGCTTCCATATTTTCAGGAAGATCCGGTCTTGGCTGCAGGAAATCTTCAAAATCGGCAGCAGAAAAAACCAGCATTTCACCCGCACCATTATGGCGGTACATATCGTCTCCCTGATATAATTTGACGGTATCGATCCAGTCTTCGAAATCTTCAAACTCGTGTTTTGGTTTTTGTGTGAACAAATTATACGCAATTCGTACGGTCAGCTGTTTTTTTTCATTCAGTTCGTTGACCACTTTGTAATCGTCCGGAAAATTCTGAAATCCGCCACCCGCATCGATAACACTGGTGATTCCGAAACGGTTCAGTTCTTTCATGAAATGGCGCGTCGAATTGATTTGATGCTCGTAAGAAAGCGTCGGGCCTTTGGCGAGAGTCGAATACAAAATCATGGCGTTTGGCGTTGCAATAATAAGTCCGGTGGGTTCACCGTTCGAATCGCGCTCGATCTGTCCTCCGGGAGGTGCCGGTGTATTTTTAGTATAACCGACTGCTTTTAACGCCGCCCTGTTCATCATCGCCCTGTCATATAAATGCAGGATGAAAACCGGAGTTTCAGGAGCAATCGTGTTGATTTCTTCTAGAGTCGGCATTCTGCGTTCCGCAAACTGAAATTCCGACCAGCCGCCCACCACACGAACCCATTGCGGATTCGGAGTGCGATCCACCTGCTCTTTCAGCATTCTGAGGGCATCCGCCAGAGACGGAACACCATCCCAGCGTAATTCTAAATTATAGTTTAAGCCGCCACGAATCAGGTGAATGTGCGAATCGTTGATTCCCGGAACCACTCTTCTGTTCTGAAGGTCGATTATTTTGGTTTCTTCGGCTGCAAATTCCATTATATCGCTGTCAGTTCCTACTGCAATAAACTTTCCGTCCTTGATGGCTACCGCTGTAATAGTTGGGGTTTCAGTATTGAAACTATGAATTTTGCCGTTGAATAAAATCAGATCTGCTTTCATAATTCAGTTATTTAGCGTTAAGTGTCGTAATGGCCTCTTTGATTCCTTCTCCTGCAATACTATAAAATGCAGGTCCCGCCAGCAAAATGATTTTGTTTAAAGGCTTGTGATCGGATAGTTTTTTATCTTTTAAATAGGTTTGTGTTCTGTAGGCTTCAAATGCACCTAAAACGACATTTGTTGCAATTAAAGCCGTTGGAGAATCAATTCCCGCATCTTTAATATCACTTGCAAAAGCGTAATTGCTGACCCCCAGACGCAATGCTTCCCGCATGGCAACACTTCCCACACTGATCATTACCTCCGGTGTAAATTTAGTACGGTCACCCAGACCGATAAGCAATAATTTTTTGGCTGCCAGTGTTCCTTTAGGAGGTATGATCAATAAGGTTTCAAGACAATGTCCTGTAAATTTGCCGCTTTTGCGCAATTCGGTAATAGTACCTTTTAAGGCATCATCTAAATGTACCATTCCGTTTAGGTTGGCAGGAAGGGCAGGAGGGTTGAAGATGTCTCCTTCTGTGTATTCAAAAACACAGGCGACCTGTAATTCTGCTTCAGCTGAAGAAGGACCCTGAACCAATCCGTTTATGGCAACGTTGTCTACTTTTCCCCAGGTAACGGTAGTTCCAAGTGAGGCCATTTTGGTTTCAGGAGCCGTTTGGGCAAAAGACAGGGGAGCAGCAAATAAAAATGTCAAAAGAAATACAGAAAAATATCTAAGTCTGTACTGGTTGAAAATGGCTATGTTTTTCATAGTTATGAATTTAATGGTTAAAATTTAAATCCGAGTCTGGCGTTAAAGAACACACCGTCTTTGGAATTTGGGATTATGTCGTCGATAAAAGCACCGGTTTTAAAATACTGAATCCCGCTGACTACCGAAATATATTTGTTGATGCTGTATGAAAAATTGGCCAGATAGGCGGTTCCGATATACCGTTCTGCCGAAGCACTTCCGGGAAGATTTAAGCTCCCGCTTGGCCTGTAAACCCCGTCCTGCAGTGAATACCTCCAGTTTAAAACCACATCGACCTGCATCTTTAGTTCTGGCAGTAAATCCAGTGTAGCATACGGATGTATATCGATAAGGTTTACCGGACCTACCTGTGGACTGAAGCCAAAATAACCTCCTTTTGGGTACAACGGATTGAACGTTTGCAGATTACCATCGTTTTTGTTTTTGTCTCCGGAGATGTAATCATTTCGAAGATTTAGGGTGGGTTTGAATTTTATATTTTCGAAAGAATAGCCGATATCAACAGATCCGGTCCAGGCGTTGATATTTCCGGTGCCAAAACTCCCAAATTGATACGCCGCTTCCAGATTGTAAATAAAGCCACCGCCGTATTTCCAAAACCGTGTGCCTATCGTATGTCGTTTTTCGCTCGCCATTCCTTCTTCAAACACCGATTCGTTTCTTTTGATTCCGAGATAATAGAGGTCCAGGTTTCCGGCTTTTGGGAAAATGATTTTCGAATAAGCACCCCAAAGATTGAGCTGTTTCGACATTTTATTGTCAAAAGCTCCGGTGTTTATGGTATCTGCCATCATCGCAAATCCGTCAATAGAGAATCGGGCGGACGAATACATTATTTTTCCTCCGGTGAAATAAAGCCGTGCATTCGGACCTTCTCTTACCGAAATCAGTCTTCCGGAACCATAATCCAATTCCTGTCTTCCGGCACGAATGATTATTTTCTGATCTTCTTTCCGCCATAGACTGACATCAATGAAAAGATTCTGAACATTGAGCTGATCTTCGTCAATACCACGCGGACCATTGCTTCTCCCGTCCTGCAAGGCACTTCTTAATTGTGCAAATACCCTGAAGGTTTTTCCTAAATGAATATCGGCATGAAGATCGTATCGCTGCAATAAAAAGTTGTTGTGGCCAATATTGAGCCTTCCCCAGTCTTCATTGTTGAAATCCACATATTCAAATCGCGCTTCACCACCAAAAGAAATATAAATGTCTTTCTGGTTGTTTAAGGGAACGAATTTTAAATTCTCATAAAAATTCCGTGTTGAATCTTTTAAGAATTCATAGTTTTCATCATAACGCAACAGCTTAAAATTCTGAGCTGTAGCCATGCTTCCCGGCAATAGAAAAGACAGTATAATTATCCTGATGTTTGTCGATATGGATTTTATTGAAGTCAAAATGGTTTATGGTTTATGGTTGATGGTTGATGGTTTGTAGTTTGCAGTCTCAGTCTCAGTCTCAGTCACAGTCTCAGTTTGCGGTTCACTTACTACTGCTTACTGTGACTGTAAACTGTAAACTGTAAACTTTTCAATTAGTGTTTCAGCATGTTATGGGCATAATGAATACCCAAACCGTAAGAACCACCGTATTTTTTCATTAGGTTCGTTACCGGAACATAGGTTTCCTGACGTCCCCAGTCTCTTTGCAGTTCTAATAAATACTGAATAGATGTGATAGGCTGTACGCCGGCCTGAATCATTCTCTGAACGGCACGTTCATGCGCTTCTTTGCTTACATCGCCGCAGGCATCTGTAATGACATACACTTCATACCCTTCTTCTAAAGCTGATAAAGCCGGACCAACGATACAAACGCCTGTCCATAATCCGGCAAGGACTAATTTCTTTTTATTCTTTCCGGTAATTGCTTTATAGGCATTTTCATCTTCCCACGTATTCATAGTGGTACGGTCAATATATCCTGAAGTAGCAATTGGATAAAATTCTTCTACTTCAGGGAAAACAGGACCGGAAAAACTTTCTTCGGCTACTGTCGTAACCACCGTTGGTACATTAAAGATTTTTGATGCGCCGGAAATGATGGCAACGTTAGTCCGCAATTCGCTCAACGGAATATTGGTTGTAGCAAAAGCCATCTGGCCTTCAAAGTCAATTAATACCAGAGCGTGATTGTCCGGAGATAATAAGTTTACTGATGGTTTCATAATGTTTTGATTTATAATTATTTAATAGGGGTGATGCTAATAAAATGCCATGTATTTAAAGTGTTGTTAATCAATCGATTAAATCTTTTGGTAAAATATATGACTTACGATATTTCGTAAATTTAGTATCGCTTTCCCGAATTTAGGATTAGTGAACAGAGAGTTTTCGGATCATTTCAGCAGAGACAGCGTCGGCGTAGATTCCGAAAGCGCTTGTCAGAACACCTTTTATATTATAGAGGTCAGAAATGATTCCGTAGACAATATCTTCATCTCCCGGATCTGTATCGCCTTCAAAACGGAATACATATTCAATTTTGAATTCTTCCGGGGACATGGTTTGTGTGTTATTGTTGTACCGGATACAATTTTCGTCAAGATTAAAGTTTTCGTTAAAACCTTCCCGATTCAGCCATTGTAAAGCTTCTGTTACGGTATCAAATGAGGGTTGTTGAAATGAATTCATAAGTTGAAAATTTTAAAACTGCCTGCAAAAGCAAACTGTTACAGGCAGTTTAGATTAATTTTTTAAGGAAAACCCCCTTATGCTTTAATAAAAGCGAGAATATCATTATTGATTGTTTCCGCTTCTGTGGTTGGCATACCATGAGGGAAACCAGGATACGAAATTAATTTTCCGTTTTTCAAAAGTTTTGCCGCTCTGGGTGCCTGACCATAAGGTACGATCTGATCATCTTCTCCGTGCAAAACCAAAACAGGGATATCTAAACTCTTAAGATCTTCTGTGAAATCGGATTCAGAGAAAGCTTTTATTCCTTCATAATGTGCTAATACAGAACCCATCATTCCCTGACGCCACCAGTTGTGTTTAATTCCTTCCTGAACGGTTTGCCCTTCGCGGTTCCATCCGTAAAATGGTATTGGGAAATCATAAAAATATTGTGCTCTGTTAAACCCTGTACCTTGTCTTATTTCATCAAAAACAGCTAATGGTACCCCTTCAGGATTGGATTCGTTTTGAATCATGATAGGCGTTACGGCACTAATTATAATTGCTTTTGCAACACGTTCTTTTCCATATTTTGCAGCATAGCGAATAACTTCACCGCCACCGGTTGAATGCCCTACGTGAATAGCATCTTTTAAATTCAGTGCAGCTGTCAGTTCCGCTACGTCTGAAGCATACGTTTCCATATTGTTTCCTTCTGCACTTTGACCGGAGCGTCCGTGTCCGCGACGATCGTGTGCAATAACTCTGTATCCCTGTTTTAGGAAAAACATCATTTGTGCATCCCAGTCATCACTGGATAATGGCCACCCGTGGTGAAAAACGATTGGCTGTCCTGTTCCCCAATCTTTGTAAAAAATTTCTGTTCCGTCTTGTGTTTTAAATGTGCTCATTTTTTTATGGTTTTAGATTATTAAATTTTTTAGGGTTGATGATCAAAAATTAGCGCTGTGATTCCTCTAAGTTTTGAATTATGATGTGTTTTTAAATTTCTTTTACAAACTTACAGCAGCTGTGAATATGCGTCGATTAACCTAGATTAAGAAAGAAAATAATTGTAGGATTTGGAGCGAAAAGAGAATTTCCTGATTTTATTTTACGTGCTGTTTTCATGTTGTACATTTTTTATTTAGTATAGATGCAAAACAATAGCCAAACAATGTGCCCTAATTGTAAAAGTGAATAAAATCAGGGCCTTACGTTTTTAAGTGCTAAATTTAAATTACGATATATCGTAAATTTATAGAAGCGAAAGATGAAATTTTATCGTAATGTTTTAAAAAGCGGTTTTTTCGAAGTCCTTCTCAATTGGAGGAATTCAGAAAAATAATCAGGTGTTCTTCCTCTTAAAACCGAATTTAGACATCGGGCTAAGAAGATAATTTCTATGCTGTAGCACCCCAGAAACGCATTTCATTATATAAAAATAAAATAAAAAACTCAATTTCAGCTAGTTCTCATTTTAAAGTATTACATTTGGACAATTAAATACACTAAAATGCAAGAAGGTACAGTAAAATTCTTCAATGAAGAAAAAGGTTTTGGATTTATAACTCCTAATGACGGAGGAAACGAAATTTTTGTTCACGTTTCAGGTCTGTCGGAAAACATCCGTGAAAACGATCAGGTTCGTTTTGACGTAGAAGAAGGCCGTAAAGGTCCAAACGCAGTAAACGTAGTCATAGCATAATTATACTATAACAGTGAGCTTATAAAGGCACCCGCTAATACGGGTGCCTTTTTTATTGGTATGAAGCGATCGGTTATTTCTCCTTTCAAGACTGAAATAGTCCAATACAAACTTTCGCTTCCGCATTTCCAGGCTGTTCCATCAGTTGTTAAAATGGCAGCACCGGCTTCTCTGGCAATCAGTAAGTCTTCGATCCAGTTGTTTAACGATATTTTTTTAAGGGAGCTCAGGAATGTAAAATCTTCTATCTTTGAAATTCGAAAATAAATTATGGAAAAGCTAAGAAAACATATTGAAGAGATTATACCCATTAGTGATGAAGAATTTGAGTCTGTCAAACCATTTTTCACCATCAGAAGAGTATTAAAAAATCAATACCTGATTCAGCAGGGTGATGATGCTAAATATGAATACATTATTATGAGCGGCATTTTCAGGGTTTTTTATCTTGATGAAGAAGGCAAAGAACACATTGTGCAATTTGCAACAGAAAACTGGTGGATGTCTGATTATATCGCCTATTTCAATCAGAAGCAGGCCAACATGTATGTGGTCTGTATGGAAGCAGGCGAGGTTTTATGCCTGACACTGGAAGGAAGGGAGAAACTCTCCGTCGCACTGCATAAAATGGAACATTTTTTCCGGGTAAAACTGACCAGAGGCTATATCGCCCTTCAGCAAAGGGTGATCTCCTTACTTTCCAGTAATCCGCAGCAACGTTATAAAGAATTTGCGGATCTCTATCCCAATCTGATGCAAAAAATTCCCAAAAAATACATTGCGGAATATCTCGGGGTGAGCCGCGAAACCCTAAGCAGGCTGTACTCCAGCAATAAATAAAATACCTGTTTAACTTTCAAGTGTGATTTCCATCACACTTTTTTTGTGACTTTGCTCCTCGTTCTGAGGTCGGTGATCGCTATAAATTTGCCTTATAAATAATTCATAACAACTTTAAAAAATAATAGCAATGAAAAAACTTATGATGGTAACAGCGGCACTCGCTTTTTTTTCTTCTTACGCACAAAATCAAAAAGAAAACACCTCAGTAAAACAAAAAACAACCCTTAAAAACGAAACAAAAATGAACAAGAAAATTTTAATTATCGTATCGAATGCCAATGCAATTGGACCAAACAACAGAAGAACCGGAACCTTTCTTCCGGAAGTAGCACATCCTTATGCCGAATTCGAAAAAGCAAATTACCAAATTGATTTTGCGAGTTTAAACGGAGATACGCCTTATTTAGATGCGCTTAATCTGGCAAATGATCCTGACAACCTTGCCTTTTTAACTGGAAAAGGATGGGAAGCGATGCAGAAAGCCGTTAAACTATCAACGGTTGATGTGAATCAATATGATGCTATTTTTGTACCGGGCGGTCTGGCACCAATGGTCGACATGCCTGAAAATGTACTGCTTAAAAAAGCAATCAAAGAAACATACGAAAGAAACGCTGTTGTTGGAGCTGTCTGTCACGGTCCTGTATCTTTATTAAATGTAAAACTAAGCGACGGCTCTTACCTGGTTAACGGTAAAAACATCACCTCTTTTACAGATGAGGAAGAAAAAGGATACGCTATCGCTGATGTACCTTTTTTACTGGAAAGTGCCTTAACGAAACAAGGAGCCAAATTTCATGCTGCTGCCATATGGTCTGCACACAGTATTGCCGACGGTAATCTGGTAACCGGACAAAATCCTGCTTCTGCAAAAGGAGTGGCTGAAAAAATGATTTCGATTTTAGAAACTTCTAAAAAGTAATTATACATTTTTGTCCTTTCGACGGAGGATAAATCACACAAGAAACTCCGTGCAGAATGTCGCCAGTCTTTGCCGAATACCGGATACGATTTACTTCGTCTGTTCGCCATCGCTCGGGTCTCCTTCGTCGAAAAGGCAATAAAAAAATATACAGTAACATTAAAAATAAATAAAATGGAAAATCAAAATCCGGTTCATGTTTTTGCGACATGGAAAGTTAAAGAAGGCGAAATCGAAAATGTTTTGAATTTATTGAAAACAGTACAAAAAGAAAGTGAAAAAGAAAACGGGAATCTGTTTTATAAAATTCATCAGAGCAATTCGGATTTAAATACACTGGTTTTATTTGAAGGCTATACGAATGAAGCAGCCGTGGCAGAACATCGTAATTCAGCTCATTTTCAGGAATTTGTACTTGATAAAATTGTGCCTTTATTAGTAAACAGGGAGATTGTTTTAACAACACCTGTAACTTATTTATAGACTGCAAATGTTAAATAGTATAAAATAAGACCTTGCAGCCATCGATAATTTGAGTAAATTTAGAAAACAAACCAGAAGACAAGCTTCAATTCAAAAAGAAGTATGTTTTAAGTTCAACTAAAAAAGCACTATGGAAAAGACAACAAAAATAATATTCCCTTACGATCAGAGTATAGTAAAAGAGCTGCCTCTCATCGATAAAAGCGAAGTTGAGAAAGTACTGACTATTGCCCAAAATTTATTTAAGGACCAATCGAACTGGATTCCGGCTTACAAAAGAATTGAAATACTGGAAAAGGCAGCTTTTCTAATGAACGAAAGGAGCGAGGAATTAATACATTTGGCGATCAGCGAAGGAGGAAAACCGTATAAAGATTCAAAAGCAGAAATAATAAGAGCAATCAATGGGGTAAAGTTAGCCGCTGAGCATATTTCACAAATAAAAGGCGAGCAAATTCCAATGGGACTTACCGAAGCCTCTTTAAACAGAATTGCCTTTACATCAAGAGAACCTATTGGAATTGTGGCTGCCGTAAGTGCTTTCAATCATCCCTTAAATTTAGCGGTTCATCAGATTGCGACTGCTATTGCTGCCGGTTGTCCGGTTGTATTTAAACCAGCGGGCACTACGCCATTATCGGGTCTGGCACTTGCCGATATTTTAAAAGAAGCAGGTTTACCTGAAGGCTGGCTGCAAGTAGTCTTATGTGACAATGAAACGGCAGAATTACTGGTGACCGATCCGAGAGTTCATTTTCTGTCTTTTATTGGTTCAGCGAAAGTAGGCTGGTACCTGAAAAGTAAATTAGCTCCGGGTACGAGATGTGCCCTGGAACATGGTGGAGCAGCGCCGGTTATTGTTGAAAGTGATGCCGATTTTGCCGAAATGATTCCGGATTTGGTAAAAGGAGGTTTTTATCATGCAGGACAGGTTTGCGTCTCCGTTCAGAAAGTGTATGTGAATGAGGAAATTTGTGACCGTTTTACAGAACAGTTTGCGGAGGCCACTAAAAAATTGATTGTTGGAAATCCATTTGATCAAACGACCGATGTGGGTTCACTTATAACACCAAAAGAAGTCGATCGTGTAGAAGAATGGGTGAACGAAGCGGTTGCTAAAGGCGGCAAAGTAATTACAGGGGGAAAAAGAATTTCCGACACTTGTTTTGAGCCTACTGTTTTGTTTAATCCTTCAGAAGATGCTAAAGTGTCCACTCATGAAATCTTTGGGCCTGTAGTTTGTATTTATCCTTTTACAGACAGAGACGAAGCCATAAGAAGAGCAAATGCCCTTGATGTTCATTTTCAGGCAGCTGTCTTTACAAAAAATCTGGATATTGCCTTGGATACCGTCAAAAAATTAAATGCCACCGCAGTGATGGTGAATGACCATACTGCCTTTCGTGTAGACTGGATGCCTTTTGGCGGACGAGATACTTCCGGTATCGGAATGGGAGGGATCTCGTATTCGATCAATGAAATGACCAGAGAAAAACTGACTGTTTTTAAAAGTAAATTCCTTTAATTTTTTTACCGCAAAGAACGCAAAGATTTTTTTAAACTCTTACCTATTATTAAACGCAAAGTTCGCAAAGCTGTATCTATAAAGCCTTGCGAACTTTGCTTTTAATAAGGTAAACTTAGATAAAAATCTTTGCGCTCTCTGCGGTAAACTTTTTTTTTACGCTTCAATTTTTTTAGGATTGATCCGCTAAGAAAAACCGGATACTGTGGTTAATTTTTCCCTTCAAATTTTTCGGTGGCTTCGGGTGTAACAGGGGTAAATAGATTTACTAAGTTGCCATCAGGGTCCCGAAATAAAAGCGATTTGTTACCCCAGGGCATTGTGGTGGGTTTTTGAACGATGCTATTTTGAAGAAAATCTGCTAATCTTTCATATTCTTTTTCTACATCATCTATCCTGAATTCGATGATAACACTGCTATTTTCGGCTGGTTTTGCCACATCATCGCCCCCGAAAAAAACCAATGTTTTCGTACTTCCAATGGCTAAAGTGGTGGTGGGTGTTTTTAATTCGGCAAAGTCTGCAGTGTATTGCACTGCAGACAAACCTGTTACCTGCTCATAAAAATTCACTAATTGTGCTACATTAGCAGTAATAATTCGAATGGACACTAAATTCATTTGCTTATTTTTTAAGTTATACTGCAAATATACCGGAGCCCTATGACAACAGTTTGTCAGCATTCAAGATTTTTTTTTTGAAATATGCACGGAAGAAATTCAGTAGAATACGGTGTTTTTACCGCTATATTATTTCATCATAAGTCGCGTTACGCCCCAAACATAAAAATTATTCATTTAATTTTGTCGTGCGTAATGCAGAATCATATCTATAAAACCTAATCGTGATATCTGGCAGAATCGTTGTAGAAAAAAAGCTATGGTAAACGACTATAAAAAGCACGACTTATACGGTAAGACCCTGATTCAAAAAATTCAATTGACACCACCGTTTAAATTTGATTTTCCGGTTACGGAGCAGGCCTGTTTTTTATACGTACTGCAAGGCGAAATCCAGTATGAGGTTGATGATGAGCCGGTAAACATTCCGACCAATTATTCCCTGTTTCTGAATTGTATCCAGTCCGGGAAACAAATCTACAATTCAAATCCAAAAAGTAATTGTGAGATTGTGATTGTGACTTTTTATCCGGAGATATTAAAGAAAATATACGACAGGGAACTGCCAGTCTTGCTGCAGACACCGAAAAACATAATCTCAAACAAGTCAAGTGAAAAAATAAACAACGACTTCCTGATCCAAAAGTACATCGAGGGATTATTGTTTTATTTTGAGAATCCATCCCTGATCAACGAAGACATTCTAATCCTGAAATTAAAAGAAATCCTTCTTTTACTGTCCCAGACACAAAATTCGGAAGCGATACAATTGATCATTTCGCAGCTTTTTTCTCCTGCCACCTATACTTTTAAACAAATAATAGAAGCCCATTTGTTTTCGCAGCTAACTATAGAAGAACTGGCCCGGCAGAACAACCTCAGCGTGTCTTCGTTCAAACGTGAATTTGCTAAAATCTACGACGATACACCTGCAAATTACATTAAAGCTAAAAAGCTTGAAAAAGCAGCTGAATTACTCTTGCGTTCCAATCAGCGCATTACGGAAATTGCCTTTGACTGCGGTTTTAATGACCTCGCGAATTTCACCAAAAGCTTTACCGGCAAATACGGCGTTACACCTACAAACTACCGCCAAAATCTAAATAGTAAAACATAAGTAAATTATTGTCCTGCATTATCATCCCTAAAACTCTTTAAAATTTAAGGATGTTTTTTGGCGTGAACCAGATTGCCAAACAATTGAACCTATTGACAAAACCATTCCCTTCATTCTGTCGCACATTTGCACAGCTGCTTTAAGGCACGCAAACCTGCAAACGGATCTCCATAGTACTGATTTCCTGTAGGAGTCGTTCTTTTAGCAGATAAAGCTTTAAAAAAAAACTAATTTAAACGATCAGAAAATGGGATTATCAATTTTAGGAATTTTTCATACAATTATTGGTGTGGTTGCCATTGGAGCAGCTTTAGCAGGATTTATCAAATATGGTAAAATCAATCTGGGTACCGTATCTGGTAAAATCTATTTTTACCTGACCATCATTACTTCACTTACGTCACTGGGTATATCAAAGCATGGCGGACTTAATGCGGGACATGCTTTTTCAGTATTTATTGTGCTGCTTGTTGCAGCGGCTTATTTTCTCTACTGCAAACTCCCAGCCAGTAACAGGGCACACTATTTTGAAAATTTTTGCCTGTCTTTCAGTTTTTTCCTGTCACTTGTTCCAACCGTTAATGAGACTTTTACGCGTGTTCCGTTAGGACATCCTTTGGCTAAAAATATTGGTGATCCTGCTATTGGGAATACGCTTCTTGTTTTACTGCTACTATTTGTTGCCGGTTCGGTTTATCAGTTTAAGAAACAACAGAAAGAAAATAGAAAAGGGGCTTAAAGATGAGTTTCAGGTTTTTTTGCTGGCTATAAAGAACCGACTGCTGCTTCAGACCACATCATAAAGTAATGCCGTTCATCTCAAATAGCTGAACGGCAGCGGTCTGTTTGGTTTAAATCAGAAACTTCCGGCTATATTTTTTCTTGATTTTTTATTTTTATTAAAAATTTATAAGTCTGATTGTCAGTTATTTGAATAAGCGAAATCGTTGTATGAACCTTGATTTTTAATGTATTTTTTCTTTAATTTTTTTTTTAAGCCTAGTTTCGTTATATCCTTTTTTTAGGAACAAACTTACTAATTAAAAAACCAAAATTATGAAGAATCAATTACATGCAATTTTTTTTAAAAGGGACAGCTGCTGTCTTATAATAGGGCTGTTTTTTACGCTTTTAACTACCAATTTACAGGCACAGCGCGGTTATTACGATGCGCCTTATAAAAGGTATGAAGCAAATGCAGGCCAATTGTCCAATGGCGCTGTCACTACTTCAAAATCCTATGTGCAGTCTGATCTGCAATCGGAAGCTACAGATCAGCAGTGTGTAAATCTGTCTGCTACCAATGCTACCGTTCAATGGACAATTACGGAGGCTGCAGACGGACTTGTCATTCGATACAGTGTTCCCGATGGACAAACAGGGACTTTGGGGGTCTATAACGGCAACACAAAAATTACAACCCTGAGCTTAACTTCCAACTGGTCGTGGGAATATCTGTGGAGTAACGGAAATCCAAATAATAACGGAATTACCAATCAAAATCCAAGAATGCGATTTGACGAGGTCCGTTATAAACTTCCGTCCAAAATCGCGGTCTCCGGAACGTTGAAGTTAGTAAGGGAAACAGGTAATATCCATTTGGATTTTGCAGAGATGGAACCGGTTCCGCTTAGCGTTACTGCCCCTTCCGGTTCTGTGACCTATACCGGAAACGGAAGTGATCTTCAGACTTTTATTGATGCAAACGGAGGTAAAAAAATATTTGTTCCGGCTGGTGTTTTCAACGTTAATAGGGAATTGTATTTCGGTTCCGCCAATACCTCGTTAGTAGGTGCCGGAATGTGGTATACCCAGATTAATTTTACAAATACGAGCAGCGGGAATGGCGGATTGCGTGCCAATGCAAGCAATATTTCATTTTCGGATTTGTATTTAACCACAAATTCAGCTTCCCGAAGTAATTCTTATAAAGCTATAAACGGTGTTTTTACGGCCTCGTCAACAGTAAAAAATATATGGGCAGAACATTTTGAATGCGGGGCCTGGATTGCACAGTACAATGTTGGAGGTCCTGCAATTGCGGATGGATTTACACTGTCTCACTGTCGTTTCAGAAACAATTATGCTGATGGAATTAATCTTTGCAAAGGAACTGCCAATTCCATTGTAGAACACTCTAATTTTAGGAATAATGGGGATGACGATCAGGCGATCTGGTCGGCGGACGGATTGGAATGTATCAATAATACATTTAGGTACAATACTTCAGAGAACTGCTGGCGTGCCTGTGGTCTGGCGATTTACGGAGGAAAAAATAACAAAGCCTACAATTTAATTATAAAAGATAATCTGGAAGCGGGTATCAGGGTGAGTAATAATTTTCCCGGAGCGCCATTTAACAATGACGGAATGCACGAAATTCACGATATTACCGTAACCACCTGCGGAACTTTTAATGATACATATAATAATCCGGTAGCTGCGGTGGATATTTTCAGCGCTACTAACGCAGGTTCTCAGGTTAAAAATGTGCAGCTTTATAATCTCGATATTATAGATTCGAGAAATGATGCTATTTCGATCAGTAAAAGGTCAGGAGACGGGATTTATAATCTTAGTTTTAAAGATATAACGGTTAACGGAACCGGTAAAGAATTCCCCAACAATAATGCCCTTAACAGAAATTGGGGCAGAGGTTTTTTTGTCCTTATAGCAGGTTCACCCGCCGGAAATGGTACGTACTGCAATATGAATTATTCCAACAGAGGCGGTAGCGCAACGATTAATGAAGAAACCAGTGCGATTGGTACCTTTTCATGGACGCAGAGTACAAGCTGTTCAGTCACATCAGTTGCCGTTACAGGGGTGACGGTTACACCCACAACAGCCACTTTAAGCGCTGGTGCCACACAACAAGTAACACCAACTGTTGCTCCGGCCAACGCAACAAACAAAACGGTGACCTACAGTTCTAACAATACCGGCGTTGCAACTGTAAATGCGGCAGGTTTAATTACTGCAATTGCCTCGGGCACAGCCACGATTACAGTCACTACGCAGGATGGTTCTAAAACAGCGACTGCTGTAATTACGGTAAATTCATCAAATGTAGCGGTGACCAGTGTGAGCCTTAGTCCGGGATCAGCAACATTGGCTGTAGGCGCCACACAGCAATTAACACCGACAGTTTTGCCGTCCAATGCCACTAATAAATCGGTTAGTTATACTTCAAATAATACGGGCGTGGCAACGGTTAATGCTTCTGGTTTGGTGACCGCAATTACGAACGGAACAGCCACCATTACGGTAACGACTTCAGACGGGAACAAAATAAGTACAGCAGCCATTACGGTCAGTACTGCCACAGGAAGTTATTTCACCATTAAAAACAAGTGGACCAATAATTATCTGTACGATGCAGGCGCCAATGTAGGGTATGGTGGAACAGTGGCCAACAACACTTACAAATGGGAAAAAGTTGCCGTTGATGCTACTTATTTTATATTAAAAAATGTAGGCACGGGAGATATAATGCATATTGAAAACTTAACAGGAGCAGTGCAATGTACTGCCGGATCATCCGGTTGGTGGAGTGCCCAATGGTCAAACGAAAATGTAGATGGTACCTGGGTAAGAATCAAAAACAGATGGCAGACCGGAAGTATGATCCATATTGAAAACCTGACAGGTTCTGCTCAATATGCCGGAGGCCAGAACAATTGGGAAAGCGCACAATGGCAATTTCAAAGTACGACCACAGCTAAAATGAGCAGCGGAAAAGAAGAAATTAGTACTGAAAATAATGCTTTTGCCGGAATTTATCCAAACCCTGCGACTAACAATGAATTTAATATTGCATTCCCGGAATTAAAACCGGGTGATAGCGTAACAGTAACGGTTAGTGACAGCAACGGGAGAAGGGTTTTAGTAAACAAGCTTAGTATGTCCGGAAAAATCAATCATAACTTAGCCAAAGGAATCTATTTTGTGACAATCAGTTCCGAATCTTTTACTATTTCTAAAAAACTGATCGTTAAATAATTGGGTGAAATAACAGTCCGGAAAGACTCATTCTAAAATAAAGGGAACGATTTTAGAATACCTTAAATTAAACCAGTGATTTATCACTGGTTTTTTTATGGGCTAAAATACTTTTTGTGCCGTTTTTGCCCTTAGCGAATCAACTAAAATGCAATAAAATTTATCCTGACAAAAACAAGTTATGCTAAATATCAGACCATTTATTACATGAATAATAGGGTTTGTTTATTCCTGATGGATGCTCTCCTTTATTAAGTATAGTTTTAAGTGATGTTTTTAATAGAGTAATTAACCTTAATTTCTGTAAATTATGGATGGTAAACTAAAAAAGGCGGCTTCTATCTTTATCTTAATAAGTGTAGGAGTTTTTCTGTCACAATGCCAGCAAGATGAAAATGAGGCACCCGACATTAAAAAAAGGGAGCAAAACAAAGCTGTAACTGCTGCAAAAAAATGGTTTGAGAACAGCAGGCTGGAGCTCGAAGCATTAGCCTTCACTGAAACGATTGACTGGGACAATGCTATTGTAACAGATGGAGAAAAGGGCAGAACCATAGAAGTCCCTTTGCTGTTGAAACCCAACACCACTACCAATGTGGTTACAGATGCAGCGTACAAAACGTATATGAGGCTGTTGTTTGTTCAGGATGCGGAAAATGTCTATAAAGTATATGACATTATTTACACGACAAAAGGCAATGCTTTTGACAACAATAATCCGGGGCAAAATTTTTACCATATCTATTCCCGGTATTCGGGTTATATTACCATTCAGGACAGTAAAAACAAAATTATATACTCAGGGGAATTTGTAAACGGAATGGTGACAGCCCTGCACAATTTAAGTCGGGAATCAAACGAAACGTCCCGATTATTCTGTCGTTACTGGGTTTACGTAGGCCCTACCGTTACATGCAGCAGCTGGGTTTGGGAACCTGATTATGGAAGCGGATACAATTGGGGACCTCCGGGTCTATCAGGTAGTATTCCCGGTATTTATTTTCCGTCTTTTAAACTTGATCCTTGTGGTGCCGCTAAAACAACAACAGGAATTTCAGGGAAAGCGGGTTTTTTAAAAGCAAAAGCCGATATTATGCAGGCCAGTGCTGACGGAAAGGAACACAGTATTACTTTGGGGAATGGTGCAGGAGGCGCTTTAACCCAGGCACCTATGAACAACGGAGGAACAAACGGAGTAGCGGTCAACCAGAATTGGCCCGGAGCTTTTGCCGCGATGCACAATCACCCGAATAATACACCCCTATCATCAGGAGATATCTATGCTGCGGTAACGCTGAATACAAAAAACAGTAATTTTACAACTTCTTTTATTTTAACAGGTGGAGAAACCTATGCCATTGTAATTACCAATTTAACAGCGGCAAAAGCTTTTGTGGCGGCTTATCCGGCAGATATATCTCCTGTATATCCGCCTGAATTTCCACAGGTTATTTTTGATCAAATACAAGCTCTGAAAGGAAAATTTGGAGAATCAAATGAAGGGAGAACAAAAGGAATAGCTACAGTTTTGGATCAGAATAATTCCGGAATTACATTAATGAAACAAGATAGCAGCGGAAAATTTAATCCTGTTAAAATTAGAGAGACTATAAATACAGATGGCTCAAAATCATATTCACTTATACCTTGTAATTAACAATTAAAATCTAAAAAATGAAAAATACTGTCAAAATAGTAGCAATATTATTATTTGTTATAAATTCTAACTGTAAAGCACAACAAATGGTTCAGGTACCAATGGATGCCTATAAGTTAAAAGAGAATGAGCAGCAATTCATCAATAAACCTTTAAAAAATTTATTGAAAGAAATAAAACCGGAAATAAAATTTGTTTCAGGTACAGTAGATTATCCACCATTTTTTTCTTTTCGATTCATAAGCCGTGAAGAAATAATGAAGAAATCAATAAATGATAATACGTTTGGTATAGGTTTATATGTATATGTAAAAGAACCTTTAGACTGGAATTTTGATAAAAGACCAAAAGATACAGCCTCTAAATGGACAAAAGAGGATTTAGAAAAGTACGGCAACCTTACTGTAGAGCGAATTAAAGTTATTGGTAAAGAATAATTTTATTAATCTTCAAATCCTTAAAATAAGACTAAGTACCATGAAAATCATATTAAAAACATTCATAATTCTATTCCTGTTTGCAAACATTAGCTGCAAAGCACAACAAATGATACAAACACCTGATGATATTTATAAATTAGAGTCCAATGAAGAGCAATTTCTCAACAAGCCTTTAAAAAACCTTCTGAAAGAAATAAAACCAGAGATACAATCAGCTTTTGGAGTGAAGACTCCAAAAGGTTATCCATGCTATTTTATGTTTTCATTTAGTAGTTCACGCGAATTAAAACAAAAAATGATAGAGGGAAAATTTACAGGATTATATGTGTTTGTAAAAGAGCCTGTTGATGAATGGGATAATGGTAAAAGACCAAAAGAAATTGAGTTTGAATGGACAAAAGAAGATGTAGAAAAATATGGCAATTTTACTGTAGAACGAATTAAAGTTATTGGTAACGAGTAATCAGACGATAAATTTTGCTACTCCTCAATCGTTTAATCGGTTGGGGATTTTTTTTTAAAGAAACAGAAAGCCGGCATTAAAACGTTTTAAAATAACAGAGACTAAATTGTATGCCATCATAAGAAGGCATAAGAAATGAAGTCGATTTTTTTTCTTTGCCATGAAATAATTTTCGGGAAAGATAAGGATTGAGCCAGTACGCTGCTTTGGTGCTGAGTATTCCGATTCCGGCTCCTGCGGCTACATCGGTCAGCCAGTGCCTGTTGTTGTACATTCTGAATGCTCCTGTTCCTGTGGCAATGGCATAACCGGCAATACCATACCAAACAGACTTATCTTTATATTCCTGAAATAGAAACTCGGCACCCGCAAAAGCAATAGCCGTATGCCCTGATGGAAAAGAATCATTTGAAGTTCCGTCAGGCCTCTCTACATTTGTGATTGATTTTAACCCAAAAACAGTTCCCACGCAGATAATCGTAGAAGTCGCCAGAATAACAGAGCGGTCCCTCATATTATTTTTGCCTTTAATACCAAAAGCATTTAGTGCATAGACGGAAACGGCCGGAACATATCTCGAAAAATCATCAATTGTTACTTTTCGGTCTATGTTTTCAGTAATTTCTTCACGAATCTGAAAATTAAAACTTTTGATCTGCCCGCTTTCAGCTCCCCACAAACCGTAACCAATTAAGATTCCGGGAATGATGAGCTGTTTGTAATTGAAACGTATATTTTTGACCGTGTCAGCAGCAATAGTGTCCTTCTTTTTATAATCTTGCGCAATTGCTGTACACGATACTAAAAGGAGCAACAGAAACAGACTAATTTTTCTCATTTAAATTTATGAATTAGTATACAATACTATAATTTACCTTTCAAATTGTATTTTGATATATTCTTTTAATTGAAGTCCTAAGTTTAAAGATATTAATTTTATGGAAGTCTGTCACAAATTAAGGAATCAATTTGCTTTATTTTCTTTTTAAGTTCTGAATACTCTTTGTTTTTTTCTACTATGAAATGATTATTATGAAATCCGTAAAGTCAGTTTTACGCGGAAATTGAACATTTTCAGCGAATACTTTCTTGGGATATCGTCTGGCCGTAGTATTTCTTTTTAAACCAGAGCGCAAGATTCACTAAAGCAATAAGGGCGGGTACTTCGACCAATGGTCCGATAACGCCGGCAAAGGCCTGACCGCTGTTTATGCCAAATACACCAATAGCCACTGCAATCGCCATCTCAAAATTATTTCCGGTAGCCGTAAAAGCGATAGCCGTTGCTTTTGAATAATCAGCACCGAAATATTTGCCGGTAAAAAAACTGATGATAAACATAATACTGAAGTAAATGACTAACGGAACAGCTATTCGTACCACATCCATAGGAATTTGAACGATCAGTTCGCCTTTAAGACTGAACATTACTATAATCGTAAAAAGTAAGGACAGCAGCGTAATGGGAGAAATAAACGGTACGTACTTAGTTTCAAACCACGCTGAACCTTTTAGTGCAATAAGAGTATAACGGCTTATAATTCCAAGTGCGAAAGGAATTCCTAAATAGATGCCCACACTCTCAGCGATCTGAGCAATACTAATAGTAACTTCAAAACCATTGTAGCCGAAATAGGGTGGAAGAACGGTTATAAAAATATAGGCATATACACTGTAAAGCAAAACCTGGAAGATACTGTTGAGAGCAATAAGACCTGCAGCATATTCCCTGTTTCCATCTGCTAAGTCATTCCATACGACTACCATGGCAATACAGCGTGCCAATCCAATAAGAATAACGCCAATCATATATTCCGGATAACCATTTAAAAACAGAAGTGCCAGAGAAAACATTAAGACAGGCCCCAAAATCCAGTTTAAGAATAGCGAGGCACCCAATACCTTGGTGTTTCTGAAAACCTGTCCCATCTGCTCGTATTTTACTTTCGCCAGCGGAGGATACATCATGAGAATTAGTCCAACAGCGAGGGGAATATTGGTGGTTCCGCTTGAAAAGGAGTTGATGAAATTGCCGCTTGAAGGGATAAAATACCCAATGGAAACACCAAGACTCATAGCCAGGAAAATCCACAGCGTTAAAAATCGGTCCAGGAAACTTAATTTCTTACGTCCTGCTGCAGGTGTACAGTGATTTGCTGCCATTTTTATAGTTTGATTTGTGAGAAGACATAAAACATTTCAGTTCCAATTTGAATACTTCGTTCCTGATAGATCTGTTTCTGTTGTGCTGTGCCGTCTGAGATTTTAGGATCTTCAAAAGTAATCGGAATTCGTATTTCAGCACCGGCAATAAACGGGCAGCCGCCATCTGCCTGTGAGCAGGTCATTATGGCTGCAAACTCACTTTCAGGATTGAAATCATCGTCGTAAGTTTTAGAAAAACCAATGACAGGAAGTTCATTTGAGGCGAACTTTATGGCATAGACAGGATTTTTGCCCTCTGAAAGCGTTTTAACTTTAAATCCTGAAAGTGCTAATGTTTCGGCTACCATTGGAAATAATGCGGTAGCTTCAGTACCTCCTGAATAGCAGGAAACGTTTTTAATACTATAATGAGCCGCTGCAGCCTGAGCCCAAACCTGTGACAAATGACTTCTTCTGGAATTGTGGGTACAGATTAAGTTGAGTCTGATGTCCCGTTTATGGTCTGCTTTACGCTGAATAAAGTCGATTAACGGCTGAAGGACCATCCTGCGTTCTTCAGAAATCCGGTTAAAATCAAACGAGCTAATGGTATTTTCTATTTCAGTATATAACATAGTTTTTCAGGTTGTAGATGACTTTATGATTTAAAAATTAACAACAGCCACCGCCGGGTGTGCATGTATTAGAAGGATCAGCATTTAATTGGGATAGCTTTATTTTAGGTTTGTCTGATGGGATTCCGCATTGGTCCTGTGCTAAACAAGCGGTCTTTTTGTTCAGTAGGATGAAATTTTTGCCATTAAAATCTAAATCATATTTGCCAATTGTAGTATCCTGATATTCCACTTCAATTTCGTGATCTTCAATACCTAAAACTTTTTCAGAAAGTTCGATGATATGAATTAGTTTTTGAGGTTTAAGCCTGTGATCATAATCATTGGCGTCCCAAAGCTGGAAGTTTACCACCGTTTCTTTTCTTACCGTTCCTCCGCAGTCAATAAAGTTTTTAGTAATCAGACCGACTTCGGTTACGTGGAAATACTCGGGAACAAAAGTTCCGTTAGGTAATTCAAAATTTACAGCTTCAACTGTAGTCAGTACGTGTTTAATTTCGGATAGTTTCATAATCTAAGTTTTAAAAGTTAGCAGCACTCGTTTCTCTTTTTTTCAAGATGAGCGGTAATATGTTCAAAAAAAGCTTTTATTTTTTCTAATCCCGGTTCATTAATACAGTAGCAAATCGCATTGCCATCAATGCTCCCTTTGATTAACCCCGCATTTTTTAGTTCTTTGAGATGTTGTGATACGGTGGGCTGGGAAAGGGGCAGTTCATTGACTATATCTCCGCAGATGCAGGCATCTACTTTCAATAAATATTCCATAATAGCGATTCGGGCCGGATGCCCTAAAGCTTTAGCCAAAACGGCAAGCTCGTTTTGACTGTCTGTAAAATGATCTGTTTTTGATGCTCCCATTGTTTTATGTTTATATTGCAATATTACGATATTGTTTTGAAAAAGGAACTATTTTAAATTGAAAATCTTTGATTGGTGTGCTTCTGAAAGTTATTCCAAAAGAAAAACAACTCCAAAGATCAGCTGATTTTGGAGTTGTTTCTAGTTTAAAAATAAAGTTAATTCTTTAGTAATGGTGAACTATGATATTATTTTATAGTTACCGTAATATTAGGTACAATAAGTTGGCCGGTAGTTCCGGAATTACGCTGTAAAGCTACTTCAATATAATCGTTAGTAGTTAGTTCGGTAGTTGCATTTAATGGAAGAACGATAATATCATTAACAGCAGCTCCTCGTCCGTAAATTTTGTATTGTGTCAGTGGGGTACCATTTTTATTAATATAGGCTATGAACACTCCTGTGCCCGGTACCTGAAAAGAAATAGAACCCGTTACCTGAAAAATTCTTTTCTTTTTTCCAACGTATTTTAATCGGTTGTAACCGGAAGTACCGGCATCTGTTGCGAACCGGAACAAATTAGAGTACACGGTTACGGGAGCGGTACCCGTACTTACCCCAACTTTTACGATATCACTCGGAGTTGAATTGTTTAACGTGACGCCGAGACCCGTATTAACCGGATAATCCATTGAAAAATCTGCGACTGCACTGGCATCTGCTTCAGTTGGTATTCCTGCAGCTCTGACGGTCCAGCTGGTATTAAAATTATAACCGGTAAATGTAGTTGCTGAGGGAGTTACATAGGGTTTGACATAGTTCGCCGGAGTAGGACCCGTAAAAACCACGGACTCCAACACCGCATCGCCGGTAATCGTAAGGCCGGCTGTAGAAACATCCAGACCAAATGCTCCGGTATTAACATTAGAGAAACCGCCTTGTTTTTCTATCAGATTGAAGGTTCCCGTAAATTTTTCATAGGTACCATTATTATTACTGAACCAGGCCTGATTGCTTAACAGCAATTGACCAATGTTATTATAAGTGATACCATTTGTATTTCCTGAAAAATTGACAATACTCATAAAAACTAATCCATAACCTGATATCAGACCAACACTATTGGAATTCCCTATAATACAATCCCTCATCAAAAAGGTTAATGTTGAAGCGGAGGCATTTAGATTAAAAACGGTAGCACCGGGCGTCGTAATCGTAAGATTCCTGATACTGCCTCCTGTAGTTCCGTCAAAAAGGTTTCCGGATGTTTTAACAATGATATCTTCATTAGCATCCAGGCCCGTCAGATAAGCACTATTCAGGTCTATGGGGAAATTAAATACCACCTGTCCGTTAATTTCATATAGGGTGTTAGAGGTTAAAACATATTTGGCACCTCCGCCAGCCGCTAATTCAGTGGCCAATACGGTCGCTAAATTGTCAGTAGATCGTATACGTTTGAAATTTAAACGCGGAAGTGCACCACTTACAGGGACCCATGATAAAGTGCTTAGGACATAACTATAAAGCAATTTTAAATCGGTATCGTAAACAATCAATCCGTCAGCCGGTGTAACAATGGCATTTCTTTGAACAGTCGTCATACGCGGCGGAAGCAAACCCTGGGTAGTAGACGTTATGTCTAAAACAGAACTGGCATTAGGATTGGTGGTGCCAATTCCGATTTGCGCATTCGCTGAAAAGCAGGAGATGAAAAAAAGCAACAAGTAAAAGATTTTATAATTTAGCAGGGTATATTTACGAATCATAATTTTAGTATTTAGTAAAGGTTGAAAATATTGAATTGAAAATGGCAGCTCTCTTTTTTATTACAGGTTCGCATTATTGTTTTCCTGCATTTGAGATTACCACTTTTTGAGCTATTTTTTCATGATCGGCTGTTACAAAAGTGGCAATGTAAACCCCTGAGCTTAAGCCTGAAGTTGAAAAATTATAATTCTGCTCGCCTTTTAGATTATTTTTAGTCAGGACAGCTCTTCCAAGAAGATCATAAAGAACAAACGACTTAAATACGATATTATCCGGATTTAAGGCATTTAATACGCTATTGGTATTATCCTGATTTATAAAAAAGTTATTTTTCACTTCTTCGGAAAGGCCAAGCGTTACACTGGTAAAGGCAATTTTAAACCGGTCTTTGTATGTACCTGGTGCAAGGGTAATTTCATAAGGTCCTGTTTTAAGATCATGATACGATAAATCAAGTTCGTCGTAGATATAAATCTTTTGCGAAGGGTCGAAATTTATAACTTCCGGAATATAAAATTTTAAGGTAGTGTTGGTTGTCGCCTTTACTGCTAAAGGTATTCTTTTCGTCAGTTCAAAATTAACGCCCTGTATCACGTAATTACCATTATCTAACCAAAACGAAACATCATTAGGCAGGCTTTGATCCATATTTATGGCATCAATACCGGGATCTACACCATCTGTTGCTTCCGGCATAAAGGCCAAAGCAAGCTGTCTGGTAAACTCATTATTGATGATGGTGTTTAGTTTAAAATGCGAAATTATCGTAACCTCTTCTTTTTCCTTTTCAGCACTGGTTTTATTAGGGGACGATTTTGCAAATTGCGACAAAGGAGAACCTTCTTTGTAAAATACCCGATGCGCATTTTTAAAACTTACGGTACCATTGGAAGCTCCGTTAATCAAAAAACCTTGTCCAATGGGGGAGTATTTACGCTCTATTACTAATCCCGAACTTGTGCCGGTTGTATTTAGGGTACCGTCACTTTTGTAACTGTTAAAAGTAGCGGCAACGTATATTCCGTTTGAACCTAAAGTTCCGGGTGAATAGGTTCCGTAACCTCCCTTGTAAGCCGAAAGGTAATGAGAATTGGCTGATTTGTCCTGCTCCCAGAAATACGCGATACGTGTACAGGCAGAATTGGCGGGGTCCATTAAAAAAGCATTCAGATCGAGTGCCGACGGATAGGGATTTCCGGTCAGCGTTGCGGCATTGCCGGATCCAACGGTCACATTAATAGTACCATCATTAGGTTTCCCCCTGAAATCATAGCGCTGGGCTGTTGCGGCGGCACCAGGATTATTTACAACTCCCGTGGCTTCAGGATCAGTGGTATCAGTACCGCTTGTTCCTTTCATAGTAAAACCTTCTCCCGCTGCAATTGTAGTAGCATCAGCAACCTGAACCCATTGCGAGTAGTTATTGGCATTTGTTAATTTATAAATCCAGTAGGAAGCGATAGCAAGAGGGTTTGCTGTTCCGTTATAATTGGACAACGGAAGTATGGTAGCAGGTACTACAGCAGTAGAAGAGGTGGGCCGGTTGAGTAAGGTGATTCCAAAATTGGTATTACCTGTCCCAATCGTGGGGCTTCCGACAGGGGAACACCAATAATTATATTCAAAGTTGTCTGAGGTACCTTCCTGATAAACAGATACAATTCCTGTTCCTGAATTAGTAGAAGAACCTGTAGTACCCTGTACTAACTGGGAGTTATTTCGCAGGTAAAGATTTGAATTGGCAGCAAGGTTTATATTCTGGCTGACATATAAAACCTGATTCTTAACATAAACCGGAGTATTGGCGCCAATATAAATTTGAGCAAAACCTTGCATTGAAATCATCGTAAAAAAGAAGCATATTTTTTTTTTCATAGGTTAATGCGGTGTTAGATTTGAGTTTTGAATTCGGATTGAAGGTGCTGTTTTAAGTAAACAATCATTTTTTCTTATTAACCACGTAGATTCCAAAAACAATACCCGCTACCAGCAAAACAGGCAGCATTTGATTTACGGGAACTACAACTGGTTGATCCGGAAGACCCGGTGGTGGCGGGCCCTGAGCGTAGGAAAATACTGAAGTTAAAAGGAACGTGAGACAAATTTTTTTTTTCAATGGTGGGGGTGATTTTAAGATTTGCTGAAATTTTTTGATGTTTTTTATTTTCTGTAAATCAATGTGTTAATTTTTAGTCGTTATTTATTTGTAATTATAGTACTACTTTTAAAATCTGAATGTAGGCAGGATAATTAACTAAAAGTTACATAATTTTGTAAGTTTATTTACATAATTACCATGTGGGTAAAAAATAGATTTCGGGAAGGGAATTAGAAAATGAACCGGGGGTGTTCCATCCCTTTGTAGCATTTCAGCACCAATTCTGAAGGCCTTCTATTTTTTAGCAGTAATTGAAAAAATTTCAGATTATCTAAAAATGGTTCATTTTACAGGAAATCAAAATAATATCAGGAGATTGTAAACGGGCTTTCCGGTCAAACAGATAACTTTATTTGTTGTATGATTTCCGGTAAAAAACAGCATAGCATTTTTATGGAAAGGACATTTTACATATAAATTTGTGCAACCAATGGGTAGACCACAAATGCCATTACAGAGAAAATTATATGTGCTATAAAAAGTTGAATATAATAGCCCCTAAAATAAATGTCCGGTTTTTGAGGTATGATTTCAAACAAAATAGTCCAGCTTATAATTCCTATTATGCCGCTAATTATTCCCAGTAAAATACTGGTTGACCATGAAATCTCCAGAAATTCGTTAAACCATAAAAAGTGATAGGCAATAACAAAGACAAGACCAATTAAATAATGCAAAATCCAGCCCAGGATGGTTTTAAGGTTTGGCGATACTTTTAAATGAAGCACAGTAAAAACATAAGTCAGCAGTACGGGCTCTTTGTAAATTTCCCTTGCACTCATAGAAACGGCATAACTAAATAATGTCATTACAGAAGTGGCTGCGACAGAAGAAATCAGGATTTGAAGTATGATATGAAAACTCATCGGAAAAGATTTTTAGTGGGTGTATTAAAAGCAATAATAGAAGCAGAAGGAATCCAAAAAGACCTGTTTTCTCTCCATGAAATACGACCCGTATTCCGTTGATATCCTATATTAGCCATGATCATGTTTTTTTAATTGAATTTCAAATAAATCGAAATATTCATTTTGATTTTCAAATGTAAAAGACAGCCTTGTAAGAAACTTATAACCTAAAATTATAAGTTTATATCATTACCATTTGTATTTTTCAGATGCGAATTATTTTATAATTTTAAAGTGTAAGTGATTAGCATGTAGTTAGTTGTGTTTTTTGTGGTACTTTAAAAAAGAATGATGAAGCGGGCAGTTTTATACCCCTCCGTATCTCTGTTATGCGATACCGTTGATGATGTGATAGCAGAAGCCAGAGAGGATTTAAAAACGGCAAGTCTTTAGGATCTGTATGTTGCAATTTTAAAAAATAAGATTCGTCTAAACGATTCTTTCATGCTCATAAAAAATACAGTAGCTTTGGTAAGACATCAAAAAAAAAAATCTGCAACTGGTGCAGATTTTTTTATGAAGTAAAAAAGGCCTTATTCAGCCGCTACGGCATTTACAGTATTTAAAGCAACGTCATTAAGTACACAGTCTGCTTCTTTTTCCTCTGCAAGAGTTTGCGTCAATAATTTAGCAACATCATTTTCTCCCAGGGTTTTTGCAAAAGCAACCAGGGTTCCGTAGGTGGCAATTTCATAATGTTCAATTTTTTGAGAGGCCGCAATAATACCGGCATCCCGAACAGGTCCCGGAGTAGTTTCCAAAAGAATAGAATCTCCTTCTTTTAAAAGTCCGGCCATGGCTTCGCATTTTTTTCCTTCTGCTTTTTCGCCCAAAAGATCAAAAACCTCTTCCAGTCTGCTGATCTGAAGTTTAGTTACGTCAAGATGTTCTAAAATTGCACTTGCAAGACCGGGAGATGTAGCATTTGCTGCCATTTTAGGCAGTGCCCCTGTCAGGGCGTTTTCTGCCCAGTAAATATCTTTAAGACTGTCAACAAACAGACCGTTTAAATCGGTTGCAGCATCTGGTGCCGGTTCCACAATAGTAATTTTTGCATTGTTTTTTATAGCTTCTGTATCAGCTGCCTTGCCTTGTGTGGCATTGACCTGACCTTGTTTTTCTGAATTTTTCATGTTTGTTTTGTTTTAAATGTATAAGTTTTTTTCACGTTCCCAGAAACGGTGTTTGGTCATTGCAGTACTAAATTCCTGCGCAAAGGCTTCTGAAGCAATTTCGCTGGTTACAATAACTCCGCCATCTTCTTTAGTAATTTTTGAAGCAAAAGCCGTTGCAGTAAGCACTTGTGATGCTTCACCGTCTGCACCAATCACTTTACAATGTTTGTAAGCGTCATTTAGGTACTCGAGTGCGTCGTCATTTTCGGCTAATGCAGCAACTTCTAATCCGTGCGGAACATAAACCGCATCGAATAAAACAGACGATGCCGTAAGGAAACTAAAGTCAGCTTTAAGGGCTCCGTCATTATCCGTAACTACAGATCCTAAATGAGGGGTGATGACAAATCCTTTTGCCCCTTGTTTTTTAAGTGCGTTTTTAATGTTTTTAACTGCTGCCTCAGAAACGCCGTCCGAACAAAGAATGGCTACTTTTCGCGACTCGATGGTTGGTGAGTTGGTTGGATTGTTAATCATACTCAATGCTTCCGAGGAGGAAACAGATTGTTCCACCGTTTTAGGTTCCTGGTTTCCGCCTTCATTTTCGGGCGAAACCCCTTTGTTAACCGGAAATTCAAGATTTGACGGCACAGTTGCTCCAAGTCCTACGGCGACTTTTTCCGCCAGTTCCGTGTCAACCTGAGCCAATAACCCCAGCATTCTCATGCGAATTGCTGTTGTTTCTACTTTTCCAAGTTCAAAACGAAGCGCTTTTACGATATGGCTTTTTTCTTCAGGCGTCTGACTGTTAAAGAATAATTTGGCCTGCCCGAAGTGATCCGAGAAACTTTCGCTTCTTTCTCTTACTTTATGAGCATCAATACGTTCCTCAAAGCTTGAAAATCCACCTTCGCTTATTTTTGCCTGATAGGGACAGCCGCCTCCAAGCGAATTAGGATGATAACTCACACGGCCTTTATTAATTTCCTGACGCATATGTCCGTCACGTTGGTTATTGTGAACAGGAGCTATGCTTCGGTTAATTGGAATTTCATGAAAATTAGGACTTCCCAATCGGGATAACTGTGTATCGGTATACGAGAATAAACGTCCCTGCAGCAAAGGATCATTAGAGAAATCAATTCCGGGAACAACATGTCCGGGGTGAAAAGCAATTTGCTCTGTTTCTGCAAAGAAATTGTCCGGATTTTTATTCAGTACCATTCTCCCCACAATCGTTACGGGTACCAGTTCTTCCGGAACAAGTTTTGTAGGATCAAGTAAATCAAACTCGTATTTGTTTTCGTCTTCTGTCGGGATAATTTGTACGCCCAATTCCCATTCCGGAAAGTTTCCCATTTCTATGGCTTCCCACAAATCCTGTCTGTGAAAATCCGGATTTTTACCCGAAATTTTTTGGGCTTCATCCCAGGCAACAGCGTGAGTCCCTAATTTAGGTTTCCAGTGAAATTTTACAAAACTGGATTCACCTGCCTCATTGATTAATCTAAAAGTATGCACGCCGAACCCTTCCATCATACGATAGCTTCTTGGAAGCGCACGATCAGACATTACCCACATAATCATGTGCATGGATTCCGGCATCAGGGAAATAAAATCCCAAAAAGTATCATGCGCTGATGCAGCTTGCGGAATTTCATTGTGCGGTTCCGGTTTTACGGCGTGAATTAAGTCCGGAAACTTGGAAGCATCCTGAATAAAAAATACAGGAACGTTGTTTCCTACTAAGTCATAAATTCCTTCCTGGGTGTAAAATTTAACTGAAAATCCGCGCACATCGCGGGCTAAATCGGTAGATCCGCGTGATCCGGCAACGGTAGAGAACCTGGTAAAAACGGGTGTTTTAAGTCCTGCTTCCTGCAGAAAACCAGCTTTGGTTAATTCCGGAATAGGGTGGGTTACTTCAAAAAAACCATGCGCTCCGGAACCTCTTGCATGTACAATACGTTCGGGGATTCTTTCGTGGTCAAAATGCGTAATTTTTTCCCTTAGTATAAAGTCTTCTAATAAAGACGGGCCTCTTTCACCTGCTTTAAGGGAATTATTATCGTCATTAATCCTGACTCCCTGATCGGTAGTCAGAAATTTATTGGTGCCGTCAGATTTGTTGATCGACAGATCTCTCTGTTTTTCATCCTGAGAATTTTTCATGTTGTTTGTATTAGTGGTTAAAATTAAAAGCCTGATATAGAAGTTTTGATTATCAGGTATTTCAAATTTACCAATACTAATGCAGGAGCATTTACAGGATTGTAAATGTAATATTACAGAATTTGCAGTATTTAAATGGTTTAATAGCAGTAGTTTAGTTTTGTAATAAAACTGTAGTATTCTAATTAAAAAGGTACTTTTGAATGTTTGAAAAGAAAATTGCTATTGATTTTGTTTCGGAGAAGCCGGCTATTCTTCATCGTCTTTTAAAGGATGTAATGCCGATAAAATTTCCTGAATTGAAAAATGTGCCCCACAAATAAATTCATCTGCCGCTCCGTAATACAAGGTAAGTTTGTCTCCTTCTACGATGTGCCCGTTGGTAAATACCACATAACCGAAAAAGCCATTAAGTTCATACTTTTCCTGAGGCCTCATTATCGGATCTAAGGTTCTGGAAATGATAATAGAAGGATCATTTAGATCCATTAAAAAAGCACCCAGACAATATTGATGTTCGGCATTTGCACCATGATAGATTTCAAGCCATCCCTGATCTGTTTTGATCGGAGCGGCCCCTGCACCAACTCTTGCACTGTCCCATAAACCGTGTCGCGATTTGATAATGCATTTATGATTTCCCCAGTGTATACCGTCAGGCGATTCGGCAAGCCAGATATAATTTCCGCCCAGCTGCGGACTGGAGGGACGATGCAGGGCATAATATTTACCGTTGATTGTTTCTTCAAAAAGGGCGCAATCTTTATTGTGTGGCGGAAAAATCATTCCTTTCAGATCAAAATTTTTCCAGTCTTTGGTGGTGCGTAATCCTACGCCAACGCCATTTTCTGAAACGGCAGTGTAGGTAAGGTAATACGTATCGGCTATTTTAGAAACCCGGCAATCTTCAATTCCAAATTGTTCCGGTATTCCGGAGCCCGTCAGAGGGGCTGAATTTTCAGGTTCATAAAAGTGTACACCGTCATCGCTGCAAACCAGCCTTAAATGCGAAATGGTGGTCAGATAATCTGCTCCTTTGTATTGCACCACTCGGGCATCTGTCGCAACAAGATCCGGATCATTGAGCGGAACTTCAATGATTTCTACTTTTCCTGCTGCATTAATTACCGGAAAGCATATAACGCCTTCCTTTTGTGGAATGCATTCGGCAACACGCACCAAAAGCCATGTCTTTTGCTCAAGGACAAAAACACCGGGATTCAGAAGACTGATAATCTGCAATTCGTCAGTGCTGGATGTTAAATCTTTGGGCATTAACAATGGATTCTCGGGAAACCTGAGGGCTATATCACTCATACATTAATTTTTGTCGTTCTAAAAATTCTAAAAAAAGGCTTGGGCTGAATTAGCTACAAAGGCATTAAAGGAAGTAATTTCATTTCAAAAACAGTTATATAATAGCGTATCAGTCTTATAAAATTTTCATTCCAAAAATTAAAGGTAGGAGTAAAGTGTCGAATCATGCGATAATAATATAAAAACGGCAACACAATAATGTAAAACAGATTATTTGCAGTGCATTACTTTTAGGTAAGATAATAAAGCAAACGGACCATTCTTTTTATTGGTTATTAACAGGTCCGGGAGAATAAAAATGAAATGATGAAAACTTTTTTACGCAACAACGGACTCTCGATTTGTTTTTTCGTCCTGTTTATAGCTGCAATGGCGGGACAGATACTATTCGGATTTGAAGAGTATAATAAAGAGCTTATGGAACTGGGTGCTCCTTCGGTTTCAGTATCTTCCTATTTCAGCACCGGACATTTTATAGAGTCTACTTTTGAAAACTGGGAAAGCGAATTTTTACAGATGGGGCTGCTGGTAGTCATGACTATTTTTTTACAGCAAAAGGGATCGTCGGAATCTAAAGATTTTGATAAGGACGAGGAGGTGGACAGAGTCCCTTCAGCTACACGAAAAGGCGCTCCCGGACCCGTGAAAAAAGGAGGCCTGATTTTAAAAATTTACAAACATTCTTTAAGTATAGTCTTATTTTTATTATTTGCACTGTCATTTCTGGCCCATTTTTATGGAAGCTTAAAGGATGAAAATGAGCAGCTTTCATTAAAAGGAAAACCTTTAGAAACCGCTTCAAAATACATTACAGATTCGAGATTTTGGTTTGAATCTTTTCAGAACTGGCAAAGTGAATTTCTCTCCATATTTGCCATAATTGTGCTTTCGATTTATTTACGACAAATAGGTTCCTCCCAGTCTAAACCGGTTGATGCGCCACATAGGGAAACCGGAGAATAGAAATTTTTAATGTGAGTTGTGGGTTATTAGTTATTGGTTGTTAGTTATTGGTTATTAGTTATTGGTTGTTAGTTATTGGTTATTAGTTATTAGTTATTGGTTATTGGTTATTGGGTATTGGGTATTGGGTATTGGGTATTGGGTATTGGGTATTGGGTATTGGGTATTGGTTGTGGGTTGTGGGTTATGGGTTAAGGGAATTAGGGTTTATGAAATAGGAGTTATAAACTGGAGGCTCTGGTTCGTCAGGAATATATTTTATTTTAACAAATAAAAAGGGGAGTACAGCTCTCACCTCTAAAATTCAGGATAATCACATCATATTGATTCGAATAGGGGGAAATTATTGCACTATTCTGATGCATTTATAAGCTGCTATGTTTTTTTTCTTAATTTAAAGAGTATCTTTAACTATTATTAACCACTTACAGGGATGTAATTCGATCGTTTAACGATTTTCAGAAGCTTATATTTATATAAACATTTGCGGATTTCTAAATTCTTGTCTTATTTTTTTGAAATATAATTTATACAGTAATGGATCTACAAAATTCCAAATCCCAGAGGAACATTTATTTGGCAGACGACGACGATGATGATCGATCCATGTTTGTCGAAGCACTTCAGGAAGTAGACAGTTCGGTTATTCTGACGCAGGCAGAAGATGGTAAGCAGTTACTTGAAATCTTGCATAGTGATCCCGATCCGTTGCCCGAAGTCATTTTTCTGGATATTAATATGCCTAAAGTAGATGGTTTTGAATGTTTAGAACAAATTAAACAGGATACAAATTTGAAAAAATTACCAATCGTCATGCTTTCTACGAGCAGTGATCCGGTAACTATTGATAAAGCACTTGAATTGGGAGCTTCCGTATATGCTGTAAAACCCAGCTCATTTGAAGGCCTGAAAACACTAATTAAAAACGCACTGCAAATGGATTGGATTTCAATCCAGCAGAATAAGAAAAAAGCCAGGCTGTAATAATTTTTAATACAAAATTGCACTAGTGAAACCGGGCGATATCCTGAAATAAAGCAGAAGCTGAAGAAAATTTTCTTCAGCTTTTTTAGTATACAGCTATTTTTATCCGTTTTTTCTAAAAATTAAACAGGCAGATAAAGATGCATTTGGGTTCCTTCGTTCAGGGTACTTTTGGCCTGTATGAATCCGTGATGGTTCTCCATTATTTTTTTTACCAAAGTTAGTCCAAGACCGCTTCCGGTAGAGGCATCTTTGTTGTGTAATCTGTAAAACGGGGCAAAAATGCGATTTTCGTACTCCTTTTCAAAACCAATTCCGTTATCGCTGAGACAAATTTTCACATATTTTGTTTCGTCATTTGCGCCAATTTCAATTAATTCTTCCTCTGACGGTTGTCTGCTTTCTATTTTGAGTTCCGGAACCACACCTTCTTGGGCATATTTAATAGAATTAGTGATCAGGTTGGTAAACAATTGCTGTATCTGATGCGGAATTACACTTAGTAAGGGTAAAACATCTAACGAGATAACCGCATGTTTTTCGCTAATACTTTCTTTCAGATCGGTAACGGTTTTTCGTAATAGTAAATTCATGTCGGTACTTTTAAACTCTTTTTCGATAAAAGTAATTTTAGAGTAATTAATAAGATCAGTAATTAACTGACTCATATTGGCCGATAAGAACAATATGCGCTCGAGATTGTGTTTTCCGGTTTCGCTGAGATTCTTTTCATTCTCATAAAAACGTTTGCTAAACATATGAATTTTACGAAGAGGTTCCTGCAAATCATCACTGGCACCCGAAGTAAATAATTTCAATTGCTCGTTGTGCCTTTGCAATTCCGCATTTTTAGCCCGTACTAATTCATTACTCACTGCCAAATCGGTAATGTCCTCTATTGCCAGTACCATCATGCCTTCCGGTTTGGCATTTACAATAGGGCGGGCATTCACAATCATGGTCTTTTTGCCAGTTCCACGGCAAGTAATAGCCAGGATAAAGTCTTTTAACGGTACTTCCGTATCATGCATTTTAAGGAGCTGAGCCTTAAAGTCCGGAAGATCCCACTGACCGCTTCCAATTTCAAAAAAGCCCTGACCCTCTGTTTCGTTTTCTGAAGTATTAAAATATTTGTAAAACGCCGGATTCGCACTTTTGATAATAAAATTTTTATCAATGATAAGCAAAGGCCCCCGAATGGTTTTAACAATTGATTCAGTGTAATTGCGCATCGCAATAAGCTGGTCCTGACGGTCCGGCAGTTCAGCATTTACACACAGTAACTCTTCATTAGCAGACAGAAGTTCTTCTGTCGCAGTTTCAAGATCTTCGTTCAGTATTTGGAGTTCTTCACTGCTGCTGCGTAATGCTTCGCTCGTAGCCTGCAATTCTTCCAGGGTTTTTTGCTGTTCATCCGTTACTCTTTTATTTTCGTCTCTTACCCGGGCAAGTTCTGTTTCGAGTTCACCAATGCGCTGCTGCGACGTACTTTTGGTTTTGAATTGATTTTCGCCGGTCGTTTTCGGTGCCTCCTGCTGAAAGAAAATGACCAGTAAATAGTTACCATCATTCTCTAACGGGATTATTTTAAACGAAATAAGATACGGTTGGTTTTTAATAGGTATGTTTTCTTTGGAAACTGTTTTTTTTCCCTCTTTCACACGGATAATGGCATTACGAAGTTCAAAACTAAGATCATCGTGTACCATTTTTAAAATATTAAAATTAGGTTTTCCGGACGAATGCGACAAAAACGGACTGTTGTCTCCCTGAAAGTGAATAATCTCGAGATCTTTGTCTATAACAACACTTGCAGGTGTAAATTGAGCGCATAAAATATCACAGGCAATTTTTTTAAAATCAATTTCGGTTGTAGTGGTTTCAGAGGGTATAATTTTAGCTGTCGTTTCTTTTCGCAAAGCATCGGTACTTTCCCGTACATAGCTTTTGGGGGCAAATTTACGAATGTAAACCCGATCTGTTTTTCCTATGGCTTCAAACAAGTCCGGAGCACTGGCTGCCGTTTCTGATTTTCCGAGAAAAAGTAATCCTCTGTCTTTTAAGGAAGAATGAAAAGAACCTAATACTTTGTTTTGTAAAAAAGGATCAAAATAGAGCAATACATTTCGACAGGAGACCAGATCAATTCTGGCAAACGGTGGATCTTTGGTGAAATTATGGGTAGCAAAAATACACATGTCACGTATTATTTTACTGATTTGGTACCGGCCATCATGTTTTACAAAGTACTTGTTCAGTCTTTCTTCAGAAATGTGCTGCACATCCTGTGTAAAATAGGCAGCTGCCCTGGCTTTTGTAATGCTGATTTCAGAAACATCCGATGCGAAAATTTGAACTTTCAGGTCAGAATTGGTTTTTAGTATATATTCATGAATACAAATGGCGATCGAATAGGCTTCTTCTCCTGTTGAACATCCCGCTACCCAGACTCTTAAAGTAGTATTGCTGCTATTCTGAAAAAGTAAAGGCAGAACAAATGCAGGCAGGCTGTCAAAGAAACTCTGGTCCCTAAAAAAATAAGTAACCGGAATTAGAAAATCATTAAACAAAAAATCTTGTTCTGCCTTATCATTTCGAACCAGATTATAGTAATCTTCCAGTGTATCTTTGCCCACGATTACCATCCTTCTGGCAATTCGTCTTCGAAGAGTGGGTTGTTTGTAGTGGCGAAAATCATGACCGGTCTTCAAAAAAATAAGGTTAATAATCTGAAATACTATTTCTTCTTCACTTTTAGGAATATGATCTTCTTCCGTATACCCGTGATTAGTATTGTAGCTATTGCTTATTTTTAGTAACTGAGCGGGTATGTTTTCGGGAGAAAGCACAAAATCGGCTGCATCGGCATCAATGGCACTTTGCGGCATTCGCATAAAAGCAGCCGTTTCCGGATCCTGTACCATTGTTGCACCTCCGGATTCTTTGATTCTTTTAAAACCCATGGTGCCATCAAAGGTGGTGCCTGAAAGCAGAACGCCAATTGTAAAACTTTTGTACACCTTTGCCAGTGATTCAAAAAACAGATCGACAGGGCTGTTTGTTTTATCGCTGCGAATTCTTTGCCTGAGCTGCAGCCTACCGTCAATCGCAACGATGGTAGTATTTTCAGGAATAACGTAAATATGGTTGGGAACAAGTGTTATGGTATGAATGATTTCGTGAACAGGGATCTTACTGTGCCGGGCTAACATTTCAGTAAGCCTGCCGGGGTGATCTGCGGTCTGGTGCTGTATAATAATATAAGCCATTCCTGAATCTTCCGATAGGGATTCGAGCAGTTTTTTAAACGCATCCAGTCCTCCTGCAGCGGCACCAATACCAACTACCGGAAAATCGGGTGTTAGTGTTTCTATCTGATTTTTAAGGATCGTTTCCATGTTGTAAATAAGTTTATTCAAATGCAGGGGCAGTTATAAAAATATACCTGTACCCCCATTAATATCCGGTTTTCTTCTAAAAAAAAGAGAAGCGTAATACGGATTGGAAATGATCAAAAATTAAGAACTACTATAAAAAAATGTACTTCCGGGTCTATCAGTTTTTGTTACGGATTATGAGAAAGTAATGCAATAAACGAGAAAGTACATAATGGTGTCAGAAGTGCTACAGTTAGCTTTCTGTATAAAAATCTGATTCAGCCTGTATTTGGTCTGAATATTTTTTAAGTCCGATTGCGATAATGGGAATAGATAATTTTCCGATGAAAGAACCTGCCTGGCGGTGACCCTTCTTTTTAAGAAAAGAAGATAAAAGTAACGTGCCCATCGCTCCATACAATAAATAAGGAGCCGGAACGGCTGCTATTTTATCTTCAATAAGTTCTTTTAGATCGGCTAAGTTTTCCCTATTAATTAAATTTTCCATAATTATGATTACATTCTGTTCAATTCAAAATTATAAGTATTGTTGCCTTCTGCTATTATAGAATTAAAATATTGAATTATATAATTATGAGTAGTTTAGGTATATAAATTTTGATTTTTTTATATAAAGACAGGTTTAAAATTGTAAGAATGGTAATGAGACGAAAAAAGAGGCTATCATTTAAAAAAATAGTTTTGCAGCATAGTTTGAGTTGAATGAAAGGCTTTACCTTTCAGATTTATCCGGACTTTTTTTCCTCTTTTAAAAAAACAGTTTCAAAATAGAATAAAAAAAAATTCGAAACAAAAAGCGTTTCAAAAAAAGTAGAATAAAAATTCGAAACAGTTTTTGTTTCAAATAAAATTTTTTATAAATTTGAAACAGAATTAAAATAGAAACAAAAAAGAAGCTGTGATGAAAAAAGAGGAAAATGTTGGAGCGTTATTAGGAATACCGCAAGAAGAGATGGCGATACTGCTGCAGGTGACGCGCGCGCAATGGTCGATGTTTTTGTCAGGAAAGCGCAGTCTGCCTACAGCGGCTGTACTCAAACTGACCGAAATGCTTACTATTGTAAAAGAAGCCGAGGCCGAAGCACCGGATGCTGCTGCCCTAAAGGAAAATGAGGCACGAATAAAAAAATACTTAGAAGAGGAGATTATCATTAACCAACACAAGCAACACGTTACAGCGGACCAACTTGAGAGATGCAAAAAAAGATACCAGTCAGCTCAAAATGCAGTCAGGATTGCTGATGCCCTGATCGAAAAAGGACAGCAAACCTATACCTGGCAGGAAGAACTTTTGCCGCTTATAAAAAGCAATGCCCAAGACGTCCTCAAGAAAAACAGCCTGCTGGTACAAGAGCAATATAACATAAAACTATTGGTACTGCAGCAGGAAGAAATGGTTTTGAGAGAGCGGTTGTTGCGTAAGTAAACCGTTTATGGTTGATAGTTTATGGTTTATAGTTTATGGTTTGTAGTTTATGGTTTTTTACATTCTTAATGAAATATTGACATTTTTTAATAGTTGTTTCTACTTGTAGCGTTTTTTTTACAGTAAAAAGTTTTTGCTTAGCTTTGACAAGATTTTGCTTATAGTAACACTTCCGGAGGGGAGTTAAACAGGCTTTTGTCCTTAAGTAATTATAATTAATAGTATAAACATGAAACCAACATTAAAAAAGACGGCAAGAATAGTTTTAATCTCCTTTGCCTTAATTTTATGGAGCTGTGAAAACGACAGTTCATCGTCGGGTACACAAATACCTCAGGATACAAGTATTGAATCTGCTAAAAAGTGGTTTGATGCCTATGAAGATAAAGGTGAAAATATTGTATTGATGCAAAATTTAGATTATAACTGGAATGACGCTCAGCTTACAAAATCAGAAGACGGAACAGAAACCATTATTGTTCCTATTAATGAATTGAAAAAAGACCAGGGCGATTTATGGGAACAGAAATTGTACATCTATAAATCAGATGAAGGTAGATATTCATCCCTATTGTTCGAAGCCTATTCCAATAAGAATATTAAACCGGAGAGTCAGTCTGTTGACGGAGGAGATTTTACGGGATATATTACGGTTTGGGATTTAAAAAAAGGTTTTGTAAGAGGTGCTAAGTTTTTAAATAATCAGGTAGTGGAAGAGGGTGTCGCTGAATTTGCGATTGATAGAAACAAAACAAACAGAGCTCCGGAAACTGGTGAATGTATTTTTTCTGATTTAGATGACGGATGCCATAATGATGGCGGAGACGGTGCCGCAATTCCATTAAGAGAAGTTATTGTAAAGGGGTCAAGTAAGGGAACACCTGTGATTTATACCCCACGTGGTCCTGTGATTGGAGGCACAACCCCGGGCGGTTATACCTCGCCTGGCGGCGGCGGTGGTAATAGCGGTGGTGGAGGTATAACAGCACCAACGCCTGTAAAAATTACAGATGCACTTATAGGAAAAGCAAAATGTCTTAATGATTTATTAAACAAAAGTGGAGATTCTTTTGTTCAGAAGTTATTAGCCAATTTTCAGGGAAAATCGGAATTTGATATTTTAATTGTTTCTAAAGATAAAGTAACAAGTAGTAAAGATGGAGTTATAACTGAAATTAATGGAAGAACATTACCTCCGGTAAATAAAGTAATCAATATAGAAATTAGTATTTCTAAATCAAATACAAATTCTTCACTTGATGTTGCCAGAACCATTTTACACGAATATATACATGCGGATATTTTTAGAAAACTCAGTACAAAACTTGGTACAGATAAAGAAAGGTTAGATTTTAAAACAACATATGAAGCATACGGAGAGCAACATAGTACTATTGCTGCATTATACCTTAATAGTATGAAAGAAGCTTTGAAAAAATTTCATCAAAGTGTTTTAACTGACGATTATAATAAATACACTCAATATTACGGTGAAGCCCCAAGTGATGCATTTTATGAGGCTCTTGCCTGGGGAGGATTACAAGATGCTAACGTAAAAGCCTGGACAGATTTACCAGAAGATAAAAAAGCAGCAATAAAAGCTTTAGCTAATAGAGTACCAATGTTAAGTAAAGCAGCTCCTTGTACCAATTAAAGAAAAAAATATTATGAAAACAATTGCTCTTATTTTGCTGTGTCTATTTTCAACATTAATAAATGCTCAGGAAAAATCAAAAGACACGCTTTTTTTTACTTATGATAAAAAGTACATAACGACACATGTCGAAATTCCAAATCATTTTTATATTAAAGATGGGAGCGGAGTTGCCGTTGGTAATTTTTATTTTACTGAAGTTAAAAA
>NZ_WKKE01000029.1 GCF_009674775.1 Flavobacterium sp. LC2016-23 | reverse complement strand
CAATCCGGGTTTAAGTCTTTCGGCACAATCTCTGGTACAATTATGAATCATTATCAAACCATATTAAACTATTTTGACAATAGAAGCACTAATGCCTCTGCAGAATCATTCAATGCTAAAATAAAAGCATTCAGATCAAAATTCAGAGGTGTCAGAAATATAGAATACTTCCTTTTTAGACTAACTAATATTTATGCTTAATTTTTACTGCTCCTCAGATTTACGTCTTGATCCCAAAACAGACTACTAAACACCCGAATTACCTAATCTTTTTTTTTTTACATAATTCCTCTAAATTTTAAACCTGCACCACTATTTCACGCAAAAAATATTTTAAACAAAAAAAGTCCTCTAAAAGAGGACTTTTTGTTGTATTTAGGAAATTGCAATTAATTACAATTTAGCAACATGTTTCGTTAATTTAGACTTCAGGTTAGAAGCTTTATTATCATGTATGATATTCTTTTTAGCTAATTTATCAATCATAGAAATTACAGTTGATAATTTTGAAGCAGCATCAGATTTTTCAGTAGCTAATCTTAATGCTTTGATAGCATTACGAGTAGTTTTATGCTGATATCTGTTAAGAACTCTTCTTTTTTCGTTACTTCTAATTCTTTTTAAAGCTGACTTATGATTTGCCATTTTATTATGTTTTTACCTTTTTATAATTCTTTTTCGTAGTCCGCAAGAGAATTGAACCCCTAGACAAACGGACCAATCACCCTTCTGTTTTTCAATTCTTATTCAATTGAAATTTGTAGCCCGTAGCGGAATCGAACCGCTCTTACATGGATGAAAACCATGCGTCCTAACCGATAGACGAACGGGCCATTTTGGCATCAAGTTTAATAACTTAATTCGCAGTAAAAGTAGTAGCCCGTAGCGGAATCGAACCGCTCTTACATGGATGAAAACCATGCGTCCTAACCGATAGACGAACGGGCCTGCTTCTCTAATGCGGATGCAAAGATACATCTATTTTTAAGATGCACAATAGCTGAAGCAAAAAAAATATTTTTTTTTTAATAGGCCTTAGCAAAAAGCACTCTTTTAGACGAAGGATTCCCAGTAAACACACAGGTTCCCGCCTCTTCTAAAGCATCCAAAGGAATACAACGAATCGTCGCTTTTGTCAGGTCTTTTATTTTCTCTTCAGTAGCTGCCGTTCCGTCCCAATGAGCCGATACAAAACCACCTTTTCCATCTAAAACTTCTTTAAACTCCTCAAAACTATTTACTTCCGTTATATGAGTATTACGATACTCCAATGCTTTATTAAATAAATCGTTTTGAATCTGCTCTAACAGATCATTTATATAATTAACGATTCCATCAGCAGAAACAACCTCTTTTGTCAAAGTATCACGTCTTGCCACCTCAAAAGTTCCGTTCTCTAAATCTTTTGGCCCCACAGCAATTCTAACAGGAACTCCTTTCAATTCCCATTCAGCGAACTTAAATCCAGGTTTTTGAGTCGTTCTGTCATCGTATTTAACCGAAATCTTTAATTTTTTAAGTTTAGCCGTTAATTCATTAACCGCAGCAGTAATTTGCTCCAACTGCTCATCTGTTTTATGAATTGGAACAATAACCACTTGTATAGGCGCTAAGTTTGGAGGTAAAACCAAGCCCTGATCATCAGAGTGTGTCATAACCAATGCTCCCATCAAACGAGTAGAGACTCCCCAGGAAGTACCCCATACGTGCTCCTGCTTCCCTTCTGCGTTAGCAAACTTCACATCAAACGCTTTTGCGAAGTTCTGTCCCAGAAAGTGTGACGTACCAGCCTGCAATGCTTTTCCATCCTGCATCAGCGCTTCGATACAATACGTTTCATCGGCACCGGCAAAACGTTCTGTTTCTGTTTTGATACCCTTAACAACGGGAATTGCCATAAAGTTCTCAACAAAATCAGCGTAAACATTCATCATTTTCTCAGATTCCTCAATAGCCTCTGCCTTTGTAGCATGTGCCGTATGTCCTTCCTGCCATAAAAATTCAGCCGTTCTCAAAAACAAACGGGTACGCATTTCCCAACGCACTACGTTTGCCCACTGATTAATTAATAAAGGTAAATCCCTATACGATTGTACCCATCCTTTATAAGTAGACCAGATAATTGCCTCACTTGTTGGACGAACGATAAGTTCCTCCTCTAGTTTCGCATTTGGATCTACCATTAGTTTTCCGGGTTTATCCGGATCGTTTTTTAATCTGTAATGTGTAACAATCGCACATTCCTTCGCAAATCCCTCTGCATTTTTTTCTTCAGCCTCAAACATGCTTTTAGGCACAAATAAAGGAAAATACGCATTTTGATGTCCGGTCTCCTTAAACATTCTGTCTAACTCAGCCTGCATTTTTTCCCAAATAGCATATCCGTACGGCTTAATAACCATACATCCTCTAACTCCTGAATTTTCGGCTAGATCTGCTTTGACAACCAGCTCGTTATACCACTTTGAATAATCTTCTGATCTTGTAGTGAGGTTCTTACTCATATTGAATAGTTTGGCACAAATTTTGTTTTAATAATTTTAACTAAATAGTTTGACAAAACTAACTATTTTTGTAATGTGCAACAATAAAAAACACCACAGATATGAAAACTTCTATTTCTCTTCGCCAAAACTCAAGTCATTTTTACTTAATTGGATTATTGAGTTTTCTACTTGCATCGTGTGGTTCTTACCAGAATACATCTTATTATGACAATGATGGTGTTTATGGCAACACACGAAACACTTACGCACAAGCGACCACCTCAGAGACCAACAATCAATATAAGGACTACTTCAAATCATTACAGAACGACGATCAGCCTACTGAAATTTTTACAGATGTAGATAATTATGGTAATTATGCTGAGAACGACAGTACTGAAACTGCAACTGCCACAGCTTATCCTGCCTGGGGAAGCAGTAACACTGAAGTAGCTATTAATTATTATCCTAACACCTCCTGGTCATGGGGAATTTCTGCCGGATGGGGAGGATATCCTTATTACGGATGGGGTTACCCTGGATACGGATGGGTCGGTTATCCCGGATACGCATGGGGAGGATACCCTTATTACGGATACGGATACGGATGGGGCTACCCCGGTTATGGATGGGGCGGTTACCCGGGATACTGGGGAAGACCTGCATACAGATATAATAATTACGCTTATAACTATGGAAGAAGAGGATCTGCTTCTTATTATGGTGGAAGAAATTACAGCTCAGACCGAAACTTCACCAACAGAAGTTACAGCAATAGAAATTATACCTCAGACAGAAACTTCACCAACAGAAGTTACAGCAACAACAGAAATAGCTACACGACTAACAGACGCGAATACACTGACTTTAGAAGAAGTTCTTCTGTAAATGGCAGAACAACAACAAATCCAACTTTTACAAACAGAAGTTATACACAAGGACAAAATAACAGTTATGATTATTCTAACAGAAGATCATCAGGCACTACAACAAGAAACTACAACAACACCACAAACAGCAGTCCATCAAGAAGCTACTCTCCGAGCCCATCACGTTCTATGAATAGTGGAGGCGGAAGCATGAGATCATCCGGTGGCGGCGGTGGCGGTGGCGGAAGATCGTACGGCGGTGGCGGTGGCGGCAGAAGATAAATTTATTCTTCTGCTTCAGTACACGTATCACGTATAATATTATCTAAAATTCAATTACATGAAAAAAATAGTATTCCTATTAGTAGCGGGACTATCTTTTGGCGTCTCACATTCACAAGAAGTTTCAGACGCTGTTCGTTATGCACAAGACAATCTTACCGGAACTGCACGATTCAGAGCCATGGGAGGAGCTTTTGGAGCAGTTGGCGGTGACCTCTCTTCCTTAAGTGTAAACCCTGCAGGATCGGCCATATTTGCCAATAATCAGACCGGAGTGACATTAAGCAATCAAAGCATTAAAAACAACTCTAACTATTTTGGTACCCACACCAGCGACGACAAAAATTCTTTTCTCCTAAATCAGGCTGGTGCTGTTTTTGTTTTTCATGACCGAAACCCAAACAGCAACTGGACAAAAATTGCTATTGGAGCTTCTTATGAGAATACTAACAATTTTGACAATAACAACTTCTCAGCAGGAACTAATCCGACTAAATCTATAGATGGCTATTTTTTAGCTTATGCTAACAAAAGCAATAACGGAGGACCTGTACCTCAAAGTTTTGTTGGGCTAGGTAATAATGAGTCGATTGGAGATTTATATGATTTTTTAGGCACCAACTTACCAAACAAGCAATATCCAAACCTAACCGGTTATAGTGCTCAACAGGCGATGTTAGGTTATCAGGGATTTATAATCAATACAGTCAATATTAATGATCCAAATAGCGCTTACAACACTAATGTTCGAGCCGGAGGCAATTACTACCAGGAAAACGAAGTATACGAAACAGGCTACAACAGCAAAGTAAGTTTCAATATTGCAACATCCTACAAAGACCGTTTGTATTTAGGGGCCAATTTAAATGTGCATGTAACAGACTACAGGAGAACCAGCAGTTTTTATGAAAGAAATGGAAATCCTTTAGTTGCAGGTGAAACTATATCCAGTTTACGTTTCAACAATGAACAATATACTTATGGTAATGGGTTTTCTTTTCAACTTGGCGCTATCGCAAAGGTTACGGAATCTTTTCGTCTTGGTTTAGCTTATGAATCTAATACCTGGTACGAGCTTTATGATGAAATTTCACAAAGTCTTTATACCACACGTCAGGCTGCAGGAGGTCAGCCTATAGACAAACCTGTTAATCCGAATGTTGTCAATGTTTATGAACCTTACACTTTACAAACTCCCGGAAAAACAACCTTTAGTGCTGCTTATGTATTTGGAAAATCCGGTTTGATCAGTGTGGATTATGCCATTAAAGATTATGGAAATACAAAATACAAACCAACAAGCGACCAAGGCTTCAGAGGCCTGAACAACCAGATAAGCGACGAGTTAACTTCAACAGGAGAGCTACGGGTTGGTGCAGAATATAAAATCAAACAATTAAGTTTGCGCGGTGGTTATCGTTTTGAAGGAAGCCCTTATAAAGACGGAACAACAATTGGCGATTTAACCAGTTATTCGGGCGGTTTAGGCTATAACTTTGGCACTACCAAAGTAGATTTAGCTTACTCCTACTTAGAAAGAAAATCAAATCAGGGTTTCTTTGCACAAGGATTTACTGATGGTGCCAACATTTCATCGAAACTAAATAATGTTTCTTTGACTTTATTATTTGAATTGTAATTAAAGATAAATAGAATGAATGAAAATCCGCTAAGCATATTGCTTAACGGATTTTTTTTATCGCTAATAAAAATGACATCCCTTTGCTGACTTATTTCTTGTTAGAAAAAAAACGTTAGATAACAGCTCTGAAAGCTATAGAAAGCTTCATAAAAAACAGCTAAAAGAAAGGGAAACAGGCGGTGTTTGAATAAAAAAGTGTAATTTTGCACTCCAATTTATAAAAGTATGAGAACCAAGTCTTTAAAAAAGAACAAAATTAACGTAATCACTCTTGGGTGTTCCAAGAATGTATATGACAGTGAAGTCCTGATGGGACAACTTCGTGCAAGCGGAAAAGATGTTGAACATGAAGCGCCAGCAGAACGAGAAGGAAACATCATTGTAATTAACACTTGTGGTTTTATTGATAATGCCAAAGCAGAATCGGTAAACATGATTTTGGAATATGCTGACAAAAAAGACAAAGGGCTTGTTGATAAAGTTTTTGTAACCGGATGTTTATCGGAGCGTTACAGACCTGATTTAGAAAAAGAAATTCCGAATGTTGATCAATATTTCGGTACCACCGAACTGCCTCAGTTATTGAAAGCACTAGGAGCCGATTATAAACATGAATTATTAGGAGAGCGTTTAACTACTACTCCTAAGAACTACGCTTACTTAAAAATTGCCGAAGGCTGCGACAGACCCTGCAGTTTTTGCGCCATTCCTTTAATGCGTGGAAAACACGTTTCGCAAACTATTGAAAAATTAGTTAAAGAAGCAGAAGGCCTTGCTAAAAACGGTGTTAAAGAACTTATTTTGATTGCTCAGGATTTAACGTATTATGGTCTTGACATTTATAAAAAGAGAAATCTTGGCGAACTTCTGGAAGCTTTAGTAAAAGTTGAAGGTATTGAGTGGATCCGTCTGCATTATGCTTTTCCTACCGGTTTTCCAATGGACGTTTTAGAAATCATGAAACGCGAACCTAAAATTTGCAACTATATTGATATTCCACTACAGCACATTTCGGATTCTATCCTGAAATCGATGCGTCGCGGAACCACACAGGCTAAAACGACTCAATTATTAAAAGAATTCCGTGCTGCTGTTCCGGGAATGGCGATCAGAACGACTTTAATTGTCGGATATCCGGGTGAAACTCAGGAAGATTTTGAAATTCTAAAAGATTTTGTTCAGGAAATGAAATTTGACAGAATGGGATGTTTTGCTTATTCACACGAAGAAAATACGCATGCTTACTTACTTGAAGATGATGTTCCGGACGATGTAAAACAAGCGAGAGCTAATGAGATCATGGAATTACAATCTCAAATTTCGTGGGATTTAAACCAGGAGAAAGTTGGGAAAGTCTTTAAATGTATCATTGACCGAAAAGAAGGTGCTCATTTTGTAGGCCGAACGGAGTTTGACAGTCCTGATGTAGATAACGAAGTATTGATTGACGCGGCTAAACATTATATAAAAACAGGCGATTTTGTTAATATCAAGATAATTGAAGCAACAGAATTTGATTTATACGGAGAACCTGCTTAAATTTACCATAGATATTTGCTAACTTTTGATAAAACAAACTTATGAAACCTATTCAATCTTTATTTCTTTTGGTTTTCACGTTATTAAGCATCACTTCTGTTTCTGCTCAATACGGAAACGGATATAATAACGGCTACGGTGGTGGTGGTTATGGCGGAGGCGGTTACGGAAGAGGCGGCGGAATGGGAATGAACAGAAATATGACACAGGCAGGACCGCAGGGTCAGAGTAAACCTAAAGAGATTCCGCCTGAAGAAACTGCAGCTAAATTTGTAGAACAAATGAAACCCGTTGTAAATCTTGACGAACTGCAGGCTATTGCTATCACGAATGTTTTTGCTGACAGTATGAGAGAACAGGGTATTCTTTTGAAAAATGAAAGCAGCAGTCAGGACGAGAAAATGGAACAACTGAAAGCTTTACAAGAAAGCACTACAAAGAAAATAACGGCTTTCCTTAATGCTGATCAGATAGAAAAATACACCAGTTTCATGGCTAATTTTAAAGAAATCAAAAAGTCGAAATCAAAAAAGAAAAAAGATTCCAAGGAAAACAAGGAAATAAAAGAAGACCTAGAAACGGGAAAAGTTCAAGAATAATTATCTTAACTTAATTCCAAAATGTAATTAATTATGATAAGAAAACATTTGTGCTATATACTTTTAGCAATTGTTATTACTTCGTGCTCCACAAATCCTTATAAAAACACTGAAAAAGTTTACGATAAGCAACTTAAAACTTTAGAAAATCAAATTACAAGTAAAGAGGTTCAGCCTATCCCTTCTGTTAGCCCTGTAGTTATTGATACTACTTATGCCCAGCAGTTGGGGATTGTGAAAGATACCTTATCAAAAACAGGATCCACTATTTTATTAAACGGCATTAACACCGAATGGATCGGTACGGTTAATTTTAATTTAAGAAAACCGAGCTTTATCATTATTCACCATACCGCGCAAGATTCTGTTCAGCAAACTATCAATACTTTTACAAAAACAAAAACACAGGTGAGTGCTCATTATGTGATTTCTGAAAACGGAAAAGTAGTCCAGATGCTTAATGATTACCTAAGAGCATGGCATGCAGGAGCATCTACCTGGGGAAAAAACACAGATATCAACTCCAGTTCTATTGGAATAGAATTAGACAATAATGGTTTTAAACCTTTTACAGAAGCACAGATCAGCAGTTTGGTTGCTCTTTTGACTAAACTGAAAAAAGATTATAACATTCCTACTCAAAATATACTGGGACATGCTGATATTGCTCCCGGAAGAAAACAAGACCCAAGTGCTTTGTTTCCCTGGAAGACACTAGCAGAAAAAGGATTTGGAATCTGGCCGGATGAAATCCTGGAAGAAGCTCCTTTTGATTTTAAAATAGAGCAGGGTTTACGCATTATTGGTTACAATACCAAAAATCTATCAGCTGCAATAATGGCTTTTAAATTACATTATATTCAAACTGATACTACCGCAACTTTAGACCGAAAAACAATAGATACTATTTACTCTATTTACAAGAAACAGGTACAGTAGTTTTAATATATTCTTTACATAAGATACCGTATTTCTATATTTGGAGATGCGGTTTTTTTTATGTTTGGAAGTTAGATGTTAGATGTTAGATGTTAGACGTTAGATACAAGATGTTAGATACAAGATGTTAGAGCAAGATGTTAGATGCAAGATTTAAACGTAAATCGCAGTTGATATATGAGATTTCAAAAGATCTTCGATATGGCGATTAAATACGCTAATTCTGTTGAATTAAAGTCTGACGGCTGCTCTTTGCTTCTCCACTTAAGTCTTTACAGATCTGTATTGGAATTACTTCTTAAATACTACAATAAAAAAGCTGCCAAAACATTAGTATGTTTCGACAGCTCCAAAAAAAAAAAAAATATCAATCTTTATCTCTTAGAAAGAGTATGTTGTAGCAATTAGTCCAAAAAACGATCCGCCTGTTGGTAATGCATCTTTGTCTAAAAATATATCTTCAGAAGCTGCATCGTATCTTAACTCCGGAATTATGGTTAATTTTCCAACTTTATAGTTTAGTGAAAGTGTATTAGCAAATACACTGGAACCGTTAAGCGCTCCCAAATTCAAAGCGTCTTTAGCATCAAAATATTCAACTCTGTACGCCAGACTTAAAGACTCTTTAAAGGAGTAATTAGCATATCCTACTAATGAAAACCATTCCCCATCTAAATTACTATCTATATCATTTTTTACTTTAGCATAAGTCGCATTAAAACCAAGTCCAAAACTATCACTAATTGTTTTTGAGGCAACAAAATCGATTTGTGTTTTATTTTCGTTAGTCGGAGGAATTACAGTACCCGGAATAGGATTTGTACTTCCTGACGTAAAATTTAAATAGGCACTACCGGTTTCAGCAACGTATCCTAACTGACCCACATAGGTCTTCTGAGTTGATCCTGCATCCATTGCCGATTTAAAATCGGTAGGGTTTGTAATCCCGAACATGGCTGTAAATTTACCAGCTGTATATTGCGCTTTCACCCCTGTATTAAAAAAGGGCCCATATGAAAATGCATAAGACATACTGTAGTTTTTATTGCTTACAGCATCCAGCAATTCGTACCCGATATGTGTACCAAAACTACCTGCCACTACTTTAAATTTATCTGTAATATCATAAGTAAAAAATAATTGTTTTATGATAAACTTCGTATTCTCTTCATTATATGAAAACTCTTCTGCTCTGGTCCCGAAACCTAAATCTACAAAAACAGAAGCCTTTCCGAATTTGTGACCTGCCTGAACTGAAGCCATTCCCAGTTCGAATGAATCCTGTGAGTTGGTAAAGCTCGTTAATCCATTCATTTGTTTAGAAAAATCATATTTATAGTAAGCGTCTGCTGATCCTCCCCAAGTGGTTGCCGGTGAAACTGAAGCTTCGGTATCATCCTGCGCAAAAGCGAAAGAACTTGTTAACATCGCGGCTAAAATGTGAAATACTTTTTTCATGTTTTAATTGGTTTTTAGTTATTAATTGATTCTGGTTAGTTAATCTTTTATATATCTATTTAATAGTATAAGTCATTTCTAAAACCTCTTTCGCGCCAGCAAAAACATCCTCATTTTCATTAGCGAATTTATTAACTTTTGTGAGAGTAAAAGAACTGCCATCACTTTTTTTGACGTTTTCAGGAAAGAATTACGGATTACAAAAATTAGCTTAACAATAATCGTGATATGACATTAATACGGAATTATTTTTGAAAATTTAATAACACATTTCAACCCTTAAATTAAAAAAAATAAGGGTTTTAAGCCAAAAAACAATTTTAAAACAGCCAAAAACAAGCTTAAAACGTCAATAAAAAAATTATACCCCTAAAAAAATAGGGGGTTATGTAAAATAAAAACTAAAAATCATATTCAATAAAAAATTAATATAACAAATAAAGCCCGTTAAGTTAGATAATCTAAATTCCTACAAAAATAGTTATCAAAAACACTTTTTCTCTTACTAAACAGCTCTTCATAAACAGCTCTTATTTCGATTAAAGACAAAAAAAAGACGCACTACTGTGCGCCTGTATCATTAAGCTTTAAAATCTATTTGAATTAAAGAATTGGTTTTACCCTGCTAATGAATCAATAGATAAAAGACAGGGTTTCTATTTAAACCAGATAATTTGGTATTATAAGTTACCTATTGTATTTTCGAAGATATTCACGAGCTTTACTACCGGATTCTTTTAAATCTTCCATTTTCCACTTGCCTTCTGATTTTGCAGATTTTTTCAAAATGGAACAGGTTTCATCTTTATCAGATACGGACCAGGTAATCCAACTCAATTTTTTTGCTTCCATCCAGTCTATGTATTCCTGCCAGGCTTTTAGATTTAGAGGGCCGTCACCGGAAGCTTCCATTCCAGCAGATTCTGATATAAAAACAGGCAGGCCTTTACTTATTGCTATATCTGTTCTGTCTCTTAACTCCTTTCCATGTGTTGCGGCATAAAAGTGCATTGTATACATTATATTGGTAAACCCTAAAATAGGATCTGCAGCAGCAAGGTCAACATCCTGATCCCAATGTGGCGAACCAACCAAAATAATATTGTTCGGATCATTTTCGCGTATCACCTTAATTACTTCTTCAGAATAGGCTTTGACCTCAGCCCAGCTTTCATAATCGGGTTCATTGAAGATCTCATATATGATATTCGGATACTTTGAATATTTTTTAGATATCTCCGCAAAAAAGGCTTTGGCTTCTTCTAAATTGATATTATGGCTGTGCCAATCAACAATTACATATATATCAGCTTTTATGGCTCCTTTAATAACCGCTTCAATTTTATCTTTTGAGAATTGAGGCTCCTTTCTATAAGACATCTCCCCCAATTCAATCCCCATTGCGGCACGGACAACATTACAATTAAAATCTTTTCGCAGCCATTTAACGGCTTTTTCATTATAAAACCTTGGCCACATACTATGCCAGCCAAAACTCATTCCTCTTAAAACAATGGGATCTTTATATTGATCTACCAATTGTGTTCCGACAACACTGAGCTGCCCATGAGTTTTAACCTGCGCATTTGAAAAAGAAAACAGTAATAATAAAACAATACTAAATAATCTATTCTTTACCTTCATAACTATTGATGTTTACGGAATTAATCTTAATGTAACGGAATCATGAGAAGCAATATCTGCCACAAAATTCTTTTTTGTGGAACCTGCTTCTTTGTTCTTCCACAAATCTTTTAGCTTAAAGACTGTTTTACCGAAATCTGCCTCGTAGCCAAAATCTGCATCTTTAATGGTGTGTTTTTTCCAGTCAAAATTAACTTTTTTAATGACATCACTTCTGTTTAGAAACGTAACTGCCCAATTTCCGTCTGACAAAGGTTTTACCCAGACTTCCAATCCATCTTCTGCTTCATATTTAAAGCCCTGGATTCCTAATTTATCCTGATTTACTGCGATTAGTTCTTTATTGGTAAGGATTGCCAGCGTTTCTTTAGACATTTTTCTAAAATCATTTCCGGCAACAAGCGGCGAAGCCATCATGCACCACATGGCGAAATGGGATTTATCCTCTGTATCATTCATTTCGTTTCCGACTTCCATCATATCAAAATCGTTCCAATGATCCGGTCCTGAATATTTACGAATGTCTTTTCGCATTTCAACAATTTTCATAAATCCCCACGAGGACCAATTTTCCGGATGTTTGAACTCACAATCGAAGCAAGGGTAAATGTCTCCGGAAATCCTCCAAAGATTACCAACGGGTTTGCCCCACTCCCAAGGCTGATTGTCGCCCCATTCACAAAGACTGAAAACCATAGGTCTTCCGGCTGTTTTTATGGCATTGCTCATTGTGGTGTAGGCTTCTTTGGCGGTAATTCCCTGCGTATTACACCAGTCGTATTTCAGGAAATCAATTCCTAATCTGGCATAAAAGCGGGCATCCTGATATTCGTAACCGCGCGTTCCCGGATAACCTGCACAGGTTTGCGTTCCGGCACAATTGTACAAACCAAATTTTAATCCTTTGCTGTGCACATAATCAATTACTGCTTTTATTCCGTTTGGAAATTTAACCGGATCAGGAATTAAATCCCCGTTAGCATCACGTTCCCTCGTCATCCAGCCATCGTCCAGTACAATATAGTTGTATCCGGCAGCTGCCATTCCTGATGAAACCATAATATCTGCCGTTTCTTTCACCAGTTTTTCATCGATACTGGTTCCGAAAGTATTCCAGGAATTCCAACCCATTGGAGGTGTCATTGCCAAACCTTCAAATTTGCCGCCGGCTTGTGTATGTGTATTCCCCTGACTAAAGCCTAAACAGGAAATATTCAAGGCCAGCATTAAAACTATCTTTTTCATCCTTAAAAAATTCAAATTAATTAGTATAAAAAAGTATTCCCTAACGAGTGATTAGGGAATACTTCAAACAAACTCAAAATAAAACAAATACTTTTTTACAAAAATCCAATATCATCCAGATATATGATTCCCGGCAATCCTGAATATTCTTTCATAAACAACGAATTTACGGTTGTTCCTAATTTTTCAGGGTGAAGATCTGATATGGGTATGGAGATATTATTCCATTCTCCTGCTTTGATATCAATTGCTTTTCCATCATCATCATTTGTACCTCCGATGGAGAATAAAACCCTGGTACTTACTGTTGCATATATTGATAATTTTAAATAGCCGTAGTCTGCTACATTTACCGCATTATACTGCATATACAAACCACTCCAGCTATCGGTAGTTCGCTTAATTGAATAGGTTCCTCTGCTCACATTTTCAGTACTTTGAAAATTTTCGCTTCCGCCCCATTGCCATGTTGAAACAGGCGCTGGAGATCCGGAGAAATTATCACCATATACTAAAAATTTAACCCCAATTGTTGCAATATTGGATGTACCATATTCCGTCTGCACTTTTACAAGGGCATACGAACCAAAATCTGCCGGAACGGTTACTTCTATTTCTGTTTTTGATATCGATTTGAATACAGCCTCTGTATCGCCAAATTTGACACTTTTGACTTTTACAAAATGTGAACCGGTAATGGTAACCACATCTCCGGGTGATGCAAATGACTGAGAAAGAGCGGAAACAACAGGTGCAGGCGGAGACAATGATATCACATTATCTAAAACATTGACAAAACCGTTTGTTCCGTAATAATCCAAACCAGTGGCAGGTTTATCAGAACCATTCACTTTTAAAACCCCGTTTGTCACATTTACACTTAACAGATACAAATCGGGATTGGCTGCATTTGCCAATGTGGTCAATTCACCTGTTTCCAGATAATCAGCAGTTACGCCAGCCAGTTTACCTACTCTTTTTTTAACTCCTTTTACCACATGGCTCAATACGATTTGTTTTAAATCATTAACCGGCACTAAGGTGATATCGGGATAACCCAATGCGTTTACATATCCATTTTTTACAAGGTAAGCTTCCAGAATAGCATCAGCAGGAACAAAATAGGTGAAATCTTCAGTGGTGTTCAGAGTCGCTTCCAAACCTGCCAGTTGTATTGCTTTATTAAAAAGCAGCAGATTCGTATTAGCTTTAATTAAACCATAGGCCGTATTGTAATTTTGTTCCGCACCTCCCACGCCCGGAAGATCATTATCACAAGAAGAAGCGAGGGCAACTAAAAATGCACATACTGCTATTTGTTTCAGTTTATATAGTATTTTCATAAGTTTTCTTTTTTATATTTTTTTCAATGAAAAGAATTAAAAGAATCATTTCGTCGTACTAAATGATTCTTTTAAAAATTCTACTATTTTAATATCAGACCTAAATCATCAATGAAAATGGTATTCCCTCCTTCTTTACCCCCAAATTCCTGAAATGTAATTTGCGTTAATTCAGTTGGGCTATCTAACGTATTGAAAAGGATTTCAACATAAGTCCAGTCAGATGAAAAGTTAATTACCGGTTTTATTTTATCATTTCCGTTAATAAACACACCAACTGAACCTGAATTTTGTCCTTTAAGGCTTACTCTGATTCCTTTGTATTTAGAAATATCAAATTTTGAATTATCAATTCCGATGTATAAACCATTCCATTGACCTGCTTTCCATGAAATGCTTTTTGAACCTTGTCTTGGATCTTTATCGTAAGCAATGTCATAAGGGTTTGTTGCATCCCATAAACCATCATAAGATCGTAGTGAAGTATAAGCATCATCGTAAATAGCACTTCCAAAAGTCTGCCCTGCCACTGTAGTTCCGGAAACATTTGTAACAGATAGTTTTTTATACAAGATATCTTCCGGTACTTTTACCGTAATTTCAGTTAAAGTTGAGGAAATAGGTTCAACGGCTGTAGTTCCGAAATTAACGATCGGTCGCAGAAAATACTCTCCTTTGATTGTAATGATGTCTCCCGGATTTGGATTAATAGGGAAACCTGATATATTTGGAGAAGGAGGTCTTACTTTTACAGTATATTTCAATGTTCCGATTTTGGTCACAATTTTCAATTCATCCATTTCATTGAAATACGGAGTGTCCTGATCAACTGAAATAACAATAACATTATCTGTTACTAATGTCGGATTAAAAGAAGATTCCAAACCATTAAAAGATATGGATTGCAAAGTGGCGAAACCTGAACCTCTAATAATATAGGTATTACCTGCATTTATTACATCTGTAGGAACATCTACCTGTCTGTCGCCTTCTACTAATGGATCATCAATAACCGATTTACTAATTCCCGTTACGGCTAATTTCCCTGATGAAGAACTACTGCCTTCATCGTTTGAACAAGCACTAAGCAATAGCATTGAAACTGAAGCCAAAAAGTAAAACTTCAATAGCATTATTTTTTTTATATTTTTCATAATTGTTTCGCTTTAAAGTTTATTTAAAAACATAAGGTACCGGAGCCTCTTTTAACTTTGGATTTTTTCTAACATCATTTGCCGGTTTAGGAAAAATAAAATCTGTTTCTACCGGTGTGTAATGTTTTACACCTTCGTAATCAGAACCTCTGTCCTGTTTCGAAATGATATCAATCGCTTCTGCTCTTGGCAATCTTCCGAGGTCATACCAGAATTCTCCCTCGAAAGCAAATTCAACTCTTCTTTCCTGAAACAACGCTTTTTTGGTTAATGGCGTATTGACATTCAATTCACTTAAACCTGCTCTTCTTCTGATTTTATTATACGATTCTTTTGCATTAGGGTCACTTGTTTCATTAGCACCCGCCAATATTGCTTCAGCATGAATTAACAGCACATCTGCATAACGCATGATATAGTTACAGTTACTCATAGAACCCCATCTGTCCGCAACACCTGTTTCACTGGTTGCCTGACCCACTACATATTTTTTTACAGCTGCACCGGTTGCATCTAATACGTTTGGATATTTTGTTTTATCTAATGTAAAACCAACTACATCATCTCCTTTTAATGCCGGATAAGAATCTCCATAAATCATGTACGACTCTTTTCTTCTTAAATCCCCTACTTCGAAAGCCTGCTGAATATCATTCGAAGGAATATAAACTGCACCATACGAGGCATTATCATTTAAAATATCAAGACCATACTGAACATTTGAAGGATTTCCTGCCTGATATTCATTGACCGCTCCGGACCATTGCCAGGAATAAATAGACTCTTCGTTATTATTTTTACTGGTCAGGAACAAATCTCCATAGTTAGGTAAAAGTCCAAATTCTCCTGAATTAATTACTTTTTCAGCCATTGCTCTGGCGTTGGTATAATCTTTTTGATACAGGTATATTTTTGCCAAAAATGATTCTGCAGTTCCCTGTGAAACAAATACATTTACCGTACTTGAACCTCTTAATCTCACTTTTGGCTTCAGGTTTGCTGCGGCATATTTCAGATCGTTTTCGATAAACTTATAAACATCTTCAATTCTGTTGTTATTTACCATAGGATTTTTAGCCAATGCTAAATTATCTTCGATAATAGGTACAGGACCAAATAATCGTACCAGGTAGAAATAAGAAACTGCTCTGAAAAAATGTGCCTCTGCGATTGTATTCTTAATCACATCCGGACTCACTCCTGCTTTTGCATTGGTATTCAAATTATTAATCAGATCATTTGATTGGGCAACGATACCAAAACAAGATCTCCACGGATCTGATAAAATGAAACTATCCGACGTTAATTTGAACTGGATTACCTCATTCCCGTCAACATTTGACCAGCAGTTTCCGGAAGACATTTCGGAAAGCGCGAAAAAACACTTTGTAAAAAAGGGAGCCCACATTCTTCCATACATTCCGTAAGTGGTACGTTGTACCTGCTCATCTGACGTATAAAAATTATCACTTACATATCCGTCCTGGGTAGGTCGGTCCAAATAATCCTCACTACATGAAGCAGATAAAGCCAGCAAAGCCACTACTGCTAAGCTTTTAAAATTTATTTTATATATTTTCATAATAGTTTTTATTAAAATTCAACATTCATTCCAAACGTAATGGTACGATTGGTAGGATAACGCCCTGAATCAATTCCGCTCAATAAAGCATTCTGATTATAGTCTCCAATTTCAGGATCATAACCCGTGTATTTGGTGAAAGTGTACAAATTCTGAACACTTGCATAAAATCTTAGTTTGCTTAGTTTGGTTTTAGAAAGAATATCTGAAGGCAGGTTATAAGCAAAAGTCAGTTGTGAAATTCTCAAAAACGAACCGTCTTCCACATAACGATCTGAAATGGCGATATTAGGATGTCCGTCTCCACCGTCAGGTCTTGGATATTTAGCGTTCGGATTGTCCGGTGTCCAGAAATCTGCTGCTTCTGCCAGTTGATTTTCGTAAAGACGCTGGTTTTTTGTTGCCGCTCTTCTCGTTAAGTTCATTACTTTACCTCCCTGAGAACCCTGAAGGAATACGGTAAGGTCCAGATTTTTATACTTGAATGTATTGTTCAGACCATACGTAAAATCAGGCATTGGATTTCCAATATAAGTCAAATCTTTTTCATCAATTAGCCCGTCTTTATTCTGATCTACGTATTCTACATCTCCCAAAACACTTTTTGTAGCTTTGTTACCGGTAAAAGGGATAGGCGCATTTGCCAATTGCTCGTTTGTACGAATGATTCCAACCGTCTGATATCCGTAAAACTGACCTATTGGCTGACCCACTTCACTTTTAGTAACTGTTTTGGTGGTGTACCCGTTCACCTGAACTTCTTTTATTAAATCAAAATTTTCGGCTAAACTTAGTAGTTTGTTGTTATTTTTAGAGAAGATAGCTGTTACATCCCAGGAAAAATTTGGACTAAATTTATTAGAATATTTCAATGTAGCTTCTATACCCTGGTTTCTCATGCTACCAAGGTTTACGGTAGGAGCAGCCAAACCACCCTGATACTGTTCTAAACCTGTAACATACGTTGGCAATGGCAGTACAAATAAAAATCCTGAAGATTGTTTTCTGTAAACGTCAACACTCGCATTCAATTTTGATTTAAACAAACTAAAATCAAGTCCTAAATTGGTATCTTCTGCAGTCTGCCATGTAAGACCCGGATTTGCGATATTACCAGCGGTAAAGAAATTACCTAAAGCCGATTTGATGGTTTGTATATTAGAAAGATACAATCCTCCGCCCACAACCTGATTTCCCGTTTCTCCGTAACCCACTCTGAATTTGATATTGTCTACGTAATCTTTTGTATTTTCCATGAATTTCTCATTGGAAAGATTCCAGGCTCCGGAAATGGCAGGAAAGTAACCCCATCTTTGATCTTTGGCAAAATTAGAACTACCATCAGCTCTTATCGTACCCTGAATACTGTATCGGTTATCAAAACTATAATTAAAAGTACCGAAAAAAGAGTACAGGGCATTACTTCCTTTATATTCACTTGCCACCAATGTATCCTGATCTCCAAGATTTATGGAGTGAACATCATTACTTAATAGTCCCCCAATAGACTGGCTGTTTCCAAACCAGGTTGCATCAGTAGCTTCCTGAGCTCCAATAAAATTAAAACTGTGTTTCCCTAAAGAAAATCGGTACGTCAGCATGTTTTTAATATTCAGCTGATACCAGGTATTCGCTCTCTCCTGAAGCTGGTTTACTTTATTTACAGCAGCTCCCCAAACATAAGTAGGCTGAAAGGCTTCAAAATTCTGAAGCGAAGTATTTGCTCCCAATTCGAAACGGTATTCTAATCCTTTCGCTAATTTAAAAGTGGAATAAAAATTCCCCTGGAAGTTCTTTTGTACTAAATAATTCGTATTCATTAAAGTACTGGCAACCGGGTTAATCCAGGCACCCTGCGAACCATCCTGCGGAGGTCCTGCATAACTGCCATCCAGATTTCTAACGGCAACATCGGGAGTAGATAATATAGTGGTACCTATAATACCATCACTGTACCCTTCAATCGTAATGTTCTGATTCGTGATACCTGCTGTTAAACTCACGCCCATCGTCAACCAATCTTTGACTTTTGATTCTAGATTAGTTTTAAAAGTATATCTTTTGAAATCAGATCCGATCACCACACCATCCTGATTCAGATAAGATCCTGAAACATAATAATTCGTGCTGTCACTCGCTCCTGAAAAAGACAACTGGTGGCTTGTCATTAAGGCTGTTCTGTATATTTCGTCCTGCCAGTTGGTTCCGTTACCCAAAACAGAAGGAACAGCAAACTCGTCACGCGGTGCCACACCATAATATTGTGCCAATGCATTTTGTTGTGTCGCGTACTGGCTTAAATTCATTGTTTTAAGCAGTCTTGTTACATCCTGTACCGAAAATGCAGTATCGTATGTTATTCTTCCGGCGCCTTTTTTACCTTTTTTAGTCGTAATAATAACCACTCCGTTAGAAGCTCTCGAACCGTAAATAGCGGTGGATGCAGCATCTTTTAAGATATCCATCGTTTCAATATCATTCGGGTTCAAAAAGGCCAGAGGGCTATTGGTCACACTACCTGTATTGGTTCCGATGTATCCACTCACAATCGTTCCTCCCGTAGCCTGACTGGTAGCATCACCCGAAATTGGAATACCATCTACTATATATAAAGGTTCGTTACTGCCTCCTAAAGAAGCATTTCCTCGAATTTTTACCGAAACACTTCCTCCAGGTTTACCGGAATTATTAGTAACAACAACACCCGCAGCCCTTCCCTGAAGCATCTGCTCTATCGTAACTTGCTGGGAATCCTTAAAATCTTTTGATGATACAGAAGAAACGGCACCTGTGATATCTTTTCTCTTCTGGCTTCTGTACCCGACATTTACCAATACTTCACGCAAATCTTCAGCGTTAAGTCGCAGTACCACATTAATGGGTCCGCCATTTTTTACATTAATGGTCTGAGTAACATATCCAATAAATGAAACTGAAATGCTGGAGTTAGCAGGAGCATCAATAGTATACTTTCCATCAAAATCTGTTGAAGTCGTTTTTTTAGTACTAACTACCGTAATATTTGCTCCGGGTATAGAAAGGCCCTTATCATCAGACACGACTCCTGTAACTTTTACCTGAGCAGTAATAAAATTACTCGTCAGTAACAAAAATAAAATCAAAGGAACCGCTATGTGGTTAGCATTCCAATGAATGAAATTAGTCATTAGTTTTTTCATAATAATGTTTGGTTAGTTTAAATTAGTATTGTTATAATTAAGCAATAAAGAGTTGGTTATTATTTTCTTAAATTATTTAACAAATCTATAACAGAAGGAAACATTAAATCGATAGTATTATATCATTTAATGATAATATTTTTACTATACTCGTTTAAAAAAACATATATAAAAATAATTTCAGTTAAAAATTACATTATTCGCAATGAGCATCTGGTATTTGAATACAAATTATAAATTAAAATTAACGAATCACTAAAAATGCAAACGATTTCGTTAAAAATAATATTTGTTTGTGCAAAAAAAGTATCACTACAAAATACGCTTTAATCCAGAAAAATCTTCCCTATACTGACTTGGCGTACAATTTTTAGTAGCTTTAAAACTACGATTGAAGTTCGCAATATTATTAAAGCCGGATTTAAAAGCAACCTCGGAAACGCTCATATCCTTTTCTACGAGCCAACGCGCCGCATATCCGATACGGATATCATTTATATAATTGACAAAAGTTTTGCCTGTTCTCTTTTTTATAAACCGATTAAAGGAAATAATCGACATGCTGGCCACATTGGCAACATCTTCCAGCGTAATCTTTTCTGCAAAATGTTTCTGCACATATTCATAAACCAGCTTCATTTTATCATAGTCATCAAACGTATCGTAATCTACTGTATAAGTAGAAAGCAATCGCTGATTCCTGGAGTTAGCGAGATCATACAATAAAGAAGTAATTTCCAAAAAGTAGTCCATACCATCTAATTTAGAGAGCCTTACCAATCTTGGTGTTAATTCTTCGGCTACTTTTTTGGAAAACAAAATACCATGAATCGAACGATTAAACATATCACGAATCGGATTCATAATACGTCTTGAAAGTAACGATTCATGAAAAAGATCATTATGAAACTGAATGGTAATTTCATGAATTTTTTTACTCGTACATTTATTCAATTCCCAGCCGTGATACAAATTTGGTCCGATTAAAACCAGTTCAACATTGTCAATCTCTTCTATATTATCTCCTACAACGCGCTTTACCCCTTTTCCGTTTAAGATAAAATTGATCTCAAATTCCGGATGATAATGCACCGGAAAATCGAAACTGTCTTTCACTCTGTCGAAAACTAAAAAACTATCTCCGGCCGAAAGCGGCGCAATTTCTCTGTAAAAATTCTTGGAACTACTCATCTTAAATCGGTTTTTAGAAGTGATATTTGATTTTTTTATTTGCAATAATATGATATATAATTGATAAAATAATATTAATTATACGATAAACATCCGTTTATCTTTGAAAAATAGAATTATCATTTTTACAAAAAGACTATTAATAATAAACATTAATCATTTTTAATATAATATCTTTTTAAAGTTTTAATAATTTTAGGCGACAAAGCATATTGAATTATCGATTAAAAAAACAAGCAGCCGGAAAGTGGTATTAATTTAACGATCAGCACCTATAACACTGAAAACAAACTTATTCGTAATGAAAAAAAATATTTTAATGTTCATAACTTCAGTATTTATAGGGACTTCCTGTTCTTCACAGCCTATGGGAACTAATACTAATTTGTCACTTTCAGATAAAAAAGCAACACCCGAAACTGTTTCACTATACAAAAAATTGAATCAGCTCACTCAAAAAGGCTTTCTGTTTGGCCATCAGGATGATCTCGCGTATGGTGTAAACTGGAAATATGAAGACGGACGCAGCGATGTAAAAGACGTTACAGGTGATTATCCTGCCCTATACGGATGGGACATTGCCGGTTTAGAAAAAGACGACACGAATAATATAGACGGTGTTCCTTTTGCCAAAATGAAACAATACATCCAAGAAGCCAATCAAAGAGGCGGAATATCGACCATAAGCTGGCATTTTGACAATCCCGCCACCGGAAAAAGCGCCTGGGACAACACCCCAAATTCACTAAAGACTATTTTGCCCGGCGGAGAAAACCATCAAAAATTCACTTCATGGTTAGACAAAGCGGCAGCTTTCTTCCTTTCCTTAAAAGACAATAAAGGGAAAAACATCCCGATTCTTTTCAGACCTTATCACGAACTTACCGGAGGGTGGTTTTGGTGGGGAAAAGGCAATTGTACCCCGGAAGAATTTAAAGCTGCATGGAAATTTACTTTCGAATACCTGCAAAAGAAAGGGGTTCATAATTTAATTTACAGCTACAACACCGGCAGTTTTGATTCTAAAGAAGACTTTTTGGCCCATTATCCGGGTGACAATTATGTCGACATGCTGAGTTTTGACGCTTACCAGAATAATGATGATAAAGAAGGTAAAAAGTTTATTGAAGGCGTTCAGAAACAATTTAAAATCCTAAATGAAATCGGCTTGGAAAAACACAAACCTATTGCGCTGGCAGAAGCAGGATACGAGGCCATTCCCGATGCCAACTGGTGGACCGGAACTTTACTAAAAGCGATAGGAGATTATCAAATCTCTTATGTTTTATTGTGGAGAAATCATGGCTGGCAGGAAAAAGAACAAAAAATGCATTATTATGTTCCGTATTCCGGACAGGCAAGCGAGAAAGATTTTGTGAATTTTTACAAGCTCGACAAAACATTATTCGAAAAAGATATTAAAAATTGAGAATTAAAAATCTGCGTGATCTGCGTGATCTGCGTGATCTGCGTGATCTGCGTGCAAAAAAAATCAGCACACAGAAAGAAAACAACTAACTAAATAGAAACCACAACAATTAAAAAACACCTGATGCACGACAAAATTAGTTTAAAAGAAAAAGTAGGTTACGGTCTTGGAGATGCGGCATCTTCGATGTTCTGGAAAATCTTCAGCATGTACCTTTTATTTTTCTACACCGATGTTTTCGGATTGGCGCCAGCCGTTGTCGGAACCATGTTTCTGATTACCCGAATCTGGGATTCCTGTTTTGATCCTATTGTTGGAATCATTGCTGACCGGACAAAAAGCAAATGGGGAAAATTCAGGCCTTATTTGTTATGGGTGGCCGTGCCTTTTGCCGTCATCGGAGTCCTAACTTTTTACACACCTGATTTTGACGAAAAAGGAAAAATCATCTATGCCTATGTTACCTACTCGGCCATGATGATGATTTATTCTTTAATAAATGTTCCGTACGCTTCTCTTTTAGGTGTCATGTCGTCTGACCGAAAAGAAAGAACAACACTTTCCTCTTACCGCATGGTTTTTGCCTTTGGCGGAAGTCTTCTGGCGCTGTGGCTAATTGAACCTTTGGTAAATTATTTCGGCGGAAGCCTGAACTCTAAATCGGGCTGGCTGGCTACGATTTCAGTATTTGGCGTGATCACAACGGCTTTTTTCTGGGGCTGCTTTTTCTTCACGAAAGAAAGGGTAAAACCTATTGCTGACGAAAAAAACGATTTAAAAGAAGACTTAAAAGATTTACTTAAAAATAAACCCTGGTGGATTTTACTGGGAGCCGGAATTGGCGCTTTGGTATTCAATTCCATCCGTGACGGAGCGGCAGTGTATTACTTTAAATATTATGTAAGCGGCAATATAAACTTTGACTTTTCATTATTTGGAACTGATTTTCACATGACGCCAACCTCCATTTATTTGGTTTTAGGCCAGGCAGCCAATATCATCGGAGTGATCATTGCAACTCCTATTGCAAACAGAATAGGTAAAAAGAAAACTTTCTTTGGTGCCATGGCTTTGGCAGCGCTTCTGAGTCTGATTTTCTATTTCTTCGGAAAAGACGATATTTTCCTTATTATGGGTTTCCAGGTACTGATCAGTATTTGTGCAGGCTGTATTTTCCCTTTAATCTGGTCCATGTACGCTGACAGCGCCGATTATTCAGAATGGAAACAAGGCCGCAGGGCAACAGGACTGGTATTCTCCGCTTCCTCCATGTCACAAAAATTCGGATGGACCATTGGCGGTGCGGGAACCGGATGGCTTTTGGGCTATTATGGCTTTCAGGCCAACGTAGAGCAAACCGCAGTGACTCAAAACGGAATACAATTAATGTTAAGCATACTCCCTGCAATCGCAGCAGTTATATCAGTAGCTTTTATTTTGTTTTATCCTTTATCCGAAGAAAAATTACAAACCATAGAACAGGATTTAAACGAAAAAAGAGACCCCAATAATTAAAACAATACAGATACAGAAATCGATTATTATGACAACAATAGCCACTTCAACTACATTTCAGGATAGAAAAGTAGCATTAGAGAAAGAACATAAAACACTGATTGAGCAAAAAAATACTCCTCAGGACACCATCGGAAACGGTATATACCAACGCTACAAAAATCCGGTAGTTACGGCAGCCCACGTCCCTTTAAACTGGCGTTTTGACCTCAACGAGGAAACCAATCCTTTCCTGCAGGAAAGAATCGGAATTAATGCCGCCTTTAACGCAGGTGCCATCAAATGGAACGGAAAATACCTGCTTGCCGTTCGCGTAGAAGGAATCGACAGAAAGTCTTTTTTCGCGATAGCGGAAAGTCCAAACGGAGTGGATCATTTTAAATTTTGGGAAAAGCCCTGTGTGATTCCACAAACTGAAGAACCGGACACCAACGTGTACGATATGCGTCTGATTCACCATGAAGACGGTTGGGTATACGGTATTTTTTGTACCGAAAGAAAAGACCCGAAAGCACCAAAAGGCGATACCAGTTCGGCGGTAGCCAATGCCGGAATCGTCCGCTCGAAAGATTTGGTAAAGTGGGAGAGATTGCCTGATTTAATTTCGAATACCGGCCAACAGCGCAATGTGGTTTTGCATCCTGAATTTGTAAACGGGAAATATGCTTTATATACGCGTCCACAAGATGGTTTTATTGATGTCGGAAATGGCGGCGGAATTGGCTTAGGCTATATCGACGATATGACCAATCCGGTGGTAAAAGACGAGAAAATCATCTTTGGAAAAAAATACCATACGATCTATGAATTAAAAAATGGTGCCGGCCCTGCTCCCATCAAAACAGAAAAAGGATGGCTGCATTTAGCACACGGCGTTCGAAATACCGCTGCAGGTTTACGCTACACCTTATATATGTTCATGACTGATTTGCATGACATTACCAAAGTCACTCATGTTCCTGCCGGACATTTTATGGGCCCTGAAGGTAGCGAAAGAGTGGGCGATGTATCCAATGTATTATTTACCAACGGCTGGATCGAAGACGCTGACGGAACTGTTTTTATCTATTACGCTTCCTCAGACACGAGAATGCACGTCGCGGTTTCATCGGTAGAAAAATTAATTGATTATGTAATGAATACCCCTGAAGATACTTTTATTTCGGCAGGTTCTGTCAATACAATCATCAGTCAAATTGATAAAAATAACGCAATCTAATTGATAGTGCTAGTACAACTAAAGCAACTCAAAACCGAAGTATCAGCAGAGCTTGAAAACATTTTAGACTATTGGTCCAAAAACTCGATTGACATCCAAAATGATGGATTCGTCGGGCAGATCGACCATAACGAAAACGTAATTGAAAATGCTGAAAAAGGAGCTGTTCTGAATGCCAGAATCCTATGGTCGTTTTCTTCGGGATATCAGGTTACCAAAAATGAAGCACATAAAAAAATAGCACAAAGAGCTTTTGAATATGTATCGAATCATTTTTACGACACCGAATCTGGCGGTTTATTCTGGAGTATCCATGCCGATAAAACACCAAAGGATACTAAAAACCAAATTTACGCTTTAGCTTTTGCTATTTACGGATTATCAGAATATTATGTTATTTCTAAAGAAGATAAAGCGTTAGAAATCGCTATTATTCTATATAAAGAAATTCAGAAGCACAGTTATGATCGGGTAAACAAAGGATATTTGGAAGCTTTTACCAGAGACTGGCAGCCTATCGAAGATCTGCGCCTGAGCGACAAAGATGCCAACGAAAAGAAAACGATGAACACGCATTTGCACATCGTAGAAGCGTATGCCAATTTGTTTAAGGTCTGGAAAGACAAAACGCTTCAAAGCGATATTATTGAACTTTTACAAACCATAGAAAAACATTTCATCAATACTGAAACCGGGCATTTACGTTTGTTTTTTGATGAAAACTGGATTGAAAAACCAGACATGATCTCCTACGGTCATGATATCGAAGCGGCCTGGCTTTTATTGCAGTGTGCAGAGATTTCAGAAGATCAGACGCTCATTGCTAATTATAAAAAACATGCCGTTCAGATGGCAGAAGTGACCAAAGAAGGCCTGGACTCCGATGGCGGTTTATGGTACGAATTTGATGCTGAAAAGAACGAACTGGTTGCCGAAAAACACTGGTGGGTTCAGGCCGAAGCCTTAATTGGCTTTTATAATGCGTATCAACTTACCGGCGATGAAAATTATTTAGACATCGTTTTCAAAAACTGGGATTTTATTAAAACCCACATTCTGGATACTCAAAACGGAGAATGGTTCTGGGGAATTTACCGCGATTACTCTTTGATCGAAAAGGATAAGGCCGGTTTCTGGAAATGCCCCTATCACAATAGCCGAGCCTGTTTAGAACTTATTCACAGAATAAAAACCTAACCGAACTAACTTAACTAACCTGACCCATGAAAACTACACTTCTTAAAACAGCATTTATAAGTTTATCGATGTTGACGGTTCTAAGCTGCTCGTCTGATAACGAAAACACCGGTGATGAAGTCATCATTGATCCGCCAACGCAGAGTGATCCTTTAACGACCACAAACGTAACCAGTTATATCGTTGATGCAAATGCCACCAAAGAAACTGTGGCTTTATTTTATAATTTAAAGAAACTCGCCAAAACCAAAACAGCTATTGGTCAGCAGGATGCTTTTAACAGCTACTATATGGATGCCGGCGGGGATTCTGATATTAAAAAAAATACCGGTTTTGACCCTGCTGTTACAGGCTCTGATTTTATGTTTATTACAGACAAAAACAACAACAATCAGTCTGGCAACTGGTTTTTCCAGCAAGAGCAAAAAATAATAAGCGATACCAAAGCAGCTTATGCTAAAGGCATGATCAATACTTTTTGCTGGCACCTGAGAGAACCGAACAAAGAAGAATCTTTTTACGCTTCCGACATGACAACGGAACAAAATACTACCGCCTTCAAAAGTATTTTGCCGGGCGGAGCCAATCATGAATGGTACAAGAAAAAACTCGATAAAATAGCCAGTGTAGTTTCAAACTTAAAAGCTACAAACGGCGAATTGATTCCGATCATCTTCAGACCTTTTCATGAATTTGACGGAAACTGGTTCTGGTGGGGAGCAAACTTTTGTACGCCGGAAGAATACAAAAAGTGCTTTCAGTTTACAGTTGATTATTTAAAAAATACCAAAGGCGTTCACAATATCCTCTACGCTTTTTCTCCGGACAACTCGTATACCACAGAAAGCAATTATTTAAGCCGCTACCCGGGCGATAAATACGTAGATATTTTGGGAATGGACAATTATGGTGACTTCGATAATAAAGGACAAAGCGGAGCAAATACCGCCAATTCTAAATTAAAAATGATAGCTGATATAGCCAAAAACAAAGTAAAAATTGCTGCTTTGACCGAGACCGGTTATCGCGTTACGGAATCAATTGCTCCGGTAAAAGATTGGTTTTCCGTTTATTTGTACAGTGCATTAACATCGAATAATATAGAAGTGAGCTACGTATTATTTTGGAATAATAACAAAGACGGCTATTATGTTCCGAATGCCTCGGTTTCGAATGCGGGCGATTTTAATGCTTTCAGCAAAAAAACAAGATCGGCATTACTAAATTCGCTGCCTAAAATGTACGAGTTTCCAAAATAAAAAAATAAATTATGAAAAATAATTTCCTAAAAGCACTTGGTTTAGCGTTACTTTTCTCGACAATGGCTTCTAAAGCACAGGAAAGAATTACCGTTAAAGGAACCCAATTTTACAAAGGAGATAAACCCTACTCCTATATCGGAACCAATTACTGGTATGGAAGTCTGTTAGCTTCTAAAAAAATCGGAGACCGAAAAAGATTGCTGCGTGAACTGGATTTGTTAAAAAAAGAAGGAATTGATAACCTGAGGATTCTGGTGGGTGCAGACGGCGGAAAATATGATTTTACCGTTCGTCCTGCTTTACAATACGAACAGGGAAAATATGATGAAGATTTACTGGACGGTCTGGATTTTCTGATTCATGAAATGAGCAAACGCAAAATGTATGCGGTTTTGTATTTGACGAATAACTGGGAATGGTCGGGCGGAATGTCGCAATATTTAGAATGGAATGGAAAAGGCCCGATTCCGATTCCCAATATCGCCCCGAATACCTGGCCACAATTTATGGCGTACACGGAACAATTTCACAGTTGTGCCCCTTGCATGGAAGGTTTGAACAATCATGTAAAGTTTATCATAGGAAGAACAAATAAATATTCCAAAAAGAAATACACCGAAGACAACACGATTATGGCCTGGCAGGTTGGAAATGAACCACGTACCTTTACAGCGGAAAACGAAGCCAAATTTACGGTTTGGCTGAATAACATTGTCGACTTAATTGACAGTTTAGATCAAAATCATTTGATTTCAACCGGTTCTGAGGGCTTAAACAGTTCGAATGACAGCATGGAAATTTTTGAAAGAACACATCAAAATCCGCATATTGATTATCTGACCATGCACATCTGGCCCAAAAACTGGGGCTGGTTTAAAGCCGATAATGCTGAAAAAACGCTGCCAACAACGCTTGAAAATACCGGAATTTATATCGACAAACATGTAAAAGTGGCTAACGACCTGAAACGTCCGATTATTATTGAGGAATTTGGACTGCCCAGGGAAAATGAAAGTCTGGTCAGCAGTTCTTCTGTTGCCAACAGAGATGTTTTTTACAATTATATTTTTGGCCGTGTGGCTGAAAGTGTGGCCAATAACGGCCCGTTGCAGGCTGCCAACTTCTGGGGATTTGGCGGTGAAGGAAAACCGGTTACAGCCGATGGAAAATGGAATCCCGGAGATCCTTTGACTACAGATCCTCCGCAGGAACCACAAGGACTGAATTCCGTTTTTTCGACGGATAAATCTACTTTGGAGATTGTAAAAAAATACAATCTAAAACTTAAAAAAAATTAAACCATATAAGTCAGGCTTTTTTTAAATGAACTTATATAACTTATATGGTAAAAAAAAACAGCATGAAAAAATTATTTATTTTGTTTCTTGTCCTGATTGTAAATCTTTCTTTTTCACAGAAGGGAAAGGAATTTATACTGAAATCTCCTAACGAAAAAATTGAAATCCGGATTCTGGTGAACGACAAAATCACCTGGACTATTTCTCATGAAAAAGATGTTATTCTGGCGCCTTCAACCATGTCAATAACTTTAGGCGAAAATCAGGTTTTAGGAAAAAATGCGGTAGTTTTAAATTCGAAAACTGCAACGGTCAACACTTCATTTGATGCTCCGTTTTATAAAAAGAAATCGGTTAAAAACAATTACAATCAGCTGACTGTAAATTTTAAAAATGATTTCAGTGTTGAATATCGCGCTTTCGATGATGGCGTTGCCTATCGTTTTGTTACCAAAAAGAAAAAAGACATTACGGTACAATCAGAAGAAGTGGTTTTGAATTTCGACCAGGATTTCCCTACTTTAATGCCATATGTCCGTGATCTAAGAAACCCGAAAGACCCTTATATTTCTTCTTTTGAAGCTCATTATGAAAATAAAAAAATCAGCGAATTTGCAAAAGATACCCTGGCATTTTTACCTTTTTTAATTGACTATAAAAATCATAAAAAAGCAGTATTTCTGGAAGCCAGTCTCGAAGATTATCCGGGGTTGTTTGTCACCAACAATCCGTCGAAATCGGGTTTTGAAGGTCGTTTTTCCCACTATCCTTTACAGGAAAAAAATGGCGGATTCAATAATATTAACCGATTGATTACGGACAGAGCTGATTATTTGGTTCAGACAAAAGGAACCCGAAATTTCCCCTGGAGAATTGTTGTCATTTCAGAAAATGACAGTGCTTTGGCCAATAACGATATGGTTCAGAAATTATCGGAACCTACCCAAATAAAAGACCTCAGCTGGATAAAACCCGGAAAAGTAGCCTGGGACTGGTGGAACGACTGGAACATTTATAACATTGATTTTAAAGCCGGAATTAATACGGAAACATACAAATATTACATTGACTTTGCCTCCAAAAACAAAGTGGAATATGTCGTTCTGGACGAAGGCTGGAGCCTCGAAGAAGACATTATGAAACACAACCCAAATGTGGATCTAGAAGCTTTGCTTGCTTACGGGAAAGAACGAAACGTGGGAATTATTTTGTGGAGTTCCTGGATGGCTTTGACCAAAAATACAGACGGGATTTTAAAGAATTACGTCGATTTGGGAATCAAAGGATTTAAGGTTGATTTCTTAGATCGTGACGATGCTAAAATGGTGCAATCAGTTTATGATATTGCCCAAAAAGCAGCTGATCAGCATTTGCTTCTGGATTTTCACGGAATGTATAAACCAACGGGAATTCAGCGTACTTTCCCCAATATCCTGAATTTTGAAGGGGTAAAAGGTTTAGAAAATAACAAATGGACACCCAATGACGATGTTCCGACTTATGATTGTACCATTCCGTTTATCAGAATGGTGGCCGGCCCAATGGATTATACGCCGGGTGCGATGCGGAATGCCACCAAAAGTGAATTCAAACCCAGTCATTCCAACCCAATGAGTCAGGGAACCAGATGCCATCAATTGGCCTTGTACACAATTTTTGAAGCGCCTTTGCAAATGATGGCCGATAGTCCGACAGCCTATATGAAGGAACAGGAAAGCACCGATTTTATAGCCAAAACCCCAACCACTTTTGACGAAACCGTAGCTTTAGACGGAGAAGTTGGAAAATTCGTGGCAATTACGAGAAGAAAAAATACAACCTGGTATTTAGGGGCCATTACCAACTGGGATTCCAGGGACATTACAATTGATTTTTCTTTCCTTGAAAAAGGTAAAAAATTCGAAGCTGAAATTTTCTCCGATGGCTTAAATGCCGATAAAGCGGCGACAGATTACAAAAGAGAAATAATTACAGTTGACTCTAACACAAAACTAAAATATCATTTAGCACCGGGCGGTGGATTGGCTGCAATTATTCAGCTAAAAAATTAAACAAAAAACATGTAGAGACACATAAACGCTGCTTCTCTACATGTCTTTTATTAAAATTACACTTTTAAATTGTAATTACTAATCTTTTTCCATCAGGGATAGTTTCACTCCAGGCTTTTTCTATGTCTTTTAGAGCTACAGCAACCGTTTCAATCACTAACTTTTTCGATACCGCCAAGTCAAACATTTCGGGTAAAATTTCTGTTATTAATTGCATCATTTCCGCTTTCGTCCAGCTTCCGAAACCTGAACCTGACAATTGAAGATCGACACTTCTTAAAATTTCTGACGATAGCTGGATAGTATCCCCAGCCAGAGAACCCACAGAAACAAATCTGGTTTTAGGCGTAAAAGAGCCATTCCCTTTCAAAGATTTTAGAATTAATTCCGCTGAGTGTCCCCACAAATAATCAATTATAATATTAATTGGTGTCGTACTGTGAATCTTTTTTATGTGTTTTATAAAGTCTTCATCCGGCTGCGTCAGAAGGACATATTCATCTGCACCTAAATCCAATAAGCCTTTTAATGTTTCTTCCTTTCTTCCGGTCACAACTATTTTTTCTGCTCCGTAATGTCTCGCCAGCTGAATGGCTATTTTTCCCGTCACACCTGTGGCGCCGTTGATTAAAACCGTTTCTCCTTTCTGAATATCGACTCTAAATCGCAACGCCATGGCAGAACCTGCAACCGCATTCGGTAATGCTGCTGCCGTACAATCGTCAAGACCTTCGGGAACTTTTACCATTTTATGTTTATCCACAACGGCTTTTTCAGCAATCATTCCCGTCACGCCCAAGGCATAAACTCTCGTTCCGTCTTCCAGGAAACCAACACCATCGCCTCCGGCCACTTTTGCCGTTGCTTTATCGTCTGCCGAATAATGTTTTCCGCTTGCTATGTTTTTGTCTAAATTTTTAACTGCCGAAGCTTTAACGTTCATTAATAACTGATTTTCATTCTCGATAATGGGATCCGGGAAATCAGTGTACTGTGGTAATTCTCCTTTTTTATAAACTACTGCTGCTTTCATATTTTAAATTTTTAAGTGTTATTTAAATTTTATGAAGCAAAATTAGTCTGCGGTAAATGACCAGGCGATAACATTTGTTATCAAATGCAGTTTCCGGTTATTTTAGCATTTTATTTTTTATCCTGCTTAAATGAACAGAGGTTATGCCGAGATAAGAAGCGATGTAATGCTGGGGAATGCGTTGTATCAGCTGTGGCTTTTCTTTTAAGATATTCAGGTAGCGCTGTTCAGGCGAATCTCTTATAAAAGAGACAAAATGTTTCATATAATCGAAAGTACGCTCAAAAAGAATATCTATAAATTTTTCCCGTATTTCCGGAATTTCAATTAATTCGCAGAGGATGCGGTCCATCTCTTTTTTATCAGCATACCATAAAATGCTTGGTTCAATGGTTTCGATCGTTACCGGGCTTGGGATTTTCTTTCTGAAACTTTCAATAGATGCGACCATTCCGCCTTCCAGAAAAAATTGCATGGTGAGGTCTTTTCCATCTTTATTAAACCAGCATCTCACACAGCCTTTTTCAATAAAAAAGATGCGTTCTGAAATTTCGCCTTCGTTTAAAAGAACGGTTTTAGAAGGAAGCTCCAATTTGTTGAAACAATTGAAGTAACGCTCCCATTTCTGGTCTTCTATAGGAAATTTATTTTTAAGATGATCAAACATGGGAGCGCTGGTAAATTATTGCAGAATGCTTTCTATTGCATTTATTTCATCTGATGAAAAATCAGGGTTTTGCAGGCAGTCAATATTATTGTTCAATTGTCGAACAGAGCTTGCACCAATCAAAACAGAAGTAATTCGTTTGTCTTTCTGTAACCAGGCCAAAGCCATTTGCGCCAAAGACTGATTTCTGTTCTGCGCAATTTCATTTAACTGCACTAATTTCTGAATGCGTTCAGGTGTTACCTCAGCTTCTTTTAAATGTCCGTTTGGATTATGCGCTCTGGAATTTTCCGGAATTCCGTTTAAATATTTGTCCGTTAAAAGACCCTGTGCCAAAGGCGAAAATGCGATACAGCCCACTCCTTTTTCTTCCAAAACATCCAGCAGACCATTTTCTACCCAGCGTTCCAGCATGGAATATTTGGCCTGGTGAATTAGACATGGCGTTCCCAGTTGTTTCAAAACATCAACGGCCACTCTGGTTTCTTCTGCCGAATAATTACTAATTCCAACATACAACGCTTTTCCACATCTTACAGTGTGATCCAAAGCCATCATCGTTTCTTCAATTGGTGTTTCGGGATCGGGACGATGTGAATAAAAAATATCTACATAATCTACATTCATGCGTTTTAAACTCTGGTCTAAACTTGACAGTAAGTATTTACGGGAACCCCAGTCTCCATAAGGCCCGTCCCACATGGTATATCCGGCTTTGGTTGAAATTACGATTTCATCGCGCAGGTTTCCCTGAAAATTATGCCATAATATTTTACCAAAATTCTCCTCAGCAGAACCCGGAACCGGTCCGTAATTGTTCGCTAAATCAAAATGCGTTATTCCTTTATCAAAAGCTTCTTTAGCGATACTCTCGGCATTTTCGAAATTATCTACTGATCCGAAGTTATGCCATAATCCTAAAGATATTTCAGGTAATAATAAGCCGCTTTTTCCACATCTGTTGTATTTCATTTTTTTGGTTTAATGGTTTGAAGTTTTTAGGATTTAAAAATACAAAAAAACTCTCGCAGATTTTGCAGATTATGGAGATTAAAAAAATCAACAAACCCTGCAGTGTTTAAACCAAACTCCAAAACTCTCGCAGATTTTGCAGATCATGGAGATCAAAAAATCTGTCAAATCTGCAAAATCTGCGAGAAAAATATTTTCTTCTCTAACGTAAAATAGTAAACCCGACAGGTTTTAAAACCTGTCGGGTTTACGTTTTCGGTTCAATCAGATATTTTTTTTTCCATTATTGTAAAAAATGAGCTTCAAAACTCTCGCAGATTTTGCAGATCATAGAGATTAAAAAATCTGTCAAATCTGCAAAATCTGCAAAATCTGCGAGAAAAATATTTTCTTCTCTAACGTAAAATAGTAAACCCGACAGGTTTTTAAAACCTATCGGGTTTACGTTTTCGGTTCAACTAGATAATTCCCTTCATTATCATAAAAAAACAGCTCCGAAACTCTCGCAGATTTTGGAGATTATGGGGATTAAAAAATCTGCCGAATCTGCAAAATCTGCGAGAAGAATATTAAAAAAAAAAAAAAAAATTGTTTTTTATTTTAATTCAAAACCACTTTCCAAGCCTTTATCCGAACTTCCTCCCACCATGATTTTGAAGGTTCCCGGTTCAATCAGATAATTTCCTTCATTATCGTAAAAACCCAGTTCGTTATCTGTTAACGTAAAAGATATTGTTTTCGTTTCTCCTTTTTTTAACTCCACTAATTCGAACCCTTTTAGTTCTTTTATTGGTCGGATGATACTGGCAAATTCATCGTGAATATACAATTGCACCACTTCTTTTCCATCATAATTTCCGGAGTTGGTAAGTTCAACCGAAACCTCAACGGTTTCTCCTTTTGCAAAAGAGGTTTTGTTTACTTTCAGGTTTTTATAATCGAATTTGGTATAACTCAAACCAAAACCAAACGGAAACTGAGGTGTTTTTTCTACATCGGAATAATGTGACCAAAATACATTTTTATCACTGTCTGTTGGTCTTCCCGTGCTGTATTTATTGTAGTAAATCGGTACCTGACCTACATTTCTCGGGAAAGACATGGGCAGTTTCCCACTCGGATTGTAATCGCCGTATAAAACCTGTGCTACGGCATTTCCGGTTTGGGTTCCTAAATGCCAGGCTTCCACAATGGCCGGAATATGTTCCGCTGCCCATGGAATTGTTAACGGGCGTCCGTTATTTAAAACCAAAACGATATTGGCGTTCACTTTATAAATTTCCTCCAGTAATTCCTGTTGAACGCCCGGCAGATCAAGATGGGTTCTGCTGCGCCCTTCCCCACTCTGAAAACCGTGCTCGCCTAAAACCATTACGACAACATCTGCTTCTTTTGCGGCTTTTATAGCGGCTTCAAAACCGCTTCTGTCGTTGGTATTCAAAACCACTTCATTTAAGAAAGACGTTTTTCCAACTACCAGATCAGCCCCTTTTTCAAAAGTCAGTTTATTGTCCTTGTACTGCTGCATTCCTTCCAAAACCGAAACGGACGTATTGTCATCAGAAGCAATTCTCCAGCTTCCCAACGGACTGTTTTTATCATTTGCCAAAGCTCCGATTAAGGCAATTTTTTGTCCGGATTTCTTTAGCGGAAGCAGGTTTTTATCATTTTTCAACAGTACAATCGACTTTTTCGCCATATCCAGAACGCCTTCATTATTGGCTTTATTTCCCACAACTGCTTTTTCTCGTTTTTCGTCGCAGTATCGGTACGGGTCATCAAAAAGGCCCAATTCAAATTTTACACGCAAAATTCTTCGAACGGCATCATCCAGCAAAGCTTCTTTTACTTTTCCTTCTTTTACTAAATCAGCCAGTTTTGTCACATACAAATACGATTCCATATCCATATCAGATCCCGCCACAACTGCTTTCAAAGTTGCATCGCCTTCATCTTTTGCATAACCGTGTGCGATCATTTCACGAATGGAAGCATAATCTGAGATCACAAAACCGTCAAACTTCCATTTTCCTTTCAGGATATCTCTTTGCAGGAAAACATTTCCCGTTGCCGGAACACCGTTTAAGGTATTGAATGAATTCATAAACGTTCGAACTCCAGCGTCTACAGTAGCTTTAAACGGAGGCAAAACCGAATTGTACAATTTAGAATTGCTGATGTCTACGATATTATATTCTAATCCGGCTTCAACATAACCGTATGCCGCGAAGTGTTTCGCACAGGCCGCAATGGTATTCACTTTAGCCAAATCGGCAATTGTTTCTCCCTGAAAGCCTTTTACTCTCGCATACCCAATTTTACTGCCCAGATACGGGTCTTCCCCTGCACCTTCCATCACACGTCCCCAGCGCGCATCGTTCGAAACATCTACGTTGGGGCCAAAAGTCCAGTTAATTCCTGATGCAGAAGCTTCATCTGCTGCAATCGCCGCCGATTTCTTAATTGCCTCCAGATCCCAGCTTGCCGCTTCTGCCAGTGGAATCGGGCTTAATGTTTTATATCCGTGAATGACATCAAAACCAATAATCAACGGAATTCCCAAACGGGTTTCTTCTACAGCAATTTTCTGTACGGCACGAACTTCTTTTACTCCGCGAACGGTAAGCATAGAACCTACCAGTCCTTTTCGTAAATGTTCGTATTTCAATTCGGCCGTTCCGCCTTTTGGAGCGGGTCCCGTAACATCCCAAAAACCATTATACTGATTCATCTGTCCTACTTTTTCCTCGAGCGTCATTAAGGGCAAAAGCAGGTCGATACGTTGTTCAATTGTTTTATTTTTATCCAGATATGGTTTTTTCTGTGCATTCATATTTCCAATGGTCAGCAGGGCAAAAAGCCCAATAGTTATTACTTTTTTAGTATTCATGATAGTATAATGGTCAGATAGTTTCATAATTTGGGCGTGTCCCTCCGGGTCGGGCTATTCGCTGCAAGTCCTCGCACTTCCTTCGTCAGGCTGTGGGCTTTCCACTACTATCCCTCACGCGAATGGGTAATGAGATAATTTTGTTCTTTTTAAGAGCTATCCCGATTTCCTCCATCTTGTCATCCTGAGGAACGAAGGATCACACTAGAAACTCCGCACAAATAATCGTCAATCCTTGTCGAATTATGAGTGTGATTTCTCCTCTGTCGAAATGACAAAAAATGTAATAAAACAACAAAAAAACCAGCGCCAATCTGTTTAAACCTGTAAAACCCGTGGGCAAAAATCTAAAATCTTCTTACTCCGTAATAAAACAGGATGCCGGCAAATTGGTTTTATTAAACAAATCCGATTGTATTGTATTTCCCCAGGCAAAACGAGCTTTTACCGGGGTCGTCACTTTTTTGCTTGTCAAAATCACCTGATCGTTTTTAATTAACGCTTCTGCTGTATAAAAAACGCCATCGGCTCCGGCCAATTCGAATTGATTTGAAGTCTTATTTTTGAAATGCAATCCTTCAGCGTAATCAAACGAAACTATTCCTTTATTTTTATCCACTTTAAAATCCTTGTAAAGAGGTCCGTTTACCAAATTAGAATTGGTTTTATAAGTATGGGTCAAAGCCAGATTTGCCAGACGGATTCCGACATCTTTTTTATTCTTAGGGTGAATATCGATTGTATCCGAGATATCGCTTATGACGACCATTCCGGTTTTGGTTATTTCTTTAAGTAGTTTTCTTTGGGAATCTCTTACGATAACATTCGAGAAATTATTGCTGCCTGTTTTATAAGGCGCGATCTGCACATAATAAAAAGGGAAATCATCCTGCCAGGCTTTTCTCCAGGAAGTAATCAAAGCCGAAAGTGTCTTGTCGTAAACGGTAGAACCCACATTCGATTCGCCCTGATACCAAAGTGTTCCGGCAATTTTAAATCCGACAAAAGGATAAATCATGGCATTGTAAGCACGTCCGGGTTGTCTTGGGCCGTATTCCTGTTCGTTTAGTTTTTTGGCATTTTCCAATAAAAGCGGATCGTTATTCACCACTTCTTCCGCTATCCAGATTTCTGCAGGAGTTCCGCCCCAATTGGAAGAAATTAAACCGATTGGAACATTTTTTAAATCTTCTCGTAAACGCTTCGCAAAAAAGTAGCCGACAGCACTGAAATTTTTCATGGTTTCCGGAGTCGATTCTGTCCAGCTTCCCAATAGATTATTTTGTGGCGTGGTTGCGGTTAATTTCGGAACAGTAAAAAACCTAATATTCGGATTTGTGGCCTTTTTCGCTTCTTCCTCCCCATGATCAATTCCCCAGCTTGCTGACATTTCCATATTCGATTGTCCAGAACAAACCCAGACTTCACCGATTAAAATATTCTTCAAAACCACTTCATTGTAGCCTTTTATCGAAATGGTGAACGGTCCTCCGGCCTCGGGCGTTTTTATTTTCAGTTCCCATTGTGCCTGATTGTTTGCCACAACTTTATATTCCTGATTATTCCAGCTTGAAATTAATCTGATTTCTTCCTTTGGATTGGCCCAGCCCCAAATTTTAACTTCGGAATTTCGCTGTAAAACCATATTATCACCAAAAATATTCGGAAGGGAAACGTTTGCCATCATAGTAGTGGAAATCAACAGAAAGAAAACAAACTTAAATATATTATTTTTCATTTAGCAATTTTTTTAAAACCGGAGCATAAGCATCCGCCATTACTTTTTGGTCTGCAACATCGGGATGTCCTAAACAGCCTTTTGGAGTCATCGGTTTAAATTTGAAAATCACAATCGGTTTATGTGTTTTATCCTCTTTAAAAGCATCTTTAATTTTGTTCAGGCAATCTTCAAACAGAACTCCCTTTTCACCGCCCACCATAGGACTGTTGGTAATGACTATTTGTGTTTTTGGATTGTGCGTATAGAGCATTTTTATAAAATCAATATAATTCGAAATATATTTTTGGGCATTAAACGGCAGGCGCTCTTTTTTGCCATCTCCTCCCGAAAAATCATTGGTTCCTAAAGCAATACTGATAATATCAGGCTGAAAAGCAAAATCGTATTTAGGTTTGGAAGGATCTTTTGTCAGGTAAAGATTCCCGTATAAGTCGGGCATAATACCTTCTTCCTTATTTTCGTCATTCCAGTTTCTGTACATTCCGATTCCGGAAACAGAACTCATGAGATAGGCTGCACCAATTGCTCTGGAAAGAACCGGTCCGTAAGCATAATACCCATTATGATGGTCAAAATATTCGCCTTTATCACAAGGCACATCGGAATCGTCACTCGCCGCACCACAGGTTATGGAATCTCCAATAAATTCAATTTTCTTTTTCTTTCTGGAAGCAATAGGAGCCAGTTTGGCCGTGGTTCCGGCAAATAAAATATTTCCGCTTTGGGCTTCCGTATTTTTATAAATGGTAAGATTATGCACTTTCTTATTCGAAGTGATTGTTATCGGAAAGGATTGTGCCTGGCCTTTTTCAATTCTCAATTTCCCCATATACTTGCCGTCCAAAACCAACGCCACGTAATTATGATGCTCATAGTGATCTACACTTTGTAAGGAAACCGAACAGGTATTACCTGTAAAATTGAAGGACACGGAAGAAGCGGTTCCAATCAGAATCACGTTATTATCCTGAAGTTTATCCACACGGCCTTCATAAAGAAAGTTGTTGTTTTTATTTTGTGAGGTCGAAACAACGCCAATCAGCAAAAACAAAATTAAAAGCGGTATTTTTTTGAGAAACATAATTTATTTGTTAAAATATAAATGAGATTCACAAAGATACCAGAAGTAATACGTTCAAAAAGATACTAAAACGTCAAAAAGCAATAAAAAAATACCATCTGCGGTTCTTATTGTTTATTTCCGGTCTTCTTTAAACAGCTTTGATTTGACAAAGTAACACGCTATCTTTAGCCATTAAACCCCTCTTCTTATGAAATTCCCGCTTTATATCGTATTTGCTTTTTCTGTCTTATTTCTTTCTTTTTGTAAAAAAGAAACCAAAACCGTCCTTCCGGTCCTTTCACAAAAAGAAAAAAATCAAATCGCTGACCGGGATTCCATTATTGATTATGCCAAAAAATATCTGGGGACTCCTTATTTATATGCCGGAAATGATCCTCAAAAAGGATTCGACTGTTCCGGATTTGTCAGTTATGTTTTTAAGAATTTTAATGTAAGCTTACCCAGAAGCTCCAATAGTTATAAAAACCTCGGAGTAGCACTAGATCCCGAAGATTTTAAGGTGGGAGACATTTTGGTTTTCTACGGCTATAAAGACAGGACAGTTGTAGGGCATCTTGGCATTATTTGCGAAGCCGATGGAATGCACTCCAAATTCATTCACGCTTCTTCCGGAAAAGTAAACAGCGTAACGATTACGGCACTAGACACGGAACATTATACCAAACGTTTTTATAAATGTATTAATGTTTTATCGAAATAGATAAGCCTTTTTTTTCCAACTAATTATTTCTATAGCTTTTCTTTTGTAAAATAATTTGTTGCCTTTTTCTTACTACTGCAACTTATTCTTCAGTCAGTAATTTGATCAGGCTTTCGTCTCTGCTGTACACATCGTTATAGAAATTCAATTGTCCTTCCCGGTCTACCCAGGCGGTAAAATAACCGATATAAACGGGTACTTTCTTTTTTAGTGTATACCAGCTTTCTTTACCGGCATGCATGGCCTTATCAATTCGTGCGGGTGTCCATTTCGGGTCATTTTGTAATAGTTCGATCGCTAATTCTCTTGGTTTTGCTACACGCACACAGCCATGACTAAACGCCCTGCTTTCTCTTTCGAACAAACTTTTGGCTGGCGTATCATGCAAATAGATATTGTTTGAATTTGGAAATAAAAATTTTACCAGACCAAGGGAATTATTTACGCCCGGTGCTTGTCGAACGGCACCATTGTTCCATTCTAAATGTTTTTCTGACAGATAATTTTTGTTTTTAGCCATACCGGGTTTGATCTCCTTATTAATAATGCTCTGGGGCACATTCCAATACGGACTGAAAACAATATTGCTCATCATGCCGCTGAAAATAACGGTTTTGGTCATGGCTTTTCCAACCACAACGGCTGAAACAAAACTAATTTCATGATTGCGAATCAGGTAGAGTCTAAACTCCGGAATATTGACTTCAATGTATTCTTTCCCTTTTTCCAGTTCGGGGTCGATCCATCGGCAACGTTCCATGTTTGCGATAATGGTTTTGATTCTTTCGGCAACAGGAACATTCAGATCCTCAATATGCTCCTTTAAAATAATATTCTTAGGTGTCTTTCCGTGATGTATTTCGTAGTTTTTCATCGCAGCAATTAAAATCGAATCGCAAACGGCGCTTTTGTTGTTTTCTTTTAGTTCTCCTGTTACCGCAAGCCTTTCTCTGATCTGCGCTATTGCTGCTGCTGAATCTCCAGGTTTTAAATTTTTAAAATCCTCTCCGGCTTCAATCGTTTTCCATCCTCCTTTTTTCTCAATTTCGCGATATTTTTTAAGTGCATCACGAAGTTTATAATATTGACTGAACATTTTACTTTTATTATCATCATTGATTGTAGCATGTTCGAAAATAGAATCTGAAAACGCCTGATAATTTACTTTTTTACGGGGTAAAAGCCATTGTAAAGAGGTTGATGTTTTTTCGTCTACACCGCTAAACACTTTTTCCGCATAATAGAAATATAGGTTTGTAATCATCAGATCGGTATCTGCCTGAGATAATTTATTGTCTGAAATGCGTTCAAAAATGGGGTTTATTTTTTCATTATACGGAAAATTGGCTTTCAATCCTTCTTCTTCCAGTCCTTTGTACTTATTGAATAAAGTACTTCCAAACTCAACGATTCCTTTATTATCCAGCCATAACTGAATAGAACCTTTTTTCTTATAAAGCGCTAAAACATCTCCCTGAAATTTAACCAATTTCGGATACGTCTGATAAAATTTAGAAATAGCAACACTGTCTATCGGTATTTTAAGTTCGGGAACTATTTGCTCTGCAGCATTTTTTGGGTTGCCTTCCTTATCACTGGATTTAGAATTACAGGAAACAACCATAAAAAGCATCATCAATGCGGCTAGCGGATATAAAATTTTCATACTTATATTTTTAATAAAAATAAACAAGTTTTTACAATAACATCTCTTTTGCAAAAAAATAAATACCGACTTAACAACAACATTATGAAAAAAAAAAACTCCGGATACATTACATATCCGGAGTTTTCCCCTTTATAATCTCAACCTTTTATTTTAGATCACCGTTCCTTTTAAAGTAAGGATTTTTGGTGTTGTCTCTGCGCTTGTAGTTACCGTAACTGTTTTAGTGAATCCGCCTTTATTAGCTGCATTATAAGTAGCAGTCACCTTAGCCGATTTACCAGGTAAAACGGGCTCTTTGGTATAATCTGTTGCTGTGCAGCCACATGACCCCTGAACACTTGTAATAACAACGGCTGTTTTTCCGGTATTTTTAAATTCATATACAATTGCTTTTGGAGTTCCTTGTGGAATTTCACCAACATCAATCGTTTCAGCTTTCCATACAATCGTAGCAGCTGTTGTTTTTGTCGTTTCTTTTTTCACATTAGAAACTAGTGTTTTTACCGGAGCAATTGCTGAAAAGGACATTAATCCTAAAACTAAAGCCAACATCGAAATTTTTATAATTTTCATCGTATTTTATTTAAATGGTTAATGGTTACATTTTATATTTCAAAGGTACTTTGTAAGAATTCAATGGCGTGTTAAGTGGTTTCAAATGTTTGTTAATGACCTGTTAATGGGTGTTTTTAATTTAAATTTTGACTAATATTACACCTGTAAATCTGATTTCTTTTGAAAATAAATAAACTCAACAGCATTATCCTCCTTGGACTTGTGGCTATTATCAGCATACTGGTCGCACAATTACTATGGACCAAAGAAGCCTTCAATCTCGAACAAAAAAAACTGAGCCAGAAAGCACATATTGCTTTACTTGAAGTCGCCCGAAAACTCTATGAAGGAACGAATCACGAATTGCCGGCGGTAAATCCGGTTCAGAAAATTGCCAATGATTATTATATCGTTAATGTCGAAAATGATTTTGAGCCTGATATTTTAGAATTTTATTTAAAATCAGAATTCAAAAAAATGAACATTACCACTGATTTTGAATACGCGATGTACAACTGCCAGAGCGATGAAATGGTTTATGGCAATTATATTTCACTGTCCCAGAAAGGAAAATCAAAACAAACGGTTTACTTTCCAAAGCACAAAAATCTGGTGTATTATTTCGCCGTTCGTTTTCCCAATGAAACGACTTATTTATTTAGTTCAATGCGTTTTTGGTTTATACTTTCTACCGTGCTGATTCTTATTTTACTGATTTATGTGTATTCGATTTTTACACTTTTGCAGCAAAAAAAATATTCCGAATTACAGCGTGATTTTATCAATAATATGACGCATGAATTTAAGACACCTCTGTCTTCTATCTTAATTGCTTCCCAGTATTTAATTGAACAGAATGCTATTAAAGATGATAAAAAGCTCCACACGTATACCGATATCATTATCAATCAGAGCCATAAACTGAACAATCACATTGAAAAGATCCTGAATGTAGCTAAATCGGATCATACCTCTTTGGAGTTAAAAACAGAATTGGTTTTAATTGTTCCGGTTATTGAAGAGACAATTACGAATATTCAGCTAAAATATCCGGAAGCCAATATTGGAATAGAAACAAATGATCCTGATTGCAGCATAGAAACTGATGTTTTTCATTTTACCAATTTAGTGTATAACTTACTGGACAATGCGGTAAAATACTGCAATGAAAAATCGGAAATTCTCATTCGTATTTCCAAAGAAAACCAGTTTTTGAAATTAGAATTTATTGATAACGGAATTGGAATTTCACCTAAAAATATCGCTTCTGTTTTTGATAAATTCTATCGCGTTCAGAATGAGAAGAGTAACGAAGTAAATGGATTTGGTCTTGGGTTGTATTATGTAAAAGAAATTTGTAACTTACAATATTGGAAAATAAATGCCACGAATAATTTAGAAAAAGGTATTACGATAACGCTGACAATTCCTTATAAAAAATGAAACAGTTTAAAATTTTATACGCCGAAGATGATGAAACATTAGCGTTTCTGACCAAAGATAATCTGGAACAAAACAAGTATAAAGTCACGCATTGTTCTAACGGAAAATTAAGTTTAGAAGCTTTCAAAGAGGAAGTTTTTGACATTTGTATTCTGGATATCATGATGCCAAAAATGGATGGCTTTGAACTGGCAACTGCGATCCGGAAAATTGATGTAGATGTTCCTATTATTTTTCTTTCTGCCAAAACTTTGAAAGAAGACCGCATAAAAGGCCTGCGTTTAGGTGCCGATGATTACCTCATCAAGCCTTTTAGTATTGAAGAATTACTGCTGAAAATCGAAATTTTCCTAAAGCGTTCACAGAAAAACGGGATCAAAAAATCTGTTTACGAAATTGGCAAATATCAGTTTGATACCCAAAATTTTATCCTTTTTAATGAAACGGAAAAAATTAGTCTGACACAGCGTGAATCTGAACTTTTGAAACTCTTTGTGGACAATAAAAACCTGGTTTTAAAAAGACAGCAAATCCTTACTTCGCTATGGGGTGACGATGATTATTTTATGGGACGAAGCCTGGATGTCTTTATTTCCCGCCTTCGAAAGATTCTGGCTAATGAAAAAGGAATTTCCATTGAAAACTTACACGGAATCGGTTTTAGATTTACAATGTAATTTTTACACTTAAAACTATATAATTTTGTATTTTTAGTATCAAACAAACTTACAGGATATGAAACTGCATCATTTGCGTAACGCGACTTTGGTTATTGAAACAGAAAAGCACGTGATCTTAATTGATCCCATGCTGGGGAAAAGAAAAACTATTGCGCCATTTACGCTATTCCGTTACAAGCCCAAAAGAAACCCGCTTACCGCACTGCCCAAAAACAGCAGGGATATCCTTAGTAAGGTAACGCATTGCCTGATTACACATTTGCATCCGGATCATATTGATAAAGCCGGGGAAGTTTTCCTGAAAAGAAAATCGATTCCGGTAATCTGCAGTATCAAAGACGAAAAAGCACTTACCCAAAGAGGTTTAACTATTATTCAGACATTGGATTACTGGGAACCACAGCATTTTCTGGATGGCAAAATCACTGGTATACCCGCAAAGCACGGTTATGGTTTTATTGCAAAACTGATGGGAAATGTTATGGGTTTTCATATCGAACTTCAAAATGAAAAATCGGTTTACATTAGTTCCGATACCATTTTTACAGAGCATGTACAAAAAGTACTGACCGAGCTGAAACCTGACATTGCAACAGTCGCCTGCGGTACGGCACGATTAGATATTGGCCAGCCATTATTAATGCGAATGGATGATATCCTGAAATTTGCCGTCCTTGCGCCGGGGAAAGTTTTCGCCAATCATCTGGAAGCTTTAAATCATTGTCCCACCACGAGAGAAGAGCTAAAACAGGCCCTGATACAAAATAATCTGATGTCAAAAACAGTGGTTCCGAATGATGGGGAATGTGTGGAGTATTGATTACAAAACCAACAACCCAAATTCGCGTAAAGTGTTGACAGGTTTTGAATACCAAAACAATTCAAAATCTTCAAACTCGGTTTCAAAATCTGCTTTTACTTCCTGAAAAGTATAATGTTTGTTATTGGAAACCGTGATTTTTTTCAGAATTTCTACCAGCCAGTCCCCTTCATTTTTATTAGTCTGAATGGTAAAACTTTCTTTTTTATCGTGAAAAGTCAGCGTCATCATTTCCCAGCTCTGTCCTTTTTTAGATTTGGTAAAGTATTCCAAAGAAGGCTTCCCTCCTAACCAAACCACTTTTGCATTGGGTTTCGTATTGAAATCATTTCCTTCTTCGAGTGCATTAAAAATAAAGTCAGGGCCAATTTTGGTTTTCGGAATTTTAAAGTCAAACCAGTCCTGTAATTCGTAATCAAAACAGATTCCGTGCATGAAATTGAAAAGGGACTTCTTTAATCCAAAACTAAATTTATCGTGATTGATTCCTGTAGCATCGGTATAATCAATATCGTTATTGGCAAAAGTTCCAATGGCTTCCGTTGCTTTTGTAACACCAAATTTCTCCGGATACAAGCCAACCGGACTATGCGCCGTCATGGCAAACTGATGCCAGAATCCGGATTGTAAAATTCCCGCTTCAAACAACTGACGCACCATTTCGAGGCTGTCAACCGTTTCCTGAATCGTTTGTGTCGGATATCCGTACATCAGGTACGCATGCACCATGATGCCGGCCTCGGTAAAATTTCGGGTTACTTTTGCAACCTGTTCTACGGTTACGCCTTTGTCGATTAATTTCAACAATCGATCGGAAGCCACTTCCAGGCCGCCGGAAACCGCGATACAACCCGAAGCTTTCAACAACAGGCATAAATCAGCAGAGAAGCTTTTTTCGAAACGAATGTTCGTCCACCAGGTAACGGCCAACTTTCGACGTAAAATTTCCAGCGCCAAAGCACGCATCAGTGCCGGAGGGGCCGCTTCATCTACAAAATGAAAACCATTCTGCCCTGTTTGCTGCATCAGGTCTTCCATTCGGTCACACAACAAATTAGCCGCAACAGGCTCGTATACTTTTATATAATCTAAAGAAATATCACAAAAAGTACATTTTCCCCAATAGCAGCCGTGGGCCATAGTGAGTTTGTTCCAGCGTCCGTCGCTCCACATTCGATGCATCGGATTTACGATTTCGATTACCGAAATGTATTTATCCAAAGGCAAATCAGAATAATCGGGCGTTCCAACGTAGGCTTGTTTGTAATCGTGTTTTAACGAATTGTTTTTGTAAACCACTTTTCCGTTTTCCAGCAAAAAAGTTCTTTTATAAGAATTGGAATTTGGGTTTTCTAAATTGAATATTAACTCTTCAATAGGCACCTCTCCATCATCCAGCGTAATAAAATCGAAAAACTCAAAAACACGGGCATCCGAAAGAGAACGCAATTCGGTGTTTGGGAAACCTCCTCCCATCGAAATTTTAATTTCGGGATGGTTTTGTTTTACCCATTGCGCACATCTAAAAGCGCTGTATAAATTCCCGGGAAAGGGAACTGAAATCAAAAATAAAGTAGGATGAACAGCTTCGATTTTAGCTTTCAGTACCGAAATTAAAATCGCATCAATATACGTCGGTTTTTGTTGCAGGGCTTCGTACAATTCATCAAACGAGTTGGCACTTCGGCCTAAACGTTCGGCATAGCGGCTGAAGCCAAAATTTTCATCGACACATTCCACAATAAAATCCGAAATATCTTCAAGGTATAAAGTCGCTAAATGTTTCGCTTTGTCCTGAGTTCCCATTGTTCCGAAAGCCCAGTCGAGTTCTTCCAATTGTGCAAACCGGGAAGCTTCCGGCAGAAAATCTTCCTGACAAATCTGCAACGCCAAAGTTGGATTTTTCCCCTGCAGAAACTGAATAACGGCATCAATCGTTTTGATGTATTCGTCCTGTAAAGCAAAAATACGCTTCGAATTATCCGAGATTTCATTTCCAACAACTTCAAACCTGGAACATGAAACCTGAAACAAATCTATTAGTCCTTTCTTCGAAAACAATTCCAAAATCACATCAATACCCAAATCGGCCTGGACCGCTGCTACATTTTTGGTATTCAGAAACCCTTTGATATAAGCGGTTGCCGGATACGGAGTATTCAGTTGCGTAAATGGAGGCGTGATTACAAAAAGCTTGGTTTTCAAAGGGAATTATTTTCTGCAAAAATACGGGATATTTATAATCTTTTCAGGAAAAGATTCAGGAGGATATGTTTGTATTTTGAAACCGGAACTTTTAGACTTATTTAGTAGATATTTAATTACATTTGCGACGCTATAAATCTTACTTATGAAGCGAATTTTACTTTTTTTATTACTGCTGATTTTTATGCCTGTTTTGGCACAAAACAAAAATCAATCTATAGGTTTTAAGGAAAACAAAGGTCAGATTACAGACCAGAAAGGCAGGCCCAACAATGCCGTTAAATATTTATTAAACACAGGAGGCTTGAATGTTCAGTTACGCAAAAATGGTTTTTCTTATGACATTTATGAAGTAAAAAAAACACCGATTGTACGCTCTAATACCTCAAAAACAAATCCTTCCGGAATACCTGACAAAGATAGAACAGAACAGCCTGATTATACTTTAGAATACCTGTTTCACCGAATAGATATTGACTTTGTAAACTCAAATTCCAAAGTGGAATTGCTTACAGATCACAAATCAACGGATTTTGACAATTATTATAATATCCCAAACAAACCTGAGGGAATTATAGGCGTACATCAGTACAAACAGATCACGTACAAGAATATCTATCCGAATATCGATGTAGTTTTTACGATTCCGAATGATCCTGAAAAAGTCGTTGAATACAATTTTGTTATTCATCCAAAAGGAAAGATCTCTGATATTCAATTAAAATTTAAGGGTGCTGAAACTGATTTAGCAGATAACAAAATCCGGATGAATGTTCGCTTTGGAAAAATGGAAGAAACACTTCCGGCGAGCTGGATTGAAGATGAGACTGGTAAAAAGGAGATTTCTATTGCATACCGAAAGATTAAAAAAGAAGTTTACGGTTTTACCGGTTCAGAATCGGTTTCTGATAAAACGGTGATTATTGATCCTGTACCGACAAGGCTTTGGGGAACTTACTATGGAGATGGAGATAATAATATTTTTTCAGATATCGATTCTGACAGTTTTGGAAATATTTATTTTACGGGATGTTCAACCAGCTCTTCGGGTATTTTTGCCTCATCAGGAGCATATCAAACTACAAAAAGTAATGATTTTGACGGAATAATTGCAAAATTTGATTCCAATGGACAAAGGATATGGGGAACCTATTATGGAGGAGAAAGCTATGATGGAATAAAAGGACTAAAAGTTGATAAACAAAATAATCTTATTATTACAGGTATCACCTTAAGTAAAACTAATATAGCAACCAATAATTCATATCGTTCAGTTATGAATAATAATGCTAAAGATGCTTTTTTAGCTAAATTTAATGCTTCAGGAGCTATTTTATGGGCTTCTTATTTTGGTGGTTTTGGTGAAAATAGTGCAACTGATATTGATGTGGATATAAATAATAATATCTACATAGTGGGAAATACAACAAGCTCAACAAATGTTTCAATAAATAATAATTTTCAAACATTATTGAATCATAATAATGATACTTATTCCATTTATAATGATGGCTTTTTGGCGAAATTTAATCCTGATGGAAATCTCATTTGGAGCACTTATGTTGGAGGAGAAAGTGATGATTTTATCACAACAATTAAAGTAGATTCAAATTATTTAGTTTTAGGAGGAGATACAACAAGTAAAAGTTATATCGCAACACCAGGTACATTTCAACAAGCTTTATATGGTCAGCACTCTAATAGTGGGATAATTTTTAAATTCAATTTGAATGGAAATAGAATCTGGAGCACATATTATGGTGGTGAGAGCGGTATTAACTACATTAGAAGCATAGAAACAGATGACGAAAATAATATATATTTTGGAGGACAGACCTATAGTAAATATAACATAGCTACTCCAAACAGTTTTGATGAATTTAATCAAGAATACGAAAGAGGTTTTATCGCAAAACTAAATAATAACGGACAACGAATGTGGGGCACTTATTTTGGAAGTGCTACTATTATAACATCACTTAAATTCAACAATAACAAAATCTATATTGGAGGTATGGCGGGTTCAATGGGTAGCAATAGTGTCCCAATAACCACTCCTTGTGCATTTAAAAGAAATTTCGACACAGATGGATACCTAGGAAGATTCAGTAAAGATGGTAAATTAGAATTTGGTACTGCTGTGGGTGGTTATGGTCAATACTCAGCGAACAAAATATGTTTTACGAACAATAATATAATTATTGGAGGAGATACTTTTGGGGACAAGGTATTAACTGATGCAAATTCTTATCAAAAGAATATGTTAGGAAACACAAGCTTTTATTTAATTAAATTTCAGGATAATAATACAACTGGCGTCCCTGATCCGGCAAGTAACTCTCCAGTATGTATTGGCAAAACACTCGAACTAAAAGCTTCGGGAGGAACCAATTATTTCTGGACAGGCCCAAACGGTTTTACTTCAACAGAACAAAATCCAATCCTAACAAATGTAACAATTATGAATAGCGGAAAGTATAGCTGTTTAATCACCGGAACTGCTGGTTGCGATGGTACCGGGGATGTTACTGTTGTAATTGGAGATACTGAAGCACCTGTACCCGACTTAGAAAATCTTACAACTATAACCGGAGATTGTACTACCACAATAACTACATTTCCAACAGCAACCGATGCCTGCGCAGGAACAATTACAGGGACAACGACAGATCCTTTATCTTACAACTTGCCCGGAACATATACTATTGTGTGGAATTATGACGATGGAAACGGAAATAAATCCCATCAGAATCAAACGATTACCATTAGCAGTCAGCCTTTACCGGCGGTAACTTCACCACAAAACTTCTGTATTCAGGAAAATGCAACCATAAACAATATCAGTGTTACAAACGGCCAAAATATCAAATGGTATGATGCAGCAACCGCCGGAACACTTTTAGCCAATACAACTGTACTTCAAAATGGTCAAACGTATTATGCCTCACAGACTATAAATGGCTGTGAAAGCGAGAGAGCAGCCGTTACTATCAAAATTCAGGACAGTCCCTTGCCTACTGGAGATGCAAATCAGCCTTTTTGTACCGGTCAGAATCCAACTTTAAATAGTATTAGTGTTAACGGAGAAGACAAAAAATGGTATGATGCGCTGACCAATGGAAATAACTTACCGGACAATACCAGTCTTCAAAACGGAAAAACCTATTACGTTTCCCAAACGCTAAATTTATGCGAAAGCAAAAGATTAGCCATTACTATTTCCGTGCAAAACACACCTTCAATACCTACAGGAGATTTAAATCCGAAGTTTTGCAAAAGCGAAAATGCTACTTTAAATAGTATTGATCTTAACGGTCAGAATATAAAATGGTACGATACTACTATTGCAGCAGGCACCTTACCAAGCACAACTTTATTAGAAAATAATAAAACCTATTATGCTTCACAAACTATTGGATGTGAAAGCGAAAGAGTACCAGTATTAGTGAAAATCTATGACACACCATTCCCAAGCGGAATTAATGATCAGCAATTTTGTATTGACGAAAAAGCAACTATTGCCAATCTGAACTTTACAGGAACAGCCAGTAAATGGTACGATGCCCCAGCAAATGGTAATATTTTGCCCGAAACAACACTTTTACAAAACGGTATCTATTATGCAACACAAACACTAAACAATTGTGAAAGTGAAAGATTTCCAGTTTCTGTTAAAATACAAGAGACTCAAAGACCAATGATTGACTTCCCACAAGTATTCTGTATCCAGCAAAACAGCTCCATAGAAAAAATTAAAATTAATGGCGAACGTATAAAATGGTATGATCGGGCTATAGGAGGAATGATTTTATCTGAATCAACACCACTAGAAAACGGACTTACCTATTATGCATCGCAAACCATTAATGATTGCGAAAGTGAAAGAACTCCGGTAACGATAAAAATCTTAGGAGCCAAAACTGCCGAGTGCATTAATTATGTCGATGAACTCCCCTTTCCGAAATTCTTTACGCCGAATAATGACGGCCATAATGACACCTGGACCATTGATTTTAACTATTTAGCGCCAAATTCTTCTATAAGAATATTTGACCGATATGGAAAGTTCATTAAAGAGTTATTGAAGAATACGGAATGGGATGGAACGTACATTGGTAATAACGAGCCTGCCTCGGATTATTGGTTTGTAGTGACCCGTTTAAATGGCACTGAATTTAGAAGTCATTTTAGCCTGAAACGTTAAAAAAAGAAAAGGTTGTCCGAATTTGATCTGGACAACCTTTTTTAATTATTTACTTTATGATTATTTAAAACTTATGTTCCTTTTTGCTAATAACCAGCAGAGAAAACAAAGAAATACAGGCCGCAATGGTCAGATAAAAACCAACATAGGTTAAACTATAGGTACTGGCCAGCCAAATGGCAATCATCGGTGCAAATGCCGCACCAAGAATTCCTGCAAGATTAAACGTTAATGAAGCTCCGGAATAACGAACATTTGTAGGGAATAATTCGGACAGGAAAGTTCCTAAAGGTCCATAAGTGAATCCCATCAATGACATTCCTAAACATACAAAGAAAGTTACCATAAATATACTTCCTGAATTTAAAAAATGAGAGAAGAAAAAACCAAAAACGGCAATAGCAGTTGTAGTTATAATCAAAATTTTGCGACGTCCAATTTTATCTGCAACGACCGCTGAAACAGGAATAAAAGCAGCAAAAAACAACACTGAAAACATCTGAATCAATAAGAAATCCCTTTTGGCGTAACCCAGATCCGAAGTGGCCCAGCTCAATGTGAATACTGTCATCAGGTAAAACACCAGGAAGGTAGTAATCGCTGCAAATGTTCCAAAAATCAATTGGTTTTTATACGATTTGACCAAAGTAAAAAAGGGAACTTTTACTTCTTCATGCTCCTTTTTTGAATTTTCAAAAGATGGCGTTTCTGTAATTTTAGTTCTAATATAAAACCCTACTACCACCAGAAGAGAGCTGGCAATAAAAGGAATTCTCCAGCCATAATTCATAAAATCTTCATTCGTCATGGAATCCGTTAACAACAGGAAAGTACCTCCCGAAAGCAACAATCCGATGGGTGCCCCCAATTGCGGAAACATACCGTACCAGGCCCGTTTGTGTGGTGGTGCATTTTCGATCGCAAGCAAAACAGCACCTCCCCACTCGCCTCCTAAACCAACCCCTTGTCCAAATCGGCACAACATCAATAATAGCGGAGCCGCGACGCCAATACTGGCATAACTTGTTAAGAATCCAATGGTTACGGTTGATATCCCCATCGTCAGTAAGGCAGCAACCAGTGTAAACTTACGCCCGATTTTATCGCCATAATGCCCAAAAAATGCGGAACCTAAGGGACGTGATAAAAAGGCAATCGAAAAAGTCGCCAGTGATTCTAAAGTGGCCATGGTTTTATCTGAACCTGGGAAAAACAATTGCGGAAAAACCAATACCGCAGCATTGGCATAAATATAAAAGTCAAAAAATTCGATGGTGGTACCAATCAAACTGCCAAAAAGAACATGTCGAAGCGAGTTCTTCTGATTAGGGTTATTTTTCATTTGGTTTTGATATAGATTTTTTTTTAAGAAAATAGAGTATAAAAATGAATCTATTTTTCGAAAGTAACAAACATTTATCTGTTAAAATAAAACATCGTTGTGAAAAACTCAAAACCAAAACACTAAGCATTACAATTCAACTATACCATAAAAAAAGGATGCCGCTTTGACATCCTTTCTGGTATTACTTATTCTTTTTATCCGCTGATTTTTCTTTTTTAGATCCGGTTTTTTTCGATTTTTTATTTGTTTTTTTATGCAATCGTTTTTCGGTTTCTTCCATAAGATAATCATATTCATTGCTTAACGTTTCAAGTCTTGCTTCTTTTAGTGCTTTCAATGCCTTTTTAAAATCTTTCCGGCTTTCTAAAAGCATCACTTTTTTAAGAAGAATCTCTACTTTGTTAATGCCTTTAATCGTTAAAGCAAAATCGATAAGCCTTGTCGCTTCCGTATAATCTTCATTCAGGATTAAAGTATTGATGTAATACGAATACACTTCGATAGCATTGATATTAATCGAAATGGCCTGGTGAAAATATTCCTTGGCTTCTTCATATTTCAATAGCTGATCGGCCTGAACACGGCCATAAAGGCATAATGCCATTGTATTCTTGTCGTCATAAGACAAAGCATAATCCAGTGATTCTATGGTTTCCACCAGCGAATACGGATAATTGTCTAAGGCTTCAAAAATGTATTTATCTACTGTTTTCATAATTTTTTAGATTTGGAAAATTCAAAAATCGGGGTATTATTCCCTGTCGAAATAACCTTCTTTTTTTATTTTTTGCCTTTCCTGTTTGTATTTTTTTTCCTGTTTTTGTTTTTTAAAATCCGAACCCTGAAAAATCCGGACTGGATTACCTCTCTGAATCTGCAGCTGATTCATCCATTGCGCCTGAAATTCAGCTTTAAAATGCTTTACGGCCTCTTCTTTGAATTTCTGTAATAACCTTTCAGTGGCCAGTTTTTTGTTCTGGTGCTGTGAGCGCGAATCCATAGAAACCACGCTGATTCCGGTTGGAAGATGCGTCGCCCTTACTGCAGAACTTACCTTATTGACATGCTGCCCTCCGGCTCCGGAACTTCTCATGGCCTGATACTGAATATCCTTTTCCGAAATTTCGGTTGCTGTAGATTTTTCTATTTCGAAAATGCCGATAAACCAGTTTTTCCTTTTATGAAATTTCCTGAACTGACTTTGCCCAATCCATTGAACAGTTCCGAGCCATGAGTTGACAAACGGATCCAGCCTGTCGCTTTCGAGTAAAATCGTAGCGGTTTCTACTGTTCCGTTTTCAATTCCGATTTCCCTGTGAAGCATTGTTGTTTTTATATTATTTTGCTTGGCTTCTTCTATAAAGGTTTTTAAAACCTGGGCCACAACCCAGCTGCATTCCGCCGGGCCACGACCTGATGTTATTTGAATTATTTTTTCCATTACTTACTAATTTAGCGGTCCATTCTAACGATCTTCGGTGTGAATGTACCGAGTACATCAACCAGTTCGTTTTGGTTTGCCATTACTTTATTGATGTCCTTATAGGCCATTGGAGCTTCATCTATATTTCCTCCAATTAAAGTGACATCGTTTGCTTTGAGCACTTTATTAATTTCGCTTTGCGTGAATGATTCTTTGCACTTTCTACGGGAGAAAAGCCTTCCGGCCCCGTGCGATGCTGAGTTTAAACTCTCCGCATTTCCTTTTCCCTTCACAATAAATCCCGGAGCCGTCATGGAACCCGGAATAATACCCAGTTCACCAACGTTGGCAGGAGTCGCTCCTTTGCGATGTACAATGGCTTCCTTGCCGTTTACGATTTCTTTCCAGGCAAAATTGTGATGGTTTTCAATGGTCACCACCACTCGCTTTCCGATCGCTTTTGCCATTCGGCGGTGAATGTCATCGTGACAGGCTTTTGCATAATCGCCGGCCAAATTCATCGCCAGCCAGTATTCCTGACCGTCATGTGTATTCAGATCTAACCAGGCCAAGTGCTGTACATTTTTAGGCAAAGGACATTGTTTGGTCGCCAGATACGTATAATGTTTCGCAATATTGGCTCCCAAGCCTCTTGAACCGCTGTGTGAAAGCACCGCAAAATATTCGCCAACCCCAATTTTCCATTCGTTAAGCGGATTGGTGATTTTTGCAATTCCAAATTCCACAAAATGATTGCCTCCGCCGGAAGTCCCTAGCTGTTTGTACGCTTTAGGCAAAAGATTTTTCAAAAGTGGAATATCCTGAAATTCACTTCTGCTGAACAATTCATGATCTGCTTTTATGGCGTGGGTCTCATACATTCCGAATTTGGTATGGTCTTTTAAAATCGCCTGCAGCTGGTGTTCTTTTCCTTTGAAAAATGAAGCCGGAATGTCAAAAATGGACAAACTCATGCGGCATCCGATGTCAACGCCAACTCCGTACGGAATCACGGCATTGTCTGTGGCAAGCACACCGCCAATCGGCAGTCCGTAACCGGAGTGCGCGTCGGGCATTAAGGCGCCTGCAACTGAAATTGGTAATTTTAAAGCATCATACAACTGGTACTTCGCCTGTTCATCAATTTCATTTTCTCCGAATATCGAAAACGGCGCCCGGGTATTATTAAGCTGATGCATTCGCACCGCTACCGGATTTACCAATCCTTCCGCAACTTTTCCCCAGGTTCCGTGTCCTGTAAATTTTTCTGGAAACAATAAAACTTCCTTCGCTTCGGTTAATATGCTCTCTTTTTTTTCTCTTTTTCTGTATCTGTTAATCTGCCCTAAAGCAATATTGATACTGTTATTCTTTGGAAAGCCTATTTTAATCAGGTCTTTTCCGGATAATTTATTTCCCATTAGGTATATTTTTCTTCCAAATACTGTTCGTATATCGTATTCAGATTGTTATTATTTAGTTGATTGTTATTTTTCAGTTTTTCCAAACTGGAATAATAATAGGCCTCTCTGTTGCCGGTTTTATAAATCTTATATCCCAGATCCCGGTTTTGTATGTAATTTTCAAGTAACCTCAATTCACTTTCCAGCACGGCATCTACCGCTTTTTTATGGGTAATGATATTGGGCTCAATTTTAAATACAAATCGCCAGGACTCCGTAAATTGATAATACGTCTTAAAACAACGCCATCTGTCCGACCATTTTTCGATTCGTGTAAAGCAGGATTTTTCCTTGTCAGTCAATTCGAGTTTATTTGCATTCCACTCACTGACACTAATTTTCGACAGAAATTGCTCCCTTGGATGGTCTGTCTTTTTTCCGGAACGCTTTTTCCGATTGATAAATGTTTTTTGATTTGAAAATTGGAAAGTGTTTATCTTTTCCAATATATCCACATAGAACATCGCCCCGGCTGAGCGTAAAACATCTTTTCGAACTACAAAAAAACGAACCCAGCCTTTTTGATAAGGTTGTTCCAATTCAATCAAAGGCAACTCTTTAATTGCCAGATAGATTGCGTGTTTTCGTTTTGATAATCGAACCAGATGTTTTTCAAAATCCTCTTTCACCAATCTTTTTTTGCGTCTTCTATTCTTTAAACGACTACTTTCAAAGTAATCGTCGAAAAGAGAATTGTCCATTAAAAAAAAAATTAAATGAATTCTCACCCAACATTTAAAAATGCAGGGCAAAACATTTTATCTTAAACAGATAAATTAAGTTCTTGATCGGGAATTTCTGAAGTGTCCAGAATACAAAAAAGCCCGAAAGTTATTTTCCTTCGGGCTTCTTTCTATATCTAAAATTGATTTGCTAGGATTGAGAAAAGCCACGAAGACACATGCCAACAGAATCTGATCCTGATGCGATGTTTTGAGAGGTAAAGTTTAGTACAAACATTGTCTTCGTTATTAATAATTAATGATTTATTTTTCTGAAGCAAATTTTGTGAAATATTTTCCTAATAAACAAATTATTCTTGAAATATTTTTAAAAACCATTAAAACACCTTGATTTACAGTTATTTATAGTCAAAAATAAAATTCAATTCATAAGCAATCGTTAAAACCAATTTTAACTGCATATTTTGCTTAAATTTACAGCTATCAAAAATAAACCCAAAATTATGCCAACCGACTGTATCAGCTACCAAAACTCAGGATATTTCTCGACTTTGATACAAGATTATTTAGAACAAAAACCGGACCTTCAACCGCTATATAATAATTTTCCGGCACTGGAAAACTTTGAAAAACAAATCATTGAAAAGCAGCAGAATTTCAATAATCAAAACCGGATTCCACTGGTTTCTGTTTTAAAAGCACAATATGCCGCCCTTGAAATTTCAGATTTAACACAACAAAATATTGAGCTTTTAGCTCACGAAAGTACGTTTACGGTTACGACTGGGCATCAGTTAAATCTTTTTAGCGGGCCGCTATATTTTCTTTATAAAATCATATCGACCATCAATCTGACCAAAGAATTGAAATCGAAATATCCTAATTTCAATTTCGTACCGATTTATTGGATGGCGACGGAAGATCACGATTTTGAAGAAATCAATTATTTTAATTTTAAAGGAAAAAAATTCCGCTGGAATACCGAAAGTACCGGTCCCGTAGGAAGACTTTCGACAGAAGGCCTGGCTGAATTTTTCGAAATTTACGCCTTGGAATTAGGATCTAGTACGAATGCCAACTCGTTGAAAAAACTATTTGAAGACGCTTACCTAAACCATGATAATCTGGCAGATGCAACCCGTTTTTTGGCGAATGGTTTATTTGCTTCTCAGGGTCTGGTGATTATAGATGCCGATAATGCCGATTTAAAACGTGCCTTTATTCCTTACATCAAAGAAGAGTTGCTGGAACAAGCTTCTTTTAAAGCTGTTCAGGAAACGATTGAAAAACTAAAAAATTATACCGTTCAGGTAAATCCGCGTGAAATCAATTTATTTTATATTGAAGATAATCTTCGTGAACGAATTGTTTTTGAGAAGGACAGATTTATTGTCAATAACACTAAAATCTCATTTTCAAAAGAAGAAATCTTAAAATTACTGGAAAGCAACCCGGAGAAATTTAGTCCCAATGTGATCATGCGTCCGTTGTATCAGGAAATTATCCTGCCCAATTTATGCTACATTGGCGGAGGCGGGGAAATTGCCTACTGGCTGGAATTAAAATCTTTCTTTGATGCCGTAAACATCACCTTCCCTATAATTCTGGTTCGAAATTCGGTATTGCTGACAACGGAAAAACAAGCTAAAAAAGCCGATCAGTTGGGTTTAAGCTGGAAAGATTTATTTACCAAACCAGCCGATTTGGTAAATGCTGTCACTTATAAAATATCAGAATTCCCAATTGACCTGACTCCTCAAAAAGAAATTCTGGAAAAACAATTTGAATACTTGTCTGAATTAGCCCAAAAAACAGACAAATCCTTTACCGGAGCCGTAAAAGCACAGGAAGTAAAACAGAAAAAAGGCCTTGAAAATTTAGAGAAGCGTTTGCTTAAAGCACAAAAAAGAAAATTAAACGACCAGTTAGAGCGTGTTGTGGATTTACAATGTCAATTGTTTCCGAACAACAGCTTACAGGAACGCCAGACTAATTTTTCTGAGTTTTATTTAGAAAAAGGCGAACAGTTGATACCATTATTAACGCAGAAATTAAAACCTTTATCCACTAATTTCTCCATTATAACAATATAATTTATACTTTACCACAATACTTTCAGGATAAAATAACCACCTGATTCTGAAAGTATTGTTTTTTTTTAAACCAAATAGCGACTTTTAAAATTATTAACTAACCAATTTACCCAAAACCAATGGTAAAAGAACGCTTAATTTCGCTAGATGTCTTTCGCGGACTAACAATTTTATTAATGACAATTGTCAACAATCCCGGAGATTGGGGACATGTTTTCCCTCCACTTTTGCATGCCGAATGGAACGGCTGTACGCTAACCGACTTAGTATTTCCTTTTTTTGTATTTATTATGGGAGTGGCAGTTCCCCTTGCCATGCCGGATAAAAAATACGATGGCACGACCTTTAATAAAATCCTGGTACGTTCGTTACGAATGTTATGTCTCGGGATTTTCTTCAATTATTTCGGAAAAATACAGCTTTTTGGTCTCGAAGGAATTCCGTTGCTTATTGGCCGTTTAATGATTACAATCGGTGTCGGCTATGCGCTGATGGGGAATTTTAATACTAAACTAAAAAACATATTTGCTTTTTCGATCTTACTCATATACCTCGTTTTGGCCTACAGCGGAATCGAAGCGTATCAGGATGTGCGTCTTCCGGGCGTTTTACAGCGAATTGCAGTAGTCTATTTTGTGGTTTCGCTATTGTATTTAAAAACATCACAAAAGACCCAAATCATAACCGGAGTTGTTTTATTATTGGGATATTGGGCGACGATGACCCTGATACCAGTTCCCGGAATTGGCGAAGCAAACCTTGATAAGGGCACCAATTTAGCCTCATGGCTGGACGGTGTTCTCCTGAAAGGTCATATGTATCGCGGCACTGTCACCTGGGACCCGGAAGGAATTCTCAGTACCATTCCATCGATTGTAAACGGAATCATTGGTCTGCTGATTGGTCAGTTATTACAACTTAAAATTGCAAAAAATGAGATTGCTAAAAAAATGATAATAACTGGAATAGCCTTAATTATTGCCAGTTTGCTTTGGAATATGGTGTTCCCAATTAACAAATCAATCTGGACCAGCAGTTACGTTTTATACACAACCGGACTGGCCACGACTGTTTTGTCAATTCTCTATTACATTATTGATATTGCAGAATATAAAAAAGGCTTCAAATTATTTTTAATCTGGGGGGTAAATCCCATGATTGTATTTTTTGCTTCTCAGATCATACCACAGGCTTTGGTCATGATTCAGTTTGAAAATCCGAACAAAACCGGAGAGCAGATCAATCTTCTCAGTTATTTGTACGGCTACGGAATTGCCCCGTTTTTCAGTAATCCGATGTTGGCTTCCTTTGCCGGAGCGTTGGTTTATGTTGCCATCTGGACTTTTATTCTATGGATCTTCTACAAAAACAAACTCATTTTTAAAGTTTAGTTTTTTCTTACCATATAAGTTATGTAAGATATTATAAGGAAAAGGACGCACAACACTGTGTCCTTTTTTTTTCAACTATGCAAAAAATAACAGCCTGCACTTAAATGAACTTACATAACTTATATGGTAAAAAAAATTGCTCTTCTTTAACAAAACAACATTTCACGATGTTTTAATTATCAATTAATTAAAATTAATTCATAAAAAAGTCTATTTTTGCACAAAATTTAAAAAACGCAAGAAAATGGCAACAAATAGAACTTTTACAATGATTAAGCCGGATGCTGTAGCAAACGGACACATTGGGAATATCTTAGCAATGATTACTAACGGAGGTTTCAAAATCGTTTCGTTAAAACTAACTCAATTAACTGTAGCGGATGCTCAGGCATTTTATGCTGTTCACGCTGCAAGACCATTCTACGGAGAATTAGTAGAATTTATGTCACGCGGACCAATTGTTGCTGCTATTTTAGAAAAAGATAACGCAGTAGAAGATTTCAGAACTTTAATTGGAGCTACAAATCCGGCTGAAGCTGCTGAAGGAACTATTCGTAAAGCATACGCAACTTCTATCGGAGAAAATGCAGTTCACGGTTCAGACAGCGACGAAAATGCTGCTATCGAAGCGGCATTCCACTTTGCAGGAAGAGAGCAGTTCTAAGATTTTAGATTTTAGCGCAAAAAAAAATCCATTCGCTTCGCGAATGGATTTTTTTTTATTCTGATTGTAAAATTATTAAAGTTTACCGTCTGTCTTTTTAATGATTTTAGCTACTTTTTCATCTAAATCTTTCAAAAGTTCGTCTAAAGCACTTTCACACATTGGTAATATTTTTTCGGCAGTTAAAACGGGAATTCCACTTATAATAGCTCCGGTCTTTTTGGAGTTTGCTCCTTCACTAAAAGCAAATACTTTTTTTCCTGTTTTATCATATAAAGCAATTCTCGCATACGCTTTCATTTTAACTGTTCCGGTTCCTCCAACAGCGAATCCTTTTTGCAAAGCAAAATGTATTTCAGTAAATAAAACACCATCTGCAACATCTTTAAAAATGGTAGCGGTTCCTACTTCATTTTCAGAACCATTCATACCTTCATAAATATATTTATATCCAGGGTAATTGATGATTGTTTTCCCGGCATCTCCTTCTCTGGCAAATTTAGGAACGAAATCAATATATTCCTGTTTTTGGATTACTTCATTTTCAGGAAGTAAGTCAAAAGGGAATTGTTTAGAAAAAACATTAAAAAAAGAATTATGATACTTCTCCAAAATAGGAGTAAGATTAAAATCAGGATTATTACCTAAATCAGCTATGGCAGCCACACCATTTAGTCCCAAATCAGCAAGACTGATGGTTTTGTCGGTGTAAAAACCGACAACTGCGACTTTTTTCTTTTGCGAATAACTGTTTAAAGCTAATAATACGGTTAAAATAAGGAATACTTTTTTCATTGTTTTGGATTGTTTTTGGATTTAATTATTAAAAAAATATGTATTAAAAAAAATACTTATCGGTCAAATATATCATAAAAAAAACACTTCCAAAGTAGAAGTGTTAATTTTATTTTTTAATAGTAAAACCCAGCGATACAAATCGTTTAAAAGCCAAATAAAATTTAACGTAAAACAACATCCTTTACCACTTCACGCCCTAATTCTTCATTAATCATTTTGACAATTTTAGATTTTCCATGGCTCAGTTCCTCTCTCAAAACGGCAGATCCAAGTTCTACATAAAGCGTGCTTCCTTTCAGGACAACGTTTTTGGTATACGTATTTACTCCGTTACCCATAAGCTGCCTCCAGGCTTCTTTTACATCAATCTGATCCATTCCGGGCTGCAGTTTATTCACCTGAATAATCTGCTGTAATACATCTCCAATTGAACTTTGATTATTTAACCTTTTTGCCATCGTCTAATAAATTTATGGGTCCTGCTTTTTTATAATGATATTCCTTGTTCTCAGCATTTTTCACCACCAGTTCTTGATCCGATAATGAAATCAATTCCTCACTCCACTTTGCATAATTCGTTTTATAATCTAAAAAAGTCCGGCCATCAGCAAAACGAACCGAAACATTTTCAAAAGAATCACTCGTCAAAAAAGTTCCGTCAAATTGCGGCATCACTTTCTTTCGGATTCCTTTGTTTTTTTTAATTTCAAAAAAATCAAAACTTTCATTCATTCCGTAATCCTTCTCTTCCCCTTTATCAAAAACAACTTTCGTAATTTCCCAGTAACCGTTCAGTTTTGCAATATCGGTTGGTTTAATTTCCTGTTTGCAGCTCACAAACAAAAAAGATAAAACCAAAATAATTAAAGCGTTTTTCATAATAATTATAATATTAATAAGGAGCTGATTCCTGCTGTCCGCTGTATCTTTTATGGCAAACACCGCCATAAAAGGATGCCGCTCCCATCAGGGCTAAGACTCCGGTTTTCAAAAGAATATTTCGTGAGTTACAAAGTTAACCTTATAAAAATTCAAAAGAAATAAAAATTCATAAAACCCATTAAACTATTTTGCATATTTTTGGTCAAACCCCAAACCAAAAAACCAAAAACATGACCAAAACTATTTTTAAGCTACTGATACTCTTAAGTTTTATCAGTTGCAGCAAAGAATCATCCGATGATGCATCCACCCCGGTACAATCCATGTATTTTCCTCCTTTAACCGGAAGTACCTGGGAAACAAAATCCGTTTCAGACCTCAAATGGAATCAAAATGCAGTCCAGCCGCTTTTAGATTATTTAGAGCTCAAACATTCCAAATCGTTTATTATTTTAGTAAACGGACGAATTGTTTTAGAAAATTATTTCAACAACCACACTGCAACCATCAACTGGTATTGGGCAAGCGCGGGAAAAACATTAACGTCAACCATGACCGGAATTGCACAGCAGGAAGGTTTTTTAAACATCAACAATAAAGTTTCAGATTATATCGGAACAGGCTGGACAAGTGAATCACTTGCACAGGAAAACCAGATCACCTGCAAACATTTACTCACCATGACATCAGGACTTGATGACACTACAGACGAGGTAGATCCTGCCAGCTTAATCTACAAAGCCGATGCCGGAAAACGCTGGGCATATCATAATGTATATGTAAAACTGCAGGATGTCGTTGCGAAAGCAAGCAAACAAACCTGGGAAAATTATTTCAATACAAAATTAAGAGACAAAATTGGCATGAATGGTAATTGGGTCCAACTTGGCGTAAATAGCGTTTACACCAGCACCACAAGAAGTATGGCCCGTTTCGGACTCTTAATGCTCAATAAAGGAAAGTGGGAGAATACGACCATTCTGAACGAAAGTTACTTTAACGAAGCTACCAATACTTCACAAAACATCAATTTAGGATATGGGTATTTGTGGTGGCTGAACGGAAAAGCCAACTACCATTTACCACAATCACAACTTACGATCCCGGGAAGTATAATTCCAACCGCACCAAACGATATGTTTATGGCATTAGGAAAAAATGACCAGAAAATATACGTCATTCCAAGTAAAAATATGGTTATCGTCAGAATGGGAGACGCCGCTGATGATGTCAATCTGGCTTTATCCGATTTTGATGAAACGTTATGGGAGAAAATTAGTGCCTTGTACCAATAGTTTTTTTTTAAAAAATTACAATTTTTAAATTCCAAATTCCAATACAGAAGCTTTAAATTCCAATAGAAAAATCCCAAATTCCAACTGTTATAATTGGAATTTGGGATTTAAAAAAATTGAATATTTATTAATTTATCGCTTCGTACGGATTCTCTTCAGCATTCCCATAAAAAAGAATACCAGACCCAAAACCAATAAGATGTAATAAAAAGACAAACTTTTATCTTTTAAAACATTTGCTAAAACAAAACTTAAAACACTTGCGAAATAAAAAGTAACAGGCGTTATATTTTTTAAAGAAGAAAAACTCATTTCTGCTATTATTTAAAGAAACTATCTACAAATTCATATTTATTAAAGACCTGTAAGTCTTCAATTCCTTCACCAACCCCAATATATTTTACAGGAATCTGAAATTGATCTGAAATACCAATCACGACACCACCTTTGGCAGTTCCGTCCAATTTAGTTACAGCAAGAGAAGTTACCTCTGTAGCGGCCGTAAACTGCTTTGCCTGCTCGAAAGCATTCTGACCGGTTGAACCATCCAAAACCAAAAGAACATCATGAGGTGCATCGGCAACCACCTTCTGCATCACACGTTTTACTTTGGTAAGTTCGTTCATCAAATTGATTTTATTATGAAGACGTCCGGCAGTATCAATAATTACGATATCGGCATTTTGAGCTACAGCAGATTGCAGGGTATCAAAAGCAACAGAAGCAGGGTCGCTTCCCATATTTTGCCTTACGATTGGTACATCTACCCGGTCTGCCCATACCTGTAACTGATCTATGGCAGCAGCACGAAAAGTATCTGCAGCGCCTAAAACGACTTTATAACCTGCTTTTTTAAACTGATAAGCCAATTTACCGATTGTAGTGGTTTTACCCACCCCGTTAACGCCAACCACCATTAAAACGTAGGGCTTTTTATCTTTCGGGATTTCAAACTCAGTAGCTTCACCGGTATTCGTTTCAGATAACAAAGAACCAATCTCTTCTCGAAGAATCTGGTTTAATTCTTCTGTTCCTAAATATTTATCTTCGGCAACACGTTTTTCGATTCTTGAGATTATTTTCAATGTTGTGTTTACCCCAACATCAGAAGCTACCAGAATTTCTTCCAGATCATCTAACACATCGTCATCAACCTTAGATTTTCCGGCTACAGCTTTGCTTAACTTTGAGAAAAAAGTATTTTTTGATTTTTCAAGACTTTTATCTAAAGTCTCTTTTTTGTCGGTAGAGAATAATTTTTTAAAAAAACTCATTTTTTATTTGTTGTTAGTTCCAGACTATATGATTTTTTTGGCAATCTATAATCTTAATGTTTACAGAAGAAATTTATCTTCTCGTGGTTTCCGGTTGCCTCAGCAATTGACTTCAATTATTATAAGAAAAATCAGAAACGCTTTACGAAGAACAATACGGTTATCTTTCTGTAAATTTTAGACAAATATAAAAAATAAAAAAGCTACTTCCGAATGAAAGTAGCTTTTCTATATGCTATGTATGTTATTATTTCTTTTTCAAGAAATTATCAACTTCTTCAGGAGTCATAATAGATTCTACGAATGTATATGCACCAGTTTTAGGAGATTTCACCATTTTGATGGCTTTTGATAATCTCTTAGAAGATGTTTGTAACGATGCTACGGTTTTCTTTGCCATGACTTAATTATTTAATTTCTTTATGAACAGTTACACGTTTCAAGATCGGATTAAATTTTTTAATCTCTAATCTGTCCGGAGTATTTTTCTTGTTCTTAGTTGTTATATATCTAGAAGTACCTGCAACACCAGAAGTCTTGTGTTCTGTACATTCTAAAATTACCTGGATTCTATTACCTTTCTTTGCCATCTTGCTATATATTTATTTAGGAAAAGATTATTTGATAAATCCTTCTGACTGCGCTTTTTTCAAAACAGCAGTGATTCCATTTTTATTAATTGTTTTTATCGTAGATGCTGCTACTCTAAGAGTAATCCATCTATCTTCTTCTGGAAGATAAAAACGCTTTTTAACTAAGTTTACAGAAAACTTTCTCTTAGTTTTGTTCATAGCGTGAGAAACGTTATTTCCTACCATCGCTCTTTTACCTGTAAGGTCACAAACTCTTGACATTATACTTATCTTTTATCGTTATTCAAAATCAGGGTGCAAAGAAAAGAAAAATAAACCATTGTAGCAAAAAATTAATGCACAATTTTTAAAATTTCTTTCTGTAATATTTCTAAACTCTTAATCGTAGCTCTATCTATCACTTTTTCACGTGGTTGACCAAAGTTAAATTCTTCTACAATTATATCATTTGGTGTTGCCAAAGCGATAAAAACAGTGCCAATTTCAGCATCTGAGTCCCCTTTTGACGGTCCCGCGTTCCCGGTAGTGGCAATTGCATAGTCTGTTTTAAGTATCTCTTTCACATTCAAAGCCATAGCCGATGCCACCTCTGCACTTACTACCGAATATTGATCAACAATATCCTGCGAGACCCCAAGAACATTAACTTTAGCCTCTGTTGCATACGTAACCACACTGCCTTTAAAATAGCTGGAAGCTCCCGGAACAGCCGATAAAACTGATGCGATTTTTCCACCCGTAAAACTTTCAGCCGTAGCAATGGTTTTATTTTGTTTCGTCAATAGTTTTCCAACTACCGACTCTATCGTTTCGTTTTCTTCGTAACCTACTATAATATCATGAATTATAGCATCTAATGTTTTTATATTGGCTTCTAACGCCTCTTCAAGTATTTCTTTATCTGTCCCTCTTGCCGAAAGACGCAAACGTACTCTGCCGGGATTTGGCAGGTACGCCAACTTAATAAAATCAGGCAGATTATTCTCCCAGTCTTCAATACGCTCCGCGACTAAACTCTCACCCTGCCCATACGTTAAAATCGTTCTATGAATGATATATGGCCGCTTGTATTCGCGAATAATTTTTGGAATTATTTCGTTTTCGACTAAATATTTCATTTCATACGGAACTCCCGGAAGCGAAATAAATACTGTGTTTTCTTTCTTCATCCACATTCCCGGCGCTGTCCCCACTTTATTATGCAGCACCGTACAGGTCGACGGCACCAGTGCCTGATCTTTATTTAATTGCGAAATCGGACGTTTGTAAAACCCTTCTATCAATTCCGTTACATGCGCCAATACTTCAGGATTCACGACAAGTTCATCATTAAAATATTCGCAGAATGTTTTTTTAGTGATATCGTCTTTTGTAGGCCCTAATCCGCCTGTAATCACAACAACATCTACTTTGTTCTGCAATTGCGCAAAGGTATCTAAAATATGTTTTTTGTCATCGCTTATCGAAATCATTTCATGAACCTCAACACCGATTCGGTCTAATGATTTTGCAATAAAACCAGAATTGGTATCTACGATCTGACCGATTAAAATTTCATCTCCAATAGTAATGATAGTTGCTTTCATAGCTGTGGAATATTTTTACTTACTTCATCGTAAGTCATTATTTAGAAGGTTATTAATGCTCCATTTTGCGCGAGGGGTCAGAAAAAAATCCTTTGAGAAAAGGACATGTATTTACGCAAAATATTTCCGGAACAAAAGGAATAGTGGTTCCGATCGCTATCGGTATGATCCAATTTTTAATCTGATTTTAAAAAAGATAAAAATTGAATTACGCTACTATTATTACAAATCAAAGTCTTTTTTGATTTCCTTGATCGCGTCTTTTACCTGTATTCTTATACTTTTAAAAGTTTCGATGATTTCTTTTTTCTTACCTTCCGCTTTTGTCCAGGCCTCCACTTGCAGGATTTCTTCGAATGCAACGTTTAAACCCATTAAATCCAATGTTGGTTTTATCTTATGGGCATAAGAATAAGCATACTTATGATCTTTCTTTTTGATTCCTTCTTTGATTTGTTTCAAATCCTCGGGAACTTCGGTAACAAATAGTTTTAGAATTTCGTTTACGAATTCAGGATCATTATCTGAAAGCGCATATACTTTCGAAAGGTTGTATTTTAAAGCCATTATTTTACTTGTATTCTGAATAATTTTTTATCTTCTAAAAAGCCTTCCAAAACGTCGTTTGGTTTAACCCGGGCAACGCCTTCCGGTGTTCCCGTAAAAATAATATCGCCAATTTTTAATGTAAAATACTGCGACACAAACGATACCAGTTCATCAATTTTCCAAAGCATAAAGCCGGTGTTTCCTTTTTGAACCGTTTTGGAATTATTTGTTAATTCAAAAGTAAGATTTTCCATAGAAACAAAATCGGTTTTAGGTAAAAAATCACCGATAACTGCAGAACCATCAAAGGCTTTGGCTTTTTCCCAAGGCAATCCTTTTGCCTTTAATTTATCCTGTAAATCCCTGGCAGTAAAATCGATACCCACACTTATTTCGTCGTAATACTTATGGGCAAACTTAGGTTCGATATACTTTCCAACCTTATTTATTTTAACAATTATCTCAATTTCGTGATGAATTTCCTCAGAAAATTCAGGGATTACGAAAGGATGATGCTTTAATAAAACCGCTGAATCCGGTTTCATAAAAACAACAGGTTCTGTTGGCCTTTCGTTTTTTAATTCCTCAATATGATTGGCATAATTCCTACCGATACAGATTATTTTCATTTTTTTTTAGTTTTCAGTCTCGGTTTTCAGTCACAGTATTTACTAAACGCAAAATCAGTCCCAGCGCAAAACTGCATACTGAGACTGCGACTGAAAACTTATTTCGTATTTAACTTTCTTAGTTTGATTGCCGTCAGCACTTTTTTGGTATACAATGGAAAATCAGCATTTTGAATCCAGCTGAAATAACCTGGTTCTGTTTCTAATATTTTGTCGACTTTGGCACCTTTGTGTTTTCCGAAAGTGAAGATTTCTTCATTGTCTTTATCAAAAGCGATCATTCCGGCAAAATCGGCAATTTTTTTACGTGTAGTAAATTCGGATAATGACTTCATATCATTTTCTAATTCCGGATAACGGTCTAACTGTGCTTTCAGGATTTCGTAAGTCGCCATAGTGTCTGCTTCCGCCGAATGGGCATTTTCGAGACTTTTCCCGCAGTAAAACTTCAAAGCAGCACTCAGGGTACGCTCTTCCATTTTATGAAAAATAGTCTGCACATCTACAGAGACTTTATTTTTCATATCAAAATCAACTCCGGCGCGAAGTAGTTCTTCTGCCAGTAACGGAATATCAAAACGATCAGAATTAAACCCTCCTAAATCACTGTCTTTAATCATATTATAGACCTGTGGAGCCAACTCGTTAAAAGTAGGTTCGTTGGCTACTTTTTCATCTGTTATACCATGGACGGCGGTAGTCTGAGGCGGAATTGGAATTGTCGGATTCACCAACCAAGTTTTACTTTCTTTATTTCCGTTTGGAAAAACTTTAAATATTGAAATTTCTACTATTCTGTCTTTTCCGATATCAATACCAGTAGTTTCAAGGTCGAAAAAGCAAATTGGTTTATTGAGTTTGAGTTCCATTTTTGAATTTTATAAGTTTACAAATATAAATTTTAAAGCTGAATTTCACTCCTTTTTTTCATAAAGTTCCCGATTTCTATTCAGATTTTAAAAATACAAAAAGAAAAAACCCTTTCCATGTTCAAAACACGAAAAGGGTTAATTATTTATAAAACAGTTCTTTTTAGAAATCCCTGTCTACATCAAAAGCTTCTAAATATTCTGCAACTCTCTTTACGAAACTTCCTCCAAGAGCACCATCTACTACCCTGTGATCGTAAGAGTGTGAAAGGAACATTTTCTGACGAATTCCAATAAAATCACCTTCCGGAGTTTCAATAACTGCAGGCACTTTACGAATTGCTCCAAGTGCCAGAATTCCAACTTGCGGCTGATTGATAATTGGCGTTCCGAAAACACTTCCAAAAGTTCCTACGTTTGTAACCGTGTATGTACCGCCTTGCGTATCGTCCGGTTTTAGTTTTCCTGCTTTTGCACGATTCCCCAGGTCATTAACTGCTTTTGCCATTCCGACAAGGTTTAACTGATCTGCATTTTTGATAACCGGAACGATTAAGTTTCCGTTTGGCAAAGCTGCAGCCATTCCTAAATTAATATTTTTCTTTTTAATGATATAATCACCATCAACAGAAATATTCATTCCAGGGAAATCTTTCAGTGCTTTTGCAACGGCTTCCATCATAATTGGCGTAAAAGTAAGTTTCTCGCCTTCTCTTTTCTCGAAAGCAGCTTTTACTTTATCTCTCCATTTTACGATATTGGTTACATCCACTTCAATAAAAGACTGTACGTGAGCCGAAGTCTGCACCGAAGCCACCATGTACCCTGAAATCAATTTACGCATTCTGTCCATTTCGATGATTTCATCACCTCCGTTTACAGAAACAGGAACCGCCTGCTGACTTTTCTGAACCACTGCCGGTTCTGCCGCTTTTACCGGAGCAGCGACTTCCTTAACTGTTTCTGCAACAGCTTTTGGAGCAGCAACCGCAACTGATTTGCGATCTTCAACATATTTTAAAATATCTTCTTTTGTAACACGTCCGTCTTTTCCGGAACCCTGAACATTTTCTAACTCAGCCACAGAAACACCTTCTTCCTTTGCAATATTTTTAACAAGCGGAGAAAAGAATTTATCCGATGCTGAAAAATCCTGAGGAGCAACGGATTCTTTAGTGGCATCGATTGTTTTTTCTATTTCAGCTGCTGCGGCCGGAGCTTCATCCTCCAGCACTTTATCGACTAAAAATGACGATGCTGTTTCAACGCCGCCTTCTGTTTCGATAATTGCAATAGTCTGCCCTACCTGAACTAAATCATCTTTGCCAAATAATTTTTCGACCAAAATCCCTGACACTTCGCTGGGTACTTCACTATCAACTTTATCAGTTGCTATTTCCAGTACTGCTTCGTCTGCTTCAATTTTGTCTCCAACCTCTTTCAACCAGTTTGTAATAGTTGCTTCAGCTACACTTTCTCCCATTTTGGGAAGTTTTAATTCAAATCTTGCCATATTGTTAACCTCAAGGGTGATTTTGATTTTCAGATTGCGAAATTACTGAATATTTTAAATATAAATTACATTTAATATAATTTTTTACTCAATTTTTACCACTTGCCCCCTGTCATTTCTGGAATTACTTCCAATAATAAAATTTGTGTTTTTGGGGAAAATTTTAAAAGTAATACGCTTATCTTTAATACTTTCTATGATTTTGATACAATTTCCGAATGAAACATGCTGATTATCTAAAATAACCTCAACTGTTTTACCCTTCAAAAGCAGCCACGAATTTACCATTTTTTCTTTTTTGAAATTGAAAACAACCACTTTATTTTCAAAAATAGAAGTCAATTTTTCAGACAATTTCACATCAGAAGAATATAAAAAATAACTTTCGGGTATTGGTTGGTCTTTTGATTTTCCCTGAAACATTTTAACGAACGAAAAAAATACAATCCCGATTTTGATAAAAATAGAGAAAAACAATGATTTCCTGAAATGTTTCTGATAAAAAAACGTCATCGCTTCCTGAAAACGCTGCATGTATTTTTCGTCTTTTATGGTACTTTCTCCCTTGTAATGCAAAACGGTTGTTTCATGAAAATAATAATTACTTTTCCCATTCAATAATGCACGGTACGAAAGATCGATATCATCTGCATACATGAAGCAGTCTTCATCAAAACCTTCTAATTCAAGATATAATTTTCTTTCCATCAGCATAAAAGCCCCCACTAAAACAGCAACTTTACCGGTCTCATTTTCTGAAACATGCTGTGCATAATACTGATTGAACAGCTTGCATTCTGGAAAAATCTTATACAATCCAAAAATTTTGGTGAAAGCGACCCAGGGCGTCGGGATGCCACGTTTGCTTTCAGGTAAAAACTGTCCGGTTCCGTCAATTAATTTACAGCCCACAATCCCCAGGTTGGTTTGTTTTTCTGCGAAAGCTAAAATCTTAGTAAATGTATCTTCGGCCACAACCGTATCGGGATTGAGAATGCAGATGTATTTTCCCTGCGCCTCTTTCACTCCAATATTATTACCTTTTGGAAAACCAAAATTTTCTTTGTTTTCAATAAGTTTTACATCCGGAAAACGTTCTTTCATTATCAGACAGCTATCATCAGACGAATTATTATCAATAACGATAATTTCGGCATCAAGCGTCGCAATGGCTTCCCGGACACTTAAAACACATTGTTCCAGAAAGTAACGCACATTGTAATTAAGAATGATAACGGATAGCTGCATGAAAAACTTGTTCTCTTGATTTTTTCGGAAAGTTAGAAATTTTAAGATAAACCCAGTCGTAAAGAGCCATCGTTTTTACTATTGTCTTACTTTACACCAAAATTAGGACTCTTTGGTTAGTTTCATTTAGCGAATTGATTCGTGGTATTTTTAGAAAAGGTATATTTGAAATTAAAATCCACTCCTTTAAACCGGTTTCTCATTATGATTCGTTTCTCTTTTTTGGTTTTGATCTTATTTATTTCCTGCGGTTTTCTTAGAGAGAACCCAAGTCATACGGACTTAAATCTTGTAGAATCGAATACGTGGTTTATTGCGGGTCCGGCAAAGGAAACTCAGGAAATCCTTAATTCAATTCGACAAAAAGAAGGCATTGTTCGCGTGACAGCCAAAGATTCACCTGTTGGAGAAATTGAGCTGAATGTAATGATTACACCATCTGATTCGAATGATGGTGCTCCCACGAATTTATCAGAAAACTCTAAATTTGTAAGCATCACTTATAAATCCTCACAACTGATCAAACTGCAAGCTCGTGAAGGAAACAAAGAAGGAACGGGCTGCGTACATGGCGGATCGCATCCCAGAGTTGATTTACCCGCTTCTCCGGAAAAATTCACGACGATCAAAATCCCTTGGTCCGATTTCAAACAAGACGGATTACCAAACGGAAAAGTGCTGAATATTCATAATCTTTGCAAGTTCAATTTTGTAAACTACAATCCGGTTTCAGGAGCATCGTTTGAAATAAAATCGGTCATCGTTGAGAATTAGTCGCAGTATTCAGTCGCAGTCGCAGTCGCAGTCTAGCTGAGACCGAGACTGCGAC
>NZ_WKKE01000028.1 GCF_009674775.1 Flavobacterium sp. LC2016-23 | reverse complement strand
CAAAATCTGCGAGAGATAAAAAAACATAGTAATTCTTTTAATTGTATGTAACGCTTTTTAAATGGTTAACTTATATCTTATATCAGATTCTCTAAGGAAATACAAGAGAAAAGGAAGTTCCTTTTCCGAGTTCGGAATCTACCCGTAGATTGATATCATGAAGTTTGAGAATCTGCATGGTAATAAAAAGTCCCAATCCCTGTCCCTGAATATGGCGTGTATGATCGCTTCTGTAAAAGAGGTTAAAAATAGATTGCTGATCATGTTCTGAGATTCCGGGTCCCTGATCTGTAATTTTGATGACCAGTTTACCTTCATTTGAAAGAGCAGTAACGGTGACGTGCGCCGGAAATGAAAATTTTATGGCATTGTCCAGAATATTATACAAGGCAATAAAAAGCATGTGTTTATTGGCGTGAACAGAAAGTAAATCTTCATGTTCTGCAATCGCGTCCAGGTTTACCAAAACTTTAGATTCGGGATATTCAATAGCTTTCTTTTCGAGAACATTCCATACTATTTCGTCTATCCTGATGGTTTCCATTTGTTGTGGCTCCGAAAGCTCGAGTCCGGATAAAACCAAAAGTCCCTCAAGTGTGGCTTTGAGATGTAAAGTATCTTTTCGAAGTGATTTTAATACTTCTTCATATTGTTCGTTTGTCCTGGGTTGCTGCAACGCGACATCAATGTCGCCAATAATAATGGTTAGCGGTGTTTTTAATTCGTGTGACGCATTTTTCAGAAAGTTATTCTGAATCATGATGCCGCTTTCTAGTCTTTCTAAAAGATAATTAAAAGTAGTCACCAATTCTTTAATTTCATCTTTGTCGCTGGTTTGCGGTACTTCTAACCTCGAGTACAGATTTTCGGTTGTGATGGTGTTTACTTTTGCAATAACTTCTGTAAAAGGGCGGAAGGTCTGTCGCGCTAAAAATGTTCCTAACAGATAATTTAAGGGAATACCCGCCGCATAAAACAAAATAAACATAAGCCCCAGCATGTCCAGTTGTCGATTACCTGCACGATCGATTCCTGAAACCACAATTATAAAATCGCCCTGATTGTCCTTGTAAAATAATCCAACAAATTGTCTGCCGTTAATCGTAAACGTCAGCATTTTGTTTTTAGTGATTGCCTTTAAATAGTAGTCACTTAAAGGAATAGCGATATTATCCTCTACAAAAAGTTTTTTGGTTTTGGCATTATAAACCCGTATCGATTCGTTGCTGATTTTGTTATACTGAAGTTCAATCTGACGGTAACGTTCACTGTTAATTTCTTTGATCTCATCTTTTTCAAAATAAAAAAGTGCCGTTGTCATGGCATGATCTTCGAGATTATCAAAGTAGAGGTCCTTCATATGACTTCTGAACAGCAAAAAAGATCCGGCCATAAGAAGCCCTGCTATAAAAGCAAATAGCAAAGTAGAATTAATCGCTAACTTATTCTTAAGATTCATGACTCTTTTGTTTGAGCATATATCCTGTTCCTTTTATAGTATGAATGAGCGGAGTAGGGAAGTTCTTGTCTATTTTATTTCGCAAATAATTAATATAAACATCTACGGTGTTGGAAGTCGTATCAAAATCGATATTCCAGACTGCCTGTGCAATCTCAATTCGGGATAAGGCTTTCTCACGGTTCTTCATAAAAAAGATTAAAAGCTTTAATTCTCTTGACGAAAGATTTAATTCTTTTCCGTCTCTCGAAGCACTTTGTTCTTTCATATTAATTTCGATTCCGGCATAGGACTGAAAATCAAGAATTCCGCTGCTGAATTCCATACGGCGAAGCTGTGCATTTATCCGGGCCAGCAATTCTTCAAACAAAAAGGGTTTGGCCAGGTAATCATCTGCTCCGGCCTGTAAACCTTTTACTTTTTCATGCGGTGTATCGAGTGCACTCAAAATAAGTATAGGTACTATTATTTTTCGGCTTCTTAAAACTTCACAAACTTCAAATCCCGTAATATCAGGCAGCATGATGTCGAGAATGATAATATTATACTGATTCTCCATCACCTCTTTTATGGCATCAAAACCTTTTGGAATCGTTTTGACTTCATAAAGATGTTCCTCAAGTCCTCGTGTAATAAAAGAAGCGACTCTCGGATCGTCTTCGACTAATAATACTTTATTCATAAGTGAATAGAATTGGAGTGTTTACTGCTATAAAATTTACCCGTAATCATCTGTTATCAGAAGGATTTTAAGACAGACGGTCAAATTTGAAAACAAAAGTACTAAGAAAAGTACTCGCCAGCATTGTAAAAAAAAAATCATTTAAAAGAAAGGCTCCGATAGCAGTGGGGTTAAAGTGTATAGCAATACAGAAATAGGAAATTGGTGATTTTGGGATACTTTTGAAACATAAATAAATTCAGGAACCCTATATAATTCTGGCCGCAGCGATTGCAGGTATAATTTTAAAATTGATTTAAACAGGAACAAAAATACTTTTTGAAATGCACCGCATTATTTGGGTTCGAAGCATTGCTTTACGCGAAAAAGCAACTGAAATTAATTCTGAAACCTGAACTGAAACCGGATATTATTCGCCATAAGAACAAAGTCTCAGAATTTAAAAACGGTCTGGATCAGTAATCGTTTTCTTTTATTGTAATCGGACTAAAATTGGCATTAGTCGATACTATTTATCATTCGGTATAAAAAATAGATTGCGCCTGAAATAATGTCTTTAAATTGTGGTATATATTGATCATATTCAATTAATTAACACAAAAAAGATGAAAAAATTAATCCTTGCCTGTCTGTTTTTAACGAGTGTTTTTTCTAACGCTCAAGCTGTAATCCATAAAAAAGCGGTCTCCAAACCAGATTGGGGTCCTTTGAGCAGTAGTGATTTTAGATACTATTATCTGCCTGACATTGATATGTATTATGATAATGAAACGAGTGAGTTTATTTACGATCATAAAGGGAAATGGATACGTGAGAAATCACTTCCTTCGCGATGCAAAGGATATAATCTTTATGAGGGTTATAAAGTTATTATAAACGATTATAGTGGCAATAGTCCCTATAAGTATCACCAAAAGCATCTTGATAAATACCCGAAGGAAAACAGGGGTAAAGGAAAAAAAGTGGTAAAGACCCGTTCGATTCCAAGTAGTAAAGTGCCAGGCGGGCAAAACGGTAAATCCGGAAATGCATCTGTTAAGTCAATTCCGGCTACAAAAGGCGCGCCTAAAGAAAATGGGTTTTAAAAACAAAATGTCTCCCGTATATTTATAATGAGGGTAATGCTGATCCCAAAGATTCTAATCCTTGGGATTAGCTATTAAAATAATGCTTTGAAAAACTAACAATACTTTCAATGACGGGTTATTTCCATGATACATTTACTTTTTGTGATAAAATTAAAATGAAAAGTAAATTTATCACGCTTTCTGTGATAAAATAAAAACATAAATACAGCTTATCACGTTTTAGGTGATAAATTTAAAATTGAAAATAAATTTATCACAACAATAAAAAATAGTCCAAAACAAGATACTTAAAGCAGCTGTTTTTTTGGTTTGTATTATATTAAATAATTTCGGATAGCCTTATAAATAAGGATTATGCATCGTTTCCTTTCAGTAAATTGATACTTACGGTAGCGATATCAGCCTCCGGGAATCGTTTAAAAATAGAGGGATCAGGAAACAACCCTGCTTCTGCAGCCACAGTATTAAAGACGTCTATCTCTACAATATACTGGTCGGAGAAACCATGAGTGGCATCATAGGCTGTTGCGGGCGTTTTTCCTAAATTACCGGCGGCAAGTTTAGGACTTATGGTATGCAATTCTATGAGAAGCAAACCAAATTTACGGACATACGGGGACCATTTTTGTAAATGTTCGAGCAGATTATCTTCTGCCAGATTATTACTGATTCTTTTTCCTCTAAAGGCAAATGCACCCGTAGACTTGCTGATTCTGTCTTTGTTGATGTGTTTCGGATCTGTCCAGATTCGATTATGATCTAAAAAAGTCCTTACGTTAAGTAAATCTTTCAGGTCGATATTGTAATTTTCTTTCAGGTCATCTGAGAGTACGTCCGGGCGTCCGATGTCTCCCCAAATGACTTTTGCCCAAATATCGGCCTTTATAAGATTGGCTCTGGTTACTTTCAGGGCAGTCTGGTTATAATCTGCCCCAACGAGAAACAACGGATATTCGTCGAGCATTTTTCCGCGTAAGGTTTGCCTGTCGATTACTTCAAAAATGTGTTGCAGGAAAGCACCATTACCGCAGCCCATATCCAGTATTCCTTTAGGCTGTTCTTCAATAGGCAGGTTAAAAAGTTTGACGATAATTTCATCTATAACTTTAAAATACGTATCATGAGCCCCTCCGCTTCCCCATACATTCATTTCACGATCCACATGAATCTCGTTTTCTCCATCGCCTATCATTCGTAACACGGCCGGATCGCCAAAAATTAATTCTTCAATTCTGGCAAAAGTTGGCAAATAAGAAACAGTAACGCCATAAGCGCTGGCTCTTTTTGCAAAAAACAAACCTGTTTCGGTAAATTGATAATTGCCGTTTTTTTCCAGAAACCATCCAAGATGTACAAAAAAGTCTAATATCTTTTTGAAATTTTCAGGCGATTTGTGAAACTCTTCCGGTTTGAAAGAGGTTTCCATAAAATATTTGTGAAACATCCCTTTCATGGCGAGACGCACTATTGTTGGTCCGATCAGATGTCCTTCGATATGTTTTAAAATCTGGTCCTGAATCGTGTTTGTCAGAGGGTCTTCGGAAGGTTCAATTCCGTATTTTGTTTTATACTTTTCGAAAATAGCGTTGAGTTTTTCAAACGGTTCCTCTTCAAAGAGACGTGGATGAAACCGGATTGAAAACTGAAGTAAATTCACTACATCTTCATAGAGATGAAACATCGAAAAGGCTGTTGCTGTCTTTTCATTGACCAAAACCGTAATTTCCTGTGTATGATTGTCCACTTCGTAATCTAAAAAGCCCTGAGAAGCCAAAATCCGCAAACCTACATTCAGGTAACCTTCATTTGCTTTAAAAACATGCACCAGTTCGGTTAGTTGTATTTGTTTTTTGTTCAGGATAAACTCAAGGACTCCCTTGTTTTTAAATGCTATTGCTACCGGAGCAACGGCCAGTCCGTCAAGATGTCTGAAAATGAAACTTCGAAGTTGTGATGTATGCGTCATAGTAAAATAATGAATGTTTGCTAAAATTAGTGATTTTTTTCAAGTGAAGACGCTACCGTTTCAAAATGAAAAACAAACAGATTAAACGTACTATTTTTTTATTCGAATAAATTTGCCTAAGTTCCGTAGTACTATTGATTAAAAAGCCCATCCATGATAATTGAACTTTTAGATAAAGATAAAAACATACTACACTTAAAAAGTATTGATGAAATACCGAAAGACCTGAGTACTATAAATAGTCTGCAAATTATCAATTATAAAAAGCCGGATATTGTCACTTTTGAAAAACTTTTTGATATTGATACCACGATATTGAACAATAGCGACGATATCGAAATAAGTTCTCATTACCTGGAAAAAGAAAGTCAATTGGCATTTAATTTTTCATTTCCCTATTTTACAGCCCAGAATAAAATTGAAGAGATTATTGTTTCTTTTATTCTGAAGGAGGAAATTATGTTTTCGTTTATGGATATCAATTTTGAGCAATTTATACCGGAAAATAAGAGACAGGAACATTTTGATAAAATAAAAAACCTGCCGTTTACTATCAATACTTTTCTTTTAATGATGATAGGAATTGTTCCGGATTATTTTGCAGACCTGACTGAAATCATCTCAAAAAACATTAAAACTATGTATTCCAGCCTGCAGAAAGAGCATGATTATTCGGAGCATGGTTTAAATGAAATAACAGCACTGAAATTTAACAACCTGCTGGTTAAGGAATCGCTGAATGAATTTAGAAGGATCCTTCATCTGCTTAGAAAAAGCGATAAACTTAGCCCTGAGATCAAAGAAACAATTTTACTGGAATTGAGTGACTTAACCGTAATTAATGAATACGTCCAGAACAATTTTGAGCGTTTAGACGATTTAAAAGATTATATTTCCACAAAAATTGACCTGGAGCAAAATCGAATCTTTAAAACCTTAACCATTATCACCATGTGTATTTCACTGCCAATGCTTGTTGCAGGAATTTATGGTATGAATTTTAAGAATATGCCTGAACTGGATTGGGAGTATGGTTATTTTTATGCGATAGCCTTAATACTTATTTGTTTTATTATACCCCTGATCTGGTTTAAACGAAAAAAATGGCTGCAGTGAAAATAATTTAAATTTCAGTTTACCTTTATTTTTGTAACGCTTGCCCTGCTTTGGTTTTCTTTAAAAAAACAATTAAGACAACAGATAGCGCTGAAAGAATTACATATTGCCAGTGCTATGGATTTTAACGGCTGAAATTAAAGGTTTTAAACCTGCTTTACCTTGAAAAAAATTTCAGGAACCACCACTGGATGGTGATTTCAACTCCAATAAAAATTGATTTATATTCTTATAGTTTCTATTTTTGCCCTTATGAACGATAACTTTATAAATGAATATTTTGGGATAGGAATACAAAATGGTAAAACGCCTGAAAACTTAGGCGTTCTGTGGCGATCGGCTCAAAACTTAGGTGCTACTTTTATTTTTACCATAGGTAACCGATACGCTAAACAGGCCTGTGATACGCATGATGCCGTAAAAGCAATTCCTTATTTTCATTATGATACTTTTGAGGCTTTTTTTGAAAACCTGCCTAAAGGAGCACGATTGGTTGGTGTTGAATTAGATAAAAAAGCATCTGATTTAGAGACCTTTGAACACCCAAGACGTTGTGTCTACTTGTTGGGAGCAGAAGATCATGGCTTATCCAAAAAAGTAATGGATAAATGCCATCATCTCGTGAAGTTTAAATCAGAAAAAAGCTTAAATGTGGCTGTAGCAGGAACCATTATTATGTACGACAGAAACTTGCCTAAACCACGTTCGTAAATACCAGTTCATAAGTTATTGTGTTGCAGGCAGAAACTAAATTTTTTATTTTTCAATTTGAAATAAACGCGATAATTTCTGTTTTCCTATTTAGTAAAATAATTCAGAAGTAAATTCAGATTTTTAAAGGAAAAATACCTGATGAAAATTCGAAAATCAGATAAAAATCTAAATAAATAATCTCTTTCCGATTAGTGTTTTCAACCTGTTTTTAAAGGTTTGAAATTAGGTACAGAAAAGAATATCACAAACTGTCTTTTGAGCAGAACCTTGCTTTTGTGGTTTAATGTAAATATGTAGGATTTTTTTTGTAGTTTAGTGTGAGTTAAAAACTTAAGCGATTACAGATGAAATCATTTAAAATTTTTTTAGTTGAAGATGATCCGTTTTTTGGAGAAACTTTAAAATACCACCTTAAATTAAATCCTGATTTTGAAGTGCTTTTGTTTAAAACCGGGAAAGAATGTCTGGACAACCTGTTCCTGAATCCTAATATTATTTGTCTGGATTTTGGATTGCCGGATACTAGTGGTGACGTATTACTCAAAAAAATACAACAGACAAACAATAAAATTCCAATTATTATTATAAGCGGACAGGAAGAAATTGAGGTTGCTGTTGATTTCTTAAAATCAGGAGCAAAAGATTATATTGTAAAAAGTGCTCATACAAAAGAATTACTTTGGAATTCGATTATTAAAATCAGGGAGAATTTAAGTCTCATTGAGGAAGTAGAGGAGCTAAAAGAAAAGTTAGAGCAAAAGTTTAGTTTTGAGAAGACCCTGTTAGGGCAAAGTGATGCTATAAAAGCAGTTTTTAATAAAATAAACAAATCATTAAGCACCAATATAAATGTTTCGATTACCGGAGAGACGGGAACAGGGAAAGAGATTGTAGCAAAAGCAATTCATTATAACTCTGACAGGAAAAACAAGCCATTTGTGGCCTTAAATATGGCAGCGATTCCAAGGGAATTGGTAGAGAGTGAATTTTTCGGTCATGAAAAAGGGGCTTTCACAGGAGCCGATCAAAGATCCATTGGTAAATTTGAACAAGCTCATGGAGGTATTATTTTTCTGGATGAAATTGCTGAACTGGATTTAAATCTTCAAAGTAAACTTTTACGCGTGCTGCAGGAGCGTGAAGTAACCAGACTTGGAGGGAAAGAAGTTATTAAGTTTAATGCCCGGCTCATTATTGCTACGCACAAAGATCTGAAAGAGGAGGTTAAAAAAGGAACGTTCAGAGAGGATCTTTATTACAGGATTATTGGCCTGCCCATAGAATTGCCTCCTTTACGGGAAAGAGGTCATGATGTTTTGCTTTTAGCAAAGCATTTTATAGATCTTTTTACAAAAGACAATAAATTGAAAACAATCAATATTTCAAAACAAGCCAAAGACAAATTACTCAAATATAAATTTCCCGGAAATATCAGAGAGCTCAAATCAGTTATAGAGCTGGCGTGTGTAATGTGTGATAACAATGAGATTGAAGTGGATGACTTAACATTTGACACTATAAATGATACCGATTTTTTCCTGTCTGATGATAAAACATTAAAAGAATTCACCTCTGATATTATTTTGCATTATTTAAAAAAGAATAATGAGGATGTCTTAAAAACAGCAAAACAATTAGATATCGGGAAATCGACGATTTACAATTTAATTCAGTCCAGTCAAACCAAAAAAATGATTTAAATGAAAGTAGCTACCGTTTTATTTAAAGATGATTCATTCCTAAGAGAATTAAATAGTGATAATTTAGATTTTAGTGCTGCCGATCTGATTTTAGGTTTCGGTGAAAGAAATCTTTTATCAGACGAGAAGGTTTTCAATCAGTTAAAAAATAAATTTCCCACGGCACAACTGATCCTGTGCTCTTCAGCCGGAGAGATCTATGAAAATGAGGTTTTAGACCACACGATCTCGCTTACTGCAATTAAATTTTCTTCTACCGTAATTAAAACCTATGAAGTTGATATAACTGCTTTTGAAAATAGTTTTCAGGCCGGTGCTTCGCTGATTGAAAAATTTGATCAGGAAGATTTAAAATTAGTCCTTATTCTGTCCGACGGAGGTAAAGTGAATGGAAGTGAGTTAGTCAATGGTATGAATTCCGTAAAAAAAGAAGAGGTACTAATTGTTGGAGGGCTTGCAGGTGATGCAGCAAAATTTGAAAAGACAGTCGTCGGATTAAATGAAATTCCGACACCGGGCAAAATTGCAGCGGTTGGTTTTTACGGACAAAAACTCGCTGTGTCTCATGGATCGTTGGGAGGTTGGGAAAGTTTCGGCTTAGAGCGCGTAGTAACGAAATCAGAAAGTAATGTTTTGTACGAGATAGACGGAAAAAATGTACTGGATCTCTATAAAATTTATTTAGGAAAGTATGCAGACGAATTACCGGGTTCTGCACTGCTTTTTCCTTTGTCAATCAGGATTGATGGCGTTGAAGAACCTATTGTGAGAACTATTTTATCTATAGATGAAACCAATCAGACCATGACCTTTGCGGGTGATGTGCCCAAAGGAAGTAAAGTCCGGTTTATGAAAGCTAATTTTGACAGGCTGATTGATGCGGCAAGTGAAGCTGCTGCTTCCTGTTTGGAAGTAAATAGTTTTAATCCAAAATTGGCACTTTTAATTAGTTGTGTGGGACGAAAATTAATTCTCGGAGGCAGAATTGATGAAGAGGTAGAGGCCGTTGCTGATATTTTTGGAGATAAAACGATTATTTCCGGTTTTTACTCCTACGGAGAGATTTCGCCTTTGAAAGCGTTTGGGGAATGCGTCCTTCACAATCAGACCATGACCATTACCTGTATTAATGAAATCGAGTAGCTATGGATATGCATAAACTATTGCAGAGACAAATTAATAAAAATGTACCTCTGGAACTGCAAAACAATCCCTCTTTTCAGGCCTTTATTAAGACGGTTAACGATTCTTATTGGTCTTTTGAAAGGGATAAGGATCTCATGGACCATTCGTTTCAGGAAAGTGAAAAGGAATATAACGAGGTCAATCAGAATTTAAAAAAGGAGTATGCATTAAAACAACAGTCTATTTTAAATCTTTATGAAAGCCTTAAAGAGTTAGATCAGGGTTACCGTTCCATAAACGACGGGGAAAAAAATGATCTTCTTTTGATTTCAAAATATTTAAGCGAACAAATAGCGAAAAGAAAAGAAACGGAAAAAAAATTATTTGAGACTGTCCAGTTTTTAAAAACACTCTTAGGAAATTTACAATCGGGAATCCTTGTGGTAGACAATAACGATACGATTTTATTTGTAAATCAGTATTTATGCGATATACGCAATATCAAGGCTTCTCCGGAAGAGATGATAGGAAAAAAAACGAGTCAGTATATCACTGATGCCCAGGTATTATTTAAAGACAGTGTGGCGTACAGGGACAGGATTGCCGAAATTTTAGCGAACAACAAAATTGTGACCGGTGAGATACTCGAAACAATAGACAATCGTTTTTTTGAAAGGGATTATATCCCAATTTTCGTTGAAAAGGAATGTATCGGACATCTCTGGAAGTCTACAGATGTAACACAAAGGATTAAAAGTAAAAATTTACTCAAACAAAGTGAAGAGCGTAACCGCATTATCATGAATTCTTCCCTGAATGCTATTGTGACCATAGATAATACGGGTAAAATAACTTTTTGGAATAATCAGGCCGAAACTATTTTTGGCTGGAAAAAGGATGAGGTTTTGGGAAAAACATTAAATGAAACGATAATTCCTAACCGGCATAAGAAGGGCCATGAAGACGGACTTAAATATTATATAAAGACCGGCAAAGGCCCTGTGCTGAACAAACAAATAGAATTGCCCGCCCTCAATAATAAGGGGCATGAATTTCCTATTGAAATTTCAATTATACCTTTAGAACAAAATGGAGAAGTATTTTTTTGCTCCTTTATTCAGGATATCTCAGAGCGAAAGAAAGTAGAAACCAAACTAAAATTTCAGGAAGAGAAATATCGAAATATTATTGCTAACATGAACTTGGGACTTATCGAGGTTGATAACAATGAGATCATTCAATATGCCAATCAGAGTTTTGCCAATATTTCCGGATTTGAAATCGAGGAACTCATCGGACTGAACCCTTCTAAGACTTTTGTGCTTGGAAAGAATATCGAAAAGATGAAGGATAAGAACAAATTACGCGAACAGGGAGTTTCTGATGTATATCAGATGCCGGTAAGAAATAAAAGAGGAGAATTAAGATGGTGGGCCATTGGTGGCGCACCCAATTACGATGACAAAGGAAATCTGGTAGGTTCAATCGGGATTCATCTTGATATTACAGAGCAAAAACAGATGGAAGAGGAGCTGGAAAGTGAGAAAATTAAAGCTCAGGAAGCCTCTAAAGCAAAAGAGATTTTTTTAGCTAATATGAGTCATGAAATACGCACGCCTCTTAATGGTATAATTGGTTTCCTGCGTGAATTAGAAAGACAACAGCTTACAGATTTACAAAAAAAATATGTGGAGAACAGTACAGTAGCTTCAAAACATTTGCTATCGATTATCAACAATATACTGGATATCTCAAAAATTGAAGCAGGAGAGATGTCCCTTGAGGAAGAAGATTTTATTTTTAAAGATGTCATTAATAATGTAGTAACAGTTCTTGAGCCCCTCGCAAAGAAAAAAGGATTAAAACTTATTGCGCATATTTCAAAAGATATTAATACGGTTTTAAAAGGAGATTTTTTACGATTAGAACAGGTTCTTTTTAATCTTGTTGGCAATTCTTTAAAGTTTACAACCAAAGGGAAAATATATTTGAAATGTGAAATTGTACAGGATAGCAAGGCCTTTCAAAAACTTCAGATTTCTGTAGAAGATACAGGAATAGGAATGGAGCAAAATTTTGCAGATATTATCTTTAATAAATTTTCTCAGGAAGACAAAGCAATAACCAGAAAATTTGGAGGCACGGGTCTCGGAATGACAATTACAAGAGAACTAATTCAATTAATGAACGGCGAAATTAATGTACAGAGCGAAAAAGGCTCAGGTACTACGGTTAGTTTTATTTTAAACTTTGAAAAGGGAGACATCCATAATATTAAAAAAGTTAAGGAAGAAATTAATTTTGACATTTCGGGAATTCATGTTTTGTTAGTAGAAGATAATATTATTAACAGGATGGTTGCTATTAACTCTCTGCATTATTTTAATTGCGTGGTCACTGAAGCCACGAATGGTCTGGAAGCCATTGAGATTTTAAAAAATAAACATTTTGACATTATTTTGATGGATGTCCAGATGCCTGAAATGGATGGTATTGAGGCAACTATAAAAATAAAGAAAGAACTGAAGCTGCAAACGCCCATAATTGCCCTTACAGCCAATGCTTTTAAAAGCGAAGTTGAAAAATGCAAAAATGCAGGTATGGATGATTATATTACCAAACCTTTTGAAGAGTTTGATTTAGTAGAAACAATAGCCCGATATACCAATAAAAAATTTAATGATATCGACAAGTCTGTTCAGGACCAAAACCAAAAACGCTATGATTTAAAAGTTTTGCACAGCATTAGCAGAGGCAATGCAGAATTTGTCTCAAAAATGATTATAATTTTTATTGAACAGATAAAAGAAATACTTCCAAATGCAGAAGCAGCTCTGGCTTCTGATAATTTTTCAGTACTGAATCAACTGGTGCATAAGATTAAGCCCAGCATCGAAAGCATGGGAATAATAAGCATTAAAGAAGAAATTGCCCTGCTTGAAAAAAGCACCAGAGAGATTCCTGATAAAGAAAAGATTACCCGCTTATTTTTTAAGATAAAAGAAACCCTGCTGATTGTTGCTGAACAGCTGCAAGAGGAAATTTAAAATTAGATTTTCTGGAATTTTTTCCAAAATTTGGAAAAGAAACTATTCTTTTAAATATGCAAAGTGCTGATATATAAGGTTTTGTTGCTTTGGCCTGACTATGGTATACCTGTTATCAAACAAAAACAGATAACATGGAAACTCAATCTCAATTTAAATTCTTTATCGTAGACGATGATATTTTTTGTGCCAATGTGTACAATCAATATCTCGTAAACATGAACTATACGGACATTACACATTACACAAATGGTACTGATTGTATCAGTAATCTGCACCAAAATCCGGATATTATTTTTCTGGATCATAATATGGAAGATATTAGTGGTTTTGAAGTACTCAAAAAAATTAAACGATACAATCCTAATATATACGTAGTTATGATTTCCGGACAGGAAAACATTAAAACCGCAGTTGATGCTTTAAAGTACGGTGCTTTTGATTATGTAATAAAAGGCAATGATGTTCATGAAAAAATGGGGCTTATTATAAGCAAAATAATTGTTGTCAAGGAGCAATTAAAAAAGACCAATCCCGGTTTTATTAAACGTTTATTATCCATTTTTTAAAGTTACGACCTACCATGAAAAACTTAGCCACAATCTTAGTTTTACTATTGCTTTTTTGTTCCTGTAAAACGCAAAATCTCTTAGTAAGTAAAACGGAAACAAATAGTACGGCATCTTTTTTATATGATCCCGGTTATCAGTACAAAATACGTAAAGATGATAAAATATCAATTTCGGTATGGGGTGAGGACAACCTGAGTGTAGGCTCGGTCTACGGAATTTATAATTCCAATGAAGTGTACGGAAAATGGCTGATGGTCGATACTTACGGAGCTATTGAAATACCTAAAATAGGCACCATCACAGTACTTGATAAAACAGTTCCTGAAGTAAAAGAGATCATTAAAAACGGTCTGAAGAAATGGTTACTAAACCCTATTGTAGACGTAAAAATACTCAACAAGGAAATTATTGTTTTAGGAGAAGTACGAAATCCAAATACAGTCGCAATTGATAAAGATCATGTGAGTTTACTTGAAATGATTAGTAAAACAGGCGGTTTTGAATTTTACGCCAATTTAAAAGCAATAAAGATTTTAAGACAGGAAGGCGAAAATGTAAAAGTAACCAATTTAGACCTTACTGCCGGGAACGATATTTTAAATACCAACATACAATTGCATCCGGGCGATATTGTTATCGTTCCTTCTAAAAAGAATAAAGAGTTTGACAAACGTGTAGCGACCATAATACCATTGACAACAACTGTAAGTGCTGCTGCAATAATTATGGGCATTTTGTAAAAAAAAAGAATCATGAACGAGAACATCAGAATATTAAAACCATTTTTCAGAGGATTACCCCTAATAATCCTGGCAATTATAATTTCAGTACTGGCCGCAAAAAAATACCTTACCTACGTAACTCCCATGTATGAGAGTACTGTAAAGTTAAAATTAGCAGATGTTCAGGAAGGAGTGCCAAGTGCCAACCTTTTTAAAGATTTTGATGTTTTTGCTTCTGCTAATAAAATAGCAACAGAAATAGAAGTACTAAAATCAACAGTTTTAATTAACAAAGCCATTGCTGAATTGCCCTTTAATAAAGAAATATATAGAAAAGGCAGTGTACGATCTGTAGAGTTATTTACAAACTCTCCGATTTTAGTAGACGGAACTTTTAACTCTGCTATTGCACTGGATAAAAGATATGGTTTAGATGTGATTTCAAAAAAAGAGTTTTTATTCTTTTATCCGGAATCCAAAAAGGCGTTAAAAGGGTATTTTGGTAAACCTTTGCGAATTAAAGGCGGGACATTATTACTAAATCTCAATACACCTTTTATCAATTCTAAAAAAGACCTGAAAATTATAGATTCGTATGAATTTGAGTTCTTGAGCAATCAAAAATTAATAGACAAAATCAACAAGAATCTTGATATTGTATCCGTTGATAAAGACGTTCCCGTAATACGAATTAACCTTAAAAGCAATGTACCCGAAAAGGCTGCTTTATTTGTCAATAAACTGGCTGAAGTGTACGTAAAAGATTATATCGAAAGTAAATTCAAGGCCGCAGATACTACCGTAGACTTTCTAAAACAAGAGATTACCAGCTCTAACAAGAAACTCTCTGCATCGGAGAATAATATTCAAAATTTTAAAGACAGTGAGCATATTATTAATATACCTCAGGAAACCGAGACGGATTTAAGAAAAATTGCCCAGCTAAAAATAGAAAAGGCTAATTTAAAAATGAGCCTGGACGCCATTAAGGATCTAAATAAATATATAGCGAATGGCAAAGGCAGTTATTTAACTTTAGCGCCAAACTTTGAAGCCTTTACTGATCTCCTCTCTACCGAGATGGTCAAGAATATGAAGAATTTACAAGCCGAAAAAAAGGACCTTCTGCTGACCTATACTCCCGAGAATGAAAAAGTAAAAGTCATTGATGCCAAACTAAAAGATTTAACAGATTATCAAATTGAAAGCATAAAGAATACGCAGAATAATCTGCAGATTAAATATTCGGAACTTTCAAATGAAATTAAAGAATCTGAAAAAGTGTTTATTGGTCTTCCGGGAAAAGAGAAAAAACTAACGATTCTAAACAGGGATTTTAATCTATATGAAAAGAATTATAATTTTCTTAATGAAAAAAGAATTGATGCAGAAATCGCAAAATCAGCTAAAATTGCTTTTCATAAAGTGATAAGCCCCGCAGAAGTTTCTACAGCTCCTGTTTCGCCAATTCGTTCCATCATCATTGTGGTGTCTGCTGTAATGGGCATGTTTGGTGCCATTGTATTAATATATATCGTTCATTTTGCAAAAGCAAAAGTTAATGATACCTATACCATAGAAAAAAACAGTACCATACCTGTTGCAATTGCTACTCCCTATATCAAAAGAAGCAGTGATACGGAGGATCATTTTTTGAAAGAAGCACTGCAAATGGAATTAAAAGGACTGGTGCAGCAGAAGGGAATTATTACCATTAGCTCTTATGACAATACAAGAGAGCATTTCTTTCATTCTAAAAACCTGATCAAAGCTTTTGCTGCTCAGGGAAGAAAAGTGCTGGTAGTGGATACGACCGGAGAGCTTCAGGATTACGCAGATCAAAAGAACTATATCAATTTTTCGGGTGTTCATTATTTAAGTGCCATGCAATCTGTTTTTAAAAATGAAATTGAAGAAAAAATGAAAAATTGCGAGCTCTGTATTATTCATAATCAGGCTATACTTAAAGGGAGACTCGCACTGTTGTTCATGAGCCTGGCCTCTCAGAATTTTATTGTTCTGGACAGCAGAAAAACCGCCGAAAAAACGATAATAAACATTGAACTGCTGCAGGAAGAATATCATTTGCCAAACATGTGGTTTATACTCAATAAAGCCGGATATAACCCAAGTATTTTTTCGTCTGCCAAAAAGATTTACAACAAATATTTTAATAAATAATTTTTACACCATGCATGCATTAAAATCCTTTATCGCCAGAGATTCTTTTTTAGCTTTTGCTGATCAGGTAATTAGCAGTGGTACCAATTTTTGCCTGACCCTTTTGTTAGCGCAGAAGCTGGACATTAAAAGCTTTGGTATCTACGCTTCGATTGTGCTGTTCCTGTATTTACTGGTAAGTATTACTAATGCGTTGGTTATACAGCCCTTTCAGGTTATTGTTGTAAAAATTGAAAACAAAAAACAATATATTACCACATTATTTCTCGGGATAGTCTTATTGTTATTTATTCCCCCAATATTAATAGCAATACTATCCCAAATTTTCACAAAAACCGGCTTATTTCAGGTAAGCCCGGTTGATGTGATTTGTTTTGTTACAGGATTTTTAATTAATGATTTTTTCAGAAAATTACTTTTGGGTTTATCCCGAATTAAAGAGGTATTCGTCATGGATATTTTGTTTCTGGTTTTGGTTGCCTTAATTTTTGTATTACCTAAAATAAGCCTTCCTCAAGTGCTTTTATTTATAGGTCTTTCCAATTTAATTGCGACGCTGCCCGGTTTTTTCTTTATGGTTAAAAATTATCAAAAACCCATTATCTGGAGGCTGTTTGTCAGGGAGCATTTAAAACAGGGCAAATGGTTATTAAGTGTAGCGGTAGTACAGTGGAGTTCCAGTAATTTTTTTATACTGGTGGCCGGAATCTACCTGGGGATTGAAGCTTTAGGTGCTTTACGACTGGTACAATCTTTTTTTGGAATCATAAATATCGGGTTACAAACGATTGAAAATTACTTCCTGCCTAAAATAGCTTTGTTATACCACCAGAACAGTACCGCAGCAAAAAACTATCTGCTCAGACTGACTTTAACAGGAGCGTGCGTTTTTGGTGTATTAACCTTTCTGTTCTTTATTTTTTCCAATCAGATAATCGTTTTGGCCGGAGGTTCTAAATACCAGCATTATGGTTACGTCATCAAAATGGTAGCGATACTTTATTTCTTTATTTTTTTAGGATATCCGATCCGAATTATCGTAAGGGTACTGATGCTGAACAAGATTTTTTTCACAGGTTATTTACTCTCTTTTATTGCTTCGCTGGCCACTTTTCATTTTTTATTACACTATTCGGGGCTTTACGGAGCTGTTGCAGGTCTTATAGGCAATCAAATCGTTATGATTTTATATTGGCGGTATCAATTAAACAAAAAACAATTTCAGCTATGGAAATAATTCACTTAATTCTCGGAAAAGCAAATCCTCAAAGAATGAATGGGGTTAATAAAGTAGTACACCAACTGGCACAAAAACAAGTTGCTTTTGGAGAAAAGGTAGCCGTATGGGGTATTACTGAAGATCTGGAAATAAATTATGAACCGCGTAATTTTGAAACAAGGCTCTTTCAAAAGAAAAGGTTTCCTTTTTCGTTTTCAAAAGAGCTTAAGGAGGCAATAATCCAAAAAAAAGGCAAAGCCATTTTTCATCTTCATGGAGGCTGGATTCCTGTGTATTATGCTCTTGCGAAGCTATTGTTCCGCTGTAATATAAAATTTGTCATAACGCCCCACGGAGCTTATAATACCATAGCAATAAAAAAGAACAGTATTATAAAGAGTATCTATTTTTATTTTTTTGAAAAAAAAATGCTTCAAAAGGCTCATAATATTCATTGTATTGGTAAAAGTGAAGTACACGGTTTAAAAAGGATTTTTAATACCGGAAAGATTATTCTGCTGCCCTATGGTTTCGAACAGAATCCTGCAATAGAGTTAAAGAAAGTTGCACAGGATACTATTGTTTTTGGATTTATAGGAAGGCTGGATATTTATACGAAAGGCTTAGATACCCTGATAAAAGCATTCAAAAAGTTTCATAGCAAAGAACCTTCTTCTATGTTATGGATTCTAGGTGACAGTAAAGAAAGAAACGAGCTGCAGGATATAATTTCCAGAAATTTATTAGATAATTGCGTGATTCTTTACGGAAGTAAATACGGTGAGGAAAAGGATGAATTATTACAGAAAATGGATGTTTTTGTTCATCCGTCAAGAAATGAAGGTTTGCCACTTTCCGTTATTGAAGCCGCAAGTTATGGAAAACCCTGTATCGTAACCGATGCCACCAATATCGGATCCGAAGTTGTAAAATACAATTCAGGCAGAACCATTTACTGTCAAAGTAGTGAAAAGCTGGAAGAAGCCATGAGCGAGATGTTTGTGGTTTACAATAAACAGGAAGAGTTTATAGCCATGCAGCGTAATGCCATAAACATGGTAAAAGAAAATTATAACTGGAATAGTTTACTCTTAAAGTTCAATACAGATTTATATCAAATAGTATGAAAGAGCCCATAATTAGCCACGAACCGTTTTTAAAAACCATCAACAATTATATGTTTATTGTTTTACTGCTTATGATCGCCTGTTTTTTCACCTGGAGCGAAAATGTAAATATTACAAGGGCAATAAAAGTAGTAGGCCGGATGGGGCTAATGCTCTCTTCTATTGGGATCTATTATAAAATCATTCGCTATGGCGCAGTAAATACGTTAAGTTATAAAAACATCTTTTCGCCATTGTTTTATTTTGGCTATTTGACCCTGGGCTTTTTATCCTTTATGTGGAGTACTAATCCGTGCTTTAGTGCATTGCAGTGGTTTATGACTTTTCAAAGTCTTGTTTTCGCGTTCTTTTTTATCAAAAGCCTGAAAATAGCAGATGCATTTTTTGAGGGACATTCCATACGTTTATATCATCTCCTGGGAAATTCCGTATTTGTTTTGCAGACTATTTTCGTTATCGGAATGTGGATTGATCCGGATACTTTTTTCCGGCTGACCAACGGAGGAGAGGAAGCCAGGCTGGGCGGCGTGATGATGAACCCAAACGAATTGGGAATGCTTGCCGGAGTTGGGGTGGCCTGTCTTATTTTTGATTTGTACCGAAAAAAAAGCAAAGTATGGACCATTATAAAAATTCTGGTTATTTTTTACGCCTTATTTATGACAGGTTCAAGATCTTCACTGATCGGCGTACTTTTAATTATTTTTTTCCATATTAATCAAACTAAAAAGAAAGGCTTAAAACTGGCTATTATTGCAGGAGTATTTATGGTAGTTCCCTTTGCCGTAAATCAGATTATCTTAAAAGGAGGCGATCAGAAGCGTCTGGAAGAGATTATGACCTTAACGGGCCGCTTACCGTTTTGGCAGGCTCTCATCACCGAAGGGCTGCCCAGAGAGCCCCTTTTAGGCTTTGGTTATATGAGAATTGATTACAAAGAGTTTTTTCAGAGCGTACACACGTATCCCGGTAAAATGACACACAATACTTTTATGCAGGTACTCATGAATTTGGGATTTATTGGCCTTTGTACGGCAATTTTTCAAATGTTCTTTACGCTCAGGGCGTTTTTTTATGAGGACAAAGAAAATCGTCTAATGCTTATCGGAATGCTTATTCCGGTCTTGATAAATTCCTTTACAGAGTTTGGGATTTTTGGGGAAAGCAATTATGGAATTTTGTTTTATCAGATGATCATCTTTTCAGTTTGTTTTAAAAGCAATAAACATTTAACTACAAGACAGAAAATTTATTTACGAAAGAAAAGACCGGATCTCGTGGCACTGTAAAGTTTCCAAAATAATGCTGTTTTTCCATAATATGGAAAGTTAGGCAAAATATTTTTATCGTAAATCACTGTAAATAAGTAATTTACGGTTAAGGCACGATTTTTCCAACAGGTTGATTAATAAAACTTTTTTATCATGGAAAATATATTTAGCAAAATCGGGTACACTATTTCGAATCAAAAAATCAGTGAACAGGATGTGGTTCAGGATGTTCTGTTTATTAAAAATCCTAATGGTACAATAAGATGGATTTGGAACGCCAATAATACAGAGCCTCTTTTCCTGAAGTTTTACAATGTAGGAGGCATTCGCGCCAGGATGTTTACCTGGGCAGTTAAAATGGTCTTTGGACTAAAAGTGCAGAAAATTGTTTTCAATAAAATGACCTACTATTTTAAAAAACAGGAAAATTCTTTTTTTGATTGTACAGACAACTGGGCCCTATTTACAGGAACTATCGGGGCTAATAATAAAGCCATTTTATATACCGATGCCTCTTTCTTTAAGATAGCAACCACCACCAATGCAAAAAGATTAATTAAATCCGAGCATAAAATTTTGTCCGGTGTGGCTTTTGATTTTTTTCAAATTCCAAAAACAAAACAGATTTCAGAACACGTGCTTCAGCTTTCTGATATCACAGGCGGCGGGAAACGTACCAAAAAAATTGAGATTGCGCACCTGAAAGCGCTGACTGAAATGAATTTTAGAGGAAACCACCTGATTCAAATTCAAGACTGGAAATTATTTAATGAATTAAAGTTTGGTTTCAATCAAATCACCGATGGCAGAATACCTAAAAATATGCTCAGAAAAATAGGCATGCTCCTGGATGACATTTCCGGGGACGATTATATCAATGTATCTCTTTCGCATGGTGATTTCACCTCATGGAACATGTTTGAATCTAAAGAAAAAATTTCATTATACGATTGGGAATTATTCGCTTATGACAGGCCAACCGGCTTTGATTATTTCCATTTTATTATACAGCAGGGAATTTTAGTAGACCGAAAATCATGGAAAGAAATTTATAACGATATAAAAGAGCAATGCAGCGGAGAGTCTGCCAGTTTTCTTTTTAATTATGATTTAGAAATATTTGGTAAATATTTAAAGTATTATCTGCTTATAAACTGCATGAATTACCTGAGAATATATTCTTTTCAGCCTAAATGGCACCTTCAGGTAGACTGGTTATTACAAGTCTGGAATGATGCTTTGAATGAATTTGCCATAGAAGAAAAAACAGCCAGAGAGCTTGTCATTATGGATGTTTTTGATGCCTTGCAAAATAAAGATTATGCAGCCATTAAATTTCCAAACGAATATCCTGACAGGCTAAGTGTGAATTCAGATATTGATTTGCTGATTGACAAAAGCCTTTCTGCAGCAATTTTTAATTTGCTAAAAAAACATTCCTTAGTGGTAAAAGTGTCTCAGAATAAAAAATCTTTTATGAACACCTTACAAGTGGTAATGATAGATGGATCTATTTTATCAATCGATTTAATTTGGGAATTTAAAAGAAGAAATATTGTTTTTATGGATGCTCAAAAAGCCTTAGACAATACTTGTATGAATAGCTTTGGAGTAAAATGTTTATCGTTTTTAGATACGCAAAGCTATCTAAATGGATTTTATATTTTGAATGGTGCAGCAGTTCCCCAAAAATATAAAATGTACAAAGAGCATAAGCCAGATCAGCTTGTAAAAAATGATTCAGATCAGGATATTCAGGACGTTTGTCTGAATAAAAGCGATTTGCTTAAAGACCTCAGAAGAAATAAACAAAACAGAGGAATCTTTTATTTTATAAATTTATTGTATTACCTGTATGACAAACTTTTCAGCCCTTTCTCGAAAGGGTATGTAATAACTTTTAGTGGTGTCGACGGAGCAGGAAAATCAACCATAATCGAAAATGTAAAATATATGGTTGAAAAACAACTACGAAAACCCGTAGTAGTTTTGCGCCACCGTCCTTCTGTTTTGCCTATTATAAGTGTCCTTTTTAGAGGAAAAAAGGCTCAGGAAAGTTTTGAAAATACACTGCCTCATTCCGGTACGAATCAAAATATACTATCTTCTTTAATACGGTTTGCCTACTATTATACCGATTATTTTTTTGGACAGTTTATCATTTTTACAAAATATACCCTACGAGGATATGTGGTGATTTATGATCGTTATTACTTTGATTTTATAGAAGACAGCAAAAGAAGTAATCTTGTTCTGTCCAAAAAAATATCATTTCTGGGATACAAATTACTGCTGAAGCCAAAGTTCAATTTTTTTCTTTTTGCCGATGCACAAACTATTCTCAACAGAAAAAAAGAACTCGATGAGAAAATTATAAATGAACTGACGATTAATTACTGCAGCCTCTTTAGTAAACTGCAGCAAACCAGCAGTACTACAATTTATAAAACAATTGAAAATAAAGAAATAGATCACACCCTGCGTATTGTTTTGCAAACTTTAATCAACAGCTGATATGAAAAAACTTTTACAAAAACTGATACAGCTGCGCAATCCTGATTTTAAGTTTGACGATCGTTTGGATTCGGCAGCCCTGATACAATTTTTCTGGATACAGGGTATCGCCATTATCAGAGGATTAAGAGTTGTTTTTTATTTCAAAAAGACAAAAGGACTTATGTTGGGTAAAGACGTAACTTTTTTCAATCCGTCAAAAATACACTGGGGGCGGTTTTTACGATTAGGTAATTATGTTGCTATTTCGGCTCTGGGTAAAAACGGAATTTGGTTTGGCGATAATGTAAGTATAGGAGCCTTCAGCCGAATCATAATTTCAACCTCGTTAAATAATCTTGGAGACAGGATTGTAATAGGGAATAACGTCGGTATTGGCGAGTTTGCCTATCTCGGAGGAGCGGGCGGTCTTGAAATTGGAGATGATTGTATTGCAGGACAATATCTAAGCTGTCATCCCGAGAACCACATTTGTGACCAGAAAGATATTTTAATAAGACATCAGGGAGTTACCCGAAAAGGAATAAAGATTGGCAAAAATTGCTGGATTGGAAGCAAAGTAACCATTCTGGACGGCGTAGAAATCGGAGATGGCTGTGTGATAGCCGCAGGGAGTGTTGTTACTACATCATTTCCTAAGGATTGTATAATAGGAGGAGTACCTTCTAAACTTTTAAAAGCGAGACCATGAATACGAAAACCATTTTGGCCAGCTGCTATGCCGTGAATCCCTTTAAAGGATCAGAAGATGCAATGGGCTGGAACTTCGTCAGACAAATAGCCCGATTTAATAAGGTAATTGCTGTTACCAGGGAAAATAACCGGGAGGCAATTGAATTGTATATGAAGCAAAATCCCGGTACCATTTATAACAATATTACTTTTCTGTATTTTGATCTTCCCTACTGGATGCGGTTTTGGAAGAAAGGAAGCCGCGGTGCCCTTTTGTATTATTATATGTGGCAAAAAGGAATCGTTGCTCATATCAAAAAGAAACAACTTGATTTTGATATTGTGCACAACGTAAATTTCCATAACGACTGGACACCCAGTTTTTTATGGAAACTCGGGAAACCTTTGGTTTGGGGCCCGGTAGGACACCATCCGCTCATTCCGCGTGTTTATCTGAAACCTTACCAAATTAAATACATCATCAAAGATCGTCTTACCTGGCTTGTAAAGAATTTATTCTGGAAGTATTCAACAGGGCTTAAAAAAACAGTAACCAATGCCAGCCATATATGGTGCATGAATACCGGAGTAGCAGAGAAACTTCATCTAAAAGGAAGTTCTTACTCTGTCTTTCCGTCTGTAGCGTCAGAAGATTTTAGTACGGAAGATAAAGACAAAAAGAACAACTTTCAGGTGATCAGCGCCGGACGTTTTGTACCACTTAAAGGATTCGACCTTACCATACGTTCTTTTATTTTGTTTCTGGAGTCTATTCCTGTATCAGAGCGTGCCAATTGCAAACTCATACTGGTAGGATCAGGACCAGAAAGGGGGCTTTATGAAAAGATAATAACAGAGAGCAAAATTCAGGATAATGTTGAAATAATAGAATGGATAGAACGTACAGCACTGATGAAGCTGTATCAAAAAGCAAGCGTATTTATGTTTCCATCGCATGAAGGTGCGGGAATGGTTGTGGCAGAAGCCTTGTCTTTTGGACTGCCGGTGATCTGCCTTGATAATATTGGTCCCGGCCAGTACATAACACCTCAATGCGGCTTTGTAATTCCACACTCCAATTATGCTGAAACGGTTTCTAATTTGAAAGAAGCTTTAAGTACATTATACTTAAATAATGCATTATTAAGGGAAATGAGCGCTGCGGCAAGAAAACGCTATCTGGAAAGATTTACATGGGAGAGCAGAGGTGAACATCTGAGAACAATTTATAATACCTTATGATATGAGAGTTATAGCAATTCATTTATTAAACGATTATAGCGGAAGCCCCAAGGTGCTAAAACAATTACTGACAGGATGGGCTAAAAAAGGTGTCGATCTGCATTTGTACACTTGCAGTGGCAGAGCAGGTTTTTTGTCCGGACTGCCGGATATAAAATATCATTTTTATTGGTACAGGTTTATGAAAAATCCTTTGCTAAGACTCCTTTTTCTAACCATAAGTCAGTTGTTGCTTGCTTGTAAATTGTTGTTCAGCTTAAAAAAGAATGATGTGGTCTATATTAACACCGTACTTCCTTTTGGGGCTGCCATTGCAGGAAGAATACGAGGAAATAAAGTGATTTATCATGTACACGAAACGAGTATGAAGCCTGTTGTATTCAAGAAATTTCTTTTTGGAGTGGTGAATTTATTTGCAGATGAGGTGGTTTATGTTTCTAAATTTTTAGCAGATGCAGAACCCGTACATATTCGAAAGAGAGTGATTTATAATGTTTTAGAAGAGGACTTTGTAAAATTGGCTTTCGCAAACAAAAGTTTAGAAAAACAAAAAAAGATTGTTTTAATGATATGCTCGTTAAAAGCCTATAAAGGAGTAGATCAATTTTTAAAATTAGCACAGACTAATTCGGGATATGTATTTAAACTGGTGGTCAATGCATCAGTTTTAGAAATAGAGCACTACTTTAAAGATGTAAAACTTCCGGAGAACTTACTTCTTTATCCAACACAAACAGATACGCATTCATTTTACAGGGAAGCAAGTGTGGTCTTGAATTTATCAGATCCAAAACTTTGGGTCGAAACATTTGGCTTAACCATTCTTGAAGCTATGTCTTATGGTCTGCCAACGATTGTTCCTCCCGTTGGTGGTGTTACCGAACTTGTCACAGAGGGAAAAAACGGTTATTTGATTGAAAGTAAAAAAATTGATCAGATATCTGATAAGCTGAACGAGTTGTTTGAAAATAAAGAACTTTATAAAACGATGAGTTCCAATGCTTTTGAGATGAGTAAAGAATATAGTTTGGAATATTTTGAAAAACAATCGGCAGCAATACTATTCCACTAAATGAAATTAAATCCAAAATATGGAAAATTTCAATATTTTGTAATTTATAATACACTGATAATTAAGTATTTGGTTTTTTAGTATGATTTTGGCAAAGGATATAGAAAATAGAAAGACGATGAAAAATAAAAGAATTGCCATTATTGGCACAGTAGGATTACCGGCAAAATACGGAGGATTTGAAACCCTTGCGGACCATTTAGTAACTAACTTATCAGACAAGTACGATTTTACGGTTTATTGTTCTAAGAAGAAATATAAAAAAGAAGAACAGTTGCGATCCTATAAAGGGGCAAAGTTGCGCTATATCCCACTTGAAGCAAATGGAATTCAAAGTATTCCGTACGATTCTATTTCTATACTTCATGCCCTGATGAAAAATGATGTTTTATTAATTTTGGGTGTCGCAGGCGCATGGCTAATACCTTTTATACGATTTTTTACCAATAAGAAAGTTATTATATCAATTGATGGTATCGAATGGAAAAGAGATAAATGGTCCTTACTGGCAAAACTATATTTGTGGTGGTCAGAGAAGATAGCGGTTAAATATTCGCACATTGATATTTCAGACAATGAATCAATTCAGGATTACACAGCATTGCGATACAAAACCTTAAGTCGCGTCATTGCGTATGGAGCAGATCACACACTAAAAGTTTTACCAACTACAGCAGATGTAGAAAAGTATCCTTTTCTACAAACAAGATACGCTGTAAAAGTCTGCAGGATTGAGCCGGAGAACAATGTACACTTAGTACTGGAAGCATTTAAAATAAAAAAGAATATGCCCCTGGTACTTGTCGGAAACTGGAACAACAGCCCCTACGGACAAAAATTAAAAGAAACATACAAAGAGGCCGCCAACATTCATTTATTTGATCCTATATACGAGCAGCGGGAAATCGATTTAATCAGAGGAAATGCAGCATTATATATTCACGGGCATTCAGCAGGAGGTACAAATCCTTCTCTTGTAGAGGCCATGTATCTAAAATTACCCGTTTTAGCCTTTAAAGTTTCTTACAATGTCACCACTACGGAAGGCAAAGCGATTTACTTTTCGTCAGCAGAAAATTTAGTAGAAACCTTAAATTCGGTAACAGCCCGTCAGTTAAACAATATAGGGGCTCAAATGGCACTAATCTCAGAGCGGAGGTATACCTGGAAAACAATTTCCGGATTGTATGAATTGTTAATTAAAGAAGCACTCTCCAGTAAAAGTAAAGTACATGTCTCTTCTGAATTACAAAATATGGAGGTTTCTTTCCTGCAGGAACTTCAATTGTTACACTTACATAACACTAATTTATTTTACGAAAACTAACAGCTCATGAAAACAGTATTCGAATTTATCTCGTACGGACTATTATCCCTGATTCTCACGCTGGTTTTTGTGCCCGCGGTCAGAATTATTGCCCTAAAAATTAATCTGGTGGATAAACCCAATTACAGAAAAGTGCATCTGACTCCGGTACCGTTAGTGGGAGGGATTTCGATTTGCTTATCAGTTCTGGTGACCATTTTTGTTTCCAGATACAGCTTATCTTTTCTGAAGGAATATCTAACCATAATTGGATCGGCAATGGTTTTACTCATTGTTGGTGTTATTGATGACAAAAAAGACATCAGTGCTAAATATAAATTAATTATACAGTTTCTTTTGGCCCTGTTAGTTGCATTTTCCGGAACAAGAATAACATCATTATTTGGAGTCTTTGGCATTTATGAAATTGTAATCTGGCAACAATACCTGGTAACAATTCTGATCATTACCGGTGTAGTCAATGCTTTTAATCTCATGGATGGAGTAGATGGTTTGATAGGAGGATTGTCTTTGTTGGGTTTTTTAATCTTCTTTTCTATTGCTCTTTATTTTAAGGATTATAACCTCGCATTTTCCAGTATACTGTTTATTGGAGCTGTTTTAGGTTTTTTAAGATTCAATTTAAGCAGCGAAAAGATTTTTATGGGCGACTCCGGTTCTTTATTCATTGGGTTTATTTTAATCACAGAGGCAATAAAGTTCTTGCAAAAACAGGAAATAGACAGAGATCACTCCAGCAGTTATACGGTGCTGTTCCTTATTTTATTTTTTTCAATTCCGGTTTTCGATTCTTTAAGGGTCTACATGGGAAGAATTAAAAGAGGGAATTCTCCTTTTAGTGCCGACAGATCGCATCTGCATCATTTACTTTTGCAGGTAGGACTGAGTCATAAAAAGACGGCCCTTATGATCAGTACGATTTGTGGTTTCCTGCTCATCATTGCAACCACTTTACGATCCTTAATGTCGATAACTTTAATTATTGTGGCAAGTATTATTGCATTTTCTGCAATAGTCAGAATATTGTTGATGATTAACAAGCTGCATTACTGGAGAAATCGATTGAAAAAACTTGAAAATAAGTAACTCCTCGGTAGGAATAAAAACTTCATTAGAACCTAATTATATGTAAAATGTTTTGTTTGCTACAGTATAAATAATTACATATTCGTTTGAACAACTTTATCCAAAGGGTTATTTTTTTAGTTTTTCTTCGGTTTAGTTAAAGTACAGATTAGTCAGACCAGCCTCTTTCAGAATAATTTGCCCCCTCGTTTCTGAATTTGCTGAATATCGTTTATCAATTTAAAGTGATCATAATATCGGGAATTGGTTTTGGTATAAAACATTGTTAGTTAGGTTCTAATTTTTTTTGTGGATTTTTTAGAAACAGACGTTCTGTCTGTTATTCAGTAGCATTCTGGAATGCTCAATACTATCGATACACTTTCACCATTTTTAAGCAATAAATAATACCGATGTTGTTTGTTAGACGCGAACAACATCGGTATTATTTATTACCTGAATACTCATAAAACAAGTGCCCACATCCTGAATAGTATTTAAAAACCAGAACCGGTTAAGTGAGCAATGTATGCTTTCTATCATCTTTTAGATTGATACAGATCATTTTTGGTACTGTTTTATTATTCGAATTTTACTTTTATAATCCAAGGTTGAAAATGCCTTAATAGTACTAGTCTAAAGTAAAATTTAAAAAATTTCGCCATGAAAAAAAGTAATGATGTTTTGCATAAAGAAGTAGTAGAAGCAATCAACTGGGAGCCTCTTTTGAGTTCTAACGAAATTGATGTTAGTGTTCAGGATGGTATTGTTACTCTGGGAGGAACGGTAGATAATTACACTCAGAAAAAAGAAGCAGAAGAGACTGTCAAAAATATTGCAGGAGTAAAGGCCGTAGTTGATGATATAAAAGTTGAGTTATATTTCTCAGCGATTAAAAGTGATACCGATATAGCGGCGTCAGTTGTTAAAGCCCTGAAAGAAAACTGGGCTGTTCCGGATCATAAAATACAAGTTACGGTAGAGAATGGATGGGTAACGCTCGATGGAATTCTACATTGGAATTTTCAAAGAAAAGCGGCAGATAATGCTATTCGTTACCTGCCCGGAGTAAGAGGCGTAATTGATAAGATAAAGATAGAAGCCGAGATTAAGAATGAGCTTGGTCAGGAAATTGTTGAGAAAGCGCTTCGTCGCAGCTGGATTCTTGATGTTGATAATATTAAAGTAAGAGTTGATGGGAAAACCATTCATCTGAGTGGTATAGTAGATTCTCTTTTTCAAAAAGAAGAAGCAGAGCGAATCGCCTGGAATACGCCGGGTGTATGGTATGTAGATAATGAACTTGTGGTAGAATTCAATTAATAAGACACAGCTATGAAAAGTAATGAAATTTTGCAAAGGGAGGTACAGGAAGCAATTAAATTTGAACCGCTGTTACATGCTGCAGAAATTGGTGTTATTGTGAAAGACGGAATAGTTACCCTGACTGGAAATGTGAACGCACTGGTAAAAAAATCAGAAGCCCTGCATGCTGCAAAGAAAATAAAAGGGGTAGCGGCAATTGTCGATGAAATTCAGGTGGTATTTGAAAAATCAGCTGTTGTTTCAGATCAGCAGCTTGCCAGACAGCTTGTACGTAATTTTAAGGAAAACCATATCGTTCCAAAAGGGGCTGTAACCATAACGGTCGAAAAAGGCTGGGTTACACTTGAGGGAATATTGCCCTGGAATTTTCAGCGGGATATTGCCTGTGAGCTGGCAGGAAATCAAAAAGGAATAAGAGGGGTTACCAATAATATTAAACTTAAAAGAGAACTTTCGGATCAGGTAGAAAAAGAATTGCTGGAGAAAGCACTGCAAAGACACTGGGCTTTTGATATGGATGAAATAAATATTCAGGTGGTCGGTGCAACAGTTCAGTTATCAGGAACAGTGGGTTCTGTTTTTCAAAAAGAAGAAGCGGAAAGAATAGCGTATAAAACTCCCGGAGTAATAAAAGTAATCAATCATTTAAAAGTCAACCTGGAGCAGCCTTATCTATGTTAAATTCTGATAGCGCAAAAACTCAAATGGATAAGTCTGAAATTCAGTTTTTAGAAGGTCCGCAATCGAGGTTTACCGAGCTGAAATTTATAATAGTTACTCTATGGGAACTGATAAGGTGCTTTAGAAAACTATACACCATTGGTCCTTGTATTACTTTTTTCGGATCTGCCCGTTTTAAAGAAGATCATCCTTATTATGATTTTACCAGGAAAGCGGCCGGCGAATATGCCAAACTTGGTTTTACAATAATGACAGGCGGTGGACCTGGTCTTATGGAAGCGGCAAACCGGGGAGCAAAGCAGGTTGGCGGCAAATCTGTAGGGTGTAATATTAAACTTCCGGTTGATCAGATGCCAAATTCTTATCTTGACCGCTGGGTAGTGGCAAAACATTTTTTTATTCGCAAGATACTTTTAGTAAAATATTCCTTTGCCTTTGTGGTCATGCCGGGAGGTTTTGGAACACTGGATGAATATTTTGAAGCGCTTACACTTGTACAGACCGGAAAGATTAAAAACTTTCCGATTATTATATTCAATACAGAATATCATAAAGCACTGATTGAACATATTAATCACATGAAACGGCAGGGTACTATAAATGATTCTGATGCAAAATTATTTATGATAACAGATGATATCGAAGAAGCAAGACTTTTTATCATGGAACATAGTATTAAACATTATGGTCTCAAACCAAAATTTAGGCCTTAATCTTTATTGATGTTTTTAAGTCGTTATTATTTTTTGATCCGTTCTGGTAAAGAGGTTGCTTTTTCCAAAAAATGATGGTCATCTAAGCAAGGGGTTACTTTTGCATCTGTCTGGCAGAATGCATTTTGATATTTAAACACGGAAATATAAAACATCAGAATTTAAAGTAAAAACTATGAAATCAAAATTTAGTATTTTAGGTGTTATAACATTATTGTTATATTCCTGTCAGGATAAAAGTTCGTTAATTGAAGATATAGCTGATTCAGATTCAGTAATGGCAGTCAAAAATATCGAGCAGCAAACGCTTAGAAAGTGGTCTTCGCTTAACAAAGAGTCCGATAGTATAATCACATCTGCAGAATTAATTATTAACCAGCAAGAACAAGTCATGGAAATAAAAGGGCAAAACAATAAAGCAGAAAAAAGACTGTATGAAGCCCGGTATCATCTTGATCAATTTAAAAAGAAGGTGAATTATATTAAGGATTATGAAACCACTACGGAAAATTTTGATTCATCAGTTGTTCATACTTTAGATTCACTTAAATTAGATTATTTGCAGGAAAAACTCAAACTTGAAGCTGCTTTGTGTGAATTCCAGGAGTTTGATGTGCCTTAATTACGTCTGGTTGTTTACAAACGATAAAATAAAAATAAAATTGCCATTGGACTTTGTTTAGCAATTGAATAATAATTGGCCTGGAAATCTGCGAAAAACTGATTTTCAGGCCAATTATTTATTTTCTAAATACGAGCATTGGAGTTTTGGTATCAAAGCCTTTTTCAGAGGTTTTAAGGGATTGAAAAAGCTGTTCAAACCAGCTTCTGTCTGCTTTGGCAAACATTGTAATGATGGAGGGCCTGGTTTTTATAATATCAATCTGCAAGTGACGTAATAAGGATACTTCAGGATTTAATTTTTTAAAATAAAAGGACACCTTCTCTGATTTGAATTTGTGTGCTATTTTATTTAATTCTTTATGGATCTCGTCCTCGTCTGTAAAATAATCATAATGATAAACTGCAATGGGGGCGTCGAATGCTGCGGCAAACTTTTTAATCATTGGCAATTCTGTATTTATATTTTCAATATCAGAAGGATACAGCACAGAGTTTAATTTTTTCATCCTGTAATATTTGGGTACAACCAGAACCGGAACCGGAGAATCATGTAAAATTTTATTGGTATGACTTCCTAATAATTTATTCGCCAGGCCGCCGCCTCTTGTACCCATACAGATATAATCGGCCTTGATTTTTCGTGCACATTCAAGAATAGCTTCATTTACGTCTAATTTATTCTCGGCTATATAATTTATTTTACCGGGTTGTTTACCAGTTTGTCTGTATAGTGTCTTTACGAATTTCATAAGGCTTTGCTCTTGTAGTTTAGTGTCGGGTTCAGGAAGACCTACAAACGTAACGGCTGAAAAAGGGTCAATAATAAATGAAGTGTTAATGTAAAGAAATGTAAGTTCATAGGAAGCCTGAGAAGCAAGTTGTATGGCAAAGCGTGCCGCTGTTTTAGAGTTGTAAGATAAGTCAGTTGTAACGAGTATTTTTTTCATCTTTCTGTTCTTTTCGTGTTGCAGATGCCCTGTGTTTTTTGAATTTGAAATAAATAAATCCTGAGGCAATTATTTTGAAGCAAATTGCATTTCATTTACATAAATGTTTTGTTTTTGCCATTCTTTGTGATTTATAGCAGCGGTATCAATAGCAGTCGTCCAGTCAAATCCCGGCACTAATTTGAGACGGTTTATAATGCGTTTTTTATAGCCAAAGGAAAAACGGTCACCTCTCATCTGGAATTCTACTGTTCTGTTATCATTAGATATATTCCTGTAGAGAATCGTTTGTGTTTTCCAGTCACCGCCCCAGGTTAAAAAGGAATGTATAAAACAGACAATCCCGATTATTACTATTGTAAATAACTTTGATTTTGTTGTTTTTAATTTTCCAAATGCCTGTCCCAGAATAAAAATAAATGTAATTGATGCTAGTACTAAAAGTATAAAATGCACTATAGAATTATTAATATACAAATCCGTATAGCGATTCATAAATAACAGCGTTGCACTTATTAAAAATGCGATGTAAAGTATCAGGTTTTTCATTTTTTACTATTTATCAAAAATTATAAAGGCAATTCTGTTATTCAATATCATTTACTTCAGATTCTTCTTCGTAAGGATGCAGAGGTCTGTTTAAATCTCTCTCGTAGGCTTTTCTGTCTTTTCTGTTTTGTGTCAAAAGGTAAACCATCATAATTAATACGATAATACCGGTAAAGGTTAATATGATCCAGCTTGGTTCCATAATATTTAAAATTTATAGGATTGGTTAAAATAAAACGAATCTTTTACTGCTTTCCAGCTAAAAAGAAGGGAGGAGCAACTCTCTCTTCTTTAATTACTCGGAGATGGCATATTTATGTTCTACAACAAGCTGATTATTTACTGACCAGATGCCGGGGGTTTTCCAGACTATCTTTTCGGCTAAATCTTTTTGATAAATAGAGGATACCGATCCTGTTAAAGTAACTTCTGTTCCGTCTACCTTAATAAAAATGTTTTCAGAATGCAGGGCCCAGTTGCTGGCTAGTGCTCTTTGAACATTTTTTTTATCAATCTCATTTTGTATTTCTGCTTTTATCATGATATGATTGGTGAGTCCTTTAACACCCGGAAGGTAAATTACTGCTTGATCTGCAGCCTCCTTTTGATAGTTCCAGGTCACCTGACCTTCAAGGGTAATCCATCCCTCTTCAACTTTTACCTGAATTTTATCATCAGGTACAGACCAGTTATCTTTTAAGGCTTTTAGTACATCATTGGCAATATCTTCGTCTGACTTCGGGCTATTGGAATATCTGACCTCTATTTCCTGGACCACTGCTTTTACGCCATCTACATTTTTGGCAGCATTTTCGGCCTCCAGTTTTTTGTAGTAGGCATTAACTGTTCCCATAAGGGTTATAACACCTTCCTTGGCAGTTACACCAATTTCAGCTGCATGCAGCTGTGGCTCCCATTTAATCGCGTTTTGCACGTCTTTTTGTAATTCTTCATTTGTTTTCATGATGTTTTTATTTAAATAGTTGGGTACTTAAATTACGCTGATTTGAAATTTTTACTATAATTCGAAACTTTCGCTCTCTAAAAGCATCCTGTTTTGTTGCTCGGCCAGTGAATTTTCTTTAGGAACATGAATTTGTAATATGTTTTGTATTACTTCAATTTTTGCATTACTCTCCTGGGCCACCAGCATAAATTTTCGAGCCTTTACTTCTGTTTTGTACGTAATGGACTTCTCTTTTGAAAATCCCATAATAATTAAAGGCAGGGAAGCTACCAGAAGTATCGCCGCACATGCGTATATAATTGGGATTTTAAAATAAGGAAGACTTACGTTGAAGTTGAAAAGGAAAAATAATCCGAATAAAAGGCCACAAAGCCCAATAGCCAATAGTCCCACGGTACTCCATTTTTCCATTTTGTCATAAATGTTAAAATATCCTAGTACACTTTGCTCTGTATAACAATCAGTTCCCATTATAGAAAGTTTTGTAATATCATAACCGCTTTTTTTAAGTTTTATGATAGCATCTTCGGCTTGTTGCAGTGTTTTATAATTTGCTACAAATAGTTTTTGATTTTCCATGACTTTGTATTTTTTGTTATTGTAAGTTTTGGAATGAAGCTTTCTTGTATTGTAGTATTTTTTATAAGTATTAATTAGATAAAATGATGAAAATATGTTAAAAAGAACTTTAGATTTGTATGGTAAAATTCTATTAAAACATTGAAAATAAAAATGATATAGATCAGTTTCTGTTGAAATATGTTTTTAGCATAATGTGATGCATATCATATTGTTTCACTCCGCGATAAACTAATTTAGCTTAGTATCTGCCATTGCTGAAATCACTTTATTGCCAGATTTAAAAAACGGTTTTACTAAAAACATTTTATGGAGACTTCACAGGAATATCAGGTAGATTTAAATTGGCAGGAGAATCAGAACGCAAAGCTAAGTGCCCTGGTTTTTAACAATGCAATAGAATTGGCACCGTCTTCGTGTTTACAAAAACTAAATGGCGATGTATGGTCAGCAGAGCATTTATTTATTGCTTCGATAGAAAGTTCTTATATGACATCATTTTTTAGGACAGCAAAAAATAAAAGGATTAAATTTAAAAGCTTTAAGAGTACAGCACGTGCATCTTTCCTTATATCTGATGAATTTTCAGAGATTACGGATATTGTAATCAGACCGGTAGTAACTATTTCAGAACGAAATCAGATCAACAGGACTTTGAAACTTTTTTCTGTCTGCAAGGAGCATTGTTTGGTTGTGAAAGCTTTAAAAGTGAGACTTCACCTGTTTCCATCGGTTCGGGTAGAAGAGTAATGATTTCTCTTTTCAGTTTAAAGCCTGTTTTTACGCAAAAAACTATTTTTTTACCTTTAAATTACTATAAACCTTATTTACCTAAAAGATGCTATGAACACAAAAGAAGAGGAATTAACAGGATTAACTTTTGATGAGGTAATCGATTCACGGAAGCTTTTAGGAAGTAATACCTATAATTACAAAAAAGAAAACAGGTTTTTGGCTTTTCTAAAAAGCATTTTTGCAGAACCAATGGTTCTCTTATTGCTCGTGGCTTCAGGAATCTATTTTATCAATAAGCAATACAGCGATGCAGTATTTCTTTCCGTTTCGATTCTATTGATCGTAGCCATTTCACTTTATCAGGAAAAAAGGAGCCAGAATGCGCTGGCAAAATTACAGGAATTTACACAGCCTTTGTGTAAAGTGATTCGCGGCGGGCAGCAGCAAAATATCAAAACGCAGGACATTGTGGCGGGAGATTTGGTCATTATAGAAGAAGGCGGTCTGGTTCCGGCAGACGGCTCTATTATGAGTTCGAATGATTTCTCGGTAAATGAATCGATTCTTACCGGTGAGGCAATGGCGGTTTTCAAGGACAAGGACAATGAAAATCCTGTTGTTTTTTCCGGAACTACCGTTGTGAGCGGCCTGGCTATAGTTAAAATTACTGCCATTGGAAACGAAACACGACTGGGTAAAATAGGCAGCAGTCTTGAAGCTATTGCAGAGGAGAAAACCCCGTTAGAACTCCAGATTGGTAATTTTATAAAGAAAATGGTTTTTTCGGGAGCATTAGTGTTTATTCTGGTTTGGGGAATCAACTATTCAAGAGTAGGGAATGTCCTGGAAAGTCTTTTAATGGCTCTTACGCTGGCCATGAGTATTTTGCCCGAAGAAATTCCGGTAGCCTTTACCACATTTATGGCATTGGGAGCCCGCAGGCTCATGAAGATGGGGATTGTAGTGAAACAAATGAAAACAGTAGAAACATTAGGCAGTGCGACGGTGATTTGCACCGATAAAACCGGAACCATCACACAGAACAAAATGAAACTGGCAAGACTTTACCTGCCTTCGGGCTTAGAAGCAGCGGCAGACACTTTCAAAGAATCAAAAGAAACGGAAGAACTGCTTACAACCGCAATGTGGGCAAGCGAGCCAATTGCTTTTGATCCTATGGAAATGGCACTTCATACGACTTATAAAAAATTTACGAATAAGGACCTGACTGTCTTTTTTAAAATGGTCCATGAATATCCTTTGTCCGGCAAACCTCCCATGATGACCCATGTATTTGAAGATACAGGAGGCCATCGTATTATTGCTGCAAAAGGAGCGCCGGAGGCTATTCTGGAAGTTTGCCGTCTTTCAGCTCAGGAAAAAGAAATAGTAACAGACGCCATGAATAAATTAGCAGGCAACGGTTACAGGGTGCTTGGTGTTGCCGGGGGTAGCCTTCAGGGCGATAGTTATCCCGAAAAACAGCAGGAAATTCCATTTACATTTAAAGGTTTAGTCGCTTTTTATGATCCTCCTAAAGAAAATATTACCGAGGTTTTAAAATCATTTTATACTGCAGGAATAGGCGTAAAGATTATTACGGGTGATAATGCCCGAACCACAAATGCCATTGCTCAGGAAATTGGTTTTGAGGGCTCTGAAAAATCCATTACCGGAGATGAACTCATGAAGTTAAGCGATGCTGAACTGCAAACTAAAGTAATGCATATTAATGTATTTAGCCGAATGTTCCCCGATGCGAAATTACGAATTGTAAATGCTTTGAAAGCAAACGGACAAATTGTAGCCATGACCGGAGACGGTGTAAATGACGGGCCTTCGCTCAAGGCAGCACACATAGGTATTGCGATGGGGAATAAGGGGACTTCGATAGCAAAAGATGCAGCTTCGCTTATTCTTGTAGAAGATGATCTTTCTAAAATGGTTGATGCTGTCGCCATGGGAAGGAAAATTTATGCGAACCTAAAAAAGGCGATTCAGTATATTATATCCATCCACATTCCCATCATTCTGATTGTTTTCCTGCCGCTTGCTTTAGGATGGCTCTATCCCAATATATTCAGTCCGCTTCATGTTATTCTGCTTGAACTTATTATGGGACCAACCTGCTCTATAATTTATGAAAATGAACCTGCAGAAGCAAATACAATGCAGCGGGGACCAAGGCCGCTAACTTCAACATTTTTTAATGCAGGGGAACTGACAATAAGTATTCTTCAGGGAATTGCAATAACCCTCGGCTTGTTGTTTGTCTATCAGTGGTCCGTATATAATAAATTGGAAGAAAATATAACACGCAGCATGGTATTTTTGACTTTAATCACGGCAAATGTTGTACTTACGCTTGTTAACCGGTCTTTTTATTACTCCTTGTGGGTTACTCTTCGATATAAAAACATTTTGGTTCCGGTCATAACGGCTGTTACCGCACTTTTGACTATAGCCTTATTTACGATACCCTTTTTGCGTTCTCTTTTTAGTTTTGAGCTGATTACATTTTTTCAGCTGGTTCTGTGTCTTTTGACAGGTTCCGTATCAGTATTGTGGTTTGAAGGAATTAAATATAGCATAAGAAGAAGAGCCAAAAATTAAATCTCTATTTCACTTCCCATAAAAGGAACACTGCATTTAAAGCCATACCGGTCCTGGATTTTAACCCGTAACTCATCTGCCGGAAGGTTTTCGCCATGAACCAAATAAATACATTTTGGAGGATTTTTAAGGGCAGAAAGCCAGTTTACCAAATCTTGCTGGTCACCGTGTGCAGAGAGTCCTTCAATTTGCACTATTTGAGCTTCTACGGTATAATATCTTCCATAAATTTTAATCTCAGGTGCGCCTTCAATAAGTTTTCTTCCGCGGGTACCTTCTGCCTGATACCCCACAATTAGCACTGTCGTTTTTTCAATACCTATATATTTTTCAAAATAAGATAACACACGGCCTCCTGTAACCATGCCGCTTGCCGCTACAATTACTTTGGGCTGTGGATCTTCGATAATGCGGGTGGTTTGTTCAAATTCAGAAACTATCCTGAACATTCTGAACATTTCATAGCAGTCACTGGCAGAGAGTTTGTGCCATTCCATATGTTCCAGAAAAACATCAAGTACACTGGCACCCATAGGCGTATCAAGGATATACGGAACTTTGGGGATTCTGCCTTCTGTTTTAAGCTGCCACAAAAGGTACATGATCGATTGTGCCCTTTCAACGGCAAACCCCGGAATAATTACGGTTCCGTTTTGTTTAATGGTGTTATTGATATAGGTTTCGAGTTCTTTTTTCACATCGAGATCAGGATGCAGGCGATTCCCGTAAGTGCTTTCTAAAAAGATATAATCGGCAGCTGAAGGTTTTGTAGGCGGAAACATTAAAACATCATCATCACGCCCGATATCGCCGGAAAAAACCAAAGTCTTGCCCTCGAGCGTCAGCGTAATAGTGCAGGCACCTATGATATGTCCCGCATTTGAAAAAACGGCAGCAATATCATTGGCTACAACCAGGGATGTATTGGGTTGAATGACTTTGAAAAGCGGAAGGACAGCTTCGGCCTGCGGTACGGTATACAGAGGCTCTGCTTTTTCATGTTTAGAATAATGCTCTTTGTTGGCTTTACTGGCCTCTTCTTCCTGAATTTTTGCACTGTCTAAAAGCACAAGTTTTGCAACCGCTTTGGTTGGACTGGTACAATATATTTTTCCTGTAAATCCCTGAGCAACCAGTCTGGGCAGCCAGCCGCAATGATCCAGATGGCCGTGGGTAAGCAATACATAATCTATTGTAGAAGGCAATACGGGTAATGGATCCCAGTTGAGTTCCCTTAGAGCTTTAAGCCCCTGAAAGAGCCCGCAATCAACCAATATTCTAATGCCATTGCTTTCTATGAGTGTTTTTGAGCCTGTTACAGTTCCCGAACCTCCTATAAATTTTATTTTCATTTCAGATCAGTTTACAAATTTGGGAAGCTTCTTTTAGTACATTTCTCACCCGGTTTTCACTAAGACCTATCTTAGAAAGACTTTGCGGATCGGTAATAAGATCTTTTACAAGTATTTGGTCCAGAATCAGCAATTTCTCTTTTTCAACCATTGATAAGGTCGTGAGGCAGGTAATAGGGTAGAGTACTCCTTTATCAATTTTATTTTTGATGTTATTATTTTTCGGATAGTCCCAGCTTAAAAGCGAGATTCCGCTGCAATTGGCAAAGTTTTCAGCATCTTTAGTAAACCGGTTGTTGGTTACTATGATACAGGACGTAATGGTTTCATTATTAGAAAAAAGAGTATGTTTTTTTACTTTAAGATCATTGAAACGGGAAAGAATATACATAGGAACTTTTACATCTGAAGAAGCTTCTCTGCTGCTGTGAAATTTACATTCAATCATTGAGATGATGTTGTCTTTTTTCAGGATTACATCTACTTCATGCGACACACATTTTCCCGGCAGTATCAAGTTTGTTTTGGTTTTAAAATCTTCTGCAGCATAGAGTTGTGCAATAAATTTTTCAAAGAAAAAACCTGCCGGTCCGAGCATTTGTAAGGCAGCACGCAGGTTATAACGTGCAGCATGACCATTGGAGGCTTTTTTTAAAATAGCAAATGCCATTTTGTATATCTGTTTGGTCGTTATTCCTTCATACATCTGCTTCTGTATTTGGGCCAGTGATTCCTTGATGAGGTCAGGTGCAGCTCCGGATTTTTGAAGAGAAAGTTTTAGTTTTTCTATATCGAAAGGTACAATTTGCCCGGAGTGCTTTATTACTTTCATAGGGTTCGGGAGTTTTACGGGATAATTTTTTTAATTGTCAATACGACAAAAACGGTATGTACCTGAAGAATTTCTCTCCTCAGCCGCCTGTTCTTTTAGTATTAGCCAATTTTAATTTGTTTGACAGGTGTTTTAACGCTGCTGTTTTTTTTAGGCAGCATCACTCGTAAAACGCCATTTTTATAAGTAGCATCAATTTTATCAGTGGCTATGTTTTCAGGAAGTACAAATGAACGACTGAAAGAAGTGAAACAAAATTCTCTTTTTCTGAAGTTTTTATCTTCTTCTTTGAATTCTTGTTCTTTTTCTGCACTGATATTTAATACGCCATTATTGATCTCTGCTTTAAAATCCCTGCTTTCGAGTCCGGGTGCAGCCAGTTCAATCTCAAAATTATCAGTATTTTCTATCACATTTACATTGGGAATAAAACTTCCTGTCTGATTTTCAAAAGTGAAAAAAGGCGGAGTGTCAAAGAAACCCTCATTAAAAAAATCCTGAAAAAGACTTGGCACAGATGCCTTTTTCTTTGTTTTTGCCAGTGTTGTCATGATAAAACAAATTTAAATTAAACATTTGCTGAATTGTTTAATCAAAATTAGAGCAGATAACCGGGAGACATCATGATAAAAATCACTTAATAAAATGATATTCATCACATTAAAGATTAGTTTTTAATTTTACTCAGTTTTTCTAAATCTAGGACATGAATGCTGCTGGCTGTTTTTTCAATTAATCCTTCTTCTTTAAAATCCCTTAACGTTCGGCTTACGGTCTCCGGGGAAGTTCCTGAAAAAGCGGCAAGATCATCTCTGCTGAACTTAATAGAAGAACCGTCAGTGCTGTGCTGGTGTAATAAATGTACAATGACCTGGGCAATTCTTTTTCGCACAGACATATAAGCTATCTGTAAGAGACGAACCTCTTTTTCTCTCATATCATTAGCAAGAATTTTAATAAATTTTGCTCCTACATCCGGATAAAGAAAAAGAAGTTTGTCCAGTTGTTCCGTCGGCAAAAAACTTAAAACGGTTTCTTCGAGAGCAATAGTGGTGTCGTTATAAGTATCATTAGAAAATAGAATACTTATATCGAGATAATCATTTTCTTTGTAAACACCCGTAATGAGCTCACGACCATCTTCGGTAAGTTTTACGGTTTTAACTTTTCCACTGATGATGTAATAAATTCCTGTTACATGATCGCCCTCGTAATGAATGTATTGATTTTTTTTATAGGTTCTGGCGCTGCGTTCCAGCATAATTTCTTTAAGTTTAATCAGCCCATCTTCCTTAGAAATAAAAGTGTTGAGGTTTTCTGCCGTTTGTCCGTAAAACAGCTGTTGTAGTTCTCTTTTTTTGAGTCTGGCCTCGATAGCCCGTAAGAGTTCTAAATCATCAAAGGGTTTGGTTAGGTAATCGTCAACACCCAGTTCCATACCTTTTCTTATATCAACTCTTTCTGCTTTTGCGGTTAAAAAAATTATGGGTGTTGCCCGTGTTTCAGGATGTTTATGAAGAATGTGCAATACGCCAAAGCCGTCAAGTTCCGGCATCATAATGTCGCAAAGTACAATATCAGGTTTCATTCTAAGAGCGATTTCAACTCCCTTTTTTCCATTGTCTGCTTCAAAAACCTCATATCCTGAAAGTTCCAGTATCTCGACAACATTTTCTCTAATATTGTCATTGTCTTCAATGATAAGTATTTTAGTCATAACGCGGTAATTCAATAGTAAATAAGGTTCCTTTGTCAACAGCACTTTTAAATGATATAGTGCCGTTCATCAGGGATACATAGCGGGACACAATATGCAGCCCGAGACCTGTTCCGGGAATATTACCTGCGTTATGCGCCCTGAAAAAAGCCTCGAATAAATGCTCATGGTCTTCCTCAGGAATACCTATACCGTTGTCTTTGACATTGATTGTTATTGTATTTGAAGTCATAGAAGTAAAAAGCTCAATTTCGGTTTCTTCTCCGGAGTATTTTATAGCATTGGTGACCAGATTAATAATGCAGTTTTTCAGAAGATTTTTGTCTAATTTTACAAGTGTAACATCAGTATTGGGTAAGCTGATTATTTTTTGTTTTTTTTTGGTAAGAAGTTTTAATTCGCCAATAATTTCCTTTAAAAAATCCTGTAGATCAAAACAGGATATCTGCAGTGTAATTTTATTGGATTCCGCTTTTTCAAGAAGCAGGAAATCGTCCAGTATTCCGGTAAGATTTGCTATGGCACTTTTTATTTTGATTATGTGTGTTTCAATCTTTGTGTTATTTCCGCTTTCTGCATAACGCTGAATTAGGGACGAGGAGAGCTGAATTGTACTGAGTGGTGTTCTGAATTCATGGGAAGCCATGGATAATAGCCGGCTTTTAATTTTGTGTAGTTCTTTTTCTTTTTCTAGTGTGCTGCTAACTTCTTCTTTTGTCTGAGTTAAGGCATCAATGGTTTCATTTAAAGTGGCAGTGCGGTCTTTTACCAGTTCTTCCAAATGCTGCGTATATTGCATCAACCGGTTTTCTACTTCTTTTTGGTGCGTCATATCATGAATAAAGCCGGCAAAAATTCGTTCTCCCTCAAATTTTACTTCGCTTACGCCAAGTCTGAAGGGAAAAATGTTTCCGTCTTTTTTTCTTCCCAGTACATCCCGGTCGTGACCAATAATATGCGGAATTCCAGAGGATTTGTAACTCCCTAAGTAGGAATCATGTTTTTCTCTGTCGGGAGAGGGCATCAAAAGTGAAATGTTTTTGCCAATCACTTCGTCCGGACTATACAAAAAAAGCCTGCATGCAGAAGGGTTTATCGATTCTACAATTCCTTTTTCACTGATTGTAATGATGCCGTCAATTGCATTATCAATTATTGCATTTAAAAGCGCCTGATTTTTCATACAGCAATCGGTTTGTGGTGTAACAAATGTCGCAAAATGTTTTTGATAATCAGTATCTTACAGGCTTAATTTTTTTAAGAAAGAATTCTGTTCATTTGTGCAATCGCGCTCTGCCCTATAGAGGCATTTTTCTGTTCAATATTATCGTTTTTTAAAGCAGTATTTCTATTTTTAATACCATTAATCAAACCATCTGCATTAAAGTTGATACTCTGGCCTGAAGAATATAAAGTTCTCCATTGAGGCCATCTTTAGCCCACTCAAAATCCATCGGTTTTTCATAATGATCTTCTATAAGGAGCGCCCATTTGGCCAGTTTTTCAATTTCGGAATCTTGTAGAACAAATTTATCGCACCATTTTCTGGGAGTTACTTTCAGGACAGTAGAATTGATACCGGCTGCATTCTCATTATAAATAAGCATTTTATTTTTTTTGCCAAGAGTCTTCTGCAATATGGCCCTTTTATTATTTTTAAGAGAAGTCTTAAATACAACAAACTCATCGGGTGTAACAATCCCCTGAACGATTGTTTCACCCAGACCCCATGTACCTGCAATATGAATCAGGCTCCGAAATCCTGACTCAGGTTCTAGTGTAAATCCAATTCCCGAACAGGCCAAATCGGAGCGAACCATTTGCTGAATCCCTACAGGAAGAAACACTCTATCGTGATCAAAACCTTTATCCAGTCTGTATTTGATAGCTCTGTCCGTGTAGAGTGATGCAAAACAGCATTTAACGGCATATATAAGCGGCATAGTTCCCTTTATATTCAAAAAAGATTCGTGTTGTCCGGCAAAACTGGCATTGGCCACGTCTTCTGCTGTGGCGCTGCTTCTTACCGCAACAGCCAGGTCACTGCCACGGGATAAATCGTTGTAAGCAGATGAAATTGCGGTTTGAAGATTCAATGGGAATTTTGCAGCAAGCAATAACTTTCTGGCTTTTAAACCAATTTCATTTAAGTTCCTAAAATCTTCCTTATCCAAAAGTTTCATTAAATCATCCAGCGGAGCACTTAGGTTATTATAATGTATAAAATCTTTATAAGCAGCTGTTGTAATGGCAAAACCATTTGGAACTCTGATTCCCTGCGGAATTAGATTGTTATATATTTCTCCCAGCGAAGCATTTTTGCCTCCTACCTTGTCACTATCATTAATCCCTATTTGATTAAAATCTAAAATATATTTCTCCATTATCGCTGCTTTAAAATTGTGTGTTTTTAGGGCTTTAATTTTGAATTAAAGATAGACTGGCATCCCATTATTAGAAATGACTGCAATCATGTACTAGATTTTTTTGAGAATGCCAGACTTGGAGATATGTGATGCAGATCATTTTACAGCATTAAATAATAAGTGACATTTGTCTCATAGCAGTATATGCTGTTGGAAATCTGAATACAATCCTGTGCTAAAAAAGTCAAATGCCGGAAATTTTATAATTGGAAAAAAAAGCAATATGAAAACGAAAAAGACACAAGAGAAAAATAAATCAGTTTTTGAAAAACTTCGAAAAACCGATAAAAAAGGTTGTGAATATTGGAGTGCTAAGGAGCTTGCTAAATTGTTGGATTATCCTGAATACAGTTTGTTTTTGAAGGTAATAGACAAGGCAAAGGCAGCCTGTATTAATGCAGATCAGGATACAGGGATACATTTTAAAGATTTTAGTACGATAAAATCAGTGGGAGATGATTTGCAGCGAAATAATGGAGATATTAAATTATCGCGTTACGGCTGTTATCTCGCCATTCAGAATGGAGACCCAGATTTGAAGCCCGTTGCCCTGGGACAGGCCTATTTTGCAAGACAGACTCGTTTACAGGAACTAACTCAGCTACAGCAGCATAAAAAAATAAAAATTGTAAAAGAGAGAAGACTTTTTCTTCGAGAGGAACTGGCCAGAAGAAACCTTCAGCTTGCCGGTGCAGCCCGTAAATCGGGGATTACAAAACCTTCCGATTTTGCATTTTTTCAAAACCATGGCTACAGAGGGCTTTATGGAGGACTTGATGTAAAAGCAATCCGTGAGATCAGACATCTTGATTCTCATGAAAATATTCTGGATCATATGGATACTACGGAACTGGCGGCCAATTTGTATCGTATCACGCAAACTACAGAGAAACTAAGGAATGATAATGTAAAAGATATTGTTGATGCCAATAGTATTCATTTTGCGGTGGGATTAAAGGCTCGCAAGGCAATTGAAGATACCGGAAATGCTTTACCTGAAAATATGCCGGTTGTTGAAAATATCTATTTGGCAGAAAAAAAAGATAAAGAATTGAAAACTACAAAAAAAACAGTAAAAAAGAACGGTTCAGTAGCTGAAAGCTGACTGTAAATCAAGAGATAATAAGGATTTTAATCATTTTAAAAAAATAAATAGTTTTGAGTACAACAGAATTTTCACTACGATTGATAGCGGCATTAATAGCAGGATTAATTATTGGGTTCGAGAGACAATGGCATCACAAAGAAACAGGCCTGACCACCAATATGCTTGTTGCCACCGGAGCTGCTGCTTTTGTATTATTGTCTGTAAAAGTTTCGGCAACTGCTACAAATATCGATGTAACCCGAATTACGGCTCAGGTGGTCATGGGAGTTGGTTTCCTGGGGGCCGGAGTTATTTTTAGGGAAGGGCCAAATGTACACGGATTGAATTCTGCTGCTACCATCTGGTGCAGTGCAGCCATTGGCTGTATTACTGCTTCAGGTTATTTTAGTGAAGCTTTAATTTGTACGCTTTTAGTAACGATTGTAAATACCGTGCTCGAACCGGTAAATCAATGGTTAAGAAATAGAAAATAAGGAGATATTCACCTTTGGTAATAGGTAGTCGAAAAAAAATATTAGGCAAGCCTGTCCGTCCGGCTTATTAGATGTGTTTACAGTTTACTGGTTTTTTATACAAATGAAAGTCAGGTCTCTTTTATGAAAAGTAAATTTGCACTCAGAACCCCGTTCTGTATTTTACAGTCACACTTGACTCTTCCTAAAAATACAGGTATGAAATTAACATGATTTATATCACATTTTTGAGTGATTAAGATCATTTTTTCCACAATTATATTTTTACAATTTTGTTTCAATATCGATGTAATTGCTCTTTACACCTGCATATTGCACAAAAGAAATGCGGAAGATGACTGCTCTTTTTTGTTTATAAATATTGTTTAATTTTAAAATTAACACAATGAAACCTATAAAATTACAATTATCAGTAATCGTATTAATTTTTGCAAATTTCGTTGTTTATTCTTCTACGCCGCCTCCGCCCGGAGCTCCCGAGCCAGCAAGTGTCCCAATAGACAGTAAAATTCCTGTATTATTTGCAATTGGTATTTTATTAGGGGGTTATTTTATTTTAAAAAAAACATCAAAAACCTGTCATCGTTTTTTTTCAGGAGAGAACAACTGCCTTACGACTAAATAAAGATTTCTCAGAAGCGGATCGTTTATAAAACTTAATTTATGAAAAAAACAGTACTCCTTTTTTTGATATTGGCTACTACAAAGTGCCTATCTCAAATTTATTTCAGTCCTAATGCTTTCATGTATGTAAAAAATGAAGTATTGTATGTGCAGGAAAATGTAAATTTAGATTCCAACTCAAATTTATATTTACGAAATAATTCGCAGCTATTGCAAGGTTCTGCCAGTACATCAGGCAATACCGGGACTGGTAAATTATCAGTTTATCAGGAAGGAACAGCTGATAATTTTGATTATAATTACTGGTGTTCTCCTGTAGGAAATGCATCTGCCGTATCGGGAAATGAAAATTTCGGAATTACTATGCTAAACCGGCCGGCCACTTTAGTTACAGCGGTTCCTGCTGTTATTTTGCCTGCCAGTAATTATAATGGAATTGCCAATCCGCTTTCGATATCTTCGGCATGGGTTTACAAATTAACCAATGCAAACAATTATTCACAGTGGACTTTTGTCGGAGGGGCTTCCCTCATAGCACCCGGAGAAGGTTTTACAATGAAAGGAACCGGCGGAACAGATTCTACGGATCCTGAGGGAACAGGAATAGTAAACAATCCCGGAAGTGCCCAGCGATATGATTTTAGGGGAAAACCGAATGATGGTAACATCAGCATAACCCTGGGGGCCAATAATTCGACTTTAACCGGAAATCCATACCCCTCAGCGCTGCACTTAAATGCTTTTCTTTTAGATCCCTCAAATACGGCAACTGCTGGCATTGCTTACTTTTGGGAACAGGACAAAACTATAAACTCTCATTATCTAACGGATTACAGAGGAGGTTACGGAACTTATTCCCCGATTGCTTTAGCTTCAAATGGTATTTATGTACCTGCAACTTTTAATTCTTATAATGCAGACGGCTCTTTAAATACGACAGGATTATCATCAGGTCTTGTAATTCAGCGTAAATACTCGCCTGTCGGGCAGGGATTTGTAGTGAATGCCAATGCTAACGGAACAGCAGTATTCAAGAATGCACACAGAATATTTTATAAGGAAGGTGGCGGCCTGTCACAATTTGAAAAACATACATCAAAAGATAAAGAATCAAAAGGAGGAGCGTTTAAAGATCAGACTGCTGAAGAAGTATCTCATATAAAATTAAATACAATTATCAATAGTCAATTTACAAGACAATTGGCTTTGGCTTTTTCTCCGGAAGCAACAGATGGAATAGACAATGGAATTGATGCCCTGAACATGGATGAAGCACTTCCTGACGATGTTGCATTTTGGCTGGAAAATGGCAATTACGTAATTCAGGGACTAAATTTTGAGGAAGATAAAAGAATACCTTTAATAATTAAAGCCACGACAAATGCAACTTTCAAATTCTATATTGCCGAAGTAGTCAATTTTAGTGGTGCTCACCCCATTTATCTGTACGATGCCCATGATCAATCGTATCATGATATCAAAAATGCAGCATATCAGGTAACGGTTGCCCCCGGACTCTATAAAGACCGATTTAAAATTACATTTAAAAATACGGGTTCACTTGCACTCAATTCTGAAATTACGACACAGTTCTTTATTATACAAGACAATGCCAACAGTAGTTTAAAGGCTGCAAACCCGGATAATTTAGCCATAAAATCTTTTAAATTATATAATATGCTGGGTATGGTCGTACTATCAGCAAAAAATCTGGAAACAGCTCCAAGTTATGTTTTTTCAACAAGCGGATTAAGTCAGGGAATTTACATTGCAGAATTTTTAACTGTGGATAATGAAAAGCTAACGGACAAAATTGTTATATCCAATACAGGCAAGTAATATAAGGCATTCAAGAAAAAAACAAATTAACTAAGTTATTGGTATTGACAGATAAGCTGTATTTGTGAAACACCGATAGTTGTCTATATTTTTAGGAATCAGTCCAAAAAAAGTTTTTCGGGGATGTATTTAAGAGGTTCTCTTTCGATAATCTATAAACTCAAATATTATTATGAAAAAAAACAAACTATTCTCGTTATATCTATTGATAGTCTTAGCTTCGATAGAAACTTCTGCTCAAATAGGAATTGGTACTACTACTCCTCGGGCAGCTCTTGAAATTAATTCTGCTACGAATGGTTTTTTACCTCCGCGGGTAGCACTTACATCCATAACTGTTTCATCGCCCATAGTTAATCCGCAGACATCCGGAGCTCCTTTGGCCGGTACCATAGTTTATAATACGGCTACCGATGGCGTAACGCCCAATAATGTAACTCCCGGTTACTACGTCTGGAATGGAAATGTCTGGACAAAATTTTCAACATCCAATACTTCCACAGATGTTGAAGATGATCTTAGAGTTACGATTGACAAAGGAAGTAATTCTGCACAATTAGGAAATCTAACGGGAATTTCAGGTCCTGAAATCTGGTTTTTTCGTGATAATCAGGGAATAGAGGCAATGTCTTTTACGGTTCAGCTGCCACACAACTGGAAGGAAGGAAGTACAATTTACCCTCATATCCACTGGATTCCCAGAGCAAGTGCTTCCGGAAACATGGTCTGGAACTTAGATTATACCTGGGCCAATATGACCACTGGAACATTTTCTGCTGTCACAACAACAACGGTTACTGTAAATGGGCCTTTTGTCCTGAATAGTCATATTGTAAGTGACTTGACACCATCAAATTCAGGTATAAGCGGAGCTGGAAAAAATATCTCAAGTGTTCTAATTTGCCGCATCTGGAGGAACTCAGCTACCGCAAATGATACTTATGCAGCGGATGCAGGTGGTATATCGATGGACTTTCACATTTCAATAGTAAATCAATTTACCGAATAGAGGTTAACCTTCCCGTGTCTCTGCATGTCCCTGCATTTCATGATTTGGCAAAAAAAATACCTTCTATTTTGAGGAACAAATTTATTCAAAGCGTAGTATAATGTCAAAATAAAGTACAAGTAAATATGAGTTAAAATTTTAACAATCAATATTTTAACTCGTTTTCTTGTAGTTATTTTTTGTTATTTTATCCGGCTATTTTCCGATACAGAAATTAGCAAAAATATTCCCCAGTAATTCATCATTGGAAACCTGACCTGTAATTAGTCCGAATTGATATAAAGCTTCCCGAATATCAAGAGCCATTAAGTCACTTGAAAGATTCGATTCCAGCCCAAATTTCACTTTTTGTATTTCATCCAAAGCTTTTAATAAAGAATCGTAATGTCTTGTATTGGTTACAATTGTTTCATTGTTACGAAGAGCTCCGGTGTTAACAAAAGAAAGTAATTGATTCTTTAAATCTTCTACACCTATTTTGTCTTTAGCGCTTAGAAAAATTTGTTTCAGGTTTAAAGTTTCCAGTTCCTGACGTGTAGCCTGCAGCTGATCTTTCGTTAGCTGGTCTATTTTATTGCAGACAATCAAAATTTCTTTTAGAGGATATTTGTTTTTTATTTTCTCGATTTCTACTATAAAAGAAGCACTTGAAACCTGAAACTTCAAGCTATCCATTAAATAGATGACGAGCTGTGCCTGCTCTATTTTTTCGAAGGTTTTTTTAATTCCGATGCTTTCCACAACATCTTTTGTCTCACGAATTCCGGCTGTATCAATAAACCTGAAGCCGATTCCGCCAATGACCAATTCATCTTCTATGGTATCACGCGTAGTTCCTGCAATATCAGAAACAATAGCACGTTCTTCGTTAAGTAAAGCATTAAGTAAAGTCGATTTTCCGACATTGGGTTCTCCGACAATAGCTACCGGAATTCCGTTTTTAATAACATTTCCAACAGCAAAGGAATCGATCAAACGTTTCAGGACAAATTCAATTCGGTTTAATAATTCATGAAACTGACTTCTGTCGGCAAATTCTACGTCTTCCTCTGCAAAATCAAGTTCCAGTTCAATTAAGGAAGCAAAGTTCAAAAGCTCTTCGCGTAATTTGGCAATTTCATTACTAAAACCGCCACGCATTTGCTGCATGGCAATCTGGTGAGAGGCTTCATTGTCTGATGAAATCAAATCGGCAACAGCTTCTGCCTGTGATAAATCGAGTTTACCGTTTAGAAAAGCCCTAAGGGTAAATTCTCCGGCATCAGCCATTCGGCAGCCTTTTCTTAATAATAACTGAATAATCTGCTGTTGTATGTATGTGGATCCGTGACAGGAGATTTCTATCGTATTTTCGCCCGTATAGGAATTAGGACCTTTAAAAACAGAAACCAAAACTTCATCAAGTGTCTTGGAATCATCGACAATATGACCTAAATGCAAGGTATGTGTTTTTTGCTTAGTTAAATCCTTGTCTTTGATAGATTTAAAAACAGAATTTCCGATTGTAATCGCATCGGCGCCTGAAATTCGAATGATGGCAATTGCGCCGGCTCCCGAAGGTGTCGCCAGGGCAACTATAGAATCTTGATTTATCATGATGCAAAGGTATAAAAAAAGGCTCGAAATTACGAACTCACTGTAGGTGTACTTTGCTGTTTTTACAACCCGCTTTTTTACAATGGAAACGTTTTTTTGAATGAAAATATTAAATGTTAAATAACTGATAATTGTCAGGTTAGTTTGATTTTAGAATGATTAAATTTGAGAGAACAACTTATAAAACTGAAACAAAATGAAAAAGATATTATTCCCCACCGATTTTTCCGAAGCGGCCACAAATGCTTTTGTTCATGCTCTGGAATTTGCTAAAATTGTCAACGCTGAACTTATTTTATTGCACACTTTTGAGATTCCGGTTTACGACAGTCAGTTCTTTCCGGAAAATTATGCTTCCATTTACAGTTCTATTGAATTAGCGAAATTTGAGATGTTCAAAGATGAAATCCCAAAGCTGAGAACTATCGCTATGGAACGAAAATTAGAAGATATTGTGATCAAACACCGCCTGATGGACGGTGATTTATTATACAATCTAAAAAATGCAGTAGAAGAAGACAAGATAGATTTTGTTATTATGGGAACTTCGGGTGTTTATGACTGGACAAAGTTTTTTCTTGGATCGAATACCAGCTCTGTAATTTCAGGAGTAGACGTTCCTGTTTTATGCGTTCCTGCTGATGCTAAATTTAAAAAAATCAAAGTAATCGGGTTTACGACCCGTTATCGTGAAAAAGATAAAAAAGAATTGAGAAAAGTATTAAACATCGCTAAAAAAACGAATGCGAAAGTAAAAAGTCTCTATGTAAGAACCTCTGATTCTGATGTTTCTGAAAGTACAGTTAAAGAGTGGGAAAAAGAATTTGCAGGCGAAAATGTCGAGTTCCTGGTTTTACCGAGTGACGAAGTAAAAGAAACAATTCTTGATTTTGTACTTTATAAAGACATTGATGTTTTGGCTATGATTACACATAAACGTTCTTTTTTTGAAAGTATATTCGATTCGAGTTTTACCAAAAAGATTTCCAGACAAATGACTGTGCCTGTTTTGATTATGCATGAAGATTAATTTCCGTAAAAATCGAAAGCTGATTTTGCTGCGTAAAACCTATATTTGTATTTCATCAAATGAATAAAATGGATTTCTATCAAAATAAGCTTACACAGTATTCAGAACTTTTAAAAAAAATCAATAAAAGATACAACAGCATCAGTATTTTGCGCCTTTTAAGTGTTTTTCTTTGTTTGCTATTACTGTTTTACTATATCAAAACAAATGAAATGCATTATGTAACTTTTGCTTTTCTGTCTTTTGTTGGTTTTATTTTTTTAATGAAAATGCATTCCCGCTTATCTTTTCAAAAGCAGCTTACAACTGCTATTTTAAAAATTAATGAAAATGAAATTGCTTTTTTAAAGAGGGAAAAACTGCCTTTTGAAAATGGTATTGAGTTTAATGATTTTCACCATCCGTATGCCTATGACCTCGATATTTTTGGAGAACACTCTTTATTTCAGAATTTAAACAGGACCGCCACTTTTATCGGAAAAAAAACGCTTGCGAATCAATTGTTGCATACGCTGCCAAACGAAGCTATTTTAGAAAATCAGGAAGCTGTAAACGAATTAAAAACCAAAATCGACTGGAGACAGGACTTTCTGGCTTTGGCTACCATCAGCAATGATTCTAAAAATTCCTATGATTCGATAATGTACTGGAATTCATTTAAAAATAATTCTTTACCTAAAGTTTTAGTTGCACTTTCAATTTTACTTCCAATAGCGTTTTTTGGAATCTTAACGGCTTACTTTTTAACCTCGGAAACAATATTGTTATCGTATCTTACTTATGTCTTTATCGCAAATATGATTGTTTTAGGACAATCGTTCAAAAGAATTCAGTCCGAAATCGCAAAAGCAGACAACGTTGATAAAATTATTAAACAGTACAGTTTGCTGGTAGAAAAAATTGAGAAAGAAAAGTTTCAGTCCAAAAAACTAATTGACCTGCAACAACAATTGATTTTTAGAAATGCAGCGGCTAGTGTACATTTAAAGCAGTTATCTGAATTGTTTTCCAGAATGGATACCATCAATAACTTTGTGACGGCTATTGTTTTCAACGGTACATTTTTATTTAATCTTCATGTTTTAAAAGCACTTTTGAAATGGAAAGATAATTATGGTGCTGAACTTGAAAAATGGATTGCAATTATCGGACAATTTGAAGCATTAAACAGTCTGGCAAATCTGGCTTATAACAATACTGATTTTGTTTTCCCTGAAATAAATTCCGAATATAAAATTAGTTTTAAAGATTTAGCACATCCCTTACTAAATCCTTTGAGCAGAGTAGGGAATGATACTCATTTTTATCCTGAGTCGTTTATGATTTTAACGGGCTCGAATATGTCCGGTAAAAGTACTTTTTTGAGAAGTCTTGGTGTTAATATGGTTTTAGGCGGAATAGGTTCTGTAGTCTGTGCTTCAGAGGCTACTATTCATCCATTGCCAGTATTGGTTTCAATGCGATTGTCAGATTCACTTGCTGATAGTGAATCGTATTTCTTTGCTGAAATTAAACGTTTGAAACAAATTATGGACGCGCTCGAAAATCAGCCCGCATTTGTTTTGCTGGATGAAATTTTAAGAGGTACCAATTCTGATGATAAGCGAAACGGTACCATTGAAGTAGTAAAAAAGATAATTGCCAGAAAAGCAATCGGAGCAATTGCAACGCACGATATCGAAGTTTGCCTGACTACTAACGAGTATCCGGAGACTTTAACCAACCAGTGTTTTGAAGTCGAAATTCAGAATAACGATTTGCACTTTGACTATAAACTCCGCAGCGGAATTTGTAAAAATAAAAGCGCCACTTTCCTAATGCAGAAGATGGGGGTGATTTGATTTTAGATCATTCGATTGTTGGATTTTTAGATTTTTAGAAGCAAGATTTTAGAAGCAAGATGCACGATGCAAGATTTTAGGAACAAGATGCAAGATTTTAGAATTAATAGGTGCGTAGAGGGAAAAATCAAAGAATATAATACTCTAAGACTCTAATCAATTGATCAGCCTAAATTACAAATGATAGATAAAACCCCAATCTTGCATCTTACATCTTGTTTCTAAAAATCTAAAAATCTAAAAATCGAATAATCCAATAATCACTTCAGCAACTCCTTAATCGTTTCTACAAAAGTCTCGACTGGCTGTGCTCCTGAAACGGCATATTTTCGGTCAAAAGCGAAGAAAGGAACACCTTGTACTCCAAATTGCTGTGCTTCCATGATATCGGTGTGAACGTCGCTTAGAAACAGATTTTCATTTTCTAGGACTTTTAAGGTTTCAGCTTTGTCCAGTCCTGCTTTTTCAGCCAATTCCAGTAAAGTTGGACCATCATTCAAATCTTTTCCATCGGTGAAATAAGCCTTAAAGAAAATCTCTTCCATCTCGCCGCCTAATTTTTTAGTTTTAGCTAACTGGATAATACGATGTGCGGTAAATGAATTAGAGATAACAGCTTTATCAAAATGATAATCCAAACCAACGCTTTTTGCGCGTTCTGCGACACCTTTATGTATTTCTTTGGATTGTTCTACAGACATACCTTTTCGTTCCGCCAGATACGTATAAACATCTTTGCCGGGCTCGGGTGAAATAGTGGGGTCTAGTTGGAAGCTTTTCCATTCAATTTCAAATTCTTCATTTGGAAATTCAGCTAAAGCTGTTTCCAGTTGTCTTTTTCCGATATAACAAAACGGACACATGATGTCCGACCAAATTTCTATTTTCATATAGCGAAGTTAAAAAAAATGTTTCAGGTTTCAGGTTTCAGGTTTCAGGTTTTTTCTGAATAATTAACCCGATAGGTTTTAAACCTGTGGGGTATACTCAATTTCTTTTATCATGCTAGTAAATTCTTTTTTTAAGCCACTAGCCATGCCAGCTACAGAAAGACCATATTTTGCAAATTCATAGGCCTGAGCAACATTTTTAGTAGCAGTGAAATATCTCATGCACATTAATGCCAATCTGGCACGAGCCACAGATTGTAGCTGTTGCGGGATAGCTCCTTCGTCAAGATCCTTTACTGTGATAGAGCTAAAAACCTTATTAAGAGTGCTGAAAAAATCAAAGAATGGCAATGCCTCGTACTTTATTCTATTAATTGTAATATCAACATCATCGTCAGTATTTAAGGGAAAAACATCAAATTCATTGTCCGAACTTATTCGATGACGTATGTAACAATCAATTTCCTTTCGAGGCGAATCCTTATCATCATACCTTTTAAAAACAGGATCGACGCCTTAATTTATAAAGAAAACATTTGCAGAACTTTTCCTTTGAATATTGACACATTTTGTAAACTCATCGTTTTCTTTGAAAAAATCACTTTTGCCATTTGATTGAAAACCATTACCAATCAAAAAATCACCTATTTCTTTAATTCTCATATTTCATTAGATTCATCAATCCGGAAATTCAGCTAAAGCTGTTTCCAGTTGTCTTTTTCCGATATAACAAAGCGAACACATGATGTCCGACCAAATTTCTATTTTCATATAGCTAAGTTAAAAAAAAATGTTTCAGGTTTCAGGTTTTTATTTGTTTCACGTTTCAGGTTGCTACTGGTGATATTATTAACCGCAAAGTTCGCAAAGTTTTTTCAGGTTTGTGTTTGCGGCTAAGAACGCAAAGCTTTGCGTTCTTAGCCTTGCAGTCCTAAACAAAAAAAACTTTGCGAACTTTGCGGTAAAAACACAAATAAACCTAAGCGCATTTCAACCTGAAACTTGAAACCTGAAACAAAAAACACCCCCCAAATAAAAAACCGCAAATCTTAAAAAAAGAATTGCGGTTTCTAGGTATAAAAAATGGTTGGTTAATAGCGATATTTTTTTTTACAATGATATGTCTTTAATTCGAAACTAAAAAAGATCCCTGTAACAAAAAGAAGTTTTGATGTTAACTATTTAACATAACAGGCATTACCAGCATGGTAACCGTTTCTCCTTCTTCCAAACCATCCACCGGTGTTAAAATACCAGCTCTGTTTGGTAATGACATTTCCAGCATAATCATATCCGATTGTAAATTGGTAAGCATTTCAGTTAAGAAACGGGAATTAAAGCCAATTTGTAAGTCATCTCCCTGATAATCACAAGTCAGTCTTTCTTCTGCCTTGTTGGAGTAGTCAATATCTTCAGCAGAAACATTCAGTTCAGCTCCTGCGATTTTTAAACGAATCTGGTGTGTTGTTTTGTTAGAGAAAATGGCCACACGACGAACAGAACTTAAAAACAAAGAACGATCGATCATTAATTTATTTGGATTTTCTTTTGGAATTACCGCTTCATAATTTGGGTATTTTCCATCAATAAGACGACACATTAAAATATAATTATCAAACGAGAACGTCGCATTTGAATCATTATATTCTATTTTTACTTCAGCATCTGAACTTCCTAAAATACTTTTTAAGATATTCAAAGGTTTCTTTGGCATGATGAAATCAGCAACCTGAGATGCTTTTACATCTGTACGGGCGTATTTAACCAATTTGTGAGCATCAGTAGCTACAAAAATTAATCCTTCAGGTGAGAACTGAAAGAAAACACCTGACATTACAGGACGCAGATCATCATTTCCGGCAGCAAAAATAGTCTTGCTTACCGCAGTCGCTAAAACTTCGGCAGGAACTAAAGTTACAGATGGGTCTTCCAGGTTTACTGCTTTAGGAAATTCTTCTCCTGCAGCATAGGCCAAAGCATACTTTCCTGAGTTGGAACTAATCTCAACCGTATTGTTGTCTTCAACGGTAAAAGTTAAAGGCTGTTCCGGGAATGTTTTTAAAATTTCAAGCAAAAGTTTTGCAGGTACAGCTACGCTTCCTTTGCTTGTAGAATCGATAGATAAGGTAGCTGACATTGTAGTTTCAAGGTCTGAAGAAGAAACTGTTAACTCATTATTGTCCAGTTCAAATAGGAAGTTGTCTAAAATAGGCAACGTATTATTACTGTTGATTACACTACCTAAAACTTGTAATTGTTTTAATAAGTACGAACTCGATACTATAAATTTCATCTGTTTTGTTTTATTTTTTTGAAAATACTTTAGTTCTTTTAAAAACTAAGATAGATTTTACAAATATATCGTAAACAATCGTAGTTTCGTAATTTTTTTATTAACATCTATTTACTGTATTTCCTTTTGCGGAAGTAGGTAAATGCAAGTCCGAAAACCAATAAAATAAGAATTGGAAGCCCGATAGTTATGAATTGCGTAAGGCTGTAATTTTCATAAACTTTTTCCTTATCCAGTAATGGTAAGTCAAGATCTTTGCTTCTAATGTTAATAAGTCCGGTATCATCCAGTAAATAATTGATACAATTCATCATAAAATCTTTGTTGTCATAGAGATTTCCTGTGCGCTGATCGTACCCCAATTCTACCGGCATCCTGTTTTTATCCAATTGATTCCTTGCCAGATCACCATCGGAAATCACAATCATTTTGGTTGGTTTTCCTTTGGCTAAAAAGTTGTTTTCTTTGAAAGGCAAAATACGATTTTCAAAAGCAGAATGAAAAGAACCTTCCAGCAAAACTGAAAGCGGTAAATTTCCTTTACCTGCATAATCCTGAGGGGTAGTTTTTTCGGAAACAATATTTAAGCTGATTTCGGCCGGCGTTCCAATGAATTTGGAATATTGCGAGGATTGTAGTAAAACCGTTTTTTTAATTCCGTTTTTCAAAGTATCAATCGGACTCGCAAAATCAAATTTAATTCCGCCTAAATTTTTAACAATAGGGTGCTGACTGCCGGGATATACCAGTGGTGCGAATTTCCATAAAAAATCCTGATATTGTGTAGCGCTTCCCTGTTCTCCGGTGGCCAGTTTTATAGGGCTTCCGTTTTCGTCTTTTACCAAATCAGGATTGATTCTGAATCCGTATTTGAAAAACATATCGTTCAGGTTTAAATCTCTCGGATAGGCCAGCGTAGCGCCGGACTGATTGTATAAACTGTCCATATCGGCTGCCACCTGATCGATGAGCCAGAGTGTTTTTCCGCCATTCATGATAAACTGATCCAGCACCTGCTTTTCTTCATCAGAAAAAGTTTCGGTTGGTTTAGAAATGATGGCTAAATCGTATTTTTGTAAAGCTTCTAAACTTCCTGTCGGGTTTTTGGCAACGGAGTCCAGCGTAAAAGGCCCGATATAATAGCTTTCGCGAATCTGCATCAGCATTTTGGCGATATGAATTTCGTTTATTTCACCATTTCCTTTTATAATCGCAACCTTTTTCTGTTTGTCTTTGGTGATTTTATTGATGGCATCGGCAATCGAATATTCCAGGTGCTGAATAGACCCAATTACTTTCTGTGTAGTCGAAGCACCCATTCTGTTTTTCAACAAAGGAATATTTACTTCTTTATTGTTATACACCGCAATTGCCCATGGAAAAACCATTGCCTGGGATTGTTTTCCTTTGTCGTCAACCGTTATATTTATAGGTGTAAGACCTTTTTGGAACAATGATTTTACAACACTCATGCTTTCTTCTTCATTCTCCATTGGATTTACGAATTCAAAAACAATATTGTTGTTGTAAGCCTGAAATTCTTCTAATAATTGTCTGGTTTCCTGTTGCAGACGTCTGAAATCAGCAGGAAGATCGCCCTGCATATAGATTTTTATGGATAACGGGTTTTTGACTTGTTTTATGATGTTTAACGAAGTTTCGGATAAAGTATATCGTTTGTCCTTTGTTAAATCAAAACGATGGAAATATAAACTTCCCAATACATTTAAAACAATTAAAACGAAAACTGTAATACCTAATATTCTGATATTTTGTTGCGTTGATGCTTTCATTAGGCTTTAAAAGATTTTAATTTATAAACAGTAAAAGACAGGAACAAAACGGTGATGCTTAAAAAATAAATAACATCGCGCGTGTCAATTACACCCCTGCTCATACTTTTAAAGTGCTCCTGCATTCCAAATGCTGAAATGATTCCTGAAAAGCCGGGTAGTAAGGAGGCTAGGCCTTCAAATCCAAAATAAAAGAAAAAACACAGAAAAACAGCAATAATAAAAGCCACAATCTGATTTTCGGATAGGGTAGAAGTAAAGATTCCGATTGCTGAATAAGAAGCAATTAAGAACAACAATCCAAAATAAGACCCAATGGTGCTTCCCATATCAATATTGCCTTCCGGGAAACCCAAATTCGAAATCACTTTTACATAAATAAAAGTGGGAACAATTGCCAGTACGATTAAGAACAGACAACCTAAAAACTTTCCGTTTACAATTTCCCATATCGATAAAGGTTTGGTTAAAAGTAATTCTAAAGTTCCCTGTTTTTTTTCATCAGAGAAACTTCTCATAGTAACAGCGGGGATCAGGAAAATCAGAATCCAGGGCGCTAAGGTGAAAAATGGTGTCAAATCTGCATAACCTGTATCCAGTATATTATAATCTAATTTAAAAACCCATAAAAACAGTCCGTTGCTGATTAAGAACACAGCAATGACCAGATAGCCAATAGGAGAACCAAAAAAGGATTTTATTTCCCGTAAAATGATTGATTTCATGTATAACGTTTATTCGTTTTTATTTGTTTAATCGTTGATTTGTTTAATTGTTTCATGTTTCATGTTTCATGTTTCATGTTTCATGTTTGCAACTGAGACTGAAAACTGCGACTGCCAACTACTCCAGGCTCACCAGCTTATCCACGCTCCAGGCTTCCGGTTTTGCGTTGAATAATGTTTTGGTAAAACTCCAGACGGAATTAAAAAGTTCCGACTGCCTGTAATTTTCTAAATCTGCTTCTGTTTCCCAGTAACTATAAGTAAAAAAGATGCATTTGTCATTTTTGTCCTGATACAATTCTAAAAAACGATTTCCATCCGCCTTTCGTATTTTGTCTTTAACGGTTTCAAAATTTTCCAGAAAATCAGGAATCCGGTCTTCGTGAAAGCTCATTTTTACAATTCGGACAAACATCTTTATAATTTTAGATTTTAGATTGCTGATTTTAGATTTTTAATTTCTAAAGATTTTACAGGTGCGCAAAAATACCAAAATTGATTGTTCTTTTTAGTAAAAAAATTAAAATCCAATAATGAAATTCCAAATTCCAGATTTCCGGCATTTTTTAATCTAAAATTTCCCTACGAGAACTGAACCGTAATCACATCTCTGTAATTCAATCCCAGCAAACTATTGGCAGAACCGACTTTAGAAGGATTACTTCTGAAAATAGCGATTTCCAGAAACCCCGCTTCGTTAAAGATGGCCAGTTTTTCCCCTTCATATGTTTTGATCGGATATTTTTCAGAGGTGGCGATAGCCGAATAATTTGGGAGAATTGTTTTGATACTTTTCGGTTTCATCACAATCTCGTATTTACGGCCTTTTGCCACTTCTAAAAATTGCTGTTTGGAAATATTGGTTACGACGTTTCCAAAATGATCAATATAAATGACATATCCTTTCAGGGAATTCCCATCGTTGGAAAGAACAGCCTGTAATTCGGTCACTTCCTTGACAGACGGAATTTCTTTTCCAATTACATTCAGTAATCCGCCCTTTGCAATGTGGCAGGCAACCTGTATAAAAATGTCCAAATCACTGGATTCTGCGGGAAAACGATCGTGAATATTGATGGCAACTATTTTCTGTGGTACGATTTTCTGTGTCAGCATGCTTAAGATCCCGTTATCGGCACAAATAAAGTAGTGATCGTTCCATTGCATAGCAATATGCTGGTTTTCTTTATTGCGTTCAATATCGACTCCAATTAGGTGTACGGTTCCTTTTGGGAAGCTTAAATAAGACGCTCCGATAAGGTAACTTGCTTCAGCAGTGTTAAATGGGTCAACGTCGTGTGAAATATCAATAATTACAGCTTCGGCAAACTCTGATAATATTTTACCCTTTAGCGAACCAACAAAGTGGTCTTTTAAGCCGTAATCGGTAGTAAGGGTAATTATTGACATCATTTTGTTTATAACTATTGGTAGTTTTTAAATCTAATTTTTATTAAATTTGAGAAATGCAAAGCTAAGAATAGTAAAGTCATAAATGCAAGAAACAAAAGACAATTTGCATTTTACGATATAATTACCCGACAGCCAATTGATTTTAAAAAAAAGATTTAATTTAATTTAAAACTATCTCATTTGAACGAAAGAATAATCGAGCTAATAGACATTGCGCCAAAAGAATTTTGGGGCGCTCAGGACAGCCATCTGGAAATCATTAAAAAGTACTATCCAAAGCTTAAAATAGTAGCGAGAGGAACGACTTTGAAAGCATTTGGCGAAAAAGAAGTTTTAGATGAATTCGAAAAAAGATTTCAAAGATTAATGTTGCATTTTACCCGATACAACAACATTGACGACAATGTAATTGAACGCGTAATCATGAGTGATGGTCAGGATGAAAAAAGATCATATGATCATGACAAAATACTGGTTCATGGCGTTGGGGGTAAAATCATAAAAGCAATGACACCCAATCAGCAGCTGCTGGTAGATACTATCAAAAAAAATGATATGGTATTTGCAGTAGGTCCGGCAGGAACGGGAAAAACGTACACAGGTGTTGCAATGGCTGTTAAAGCACTTAAAGACAAAGAAGTAAAAAGGATCATATTAACCAGGCCGGCAGTAGAAGCAGGAGAAAATCTTGGTTTTTTGCCCGGTGACATGAAAGAAAAACTGGATCCTTACATGCAGCCGCTTTATGATGCATTACGCGATATGCTTCCGAACGAAAAACTCGAAGATTACATTTTAAAAGGAATTATTCAGATTGCACCACTGGCGTTTATGCGCGGACGTACACTTGATAATGCCTTTGTAATTCTCGATGAAGCGCAAAATACCACCCACTCGCAAATGAAAATGTTTTTGACCCGTATGGGAAAAAATGCCAAGTTTATGATTACGGGTGATCCGGGACAGGTCGATTTGCCGCGAAGAACTATTTCTGGTCTTAAAGAAGCAATTCTGGTTCTGAAAGACGTTGACGGAATCGGAATTATTTATCTCGATGATAAAGATATCGTACGTCACAGATTGGTGAAAAAGGTAATTGATGCTTATAAACAAATAGAAAATCACGATTAAATTGGTTTTCTTATTAAATGTCAGATGTAAATCGTGAAATGTGTTCTGATGTTTACTGATATTCGTTTTACTCATTCTTTTTTAGAAATGCGTAAAACGAATATTTTTTGGTTTAAAATCTAAAGCTTTTACAATGAAAGAAACAGATGATTTTTATGAAAAGCAGGAACAGTCTTTTAAAGAGGTATTGCTTGCTTTGAAAGAAATTATCCTTCGTCAGGACAAAGAAATTACCAACGTTTTAAAATACGGAATGCCTTTTTTTTGTTATAAAGGAAAAATGTTCTGCTATTTGTGGATTCATAAAAAAAACAGGCAGCCTTATATCGGAATTGTAGAAGGAAAACATTTTGACGAACCTTTTTTAATTCAGGAAGATCGTTCGAGAATGAAAATCATGATGCTTGATTATACACAGGATTTGCCTTTAGAGAAGATTGAAACTATTTTACAGAAGGCTTTAAATTTATATAAATCAGGAATTATTAAAGTATAAATTAGCAATAATTTACTTTTTGAAGAAATAGTTAAATATATAATAAACTTGCGTCATTTTAGGCTTTCAGGACTTCTAATCTTTGCTCAGCTGGTCTCAAAACCTTAAATTTGCAAATCATAAATATCTGATCTTTAATATGACGAAATTAAGAAATATAAAAGTTGTTGTGAGTGACCTTGACGGCACTTTACTCAACCCTCAACACAGAATATCCGATTACACCAAATCCATTTTTCAGGAACTTCACAATCAAAATTACCTTATAGTTGTTGCTACAGGCCGTCATCATCTGGATGCGATGGCGATTATAGAAACGCTTAATGTTCCGGTTTATTTAGTAAGTTCAAACGGAGCACGAATCCATTCACCCGAAAAAGAAGCACTTTTTTCCTTCAACCTGAATAGTGATGTAGTGAAGGCAGCTTTAAATGTAGAGATAGACCCTGAAATTACCGTTGTTTTATTCAAGGAAAATGTTTGGCAGACGAATAAATTAAATGAAAAACTAAATAGTTTTCAGGCAGATATGAAATACCTTCCGGAATTGGTTGATTATAAAACGCTGGAAGATTTCGGAGCTATAAAAATATTCTTCTCCCACGACGATCATGAAAAATTAGTTGCGCTGAAAGATGCTATTTTAGAAAAATCTTCAAGTGAATTGCATCATGCTTTCAGCTTGCCAACCTGCCTGGAATTTATGGACAAATCTGTTGATAAAGCTGTGGCGATTGCTACGGTTTTAGAAAAGGAAGGTTTTACAATGGATCAGGCAGTTTCATTTGGAGACGGTTTTAATGATGTTCAGATGTTATCTGCAACCGGTAAAGGCCTGATCATGGGAAATGCGCCGGCTTTGTTAAAAGAAACGTTACCGAATTTAGAAGTCATTAAAACGAATGCTGAAGATGGTGTAGCCAGATATATTGCGTCAAGAATTCTCGATAAGGAATTTGCAATAAGCTAATTTTAAATAATAGAGAAACCAGACTGATGGTTTTATTTTATAAACTGCTAATGAATTGTCTATCAATTATTAGCAGTTTTTTAAATTACAGCAGAAAGAAAACTGCAATTGCTTTTTTTTTAAGGAGCTTTAAATTTTGAGCAGCCTTATTTTTATTGATTTAATTCAAGTGAATTGGGAAGCAATGGCTAAAAACATTTTTTTAATACTTTTCAAAGTGTATTTTTGCTTTACTAAACAAACACAATTATGATTAAAAATACCTTTATCCTCGCTTTTTTGATTTTTTCCATAACAGGTAACAGTCAGACTTTAAAGTTAGAAGAGATCATGAAAGGAGAGTCTTTTATTGGTAATCAGCCAACAAACGGAAGATGGTCCCTGGATGGCAAAAAAGTTTATTTTGAATGGAACCCTAAAGATGAACTGGGTCCCAGTACGTATGCATGGCAAAAAGGCTTTTCGAATCCTGTACTCGTTGAACCAAAAGAGGCTGTTTTTTCTAAATTGGATTTTAAAAGAAAGCCAGGATCAGATATTGCTTATTATACAGATAAAGGAGGATTGTATTCCTATACCATTAGCTCAAAATCAGTAAAAAAGTTATACCAGCAAAACAACCCGATTTCTAACCTTACATTGGGAAATGAAGCTGGAATTGTATTTTTTGAACAAAACGAAAATATCTTTAAATACGATAGTAAGGAAGGTACAGTACTGCAAATTACTAATTTTAGTAAAGGAGCTAAAAAAGAAAAAACGCCGGATAAAGATAGCTTTCTGAAAAATCAGCAAAAGGAATTATTTCAGTTTATAAGAGATAAAGAAGCCAAAAAACAATGGAATTTAGCTAAAAGCAAAGCAGTTAAGTCAGATTTTGCCAAAGAATACTTTTACGGAAAAGATAATTTAACTGGTCTTAAAGCGAGTCCGAAAGGGAATTATGCTACGTTCAGTTTAATTCAGAACGTTGAAGTCAAACAGGAAAAAATGGAAGTTTTTATCACTGATGATGGCTATAATCAGACTCCTGACACCAAAGAAAAAGTATCGACCGCTAATCTGGTAAAAACACAATTTGGAATTTATTCGGTGGCTAAAGATTCTGTTTATTTTGTCAATTTTTCAAAATTGAGCCATATTCAGGATGTTCCGGAATATTATAAAACGTATGATAATTTAAAAAACAAAGAAAAAGAAGACAAGCTAATTGTTGCGTTGTCTCCTGTTTATAACGAAGACGGATCATTTGCCATTACAGAAATCAGAAGTCAGGACAATAAAGACCGATGGATTGTAAGCCTGAACCTGGAGAACGGTTCTTTCACAGAAATCGAGCATCAGCACGACGAAGCCTGGATTGGCGGACCGGGAATTCCATCGTACGCTTTTGAACCGGGTAACCTTGGTTTTTTGGCAGACAATGAAACCCTCTATTTTCAGTCAGAAGCAACAGGGTATTCACATTTATATACGTACAATTTAAAGTCGAACGTAAAAAATCAGCTTACAAAAGGAAATTGGGAAGTTCGTGATCTGACGTTATCGAAAGATAAAAAAACATTCTATTTAACGACAAATACCACACATCCCGGAAACAGGAATTTTTATAAATTAAATACTGCAGACGGTATTCTGCAAGCCATTTTAACGAAAGACGGGGCTCATGAAGTAGTAGTGTCTCCGGACGAAAAAACACTTCTGGTACGCTATTCCTATAAAAATAAGCCTTGGGATTTTTATATTGCCGAGAATAAAAAGAATACGGTATTACAGCAAATTTCATCTTCACCATCAGAAAGTTTTAAAAAATACCAATGGAGAGAACCTCAGGTTATTACCTTCAAGGCAGAAGACGGAACTCCTGTAAATGCAAGATTGTACACGCCAAAAACAGAAAATGCCAATAAAGCAGCAATCATTTTTGTACACGGAGCCGGTTATCTGCAAAATGCACATAATTATTGGAGTAATTATTACAGGGAATATATGTTTCATAATTTGTTAACCGATTTAGGTTATACCGTTTTGGATATTGATTACAGAGGAAGTGACGGTTACGGACGTGATTTCAGAACCGGAATTTATCGTTTTATGGGTGGAAAAGACCTGTCTGATCATCTGGATGGTAAAAAATATTTAGTTAACAATTTGGGTATCGATCCTAACAGAGTAGGGATTTACGGAGGCTCTTACGGAGGTTTTATTACTTTGATGGGAATGCTTACCACTCCGGGAGAATTTGCCTCAGGTGCAGCCTTGCGATCTGTTACCGATTGGGCACATTACAATCACGGCTACACCGGAAATATTTTGAATTTTCCGGAAACTGATCCGGAAGCCTACAAAAAAAGTTCACCAATTTATTATGCAGATAATTTGAAAGGCAACTTAGTAATGTTACACGGAATGGTTGACGATAATGTAGAATACAAAGACATTGTGCGTTTATCACAACGTTTTATTGAATTACAGAAAAAAAACTGGACACTTGCTTCTTTTCCGGTAGAATCACATGGCTTCAAAGAAACATATTCCTGGATTGACGAATACAGCAGGATTTTGAATTTGTTTAATTCGACACTTTTGAAATAAGTTTTCAGTCGCAGTCTCAGTATTCAGTTTTCAGTCGCAGTCTCAGTTTACAGTCACAATGTGCAAACTGATACTAACAACTACGACTGAACACTGAAAACTGAAAACTGAATACTTTTTTTGCTTCCTCTTTTAATTAGTTTTAAATTTGCATTCATAAAACAACACAAACAAAGCATAATGAGCAATACAATCACAACTACAAATTTTAATTTTCCAGATCAGAAATCAGTGTACCGCGGAAAGGTCAGAGAAGTTTATAACATCAATGACGAACTTTTGGTAATGGTGGCCACCGACAGATTGTCGGCTTTTGATGTAGTTTTACCAAAGGGAATTCCGTACAAAGGCCAGATTTTGAATCAGATTGCTACAAGATTTATGGAATTGACAGAAGATATTGTGCCAAATTGGTTGATTGCTACACCTGATCCAAATGTGGCTGTAGGGCATTTATGTGAGCCTTTTAAAGTTGAAATGGTTATTCGTGGCTACCTTTCAGGTCATGCTGCCCGTGAGTATGCTGCCGGAAGAAGACAAATCTGCGGGGTAACAATGCCTGAAGGTTTAAAGGAAAATGATAAATTTCCGGAACCGATTATTACGCCAACTACAAAAGCGGATAACGGTTCTCATGACGAAGACATTTCCCGTGAAGCTATTTTAGCAAAAGGAATTGTTTCGGAAGAAGATTATATTGTTTTAGAAAAATTTACACGAGATTTATTTCAAAGAGGAACTGAAATCGCTGCTGATCGCGGTTTGATTTTGGTAGATACCAAATACGAATTTGGAAAAACAAAAGATGGTGTTATTGTTTTAATTGATGAAATTCATACGCCGGATTCTTCCCGTTATTTTTATGCTGACGGATATCAGGAAAGACAGGAAAAAGGGGAGGAGCAAAAGCAATTATCAAAAGAGTTTGTACGCCGCTGGTTGATCGAAAATGGTTTTCAGGGACAGGACGGACAGCAAATTCCGGAGATGACAGATGCTTACATCGAATCGGTTTCAGAAAGATATATTGAATTGTATGAAAATATTCTGGGAGAAAAATTCGTTAAAGCCGATATTGCCAATATTGATCAACGTATTGATAAAAACGTATTAGATTACCTTTCGACTAAAGCGTAATTTTCGGGTTTAAACTAACTATTTAAACCATGAAATATATACCCAATAAAAAAAATGTCTTGCTATTTCTATGTATGATAGCAGGGCATTTTCTTTTTGCACAGCTTGATATGCAAGCCACTAAGGAAACAAAGGCTTTGTACAGGAATCTCAGACTAATTTCAAAGAAGCATATTCTTTTCGGACATCAGCATGCACTGGAATACGGTCATGGATGGTCAAATGAAGCAGACAGATCGGATGTGAAGTCCGTGACGGGTTCTCATCCGGCTGTTGTTGGCATTGATTTTAGCGGATTTTCCGGCCATTCGAAAGAAGAAATTGAAAAAACCGCTGCCCTTCTGAAAAAGAATGTAATCGCAACTTACGAACGTGGCGGAATTACAACCGTTTCCTGGCATTTCAGGAATCCCGTTTCCAATCAGGGTTTTTACTGGAAAGACTCTTCTTCGGTGGCTGCTATGGCATTGATTAAACCCGGTGGATCGTACCACGAAGAATACAAAACGATTTTAAAGACTATTGCTGATTTTGCACATTCTGTTAAAGGAAAAGACGGAACATTGGCTCCAATGATTTTCAGACCCTTTCATGAATTTGACGGAGATTGGTTCTGGTGGGGAAAAAAATACACTTCAAGGGAAGATTTTATCGCGGTCTGGCAATTTACAGTCGCTTATTTAAGAGACACTTTAGAGGTGCATAATTTTATTTACGCTTTTTCTCCGGACACCAGATTCAATTCGGAAACAGAATATTTAGAACGTTATCCAGGTGATGATTTTGTCGATATGTTCGGTATGGATGATTATGGTGATTTTGGCAGGGACGGGAAATATGATTTGGAAGCCGGGATTCGAAGACTCTCGATAATTTCAGATTTAGCAATCAAAAAAAATAAACTGGCCGCTTTTACCGAAACGGGATTGGAATCAATTCCGGATGTAAATTGGTGGACCCAGACTTTATTAAAAACTTTAAAATCAAACAACCTGCAATTGGCTTATGTATTGGTTTGGAGAAATGACGCCACTAGTCCAACTCATTTTTACGCTCCCTTTCCCGGTCAGGTCAGTGTTCCTGATTTTGTAAATTTTTATAAAGACCCTTTTACTTTATTTGAAAAAGATCTGATACATATTTATCGTAATAAATTTATAATCAGGTGATTAATAATTTAAAAAAGAAAATGCAATTCAGATTAAAATGAGTTGCATTTTTTTTATTTGTATTTTTTTTTCATTTTTCTGTAACATTTTGGCTTTTTAGTAGTCTATTGTATTGCAACCGGTATTTAATTAAACGGGGTTATTTTTAAATCATCATAATCATCAATCATTAAACAAACAATCGTCATGAAAAAATCAGTAATTATTTTAGGATTAGCTTTAGTAGCATTTGCAAATGTAGCAATGGCTTCAAGTCAAAAATCTTCAGTAGAAGGTCAAATCGAATTAAGAGTTTCCAACGGTTCACCATTACATTTTGCTATCAGCAAAGGCGATATTGAAGGCGTTAAAAAATGCATTGAGTACGGTGCAGATGTAAATAAAATTGTAAGGGACATGTCACCTCTGATGCTTGCTGCACGCTACAACAATCCGGAAATCGTTAAAATTTTGCTGGAAAGCGGCGCTAAACCTTCGATAGAGAATGACAAAGGGCTTACCGCTTTAAAGTATGCAGAGTATTCAAAATCAACGGAATGTATCGCTATTTTGAAAGGGCTAAAATAAAAGTATAAACTTCGGTATTAGTTGGGGTAACAACAAAAGCGCAATTTAAACTGAATTGCGCTTTTTTTATAAGATTAAATTAGTCCTCCATTTTTGCTTTGAGATTTTCGAGTCCTTTTTGAAGATCGTTTCCAATCATTTTATCCATGTTCATCATGGGCAACATGATATTCATCGGATAGGGTATCACCCCCTCAATTCCCCATTTTACTTTAGTCTGATTGCTTGCTGTAGCTTCCGTTGACATAAATCCTACGGCAGTATCGTTCATTGGTTCTTTAAAACGAAGATCGAAATCCAGACGTTTTCCTTCCGTAATTTTTGTGATTTCCTGTTCGCCAACGCCAACTTCTTTTACTTTGCTTTCCCAGGCTGAGATAGCTCCCACTTTTCCGTCGGTTCCCTTATAAGTCGATTTCATCTTCGGGTCTATATTGGCCCAGACGCTAAATTTACTTTGGTTTTTTAAATATCTGACATAATTAAATATACTGTCAGCCGGTTTGTTGATTGTAATTTCCCTTGCAACAGCATAATTTTTAGGCATAAAATAAGCCGCGATTAATACGATTGATATAAGCAATATCAATGCTACCAGAATTTTTTTTAGAACTCCCATATTTTTTTGATTTTAAAAGTTACTTAAGATATTGTTTTTATATGTATAATGACTTACAGATTGTTTATTCTCCTTTTTCTTTATAAAAAACCAGTACACGTATTTTAAATATTTTCTTACTTTTTATTTTTTCCAAAAAATAATTAATTTACATCATTTTAGTATGAATTATTGTCCAAAAATTTAAGTTTAATTAAAAAAAGAAACCTTTTTTGAGTATAACTTTAAAGTAAAGTTAAAAAAGTAATGTTTTGGTTTTACAATTTTAGAAATATTGGTCAATTATTTTTTAAAAATATTTAAATATGTGTAACATTTCTACCTTTGCAGCGTCTATTAAGAGGAATTAGTTAGAAATTAGATTGTATTATTTCGAAATCATTAACAGAACGTTAAGAATTAGTTAAAACATAGTACCTTGTAATACAATATACTGATTTTTAATTTACATTTGTACAAGCATTTAAGATCATCAATCATATTTTATCAATCAATTTTAAAAAACAAAACCATTATGAAAAATTCAGTTATTTATTTAGGATTAGCATTAGTAACATTTGCAAATGTTGCAATGGCTTCAAATCAAAAAGCAGTTGTTAACCAACCAGTTGTAATCTCTTTATATGATTCAACTCCATTGAACGTTGCTGTTAGCAAAGGAGATGTTGAAGTAGTGAAAAAATTTATTGAATACGGAGCTAATGTAAACGAAAAATCAGGCGATATGTCTCCTTTAATGACTGCAGCCCGTTATAACAGAGTTGAAATCATCAAACTTTTATTGGCTAGCGGTGCTCGTCCTTCTGATAAAAACGAGCAAGGATATACAGCTTTAAAATATGCACAATTATCAAACGCTACAGAAGCTATTGCTATTTTAAAAGACTTAAAATAATATAAGTTTAAAAGAGTTTGAGTTAGTATAATCAAACGGCCTTCCTTGAGCAGAAGGCCGTTTTTTTTTGTTTTAAAATGTTGCTGCACCACATTAGGTAGCCGTTAAGAGTTCGTAAAATCAAAAAAGCACCATTATGACTAATGATGCTTTTCTTTTTAAACCAAACCAAATTAATTTAACCAACTCATTTATTTTAAAATCCTTTATTCAATAGGAACATCTTTTTTGCGGTTGAACACCCAGAAAATAATTGGAAAAACTAATAGAGTCAAAATGGTTGCGGTAATTAAACCTCCAATAATAACAATGGCCAGTGGTTTTTGTGACTCAGAACCAATTCCTGTAGAAATAGCGGCCGGCATTAAACCTATAGAAGCCATCAGGGCCGTCATTACTACTGCTCTTGTTCTAGCTTTAACACCCAGAAAGATAGATTCCTCAAGGGTTAGTTTGGACTTCATATTGTGATGGAATTCGGATATCAGAATTACGCCGTTCTGGATACAGATTCCAAGCAGGGCAATAAAACCAACTCCGGCAGAAATTCCGAAATTCATGCGTGTAAGATGTAAAGCAATAATTCCTCCGATGATGGCAAACGGAACATTGGCTAAAACCAATAATGAATCTTTGATGTTTCCAAAAAGGATAAACAGCAACACAAAAATCCCGATTAAACTGATTGGAACTACCTGTGCCAGACGCGCACTGGCACGAACCTGATTTTCGAATTCTCCTGTCCAGCCAACGGTGTATCCGGATGGGAGTTTCATTTTGGACACTTTTGCCTGTGCTTCGGCAATGGTACTTCCTAAATCCCTGTCGCGAACTGAAAATTTAACCCCGATAAAACGTTTGGTATTATCCCTGTAAATAAAAGCAGGGCCGGTAATCGTCTTGATATCGCAGATCTCCTTCAAAGGAATTTTTATGCCACTGATCGTAGGAACTTTAAGTTCACTGATGTCGTTCTCATCTTTACGGTACTCTTTCGAAAAACGAACCCTCACATCGAATTTTTTCTCATCTTCATATTTCTGAGTGGCTGTTTTTCCTCCAAATGCAAGTTCCAGCACTGCCTGGGCATCACTAAGTGTTACGCCATAAGCGGCCATTTTATCCCTGTCCAGAATTACGCTTATTTCGGGCTGCCCCACATTTCTAAGAATACCGACGTCTTTAATCCCTGGAATATCTTTTATTTGTTTTAAAACTTCATTTGATAATTCGTCAAGTTTATCCAGATCGTCCCCGTAAATTTTCACTGCATTGGAGGCTTTGAATCCAGCTACGGATTCCGCAACATTATCAATTACAGGTTGTGAATAATTATACGTGATTCCCTGATGCACTTTTAGCTTTTTATCCATTTCATTAATTAAATCATCCATAGAAATTTTTCTTTTCCATTCTGATTTGGGCTTTAAATCGACCTGAAGCTGTATAAAACCAAAACCATTCGGATCCGTTCCGTCGTTACTTCTTCCTGTTTGGGATAGGACATTTTTAACTTCCGGAAATGTTTCCAGATCTTTTCGGATAATGGCTGCAGTTTCGACACTTTCGGGCAGGGAAGTACTCATAGGAAGTTCTGCGGTAACCCAAAGCGCGCCTTCATTTAACTGAGGCAAAAATTCTGTTCCTAAAAACGTAGCAGAGAAAAAGACTGTTGCCAAAATTGCGATAGAAGCAATAAGTGTTTTTGTTTTGTGTTTGAATGTCCAGGCAAAACCCTTGTCTACAATTCTATTCCAGAAATTAACAAAAGGATTGTTCTTTTCTTTTACATTTTTATTTAAAAGAATGTGCGATAAAACAGGAACCAGTGTCAGCGTAAAAAGTAAGGCTCCCATTAAGGCAAATCCTAGTGTATAGGCGAGGGGAGAGAACATTTTTCCTTCTACTTTCTGAAACGAAAATATAGGCAGCAAAGCGGTTATGATGATTAATTTTGAAAAGAAGATGGCTTTACCCATTTCTGCTCCTGTTTTTTTAATCAGGCTGCCTTTGGCAATTTTATTGTAAGCCGTCATACCCAATTGATGTGCCCGATGGTCCAGCACCACAAACAATCCTTCCACCATCACCACGGCGCCATCAATGATAATTCCGAAATCGACCGCGCCTAAACTCAGTAAGTTGGCACTCATTCCCATCATTTTCAGGCACAAAAAGGCAAATAACAGGGACAACGGAATAACAATTGAAACCGTAAAAGTGGTTCTCCAGTCGGCCATAAATAGAAACACCATACAGGTAACCAGAATAATACCTTCCAATAAATTATGCATTACCGTTTCTGTCGTGAAATTCATCAGATTATCACGATCATAAAAGGTTTCTATTTTGATGTCTTTGGGAAGGATATTTTCATTCAGGTCTTTTATTTTGTCTTTAATTAGCGCCAGGGTTTCCTGCGGGTTTTCTCCCTTACGCATCACGACTATACCTTCAACGGCATCGTCATTTTTTCCTATTCCTGTCTGTCCTACTCTTGGCATGGCACTTTCATATACATTAGCCAGATTTTTAACCAGGATTGGATTTCCGTGTGCATCATCGACAATAATATTTTCAATGTCGGAAATGGATTTTAGCAAACCAACACCTCTAACTACAAAAGCCTGGCCGTTCTTTTCGATAACATCACCGCCCACATTTAGATTTCCTGCATTTACAGCGTTGTAAACCTGTAACGGTGTAATATTGTATTTAGCCAGTTTTATAGGATCAACACCCACTTCATACGTTTTGGTCTGACCTCCAAATACATTTAAATCGGCAACACCCGGAAGTGCACGAAGCTGTTTGTCGATCACCCAGTTCTGGTAGGTCAATAATTCCCGACTGTCCCTGCTGTTGCTTTTTACAATATATCGGAATATTTCGCCCGTTGGCCCATACGGAGGCTGCACATCCGGCTCCACATCATCGGGAAGGGACACATTTTTAAGTAAGTTGTTTACCTGAAAACGGGCAAAAGTATCGTCTACACCATCGTCAAAAATAATTTTAATTACAGATAAACCAAACATCGTAATACTGCGGACACTGGTCTTTTTCTGCACCGAGTTCATGGAAATTTCAATAGGGGAAGTAACAAAACGCTCTACTTCTTCAGCACTCTTTCCGTTCCATTGTGTAATAATGATAATCTGCGTATTGGTAACATCAGGAAAAGCATCAATTGGCATGGTCTTAAAAGAAATAAACCCTGCAACTGCCAGTAATCCAACCCAAAAAAAGGTAAACGCTTTATTCTTTAGCGAAAAAGCGATAATGTTTCGTATGAATTTGTTCATGTCTTATTCGTTTAAAGCGCGATAAATAAATAACTGATTGTTGGTAATGACTTTTTCGTTGTCTTTTAAACCACTTGAAATATAAGTAGTGTCACCAACCTGTCTGTAAACTTCCACCTGTCTCGTTTCGATATTGTTACGGTCTTTAAAAATCATGACAAAGTTTTTACTTTTATCAAAAACAATCGCTTTGCTTGGAATTGCAATCATATTTGTACCTTCATTAAAAGATAATTTTATGTTTGCATTCATATCCGGTTTCAGTAAATAATCGGTGTTTTTCAGTTTTATACGAGCCTGCATGGCTTTGGTTTCCGGATCGATTACATTGAAAATCTTATCCACTTTTCCTTTAAAGATTTTATCAGGGTAACTTAAAGTCGTTACATCGGCATCGATTCCTAATTTTACTTTATTGATATCAATTTCATTAATGTTGGCCAATGCCCACACTTCACTGATTTCAGCAATGTCAAAAATGTTTTCAGAACGGTCATTTCGCAAAAGCATATCCTGATTGATACTTTTTTGAATAATAAATCCACTAATAGGAGCGGTCACTTCATAAATAGAACCTGCTTTGATATTGTAAATTTTATAGGTTTCCTGAATTTTATTCAACTGGGACTGTGCTTTATTTACTTCCGATTTGGCCTGAAGTACATCGCTTTCGGAGTTTAATTTTCCATCAAATAGTTCCTGGGCGACTTTTAAACCATTTTTAGCTACAAGTAAGTCACTTTTTGCGTCAATAGATTGTTTTTCAAAATCAGCGATGTCAGTACTTTTTATAGTAGCAAGAACTTGCCCTTTACGAACATAATCTCCAAGTTCTACATTTACTTTTACTACGTTTCCCCCAACGAGTGGATAAACATCAATCATTTTATTATTGTCTGCTGTAATTTTTCCGTAAAAACTCAGTTCGTTTTTTACCGGTTGCGTCTGGGCTTCGGCGGTTGTAGTTGTTTTTAGCATAGCATCACTTAGTGCAAAAGTGGTACTGGTTTCCGGGTTTTCAACTTCCTTTTTGCAGCTTACGATTGACAAACTCACAAGAGCAATTCCTATAATTAGTTTATATTTCATCTTTATTTGATTTTAAAATAAGTCTTTGTTGATTGTACTATTTAATTCTTCACCGGAAAGAACCACTTTTTTCTTCAGTTCGTTTACCTGAACTGCAGCCTGATTGTAGCTTTCCATAAAATCAGTAAACTCTAATAAGCTAATGTTTCTTTTCTGGAAATTGGTTAGTATCCCATTGTAAACAGCTTCAAAATCGGAGTTCACTGTTGGTTTTATCACAATGTAATTTTTTCGGGACTCATCCCATTTGTTCCAGGCAGAAGTTATTTCGGTCTGTAACTGCAGGTCAAAATTTTGTTTTTCTATTTTCGACTGTTCTAAAATCGTTTGTGCATATTTGATATTCCCTTTGTTTTTGTTCCAAAGCGGCAGAGGAATTCCAATAGTAAGATTCGCTTCTTTGTTAAAAGCACCGCTTCGCTGATCATAATTTGCGCCCAGTGTAATATCCGGAATCGACAGCGATTTTTGCCATTTCACATTCAGTTCGTTTGCTTCAATATCCTTTTGTTTGGCTAAATAATCAGGACGATTTGTAATAGCATCATTTTCAAGGCTTTTAAGATCAAAAGGAATTATTTTCGTGTACTTGTTAAAATCATCACTGGAAACGCTAGGAACAACATTTTCAGTGGTGTTTAATAATAGTTTTAAGTTTGCCTGTTCCTCTATATTACTGTTTACTACTTCCATACGTTCGTTTTTGAAGTTTAAAAACAACGACTGTAAGCGAACAACATCCCGCAAAGGAACATTTCCTTTTTGCGCCTGAATCGAATAAGAATTCACTAAGTCTTCAATGTGAGCAAGCTGTCTGTCAGTAGTTTCAAGACTTTTTGTGTTGTAATAAACAGTGAAAAAACTTTTTCGTAATTGCAATTTTAAGGTCCTTAAAAGGTCGTTAAATTGTAATTCTGCCAGTTTTTCATTGGTCTGTGCTAATTTTATTTCATTGCGTTTTTTTCCGCCCAGATAAATTAATTGCTCAATACCAAATGCTTTCTGGCCTTCTTTGCCAATATCAAAATATTGATTCCGCTCCGGATTATAGGCATTTAATTCTGCGGTAATAGTGGGATTATCCCAGATACGTGCCTGAATGGTCAGTGCTTTTGACGCATCAATATTGTATTGGGACGCCAATAAAAAGAGATTGTTTTTTAGAAATTGGCTTTCGCAGTCCTGAAGTGTAACTGGATTCTGAGCCAAAACTACCTGATTGAACAATACAAGTAGTAATAATGCACATAGTTTTCTCATTGTATCATTTTTAATTTGTACAAATATGCTATCGGCAGGCTTTAAGAGTGCTTAAAATCTACCTTAAAATTAGCTTAAAAATGCTTACAAATTAAAAAATAACTGAAATAAATTCGTGTTAATACCTAACGCAGAGTAGTTTATCGTCGCTTTGTGTAGTGTCAATATGCGCTGAACAATTCTTAAACCAAGGCCAAATCCGGTAGTTCCTTTTGAATTTTGGCCGCGCATAAAAGGCTGAAAAAGGTTTTTCTGCTCTTCTTCACTTAATGTAGTTCCCGTATTGGAAATCGAGATGATCAGGTTCTTGTCATCGGAGCTTATTTTTACTTTTGCCTGTTTGTTATCTGAATAAACACAGGCATTTTTTAAGACATTGCCCAGTGCTATTTCAAGCAGGTTTTTATTCCCTTTTATTTCTAATGCCTTATCCAGATTGTCATTTTCTTCAATTTCAAATAAAATAACAAAGTCAGGAAAGCTTTTATTCAGATTTTCGATGGCAGAAAACAGAATTTCATCCATGCGTTGTACTTCATTGTTTTCGTGGCTTTTAGTATCGATCTTAGATAAAATCAGCAAAGAATTAATCAGTTCCGTTAATTGGTTGACATCCGATAAAATAGTTTTCAGGAATGATTTGCCCTCGGGAGTTGTTTTACGGTCTGCAGCTACATTCTCTATTTGAGAAGTAATTCGGGATAACGGTGTTCTAAGTTCGTGCGAGGCGTGAGCCGTAAATTCTTTTTGCTTTTGATACGAAACTTCAATGCGGTCCATCATGAAATTAAATTCATTGGCTATCAGGTCAATTTCATTTCTACTGCTTTTTGTTTCAACACGCGTGTCCAGATTATTTTCGTTTATTTTTTTTATCTTCTGGTGAAAAGCATTCAGAGGATTCATTATTTTTCGGACGGCAAAGGAAGTTGTCACCCAGCAGACACAGGTAAAAAAGAGGTAAGATATAATCAGAGTATAACGCAGAAAAAGTAATTTCTTTTTTCCATAATCATCTGTTGCGGAGATCAGCGCATAAAAATCTTTGTCATTTGTATCGTAAAAGACCCCATACACTTCATAATCTCCCTGTTGCTTAAAGAAGGTTTTGTTTTTCTTTAAATATTTCAGATCGGCAACAGACCAGTTGATTTTAGCATCGTCAATACTGCTGTAAATAAGTTTATAATTCGAATCAAAAACCAAGGTCTTTTCATCATACAGTTTATTGATGGAGTTCTGATCAATAATTTTCAAAAGCTGATTGTCTATCTGCTTGACATTTACTAAAAGTTTAATGTTTGAAAGTGCCTTAATTTCCAGGCGGTCACGGAATTCTTCTTTTCGGTAATTAGAATATAAAATGAATATCACGGTAGATGCCAATCCAAAAAGAATTGTAAATAATAAACTGACTAAAAGTGATATCCTGTTTTTTAATGTCATTCCTGATCGCTTAAATAATAGCCGTAACCAATTTTGGTTCGGATCAATTTTGTTTCATGGTCTTTATCAATTTTCTTTCGCAAAAAATTAATATAAACTTCAATCGTATTCTGATTGGTTTCTATGTGGTAATCCCAGAGTTTTTCTGCGATAAACTGCTTCGATAAAACCTTTCCTTTGGCATGCGCGAGAATTAAAATAAGCTTAAATTCTTTTGGTGTCAGTTTGATTTCTTCTCCCGAACGAAATACTTTCATCTCTTCTTCGAGAATTTCCAAATCCTGAATGATGATTTTCTTTTCAACTCGTTGCGGAATTTCCTTTCGCCTTAATAGAGAAGAGATCCTTGCATACAGCTCTTCAAAATGGAAAGGCTTAACCAGATAATCATCTGCACCATTATCAAAAGAAGCTAATTTATCTTCAATTTCGCTAAAAGCGGTCAGCATAATGATCGGCGTTTTTTTATCTGTTTCTCGAATACCTTTGCAGACTTCGATTCCGTTTATTCCCGGAACATTAATATCGAGGATTATTAAATCGTAATCGTAGGCAGCATATTTTTTCAATAATAAAGAACCATCGTAATAAGGGAAACACTCGAATTCCTTTGAGGTAAAGAACGCTGAGATTTCTTTCGATAAAGTAAAATCGTCTTCGAGTAGTAAAATCTTCATGCTTTTTTGTATTGGTCAGTCCGGTTATTTAATCGTGTCAAATAACCGAACCAACGTTTTTATTTTCTCTTAGTTGAAATAAGAAAAAGTTTCATTATTTTCAATTTTCAACAATGATTCATAAATCAACTGAATTACATTCTCTACATCTTCTCTGTGTACCATTTCAACAGTGGTATGCATATAACGCAGCGGAAGAGAAATCAATGCCGAAGCTACACCTCCGTTACTGTAAGCAAAAGCATCCGTATCCGTTCCTGTGGCACGGGAAGTCGCATGACGCTGAAAAGGTATTTTGTTTTCCACGGCAGTATCAACAATTAAATCACGTAATTTGTTTTGTACTGCGGGAGCGTAAGCAATAACAGGACCTTTCCCCATTTTAAGATCGCCTTCCACTTTTTTATCAATCATAGGTGTTGTCGTGTCGTGGCAGACATCTGTTACTATGGCAACGTTTGGTTTAATGGTATGTGCAATCATTTCGGCACCACGCAAACCAATTTCTTCCTGAACCGAATTTACAATGTACAAACCAAAAGGTAGTTTTTTCTTGTTTTCGTGAAGTAAACGGGCCACTTCAGCAATCATGAAACCACCCATTCTGTTATCAATGGCGCGACAAACAAATTTGTTTTCGTTCAGAATCATAAATTCGTCCGGATATGTAATCACACAACCAACATGAACCCCCATTGCTTCCACCTGTTCTTTCGTTTCACAGCCTAAATCAATAAAAATATTGCTGATTTTCGGTGATTCTTCTTTATCACGTAAGCGCGTATGAATGGCAGGCCAGCCAAAAACACCTTTGACAATCCCTTTTTTGGTATGAATGTGAACCCTTTTCGATGGTGCAATCTGATGATCAGAACCTCCATTTCGTATTACATATAATAAACCATCGTCAGTAATGTAATTCACATACCATGAAATTTCATCGGCATGACCTTCGATAACCACTTTAAAGGGGGCATCAGGGTTGATAACCCCGACAGCTGTTCCATAAGTATCCGTAATAAAAGTGTCTACATAAGGTTTTAAATAATTCATCCAAAGTTTTTGCCCTTCGCTTTCGTAGCCGGTAGGAGAGGCGTTATTGAGGTAGCTTTCCAGGAAAGCAATTGAGGTATCTTTTAAGATAGATGCTGTACTCATAAAAATATTTTTTTGCTAATTTATAAATTTGGTATCAGAGTTGTGTATAAATATATAATTTTACACTTAAATTATGATTCAATGAGATTTACCTACTGCATTTTATTCTTTATAATGATTTCGTTTACAAGTCAGGCACAGGTTACGCCTAAACAAAATCAGGAAATGGGTTATACACTGACCGAACAGGATTCAATTCTAAACGATACAATTGAATTGCCGGAGATTATCATTTCCAAAGAGAAATTAGATCCCGAAGCACAAAAGCAATTTTTGATACTTCAAAACCGGGTTTACAAAGTGTATCCATATGCAAAATTAGCTGCCGACAGACTGACGGCACTAAATCAGGGAATGGCGCGATTAAAAACCAATCGTGAAAAGAAAAAGTATTTTAAGATTGTAGAAGACTACCTTAATAATGAGTTCGAAGCAAGGCTAAAGAAACTTTCGCGTAAACAGGGACAAATTCTCGTAAAGCTCGTACACCGACAAACCGGTATCACCACCTATGAACTCATTAGGACATTAAAAAGTGGTTTCAAGGCCTTTGTATCAAATACTACTGCCAATTTATTCGACATCAGTTTAAAAGCAGAATACAAGCCTTATGAGTCCAACGAGGACTATCTTATCGAAACAATTCTTCTCAGAGCATTCGAGTCAGGCCGACTGGTGAATCAGAAACCGGCAAATCCCGTAAACTATGATGATCTGATGAATCACTGGGAATCAAAAGCACAGACACTCAATAAAAAATAACTCTCCTATATATAAGGTAAGATTTCGTTTCTACAACCCGACAGGTTTTCAAAACCTGTCGGGTTTGTTTTGTATATATAGGTATACAGCAATTATTCCGTCCCCCTGACCGAATTCAAAGCTTCTGGAATTTGGAATTTAAGAATTTGTAATTTGATAAGGAGCTTAATCCCGCTGTCCGCTCCAATCTTTTGTCCGCCGCGGCGGACAAAAGGATTTCCACTTCCATCGGGGCTAGGGCAGAGGTTTTCATAAGAGATGTACGTTATATATAGGAAAGAAAAGAAACTTAGCGTCTTTGGGTGAAATCAAAAACTGCAATAAAATCACGCCTTGCGCTCTTTGCGAAATACACCCCGGCAGAAAAAACCTTGGCGTCTTAGCGGTAAAATCAGTCCAAAGCATTGAAT
>NZ_WKKE01000027.1 GCF_009674775.1 Flavobacterium sp. LC2016-23 | reverse complement strand
GAAATTCCAAATCATTTTTATATTAAAGATGGGAGCGGAGTTGCCGTTGGTAATTTTTATTTTACTGAAGTTAAAAAGATAAAAAATCAAAATGTAAAGTCGAAAAAACGCTGCCTTCAAAAATTTATTCGTTCTTCTAAATTTTATGATAAAAACAAAAAACTGAAATTAAACGATTACGGGCTTTGGGAATACCTGAAGGATTTTGTTATAGTTTTGGTTAAAGATGTGGGGAATAAAAAAGAATATATTCAGGTAGAATCAAGTTATGAAATTGAATAAATACCCCCTGTTTTGTCCTGAAAAAAGTTTACATATTTACACTAAATCCTAAAATAGATTTACTGTTGGCACTAGCAGAGGTGATTTTACTTTTTTTTAACGCATTCTTTTTGGATGAATATTATACAAGATTATGAAATATTTTATATACTTCTTTTTAATTTTAGGCTTTGGGATGCTAATTTACGGTTATATTTATCCGACTGAATATTGTGTAGATATTAATATTCATGATACTTTTTATGTCTTTACCTATTTGCCTGTAGCAACAATTTTACTATTGTTTTCTCTAACACTCTATATATTTTATCATTTATATAAAAAGATTAAAAAATAATTTCCTTGATTAAGAAAGTACTTTATTCAATACTATGGTACCAAATAAAAATTAAAGCAGCATTCTAAATCTTAGATACTGTTTTTTATTATAAAAGTCCCCCGCTAACGTGAGCATCCCGCTCGTGAACATAAAATTGTGTCGTCCTGAAAAAAGTTTACATATTTAAACTAAATCCTAAAATAGATTTACATTGAAATTTAAAAATATTCACGAGCGGGACGCTCACGCCAGCGGGGAGAAATCTTGTAAATAATTAAAAATTATGAAACAAATAATATGGATAATTTTAATGGGAACTTTTATTTCCTGTTCATCTTTAAAAATTGAAAAGGAAGTGATAAACGATTTTTTAAATGAAGAATTAAAAACAGATAAATCTGCTACTATTTTAGTTAAGGAGGCTTTGCCTAAAATTCAAGCTTTACAATATTATGAAAATGCTTACAACGAGAGAAATCTTTATGAAGGTAAAATACGTTTTGCACCAAATGGATATCCTCCCTATGTTTGGGAAATTGATTCAATGGAGATAAGTATTCTAAAAAAAGAAGTCACAATAGATACCATAACCTATCATTGGAAAAAATCAGATTTTAAAGGCCAAAATTTAAAAATCATTCCGTATAGCACAATAATGAAACGAGGAAGTCATAAATTAGGACATAATGGGATTTACTTATCAAAACCATTAATAACGACAGATAAAAAGCATGCACTCTTATTTTATAAATCGTTTGCTGTTGAGATTGGTTTTTCTAACGAAAAAGCGGTACTACTAAAAAAAGTGAATGGTAAATGGATCGAATTATACCATTACAATAATGTTATGGAAATAAATTAAAATACAAAAATTATTTTAACTACTCAAAAATACTTCCAAGCGTAGGTTTAAGAGACAGCAATGTAAAGGCATGGGCAGATTTACCCACTGATAAAAAAGCCTTGATTGAATCACTGGCAAATAAGGCCAACCTATTAGGTAAAACGGTTCTTTGTCCTTATTAATTTTTAAAATATTTAATTTATGAAAACATACTTTCTAATTGTATTTTCTTTTATATCTCCAGGTTCTGTAACTGCTCAGGAAAAAGTAAAAGACACACTTTTTTTTAAATATGATGACTCATACATCTATGAAGAAGAATCTGCTCCTATGAAGTTTTTGCTTAAAGAGAAAAACAGTGATGAAGAGTTATCTTTTAAAGGAATTGAAATTTTAAATAATTTAAAACCTAAAAAAGTACTTTGTCTAAAAGAATTTATACACCAACCGCAATTTTATAATAGGGACAAACCGCAAAAATTAAAGAATTATGAATTGGTTAATTTTTTTAGCGATACTATAGTTTATTTGGTTAGAAAATTAGGCAACAAAACGCAATATATAAAAGTATATCCTATCGTAATTATTTATGATTAAAGCGGAGTAATAAGATAGTGGTTCCCTGTGTCGTCCTGAAAAAAGTTTACATATTTACACTAAGTCCTAAAATACATTTACTTGTCTTCACGAGCGGGATGCTGGCAGCACCAGAGGTAATATGCCTATAGGAACACCTTGTAAAAAATAAATATCATGAAAAAATTAAAAAAAGCATTTATAATATTTCCCTTTCTCATTTTATCGTGCGCCAGTGCTCAACATATAGAAAGTTATGAGCCTGTCACTGTTTTCTTAGAAACACAAAAGTTAGAAAAAGGAAAAAAATATATTTTACAAAGTGATAAAGTAAATTATACTTCAGCTCTAAGACTTTTTAATCGTGGAGAAGGAGCTACCCATATAATTGATTCAAATGATCTTACAGATTACACAGGAGGTTTATTTGAAGAAAAATATTGGAAAAAAATGTACAAACATTATGCTCAGGATACTATAAAAAAATATTGGAGAAAAGAAGATTTTCCTGCTTACGATTTTATATTGGAAAACAAAGATGGCTTATTGGGAGGACCATTTATGGAAAAGTATTTAAATACTAGAATTGATACAGTTATCATGATATCTGAACCCATGTATTATATGGATAAAAAATACATAATGTTTTACGTAAGTATCTGTCCGTTCTTTGCTAGTCCTCAACCAGAAGTTGTAATCATGAAAAAAGAAAACGAAAAATGGCTTGTTGTTAAAAGAATAGGAGATTATAATTATTATTAAATAAAAAATATTCAAGAGCGTGACGCCAGCGCCAGCACGGTGTTTCTTTAATAATTATATTTAATTGTTTACCGCCTTATAATTATGAAAAAAAATATTTTTAGTTTATTTATTACACTCTTTTTTGTTGTCTTTTTACAAGCTCAGGAAAGAGATAAAGACACCCTTTTTTTTAAATATGATAATAAGTATATAAAAACATATGCCGAAATACCAAAACAATATTATTTAGACGATAGTAAGGCTGGTGGCAGTGGGACTTTCTTCCTGAATGAAGTTCAAATTGTAAAGAACCTGAAAAAGAAAAAAATGCTATGCCTTAAGGAATTTGTCCATGATCCAAAATTTTATAATAAAAAGAAAGTGTTGGACGATAACAAATTGGCAGAATATTTAAGTAAACATGTTGTTTATTTAGTTCGAAAAAATGAATATATTCACGTACAAGCTGGTCATGAAATTGATTAGTTAGATTAAGATAAATACATCACAAAATATTGAATTAAACATTTTTAACTTAAGAAAGGCTAACTTTTACGATTAGCCTTTTTGCATTAGAAAAAAAATAGTATGAAAACTGTTGCCCTTATTGTACTGTGTCTATTTTCAACTCTTCTACAGGCTCATGAAAACCCAAAAGACACGCTTTATTTTGCTTACGATAATAATTATATTAGAACATATGATAATATTCCGAATCATCTTTATCTAAAGGATAGCAATGGCACGAACAATGGCGCTTTTTACTTTACGGAAGTTAAAACTTTAGAAGACCAAAAAATAAATTCAAAGGGAATCTGTCTTAGAAAATTTGTGCACTCCTCAAAGTATTTTGATAAAAATAAAAATCCGAAATTAAATGATTATGAACTTTGGAAATACTTCAGAGATTATTATATTTTTTTAGTCAAAAACGCAGATGGCAAAAAGAAATACATTCAGGTAAAATCAAGTTACGAAATTGAATAAAACTGAGAATATTTAAAGTCACTTCCTTAATTATGAAAAAATATATTTTTACTGTATTTATTGCAATCCTTTTGATAGTTTCTTTAAAAGCTCAGGTAAGAGGTAAGGACACGCTTTTTTTTACTTACGATAAAAAGTACCTAACGACACATGTTGAAATTCCAAATCATTTTTATATTAAAGATGGGAGCGGAGTTGCCGTTGGTAATTTTTATTTTACTGAAGTTAAAAAGATAAAAAATCAAAATGTGAAGTCGAAAAAACGCTGCCTTAAAAAATTTATTCGTTCTTCTAAATTTTACGATAAAAACAAAAAACTGAAATTAAACGATTACGGACTTTGGGAATACCTGAAGGATTTCGTTATAGTTTTGGTTAAAGACGTCGAGAATAAAAAAGAATATATTGAAGTAGAATCAAGTTATGAAATTGAATAAATATCCCTGTTTTGTCCGGAAAAAAGTTTAACCTATTTGCACTAAATCCTAAAATAGATTTACATTCAAATTTAAAAAATATTCACGAGCGGGACGCGAGAATTTTTTAATCAAACAAAATCAATTAAAAAAATATATTGTTTCAAAAACGGGAACAAATTTTAATTTTTTTATTTTTTGTTACCGCTTTTGAAACAAATAAAAAATATTATCAAATTTGTTCATCAAATAAAATAGAATAACTTAAAGCAGGAATGATGAAAGAGGAAAATATTGGAGCGCTATTAGGAATACCGCAGGAAGAAATGGCCATATTGCTGGGGGTAACGCGCGTGCAATGGGCGTTGTTCCTGACAGGAAGGCGCAGTCTGCCTAAAGACGCGCTGCTCAAACTGACCGAAATGCTTATTATTGTAAAAGAAGCTGAGACCGAAGCACCGGATGCTGCTGTCCTAAAGGAAGAGCAGGCACGAATAAATAAATACATAGAAGAGGAGATTATCTTTAACCAACACAAGCAACGCCTTGTATCAGACCAACTCGAGAAATGCAGGAAAAAATACCAGTCGGCTCAAAATGCGGTCAGGATTGCTGATGCACTGATGGCGAAGGGACAACATACTGATACCTCGGAGCAGGAACTTTTGCCGCTTATAAAAAGCAATGCACAAGATGTCCTGAAGAAAAACAGCCTGTTGGTACAAGAGCAGTACACCCTAAAACTACTGGTATTGCAGCAGGAAGAAGTGGTGTTAAGGCAAAGATTATTGTAAGTAAACAGATTATGTTTTTTTACAATTTTAATAATATGGAAACAAACCGTAGTATATTTTTAGCGCTATCAAAAATTGCAAAAATTGCAACCTCAAAAGTAAGTATGTATTCGATAGATGATCGTTATTCACATCCTCCTTTTTTGCGCTTTCGATTTGAGAACATTGGCAAAGAAGACGAGAAATACAATTTTTTAAAAGATGTCCTTGTGAATTTTAAGGGAAACGTAGAGTGGAATCTCATGACAAAATCAGAATCAAGTAATTTTATTATCATACCAGACATTTTTTCAGACCACCTGGAAAAAGATTTTTATAATAAAGAATATTACGGAGAAAAGTTTACACTTCTGGAATACCACCAACTTATAGATAATGCTATTGAAGATCTCCCGAATTTAGCAAAGTATATTACCTTGGAATATAATAAAAAGGTGGATTACTTATGTTTTAATGAAATTATTTAATCTCCTTTATATGAGATTATTAAAGCAATAATTTCGTTTTTGGTGTAATTAATAGGAGTGAAGATGTGAATTGAGAATAGCTCGATATCTGTTAGGTCATGATTACCATCTGAAATCACTGTAATCAAATCATCGCTTAACTTCTCTATTTTTAATTTTATAGCATCAAAAAGTCCTCTATTAACGTTTAAAATAGCATCATTAAAGTTGACTCTAAACTTACTAACCTCACTTTTAATGAACTTATTAAGTTCAATATTTAATTCCTCATTAATCTGTGCCGAAGTAATTTGTTGTTTTAGACTTAGAAGGTTATTAAAAAAGTCTTGAAGGTGGTTGAAATTTGGAGTAATGACAAAATCTTTAAAACCTTGAAGTTTAATAGATGTAGAATTTTTAAAAGCTTCATCGGCTTTTGCGTCGCTTGTTTTTTTAAGATCGGTTCGGATTATAAAAATGACGAGGCCGATATTTATTAAAGCTATAAAAACTTGCGAAATATCGGCAATATCGGACAACTGCATTTCCCATGGGCCTCCTTTTTGAAAAATAAAATTAAAAAAGAACTTATTTTGAAAGTCCATTTTCTTCTCTTAAGATACTATCAACTGCTTCTTGTAAATCTTCCTCAATGTCATATTTTCCCGAAGTTCTAAAAAAAACATTTTTATAAAAATTAGCTTTTCCTAATTTTTGCACTACATTAATTAAAAATTCTTCCAAAAAAGATGGATTAATAGATCTAATATCTTCGGGTACTAAAATTTCTATGTGATTACTATTTGTAATAAGTTCATCAATTTTAGAATTATTTCGAACAACAATTCCTCTGTCTCTACCTGTAAAGACTTTGGATCCTGGTGTTCTAAAATTAGACAAATCAATTATCGCTTCCATTATATTATATTCTTATTTGTTAAACAAATTTTTGCTGTTATCAACGTACCCGGAAAAGTTGGGGGTACAAAGGTAACGTATTTATCATTAGGTAATTCACTTATGTTACCACTATTATTAAATGTCATTACTTGCATTGGTTTTTCATCATTTCCTTTTATAATTTCTTGAAGAGGATAAGTTCCATCAAATATAATTTTAGAATTACCCGATATAAGTGTCAACTTTGATACATTGTCATTACAATCATCCCCTTTAAGCTTAAAAAAACGGTCAATAAATCGTATAGTTCCTTTTCCTCTTTTCCAGTTTTTCATTGATGTGACACCTTCTTGTAATGAATATAAGGTCCATAATGTTTCTTCTTCAAATTTAGCTTTCTTAAACCATCTTTTTGTGGTATATTGTTGTGAAAGATCTGCCATCTGTTCAACGATGACTGAGTTACAATTATCATTTTTAGAAAAGGATTCATAAATTGTTTGACCAAAGTTAAATATTGATAATTTAAAAACTCCCAAATCATTATTAATTTTGTTAGGCTTCATATAATATCCAATTGCATATCGATATCGGAAATTTGAATGTTCTTCTGCATTGGCCATAACTTCTCCAACAACTTTTGATAAATTACCCTCTGCAGTGGATGTTAATACATGTCCTGAACTTGCTAAACAATCAATAACATAATCTACTATCTCCGTTTCATGTATCTCTTTTAAGACACCTGTTTTGTCTTGCTGCTTGTCTCCAATTCTTAAGTTAAAAGCTATAAAATCTGCATCAGGACTTTTTATCATCTCAAACCGCTTTAAATTTTTGTATGCTCCAATTGAAAATAGAACATTTTTAATTTTTGGTTTGTTTTCAAAATTTTTAGGTAGAATTCTATCAATTTTTACTTTATGTCCTTTGTTTAGGCATTTATTATAGTAATTTATAAATCCCTCTAAAATTAAATCCATGCATGCTGATGCGTCTACATCTAAATAATCGCAAAGTATGTAATCCACTATAATTAATTTTGGTTTCTCAGAGTATAAACAGTGAAAAAGTCTCTTTAAAAAGTACATTGATTCTTCAGTGTTTTCAGAAATAGAAAATGTTTTGGGAACAATTAAGTTTCCGTCGTCATTTGCAGGTAATTGTCTTTCCGAAAATTTTTTATAATGCGGAATAAGAAATTTTATTACATCATTATATTCTGGTTTTTTTTTGAAAATTTTACTTTGATGTCCTCTATATTTTCGTTTATTATATTTTCTTGTTAGATTTTGAGTTAAGTGCACTGATCCTTTGTGCTTAATATTTTTTAGTTTTTTCTTTCTCCTTTTGGCTTTTAAAAACACTTTTAAAGCTTTACGGGATTTAAACAAATGAGAATTTTTATTCATCTACAGCAAGTTTTTAACTTAAGATTTAGGCCTTTAATTTAATTATTTCTTTTAATAGTATTAAAATATTCAAATCATTAAACGTTTGTAAATCTTATATACTCTGCTACTTTTTGTATTATTGTTGACAAACATATGATATAAAGGTCGTCTTCAGCAAAAAACTATGTGAATATTTTTTAAAACAATTATAAACAGGTATTTCTACGTAGTCTAATTTTGATTTTATATAAAACCTTTTTTCTAAGTTTGCTTAAAAAATGTATGAAGAAATATACAGAATTTATTAAATCAAATTTGATACTATTCTCAGTCGCAGGATATGGGTTGGGATTACTTTATATGTCAATCTACTACTATTTTTTTAACGTTCCTATTATCTATTATTTGACTCTGAATGATATCTTATTTTTTTCAGTTACGTTAATTCTTCCAACGGTATTTGCAGTACTTTTAATAGAGTATATAGTCGTTCGACCATTGAAGAAATTTATCTATAAAAGAGAACTAGAAAACACAGAAGAATCTAAATTTAATCTTTATTGTAGTATAATAATTAGTTCGTTTGCATTAATTGCAATGTTTACTGAGCCAGTACAGATAAATCCTAATTTACTTTTCTATATTTTATTTTCATCTTTTGCCCTTATTGCAAGGCTTGAAAGTAATACTAAAGGTCGTAATTTAGCTTTTGGACCCATAATAACTGCTGTAGGTTTCTTATTAGGACTTTATCATTTAATTACATATAGCAAGGCTGGCTTTGCAAATAAGGATGTACAATTTAGTTATTACGGTAAATTAATAAAAACTGGTTTTAGTCAGGATTTAAATTACATTGGCGAAACTAGTAGTACATTATTTATATATAATTTTAGAAAAAAAATAACATATAAATACGAGAAGGAAAACTCATGCAAATTAACATATATAGATAAAATTGATAAGGAATTTTCAGTGAAAAAGGATTTGAAGTTTTATCCTTTAGGCTCTATAAAAAAGAAGATTCAACAGGATTCCATTTACAAAACTTATGAATGGTCAACCTTCGACGAGAGAACTTATTGGTGGGCTGCGGAGAAAAACTCCGTTGGTTTATCAAAGTTGATATGGGAAATAGATTATGTTTTATACGACAATGATTTTGATTTTGAAGATCCTTCATACGAACATTCTTCACTTCCATCCAAAATAATCATTAGTGAAGATTTTAAAGCTGCTAGTGACGCTATAAATTCAGGAAATAGTGAATTACATAAAAGATGGGAGTTAAATTCGGGTGAAATTAATTTGCACTTAAGCAAGCGAGCATATATAATAACGGTGGAGTACAAAAAGGGATATCCTAAGAAAGAAGTTAATTCAAATTGATTTGATGTTTTAAAAAAAACTTTTCAAAGATGAAAGTTATTCATAGAAATTCAGATGAAACAGCTAAATATGGAGCAAAGCTTTAAAATCAAGACTTCATATAGAATTCAATTTTTCATAATTATTTTTCAAAAACAAAAAAAGAGACCCTTAAGTCTCTTTCTCAAATCAATATATTTTTATAAAAGCTTATTTCCCTTTTACTAATTTCTCCAAATAGTCATTTTTATCTTTTTCAGCTTGCAATAAACGTTCGTACAACTTCTCTTTTTCCTGATACACTTCCATTAATTTATCCAATGGATTAAAGGTGCATATATTATAGTTCCCAACAGTTCCCTGACTACTATCATTAAAGGTATTAAAGTAATTAAATACGCCTTCTTCCGAGAAATTTTTAATGGCTTCCACACTTACGCCAAGTGCTTTTGCCACTTCAATTAGTTTTTCTTCTTCTATCGTTTCGCTGTTTTCCATAATAGACACCGCTTGTTGATTGGTTCCTAAAGCCTGCGCCAGTGCTTCCTGTTTCATGTCTTTCAGTTCGCGAATACGGCTGATTTTTCGCCCTATATGGTTTGGTTTTGTAAGTGTGCTCATAAGTCAAAGATAATAATTAAGTGTAATAAGAGACCAAATGTAGAAAACATATTTTTTGCTGTACCATACAGAAAAAAAAAGTTCAGTATGCAAAAATGTATTTCGTACTTGCGGTAAAAGTACGATTTTTCGCATAATAAAAAAGAAAACACGCGAAAAATATAACGAGGAACAAGATACAATTTAAAAAACACAGCACCATGGAAAAAAATGAAATTGAAGATTTGAAAAACCTTAAAAAATTAGTAACAGCGTATTTAGAGTCGCCTAATAAAGCTGGCAGTAAAACAAAGGCTTTGATCACTAAAATCAGGCTGCAGAGTTATTTTGAACTCAGTTGTGCCATTACCGATTTGCTGCGATTGTGTATTTTGTCGCTGGAAGAGGAGGAACACAAAACAGCAGCCGACAGAAAATCCGGTATGAATGTCATCATTATCCTCGAGATGGTCCTTCAGCTGTTTCCCAGGGAGGAATTTGAGTTTTTAAGCGAACTCCATCAGCTGGGTTTTACAGATCCGGATACCCTAAACGGGTAAGGAAAAGTAGCACTCACGAAGGGTTCTTCTTAAAAATGCCCAAAGGTCTGTGACTTTTGGGCATTTTTTTTGTAGCGCGGTTGTCTTATTCGGTTTTCAAAATAAGAGAAGAACATTCTAAAATTTTAAAGTAAGGCCTTACACCTTGTTCGGTTTGCTCACATATTTATTGTCTTTAACGAAAAAGCGCCAGGGGAGAAGTGCGTCTTCCTGAGCGTAAGCAACACCCACACGCGGTACTGCAGCAATCACATCATCCGGATATCGAATTCCGTGATCTTCTACCCAGATTTCTTCTCCGGTTAGTTCTTTTCCATTAAAAGAGCGATCGATTCCCAAAGCTTTGGCCGCAGAACCGGGGCCGGAAGAAATGGCTGCTTTAGTGGCTGGCATATTTCTGCGGGCTTCGATTGCAGCTATGCCCACCAGAGGTTCGATAGCCCGTATCAGCACGGCATGCGGTTCGCCTTCGACAGCACTCACAATATTAAAGAGATTATGAATTCCGTAGCATAAATAAACATAGGAGATGCCTCCCTCGCGGTACAAGGTTTCCGTTCGGTTGGTGCGTCGTCCGCCATAAGCATGCGAAGCTTTGTCGCGGACACCAAAATAGGCTTCGGTTTCTACAATTATTCCGGCCGTAATTTCTCCTTCGATTTGCGTATAAAGGACCTTACCCAAAAGATCTTTGGCCAGAAAAAGAACATCCTGATTCAGATAGTAGTAGAAGGCCAGCCTTACCGGCTCGTTTTTGATGTATTGGGACATTCTGGTACTGAATTGCTTTGAAGTAAAGATAGTACTTTACCTAAAACATATTTTTTTCAAAAAGTGAAAGTTTTGCTCAGTATCCTTTTCACCGGATTCGGATTGGAATGAAAATGTTTTTTTGTTACCTTAACCGTATCGTTAAAAAAGTGGCTTCTTCCATTTCCCGGACCAAAAGGATTCACTACTAAATATAAAACTATGAAAGCACTTTTAATAGGAGCCACGGGTTCCACAGGAAAATTTTTGTTAGACGAACTGATACAGGATGATGATTATACTTCGGTATCGATCTTTGTAAGACGGTCTACCGGAAAATCACACCCCAAGTTAACAGAGCATGTGATCGACTTTTCAAAAATAGAACAGTACAAGGAACTCATAACCGGAGATGTTCTTTTTTCCTGTTTGGGAACAACCCTTAAAGCAGCCGGCTCCAAGAAGGAACAGTGGAAAATCGATTTTGATATTCCCGCTGAATTTGCTTCTGTTGCAAAACATAACGGGGTGGGTGCACTTGTGCTGGTGTCTTCTTCCGATGCCTCACCTAAAAGCACGATTTTCTATTCAAAAATGAAGGGAGAACTCGAAGATGCTATTGCAGGACTTAATTTCGCGCAGTATATCATCTTCAAACCCGGACCTCTTTTACGTCCGGGTACCGACAGGGCGGGGGAGAAAGTAATAGTGAAAGTGCTTGGATTCCTTAACGGAATCGGACTGTTGAAAAAATACAAACCGCTTTCTACCGAAATACTGGCCATGAAGCTGGCTAAGGCACCCTGGAAAATGCCTCAGGGAACTTCTGTTCTGGAAGCCAATGAAATTTTAGATTTTTAAGCGGAAGCTGCCCGAAAATTTAGTTTCGAAGCGAACCGTAACTTTTGTGACGCTTCGGGCAATTTACGGTTAAATAAAAAAGATTTTACTTATAATTTATGACTGTCCGCTAAGCGGACTAATGCCTAATAAAGGATGCAGATGACACGGATTAGACTGATTTTCGCTGCTATTAATATAAAAATCCGTTTTTTATCGTTTTAAATCCTTGTCATCCGTGTGCCATTCTCAAAATTGGTACAAGTAACGGATAGTCATTTTATAATTTGCTGATTTTTAAATGCTTTTTATTTGAATAGTATAAAAAAATACTGCTTATTGTGTAAATTAAGAAAATAAAGCCATTGTATATTTGGGTATAATCAAAAAATTAAAAATTATGAAAACTACCACAAAAGATACATCAGCTTCAAAAACAAAGAGTAAACCGGCTAAAAGCGCAACAAAGCCTGCAACGAAAACGAGTTCTGACGGAACTGTAAAAGCAAAATCGTCTGCTGCGGAAGGGCTAAGAGCCTTATTTGTAGATTCTCTAAAAGATATTTACTGGGCTGAAAAAGCACTAACGAAAGCATTGCCTAAAATGGCAAAAAATGCGACTTCCGAAAATCTTATTACAGCAATCAATGATCACCTTGCGGTAACACAGGGACAGGTGACAAGACTTGAAAAAGTTTTTTCATTGATTGGTGAAAAGGCAACGGCTAAAAAATGTGATGCTATGGAAGGTCTTATCAAAGAGGGCGAAAGTATCATGGAGGAAACAGAGCTCGGCCCTGTTCGTGATGCCGGAATTATTGCCGCATCACAAAAAATAGAGCACTACGAAATTGCCACTTACGGAACATTAGCGGCTTTTGCTACCACTCTGGGTGAGGATGATGCTGTATTACTGCTGGAGCGAACACTGGCGGAGGAAAAAGAAGCAGATACACTACTAACGGAAGCTGCTTATAACACCATCAACTTTGATGCTAACCATACTAATGATCAGGAATAAGAGGTAAAATAAATGCTGCTTCTGACTTAAGAACAGACCTGTACTTTCTGTAGTACAGGTCTTTTAAATTTACATGTCAGCCGGAAAATTAAAACACCCGCAAAAACTTAACCGTAATGAAAGGACTAGCCCACAAAAACTATAAAAGAACAAGCACAATGTTATACAAAAACATATTATTGATTGATGATGACAGTGATGATACCGAGATATTTATAGAAGCAATCAATGATCTAAATGATACTATAAAATGCGTGGCTGAAACAAACCCGATTAAAGCCCTGGAAAATCTTCAAAGCAGTGATAAACTGCCGGACCTGATATTTCTGGATTATAATATGCCTTCCATGAACGGCTGTGAATTTCTTGAGAAGATGAGGCAGGTGAAGCAACTGCGGCAAATCCCCGTCATATTATATTCCAATTACTCACAAGCAGCCGCGGAACATTTGTGCATCACGAATGACACCGAAAAATACATCACCAAACCCAATAGTTTTAAGGAATTAAAAGCACTCTTAAAGAATATTCTGGAGCCCTGAAAGGAGCGCTACTACTTTTTGTACCCATTTTACTGTACTACCTGCAGCTAAGCCAGAATTTTAAATAAAAAATCTTCAATAAACAGCGTCGTAAATTCCGGGTTTGTATGTGAGGAAGCATCGGTAAGTTTGGGTAAATTAGCACTAAAGTACTGTTGATGATGAGAAGTTTCAATCAGCGTAGTGCTTAATGATCTCGGATATTTATAATCAGGATTGTAATCTGAAATCACCTCTGCTATCTTTCCGCATAAGTCTTTATAAGGCTTAAATACCTCGTCTTTATTGATTTTTGCCACTTCCTTGATCAAATAAACTTTACTGCTTTCTGCAATAACAATTTGATTCAGCAGCTTTTTATTGTAGTCTGACTGACTGGTACTTTCTGTGAATTCGTGGGTAAGTAAGCTCACAATTATTTTTAGTCTTTCCTTTTTATCAAGTACATTTTCTAATTTGAAGGTTACTAAAAATTCCATGTAAGACCAATACCAGTTTAGGATGTAGAGCAGAAGGCGGTGCTTATTCTCAAAATACCTGTAAATAGTAGCTTCGGTACTGTTTATTTCTATCGCAAGTTTTTTAAAAGTAAATTGTTCAAAACCAAGTTCATAAATCAGGTCAATGGATTTTTTCACCATTAATCTACCCACTTCACTGCTTTCAGGATTTCGCAGAAATATCTTTTCGTTGATATCAAATTTTACTTGAAATTCCATAACTAAATTACCGTTTGAGCAAATATAGTAAACATTTGTGCTCTAATAGTAATAGTTTCTTTGAAAATATTTAACAACTATTTATAATAGTATTACTATTATTAAAGATAGTTTTTTATATTTTTACTTCATCATTCAAATCAAAAGAACCGTCCTGCAGATACTCCTCTGACAGCAATAGCAAGAACAATTGAAATCAATAGTAAAGAGTTATTAAAAGAACCGGAAATACCGAAACCGCAACAGCCGGAAAATTTTTATTTATCATAAACATTTAAAACCAATTACAAATGAAAACATTAACCAAAGAAATGCAGGCCGCAATAACACCTTCCAAGGCTTTAGAACTTTTGAAGGAAGGAAACCAGAGATTTGTAAGCAACCTGAAAATCAACCGTAATCTTTTGCAGCAGGCCAATGAAACTTCAGACGGACAGCATCCTTTTGCTGTAATTCTGAGCTGTATAGACAGCCGGACTTCTGCGGAATTAATTTTCGACCAGGGACTTGGAGACATTTTCAGTGTGCGTATCGCCGGAAATATTATCAACGAGGACATCCTGGGCAGTATGGAATTTGGCTGTAAGGTAGCGGGATCAAAAATTATAGTAGTATTAGGTCATACCAAATGCGGTGCTGTAAAAGGGGCCTGCGACCATGTTGAAATGGGCAATCTGACAGCTTTGCTGACCAAAATAAGACCAGCCGTTGATGATGAAACCGAGACCAAAGAAAACCGTAATTCGGGCAATGCTGCTTTTGTAGAGAATGTGTCGGCTATTAATGTGAAACGCACCGTTAAATCAATCATGGAACGCAGTCCAATTTTAAAAGAAATGATTGAAAACGGAGAAATTGGAATTGTTGGCGGATCGCACGACATTGCTACAGGGGAAGTGACATTTTTTCCTGAAACTATAAAATCTGGATCGTAAAAAAAATAAGACAGCAGCATGATCTCTGCATTAAAATGACATTTTTTCATAATCAATAATGAAAAAATGTCAGAATTAACCGCTGGCATATTTTTTGTTTTTTTCCTGCTGCACACCTTTGTGCAAGTTCAAAAATTTATTGTATAACCATTTTAAAAATTACTGTTATGAATCTTATTAAAAGAAACGGAGGCCGTGTGCCGGCTTTCCAGCGCTTGTTTTTTGATGATGTTTTTGGCCGCGATCTTTTCAATTGGGAAAACAACAATTTTTCAACCACAAGCACCACACTGCCTTCGGTAAACATTAAGGAAACGGAAGAGAATTATGAAGTGGAGGTTGCGGCTCCGGGTATGAACAAGGAAGACTTCAGGGTTACCCTTGATAACGGACAACTGTTTATTGCTTCATCTAAGCAGAATCAGGTAAATACAGAGGAAGAAAATTACACCCGCAGAGAGTTCAGTTATCAGTCTTTCCAGAGAAGTTTTGTACTTCCTAAAAATGTGGTGGACGAGGATAAAATTAGTGCCCGTTACGAAAATGGAATTTTGCTTTTATCTATTCCAAAACTGGAACAGGCCAGACAAAAGTCACCAAAGATGATCGAGATTTCTTAAATTTTCGACTCCCTAAATTATGTAAAGCTGCCCTTTAAAGGCAGCTTTTTTCATAATAATGTAATAGAGTGCTGCAAAATAACGCTGTTTTTTACAGCTCATTAATATGGTTTAGGTAATACTCTGCCTGTTCTAATAAGGCTGCCTGATCTTCAGGTTTCATTTTATGCCATATTTTATACATCATTCCAATTCGGGGATTATTTCCAAGTTTGGCTTCCTGTTTATCATAAAAATTCCAGTACAAGCTGTTAAAAGGGCAGGCTCTTTCTCCTGTTTTTTTTGCTTTGTTATAAAAACAGGTACCGCAGTAATGGCTCATTTTATCAATATAGGCAGCTGAACTTACATACGGTTTTGTACCGACAATACCTCCGTCTGCAAACTGGCTCATGCCGCGGGTATTGGTAATTTCAACCCAATCGAGGGCGTCAATATAGATGCCGAGATACCAGGCATCGACCTCGTCGGGATCAGTTCCGGCCAAAAGAGCAAAATTTCCTGTAATCATTAAACGCTGAATATGATGTGCATAAGCAAATGTTAGCGACTGTGTAATAGCCTCTTTAAGACAGTTCATTTTAGTTTTTCCATTCCAGTACCAATTGGGCAATTTTTCTTTATGATCGAAAAAATTCAATGTGGCATACTCCGGCATCTTTAGCCAGTAAATACCTCTCATATATTCGCGCCAGCCAATAATCTGGCGCACAAAACCTTCTAATTGATTGTAAGCAATACGCTCGGGTTCTTTCTGCCAGGCGGCAATTGCGGCTTGTATGACTTCAGCCGGAGAAATCATTTTTGTGTTTAATGAAAAGGATAATCTGGAATGGTATAAGGACCATTCGTCAGGAATCATGGCATCCTGATAAGTACCAAATAAGGGCAGACATTCCGCTGTAAAATAAGCAAGCAATTCAAGAGACTGATCCCTGTTTACCGGCCAGATGAAATTGGTTTTGTCAATAATGCCCATTGTTTTAATGTCGGTCTTCAAAATAGCCTCCACAATATCTGAAACATTAGTACTAAAAACTAAAGGGGCCGTCGGTTTATGATTTTTAGGCAGTTTCTTTCTGTTTTCTTCATCGTAATTCCACTGACCTGTCATCGGATTATCTCCTGACATCAGTACCTGATGTTTCTTTCGCATGGCACGATAAAAACTTTCCATTAAAAAAGTTTTTTTGCCTTCAAAGAATTTTCCGAGTTCATGACGGGTGCTGAAAAAATGTTCGGTATCGTAAACTTTAGAAGCAATAGCAAGCTGTGAAGTGAAATTTTTCAATATCAGATCGACACGATATTCATCGGGCAGCTGGTATTCGAATCTGGTGTAATGATCTCTTTCTATAATAAAGGACAGATTGGCTTCAAGAGACTGTAAATTGTCCTTGTCGTTTATTTTTACATAAATGCACTGGTGTTTTTGGGATTCCAGGAAATTGGAAAACTGGCGCATCGCCGCAAAAAAGCCCGTTATTTTTTGTATGTGATGTGTGGCATAATCGGTTTCTGTTCGAATTTCCATGATCACATACGTTATCGAATGGTCTGTTGTTTCAAACCAGGAATGCTTACTATTTAACTGATCCCCAAGAAGGAGCCTTAAAGTTTTGTCTGCCATATTATTTATTCATTCTGCATTTATCACTGCAATATTTTACTTCATCCCATACTTTTTCCCATTTCTTTCTCCACGAGAAAGGACGCTGGCAGACCGGGCATATTTTAGAGGGAAGATTTTGCTTTTTTACGGAGCGCATCAGACTTGATTTTGAAGATGGTTACTTTTATTCTATTTGTTGACTACTTCTTTTTTTCGGACACTCCAGATCGCTTCACTGGCGTGTTTCCTTGTCTCTTCAATATCAACGATCGGAAACGGATAATCAATTCCTATCTGACAATTGTACAACTGCTGATCTATAAGCCCTAATTTCCAGGGTTCGTGAATTAAATGTGGCGGAATAGCAGCCAATTCAGGAAGCCATTGTTTGATAAAAACACCTTCCGCATCATGTTCTTCTGAGTTTTTGACGGGATTATAAATTCTGATTGTCCCTGTTCCGGTTACGCCCGCCTGCATCTGCAATTGCGGATAGTGAATACCGGGTTCATAATCGAGAAACTGCCGGGCTAAAAAATGGAGTTCGCGCCAGTCCTGCCAGAGATTAAATACAAAAAAGGAGACCACCAGAGCACGCATCCTAAAATTGATAAAACCGGTTTCGGCGAGACAGCGCATACAAGCATCTACAATAGGCACACCGGTTTTTCCTTCCTGCCATGCGGTAATATAAGTGCTGTTTTTAGGTTTTTTCAGCACATCAAAACTACGGTCCATATTTTCAAACTCAATGCGGCAGTCACTTTCAAATTTCTGCATAAAATGGCAATGCCAGTAGAGCCGCGATACAAAATTAAGCATGGCCTTTGGGTTTGGTGAGGCCTCATAAAATTGATTGGTATATTGATACACCATTCGCATGCTAATGTTTCCGTAAGCTAAATAAGGGGATAAGCGGCTGCAGCTTTTACGGCTTAAACCGGGTTTGGAAATGTGTCTGCTGTAGTTTACATGCCGCTCTTTTGCAAAACTCTCCAAATACCGCCAGGCCCAGTATTCGCCGCCCTGCTGAAAGTTTTTGTTGCGCTCTGTAATATCTTTTGAAAGTGTTTTTCCTTTTAATTTTTGATAAAAACCGAAATCTAAATTTTCAAATTTAAAAGCATTCAGATCAATCAGCTGAGGAGGTGAACGCATTATTTTTTCCCAGCGTTTTTCCCAGTCTTGTCTTGATTTTAATTTTCTGATGACACCATGCAGCTGCGATTGTTTCCATAGCATCTGATGTTCCTCAAAAAAAGACTGCATGGCGATATCTCTGTCAAAGGTGACTTTATTGCCGGTTTCCTGATGCGAAAATACGGTCTTAATATCATACACCCTGCACAACTCCTCAAAAACAGTCCGGACTTCATTATGAAAATAATAAATCTGTGCTTCAAGTGTCTTTAATTTGGACTGCATTTCCTGCAACGATTCATACACAAAGCGCCAGTGACGAACATCAGAATCATCATAAGCCATTACTGAAGGCTCAAAAAAATAAATCAGAAGCACAGGGATGTTTTCCTGCTGTGCCATAAACAGGGGCAGGTGATCTGTAAAACGCAGGTCCCGTTTAAACCATATAATATTTACTTTTTTTCGGTTCAATTGTCAAGCAGTGAGGTGATTTCCTTATTGGGTTTGGCATAACTCAAACGGTCGAGCTGTACGGTTTTATGGTAGCTGTCTAAACCGGAACAGGTAAGGGTATTGGCTTTTTCTAAATTCACAAAACCATCATCACTCAGACAGTCTTGAGGAATAAAGATTTCAACTATTTCCCCAATAATCAAAGTGGTATTGTTGATGGCAATATCTATTTTATCTTTAAATTCAATACCGAGCTGTATGTTGCTTTCCAATACAAAAGGAGCGAAAAAATCATTTTTATATTCTTTACGTAATCCCGTTGCATCAAATTCTGAAATTTCTGTATCATATCGCGCCGATGTCTGATGTGCTTGTCTGTAAATGTTTTCGTTGATATGATTGAGCGTATAAAAACCGGTGCTTAGAATATTTCGCATAGAATCACGCTCGGGCGGACTCGGACGGAAAATCATTCCTATGAGTGGGGGATTGGCCCCAATGTGAAAAAAAGAACTAAAAACAGACAAATTGGTGTTCCCCTGCGGATCTGAAGTTCCAACCAATGCCACGCTTTTAAAACCGCCTAAACTGTTGATCAAATGCACTACAATGTGCTTTTCCATTTTTTCCAGATTGGAGGTAGTGAGGTTAATTTTGTTTTTCATTTATTTTAGTTTTAAGTAAAGCAGCACTTTTTTAATCAATCAGGATCCATTTTTTATCACTGTTCAGTCTAAAAGTACCTACGTGTTCTTTATTCCATTCTTGTGGTGCAATGAGCGAGAGAAAATTGAAACCGTCAGCATCTTTGTACAAATGATAGATTTCGCCCACAATAGGTTCAAAGGAAAATTTAGCGTTGTACAGCAGTTCATTCCACTGAAATTCCTCGATTAAATTTTGGTACTGCGCTTTTAATTCATTGAACTTGCTTTCGAATTCCCTGTTTACCTTATGGATCCCCATGATTTTCCAGCCTGCAAGATCATCTGCTTTTATTACCGGTGCGCCAACACTCGTGGCGTACGGCAGCAAACTGGCATTATACCCATGTTCCTCAGAAAAAACTACATTGTCCGGTCTATTTTTTTTCATGATCTAAAACTATTTTTATCGCTTGGAGATTTTATTATTTGAAATCGCTCTCTGTCTGCTGCATCTGAATCTATCTATTGCCTCAGGTCTTCTGGCAGCATGTTTTGTCGCGCAGTTTTCAACCCGCTTGCGCCATAATTTGTAACTGCTGAATTTTAATTCCTTTTTCATCAAAGCTTTGACATCGGCTTCAGCCAGGCCAAATTGAAATTGTATGGCATCAAAGGGAGTCCGGTCTTCCCATGCCATTTCTATAATTCTGTCGATCTGAACTTCGTTCAGGGCATTATTATCGATTTTTGCAATAATTGGCTTCATCTTATTTTGTTTAACTTTTTTAGTAAAATTGTTAAACAAAAATAATCATTTTTTATATGATTAAAGGGCATAAAAATTTTAAAGTGATATTATTTTTAAAGCATTAAATAATGTTCTGTGATAAATTTATTTATAGCAATGACTCAAAAACTGCTATTCTAAACTCGTAGAAAAGAAAACAGTACCAATGGAACCGGATTTAGTAAAGTATTCTTGCCAGTATATCAAAATGATAGCAGCATATCATTTTGATAGGAAATGGAGCAGCTGCTAAATGGTGTTGTTTTTTGTAAGTGATAGATTGACAGGTTGTAACGGCTTCCAGTGAACGGTTTGGCAATATTGGTATGTAATTTGAAAAATGTGTTTCGTATCTCCACTACAGTACTTATGCAATACTACCGTAAAAAAGGAAATACGTTAAAGCCATATGAAGACCAAAGTACCTGTTTTAGATCTTCCGCATGAGGTTACATTGCCGGAAAAAAACCGCTTACCGGGCAACAGTCCTGTACCTGAGGAACTGGGTTTTACTGTTGAAGTAGCTAGTGCGGACCATATTTTTTGGTTAAAGGAAATTTGTGAAGTTACTTTAGCTTCTGCTTTAGCAAGGGGAACAGGGATTTCAGGGCGCGCACCGGAAGCGCTTGAGGAAAAAATGAAAAACGGTGAAGCTATTATAGCCTTTGCAGCAGATGGCAGGTGGGCAGGCTTCTCTTTTATTTCTTCCTGGGAAGATAATCGGTATGTTTCTAATTCCGGACTGATTGTGGCGCCTGAATTCAGACATACAGGCCTTGCAAAACGGATTAAAAGGGAAATTTTTGAATTGAGCCGCAGCAAATATCCCAAGGCACGCATATTTAGCCTGACTACTGGTCTTGCCGTAATGAAAATGAACCATGAACTCGGTTTTGAGCCCGTCACTTATTCAGAGCTTACTACCGACAGCTTTTTTTGGGAGAACTGCAGGTCCTGCGTAAATTGTCCAATACTGATGAGCAAAGAGAGAAAAAACTGTTTGTGTACGGCAATGCTTTACAATCCTGAACGTTCTGTAGCCCATTAATAGCAATTTATTTTAATGCATGAAGTCATTAACTAGCTGCTTACTGAATAAAGAAATCGGAGATTTTCCTTTTGTGAAGTAAAGGAAAACTGCTCCGATTTCTGTTTTTAAGGAATTTACTTTTATTTGTATTTTATATTGATACTGATAATATCAGAAGTCATGTTAGTCGTTCTGGTGTAATGACCGTAACGAATCTCTAAGGTATTCCAGTGTTTAAGACCAAAAATTCCATTTGGAGGTGTAAATTTCATTCCCATTCCAAAGAAGCTGCTGTCGAACTTAGACAAATCATAGTTACTGGTATAGAATTCATCTGCGGCTGTATGCTCACCATAAGGCTTGAAATATTTTGTTCCCGTCTGGGTATAATATCTGTAAAATGGACTCAATGAAAAAGCCTGGGTTAATTTTACAGGAATTTCAAGATCGGCAGTATGGGCTTTCAAACTCCAGTCATCCGTATAATATCTGTAATAAGCCCTAATGATTACATTGTCGCCTAAAAAATAACTTGCTCTTATTCCCAATGGAATTTTTAATCTGGTATCCGGCATTTTTTCCTGATGTACCGAATTATCTGCAAAATAAACCCTGTGAAAAGGAAGGCTTAAATAACCGTTTTGGCTGATAACATCCCCAACCAGCATTACCTGCAGGTTTTTGTTTACAATCTGAGAATAACTTAAAGTTCCGGCAAAAGTGTTTCTGTTGGCACTATCGTACCCTTCGCTTCCCGGAGTACGAAGTTCAACAGGTTCAATTAGTTTGAGCTGATCAATAAAAGTTTGAAATTTAGCGGTAAATTCTCCGTTTCTGTCTTTCGTTTTTTGCGAGAAACTAATATTTCCTCCAAAAGACTGGTAATCAAACTCGGTTGATGATGAAACTCCTACGGCAAATGTTCTTCCTTTCTCTTCATTTTCTCTTAAATAAGTTAAGGAAGGATAGAATCTGTTGTCTGAAGAAGAAGCAGATGAATTGGCACTTAAATCGATCATATCTGATGAGGCAGAGGTATAATGATCAATTCCGGCTTCAATATCAAAGGTATGTTTAATTCCTGTTTCGCCGTATTTCACCAGCTTAACGTCGATGGTATTGGCTATATCGGTAAGATGTTCGGAGCCGCGTCCGCCTGTAACGGCAGAGTTATCTCCATCTTGTTTGTAATAGCTGGAAACTAAATTTACTTCGTCTACTTTTAATTTTTTGCTTTTGTAACTTGTTGAATCAGTAGTGACATTCTGGGCTCTTACCTGAAATAAGGCTAATAAAGCAAATCCTGTTATGAATATTCTTTTCATTTTTAAGCGTATAAAAATTAGTTACAGCCGCAGCCACCGCCGCTTTTTCCTGAATTTGCCCCGGAAGCTCCTTCGCGGTAGGATTGAAAACTAAGTTCTGTTTTTTCGATTTTCCTGTTGGAAAGTACCATTTCAGAATCGTTGATTTTTCCTTTCTGGTATTCCTTTACCGAAGTACAGGAGGTAAACAGAAGGGCTGTAAAAGCAGCAGTACATAACAATGCGGGGATTTTTTGCTTTGGCTTTTTCATTTTAGACGGATGTTTTTGGATGTGTAAATTTTATTATTGTCGTCAATTATAATGCAGTATAAATCGGGTATCTGATCTATTAAATACAAACCTGCTTTGATTCCCATAACCGCAATTGGAGTGGCCATTGCATCTGCAAATTCTGCATTTGAAGCGATAATGGTAACACTTTTGATTCCGGTTATCGGCAAACCTGTTTTTGGATCAATAGTATGGGAATATTTTTTACCGTTAATGAGGGCAAACTTTTCATAATTTCCGGAAGTTGCCACCGCTTTATTGGATACTTCGGTATAGGAAAAAGCAGCATTGGGCGAGTCCGGATCTGCTACGCCAATGGTCCATTTTTTACCGTTTGGCTGTAACCCCCACGCGCTAAGATCTCCGCTGGCGTTAATGATACCGCTCTGGATATTATTTTTAAGTAAGACTTGCTTCGCCATTTCGGCGGCGTAGCCTTTTCCGATGCCGCCAAAACCAATTCGCATTCCTTTTTCTTTTAAAAATACGGTGGTGTTTTCTTTGTTAAGGATAATATTCCGGTAATCAATTAGATGAACCATTTTTAAAGCCGTTTCTGCATCTGGCAGTCTGGTCATGGTTTTATCAAAATTCCAGAGGCTTTTGTCGATACTCCCGTAAGAAATATCAAAAGCACCCTGTGTAATTCGTGAAATTCCAATCGATCTTTCGATGAGATTAAAAACCTCAGCGTCTACTTTTACCGGTTTAATACCTGCATTTTCATTGATCAGATTGGTTTGGCTGTCTTCCTTATAGGTAGTAAGAAGTTTTTCAATTCTTCTGATTTCTTCGATTGCAAGTTCAATATTCGCATTTGCGATTTCCTCATTTTCAGCGACAACGGTAATAGTAAAGTTGTTCCCCATGAGTTTTAGGGATTGCGAATATTTTTGATTTTTCACTATGTTACTTTTTGCTATCACAGATCGCTTTTATTTCTGCAGTCCACTCCTCCGGAGTAGTTTCCGGTTTTCCATGCCAGGTTTTGAGTACTTTTCCATCAGCATCAAGAAGCAGGGTAAGGGGAAAACTTCCTTCTTTATTGTAAATTTCCGCTAAGTCTTCATTACGTTTAACCTGTTCAGCGGTGCCGATATTTTTCTTTTTTCTTGGAAAATCAGCATTTACAAGTACCAAATTTTGATTGGCCATTTCTGTAAAGGCGGCATTTTCAAGATAGTCCCTTCGAAGTACAATGCACGGACCGCACCAGTCGGATCCGGAGAAGTTCAGTAATATTAATTCATGCTTTTCTTTTGCCGTTTTTTTGGCATTGTTAAAATCAGGTTCCCAGTTTATGGGAAGTACTGTTATTAATAAAAACAAGGTAATTAGTTTCATTTTGCAGTTTGTTTTAGATACTTACGAAATAACGATTTGTTGCCCATCTTATTTTCTTAATTTGCTTAAGATTAGATTAATTTTTGAGGCTGACAGAACAGCTTTTTTTTTTTAAGAAGTCTGAACCCCAAAAAGATAACCAACCAGTGCAGACATTAGCATTGCAATAGTCCCCCAGATACAGATACGTAAAACAGCTTTAAGAGTATGTGATCCGCCTGCTTTTGCAGCCAGTATTCCCGATAAGGCTAAAAAGAGAATTGAAAATCCGTACTGATACACCACCATGTCTTTTATAGGAGCGAAAATAGCAACCAGCAAAGGCAGCAAACCTCCGGCAATAAAAGATGCCGCGGATGCAAAAGCGGCCATAAAAGGATTGGCCTTTGTGATTTCATTAATCCCTAATTCATCACGGGCATGCGTTCCGAGCGCATCATGAGCGGTTAATTCTATGGCAACCTGTTTGGCTAATGTTTTATTTAATCCTCTCTGAATATAAATAAGCGTTAATTCTTCAAGTTCAGATTCGGGCATATTTTGCAGTTCTAATTTCTCGCGTTTTAAATCAGCAGTTTCCACATCGGCCTGTGAACTGACCGATACATATTCGCCGGCAGCCATAGAAAGTGCCCCGGCTACCAGTCCTGCAACTGCTGCAAGTAAAATAGGTTCTCTTGTTACGCTCGCTGCTGCCACTCCAATGGCTAAACTGGTTGTAGATAAAATTCCGTCATTGGCCCCGAGCACAGCTGCCCTAAGCCAGCCGCTTCTGTTGATGTAATGATTTTCAATTTCCATAAGCATCATTTTAGCAGTTATTTTAATTTATTCCGGATTTTATGATTTTACAAAGAAGGTGTTTTCCGAACGAAGGTAATGGTCCGCAATATCTTTGTTCTGAATCCTATTTAATGACTAAATAAAATTAGTTTAAAATTTAAAGCAGACGAGGTGAAAAAAGGTAGAATGATTCTAAATTTAGAGTGGGCGTTTTCTAATTGTATTTAGTATCGTAAAATATTGATGAATAGTTGGTTATGTCTTCTTTAAATTCAGGTGTAAAGGCAGGAAATATTGTTTGGACGGATGATCGTTATTCAAATTACAATAAACCATTGCTTTACTAATAAGTGCGATTGAAATAGATAAAGAAGGAAAAGAATTCCCGCAAAGTCAGTTGCTTTTAAACCGGATTGGTTGTATGTTTTAAAGGCAATGTTACTATAAATTCAGCTCCATTGTTTTGTTCTCCGATAGCCGTAATTGTTCCGTTGTGTCTTTTTACGATTTTTCTGCAAAGAGCAAGACCGAGGCCATTTCCTTCATACTGATCTTTGGAATGCAGTCTTTCAAAAGCATTAAAAATTCTTTCATTAAAAGCAGGATCAAGTCCGATACCGTTATCTTTGATTGTAATTTTTACCGAATCCACGCCGTTGATGGTTTCAATCGAACTGGTTATAATTACTTTGGGCGGCAGATCTGCTTTTGAGAATTTCAGTGCATTTTGAAGCAGGTTATAAAAAAGCTGGTTGATTAAAATAGGAGCGCCTTCCATTTCGGGAAGATCAGAAGTGATTAGGATCGCACCCTTTTCTTTTATAATTAGCTCGAGGTCTGTTTTGATATTTTCAATAATTTCATTCAGATCTATTTTTTCAAATGGCTGAATTGTTTTGTCGATGGTAGAATAAGCGAGAATGCCTTCTATAATATTTTCCATCCTGTTTGCAGACTGGTCAATTTTATGAATGTATTTTCTCGAATTTCTGTAAAACCCGGATTTTTTTTCATTATTTAAAAGAGTATTGAAAATTTTAATTTTTCGGACAGGTTCCCTAAGATCGTGGCTTACGACACCTGCAAAATGCAAAAGGTCATTATTGGAACGCTGTAATTCTTCGGTATGATTTGAAACCTGTTTTTTTAACTCTTCTTCAAATGCCCGCTGTTCATCAATATCCTGAATAATTCCTATAATAGTTTTAGGAGTACCATTATCGTCCTTTATAATTTTACCGTTAATTTTTGTCCATTTTACAGATTGGTCCTCGTTAAGGATTCTGCTCTCATAGCTTATATTTCCCGTAATTAAAGCTTCCTGATGCGCTTTTTCACGCACGGCCAAATCATCCGGATGCAGTTTGCTTATCAGTTCTTCATTCGTAATTTCCCTGTCAACGGACCATATGGAGTTGAAATTTCCGGAGGTTTTTATTTTTTTTGTTGCCAGGTCTATTTCATAGGTTCCCATACCAGAGGCATCAATTGCCATAGTAAGTTTTTCATTTGAGCTTTTTAGCTGCTCTTTAGCCTGGTGTAAATCTGTGACATCAACACCTGTATTGAGTATACCGTATACATTTCCCTGTTCATCAAAAAGGGGAATAAAACTGTAGTTAAAATAATGCTCGGTCATTTCCCCCGCGATAACCAAATCTACTTTTTTATCTTTGGCATGAAACGGAATTCCGGTTTTGAACACAGTAAGGGCCTCATCGAGAATTAGCTGATCCTGAATTTCCGGAACAACTTCAAGGTAATTTTTTCCAATTACCTGATCTCCTTTTCCCCAGGTCTTAATCATGGCAGGATTTGCAATCTCGATTTTTAAATTCCTTCCCACGTATACCGCAACAGGTAAGGAAAGGGAATCTACTATATCATTCAAAAGCCTCGGATTTTGGTACATAGCGATTTTATTTTGTTTTTATAAGCGAAGCTACTTATTTTCTTATCTAATTATTTACATTACTTTTTGCATCTGTTTCACAATTCCAACCAGGAACTAATTACACAGTATGCTTTGTGCTGCTTTTAATAGTATCTTATTGAAGATGAACTGATGCAAACAACACTTCAAACAATCGTGCGGTAAATACCACAACCGGATTCAGGTTCTTTTGTATCAACAACTTTATATATGATTGTATTTTAAGTTGTGTAATCATTTTTATAAAGGACCTGTTCTTTGTCCAGCTTAAAGTTTGGCTGACAGCTAATTTAAATAAAAAGAGTTTTATTTTTGTTTAACTTTTACTAAAAATGATTAAACATTTAGTACCTTTAACATTTAAGGGAGCGTTTATTTAAAAATATATCAGATTGTTCTAAAAATTAGTACTAAATATCTTGTATTCCTTTTGGCTGAGCAGAAGACCTCCTGTAAATAAACCTAAAATAGTATCAACTCAATTGGATAAAAAATGAATAAAATTGTAATTATTGGTGGAAGCAAAGGAATCGGCAGTGCTATTTTACTGCAGCAGCTCGAACATCATTTGGTTTATAATATCAGCAGGACAGTACCGGATATCACGCATCCAAATCTTGTTCATTTTCAGGCTGATGTACTTCAGGACTCATTGCCTGAGATTGAAAGTATTGATACGCTGATCTATTGTCCGGGTTCTATTAATCTAAAACCGATTTTAAGTTTAAGTATTGATGATTTCAGGAATGATTTTGAGATTAATGTTATTGGCGCGGTAAAAGCAATTCAGCACTATCTGCCTGCGTTAAAAAAGGCCGAAAATCCGTCAATTGTTTTATTCAGTACAGTTGCCGCAAAACTGGGAATGCCGTTTCATGCCAGTATTGCTACCGCTAAAGCAGGAATTGAAGGGCTTGTAAAATCACTTGGTGCAGAATTAGCTCCCGCAGTGCGTATCAATGCCATTGCCCCCACGATTACGGAAACTTCGCTATCGGCTTCTATTTTACGAAATGACCGTATGAAAGAAAACATGATTGAGCGTCATCCAATGAAAAATTACCTGAAACCGCAGGAAGTTGCCCAGATGGTAAATTTCCTGATATCAAAAGAAGCAGGATCCCTATCAGGTCAGATTTTTCAAATGGATTATGGTCTGGTTACCTTTAAACTTTAACCACATACAAAATGAAAATTCTTTTAACAGGCGCAACAGGTTACATCGGCAAGAGACTTTTACCGTTATTATTGGATAAGGGGCACGAAGTAATTTGCTGCGTAAGAGATAAAAACCGGTTTTATTATCCCGAAGAATTTTCAGACAATGTAAAAGTCATTGAAGTGGATTTTCTGGATCCGAAAAGTGTAGAAAATATTCCTGATGATATTGACGCAGCCTATTATTTAATTCATTCCATGTCGGGTTCCGCTGTCAATTATGATGAACTTGAAAGTATTGCTGCCCGTTATTTTATTAAAAAATTAAACAGGACTGCTGCAAAGCAGGTTATTTACCTCAGCGGAATTGTTAATGATAAATCGTTATCCAAACATTTATCCTCAAGAAAGGCTGTAGAGCAAATTTTACAAACCGGAATGATGGCGAGTACTACTCTCAGAGCCGGAATTATTGTGGGCTCGGGTAGCGCATCATTTGAAATTATACGCGATCTGGTAAATAAACTACCGATTATGATTACCCCCAAATGGCTCAACACCAAATGTCAGCCGATTGCCATTACGGATGTTTTGGAATTTTTACTTCGATCGCTGCTAAATCCTGTCACCTATAATCAGAGTTTTGATGTAGGAGGTCCGGACATCCTTACTTACAAAGAAATGTTACTGGAGTTTGCAAAGGCAAAAAAACTGAAAAGGTACATTTATACAGTGCCTGTTATGACTCCAAAATTATCCTCCTACTGGCTTTATTTTGTGACCTCCACATCTTTTAAACTCGCTTCAGCTCTGGTAAGCAGTATGAAAGTAGAAGTGATATGCAGTGACAACCGAATTAATGGCTTGCTGGGAATAAAACCGATGAGTTACAAGCAGGCACTAGAAAGGGCTTTAATAAAAATTAATGAAGATGCCATAATTTCAAGCTGGAAAGATTCTATGGTAAGCGGACAATTTAAAGGAAATGTCGCCAGCTATCTTAAAGTGCCCAAAAAAGACTGTTTTATTGATCGTAGAAAAAGAGAAATCATAAACAGGGATTATACTATTTCGAGGATCTGGTCTATTGGCGGAGAAACAGGGTGGTACTATGCAGACTGGCTCTGGGATTTACGAGGATTTATTGATAAAATTTTCGGAGGTGTCGGTGCCAGAAGAGGAAGAACCCATAAAAGTGATATACATGCCGGGGATGCACTCGATTTTTGGCGGGTCGTGTACGCCAACAAAAAGGAAGGAAAGTTGATTCTCTATGCCGAAATGAGACTTCCGGGTGAAGCATGGCTCGAATTTAAAATTATCAATTCAACCTTATACCAGGCCGCTACCTTTAAACCAAGGGGTATAATGGGGAAGTTGTACTGGTACTCGGTACTGCCATTTCATGGCTTTATTTTTGAAGGAATGATCAAAAAGCTGATTTTATAACTTCACAAAGACAAGACACTTTGTTACTTAAAGAAGCTACTGGTCTTTGTTTTTATCAATGTATTCAATTTTCACAACGAAAAGAGAAACAGTGTTTAAATGGAAAACCCGCCAAATACTTAGCGTATAAGACGGGCGTCCATAATAAACATAATCTTCCATTTTATGTCTACTTATAAAATCTTTCCGGCTGCAGTAAAAACGGCACCATCATGGTATACTATTTTAATGCTAAATATATTCCGGTTTAAAGGCAATAGATGCAGTAGGTAAGGCTTTTCTAATAATGACGTTTATCTGTATTAAATGCCATTTTATCAGTTGTATCGAAATAGGTAACAGGACGAAAACCTAATGGAGGTAAAGCATTCAAAGGTGTGTCTAAAAGGGTATCTATTCTTACACCTTTACCTTTTATTGTTGCATAATAAACATACGATTCAAATAGGGCAGGCGCCTTACTATTCCAACTATTTTCCGGACTTAAAGTTATTGTTAATAAAAACTTCCTGAGAGAGTGTTAAAGTCATTTTTTCGACTTGTAAATTATCTAATTTTATAATGTAATGAATGAAGATTAATTTTAAATAAATTAAAAATGGAAAAAGCGATAAAACTACAGGTACGTAAAGAATTAAACAGTCAGCAGCAGTTCGATATTATTAAATTAAAAGGGAGCTTAATTTCCAACGGGTATACAGAGATCATTCATATTGATGATAAGGATGAAGAATTTCATATCAATTATTTTGAGACGGCGCCTGAGCATACAAATGAAGTTCAGGATTTTATCAAAGCATTTATCAATAAAGCTGAACTTACAGATAGCGTGACCATTTTTAAGTAATCATGCCGAATACATTACTTTCGCAAGTTTTCAGGTATAACTATTGATTTTACTTTGCGGTAGAGCTACAGTCGAATAAGTAATAGTTGTCCTTTACGTTAATATAGAACTATAAACCCGTACCATAATCACCAGCGGAATTTATAAGTTAATTTTTACCGGCACAAAAAAAGCCGATGAGTACCTCATCGACTTTATAAACAGCTGTTCATGTAGTTTTAATTTATCATTAGAAAAGTCCCCGGGTCTTCTTCATTCTCATCCTCTATTTCTTCCCAGTCATTTTCATCGTATTCTGATTCCAGATCTTCCTCAAGATCCTCTTCCAGTTCTCCAAGTTGCAAGTTGTAGTGGTTTTTGGCTGTCAATGGAGTTGCAAAACCACCTTCCAGATAATCATCATAATTCAGGAGTAGCTGCTCTTCATAAGATGTAATATCTCCTGTAGATTCCTCAGACGTAAAAATGTAATTTTCGGATTTCATATAAATCGGTTTAAGTTAATTAGCTTATCAGGTAAATTGGTCCATTAGACTTTTTTAAAGGTACAGTTTCTACTACAGTCCGTTTTATATAATTTTTACGAAGGATTGCTAAATTTTCATATTTTTTGTTGTTATTTAACAAATGTACTGCAGCAAGAAGAAGAAGTAGAGAGAGAATGTTTATTGAGAAAGTAAACACTTTACAATTTACGGATTTTCAACTAAAAGCTGTACTTCAAATTTGCCCCAGAACGGATTATCAGCCATTAACGAATGTCCGATGACCATAATATAACTTCCTTTTTGCTTCAGGGGAATTTTCAAGTCCATTCCAAACGGGCCATCTGAGGTTCTATCGGGAAATATAATTTGGTTGAAACGGATGTTCCCTTTGCCTGTAGTGGGAATAATTTTTACTGCCAATTCACCTGAATCTTCATTGTTAAATTTGACATATACTTTCTGATGAATAGAATCTAAAACACCTTCCGCTGCAAACACACCTTTTTCATTCTTAAAATTCAGGAAAATGGTATCCCCTGTTTGTTTATTCTCTTCGTTGTTTTCCTTATTCTTCTTCACTATAACGGGATCGGAAGGGGGAACAGGAGTAGTCTTAGTTTCTTTTTGCTGACACGAGAAAAAGAAAATGGATAACAGAAGTATTGAAATTTTTTTCATAATAGTTTTTTTTTAGTAAACATCTCAAATTTAGTTCTTTTCTAAGGATGCTTTGTTACATAATTTGCATTTACACCCAAACTATTTCATATGCATTTACCACTAGTGTGCGTTGCTGTCTTACCGCTTTTTTCTACGACAAATGCAGATAAAACCTTTAGAAAATTAATCGTTTTGCCATTTCATTTTTTTTTCGAATAGAGAATTGAAAAAAAACACAGCTATAAAAAATACTATTTTCAAAATAGAAACCCTAAAAAAGGAATATTGTATAAATTGTAAAATTGATACTTAATTTGATTTTTATAGGTAAATAAATTTGTATTTTAGATAATTAAATGAATATTTTTCAATGAAAAGCTAATATATAATTTATTTAATAATTGATCTATGGCAAAATTAGCACCAGATTTAAATGATAACGGCTGGGATGAAATGTTTTCAAAAGAAGGTGTGCGGGATTCTTATAGTCAGGTTTTTAAAACGCTTCAGGGTTTAAGTCACAAAAATTTAACCAGCAAACAGCAACAGGCTTCTGATCTGTTTATGAATCAGGGTATTACCTTTACGGTTTACAGTGATGATGCCAATGGAATTGAGCGTATTTTTCCTTTTGATATCATTCCGAGAATTATCACACAAAAAGACTGGCTCGAAGTAGAATCCGGAATTAAGCAGCGATTAATGGCCCTGAACTTATTTCTTGAGGATATTTACAACGAACAGCTCATTATAAAAGACGGTATAATTCCTGCCGGCTTAATTGCTTCATGTCCGCATTACATACAAGAAGTTCAGGGTATAAAAGTGCCGCATAATATTCATGTTCATATTGCCGGAATCGATTTAATACGAGGTGCAAAAGGAGAATTTTATGTACTCGAAGATAACTTGCGATGCCCAAGCGGTGTGAGTTATATGCTCGAAAACAGAGAAATTACCAAACGTATTTTTCCTGATATGCTTTCGTCAAATCATGTGAGTATGGTAAGCAATTATCCTATGATTTTTCATAGTATTCTGGTCTCGCTTTCACCGCGCACGATTACAAATCCAAATGTAGTTTTACTGACTCCGGGCGTTTACAATTCAGCTTATTATGAGCATACATATCTGGCACGGCAGATGGGAATTCCTTTGGTGGAAGGCCGGGATTTGGTGGTGAATAACAGTCGTGTGTACATGAAAACTACTTCGGGTTTGCAGCAGGTTGATGTAATTTATCGCCGTTTAGATGATGAATATCTCGATCCGTTGGTTTTTAAACCCGACAGCGCACTTGGCGTTCCGGGATTAATCAGCGCGTACAGACAAGGAAATGTAGCTTTGGTAAATGCCGTAGGAAATGGCGTTGCCGATGATAAAGCGATTTATGCTTATGTGCCGGATATGATCCGGTATTATCTCAACGAAGAACCCATTCTTAAAAATGTTCCCACGTACCGAATGGAAAATCTGGACGAACGCGAATACGTCTTTGCTAACATGGAAAATATGGTGATTAAAGAAACCAATCAGAGTGGCGGTTACGGAATGATTATGGGTAATAAAGCTACTCAGGAAGAAATGGAGGAAGCCAAAATTGCCATTACCAAAACCCCTCGAAATTTTATTGCACAGCCTATTATCCAGTTGAGTACTGTTCCGTGTCTGATTGATGGAAAACTCCAGTTGCGTCATGTCGATTTAAGGCCTTATGCTTTATGTGGTCCGAAAGGAATTCAGATTGTTCCCGGCGGGCTGACCCGTGTCGCTTTAACCGAAGGCTCGCTGGTCGTAAATTCGTCACAAGGCGGCGGGAGTAAAGACACCTGGATTATCAAATAATTTTTATTTTTTATAACCTCAAATAATAGTCAGAAATGGGAGTAAATATGCTAAGCCGCGTGGCAGACGGAATGTTTTGGCTTAACCGTTACATGGAACGTACCGATGGAATGTTGTTGACGCTGAATACTTCTTATATTTTATCTTTTGATAAAGAAATAAACGATTCTCAGGGGTACAGACCGCTTTTAGAATATTATACCAATTTATCCCAGGATAAGATTCATGCCATTCAATACGACACCACTTATGTCCTTAAATACATCATTTGTGACAATCAAAATGATAATTCGGTTAAGAACCTCGTCATTAAAGCGCGTGAAAATGCGAGAGGCGCACAGGACAAAATAACCAAAGAACTATGGGAGCACATCAATTCTATGTATCATTATATGAATGCTCCGGATCTGCCCAAAAAGCTGGAAACCCATGATGCCTTAAATATTATTACGAAACTCAATAAGGATTTACTCCTCTACAACGGGATTCTTCAGGTGACCATGCCAAGAGGTTTGGGCTGGTGTTTTTCGAGTATTGGCAAACATATCGAGAGGTGCCTGCAGACCATTTCGATGACTCAGGCTTATTTTTCTCCCATAAATTACAATCTCGAAGGTGAAGAAGATTTAATTTACTGGCGTAGATTGCTGTTGTCACTCTCGGGGTATGAACTTTATTTAAAAAGCTATTCCAACATTTCTCATAATCGAAAAGTGGTACATCAGGTTATTTTCAATAAGGATTTTGCTCATTCGGTCATTTATACGCTTGATTTAATCAATACGTATTTAGACAGTTTGTTTAAAGACAATGATTTGAGTGAAGCCCGGACCCTGCTGAATCAATTTGGGCGTCTGAAAAGTTATGTAGCTTTTACGGATTATCAGCATTTGACCAATCAGGAATTAGAAGATGTGCTGAAAAACACCAAAAATCAGCTTATTCAGTTCTCAACAGATTTCTCGAAATTATTCTTTTCTTACACCTAAAATTATGGCGGTTTTCAAAATAGTGCACCTCACAAAATACCAATACAATTACCCTATAAAAGAAAGTATCAACGAAATTCGGCTTTTTCCCCATCATTTTGAAAATCAGGAAGTACTGCAATATCAAATTTTAATTACACATAATCCTGATGTTGATATTTCTGAAGATTATTATGGAAATCGTGTCGGGAATTTCAATGTTTTGGAAGCTCATTCTGAAATGACAATTGAATCCCGAATGTTGGTCCGCGTCAATCATTCCCTTAAAATTCCGGATCTTGATGCCACTTCCGTAGCTGATATTGAGGAAGAAAAGCAAAAGAGTATTTTATTATTACGGCTTTGCTACAGGGATGATATTCAGAAACAAAATGAAATTACCGGAATTCTGGATACAATCAACATTGCGGATAAATCCATTATCGAAATTGCGCAGCAATGCAATACCTATGTTTTTGAGAATTTTACCTATACCAAAGGAATAACCAATATCGAAACTACTGTTGATGAAATTCTGACACTCAAAAAAGGCGTATGTCAGGATTTTGCGCACATCTTATTGCAGCTTTTGCGTACTGCTGGAATTCCGTCACGTTATGTAAGCGGTTATATCTGCCCTAATGAAAGTGGTCTGAGGGGCGAAGGCGCCACTCATGCCTGGGTCGAAATTTATACGCCAAAGCAAGGCTGGTTAGGGTTAGATCCTACCAACAATATCTGGACGATGGACAATCATGTCCGGCTGTCTGTGGGACGAAATTTTACGGATTGCACCCCCATAAAAGGAACTTTTAAAGGGCTGGCAAGGCAGACCCTTTCGGTTTGTGTTTCGATTGGTTATGAAGACGGACGCCAGTTCGAAGAAATAAATGATGTCAAGCTTCAGGAAGTTTCATTGCGTGTTAAAGAACAATTAGCCTATATGGATCATTTGCAGCAACAGCAGCAATAACAATGGCAATCAAAGACGTAAAAATTTGAATTTGAACCGTTTGTAGTCATTCCCTCTGTCCGTCAGTGAGGCTATGAAATAAAAAAGACAGTTTTAAATTACATGTTGATTGATTTCATAAATTTGTGCTACGCACCAAAAACTTTTCTATTATGCCTATAATTGAACAATCAGAATATAATTCCCCTTCTATTATTCATCGCAACAGGCACATTTCGACTATTTATGCTGCTTTGTTTAAAAAGTTTGATGCACCCGGATATACCAGGGAAAAGCATGAATTAAATGACGGAGATTTTATCAATATCGATTTTATTATAAATGATCCTAAAAAAGCAGTTATTCTATGTCATGGATTAGAAGGCGATTCCCGCAGAACCTATAACAACAGCTGCGCGGTTTATTTTCAGGAGAAAGATTTCTCGGTTTTCGCATGGAACAACCGCACCTGTGGAGGAGAGATGAACCGTCTGCCAAGGCTTTATCATCACGGTGCAGTGGATGATCTGGACGAGGTAGTCAAATTTGTTTTACAAAAAGGATTTGAAGAGGTTTACCTGATCGGATATTCGATGGGAGGCGTACAGCTTTTGAACTATTTTGGCTGGACAAAAATCGATACGCGTATAAAGGCAGGAGTATGCATTTCGGTACCGACTCATATTGCAACAAGTGCTGCGGTACTCAAACAGGGGTTTAACCGGGTATATTTAAAGAATTTTACAATTGATATTAAAAGAAAGCTGAAATATAAAGCAGCACAGTTTCCTGATTTTATAAACAGCGACCAGATTGACAGCATTTCTTCTTTTGATGAAGTAGACCATTATTTTACGGCACCGCTTCACGGCTTTGCCAGCCGGGATGATTATTATCAGCGTGTTTCCCCGGAATTTTCCCTTAAAAATATTACCACTCCCGTCTTAATTATTAATTCGCTCGACGATCCGTTTTTAGGCGAAAGGTGTTACCCCAGAGCTATAGCGCAGGACAGTGCTTATGTTTATCTTGAAACCCCCAGGTACGGAGGGCACTGTGCTTTTCCGTTGCGTAATTCAATGTATTCTTATGCAGAAAAAAGAGCTTATGAGTTTTTTAAGTCCTGCCAGCCTGCAGCGATTTGTAAGACCTGAGTACTGCTCTTCTAATCAATGATCCCTTTCCGATATTGTGCTGAAAGTAAAGCGCAACTTTCCTGTTTCCAGAAAAACCTAAAAATCACGACACTATTTTTATTTTTTTTTACATCATAATGTTTACTATTTGTAAATAAATAGAAGACTTATGTTTCGCCTGGAACTTTATTTTTTTTCGAAAAAATAATTCACTTCGATGATCTGAAATAAGCCAAAATTATAGATACTGTAGCTTTTAAAGGTGCTCAGCGCTCTTTTTAGTAAAAATTCACAAGTATTTTTTACAAATTCTTAACAAATGGAGTATTATAATTTTCATTTCTTTAACAATTCGATAATTTTAATTTTTTCACTATTTGTAAAAATCATAATTAATTTGCTTCAATAAATTTAATATTTGTAAACAAACTAACCATGAAAACAATTTACAAGGCAATTTTTATTTTTTCTGCCCTATTTTTTGTGCAAAACATGACGGCACAAAAAGCAACTATCAGCGGAATTGTTACTGACGCACAATCTCCATTGCCGGGAGCTACGATTATACTATCAAACAATCAAAAAGCGACTACTGGTTTCAGTGGTGATTTTACCATACAGGATGTAAGATCCGGAAGTTTCGAATTGCAGATCTCCTATATCGGATATGAAATCAAAACGATCACAGTTGAAGTAAAAGACAATCAACAACTAAATTTGGGGATCATTCGATTACAAACCAATTCAAAAGAACTGAATGAAGTGGTTGTGAGTGGCATGAGCCAAAGAAATAGTGAAGCAAGAGCGCTAAACATGCAAAAGAAATCCATGAGCATAGTTAATGTCATTGCTGCCGATGGAATTGGTAAATTACCGGATCGTAATGCGGCGGAAACTGTTCAGCGTATGCCGGGCGTTTCTATTGAACGCGATCAGGGTGAAGGACGTTTTGTTTCGGTAAGAGGTTTGCCGCCATTCTGGTCATCGACTACAATCAACGGAAACCGAATTCCAACTGCTGAAGAAGAAACCACTTCAAGAGCCACGGCATTTGACTTTTTTCCATCAGATCTTATCGCTTATGTAGAAGCTACAAAAGCCATTACCCCGGACATGGACGGAGATGCCATTGGCGGAAGTGTCAATTTTACGACTCAGACCGCTCCAACAAAAAGAACCATTAAAGCAACTGCTTTTAGCGGTTACAATCAAAAATCGGATAAAGGAATCTACAGCGGATCCCTTACGATTGGTGACAAAAGTAAAAACGGAAAGTTCGGATACATCATTAATGGGACTTATTGGGACAGAAACTGGGCAACCGATAATTACGAAGCCAGAAGACAAGGCGATCAGGGCGTTTACAGATTAGAATTGCGGGATTACACCGGAGTTCGAAAAACAACAGGTTTAAATGCTGCAATGGAATTTAATCCTTCTTCAAAAGATAAAATTTTCCTGAAAGCCACTTATGGCGGACTTACCGATGAAGAAACCCATTACAAGCACCGTATCAGGTTTGATAAATTCAGCAGCGCTACAAATGCTTTAACAGTAGAGCAGCAGGACATTCACAATCAATTAATGACTCAGTTTATTGGTATTGATTTAGGCGGTAAACATCAGTTAGGAAATGGGACTTTAGACTGGAGTCTGGCTTCTTATCGAAATCAGTTTAAGTACGGAAATATTCCAAATGCAGCAGACAACAGTTATTTCTTAATTCAGTTCAATCAGACTGGTGTTGGTGTTAAACCCGGCTATTTAAATACGGTACCATTGGCCAATGGCGGAGCAGGAGGACCAAGAGCCTATTGGGCTGCTGATGGGGGACTGCTGGATCCGAATCATCCAAAATCGATATTTGATTTCTTTTCAGATCCCAATTTTAAAACAGACCCGACAAAAATGAAATTTTCTACGCTGGAATTGTATAAAATAAGCATTGTAGAAAGAGACAATATTATTGCGGTTGTAAACTACGAGCATAATTTTAATGAAAATCTTAAAATGAAATTCGGTGCGAAATTAACCGACAAAGACCGTATCGCGACATTTAGAGATGAATATTACAGCTGGGCTGGATCTCCAACACCATTTTTATCCAATTATAGTACTGATTTAATCAGTCAGCCGGGTGGAACAGATTATATGAGAAAAGAAACAGGAACTTCAATTGGAAATAGTTTTGGTCCAGTATTGTCTACTAACGGAATGACAAATTTGTTTAATTCTTCAAAAGGGAATCTGGTTTTAAACCCTGCCGATTCTCAAATTCCCGAATTGGGAAAAGGTTTGGGAAGAAACTTTAATGTAGGTGAAACAACGTCTTCTGCTTATGCAATGGCAACGTATTTAGCCTCTGATCAATGGACCATTTTAGGAGGAGTAAGAGTAACCAATACTATTACTCAGGTTACGGGTAAAACAGTTGAAAATAATGTGGTAGTAGATGCTGAAAATACAAAAAGCTACACATCAATATTGCCAATGCTGCACATAAAATATTCTCCGGTTGATAATTTAAACTTTCGTTTTGCAACGACAAGAACTTTTGCAAGACCCAACTTTGGCGACATTTCTCCGGCAGGATCATTAAATACAATCGACGGAGAATACGCAGGAGGGAACCCAAAGCTGAATCCGACCTATTCCTGGAACTTTGATTTATTAGGAGAATATTTTCTGGATGAAGTAGGGGTGATCAATGCAGGCGTTTTCTATAAATCAATTACAGATCCTATTTTTGATGATACCTATCAAGGTACGATTAACGGGATTTCAGATATCGAAATCAGTTCGCCTGCCAATGGTGGCAATGCCTGGATTGGCGGTGTTGAATTCGGAATCACCAAAAGATTCAGCTTCCTGCCTGGATTCCTGAAATATTTTGGAACTCAGATCAATGCAACACTTATGAATTCTGAAATGACCTTAGGTCAAAACGCCAATAATCCAAATGGAAGAAAAGTGTCTACTCCTTATCAGGCAAAAGAATTATACAACTTGCAATTGTTTTACGAAACAGGTAAGCTTAATGTGAGAGCCGCTTTTAATCATAAAGGTGCTTACGCGACAAGTTTTGATGCCAATGCAAAGAATACGGACATGAATGATATTTATTACGGCAAATACAACTCACTGGATTTTTCGGCTTCTTATAAAGTAGGAGAGCATTTTACAATCTTCAGTGATGTAAACAACGTCCTGAACGAGCCTTTAATGTACCATTTTGGAGAAACTCCAAACCGACCAAAACAGGTAGAATACTATGGAGTGAAGTTTACCCTTGGTCTGAAATATAATCTATAGACAACTATAAATTAACCTGTTGGATGTTCGTCTGTTCTATTTTTGCAATTTATTTTTTTTAAACTGACTGCATCCAACGGGTTTTATACCCAGCCCAACTTTACACCGCAATAATCACTCTAATTTCGAGTACTAATGTCTACAAAAACATCTAATTTCAGTTTTATATTAAAAACATCCATTGCGGCATTTGGTACTTATTTTTGTATGTACGCTTTTCGGAAACCTTTTACGGTCGCCACGTTCGATCAAATGTCTTTTTGGGGAATCGATTACAAAATTTTATTGATTCTGGCACAGGTTTTAGGATATACCCTTTCTAAATTCTTAGGAATTAAGATTATATCAGAACTAAAATCATCAAAACGAATCCTGTATTTAATAAGTTTTATAGCCATTTCAGAACTGGCCTTATTAGGTTTTGCCTTAGTGCCGGCGCCCTACAATATAGTATTCCTATTCATAAACGGATTGCCGCTGGGAATGATCTGGGGAATTGTGTTTTCGTATATCGAAGGAAGAAAAACAACCGAATTACTGGGCGTTATTTTATGTTCGAGTTTTATCGTCTCGTCAGGAGCGGCAAAATCGGCCGGTGTATTTGTCTTAACCGTTTTGGGCTGCAATGAGTTCTGGATGCCTTTTGTTTCGGGGTTACTTTTTATAATTCCGTTAATCTTATTTTCATTGTTTCTGGAGAAAATCCCAAATCCTGACAACGATGATCTGGCTTTACGATCCAAACGAAAACCGCTTGGTAAAAAAGAACGTGCTTCCTTGTTCCGGCAATTTGCTTTTCCGCTTACGGCCATTATTGTTTTCTATGCCATGCTAACGGCCATGCGGGAATTCAGGGATAATTTTGCCAGGGAATTATGGGATACTTTAGGCTATAAAGAAAGCATTTCGATCTATATGTATTCAGAAATTCCTATTGCAATTTCGGTTTTGATCATTTTAGGTTTTTTAGGAAGCATGAAAAACAACTACAAAGCCTTCAAAAATTATCATTTGGTCTTATTCATAGGTTCAGTGCTGGTTGGTGTCACGACCTTCCTGTTTCAAAAGCATGTATTGTCGCCACTTCCGTGGATGATGATCTCCGGATTTGGGATGTATATTTGCTACATTCCGTTTAACGGTTTGTTTTTCGACCGAATGATTGCCACTTATAAAATCAACGGAAACACAGGCTTTTTAATCTACATCGCCGATGCTTTTGGTTATTTAGGAAGCGTTTTGGTACTGTTTTTTAAAAACTTCGGAGACAAGAACATTTCTTTACTCAGCTTTTTTACCACCTGCATTTATATTTTATCCTTTGTAGGGGGCATAACAACGGTCATGTCGTTTCATTACTTTAAACGCAAATTCAAAAAGACGATAAAAATTAGTACAACTCCTTTATACAGTTGAACAAAGGAAAAATTATAATAAACAAAAATAGTTTACACATGAAAGATAAATATGATTTAATCATAGTGGGATCGGGAGTTTTGGGCACATTTCACGCCTATCATGCGCTGTTAAAAGGTATGTCTGTGGCCATTCTGGAAAAGAACAGCAAACCGGAAGGAGCAACGGTTAGAAATTTCGGTCAGGTTGTACCGTCAGGGATGGACAGGAAATGGCAAAATTTCGGAAAAGAAAGTCTTACCATTTATAAACATATTCAGTCGAAGTTTGATATTAATCTTCGCCAAAACGGAACAATTTATTTAGCCTCAAACGAAGAGGAAATGCAATTAATAGAAGAATTGCACGAGATTAATATTGCAAACGATTATGAGTCTCATTTATTAACGAAAGAACAATGTCTCGAAAAATATGCAGGTTTACGCGCTGATTATTGTACGGGAGGATTATTTTTTCCGCAGGAAGTAACGGTGGAACCCGCAACAATGATTCATAAACTGCATCAGTATATGACGGCAAATCTGGGGCTGGATTTATTTATGAATACCATGGTTGTTCGTACCGAAGACAGATTTACGGAAGTAATTGCAACAACTTCGTCAGGACTGGAATACAAGGCTTCGAAAATCATTATCTGCAACGGAAGTGATTTCAAGGTTTTATATCCGGAGATTTACAACAACAGCGATTTGGTTGTTTCTAAACTTCAGATGTTACAGACGAAGCCACAGCCTAATTACAAACTGAATGGTTCTGTTCTGACCGGATTAACGATCAGAAGATATGAATCATTTGAAGAATGCAAATCGTATCAATCTATTAAAGCAAAAGAAAATCCGGACAGCTACGAAAAAAAGTATGGCATTCATATCTTATTTAAGCAGGCACTCGACGGTTCCGTAATTTTAGGAGATTCCCATGAATATGCCCCTGCAAAAGAAATAGACTCATTAGGGTTTGATCTGAATATGGACATTGACAACTTCATGATCGAAGAAGCGAAAAAAATTATTGATTTGCCCACTTACGAAATCCAAAGCAGATGGTTCGGTATGTATTCACAATGCAAAACCAAAGATATTTTTGAGTATACGATTGATGAAAACATTCACATCATAACCGGGATTGGAGGTAAAGGAATGACCGGAAGCGCAGGATTTGCAAAACACAATATTGATAAAATTTTTAATGTGTAAGCGATGTATTGAAAAATATAGCCACAGATTTAAGGATTAAAAAGATTTTAAAAATTAAAAAATCTGCTTAATCTGCCGAATCTGCGTGAAAAACATTTAACGCATAGTACTGATTTTATTCGAATAAATACTCTCAAACATGAAATTAGCATGTTTATAAAAAATATACACGAAATGAAAATTAATGAAATGGAGATGGTCGTTTTTGATATGGCCGGAACAACAATCAATGAACAGAATATAGTTTATAAAACTTTACACAAGGCAATTAATCATTTTGGAATTGAGGTTTCTCTCGAAAGCGTGCTTTCCCTGGGAGCCGGGAAAGAAAAGCACCAGGCCATAAAAGATATCTTAAAAGAGCTAAATAGTACTGACGATGAAAAATCATATCAAATATTTGAATATTTCAAAGAAATACTGGATCAGGAATATTTGACGGCAAGGGTTTTACCCATTGAAGGTGTAGAAGAAGTGTTGGAAAACCTTAAAAAAGAGGGTGTAAAAATAGTTTTAAATACAGGATATAGCAGTCATGTTGCCAATACGTTATTAGAAAAATTAAACTGGAAAAAAAATACGCATTACGACGCTTTAATTACGGCTGATGATGTAGTATTAGGACGTCCGTTTCCGGATATGATACATAAGGCCATGCAATTATTTTCAATTGAAGACGCCACAAAAGTTTTAAAAGCAGGCGATTCCGCTATAGATATTGAGGAAGGCAAGAATGCCAAATGCGGGCTTACGATTGGCGTTTTATCGGGCGCACAGACCAGAGAACAGCTGGAGGAGGCAAAACCGGATTACATCTTAGATTCTCTGGCTTCCTTATACAGCATTGAAAATCTTGCCACAGCTTCGAAATAAAAAAGTTCGCCACGAATTCCACGAATTTTCCCGAATTTCTTTAAGTGAATCAATAGAAAAATAATTTGTCAAAATTCGTGGCGAAAAATGTAAACATTAAAGAATAAAAAAACTAGTTAAAATAAAATCCCTGCAGGACATAATTTCACAAGTAAACTTATAGTAACCCATAAATTCAATTCAATGAAAAAGATTTTTAGATTAAGTTACGTTACAATGCTGGCAAGTGTACTTTTAGTCGCTTCCTGTACCAACGATACTGCGCCTGCGAGCGATGAAAATGCAGTAAAAGCAGTTGGAAATTCGAAAACCGGTAAATCTGCGCTGGCAAATTCGGGTACCAAAAAATTATTGATTATAGGTATTGACGGCTGCCGTGGCGATGTTTTGATGGGCGCCAATACACCGAATGTTCATGGTTTGCTTTCTAATGCTGTTTACAGTTTAGATGCCTTAACCGAAGCACCAACCTGGAGTGGCAATGGCTGGTCGACGATGCTGAGCGGTGTTACACATTTAAAACACGGAGTAACAGACAATTCATTTTCAAGTCCGAACTTCGGAACATATCCCAGTTTTTTAAAGCGTCTTGAGACCTATAATACCGCTTTAAAAACAATGTCGATCGTACACTGGGCGCCCATTAACACCTATATTGTGGATGGCATTGATGTAGAAAAGACATTGACAACAGACGCAGCGGTTAAAAATGAAGTAGTTGCGGCACTAACAAACGACAATCCGGATGCTTTATTCCTGCATTTTGATGATGTAGATCACGCCGGGCACAGTTACGGATTTTCAATCAATGTTCCGCAATATAAAGCTGCTGTTGAAACTACAGATGTTTATATAGGAGAAATTTTGACAGCATTAAAAAACAGACCTGATTATGCCAATGAAGACTGGCTGGTTATCGTTGCACCGGATCATGGCGGAATAGTAACAGGTTCTACCGGATCTCACGGCGGATCATCGTATGAAGAAAGAAATATTTTTACTATTTATAATAATAAGAATTTCACTTCGTCTAAAATTGAAAAACCAGTTGATCCGACCACCACAATTACAGGTAAATTCGCCAATTTTAATTCGAACAGCATTTATGCTTCCACAACCAATACGCTCTATAATTTTGGAACTTCAAGTTTTACGGTGGAGTGCAGGGTAAAAACCTCAGGTTATTCAAGCGACCCATCCTTAGTTTCAAATAAAAATTGGGTGAGTGGTAAAAATCGCGGTTTTGTGATTTGCGCAAATACCGGAGGAACATGGAAAGTAAATATCGGAGATACCCAAAATCGTGTCGATATTTCGGGAGGTACCATCAATGACGGAAAATGGCATCACTTAACATTAGTGGTTGACCGTACAGCCAAATTGGTAAAAACCTATCAGGACGGGGCTTTTGTAGGACAAGCGGCTATCGTTAGCAGTTTTGGAAGCTTAACTTCCGGATTGCCGTTTGCTGTGGGACAAGACGGAACTTTGACTTATGGTGCAAATGTAAACGGAAATATTGCTGAAGTCCGCGTTTGGAATAAAGCCTTATCAGAAGCTTCGATTCTTAACTACACTTGTTCAGCGGTGACAGCTTCTCATCCTGATTACTCCAATCTGATTGGGTATTGGAAAGGCGATAACGGATCAGGTAACAGCTTTACAGATTCGAGTTCAAAACAAGTTACGCTCGCTTTTCCTAACACGCCATCCTGGACAACGAGTACAGCGACTTTAAAATGCGGAACGGCTAACGGAGTTGTTCCAAAAATGGTAGATATCGCTTATTCCTCTCTGCAATGGTTTGGTGTTTCCATTAATTCAGGCTGGTCACTGGACGGACGTTCCTGGCTTCCGGCAGGGAATTAAAATATTTAGAATGTGTTTATTGTTTTTTTTTTGAAAGGTTATCTTCATTTTGGAGGTAACCTTTTTTTAATACGGCTTATTTAAGAGTATACCTATTTAACCGCAAAGAGCGCAAGTTTTCTTTTTACTGTGTTGAAATAATCTCGCAAAGGGCAAGGGCGCAAAGTTTATATTATTGATTACTTACTTTTAGGGAAGTTAATTCTAAAATAAGAACATAAAGCTTAAAAAACTTTGCGGCTTCGCGACTTTGCGAGATTAAAACATTACAACCTATAAATTAACTTTGCAAACATGGGAGAACGCTCTGAAATAAAACGCAAAGTTCGCAAAGTTTTGTTTATAAACTTTGCGAACTTTACGCAGCTCTTAGTCTTCTTTACGTTTAAATATTATACTTCGAAAATGTTAACCATTACTTTCAGAATAGAAGTAGAGCACCAGCATAACGCAGTTCTCCTTAGTTCTGTTTTCAGGTACATGCGGAAGTCTGCCGTTAAAGCATATCGAATCGCCTTCATTGACAAGAACTTCAACATCATCAATAATGTAGGTTACGCTTCCTTTTATAATATATTTGAATTCCCAGGCATCGGTGATTACTTTATCACGCTTACTGTCAGGTTCCACTTCAAGAATTACCGCTTCAAAACCGATAGAATTGATACTTTTGCTGAAGATGTGGTAGTAGTTAAAACCTTTTGTTTCTGAGCGGTCTTCTTTTTCGATTTTTTGGTAATCTTCTTTTTTTATATGAATAAACTTGGCATTTTTTATGTTTTTGACTCCTTCAAAAAAATAGGTTACATCTGTGTCCAAAGAGTGAATAAGTTCAATCAGAACAGGGAGGGAAGGAATGGTTCTGCCGTTTTCAATTCTTGAAATCAGGCCGTTGCTGACCCCGGCTCTATTGGCTACTTCGTGTATCGTTAAGGCATTTTTCTTTCTAATTTCTTTTAATCTTTTTCCAATACCAATTAAAAAATCTTCCATAATGTTACAATCACTTTAAAGGGTAAATATAATAATATTAACTTCCATGCACATGCTGATCTACAAATTAAAAGTGAAGATGCTGGTTAAAAAAAAAAGGATATGCAAACAAGAATAGAAGGCAGCTTTCTTCCTGTTTGCATATCCGGATTAATAATACAGTTTACAGAACACTAATTTTCACCGAACTGGCTTTATCATTAAAATTTCCAAGACAGCTGTTATTGGCTGTTAGTACAACAGCTTCTCCTCCAAAATTATCGTTCTGATACAGGGTAATTTTGTATCCGTTTTCTAAGCGAACAGAAGACAAATCATCATTTACAACACCATACGATTTTAGCTGAGCCAGGGTATAGTTACCAACAGGCAAAGCAATCGCATAACCGGTATAATTGCAATTTTGGTAAACCGTTACGATTCCTCCGGCTGCCGCATTGTATTTATTATCACTATAAGTACGGGAAAAATTGCCTACACCATCAAAATAATTATCGGCTAGCTTGGCAGGATCGGTTGCAAATTCCCCGCCTTGTACAATTGCATCATTTCCGTCATTCCATGCCCACGGAGCATTGGCACCACCGGTTTTAAAATCATTTCCTGTAAATCCGCCTGCAGGACTCGAAAACAATTGGGTATTGAATCGTTGGTCCCATAATCCTCCGCTTTCAAAAATATCAACCAGTTTGTACTCTACATAATTATCATAATTATCAGCTGGTATTTGTGCCACGCCACTCGCAGAAGGGTAGTAAATAATTCCGTCCCCGTCTATATCGTGCTGTGGCCAGGCTTTAAGGCTGTGTCCCTTAGAATCCTGTGCTGTAACAGGGTGCAGCTCTCCGTTATAGTCTCTCATTTGTAAAGTTCCGTCAACGCTCTCTAGTCCGCTTACATAAGAACTGCCGGATGGAACATAAGAGAAAAAGTCGGAATGGCTTACGGTAACAGCTCCTTTTAAGGCACCATAAGCAGAACCATCTTTTTCCACAATCATTAATACACCTTCTAAATCATTTTCATGCTGGTCTAATTGGTATAAAAGTGGATTATCTGTCCAGTCTCGTGGAGAAAAGAAAGCATACGTAATAAACCAGTGCGTATTTGATTCTACTACGGAATAGTAACAATGTGCTGCTAAAGAATTGGCATAAGCAGGAAGATTGTTCCAGTTATTATTCCCATCCCAGTCATTGTCATAGTTAATGGCCGTAATGTAATCTGATTTTCCGCCTTCGGCATAAGTTCCTGTGGCATCAACGTCCCGGTAATGAATAGGCGCCCATCTTCTTGCCAGACCAGAACTTGCCGCCGCAGTCATTTTTTTGAAATTTTGCTGTTTTTTTACCGTAGCAGTAGTTTCTGCTTCCTCTAATGTCGTGTCCTGACATGAGAATGTAAGGGCCGATACCATCATAATTAAGGCTGTAGTTAAAACCTTTCTTCGATTCTGTTTTTTCATAATTTTAGTTTTAATTGTTTGTAACATATTTAAATTCATTGATTTTGATAAAAGATTGAATAGCGTAACCATTGAAAAATCAGCAACAGCAGCAGCCTTTATTTCCGAAACTTTCCTGATTAAACAAATCTGTTTTGAATTATAATTCTTACTACTTACAGGTACGTTAAAAGAGAAATCGTACTATCTGACCGGTATTATAATACCGTTACTAAAAAGTTAACAGGATTAGGACTATATTTTGTTTGGTAAGTCAGTTAAAAAGAGGATGTGCAAGAAGGACCTACAGCAGTTAAAAGGGCAGGTTTACCTAAATTATAGGAGGGGTATTACGGGCAGTAAGATATGTTACCAATAAATTAAATTATGGTTAACTGGCTGTACAGGTTATATTTTAATATAATTAATTCTCAAATTTACAGCCATGTTAATAAACCATAAACCAATTTATTCGCTCTTAAAAGTATCTTAGTAAACGTGCAAAACCATCTTATACCTTCAGAAATCTCTTGGCTTTCTTTCAATAACTGCATTTTAGAGGAAGCTGCTGATTCCAATAATTCTTTATATGAAAGAATTAAGTTTTTAGCCATTCATTCTTCTAATTTAGATGAATTTTTCAGGGTTAAAATCAGGAAACTGCTGATCCGGAAATCAAAGAAAAACAAAGAGCTTCTGGATAAAATTCTTACTGAGGTAAACCTTCAGCAAAACAGATTCGGAGCAATCTGGAGTACTTCTATATTGAATGAACTGGCAGCCAATGATATTGTGTATTATGAAAAACAGGAGATGGCAGCAGAACATCTTCGTGAAATAGAGTACTATTTTAAAAGTATAATTTTGTCGTACATTCAGGTGATTTATATTTCAGTAAACCAGCCTAAAACCTATTTCTTAAACAATCGCAGCTTATACTTTCTGGTAAAGTTAAAAGATAGCGCGGGCAACTTTAATTATGCGTACCTGAATATTCCTTCAGATAAACTCGATCGATATAAACAATTACAGCCTCAGGGAGATAAAAATTATATTATTTCTATTGATACGATTATTAAGAATTGTTTATCCTTTATATTTCCTGCCGGAAAAGTGGTATCCTGTTATGCGATAAAGCTCAACAGAGATGAAAATTACCTGATCGAGGATGAGAACTCAGGAGATTTGATAGCGAAAATTGAAGCAAAAATTGAAGAGCGTAAACGGGGTTCCTCGACAAGATTCCTGTACGATTCTGCTATGGATACAGATACAATTTTGGTTTGTAAAAAAGCTTTCCGACTTAAAAAAGAGGAAATGATTAAAGGCGGAAGCCATCATAATTTGTACGATTTGTTTAAATTTCCAAACCCGGTTAAGCCAAATCTTCAGGGGGCCAGTTATCCCGGTCTCAAACATCTGCCTTTTGAATGCAGCAAGTCCGTTTTTGAAGTTATTGACAGACAAAATCAATTGCTTCATTTTCCCTATCAGTCGTATTATTATGTACTTCAGTTTTTTAATCAGGCAGCCATTAACAGAAATGTTCTCGAGATAAAAATTACGTTATACCGCATTTCATCGCAATCATTAATTGCAAATGCTTTGATAAGTGCTGCAAAAAATGGTAAAAAAGTAACTGTTTTTGTAGAGGTAAAAGCACGTTTTGATGAATACAATAATTTATTCTGGTCCCGTGAAATGAAAAATGCCGGTATAAAAATCATTCAGAGCATGCCGAATTTAAAGGTGCATGCTAAAGTGGCCATGGTGACAATGAAAGACAAATACGGAAATAAGAAACACTATAATTATTTATCAACCGGAAATTTTAATGAAAGTACGGCAAATGTTTATGCTGATTTTGGATTTTTCACCTCGGAAAAAAAATATACCGATGATTTAAAGAAAGTTTTTGCATTTTTAAAAACCAGAAAAAAAGCAGAAGCCCCAAAACACATTCTGGCAGCAGGTTTTAATATGAAAGACAAGCTATTAGAATTAATAGATCACGAAATAGAAAATAAAAAAGCGGGCAAAGAAGGAGCTGTATTTTTAAAAGTAAACGGACTTGATGAGAAAGATATTATCGATAAACTTATTGAAGCGGGCAGGGCAGGTGTTGACGTAACATTGATCGTACGCGGAATCTGCACCTTATTGCCGGGAATTGAGGGTGTAAGCGAGAATATAAAAATCTACCGGATTGTAGACCTGTTTTTAGAGCATTCGAGAATATACAAATTCGCTAATAACGGTCAGGAAAAAATCTATTTGTCATCTGCAGATATGTTAAGCCGAAATTTAAACAGAAGAATAGAAGTTGCTTTTCCCTTGTATGTCGAAAAACACATTGCAGAAATCAATGCCATTATTCAGATGCAGCTGGAAGACAATACAAAAAGGAGAATCATAAACCATGAAGGAAGGAATGAATTGGACGTTCCCGATACAAATACGGCGCGACGTGCACAGACTGAAATTTACAGCTGGATCGCCGAAAACAATACAGTAGTACCTTAAATTAAGCTTTCCAAAAAGGCTGAACACCATTTCCAGGTGTTTATTTTTATAAATTTATGTGTTGTCGAAAATTTTAAAGGCATCACATTCTTTCTGTCAGATTCATACAAATCGTTATTTCTTTTGTCAATAAAGAACTAAAATGGTTGTACTTGAATTAATTCAATTTTGATGAAAAAGAATTCCTGTCTTTTTCAAAACCACTTTAATTACCACTTATTCCTGACTCACTTCAGTTGTTACTTATCGCTTTAGGGACTGAAAAGAATGGCCTTAATTTGCCTGATAGTGATAAAGAGTATTGCTTTTAATTTTAAAGACGTGTATTAGTTATCTATAAGCTGTAGACCGGTAGTTTTAAACAGCTGTTTCTCACCTCTCAGATTTTTAATAACGACAGCAATTGAAACATTAAGTCAGAATTGCCTGATCATTTTGATTTCAATATTTTCAATTCAGCTTAGAGCGCGTCAATGCACTATTTACAAATATTCCCTAAAAGCGCTGCTTAAATCAAAAACAATGTTAATAATGTAAACATAAAAGAGAATTGTATAATTTTTAAGCACCATTCGACCTCACCTTTACCTCGTCAAATAATTCAAATCTTAAACAAAACAAAATGAAAATTAAAAATTTACTCTTAACCTTTGCCATATTATGTATCGCACTAATTAGTGGATGTGAAAATGATGATTTCAAAGAGGTCGCAGGAGTATGTCCTGTTATCGAGTCGACAACACCTTTGAGTAATGCATTAAATATCCCATTGGGACAAGTTATTTCAGCAACATTCAACGAAGAAATGGATCCGGGTTCTATTACTTCGACTTCGTTTATTGTCACCGGAACTTCACCTGTTGCAGGAACAATTACATATTCAGGAAGAACAGCTTCATTCACGCCTCAAACTTTGCTGGCGGAGAATACAACATATACGGCAAAAATCACAACGAAAGCAAAAGACGTAAAGGGTAATTTTTTACAGCTTGAATATGTATGGGTATTTTCTACGGGAACACTTTTAAGACCTGTAGTTACTGCCGCAGATCCTGTAAACAATGCCACAGGGGTAGCATTAAATAAAACAATTTCGGCAACATTCAATATGCCTATGAATCCGGCTACATTAAATGGTAACACTTTTAAAGTAAGTCAGGGAGTTAATACCGTAGCAGGAACCATATCATATACAGGATCAACAGTATCTTTTATTCCAGCAAGTCCTTTATTAACTAATAAAATTTATACCGTAACGATCACCACTGGCGCCAAAAATTCATTGGATACCGCAATGGCAGCAGATTATACCTGGAGTTTTACCACAGATAAGGTACCTACAGTTACTGCGACAGATCCTTTAAATAATGCTATGAATGTAGCACTAAATCAAACAGTAACGGCAGATTTTAGTATGATAATGGACGCAGCATCCATTACTACGGCGACATTTACCTTAAAGCAGGGAGCAGCAACAGTGGCCGGTACAGTTTCTTACTCAGGCACTACGGCTTCGTTTAATCCAACAAATTTACTGGTATTAGGAAAAGTTTACACAGCCACAATAACAAATGGGGCAAAAAGTGCGTCGGGAACTCCATTAGCGAGTGATTATGTTTGGAACTTTACGACTATATTTCTTCCTCCTCCACCTTTAATTGTAGATCTTGGTACTGCTGCCATGTTTGGAGCATTCGGTGGAAACGCCGGAATTACCAACGAAGGGTTAAATACAGTAATTAATAATGGAAGTTTAGGAACAACTTCGGCCTCAACCCTGGTTACAGGATTTCATGATGGTCTTATTGTGTACACCGAGACTCCTCTAAATGTAGGAAATGTTACGGGTGATATATTTACTGCACCGCCAGCTCCGGGAACAGCCACTTCATTAGCAATTGCACAAAAAGGATTATTGGATGCAAATGCAGCATATTTAAGTATTTCGCCGGCAGCGAAACCAGGTGGTTCAGATCCGAATGCCGGGGAATTAGGCGGACTTACCTTAGCTCCGGGAGTTTATAAATCAGCAAGTGGTACTTTCAAAATAAGCAATGGTAACCTGACGCTTGATGCAAAGGGTGATCCAAATGCGACATGGATTTTTCAAACGGCTTCAGGACTTACCGTTGGAATTGCAGGTCCTACAGGTGCCAAAAGTGTCATAATGATAAATGGCGGACTGCCTAAAAACGTTTTTTGGTATGTAGGTAGTGCGGCTACCATTAACAGCGCCGGAGGCGGGACTATGGTTGGAACTATAATTGCAAAATCGGGTGTTACTTTTTCTACAGCCGGCAATGCAAATCAAACAGTACTGAACGGGCGTGCGATATCTTTAATCGCATCTGTAACGATGGTAAATACAACCATTAATGTCCCATAATCAGCATTTATTAAATATAGATCCCGTCTTCGGATGGGATTATTCCTCCATAAAAAATAATAACTAAATACGCGTAAATGAAAATTAACATTAGTTTTAAAACAAATATAAGCATAAAGAAAATTTTACATAAAACTGTGTTAAACAGGTTTGTAATTTTTATTTTGATCTGCTTAGGTACCCAGACAGCGCTTCAGGCACAGGAAGTTTTTTATACAAGACCTACCTGGTTCTTTGGTGTAGCAGGTGCTACCAACTATAATTTTTACCGTGGTTCAACACAGCAGCTTAATTCTGGTCTGACTCCTCCGGTTACTTTTCATAACGGAGAAGGTGCAGGTCTTTATCTGGCACCGCTTGTTGAATTTCATAAACCTGATACAAGATTGGGTTTCATGTTTCAGGCAGGATACGACAGCCGAAAAGGTTCTTTCGATCAAAAAAAGACTGCATGCAACTGCCCTGCAGACTTATCTACAGGCTTAAGTTATATTACGGTTGAACCAAGCATTCGTTTTGCGCCCTTTAAATCTAATTTTTATTTGTACGGAGGGCCCCGTTTAGCTTTCAATATAGATAAATCATTTAAGTATTCATTAGGAACGAATCCCTCTTATCCGGAACAAGAGGCATCGCCTGCCGTAAGAGGTGATTTTGATGCGATGAAGGAAGTCCTGATTTCAATGCAGGTAGGAGCAGGTTACGATATTCCGTTATCCTCACAAAATCATAAAACACAATTTCTTTTGTCTCCTTTTATAAATTTCCAGCCTTATTTTGGGCAGCATCCCCGTACTGTTGAGACCTGGAGCATCACAACTCTTAGAGTGGGTATGGCCCTTAAGTTTGGACAAGGAAGTGGAATTGAACCGACTGCCGTGGCAGAATCGAAGGTACAATTTTCTGTAAATGCACCTAAAAATATACCGGGAGAACGTAATGTACGGGAAGTATTTCCTTTACGAAATTATGTTTTTTTTGATCTGGAATCCAATAAAATACCAAGCCGTTATAAGGCATTGAAAAAAGAGGATGTACAAAATTTCAATGAAGATCAGATTGGAATTACAGCCAGTGTAAATTCATCAGGACGTTCTGCACGACAAATGGCGGTTTATTATAATGTAATTAATATTCTTGGAAGCAGAATGGTTAAAAATCCGGCTTCCACTGTCACACTTGTTGGTTCTTCTGAAAAAGGATCCGATGATGGTGTAGCTATGGCTGAAGCTATTAAAACGTATTTAGTTACTGTATTTGAAATAAACGCCGGAAGAATAAGTACTAAAGGACAGCTAAAACCAGCTATTCCATCAGAACAGCCCGGTGCAACAAAAGAACTGGTACTGCTTCGCGAGGGAGATCGCAGGGTTTCTATTGAAAGTAATTCACCTCAATTACTAATGGAATTTCAGGCGGGTCCGGATGCACCATTAAAACCATTAGAACTTGTTACAATTCAGGAAGCACCTATTGACAGTTACATTACTGTTGATGCAGTTGGTGCAGGGCAGGTATATTCGTCATGGTCTTTAGAAACAACAGATCCGGATGGTAAAGTAAAAGCTTTCGGACCTTATACTAAAGAAAAGGTAAGCATTCCGGGTAAAAGCATTATGGGAACCCGTTCTGAGGGTGATTATAAAGTAAAAATGATTGGTAAAACCAAAAGCGGAGGTATTGAAGAAAAAGTAACCACTTCGCATATGGTATTATGGACACCTGCTAAAACAGAAGAAGGTCTTCGGTACAGTATTATTTTTGAATTTAATAAATCAAAGGCAATTGCCATGTATCAGAAATATTTAACAGATGTGGTAACACCTAAAATACCTAAAAATGCGGTAGTTATTATTCATGGTCACACTGATATTATTGGCGAGGAATCTTATAATCTGAATTTATCTTTAGAAAGAGCCAATGAAGTGAAGGGTATTATCGAAAACACATTGTCAAATTCAGGCAGAAAAGATGTAAAATTCGAAGTGCACGGTTTTGGAGAAGACGAAAACATGGCTGCTTTTGAAAATAAACTTCCGGAAGAACGTTTTTACAACCGTACAGTAATCATTGACATTATTCCCGCTTCAAAATAAAAAATCTAATTTCAAAAAATCATTTTTGTTTCACAACAGAATAGCAGGATATTATTACCATAATTATTTACGGTACAAAATACAATCAGCAAGATTATACGGAAGCATAAATGGAAGATTATGTTTTTATGGACGGCCCGTCTTATACACCTGTATAAGGCGGGTTTTTTTTGGCCTAAAATTCAAACCGGGAGAATCTTGTATTGGCTGTTTTTAGTAAATCAAAAAGTAGTCTAATAAGGACCAGCGCAATAGACTCAGTTGGTTTTTCACAAATGTAGTACCGATCAGTTCTGCTTTCTCAAATGATTATTCCAGACCCAGTACTTAGAAAATTGGATGTACTACTCTTTTAACCATAAATTTCTAAACGTTTTATTTTTATCGTAATCTGCTGCCTGCTTTTCGATATTAAAATAACGATTGCCTCTCGGATCATTCCCTACGCCGGCTAAATAAGCCCAGTTACCCCAGTTGCTGCACACATCATAATCTATAAGCTGCTGTTCGAAGTAAGCGGCACCATAGCGCCAGTCCAGTGCCAGATCGTTGCATAAGTAGCTTGCCGCATTCTGCCGGCCGCGATTGCTCATAAAACCAGTCAGTTTGAGTTCGGTCATGTTGGCATCAATAAAAGCGACTCCGGTTTTTCCGTCAATCCATTTTTGGAGCTGCTCAGAATCAATTGTTTTTGATGCGGCAGCGGTATTCTTAATGCCGTTTTTCTGGAAAAAACTGTTGTGATACTTCTTCATCATAAACCTAAAGTAATCGCGCCAGAGCAATTCAAATACAAGCCAATAGGTAGACTCATTGGCATTGTAAAGGGATTCATATTTTTTAAGTTCCCCGTAAATAAACCTTGGTGAAATACAGCCCAGGGCAAGCCAGGCAGAAAATCGGGAAGAATAATCAGAACCTGTCATACCGTTTCGGGTCTGTTTATAGGTTGAAATTAATTGGGATTCAAAAAAATAATAATGCAGTCTCTTTAATGCCTCCGATTCTCCTCCAATATACTGAATACCGGCTCTTGGGTCCATACTTCTTTTCTCTAAACCAAGTTGCTGCAGCGTGGGCAGATCAGGTTCAGGAATTTGAGGCGACCTGATGCTTGCAGGTTTTTCAAAGGCTGGCCGTATGGCGGAATCTTTCTCTACTTTTTTTCTGAAATCAGTAAATACATCCGGTATATCTTTTATAGAAAAAGGCAAATCTTCGGCATGGTACAGAGTACTGGTGCTGAAGGTTAAAATTTCACACTGAAGTTTCCAAAGCTCAGACTGCACCAGATTTTCAGTTTGTTTTTCTTCAAAAGCGACCTCCCGTTTGGCGTACACTTTATTAACTTTATATTGCCTTACAATTTTTGGAATTTCAATTTCTGGCTTTCCTTTTAAAACAAGCAGGCCTGATCCTAGTGCTCTTAAACTGGTATCGAGATCAAGTAAGGATTCTATAAGAAACTGGCCCCTGAAATCGCCTGTTTTTTTAAATCCATAGGCTGTCGTTGCAAAATGTGAATCGTCGAAACAATAAACAGGAATAATAATTTCATTTTGTGAAATTGCTTTTAATAATGCTTCATTATCCGTTATTCGTAAATCTGTTTTAAACCAAACTATTGCTGCTTTCATGAGGTATTTCTATCTTTTAGGTACTAATTATGCTGTCCATCCCTATTCATGAAAGGCAATGGTATCAGGTTTACTACAATTGACCTCATGATGTATTGTTTAACTTTAATGTAAAATTGTTAAACAAAAGTACGCATTTTTTATATTAATTGCTGATTTAAAACTTTAAAATGCTGTTGTGGTACAGATCGATTACCAGTGCTTTTGTGTGATAAATTTATTTTTAATAAGGTCTAAATCCCAAAATATAAATCCCAAAATATAAATCCCAAATCCCAAATTCCAAATTTGAAGTTTGGGATTTGGGATTTGGAATTTGGAATTTTGTGTTTATGCTAATACGGAGATTAAATAGAAATTACGCAATTTCGATGGCTATTACGATACACAAGGTATAAACAACATCGAAATGGTACTTTTTATTTATGACTGCCAAATTGTTTTACAGCAAAGTGATGCTATTGTGCATCCCAGGAGGCACTAGGGTAATAAATAGAACTTGTTACCGGAGCTGTCCAGTAGTCCTGACTGCCACCACGGAAGGTATGGAGACTTACTGCATTTACATTTCGTTTAGAATCGTTAGTCACCCAGCGAATGGTCTGATTTAATATCTCTGTACCGTTTACGTAATATTTGACATATCCGTTAGTACTTGACCCGGTATTTAACTTAACAGATATCTGACAGTTGTAAGTTACGCCTTCCTGTATGTAGTATTTTTTTCCAAAATCATTACCAAATTGTCCGGGCTGATCTTTATAGTAAACGTAAGGCTGGAGATAAGCTCCGCTTCCTTTAGCCGTGTTGGATCCATTCGGACAATACCACATAAATCGTGCACTACCGCCATTGCCATCCCATCCCGGGTCACCACCGGTATTCTGGTCACCAATTAGTATACCATAGCCGCATTTACCGCCTCTGCTCCAGTAAAATCCGGAATTAAATTTCATCGTGAACCAAACGGTGTAAACGCCCGTTGACCAAACGCCATAGGAGGTACACAAACCACCGGGACACGATAAGGTATTGGTCTGCAGTGTAATCGTTCTGGCCCCGGCACCACCACCAGCCAAAGCGGCATTGGCAGAGACAGCTTCTTTTTTAGCACTTTGCGACACATTTTTGCCGGCGCTTTCCGGAACATTTAAATCCTGATCCTTTTCACAGGAATTAAATACTAAAGCTGTCATAAATAACAAACTGGTTAATTTTAGGAATTTTTTCATTTTTAAAATTTTAAGGTTAGTAATAATTAATTATTGGTTAGTAAATAATAGATAGTAATTTATAATGATTTGATAATGAATGAGAAGGGTTTTCTGTTTCTCAAAAATCACTAGTAATGCCATTCGTAATTAACCCTGCAAAGTTGATTAATAACAATTTGCGAGGGGAGTAAAAAAGTACGTTTTTAGGTACAAAAAAATTCTGTCTATTTGTTTTAGGTATGTTTTTTAGACGTAAACAAGAGTAGTATCAAAAAAAAACGCAAAATACAGCGTATTCAAATCATTAAGTATACAGTACCTTAATTAAGGTGACGGCACTTGTCAGTGTTGCTCAAACCACTTATCAGGGAAGAGTAATTTCAAATAAGATATTTTTAATATCAGTCTTAGTCTGCTGGGAATTGTATAACTTCTTGCTGAAATTAAATACTTTTTTAGCCTAAACCCGGTTGTACCTTAGTGTCACGTTAAAATATTTTATAATCAAAAAAAATAAGTTATGGCAGAGATCAAAATTGAGAAAAAGAAGCCGATATGGCCATGGATTATAGTAGTGCTAATAATCGCAGCACTTTTATACTTCCTGTTTTTAAAAAATAATGAGGCTACAAGTGTAAACAGCACAGAAATCGAAAACACGACAGGTAAAGATAGTATAGCACAGTAACCAGGAAGGAAGCAGGAAAGAAAGTATCTCTTTCGGTGTTATCGAAATTGAAAGGTTTCAGGACATGTCCTGGTACATTTTAAGGTGTAATAGAAGTAACGGCAAAATGCCTGCTACTGTTTTCTGCAATCAGACTGAGCAAAAAAAAGAATTTACAATACTAAAAAAAGAATTTATGGAAAATAAAGATAGAAATTTATACAGACTGGACGAACTTTCTGATTACAAAGTCGCTTCAAATTACTCTGACGTAAGAGGATGGAAAATAGTAGATGTTGACAACCGAACCATCGGTACAGTAGATAATCTTTGGGTAAATAAAGATATGCAGCGTGTGGTTTATCTGGATGTGAATGTAGATAAGGCATTAATTGAGGACAACCATAATGAGGTGCATGATGCCATAGCGAACGAAAATGCAAGGGAATTTATGTATAAAGACGGCGATAGCCATATTATCATTCCGATTGGATCTGTATCTATAAATAAAGACACGAAAATTGTCCTGGCCAACGGTATAGGGTATGATACGTTTAGAAACACCAGCCGCTATAACATTCAGCACAATTTTGACAGAAATTATGAAAAGAGAGTAATGAACGGATATTACCCTGAAAGTAATAGCAGTCATGGTTCTGATAGTGATGATGACACTTTTTACAACCGCAGGGAATTTGACAATCACTAAATACTATAGTGCTCAATGAAAGATTTTGCAGCAGTAAAGCGAAAAAGATCAAACGTTTAAAAATGTTTGATCTTTTTTTTTACCTGATACTGGTCTTGTTTTTCATTTGGTTTAAAAGAGTTGAAAATCTTGTTTTAGTGGCTATATTGATCACCTGATCATACATCATCTATAGTTACATTAAGCGATTTTATAGATAAATTAATTTTAAAGCTTGCAGGGAAACTATTTTTATATAATTTTGTATCAATCATTACAAAATAAATAATTCATGAGGGGACGGCCTACAATTTATGAGGATATTAATATTATCAAAAAAGCACAGGAAGTTTTTTGGCAAAAAGGGTATAGTGCTACATCGCTAACCGATCTTCAAAAAGCAACGGGAGCTGGTGCAGGAAGTTTCTATAATACTTTTAAAGGAGGAAAAAAGGAAGTTTTTCAAAAAGCGATTGAAGAAAGAAGAATAGCATTTACAGTCTTTAGAGATGAATTAAATAAGAGTGAATTCCCATTACAATTGATTAAGGATTTTTTTATAAGTATAGCTTCCACTGATGAAAAAGAGCACTTAAAAGGCTGCATTATTGCCAACACTGTGGTTGAAATGACTTTTATTGACGAAAAACTGGAAGCCAATGCGGTTCAAATTTTAAAAGATGTTGAGGAAATGTTTACGCAAGTCATAAAAGAAGAACAAACAAAGGGAACTTTAAAAACACAAACGTCACCTGAAATACTGGGTAAATATTTAATAACATTTTGGTGCGGACTCAATACTTTACGAAGAATGTATCCCGACAAAGACGTATTAAAAGATCAAATCGAAATGCAATTAGCTGTGATCAGCTAATTTTTTTGACTATTTATGTATTAATCATTACAAAAATAAAATAATAAAAAAATGAATTTAAAATTAGAAGGAAAAAAAGCTTTCATCAGCGGTTCAACACAAGGAATAGGATTTGCAATTGCGCAACAGTTATTAAGCGAAAAAGCAGAAGTCATCATTAATGGGCGACATGAAGAAAAAACAAATCAGGCTGTTAAAAAATTAAAAACGGAATTCCCCAATGCTGTAGTATCAGGCGTAACGGCTGATTTTGGAAATAAGGATGAAGTCGAAACTTTACTAAATAAATTAGAAGATATAGATATCTTAATCAATAATGTTGGACTTTTCGAGCTAAAAGCCTTTGAAGATATTGAGGATGAAAACTGGTACAGGATATTTGAAATAAATGTTATGAGTGCCATGCGACTATCAAAAAAAATTTTACCCCAAATGCTTCAAAAAAAATCAGGAAGAATCATTTTTATCAGCAGTGAATCTGGAGTGAATGTTCCGGAAAACATGATTCACTATGGAATGACCAAATCGGCCATGATGGCTCTTAGCAACGGATTGTCAAAATTAACCAAAGGAACAGAAATCACGGTAAATACCATTTTAGGCGGTCCGACATATTCCGAGGGGGTTGCATCTGCAATTGAACAAATTGCCTCGTCGCAAAATATAGAAGTCGGGCAAATGAAAAGTATTATCATACAACAAACTAATCCACATTCGTTATTGCAGAGATTTATAAATCCATCAGAAATTGCAGCTCTGGCCGCTTATCTTTCAAGCCCGCTTTCAATTGCAACAAATGGCGCCTGCCTTAGGGCAGATGGGGGTGTTTTAAAAACTATCTTATAGAACAAAAGCAGTAAGTCCCGCTCGTGAACGCGAAGTTGTCTTGTCCTGGAAAAGTTTACATATTTATACTAAACTCTAAAATAGATTTACTTGTCTTAACGAGCGAGAGGCTCGCCGGTACAGGGCTATACGTAATTACGAAGTTTATGAGCACTGGAAAACTCTATTTCACGAAGAAATAGTATCTTGGCAGAGAAAACTCAGTTCGCTTGCATTCGCAACCGAAGTTTAGCTACAAAAAGTTATAGCAAGCATAAACCGAAAAGATTAAATGACAACAGCAAAAGATATACAGATCGACTTTATAAAAGCTTATTTAAAACCAACATTGAAAGCATACGGTTATAAAACAAGTGGACAGACTTGGTGGAAAAATATGGGAGACTTCTTTATTGTTATTAATCTTCAAAATTCTCAATGGAACAGTAAAGAGCAACTAAGCTTTTGTTTAAATATTGGTGTGGCATTAACAGAAAAACTTGCGGACAAAGACAAAAAGAAAGCAACATATTTTGACTTGGCGACACAAGTTCGGGAAGATGCGTACTTGACAGAGGAAAGACAACAAGTAAAAAAATCTCACGGAGGTTGGCTTGGCTATAAAATCACCGACACAACAAACCTGACAGAATTTATAGCAGATTTTAAAATTGACTTGGAAAATAACATCTTAAAGATACTTGATGGATTTAAAACGCTATCTGATTGTGTTACTTTTTATGAGAAATTCAGTTTCTGGGACGAAAATTTGAAAAGACAAATTGAGGAATGTGGACTGAGATTAAACTAATAGAAATACCTGCCTACAACGGATTTAGGTAATGGCTCATGGAAAAATAGTTTTGTATTAGATGATTTAAAATCCGAAAAATCAACTTAATTTAGTTCCAAACCTGCTGTAGTACAAGAACGTTATTGTCAAGTAGCTAAACAAAAAAACAAAACGAAAATATGAAGTATTTAAAAATATTTTTAATTTCAATGGGGATATTATGCTCAATAATATTCTTTTATTTGTTTTATTCTATTCTATTCTTCAAATTAGCTCGACATTTGAACCTCTTGAAGAATATAATTATTCCGTTTCAAAATTAAATTTAGAAAAATCATTGCGTACTTTAAGATTATCGGATTCCAGAATTGTTTATCAAATTACAGACACAACGGGCTCCAAGGAATATGGGTATAAATACTATGTTACACTTTTATTTAAAAAATCTAGCATTCAAAATTTTGAATATAATTTAAATTACGAAGAACAAACGGTTTTTTGGAAAAATTCAAATACACTAAAACTGAATTTGGTTGGAGCTTTTGATAAATCGAAAAATACTGGTGGATATCAAAAAAGCGATGAAGATGTTCCGAAATTAATTGAGATATTTGAAACAGATATTTTGCCAAAAATCAAGAAACAAACCAGCCACTAACATCTACCACAAAAGATTTGTGCAATTAGCTAATGGAAAGTTGATTTTGGAAAATCGGTATAATGGACTTAATTTAGTTCCAACATTCAGAACTTTGAACTCAAAATACAAATGAACATATTAAAAAAGATAGCAGGTATTATAATATTACTATTTACAATTTTACTTTGCTTTCCTGCCGTATATGCGTTTCCAATACAATTTGAAAATTGCAGGAAAAAATTTGAAGCAGGAGTAGTGGGAGCTCCCGGTTACGCAATTGGATTTCTTACTTGTTTTATATTTTTTGTTCTCATTATATTCTTTTTAATAAAGTTAAGTGTGAAGTTAATCAGAAAGAAAAAAAATAATGCTACGCCAATTGAAGAAATAGGCAGTGAATAATAGATGGCTAAGAGCTAATACGTCGTTAGCCGTTAGTTTCGCAGATTGCATAAAATACAAAAAAATAAATATGAGTGAATTAATTAAAACTTCAGAAAATAAAGAAAAGGAACTTGAAGAACAGTTAAAAAGACTTCCAAAAGAAAAATGGAAAATATGGAGATTAATTGCAGTAGGGATTTTTATGCCTTTTGTTGGTCCATATATTCCAATGAGAAAAGGAATGTTAGCAGATAGAATGGGTTATCAAGATGCTGTATTATTATTTGCTGCTCTTTTATTATTTGTTGTTCCGATAGGCTGTTATATGCACTTTCAAAAAATTAATAATGAAATATTTGATGCCGAATGCGAACTTGAAAATTTAAAGCGGCAAAATAAACTGAATCTACAGAATAAGATTTCAGAATAGACAAATAAAAACATACCTCTGTCTCATTCTAAAAAGTTTCCAGATTTACACTAAATCCTAAAATAGATTTACTTGTCTTCACGAGCGGGTCGCCTGTAGCAGTGGTGATTTCGAAGGATTCTATTTTTCTATATTTCAAAAAAACAAAAAAGAGACTCGAGTCTCTTTTTTTACATCAATATATTTTTATAAAAACTTATTTGTCTTTAAGTAATTTTTCCAAATAAGTAATTTTCTCTTTTTCTGCCTGTAATAGCCGCTCATACAATTTTTTGTTTTCATCTACTGATTCCATTAATTTGTCGAGTGGATTAAAGGTGCAAACATTATTATTTCCAAAATTAGCCCCTTGGCTATTACTGAAATCATTTTCAGTAAAGGTATTAAAGTAATTAAATACGCCTTCTTCCGAGAAATTTTTAATGGCCTCAACACTTACGCCAAGCGCTTTTGCCACTTCAATTAGTTTTTCTTCTTCTATTGTTTCGCTATTTTCCATAATAGACACCGCTTGTTGGTTGGTTCCTAAAGCTTGCGCCAGTGCTTCCTGTTTCATGTCTTTCAGTTCGCGAATACGGCTAATTTTTCGCCCTATATGGTTTGGTTTTGTAAGTGTGCTCATAATTCAAAGATAATAATTAAGTGTAATAAGAGACCAAATCTGGAAAACATATTTTTTGATGTACCGTATAAAAAAAAAATATTTTAATGTACAAAAATCTATTTCTCATCCGTAGCAAAAATAAGATTTTTCGTATTATAAAAAAGAATATCCGTGAAAAATATATCCAGGAACAGGATACAAACAATTTAAAACAGACAGCAGCACGAAAAAAATAAGTGAAATTTCATTACTTGCCGTAAGACAAGTTCTGCAGGTTTTATTCCCCCTTTCTTTGCATAGTATTAAACAAATAAAATTATGCAAAACGAAAAAAACAACACACAGAAGGAATTAAGTTCATCATCTTCAAAAAGTACCAATACCATTGTAATTGTGCACGAAGCATGGTCATCTGCTAATGACTGGCATCATGTGGCCGGTTATCTTACCTCTGAGGAGACGAACCTTATTGTAGTAAATCTTCCGGGTCATGGTACCGATGAAACACCTGTATCGAAAATTAGTTTACAACTTTATGTATACGAAGTTTTAAAAGCGATTGGCAATGCAACAAATGTTACCCTGGTAGGTCACAGTTTTGGCGGAATAGTGGTAAGTGAAGTAGCAGAGCTGATTGCTCCGCAGCTAAAAAAACTAATTTACATTGCTGCCTATGTTCCTAAAAATGGAGATAGTTTGCTGTCAATTGCGCAAACTGATTCGGAAAGTCTTGTAGGTCAAAATCTAATTGTAGATGAGCAGGCAGGAGTTGCGAGTATCACTAAAGAAGCAATTACAAACGTTTTTTTAGCTGATGCGCCAAAACCGGTGGCAGAATATGTAACCAATAACCTGAGACCGGAACCGTTGGCTCCACTATCATCTGAAGTTACCTTAACAGAGGCTAACTTCGGGAATGTTACCAAAGTATATGTACATAGCCAAAATGACCATACCATTGGTTACTCCCTTCAGCAAAGAATGGTTAAAGAGGCGGGGATCTTAAGAACGTACTCCCTTCCCTCAAGCCACACACCATTTATTGTATTTCCTCAAATACTTTCCGCAATTATCACGCTGGAAGCTAAATAAACACATTTCAAAAATAAATAACACTTTAATAGTACAATCATGAAAAAAATAAAATTGATTCAACTTGCCCTTGTTGCCTGTATTTTCATCTTATCATCCTGCTCAAGTGACGATAAGCAGCCCGAAAATCCTAAAAATTATGTACTTGTGCACGGAGCATGGCAGGCTCCCTTTGTATGGCAGGAAGTAAAAGCTAACCTTGAAAAACAGGGTAATAAAGTCATTGTTGTGGAGTTACCGGGACATGGTGATGATCACACTTCTCCAGGTGCAATAACACTGGACGTTTACAAACAAAAAGTAATAGATGCAATTTCTACAATAGATGGAAAAGTGATTTTAGTAGGCCATAGCCTTGGCGGTATGATCATTTCTTCGGTTGCGGAAACGATGCCTTCTAAAATTGAAAAACTGGTTTATGTTGCTGCTTATTTACCGGTTTCAGGCCAAACATTAAAAGAGTTGGCAGACACAGACCGCGATTCTCAGCTTGGGGCCGAAGGAGCCTTGATTTTTGATACTACCGCATACACTGTCGGTGTAAAACCGGAGCTGATCGTGAATCTATTTATTCAGGATGGTACTCCTGAAATTCAAAACCTTGTAGTTAAAAACTATAGAATAGAACCTTTAATTCCATTTATTAATCCTGTAACGCTTACGGAGCAAAATTTTGGATCAGTTAAAAAAGTATACATCAAAACGTTACAGGATCATGTTGTATCACCGTATTTACAAAACAAAATGATTTCAACCGGAAAAGTTGACGCTGTGTATGAAATCAATACAGGACATAGTCCATTCCTTTCACAACCCAAAGAGCTGTCTTCAATCTTGACAAAACTAGCAGCCAACTAAACATTCAAAATAACAAATAACAAATAGATCATGAAAAATTCAATTTTAGTATTGGCAATGCTATTGCTTACCACTATTACAGCTTCCTCACAAACGAATAAAGCTAAAAACGAAAACACAATTGTAATAATCCATGGGGCATGGTCATCGTCAAATGACTGGCAGCACGTTTCAGAGGATTTAATTGCCGGCGGTAATTCGGTTATTGCTGTTAATCTTCCGGGACACGGAAGCGACAATACTCCAATTTCTTCTATTAGCTTAAAACTTTATGTTGATGAGGTTAAGAAAGCCATTGGAAGCAAACAAAATGTTGTGCTGGTTGGACATAGCTTTGGTGGAATTGTGGCAAGCCAGGTTGCCGAAGAGATTGCGCCTCAGCTAAAAAAGATAATTTACATTGCGGCTTATGTACCAAAAAACGGAGAAAGCCTGTTAACTATCGCTCAAACGGATGCAGAGAGCCATGTGGGTAAAAATCTTATTGTAGATGAAAAAGCCGGCATTGCGAGTATAAAAAAAGAAGGTATAGCAGATGTTTTCCTTGCTGATGCTCCTAAGCAGGTGGCAGACTATGTAAGCAATAATTTAAAACCTGAGCCATTAGCACCTTTAGCTACTCCGGTAATGCTGACTGACAGCAAATTTGGCAAAATCAATAAAGTGTTTGTTTACAGCTTAAATGACCATACCATAGGGTATTCACTTCAGCAAAAAATGACAAAAGATGCCGGTATAGAGAGATTATATTCCCTTCCGTCAAGTCATACACCTTTTATCATGTTCCCACATGTTTTGGCTCAAATCATAGCTTTGGAAGCAAAATAAAAAATCAATATCAATGTTAAGGATCGTTGTATTCAGTAATCTTCGGTTGAGTTTTTACGGAGATATAATGATCCTTCACTTAAATTATAAATAATAAAAACAAATGGAAACAATGGAAAATATTTTAGAAGCAGAAAAATTTACTCACAAGACTGCACCAACAAAATCTATAAACGTAAAGGGAAGTGATTTTACCTACCGTTCTTTTGGAAGAAAAGAAGGAATACCGGTAATATTTTTACAACATTTTACCGGAAACATGGATAATTGGGATCCAGAAGTTACAAATGCAATTGCCGATAAATATCCGGTGATACTCTTTAACAACAAAGGAGTTGGAAGTTCTAAAGGCACTACTCCTGATAATGTATCGGCGATGGCGCAAGATGCTGTCGATTTTATCCGCGCCTTAGGGTACAGTAAGGTGAACCTTTTAGGTTTCTCACTAGGTGGCTTTATAGGGCAGCAGATAGCTTCGGATTATCCTGAACTGGTAAATAAACTTATATTGGCAGGCACGGGATCTATAGGAGGAAAAGCGATCGCACAACTGGAATCACATCTGCAAAAAGCGTTTGTTGACGGACCTGACAGGGTTTTGATTAATCTTTTTTTCAGCAAAACGCCAAACAGTATTAAAGCTGGAGAAGATTTTTTAGCAAGACTGGCTGAAAGAGAAGTAGACAGGGATTTACCAACCAGTCAGGATACCATTGCAAGCCAGGCTAAAGCCATCATAGGCTATGGGTTAGCGACAGATGAAGACAGCAAACAGCTAAAGTCGATTAAGCAACCTGTACTTATTGTTAATGGGAATGATGATAATATGGTCGATTCGATCAATTCATACCTGATGCTTCAGCATATTCCGAACGCAAAATTGGTATTGTGGAGTGATTCAGGTCATGGCGGGATTTTTCAATATAGCGAAGATTTTACACGCGAGGTGAATGCATTCTTGTTAAATTAAGTTGTTCACAGGCAATCTATATAAATTTACGGGTAAAACAGGCTGTTATGTTATTATGGAATATAATTTTCTATAACTTGCACAACCCATAGCAGCCCGTTATACTAGTGGAAGTCTAAATTAAATATCAAATAAATGGACAAACAGGGACTAAAAAATTACATCATAAAAAATTTGCCATTTCCGGATCAGACTTTAGATCATGTGGTAGAATATTTTGAAGAGATTACGATTTCAAAAGACGATTTTTTTCTTAAAGAAGGAAAAATAAATGAGCATTATTTCTTTTTGCAGAGCGGTTTTATGAGAGCCTTTACCTATGACACCAATGGAAATGAAATAACTACGAATTTTTATCAAAAAGACAGTGTAGTATTCGAAGTTTCATCATTTTACTTAAAAACCAAATCAACGGAGAATATTCAGGCGGTTACAGATTGCAGAGGTTATGCCATTAGCTACGAACAATTGAATTTACTGCTGCATGACATTCCGGAATTTAGGGCTTATGGGGTAAAAATGCTGGCCAGAGAATATGTATTGTATAAGAAAAGAGCGTTAGAACTCATTAATCTTAGCGGTGAAGCCCGATATGAAAATCTGATCACTACCAATAAGGAAGTATTTCAATTTGCCCAGCTCAAACAAATAGCTTCTTATCTAAATGTTACGGATACTTCATTAAGCAGAATTAGACGGGAATTTTTAAAAAAATAGACCAAATTTGTTATTCACTTCAATAAATTATCAGATGCCAAATCCTGCCAGATTTTTTCTAATCGCTTTTTTTTCTTTCTTTTCATTATTTCTTTTTAGCCAGGAAAAGGCAGGGGAAGAAGCGATGACTAAAAAACAGCTTGCCTTCAGTACAAAACACACCATTAGAAGTAACGGAAAGCCTTTGCATTTTACAGCAATAGCGGATGAAATAGTTCTAAAAAACGATGAGCATAAAATTATAGCCAGTGTATTTAGTTTTTCGTATCTGAAAAAGAATCAAAACAACGAAGTCAGACCTGTCGTTTTTATATTCAATGGCGGCCCCGGATCATCATCCATTTGGCTGCATCTGAGCAGTATTGCGCCCTGGAAAGTAAAATTGACTCCCGAAATTAATTCCTCTAATTTGCCTCCTTTTGGATTAGAAGAGAATACAGATTGTTTGCTGGATGTAGCAGATCTGGTTTTTATTGATCCTGTGGGCACTGGTTTCAGTCGCATTATTTCTCCGGGTACACCTCAGGATTTTTATGGAGTAGATCAGGATGCTGAATCGATGGCGCAATTTATAGAAAAATGGTTAATTAAAAACAATAGGTGGAATTCGCCAAAGTTTCTTATTGGCGAAAGCTACGGAAGTCAGAGGGTTTCTGTTCTTCCCAGAGCACTTATGGGCGGAGTACTGTATTCGGGGGTAATGAGAGGCATAACACTAAATGGGATTATTATGTTGGGAACCACCCTGGAATCGCCCTTAAAAAAGCGGACCTCTGATGAAAAAGCAGAAAGGGCAGTAGCATTACTTCCAACCTTAGCAAAAACAGCCTGGTATTATAATAAAACAGACAAGACGTTATATTCTTATGATGAATTTCAAAAAGAAGTTATAGCATTTGCAAAAAAAGACTATTTCAATGCACTGCTACTGGACAATCAGCAAAAACTTTCAGCAACGGAAAAGAGTGTTATTATAGAAAAGCTTTGCGCATACACAGGACTTTCCGGAGATTTTTTTTCATCAACTCTTGAAATAGCTCCAAATCTTTTCGCAGACAGCCTTTTGTCAAAAGAAAAGCTACAGATTGGCTTATACGATACAAGATACAATCTTCCACTCGCACATTCGGGTAATGATCCGGTGGCAGACGATCCGGCAATGGGACAATATGTTCCCGGATTTACTGCTGCATTTAGAGAGCTGCTGGTTTCAAAATTAAACATTGATATTCAGGATCCGTATAAAACGATTGACTGGAAAAATGTTTCGTTTCAATGGCAATGGCCGCGAAAAGAGACAAAAGAAGGCCCTGACTTTACAGACGATTTAAATGTTGTGTTACGCAGAACTCCAAATCTAAAAGTATTTATAGCCGCAGGAAGCTATGATTTGTCAACTCCGTCAGGCTATGCAAAGAATACGGTAGAAAAAGCAAATTTTCCTGCCGGCAGGGTCATTTTTAAAGAGTATGAATCGGGTCATATGTTATATCTGGGCGATACCGGAAAGTTATTTAGTGATGATTTACGATCTTTTATTTTAAGTAGCTCTAAGTGAAATATCTGATTTTAAAAATCAGTCTGGTTATCAGGAAGAATAGAGAAGGAGCGACGTTAATTATATTAGGATTTAATGCGTGTAGATATATGATTTTTCGTTTTTTTTAGCAAATCTTGCGAAATTCGTATTGCTTACTTCTAATTGATTTCTTCTGATTACATTTAATTCAGGGTAAATAATTCGAATTGCCCGTCCTTACCCCTCAGGGTATTTTTCCCAACAGATTCTACCTTATAGTAAGGAGCAAGGTCAAGCTTCTTAGTAAGTGAATCTGATACCAGGATAGCTACACCATAATTATTACAAAGACCTTCAATTCGTGCTGTGGTATTCAGTACATCGCCAGTAAATATGATTTCCTTTTTTAACACACCTATTTCTCCGGTGGTAACTTTTCCACAATGCAGTCCTGCTTTAAATTCGGGTACTAAGCCATATTTTTCTTTATACACAGATGATTTGTCCCGTAAGGATTCTCTCATGGCAAAAAAACATCGTATGCAAGTATTGTTTTTAAGACCTTTTTCTAATTTCCAGGATATAATCATTTCATCACCGGCATATTGGTATATCTCACCAGAATAGTCAATTACAGGATCGCTCAGATCTGAAAAATACTCCTGGAGCATCTCAAAATAGATGACATGTCCCAGTTTTTCTGCAATCTGTGTAGATGATTTCATATCCAGGAACATAAATATCCGCTCTTCTTCTACAGGCTTATAATACTTTCCCAGAAAAAAATTACTTAGCATGCTTGTGCCCATACTTTCACTTACCTCAGTATAAAACTGCGTTATAAGGATGACGCTCGCCAGGTATGTTAAGATTCCGAGAAACGAATAATCCGTAAAGAAGCTCCACATTCCCCGCCAAAAGACCTTGTTAGAAATTGCCGCGAGCATTTCATTATTAGTGGTAAGGAATATTATGAAGAGTAAGGACAAAATGATAACCAGGTAAATAGAAGATTTATATAAAATCTTTTTTGAGAAGCAATTGTGACTGAACCATTTATTGATGTAAAGGATTTCCAGAATGCCTATTATGGTTCCAAATGTAGTGGCCAGCATTGGAATTACTATTATATTGCGGCTAAATATATATGGATTCTGTGATGATGGATAAAAGTTCAGATTACCTAGCAGACCTCTTTCAAGAACGGTATAAATTAAGCTAAATACAAGCCATATGATAGCAAATGGTAAAATGCGATTAATGTTTCTCTTGTATTTTGGTGTTATGATCATCTAAGTTGTTAAATCTCAAAGATATTCATTTTACGTGTAATTATATAGTACTAAAATTGGAAACCCCCAAAGTATTATTTGGAGGTTTTTAGTGCAAATGCATAATTCATTTTTTAAAATTTCAAACCTTTACTTCATAAATATTTCTTTAAGCAATTTTGTAAGTTTATCAGATTTAGATATAAAAGGACTATGTCCTGAATTGATGGTATAAATATTTGTGATGCCTGCCTCCTTTGCCATCTGCTGTTGAAAACTATATGTTATCGTATTATCCTCAGTGGTGTGAATATAATATTTTTGACCTGCTGCATTATAATCTATACTCTTATAGTTCAAAGGTGTTCCGAGAGGAATAGTAGGTTCTGCTTTGTAGCGGGCTACTAAAAACTGTTTTTGAGCATCTGTGCCGTCCTGACAAAATATTTTCGGAAGATTAATTTCCGGATTGACAATGCCTGCTAATGTCTGATCATCTGAAAGTTGTAAAGATGGCGGTAAAAGAGAGGATGTATCCATTTGAGAGTAATCCAGAACACTTTTCCCGCTTTGAGGAATAAAACCAGCTACATACACTAATTTTTTAATTTTTTGTGGTATTTCAGCAGCTGTTTGTGTAATAACAGCACCTCCAAGGCTATGCCCCACTAAAATTACGGGCTCATTGTAGGCGTTAATGGCTTTTTTTACTTCATCAACATACATCTGAAACGAAACCTGATAAGCAGGAGTAGTATCATCTCCGTGTCCAGGTAATTTTACAACAGTTACGTTGTAACCGGCAGCTTTTAAGTCAGCTTCAGTTTGATCCCATACGTATGATGCCTGCCAGGCGCCGTGTACCAGTACAATTGGAGATTTCTTAGAAGTTGCATCATTATCGTCTGAACATGATGCACTTGAGATTGTAGTAAACAACAACAGAACTATTTTTGATATTGTTTTTAAGGATTGCGATTTGATTTTTGATTTTTTCATTGTTTCTAAAATTTTCAAAGTATTTAATTTTTTTAATTAAACCGGATGTTTTTTAGTTAGGAAATAACATCAAAACCATTTAAAACAGTTGCAAGTAGGGCATAAGCGCCAACTAAAAATATAAGTTCGGCAACACCTTCTTCTCCTAATAAATCCTGAGCCAGATTATAGGAGGAATCCGGAACGATTCTGCCTTTTGCTAATGTAGAAGCGATTTCATAGGCTATAGCTTCTTCCTGATTCAATTCGACAGGACAAATGCCAGAGGCTAATGAAGCAACGGCTCTGGGCGAAAAACCGAGATGTTTTGCCATAATTTCATGTGCATAAAGTTCGAAACGTGCTCCATATGCTGCGCCTACCGTAAGAATCGCAACTTCCCGCACTTTCTTTGGAATAATGGCATGATGGTCTAATGAACGTACGAAGCTTAAAGCAGGAATTCCAAATTGTGGAAAGCGGAGCATTGGAGGGAATGGCCCCCTTAAAGCACCTTCTTTGTCCAGCATCGGAACCGGACCCTGACTGGACGTAATGAGTTTAACAACTTCCTCATGTACGTGCAGAACCTCAGAATTCATATTTTTTGGGTGAACAGGATTTACTCTCATAATTATGCTTTAGATTATTAAAGTTTTTCTTCAAATTGCCCGTCTATTAAGATAAATACAACACGACACTTTTTGCCTGATCTGTTGCTCCACGCATGATTTGTTCCCCGCTGTATAATAATGTCACCTGCTTTTGCAGTGGTTTCTCCCTCATCAACAATTAAGGTAAGTTCTCCTTCCAGGACAATTCCATAATCAATGGTCTCTGTTTTATGCATTAGTGGATGAGGCGCATGATCACCCGCTTTAGAAGCATCTTCTCCGCTCATGGTTTTGAAATGTCCCAAAGCTTCCTCCCGGGTAAGATTTCGTATTTCATCTCCTTCAGGAGGAAAGTCGATTACTCTTATGCGCGTGCCTTGTTTGGGTGGTCCTAAAATAAGTGCGTTTTCCTCTTCGTCTTTTGATATGTTATCAATTAAAGCCGGTGTTTGTCTGGTATTCCATATCTCATGAAATTTGGCACCGTCTGGTCCGCCAACCATGTAAGTTCTTGTCGGTATTTCATCTGATGCAATAATAGCTTTGCCTTCTGAATTATGTCCGGTTACGATGCGTCTGAATGTTGTACTATTGATTTCCATAATTTAAAAGATTTAGATTTTATTTTTTTTGAAAACAAATACTCCCAGATAGTGAAAAAATATTCCCACCGTCCAGGCAGGTATAGACCAGAGAGGCCATGGATAGGTTGTATCGGTCAGGTACCAAACGATCAATGTTACAGGTATCGCTAATAAGAATACAATAAAATGAATTCGAAATCCCAGTTTAGGGTTTCTGTTTGTTGTGCGATTATTGCTTAATTGAGTTCTCATGATTATTGGTTTTTAAAGATTATTAATTGGTTAAAATTGTGATTTTAATAAGATTACAGGACAAAGGTAGAGAGGAGGGTTTACTGTCGCCATTGACTTTGGTTAAGATCGGTTTAAAGAGAATAATTTTGTATTTAGCAGAATTAAATCTATTTTTAATAGCAATATTTTCTATTACCTCAATATTTATGGATGCAATTAAAAATACCATTACATCGTTTGTCGCTATGTCTGATGACGAATATAATTTGATGCTGCCCATCATCGAACGAAGGGACATAAAAAAAGATACTGACCTACTGCAGCAAGGCGAAATATGTCGTCATATCTATTTTATAGAAAGCGGATTTTTCAGAATGTTTTATGTAGACTATAAGGGAAACGAAATCAACTGCAGATTTGCCAAACCAAATGATTTTCTGGTTGATTTCGCTAGTTTCATTACTCAAAAAAAAGCCCAGTACCATTGCAGGGCGATGGAAGATTCAACAGTACTGGCCTTAGAATATGATAAAGTTGAAAATTTATACAATAGTTCTCCTAACTGGTCAAAATTCGGAAGACTTATTGCCGAATCAGCATACCTCTTAATTATTGAAAGAGAAGAAATGCTGCATTTTCAAACGCCGGAAGAACGATATAAAACGCTATTAAAAAAAGAGCCTTACCTTCTTCAGTTAGTATCACAAAATCAGCTTTCCTCTTACATTGGTATTAAACCTGAATCGCTAAGCAGACTTCGTAAAAGAATGGTAAGTAAATAAACGGCCCGTACTTACAAAGCAAGGTGAGTCAGTTCATTGTTTATGTTGCTTATTTCATTTTCCGTTAGGTCTATTTCTATGGCTTTGGCATTGCTAATAGCCTGCTCTTTATTTCGGGCACCTGCAAGTACCACTGTAATACCTGGCTGAAGGGTTGTCCATCTTAATACCAATTGTGCCAGACCAGCATTTTTTTCTTCGGCCAAAGGTTCAATTTTCTCAAGGAATGCCTTAACTTTTTCAGGATTGAATTGTCCGAAATAACCTTGACGGTGATCGTCTGATTTTAGCTGTTCTCCTTTAAAGTATTTTCCGCTTAACAGTCCTCGTTCTAACGGGCTATAGGCAATAATACCAATTTGGTTTTCAATCGCGGCCGGTACAAGACTTTCTGCAATACCACGATTGAGCATACTAAAAGGCATTTGGTTTGAGGCAAGCTGAATACTTTTTTGCGCTTCCAGCATCTGCTCTTTGTTATAATTACTAACACCTGCCGCACGTATTTTGCCCTGATCTATTAATAACTGAAGTGCCTCCATGGTTTCATCAACAGGTGTTGTCGAATCCGGCCAATGCAGCTGAAGTAAATCAATATAATCTGTTTTTAATCGTTTAAGACTTTCTTCAGCTTCTTTAAAGACATTCTCTTTGGAAGCATATTTATAAAGCGGATAACTTTTTCCATCGTGTTCCTGATTCCACATAAAATCTCCCATTCCTTTATTACTGCCATCCCAAACCATCCCAAACTTGGTTAACAGCTGTACTTTAGAACGATCAAGTTCTTTAATAGATTCGCCTATAAGTTCCTCACTGAGTCCTAATCCGTAAAAAGGCGCTGTATCAATAGTAGTAATACCATGATCGATTGACGCTAATATGGCTTCTTTTGCCTCTTTTTTTTCTGTTCCTCCCCACATAGTACCACCAATAGCGAAACTACCATAGGTAATTGCAGATAGTTGAAGGTCAGAATTCCCTAATTTTCTATATTCCATTTTATTTCTTTTTAGTATTAAAGATTTTTATACGTTTCCCAATCCGTATAGCCATGATTACCTAATCCGTAGTATAGATTTCGGTCGGGCGGAGTTAATTCCCAATTGTTTTCTAAACGTGCAACCAGATCCGGATTTGAGATAAAGGGTTCCCCAAAACCCGCAATATCAATTGTTCCTGCATTGATCAGCTTTTCAGCCTTTTCTTTAGTCATACTACCGGCTAAAATTATAACACCGTCATACCAGCTGCGGAACCGCTCCGGAAATCCGTCAGGCAAAGCATGGCTTCCTTTAGATTGCTGATCCATTAAATGTACATAGGCAAGATTTCTCTTCGTTAATTCGTTTGCGAGATAATGATAGGTAGCTTCAATTTCATCGTAATGAGGCAAATCGCCCAAGCCTCCGTAAGGTGTAAGTCGAATAGCAACTTTATCATTGCCTACAGCTTCTATAGCCGCATCAACGACATCTAATAAGAATTTGGAACGTTTTTCGATAGTCCCGCCATATTCATCTGTGCGGTTATTTACAAAAGGATTTAAAAATTGTTCGATCAGATAACCATTGGCTCCATGAAGTTCTACACCATCGAAACCCGCTTTTATTGCATTTTTAGCTGCTTTTACAAAATCATTAATCACGTCTTTGACTTCGTTTGTTGAAAGGGCTCTTGGTTTAGAAGAAATCACCGGACCTTCTTTTCCGTTTTCATCATATCCCCAGGCAAAAGAAGTGGTGGCCTGAATATCAGACGGACCAACCGGAGCAATACCTCCGGGTTGATTCGACGAATGAGATACTCTTCCCACATGCCATAACTGAGCAAATATTACACTGCCTTTTTCGTGTACCGCTTTGGTTACTTTTTTCCAGCCTTCCACCTGACCCGGGGTATACAATCCGGGAATATAAAGAACTCCTTTTGATGTCTCTGAAATTGCTGTTCCTTCCGTTATAATTAATCCGGCTCCTGCACGCTGCGAGTAATATAAAGCATTATCGCTATTAGGAATTCCATCAGCATTTCTCGCTCTTGTCATCGGAGCCATTGAAATACGATTTTTAAGTTTTAAAAAACCAAGGCTAACTGGTTTGAAAATATTTGTTTTCATTGTTTAAGAAGATAAATGCACTTTATTTTTATTTGTTATTTTAAAGAACAGACGATGGTACATCTGTTCTTTTTTTAGCTTGCAATTAATAATAGAGCGTATTATTTTTTAAGAAGCCAATTTTCAACGGCTCTTGAAAAATCTGCTACATCAATGGGATGTCTGCTGGTTATGATATTCCCATCTGTCACCACAGGTTGCTCCAATACAGTTCCGCCTGCATTTTTTAAATCAGACTGAATATTCCAGTATCCTGTTAGTTTTCTTCCTTTTAAAATATCTGCTGATGCTAATACTACCGGAGCGTGACAAATAGCTGCAATCAGTTTTCCGGATTTATTGAAATCCTGAATAAATTTAATAACGTCTTTGTCATAACGAAGGTTATCCGGATTCCAGGCACCGCCGGGAATAAACACAGCATCATAATCACTTACTTTAATCTGATCTGCCGTACGGTCAAATTTTAACCATCCAACTGGCTGTAGATACTGAATCGCCATTACATGTGTTTTTGCCAATTCAGGAAATGCAAGTCCGTAGCGCTCCGTAGCCGGGTTGTATTTGGGAGCTACTATTTCTATATCAGCTCCTAATTGCTTAAAATACCAAACCGGACCAGTTAATTCAATTTCCTCAAAACCATCTGCCACAATAACTGCTATTTTTTTTCCTTTTAAAGCAGACGTATTCTTTGGAGGAGTAAAGAAAAAATCTTTTAAAGCTTCATTTCCCGGAGCATTCAATAATTTTGATACCGGCATATTGACAACCGCAGACTGAGTAGACAGCTGATTCACCACTTCTAACTCACTAGAATAATTTGTTTTCATTTCATTTGTTTTTACTTTTACCTGAGCTTCTGCATTTAATACGGCAAGTACACTTGTTATACCTGCAACGATTATTTTGTTAATTGTTTTCATTTTTTTTGTTTTAATTGTTTTTATTAAGTGTGTTTGTAATTTATTTTTTTGCTATTCTCTTGTCATTGGTGCAAACTCGATAAGATTGTGCAGTCCGTTTTGAAAAGGTGGATTTGTAATACTTGTCTGGAGGTAATCCAGTACCGGTTTAATAGGAGGGAAGTTGAGGTGATACTGAAAAGCATCATTACTTCTGAATTTTTCGTAGGTTACAAATTTGGTATCGTCCCCTTCAATTTCTGAAAGCTGATACGTTACTACACCGGGTTCACTGCGAAACTGAGGCATTGCTATATGATACGTATCTTTAAAATTTTGCTGTGTTCCCTTTTTTGCATCCACAAATAACATTACAATAAGCGGGTTGTCTTCTTTTTTGGCTGCGGTACGCCATTGCTCTTTGGTTAAAGGTTCGAGATCTTTAACATAATAGGTTTTAGGAGCATTTTTAAGTGCTTTTTTAGCCAGAGATTCCAGTTCTTTCCCTTGTGGGCCTTTGTTAAAATCTTCCATTTGATTTTCGCTGTTCCATCTTTCAATCAACCAAAGAACATTAGTTTTGTTTTGGTCGTATAAACCTTCAGACATAATATTTCCTTTAGAAGCAAGAGAATAAAAAACATAATCGGAGAATGTTTTTTTAAATGGATCTAAATATTCTTCCTTTACTTCATACTTTGTTATTTTTGAAACCATTTCGACACTATTTAATTGCTGTAAAACGGCTTCGCCAACGGCTTTTGCAGACTGCGGATTCTGGCCGGAAATCAGGCGTTGATCTACCATTACATGAGTTTGCCATAAACCTGATTTTTCAAATAGTGCGCCTCTCTCAATTAGTTTTGATTCTAATAAAAAAGGAACCACTTTATCTAACTTTACGGCAGCTTCTTCCTGATTAGTAAAGGAGGTAACTTTTTTGCCATTTACCAGATATTTCCCATTCGATAATTTTATGTTTACCAGTCCTGCGGGACCGTGGCATACTGCGCTTACAATGCCATTGTTTTCGTATATTTTAGCTGCTATTAAGGCAAGCTGTTTGTTATTGGGAAAATCCCAAATTGCACCATGTCCGCCAGCATAATGTATGGCCGTGTAATTTTCAGGTTTTACATCAGACGGTTTCATTGTGTTTTCGATCTTTTGGCGGTATTTTGTATTATTCCAAAACTTTTTATTGATAGCATCTCCCAAATTAAAACCGTCTACGGGAGCATGACCGCCTTTCGGACTGACAAAATCAATTTCGTATCCTGCATTGACAAGCAGATCCCACGGATGTGTTACTTCAGAAAGATAAAAACCTGTAGGTTCCCCCGTGCTTCCTTTTTTATCGTGATTGGTAACTACGAATAAAATTTTCTTTTTCATATTATCAGAATTTTTAGCTTTACTATTCCCTGCAATAATCAGGAACATATTTATTGTTATGATCAGGGCTTTTTTGATTTTTAAACGATATGTTGCTGTTTTCATAGTTTTTGGTTTTAGGATTATATTTTCGCTCCGTTAAATATTCTTTGTTAGGACTATTAGCTTTGTTACTGAAACAAATTTCCGGAATGCATACTATCCGGAGGTTGATTCAACTCACACTTTTAAACTAATTGCACACTTTTATTCGAACCATTTATTTACATCGCAAAATTAGTTTCATCCTTTTTTCAAAACCATTGACTTTGGTTAAGAACGTTTTTTCGATTGAATAAAATCCTGATTAGATGTTGTTTAAATTTGGTTGTTGCTTATGAGAATTTAAGTATTCTGAAAAAGGAAGTGTAGTGGGATTTTCAATAAAAATGGCAGAAGCAGCTATTATGCAGCGCTGTTTGAGCCATAAAAAAGCGTGATAAAATCACGCTTAGTTTGCCAGGTTTGTATCGCTCATGTGCGATTTCCATTATATGTTACATTCGTATAAAGGCGGCTAAGAGTCTCACGACGCAATCCTAAATATTCCGCAATATATTTTTTCGGTATTTTTTGCGTGATATTGGGGTAGAGTTGTGCAAATTTTTCATAACGCTGTTTTGGATTGTCAGACAATAAGGATATAATGCGCCGCTGTTGAGAAGAATAGATTTTGGTTAGGGTTATTCTAAAGAAATGTTCCATTTTGTGGAGTTCAGAAGCCAGTTTTTCCCTTGCAAATATGGTGAGACACAAGATTTCGGCATCTTCCATACAAATGATATTGATTTGGGACTCTGTTTGATTAAAATAAGCGTTATAGTCGGATAACCACCAATTTTTAAGGGCAAATTGTACGATGTGTTCTTTTCCGTCATCGGTAAGATAAAAGGCTCTTAAAGTACCTTTGATGATCCAGTATTCGCATTCAACTTTATCCCCGTTCTGAATTAGGTATTGATTTTTTTTTAGGCTCTTTTCCGTAAAGAAGGTTTTAATATAGGCAAATTCTTCGTCGGTAACAGGTGTAATTTCTTCAATATGATTTCGTAGTGGATCCATGGCTTCTAAATCATTTTAAATAGATTTTGTTCTGGTCTTCGTACAAGTATGACCAAGAACATGCCAATAATGTATAAAAGAAAAATTTAAAGGATTTTGCTTCTGAAACCCTTTAAAAAGCAGTAGTTTCAATTTAAAGTTCGGATAATAGTGTGAGAAATAATCTCCGAAGTTTTAGGAGATTATTTTAGGAAACCCCGAAAATTTCGGAGAAATTCTAAAAGCAGCGCGGTTCAGTTACTTTAGAAAATCTTCTTTTTTAATCTGCAGCTTTGCCATTTTTGATTCTAATGTTGTTGGTTTGATGTTTAGTAAAACAGCAGCTCCTGCGGCACCTCGTATCCTGCCATTTACTTTTTTCAGAACGGAAATTATATACTCACGTTCTGTTTCCCTTTGGATATTCCTTACATCTTCCAGGTTTTGTATGTCTTTTTTAGTAGCTATTTCCGATGAGGTTATACTAAGATTTTGTTTTAATTCTAATTTAGAGCTTCCTTCGTTTAAAATAACAGATCGTTGTATGACGTTTTCCAGTTCACGAATATTTCCCGGCCAGTGATAATGATACAATTGTTCTGTCATTGCTGCGGTTATACCCGTAAAAGCTTTATTGAATTCGCTGCTGAACTTTTTAGCAAAATAGAGTGCTAATTCGTTTATATCGGTTTTGCGTTCCCGTAATGGAGGCAGTGTAATAGGGAAAACATTTAATCGATAATAGAGATCGAGTCTAAACCTTCCTGTAGCAACTTCTTTTTCCAGATTTCGGTTTGTTGCCGCAACAATGCGTATGTCTACTTTTTTGGGTGTGTTGCCTCCAATAGAGTCAATTTCTTTTTCCTGCAGCACCCGCAAGAGTTTGACCTGCATCTCTAAAGTTAATTCCCCAATCTCGTCTAAAAAAATTGTTCCGCCATCTGCCAGTTCAAATTTTCCTTTTCTCTTCTCCAAAGCGCCGGTAAAAGCCCCCTTTTCGTGACCAAATAATTCAGATTCTATAAGGCCGGATGGGATAGCCGCACAGTTTACTTTTATAAAAGGCCCATTTTTTCTCATTGAAAGTGTGTGAACAGACTGCGCAATTTTCTCTTTTCCGGTGCCGCTTTCCCCCAGGATAAGAACAGCTGTGTTATAATTTGAAACTTTTAATACCATATCTAAAGCCTCCAGTAAAAGGGGATGTTTTCCAATAATAGTATTAAAATCTAACTGGTTTTCTGTTTTAGAATTTTCTTTCGTTTTATGACCGGCTTTGTTTTGGAAACTTGCGGATTCAAAGTTTGCTATGCTTTTTTTAATTAGTGCTGAGAAAGATGTTTTTAAACGATTCAGCAAATCAGTGTGAAAATTCGAATAATTATTTTGTTTACGGCTGCAGAAGAGGTATCTCACCTTTCTTTGATCATTTATGAAGAAAGGAAAGATCAGATACGATTCAGTCTTAAAATGATTTTTTATGAAATGTAAGACGGCATCCTCATTTAGTGTTTCATTGCGATATACAATAGTCTCTTTTTCAATACTACTGTTTTTAAGCATGGATGTAACGGAACTGCTGTTTAAACCGGTAATAGCCACTAATTCTTCTTTGGCTATAAATTGATATTCATCAAAACCGGTACGCAAATATCCTGAAGTATTTACATGCTCATGATCCTGTTCATCGTACTGCGATACCATAAGGTCGAAAGGGATATAGGGCTGTAGTATCCGGGCAATCTTCAGTACATATTCTTCGGGTTTTAGAGTGTCAGTATCTATTGCTTTCATTTTTTTTTGCAGCAGGGCTTCCTGTACGACTATGGATTCCAGACTGTTTTGGTGCCGATAGGAGGCAATCTCCAAAGCTATAAGCAAATCTTTTTCCCGGAAGGGTTTAACAAGAAATCCATAAGGATCCGTTTTCTTTGCCTGCTCAAGTATTTTCTGATCTGAATTAGCAGACAAAAAAATAAAGGCTATATTTTCATCTTTTAATTTTTTTGCGAGATCAATTCCGGATTGTTTTCCTTCCAGTCGAATATCCAGCAACACGAGATCGGGCCTGGATTTTTTTATAAATACATCAGCTTCTTCCGCTGAAACGGCAATTCCGATAACATCATAGCCTGCCTGCTTTAGCGTCAGGCGCAGATCATTGGCTACAATAAATTCATCTTCTACAATTAATACTTTATTGCTCATACAATATAGTTTGATTATTTGAAATCCGGTCTAAAACTATTTATTTAGATGTATAAATTTAACCATTATATGTACGCCGTTATTATTTTCAATAGTAAAGCTGCCTTTTAACTGTTTGGTAAGTCCCTGCATAAGATCATGACCAAGGGAGTAATGTTCTGACTTTTCAGGGAAACTGGTTAGACCAATGCCGTTATCGGATATTTTGAGTAAAAGCGAGTCGTTACCGTCGGGCTGCAAACTAATATTTATGATTCCCTTTTGTCCTTCCAGAAATGCATATTTAATTGCGTTTACAATACTTTCGGTTATGATTAACCCTAACGGAATGGCTTGTGATAAATCAAGCGCTATTGGAGCAATATTTTTCTCAAAAACAATTTGATTTTCGCTGTCAAAACTTTCATGCAGATAATGAACCAGATCGCTGATATATTCCGGCATTGCTATTGTAGAAATAGTATCGTCCTGATAAAGTTTCTGATGTATCATTGCCATGGCCTGCATTCTGCGAAGGCTGTCTTTAACAGCCATTTTTGCATCATCGTCTTCCAGATAGAGTGATTGTGAATTGAGCAGACTTGTAACCATTTGAAGATTGTTTTTAACACGATGGTGTACTTCCTTAATTAGCCATTCTTTTTCTTTCAGTAATTTTTCCTGTTCCATATTTAACGTTTCTAAAAACACGTTTTTCTGATCTAATTCCCGTTGGTTCGCTTCAAGTTTACGATTGCTTTTTTGTTTGATGATATAGCGATTTAGCAATAATCCAATAATGACCAGCAATAATAATGCACCAATCAGAATAATGTTTTTTGCTCTTTCAGCCTGCTGAGACCGTATATGCTGTAGCTGGTTCTGGGTGTTCAGTATTTTGATACTTTTATCTTTTTTATCGGCCTCATATTTAATAAATAATTCGGCTATTTTTTTTTGCTGTTCTTTGCCAAATGCAGAATCTTTAAACTTTTGACTCAATTGTAAATTCTTTATGGCATCTGCATATTTATGTTCTGTGGAATCTATTTTAAAGAGATTGTAGTAATACTCACTTTTTTTAGCATGACCAATTTCGAAAGAAGGATTAATTCCTTTATGGAGCAGTTCTCTCGCCAGAGCGGTTTTTCCACGATTCCGGTAGAAGGCAGATATCCTGAAAAATGCAGCCGGAAATTCATCGTGTACATGATCAGTCGGGAAATTTTGTATGCTATTCAGAAAAATCTTGTAGTTTTTTTCTGCTAGATCTGTCTTTTTTAGATTTTCATAAGTTTCTCCAAGTAAAAGAGCATAATGCATTTTCTCAAAATCGGTGCGGGCAGGGAATGAACTTCCGGTTTCCTTTAACAGCGACAAAGCCTGTGTGTACCTGCCCATACTGTTTAACAGTTCAACAGTAACCAGAAAGGTTTTGTACCAGTAGAGTTTTGTATCTTCAGACCTGTTTTCTAATGCTTTTTTATACCATGCTAAAGCATCTTCATTTTTTTTAAGATATTGATATAATCCTGCCCGACGGCTAAAAAATATACTTTTAAAAGTAGAATCTGCTTTAGATCGCATACTTGCTATGCTTTTATTGGAATAAGATAAGGCGCTAAGAAGATCACCCTCCCGGTAAGAAAGGTAGGAGAGAACGTCGAAGGCATATTGATTGTGATGATACTTTATTTCTTTTTGCAGTTTTACTATTTTCCGGATCAGTTTTTCGGATTCCTTATACCTCCTGGCAATAAAATATTCAACATTTATTTGTGAGAGTGTTTCAATCTCTTTTTCTTTTTCCTGATGGGCATGAAATATAGAAAGTGCCTTTTCAAATTTTGCAAGCCTCATCGGATGTCCATATTGTAATGCCTGGCCCGCATTTAATAGAGCTCTTGCCTGATCGGGATAATTTTTAGTTTGTTTGCAAAGTTCCTCAACTGTAGAAAATAATTTCTGGCTTTCCTCTGTCAGCCCTCTCTGATGCAGTAAATACGCCTTTAGCATTAAGGCTCCAATTTTCCATTTGGTTATTTTTTCCTCCCGTAAAACTTTATTTATATAGTTTTCGGCCTGATCAAGATCTCCTTTTTGACTACCAGGTTTGAAGAGGTAATAACTACTTAATTCAAGTAACAGTAAAAGCCTGTTTTCGCCTTTTAGCGCCATAAGCAAAGACTGTGCTTTCTTCACTTTTCCTTGTTCCAATAATTGGGTTTCAATTGTAGATTTTCCATTACTGTAGATTTCATTATAAGGAATGAGAATACTTAAATCATAAATTTTACAAGAAGTTCTGACGGCACTGTCCATATCAATTTGTCCCTGACTAATAGTATGTAAATAGTCAGCCGTTATGTGAACAAGTAATCGTTGTTTTTTTATGTCATTATATCCTGTCTTATTAGATTGTCCGTATATCGTTATATTATATAATAGTAGCAGGAAAAACACTTTTTTTGCTACTGTAAACGGTATCGAAATGGAATAACGTGGCTCACAATTCATCATAACACCCCAGGTATAAAAGTTTTATAATCAGGTATAAGAGATTAAATATAAAAAAAAATATAGAATTATTTTTTATTTAATGTATTGATTATAAGATGTATAGCGTTATGCTCCGGAGCTGGAGGTTTGCGATCAATAAAAAGCACTAGAGAAACGTTCCCCAAAAAAAGGACTTATAAGTGTACTCGGGAAATGACACCAGAACAGATTCGAACCTAAGCCAGGCGAGCCTGCTCATTAATGGTTTTGTGCTTTTAAAATGAATCCGTACGACGATTTTGCGACAAAACTTAGAGAAACAATTCCAAACTTTTTTGTGTTAATGCGGGCCATACCTATTTTTATAATGGTCCAATTCACTTTCTGTTTTATTTAAAAGCTTTTCTAAAAGTTTTATTTTGTCCTCATAAAGTCCTTTTAGAACATTACAACTCGTATGAGAATTGATGTTGTTATTATAATTAGGTGTATGTAAACCTTTAAAGTACCTCTGACTGTCAAAACTTATGATATCTTCGATGCTAACTTCTAAAATCCTGCTAATTTCTTCTAATTTAACGTAGGATAAAGTAGTTTTTCCTTTTTCAATTTTACTATATCCAGCCTGAGTGATACCAAGTTGGTAAGCCATATATTCCTGAGTGTAATTTCTTAACTCTCTGATAGTTTTAATTTTGTTTTTTACTGAAGGGTTCATGTAATCGATGCAGACGATAATGTAACTGGAGTCTGTTTTGAATTGAAAATGAGTTGTTTAAGGCCGTTTCAGGCCGTTTTTGCTTATTGTTTTTTTTTCACTAAAATAAAATTTTCCTGTTGCTGTAATTAGGACAAAATACGTTATTTATAGGATTATTGTCTCCTGCTGAAAATTTACGGATTGAAACAAAATACATTACATTTTAAATGATTTACTGATGGTAAAAAGACCACAACTGCCTGCTATTCTATATTTTTGTAAAACACGAAATAACTAATTTGTTAATAGCATACCATGAACAATACATTTTCTGACAACAGCCAAATTGGTATCGTATCTTCTTTCTCTGACCTTGTACAGACCGATTTCAGGGGAGAAATGAATGCACTATGCTGGTACAGAAACCTGGAGGGCGATTTTAAAGAGATTGTAGCCCGGTTATCTTTAAAAGAAAATATAACAGAAGTGGATCGGGAAGATCTGATCGCACTCCAACTCTCAGAAAAGGGGAACAGAGCAAGGGAACTCATTTTAACGGATTTACAGGTATTAACCGATTTAGGCGCTTCGCCGGCTCTTAATTTACTGAAGTGTTACGAGCGTGATGATGAATTTGATTTTATATCTACAGATGTGTATTCGTTTCATGTAGATCGTTCGCCCATTGCCACAGATACTTTTTTATGCACCTATCACGGGGCGGCAAGTGATATTATTCCGAACGCGCAGGCAGAACAGAAAATCCTGATTCCGGAAATCCGGACAAAGTTAAAAGAGCTTTACGATGGACCACCGGAAGGATTCGAAGACTTTTTGAAGGATAATTATTTTGATTTGCATTATCAGGTACATGCCGATGTGGAGCCTGTTAATTTAGGCGTAGGGCATCTTTGGCGGCTGGCTGTAGATCATCCGAAACAGCAAGTGCTGCCTTGTATTCACAGGGCACCTGTAGAAAGGGAAGGGGAGTATCGGTTGTTGTTGATTTGTTAGGGAAATAATTATGATTTTGTGAACAAAACAAGGATATTTAACGGGGCATAAAATCACGATTCAGACTACTGATTTGCGTGACAATCTGACTAAAAAGGAACAAATACCTAAAAATACCAATGAAGCATTAAGCTGAAAATCCTGATCTGCCTTTTCTTTTGCTGACGAGCGTCCCGCCTGCCAACAGTGGAAACCTTAGCTGTCGTAAGCGGGCGATCTCAGTATAGCGTAAAGCTAATTCAATAGTTTATATTCCTGTGGTGTAAGTCCTGTTTTGCTTTTAAATAAGCGACTAAAATAATGTGGATAGTTAAAGCCCAGATTATAAGCAATACCGCTTATCGTTTCATTTTCGATAAGCAATAATGTTTTAGCTTTTTCGACAATGAAATTATTTACGTGATCTTTTAATGCGTATCCTGTTTCTTTTTTCAGTAAGTCGCTTAAATAATTTCCTGAAAGATGTATTTTCCCTGAAAAATATTCCACAGAAGGGATGCCTGTTTCTGCAAATTTGCCACTTTTATAATAGCTGTTTAACAGCGTATGAAACTGGCTCACCACATCAGAGTTTTGTGCAGACCGGGTGTTGAACTGCCTTTCATAATAACGTCTTGATAAATTCAGTAACAATTCCAATGAAGAGGCAATTACAGTTTGGCTATGATTGTCAATTCGCTCCGAAATTTCATTTTGAATCATGGTTTTACAATCGGTAATAGTCTTTTGTTCTGTATCTGATAAATGCAGCGCTTCATATACGTCATAAGCAAAAAAGCCGTATTCGTCAATACTTCGTCCCAAAGCCACATTGCGAATTAAATCGGGATGGAAAAATAACATCCATCCCTTTATTTCATCTAAATGTTGTGTTTTTGACACGGACTGTACCTGGCCGGGTGCTGTAAATAGGAGTACACCTTCGTCAAAATCATAGTGGTTTCTTCCGTATTGCAAACCACAACTTTTATCTTTTAAACCAACAGTATACAATTCTGAGGTGTATTTTACACCAACATACTTTTCCGGAATTTCCCATTTTGAAACATCAATGATACTAATCATTGGATGTGTGGGTTTTTCAAATCCAAAAACCTCATGCAGTTGGCTTATTGACTTTATATTTTGAATCTCCTGATGCATTTCTTTACCTTTTAATTTATTTAACCTGACTCATTATGACGTAGTCGTAGACTTTGTCGCCAAACCATTTTCTGACTGCCATTGCAGGTTTTGCTCCAAAGCCTTTTACATAACGGGTTTTTGGGCTTTTGTCTGTTGCTGCTTTTGCAATTGTCTTGCCTAATACGTTCACATCAGTATTTTGCCTGCCATTGTAGATTCGTATGGTGTTCTCGGTTATTTTATTTGCAAAGTTAGCGTAAGCTCCTTTGCCTGAAGTTTTCTTTAAGTTTTCTGCTGCAATTTTTCCCCATTCAGTTTTAATAATACCAGGTTCTACCACTACAACGTCAATCCCAAATTCTTTTAGTTCCAGCCTCAGGCAATCGCTGTAACCTTCTACCGCATGTTTTGTGGCGTGGTACCAGGCACCAAGTGGTGTATATATTTTACCTCCCATAGAAGAAATGTTTACGATTCTGCCTGATTTCTGGGTACGCATGGCTGGCAGGATTAACTGTGTCAGTCTTGCCATTCCAAAGAGATTTACTTCAAATTGTCTTCTTGCTTCGTCAAGTGGTACATCTTCTACGGCTCCGTAAGATCCATATCCTGCATTGTTAACTAAAATATCAATTCTGCCTTCTTTTTTAAGAATAGTGTTTACAGCTTCCACTATTGAGGCGTCATGGGTTAAGTCAAGGGAAACTACACCCATACCTTTTGCTTTTAAGTCATTCATTTCTTCGGTACGTCTTGCCGCACCATAAACGATATAGCCCTGGCTAAACAATTCATGAGCCGTTGATTTTCCCATTCCTGAACTTGCTCCTGTTATTAATGCTACTTTTTTCATTTTTCTAAATTTTAAATTGTTTTTAAATTATTTACAAGGCAAAAGTAGAATGAATACACAGGGTGAAATAACACAAGTAACTGAATGACTAACACAAATCACGGAATGTCAGGTTTTGGGCTTTTAGGCGGGGTACTCCTGGCTTGCGTACCTGATATACACCGGCTAATTTAGGGCGGCTATCTTCCTGTTTACAGATGAAGATGTGCTGCTTCATCAACTGGCGTTTTACAATACTACAAAAAAAACCATACGATTGGCATTTTTTGGTTAATCAAAATTTATTTTTTGAAATAGTAAAACTAAGGTTGGCTATTATGAAGTGTATTAAGAAATAAAGTCGTCAATCTATTGTAGGACGACTCATTAAACTTAATCCTAAAATAGATCTACATTCAAATTTATAAAATATTTACCAGCGGGCGATTATTTGGCAAATCCCAATAAGGGGGGCTCAATTTGGTCTCAAACCCGCTGAAGTACCAGAACGTTATGCCTTATTTTAAATTGAACTAAATGAAAAATTAAGCTTTTGATTCAAATCTAATTTTAATTACTCTATTTTCGTGTGGGCAAAATGGAAATAATAATCAATAGATCTGAATCAAAAATGAATTTAAAAGAAAGCGCAGAAATTAAAAAAACATACCAAAACTTAAGTATAGGAATGACTGATTTCATTCAACCTGGCGAAACTGAATACACAAAGTCTGACGTTGAAAAATGTATGTCATTAATTGACAATTTTTTAAACGAAATTTCTAAATCTGACTCAAAAGAAGTTGGGCTTTTGAGCGCTAAGAAAGTTGTACTTGAGCTTAATGAACTTAATGAAAAGTGTGAATATGAATTAATCGAAACAGAACAAAGAGAACAGATTGCAGATATAATCATTTTAGCTGGACACCTCAAAGGTTACAATGGCCGAAATGAAGATATAACAGAAGAATGGCGTGAATGGTAAAAAACAAAGCATAAAAGCTACTACAACAGATTCGGCCAATTGGCTTAATGGGAAGTTGGTTTTGTATTTGGGAAATTATGCATAATGGAAAAATCTCACCTTTTTAATCCCAAACCTCGTGTATCGCCAGAAGGATAGCACTAATCATAAAAAAACGAAATGACAAAAACACTTTTATTTTCATCTCTAATCTTCACTCTATTTTCTTGCAACAAGAATGTAAAATCCGAAGTAGTTAAAAATAATCAAACATCACATCAAACTGCAATTTCATCAGAAAAAAAATCAAATAAAAATTTAGAAATTAAGCTTGATTTATTTAAAACTGTTCCAGATACAATTGACGGTTGCGGAGAATATTATACGCTTGAAAGTGAAAATGATAATAGTAAAAATTATATATTTTTATCAAATCTCTCAAATTTTGCAATTATAAAAGTTAGTGGTAAAAATGTGTTTTTACAAAAAGATTCTATAAATAGCAAAGAAATTTCTAAAGATGAATATTTAGAAATATATAGTGGAAATGGATTTAAAGCCACATTAAAAATTAAAGTTATAAAAAAATATGATGAAGGAGGTTTTTATAAAGGAACTTTAAAAATAAATAATAAGGAAAAAGAAACTGATTATAAAATTAAAGGAGAATCTGGATGCTAAAAACAACTAGTGCCAACAGGTACAACGGAGATTTATAAAAAGAGTTCAAAAAGAAAAATGTGCTACCAGAGTAATATCTGGTAGCACGTTTTTTTGTTTTAATTGATACTCTTTGCGGGTGCGAAGTCAGGAGACGTTCGCACAGCGTATGTGATAAATTTGTTATTTGTAAAGAACTCCAAACAATCATTCACATTGTTTACAAAATCATCCACTCTTTTTATTTTTCGTAAAATTCCCAGTCATCCGTTAACTTCATAATCAGATTGTAATTTTTCTCGTAATAATCGTCTGTTTCCCTATGATTTCTGGGGTTGTACGCTTCAATAACAAAATTATTGTAATCCATAATAAATCCATTTGGATTACTGAATTTGAAACGTAGTTTCCGAATCTCTACATCATTTCTTTCGTACGATTTCAAGATATACAAATTGCCTTTATAGATATGAAAACAGGAATTATAACCTGTATCGTTATTAAAATCTCTTTGGCGATCGTACTCCAGTGCGTTACTGCTTTGGTCAAGCAACTCCTTTAAAGTGTCCAGGTTTTTTGTTTTTTGCTGCTCAGCATGCAGCATCAAAACATTGAAATCGGGAAAGGACAGGAGCGTAGTGTCATTGACCACGTAACAGCCTATTTTTTCTTCAGACGGATACCCTTCTTTTTTTAAAAGGTTAATTAATTTGCCCGTCACTCTTTCTGTGGTTTCGTATAAAACTTTTGGATTTTTTCGGTTTTCCAATCCATAATCAGCCTGATCTTCCTCGAGCAAATCGTCAACTTCTTTTAGGAGTCTGAGATTCCAATGGCCTTGTGCCTCTTTGCAAATGGAATCGTATTTCGTGCTAAAATTTTTCCATTCCGGGTTTTTCCGCATGGAAGTAAAAATCTTAGCATTAAAATAGGGCAGTTCCACCCCTTTTAGAGCCAGTTTTTTGCTCCACTCAAAAGCAGTTTTCAAATCTCTCGATAAAATAGCACAACGAATAGCATTATGAATGTCTCTTGCGAATACTACGGGGTAATTTTGACTCAGCGTATTATATTCTTCTTTTGCTTTGGCATATTGTCTGGCAAAAATATAATTCTCGGCATTTTTGGTGTAGGTGTAGTAGTTGACTTCTCCTTTCCGTGCCTTTTCTTTTTCAATATCCGATACCAGTCTGTTATTGGTAATTAATGGCTTACAGTTCGTTTCTTTTCTTTCAGCGCTCTTTTTTACTTTTTTCTTATTTGGGTTATAAATCATGGAACCCAGATCAAAAATCTCGGAATAGTTTGAACCTGATCCAAAGGCAAGCCATGTTTTTGCTGTGATTTTGCCAATTATTTTAAAAGGATGTCTTACCGCAAGTTTGATTTTGGAATACGCATAGGTCTTAAAGTAAAAAGCAGGAAATTTATCCAGTACTGTAAACGCATCAATTTCTTTATTATTCCATTTTACTTCTACACTATCTCTGTTTACAATTTTGCCTAAGTAACACGCTTTTATCGTATCTGTTTTTTCTCCAAGATAGATATGAACATAGTCTTGTTGCTTTTTAGTGTGTATAAATTCATTCGAACCCCAATTGTTATTTCCGGTCACATAACCTTCTATAGTTATCCTATTGTCTTTCGGATTATAAATGCAGGTACTGATCTCTACTTTTAAAAAGCACATCGATAAATATTCCACAAAATTAAAGTTCCTGAAATTTTTGCTCCTGAAGGTAACCCCATAATTTACAATTCCTTTGTAATTGCGGTCATCTACAAAATAAGAGATGCTGTCTTTTGATTTTGAAAACCAATTGTCCCCGGTCTTCCATAAATTATAGACCTGATCGGCTGTTTTGTTAGTATCAAAATCACGCTGATTATAGTTTTTATAACCCGGTTTGTTTTGACTTAACGATACAGGGATGGAAGCAATGTTTACTAAGACAATGAGGAGTTTTACAAGTATTTTTTTCAAAATAGGAATCAGTTAAGGAAGAAAATAAATAAAGAGTATTCAAAACAAGTCTGGATTTGCCTTTAAAAATCCAGACTAAAATAACTATAAAGACGATAGCGACGGATCGAGATCTTCTTGTTTTAATGCTAAAGAAGGAAGTTTTTCACCTGGAACAACCTGTACAAATCTTACATTGCTTCTGTTATGAAACGTAAGTATTCCGTTTCTGTACGAGTCATATCCATAGTCATAAATGGCATTTTGTTTTAAGAGCCCATGAGGTCCTTTAGTGGTTTTGCCACTACTTACCGTACCGCCACCACTGAGGTTAACCATTTGTTCTCTTTTTAAAGTACTGTCTTTAAACTTTTCTAATTTTAAGCTTTCCAGTTTCATAAGTATATCATTTAAATTATTTATAGTGTCCAAAATCATCAGCCTTTTTATGATAGATCAAAAATCATCATCCGCTCTTTTATTTCTCGTAAAGTTTCCAGTCATCCGTTAACTTCATAATCAGATTGTAATTTTCCTCGTAATAATCGTCTGTTTCCTTATGATTTTCGGGGTCGTACGCTTCAATAACAAAATTATTGTAATCCATAATAAATCCATTTGGATTACTGAATTTGAAACGTAGTTTCCGAATCTCT
>NZ_WKKE01000026.1 GCF_009674775.1 Flavobacterium sp. LC2016-23 | reverse complement strand
GGCTATAGATGTAAAGGCAGTAATGTCATAGTCGAGTAGTACTAATAATCCGTAAGCTTATGTACACCCTTTTCCCCGCACTTCGGTGCGGGGGAGAAACTTTCTAAAATAAAAACTTTCTTTATCTCAGTATGTTAAGATATTTGCTCGACGCGAGCAGTTGATGGTTCATAGTTGATAGTTGCTGGAGAAATCCATCAACCAACAACAAAAAAACCAACAACTAACAACCTTAAGGTGGTTATTGCGGCGGGGCTCACCTCTTCCCATCCCGAACAGAGTAGTTAAGCCCGCCTGCGCAGATGGTACTGCAGTTATGTGGGAGAGTATGTCGTCGCCTTTCTTTTTAAAACCCTGTTTCTAACGAAACGGGGTTTTTTGTTTTAAGGCTTTTGTCAGTTTTAACCGCAAAGTGCGCGAAAGGTTTTTAAAAATGACGTTAAATCGCAAAGCTCGCAAGGGCTATACGTGAAGCATTGGAATTTGGAGTTTGTGCCGATAGCTTATCAGTATTGGAATTTGTATTTAACCTTAGTGCGTTAGGGATCGCAGCGGTATCCTTTTGCGGGGAAACTAAACCTGTGGCGAAGCCATCCTGAACCAATCCCGCAAAAGATTTAGCGAAGAGCCCGGCCCAGAGGGAAACGCCCAAAAATAAGACGTGATCATCTGCTATGAAGGGATTCTGTTAAATTATAATCAATTTTAGGTTTTAAATTATAGTCGGTTAGCCTATCTAAATGTGAATCTGTATTTTTGTAGTAAATATTATAATTTACATATGAAAAAAAGTATTGTATTGTTGACATTGTTTGTTATTTCAAATCTAAGTGCTCAACAGCGCCCTAAGTTGGTGGTAGGTATTGTGGTAGATCAGATGAAAATGGAATATTTATATCGTTTTTCGGATGATTTTTCGCCAAATGGATTTAAGCGACTGATGAATAATGGATATACTTTTCAGAATATGCATTATAATTATATGCCAACGTATACTGCTCCGGGACACGCTTCTATTTATACAGGAACTACACCTGCAACACACGGAATTGTAGGTAACGAATGGTTTAGCAGAACGCTGGGTAAAGACGTGTATTGTACCGACGATGCATCTGTTAAGACCCTTGGAGATGGTACAGTTGAGGAAGGCGCCATGTCTCCTAAAAACTTACAGAGTACAACTATTACTGATGAAGTAAGAATGGCGACTAATTTTGCCGGAAAAGTGATTGGTATTAGTCTAAAAGATCGTGGTGCCATATTGCCTGCAGGCCATTTTGCAAACTGGGCTTTCTGGTATAGTAAAACAGGTTCTTTTATTTCCAGTACTTTTTATGGAGATAAACTGCCGGATTGGGTTACGCAGTTTAATAATGAAAAGCATTATTTGCCTTATATCAATAAAGGATGGGATTTGTATAAACCAGCAGATACGTATAATGAGAGTCTTCCGGATAATAATCCATATGAAGGCAAATTGTACGGTAGTGCGGCACCTGTTTTTCCTTATGATTTGAAAAAAATGTATGAGAAAAATGATGCAGGTATCTTGAGAGCTACTCCTTATGGAAACGATTTATTAGCAGAGTTTGCCAAGAAAGCAGTTGAAAACGAAGGTTTGGGTAAGGACAATATTACCGATTTCCTGACAGTGAGCTTTTCTTCTACAGATTATGTAGGTCATTTACTTGGACCTCGTTCTATGGAGCTTCAGGATACGTACCTGAGGTTGGATCAAACTATTGCCGACTTTTTAAATTATCTGGATAAGACGGTTGGAAAAGATAATTATTTGCTTTTCCTGACTGCTGATCATGCCGGTGCTGAAAATGTAATCTACTTAAAAGATCATAAATATAATGTTGATAATTATCCTTCAAAAGACGTTAAGCAAAGCATGCAGGACTTCTCGGTTAAAACTTTTGGAGTAGATTTGATTTTAAACTATTCTAATTTTAATGTATTCTTCAATAAGCAGATCATTAAAGAAAAAGGATTAGATCTGATAAATGTTAAAAAGGCTTTTAAAGATTTTTTACTTGCGCAGCCACAAGTCAAAAAGGTGTATACAGAAGAGGAAGTACTTGCTAATTCCGGAAATGATTATTACTTAAATTTTGTTGCAAAAGGTTATGATGTAACTCAAAATGGAGATTTAGTTATTATTGACAAGCCTGGAGATATCGAATATTCTACGACAGGAACGTCACACGGCACACCTTATAGTTATGATACACATGTTCCGGCAATTTTTTACGGATGGCACATCAAAAAGGGAGAATCTTATGATAAAAAGGCTATAACGGAAATTGCACCAACAATTGCTCAAAAAATAAAAGTTTCTTTTCCTAATGGTACTGAAGCGAAAGTACTGCAGGAAGTTTTAGATGAAAAAGAAAACATTTCTGCTAAAAAATAAAAAAAAACTGTTTTACAAGTTTTCTGTAATATAAAAAAAGGCTTTTCTTAATTGAAAAGCCTTTTCAGTTTAGTGTTTTAGTAAGCACTTATTTAATGTTAGCACTATGCGTTTGCTAACACTAATTCTTCGTTAAAAGGAAGATTCCAAGCTTCAGCAACTCCTTTGTAAAGGATTTTTCCATTAGCAACATTTAATCCCTTTTTCAATTCTTCATTTTCAGCACAAGCTTTTTCCCATCCTTTGTTTGCTAATTGCAATGCGTATGGTAAAGTAGCATTTGTTAAAGCTAAAGTAGAGGTGTAAGGAACAGCACCTGGCATATTAGCGACACAGTAGTGAACAATATCGTCAATAATAAAAGTCGGGTTCTCGTGAGTTGTCGGAGTACAAGTCTCAATACAACCGCCCTGATCTACTGCTACGTCAACAACAACAGTTCCCGGACGCATTAATTTTAGCATATCACGAGTAATCAGGTGAGGTGCTTTTGCTCCTGGGATCAAAACAGCACCCACAATTAAATCTGCATCTGCAATTGCTCTGGTGATGTTGTAATGATTGGACATTTCTGTATTTACATTCGGTGGCATAATATCATCTAACTGACGTAAACGTGGCAAGCTTAAATCCATAATAGTAACTTGCGCTCCTAAACCAGCAGCCATTTTTGCAGCCTGTGTTCCAACGATTCCTCCACCAAGTACTAAAACTTTTGCCGGTGGCACACCTGGAACACCTCCTAAAAGAATTCCTCTTCCTTTTAGTGGTTTTTCAAGGTATTTCGCTCCCTGCTGAATGGCCATACGACCTGCAACTTCAGACATTGGAACTAATAATGGTAAACTACGATCTGCTTTTTCTACAGTTTCGTAAGCTAAACAAACTGCTCCTCTTTCTAACATAGCATGAGTCAATTCCTCAGAGGAAGCAAAGTGGAAGTATGTGAAAAGTAATTGATCTTTTTTAATTAATGGATATTCAGAAGCAATAGGCTCTTTTACCTTAATAATCATTTCAGCAATAGCATATACTTCTTCAATAGTTGCCAAAACTGTTGCACCCGCATCGGCATATTCACTGTCAGCAAAACCACTACCTAAACCTGCAGTTGCCTGAACGTAAACTACATGTCCGTGTTTTTTCATTTCAGAAACACCAGCTGGAGTTAATGCGACACGATTTTCGTTATTCTTAATTTCTTTTGGAACACCTATTATCATATTGTTATATTTTTTTGTTTTTTGAAATTCTTTTTACAAATTTACAGTTAGAGAATATATTATTGATAATTCGCTGATAAATAAGAAAATATTATTTTATTCAGTACTTTTACAGAAAAATATTCTTTTTAGAAACGTTTTTATCTTCCTAAAAAGAAAAAAAGACTTATTTTCAATCAAAATTTAAAACGTTTTCGTTATGGCTTTAGATGAAACTGACAAAAAAATCCTACGTCTTTTGCAGGAAGATGCGCACTACACCTTAAAAGACATCGCAAACAAGATCAATTTATCCTTAACTCCGGTTCATGATCGGGTGAAACGTCTTGAAAAAGAGGGAGTTATTGAGAAGTATGTGTCGATTTTAAACAAGAAAAAATTAGGAAATAATCTCACAGTTTATTGTCAGGTTACCTTGACTAAACAAACGTATGATACTTCGGAAGGTTTTAATCAGTCCATTTTGAATTTGCCTGAAGTAGTCGAATGTAATTATGTTTCCGGAAACTTTGATTATATGCTTAAAATTATCATTCCGGATATGGAGAGCTATCATCATTTTCATCAGAAAAAATTATCTGTTTTACCTGAAGTTTCTCTGATCAATACGGTTTTTGTGATTTCTGAAGTGAAGAGTACAACAGTTTTGCCTATCTAATAAAACAAAAAACCACCAGGAGATCTGATGGTTTTTTAGCAATAATTGGTTTTGGTTTATATTAATAATATGTAAAGCGTCTTACTTTGGCAATATACTTGGCTAAACGGATCACCTGATGGCTGTAACCATATTCGTTATCGTACCAAATATAGAGCACTATACTCTTTCCGTCTTTAGCCACAATTGTAGCATTGCTGTCATAAATGGATGGAGCGGAAGTTCCAACAATGTCCGATGAAACTAATTCATTGTTTAGGGAATATTTAATCTGCTCTACCAATTCTCCTTCCAGAGCGTATTTTTTCATTATTTTATTAATTCCAGCTATACTTGTTGCTTTTTTTACTTCTAAATTCAGGACTACCAGTGAACCGTTTGGAACGGGAACTCTTATCGCATTAGAGGTTAATTTTCCTTCCAAAGACGGTAATGCTTTTGCGACCGCACTTCCCGCTCCGGTTTCCGTAATGACCATATTTAAAGCAGCAGCCCTTCCACGACGGTATTTTTTGTGCATATTATCCACTAAATTCTGATCGTTAGTATACGCATGAATGGTTTCCAAATGGCCTTTCACAACTCCGAGCGTATCTTCAATAGCTTTCAAAACAGGTGTAATGGCATTTGTAGTACAAGATGCTGCCGAAAAAATATTGATTTCATCCGGATTATAATCACTGTGATTAACACCATGAACAATATTAGGAACTCCTTTTCCGGGAGCTGTTAGTAAAACTTTGCTGACACCATTTGAGGTTAAATGTCTTTTTAAAGCTGCTTCGGTAGTAAATACGCCAGTATTGTCAATTACCAGTGCGTCATTTATTCCGTATTGTGTGTAATCTATTTCTTCCGGTGCATTTGCCGTAATCATATGAACGGTAGTGCCATTGATGATCAAAGCATTATTTTTTGGATCTGTAGTTACGGAACCCTGAAAATCTCCGTGGATGGAATCATAGCGTAATAAAGAAGCTCGTTTCTCTAAACTATTTACATCATTTGTGTCGCGGGTTACAATTGCTCTCAGACGCAATTGATTTCCCTTTCCGGTTTTTGACATTAGCTCTCGTGCTAATAATCGACCGATTCTTCCAAAGCCATACAGAACAACATCCTTTGGCTGAATTTCTTCTGATGATTTTGCTTTTTTCAATTTGTCCAGAACAAAATATCTGGCATCGGGATATTTTTCATCTTCCAGACGATACTCGTACGTTAATTTTCCTAAATCTAATTTTGCAGGAGGAAGATCTAATGATAAAATAACCTGAGCTATTTCAACAGAATCAAAAATGGTAATGGGTTTGCCGACAAATTCACCTGCATACTGATGCAAGTTAATTATGTCGCTGACATTTTTATCCAATAATTGATTTTTGAATAAAACCATTTCAATGGATTTGTCATACCATAAATCACTTATGATTTTAATTAATTCGACACCAGCTCTCCTTCGGTCGACTTGAAGTGATACTTCTTTTTGGTACAAAGTTTTTTTGCTCATAATTGAAAATTTGAAAAAATAAATAGGGTCCTATTTTAAAATTTTGCGCAAAAGTATCCATTTCAATCGATTTCGTAAACTATTTTAGCATTTATTTTTGAAAATAAAAAAAGCCACCTTATTTTTTAAGATGGCTTTTCAAGTTATGATTTTGGTCCCAGATTTTAGTTTTCAGTCAAAGCAGCTGACTGAGACTGTCACTGAAAACTGCGACTAATTTTAGATAATAATTCTAAAGATTTCTCCGTTTTTGTTTATCATTTCAATACGTACACTTTGTCCTTCGTCTTTTTGTTTCAAAAGTTTCGAAACAGTTTCAACATTTGTCGCTTTTACATTGTCAATACTTAAAATAATATTGCCTTGCAGCTCATTCTGATATTGCATCAGATTTTCATTTGTAATACTTCTGATTTTTACTCCGTAATCAATTCGGAATTTCTTCTTATCAGCAGCATCAATATTTTCTAGTTCGATTCCTTTAAATTCAGCACTGTAAAATTCATTTTTACTTAAAGTTACCGGAACTGTTTTCGTTTTTGCATCTCTAATAAAAGTTACATTGACCACATCATTCGGGCGTTTTGTATTGATGTAACCTGAAAGATCTGCATACGAGCTGATTTTTTGAGAGTCCAGTTTTACAATTACGTCACCTTGTTTAAGTCCTGATTTTTCTGCTCCGGAATTTTTTGAAACTTTATTAACGTAAAATCCTTCTGTTTCCGAAATACTTAGTTCTTTTGAAGCATTACTGTTTAATTCGCGACCTTCCACACCTAAAATTCCTCTTTGAACATTTCCGTATTCCATAATGTCCTCGATAATTTTTCGGGCGATATTAGAAGGAACAGCAAACGAGTATCCAACATAAGAGCCTGTCATAGATGAAATCATAGTGTTGATTCCAATTAGTTCCCCTCTAGTGTTTACGAGTGCACCACCACTATTTCCAGGGTTTACGGCAGCATCGGTCTGAATAAAGGACTGAATTCCGTTGGTGTCCAGATTTCTGGCTTTTGCCGAAACGATACCGGCTGTTACGGTTGAAGTCAGATTATACGGATTTCCAACTGCCAAAACCCATTCGCCGATTTTTACGGAATCAGAATTTGCAAAAGCGGTGTACGGAAGTTTTTCATCAGCATTGATTTTTAATAATGCGATATCCATTTTGGAATCAGTACCAATAAGCTTGGCCGTATATGATTTTTTATTGTTTAAGGTAATTTCAATTTCAGATGCATCCTTAATCACGTGATTGTTGGTTACAATATAGCCGTCCTCAGAAATAATAACACCCGAACCTGTTCCTACCTGTTCTTGTTGCTGTTGTCCTCCATAACCATAGAAAAATTCCATCATCGGATTACTTACGGTTCGACGCGAGACATTTTTTACGTGTACAACGGTATGAATGGTTTTGTCGGCTGCCTCTGTAAAATCGACAGTTTCAGCAGACAATGCAACATTTTTACCGTAGGAATCCGGGGCAAGGGTTACAACAGAATTTCCTTTTCCAAAAAAAGAATTGTTGCTTTCAAATAATAACTTGTAAGCACCAAGGGTAATAGTGCCGCTTAATAATGACACTAAAAATAAGGCTGAAAATCTTTTCATAATTAGAATTTATGTTTAAGTTATTTAACGTAAAATTAATTGAAAAAATTATGTGGGAAAATGGTTTAACGCTCTTTAACATTGATTAACATTTCATTAATTAATAGTTCGTACTTTTGTACTTCTTAACAGAATAAAAATGCAAATAGAATTTTATAAATATCAGGGCACAGGGAATGATTTTGTGATGATTGACAATCGTTCAGGCTTTTTTCCTAAAGACAATACTAAACTAATTGAACGTTTGTGTGACAGGCGTTTCGGAATCGGTGCCGACGGACTTATTTTACTTGAAAATGACACTGAAACCGATTTTAGAATGGTGTATTATAATTCAGATGGAAACCAAAGTTCCATGTGTGGAAACGGTGGCCGCTGTCTGGTGGCTTTTGCCAATCAGTTAGGGGTTATTGACGATAAAACCACTTTTATTGCCACTGATGGTCTGCACCATGCTTCAGTAGGGGACGATGCTATTGTTTCTTTGCAAATGATTGATGTGGATGAAATTCAGAAAAAAGATACTTATACTTTTTTAAATACCGGTTCTCCACATCACGTGCAGCTTGTGGATGATTTAGTGCACTACAATGTAAAAGAAAACGGCGCAGCAATTCGTTACGGAGAATTGTATGGAGAAAAGGGAAGCAATATTAATTTTGTAAAGAAAGTCGATGACAGTACTTTTTCACTTCGTACTTACGAAAGAGGTGTTGAAGATGAAACCCTTGCTTGTGGTACCGGTGCTACAGCCGTTGCAATTGCCATGAATGCCATTGGCCAGACGGATAAAACATCTATTAATCTGAATGTGGAAGGTGGGAAACTTGTGGTTTCTTTTGATAAAATCGGAGAACATTTCACCAATGTTTTTTTAACCGGACCGGCAAAATTTGTTTTTAAAGGAACAATAGAAGTATAAAATTCCAAATTTCAAATTCCAAATTCCAAAACTAAAAACTGAAATTAAAAATGATAACGCTAAAAGGAGATTCTGTTTACTTGCGCGCATTAGAACCTAATGATCTGGAATTTGTGTATGCAATGGAAAACGACCAGAGTATTTGGGAAGTGAGTAATACACAAACCCCTTACAGCCGATTTTTGGTGCGTCAGTATCTTGAAAATGCACATCAGGATATTTATGAAGCCAAACAATTAAGACTGGCGATCTGTCAGGATGAAGATTTTCCGGCTATCGGATTGATCGATTTATTTGAATTTGATCCGAAAAATAACAGAGCGGGAATTGGAATTGTCATTCAGAATAAAGACAACAGAAATCAAAAGGTTGGTTCTGAGGCATTAGGATTATTAATTAAATACTCTTTTCATAATTTAAACCTGCATCAATTATATGCAAATATTAATGTAGGAAATGTAGCTAGTATAGCACTTTTTACTAAATTTGGCTTTAAGGAAATAGGAATTAAAAAAGATTGGATTTTGCAAAATAACAAGTATCAGGATGAAGCAATTTTTCAACTAATTAACAAATAACTTTAAAATTTCAGCTTTGACTATAAAAAAAATAATCACGTTAACTGCCGTAGCCGTTATTTCAGTTTTAATGATTTACGGATTCATTTTAATTAGTAGAATTTTTAGTTCCAATACTAAATTCGAAGAAAAAGAAGTATACGTATATGTTCCGACGGGAGCAAATTATACAGATGTTAAAAAGATATTGGCGCCTTACATTAAAAATTTCGAAAATTTCGAAATGGTAGCCAATAAAAGAAGCTATCCGGAAAACGTAAAATCAGGTCGTTTTTTACTTAAAAAAGACATGAATAATATCGATTTGGTAAGAGCGATGCGTTCTAATGTTCCTGTTAAATTAGCCTTTAACAATCAGGAACGTCTGGAAAATTTTGCGGGACGTGTTGGTTCTGAAATCGAAGCAGACAGTTTATCCCTTATGAAAGCCATTAAGGATTCTACTTTCTTAAAAGAAAACGGCTTTAATGAAGAGAATGTTTTTGCGATGTTTATCCCGAATACCTATGAAATTTACTGGAATACTTCTGCAGAGAAATTCCGTGATAAAATGATTAAAGAATATCATAATTTCTGGACGGCTGACAGAATTGCAAAAGCAAAAGCGCAGGGACTGACTCCGGTTCAGGCTACGATTTTAGCTTCTATCGTGCATAAAGAATCTGTTAAAAAGGATGAAAGACCGCGTATAGCCGGTGTTTATCTGAACCGTTTGCGTTTGGCAATGCCTTTGCAGGCTGACCCAACGGTAATCTACGCGTTGAAATTAAAATCTAATAATTTTGACCAGGTGATCAAAAGGGTTTTTTATAACGACCTGATCATGAAATCACCTTATAATACATATGTAAATGTGGGACTTCCTCCGGGACCAATCGCAATGCCTGATATTACGGCTCTTGATGCCGTTTTAAATCCGGAGAAAAACGATTATATTTATTTCTGTGCGAGTGTAGATCGTTTCGGATACCACGAATTTGCTTCTACGTACGAACAGCATACCATTAACGCCAAAAAGTATTCAGACTGGATTGCCGGTCAGGGAGTAACAAGATAGTTTTGAATTTAAAAAATGCCCCTGTTTTATTGATTCTATTTTTTTTGAGTTTTCAATTCATGAAAGCTCAAAGTAAAATTGATGCCTTTTTAACGCCTTCAGATACTTTAAATTTAAAAAGACAAAATACAGTTATCATAACGGAAGCTGCTTTAGCTTCAGCTACTTTAATTGGTTTGAATCAGATTTGGTATGCCGATTATCCGCAGTCTAAATTTCATTTTATAAATGATAATAAGGAATGGCTGCAAATGGATAAGGTCGGACATTTCTATTCCGCGTATCATTTGGGACGATTTGGCGCAGAGGCCCTGAACTGGAGTGGTGCTGATGCTAAAAAGCAATTGGTGTATGGCGCCGGGATTGGTTTTGTTTTTTTAGCTGCCGTTGAAGTTTTTGATGGCTTTTCCTCCGAATGGGGAGCTTCTTCAGGAGATATAATTGCCAATACAGCGGGAACGGTCTTATATGTTTCCCAGCAATTGATCTGGAAGGAACAACGTATAACACCTAAATTTTCTTTTCACACCACTTCCTACGCCAATAGAAGGCCCGAAAAACTGGGAAGTTCATTGAACGAACAGCTCCTGAAAGATTATAATGGACAGACGTATTGGCTTTCTGTTAACCTTCATTCTTTTGCCAGAGAATCAAAAATTCCTAAGTGGTTAAATGTCGCTTTTGGATATGGAGCTGAGGGAATGTTATCCGGAAATGTACAAAGCGAAATTCCGGTTTCGGTCGAAAACCCGGAAAGATACTGTCAGTTTTTTCTTAGTTTTGACGTCGATTTAGCTAAAATTAACACAAAATCGCATTTTTTGAAAACTATTTTTTCGGTTTTGAACACGATTAAAATTCCTGCCCCAACTTTGGAATACTCCGCCAATAAAGCGTTTAAAGCACATGCGCTTTATTTTTAAAAATGCTAAATGACTGATTTTTAGTATAATTACAATTTTTTTTATCTTTGCACCGTAGAAATTTCAAAAAGGTGACAGCGTTTTGAAGAAAAACAATTTATGATAAAGAAATGGTACTTTTACTCGAGTTTGATTGTTATTATTACATTTTTAAGCCTGGGTTTTAAACCCTTTAATCTAAAAACCAAACCGTGGTTTTTAATCGAAAAAACGGATGGATCCGAATACTTACTTCCATCACAAGAAAAGGATGATTATCCTAATTTAAATTTAAACATCCCATACACCGGAAATCATCTGATAGGGTTCAAAGAAGCAGTTGCTTTTAAAGAATCTCAGGGAAAATACCGGCTGGTTAATTCCTTAGGGTACATGGGTAAATACCAGTTTGGTTCTAAAGCTTTAAGAGCTATTGGTATTCAAAATGACAAAGCTTTCCTGAAAGATCCTGCTTTACAAGAAAAAGCTTTTATTGCGTTACTGTCCAGAAACAAATGGATTTTACGTAATGAAATTGAAAAGTATGAGGGAAAAGTTATTAATGGTGTTGAAATTACGGAATCCGGAATTTTAGCAGCTGCACATCTTGGAGGCGCAGGTTCAGTAAAAAACTTCTTTAAAAACAGAGGAAACAGGCATTTCAGAGATGCGTACGGGACCTCATTAAGAAGTTATCTGAAAGCCTTCGGAGGTTATGATCTTTCTTATATTGAAGCAGATAGTAATGCTACAATTAACGATTAATAAAGTGAAAACTTTATAAAAAAACCTGCTGTAAAAAGCAGGTTTTTTTTATGTTTACATTTTTAGTCAATTAAAATATCAAGAATTTTGATAGCCGCCTCACTAATTTTAGTTCCGGGTCCAAAAACGGCCACTGCACCGGCATCAAACAAGTATTGATAATCCTGTGCCGGAATCACACCTCCGACAATTACCATAATATCTTCACGTCCGTGTTTTTTAAGTTCTTCAATTACCTGGGGAACCAGTGTTTTGTGTCCCGCCGCGAGTGATGAAACCCCTAAAATATGTACGTCATTTTCCACTGCCTGTTTAGCAGCTTCGGCAGGCGTCTGAAATAATGGCCCTATGTCCACATCAAAACCAACATCGGCATAACCGGTTGCTACTACTTTTGCCCCTCTGTCATGTCCGTCCTGGCCCATTTTGGCAATCATAATTCTCGGACGTCTTCCTTCTTGTCTGGCAAAGGCATCTGCCAGTTGTTTTGCCTTTTCAAAAGCTTCATCGTTTTTTATTGCTGCACTATACACACCGCTAAAGGATTTAATTTGCGCTTTGAACCTTCCGAAAATACTTTCCAGAGCATCGCTGATTTCGCCTAAAGTTGCTCTGTTTCTTGCCGCTTCTACAGCAATTTCAAGTAAGTTGCCCTGTCCGGTTTTAGCACAAAGAATTAATTTTTCCAGTGATTGATTTACTTTTTCAGTATCTCTTTTTGATTTTATTTCTTCAAGACGTTCTATCTGTTGTTTACGAACCATTTGGTTGTCGACATCCAGAATATGTAACGGATCTTCTTTTTCTAACCTAAACTTATTTACCCCAACAATTATATCCTGACCGCTGTCAATTCTGGCCTGTTTTCTGGCGGCAGCTTCTTCAATTCTCAGTTTTGGAATTCCGGCTTCAATCGCTTTTGTCATTCCGCCCAGCTCCTCGACTTCCTGAATAAGTTTCCACGTACTTTCCGTAATTTCATTTGTCAGGCTTTCTACGTAATAACTGCCTGCCCAGGGATCCACCGTTTTAGTGATCTTCGTTTCTTCCTGTAAAAAAATCTGCGTATTACGGGCTATTCGGGCAGAGAAATCAGTTGGTAAGGCAATGGCTTCGTCAAGTGCGTTGGTATGCAGGGATTGCGTTCCGCCAAAGGCTGCTGCTGTTGCCTCAATACAGGTACGGGCCACATTATTAAAAGGGTCTTGTTCGGTTAAACTCCAGCCGCTGGTCTGGCAATGTGTTCGTAATGCCAGAGATTTATCGCTTTTCGGGTTAAATTGCTGGATCAGTTTGGCCCAGATCATTCTTCCGGCTCTCATTTTCGCAATCTCCATAAAATGATTCATGCCAATGGCCCAGAAAAAGGATAATCTTGGCGCAAATTCATCAATGGTCATTCCGGTAGAAAGACCGGTTCTGATATATTCTAAACCATCTGCCAGCGTATAAGCCAATTCAATATCGGCTGTCGCACCGGCTTCCTGCATGTGATATCCGGAAATTGAAATCGAATTGAATTTTGGCATTTTTTTGCTCGTAAATTCAAAAATATCGGCTATTATTTTCATGGAAGGAGTTGGCGGATAGATATAGGTATTACGCACCATAAACTCCTTTAAAATATCATTCTGAATGGTTCCTGAAAGTTTTCCAATGGCGACTCCCTGTTCTTCTGCGGCGACAATGTAAAAGGCCATAATGGGTAAAACGGCACCATTCATGGTCATGGAAACAGACATTTCATCCAAAGGAATCTGATCAAAGAGCACTTTCATGTCTTCAACAGAATCAATGGCTACACCGGCTTTACCAACGTCACCCACCACACGTTCGTGATCGGAATCGTAACCGCGATGGGTAGGCAGATCAAATGCAATTGACAATCCTTTTTGTCCGGCGGCCAGGTTTCGTCTGTAAAAGGCGTTACTTTCTTCTGCGGTGGAAAATCCCGCATATTGACGAATGGTCCAAGGACGTCTGACATACATGGTGGCGTATGGGCCACGTAAATTTGGGGCATAGCCCGCTCCGAAATCCAAAAACTCTAAATCTTCAATATCTTTTTCAGAATAGGTTTTTTTGATCTCAATTCCTTCAGCAGTTACAAAGTTTTCTTCAGCCAATTGATCTTTTGAATCAACTTCTGACTTCTCACTTTTAACTTCTAACTTTATATGTGTAAGGTCTTTTCTTATCATGGAAATACTCTTTTGAGTAGTTTTTTATTAATTACTTTGAAAAATGATTATTCTAGTTCTAAACGTTCTTGTTCCAGTTTTTCGGCTAATCTTTTTTCTATAATGGGTGTAATTAATGTTTTTCGTGGTTTTACTTTTACGAAAGGAAACAATTCCAAATCATGTTTCATTTTGTCATCTTTATTGGGATATTTATTCGTTCCCAGCAAAACTTCTTTTTTAGAATCGAATAATTCCTGCTCTTTATGAGCGCTTTCCTGAATTTTCTTTTTAATGGTCCCGTCGTTTAAAAGCTTTAGAAAACCTCCGTCAGCTTCAATATCTTTGAATAGTTTTAAACTTTTCTCTGCCAGCTGCATCGTTAAACTTTCAATATAATAACTTCCGTCGGCAGGATTATTTACTTTGTCAAAATAACTTTCATGCTTTAAAACCAGCAATTGGTTTCTGGCAATTCGATCCCCAAACTCATTGTCTTTATGGTATAAAGAGTCATAAGGTAAATTGGCAACGGCGTCTGCACCACCCAGAATTGCCGACATGCATTCGGTTGTGGTGCGAAGCATATTGACGTTATAATCGTAAATCGTTTTGTTGCGTTTTGTAGGGGTCACTAATAAATGACACTCTAATTCCGGATCGTACTCACTGGCAATTAATTTGAAAATCATTCGTAAGGCACGAAGTTTTGCAATTTCAAAAAAATAATTGGTTCCAACGGAAATTTCAAAAACGATTTGTTTCGGAAGAGTAGTCAAACGATTCAAATATTCATTGGCATGTGCCAGACTATAGGCAATTTGCTGCGTAATATTGGCACCGGCATTTTGATATAGACCCGAATCAATGCTGATCAAAGATAGATTTGTAGTTGCTTTTGAAATTAAATTAATGGTTTCAAAATTATTTTTGTCGGTTGTCGTAAACCAGTTTCCTTCGCGTGCAAAATGGCCAATGGGATCGATATTGCAATAAAAAGTACTTTTTTTCTGTATTGAAATTGTATCTAATAATTTCACGAAATCGATTGAAATAAATTTCAAATTAAAGTAAACAATCCTGTTTTCTAAAGGAAGATTTTCTAACAGTTTCTGAATATCTGTTTTATCGTTTTCTATTGTAAAACGAAGGCTTTCAGCACCTCTTTCAATAGTATTTACGGCTCTTTGAATTGATTTTTCAATATCATAAACAAAGATGTTCTGACAGATCTTAAAATCCGCAGCTTTTGTCTCTACAGCAGCTGTTTTTGAGAATTCGTCTCTGTGGTAAAACGGTTTTACCTGAATATCTTCGGGAGAGTGCCAGATTACAGTTTCGTTATAATCAGCTCCATCCAGTTCAAACTGAATTTTTTGTTTCCATTGTTTGGATGAAACTGGACTAAAATCGTCGAATAGGGTAGTCGCCATTGGTTGCTTTTTTCTGATTATTCTTTATTATCCTGAATAGTGTCTCCTTCAAATTGAATGATGTATATGTCTTCGCTGTCTTTTTTCATAAAGTACTTTTCGCGGGCATATTTTTCGATCTGTTCCGGATTTTTCAGTTGCTTGATTTGTTCCTGATCTTTTTTAATTTCCTCCTGATAGTATTTTTTATTGTCTTCGAGCTCATTGATCTGATTGTCTAAAAAGCGATGGTCAAAATAGGAGTAATTGTCTAAAAATAACATCCAAACTACAAAAAACAGTAATACCCAAACATATTTATTGCCCAGGAACCTGAACCAGGATTTGCCTTTATACGGATTTGTTATTTTAATTTTCACTTTAAACAATTATTACTTATGGTTTGATTTCTTTTTTAGCCCCGATAATCCTTTTATGTCTGCCGCGACGGACATAAAAAAATAAAGGCGAAATTGGGTCCCGATAGCTATCAGGATTATGGAATAAATTTACAATAAAAATTATGAAATTCTCTGATTTATTACTGCCCGGACCACATCAATAGCAACAGTATTGTATTTGTCGTTGGGTATAATGATGTCCGCAAAAGCTTTTGACGGCTCGATAAATTGCTCATGCATAGGTTTTAAGGTGTTTTGGTAACGTGTTAAAACTTCATCGATATCACGTCCTCGTTCTGAAATATCACGTTTCAAACGACGGATTAATCTTTCATCAGAATCAGCGTGAACGTATATTTTAATGTCAAAAAGATCACGAAGCTCGGGATTGGTTAAAATCAGAATCCCTTCAACAATCATTACTTTTCTGGGATGTGTAGAAACCGTATCATCGGTTCTGTTGTGCTGAATGAATGAATAAACAGGCTGATCTATTGTTTCTCCGGCTTTTAGCGCTTTTAAATGTTTTACCAGTAAATCAAAATCAATAGCACGCGGATGGTCAAAATTAATTAATGCTCTTTCGTCAAATGATAGATTAGTGGTTTCTTTGTAGTAGGAATCCTGGGAAATTACACCGACTTCTGTGTCTGGTAATTCGTTCATGATTTGGTGTACTACTGTTGTTTTTCCACTTCCTGTTCCTCCTGCAATTCCAATAATGAGCATAAATTTGTTGTTATATATTTGTCCGGCAAAAATAATAATTTAAGTGGATTGTATAAACATATTATGTATTTAAACCATAAAAGCAATATAAGTATATGTAAGCAGCCTGATATTTAAAGAAAGCAATACTTCATTGAACTTATATAACTTATATGGTTAAAAAGGAACAAAAAAAATCCCGACAGCAAAGCCATCGGGATTTAGTGCAATCAGTATAATTTTTGAAAATATTCTGAATTTAGTAAGCACATTATTATTTACTTATTCTTTTTCGCTTTTATCATCATTTCAAGCTGGTCCCAAAGTTCTTCGGGAATTGCTTCCAGTAAATTGAATTGTCCTGCGCCTTTCAGCCATTCACCACCGTCAATTGTTATTACGTCACCGTTTACATAAGCAGAAAAATCAGAAACCAGGTAAGCAGCCAGGTTGGCTAATTCCTGATGATCGCCTACACGTTTCAATGGCACTTTTTTGGCCATATCAAATTTTTCAGCTAAATCTCCGGGTAACAATCTGTCCCATGCACCTTTTGTCGGGAACGGTCCCGGAGCAATGGCGTTAGAACGGATTCCGTATTTCGCCCATTCCACAGCAAGACTTCTTGTCATGGCTAAAACGCCCGCTTTTGCTGTAGCACTTGGCACTACGTATGCAGAACCGGTCCAGGCATAAGTGGTCACGATATTCAAAATGGTAGCTGATGTCTGCTTAGTGTCAATCCAGTGTTTACCAAAAGCAAGTGTACAGTTTTTGGAACCTTTCAATACGATATCTATAACAGTATCAAATGCATTTGCAGACAATCGCTCTGTTGGAGAAATGAAATTTCCGGCTGCGTTGTTCAAAAGAACATCTACTTTGCCAAAAGTTTTCAAAACTTCCTGAAGCATGTTTTCTACTTCTTCATAATGACGAACGTCACACTGAACCGGTAAACATTTTCCGCCAGTTTCGCTTTCAAGCTCCGTTGCAGTAGTTTTCAGCTTCTCTAAATCTCTCGAAGTAATCGCTACCTGAGCTCCTAATTCCAGGAAATATTTAGTCATTGCTTTTCCTAAACCACTTCCGCCGCCTGTAACGACAATGACTTTACCCTTTAAAGCGTCATCTCTTAACATTTTATCTGTATAGCTCATATTTTTTTTCTTTTTATTACAATATTAAATAAATAAATAGGATGCACGCATAATAATGTTATAAAATTTTGATAAACTTTATATATTACTTAATTTTTTTGCTGCAGATTCTAAGGTATAATCGTCTTTGGCAAAGCAAAAACGGATTAATTTCTGATCTTTATGATCGGAGTAAAAAGTTGAAATCGGAATCGCGGCTACGCCATGATCGGTGATTAGTTTTTTACAGAATGTCACATCATCTTCATCTGAAATAGTGGCATAAGAAGCTACCTGAAAATAAGTTCCTTCACATGGTTTCAATTCAAAGCGGCTGTTTTGAAGCAGTTTTTGAAAATAATCTCTTTTTTCCTGATAGAATTTTCCAAGCAGTTTTACATCCACAACCTCCAGATACTGACTGATGGCAGCCTGCGAAATACTGTTGACACTAAAAACCAAAAACTGATGTACCTTTTTAATTTCTTTCATCAGATATTCCGGGGCGATGGTGTACCCAATTTTCCAGCCTGTAATGTGAAATGACTTCCCGAAAGAGGAAACCATAATACAGCGATCCAAAAGAAAATCTTTGGTGTGGGCTGAAATATGTTTTTCTTCGAAAGTAATGTATTCGTACACTTCATCCGACAAAATGAGGATCTCAGGATATTTGGAAAGTATTTTTTCGAGTTCTGCAAAATCAGTTGAAGTCAAAATTTTTCCTGTCGGATTGTGCGGATTATTGATGATAAGCATCTTTGTTTTCGACGAACAGGCTTTTTCAATCGTTTCCCAATTGGGCGTATAATCATAGTTTAAAGCTATGCGAACGGGTTTTGCATTGCAAAGAAGAACCGGAGATTCGTACGAATCGTAACTCGGATCTAAAATAACAACTTCATCACCGGTTTTGACCAATGCCAAAATCGTAGTGAAAATTCCCTGAGTAGCCCCGGCGGTAACCAAAATTTCGGTTTCCGGATGCACTGTTCTGTTGTAGGAGTTCTGAATTAACTTCGCAATCTGATGCATCAATGGTGGATAACCGGCCATTGGTGTATATTGATGTACATTTTCTTTGGTCAATTTCGCCAGAATGTCGGTCAGTCTTTCATCAACAGGAAAATTAGGGAATCCCTGCGAAAGGTTGATGGCATTATATTCGGCTGCCATTTTTGACATGACCGTAAAGATGCTGGTCGTTATATTTGGAAGTTTACTCATGAGAAAGTTTGTGGTTTAAAAACTTGTGAGTGGAATAGAAGACAGGCCTACTTAATAGTGATAGAGCCGCCATTTAAAGTCCGGACTTCTTTTCCGTTTTGTTTTCCGGGAGTCCATTTTGGAGCTAATGTTAAAATACGAACCGCTTCGTCTCCTGTTTGGGAACCAAGATCTCTTAGTATTTTTATATCACTTAAAGAACCGTCCTTTTCGATTATAAAAGTAAAATGGATTTTTCCTTTTATGGTTGGTTTATCGGTGGGCTTTATAAAATTCTTTTCCAGAAAATTGGTAAATTCAGTACTGCCCCCCGGAAATTCAGGTTTTGTATCTATTCCGTTAATAGCATAGATGAGATTTTCATTAGCTACTGTGTTTGTTGGTTCTACAGCAGGTTTTCCGCGTTCTCTTGTCGTTTGTGAAAATGTAAACTGTGCAAAACAAATCAAAATCAGGAATAGAAACTTTTTCATAATGAATGGTTTTAAAATTCGTTTACATTTTATGAATAATAAAAATCGTAGGTCTGTTATGAAGATCCACTTTAATTTTCTTCCAATCCGAAATACGCATTGTTTTAATGAATTCGGTTGGTAAGGTGATATCGGTTGCGATGCAAAGATGGGTGGCAGGATTTAGAATCTGCAAAATGTCTTCGATCAATTTGTTGTTTCGGTAGGGTGTTTCAATAAAAAGCTGAGATTGGTTTTTATCCTGGGATAATTTTTCAAAATACTTTAAGGCTGATTTTTTCTCGTCTTTGTCAATAGGCAAATAGCCATTGAAGGTAAAACTTTGTCCGTTCATTCCGGAAGCCATCATCGCCATCAATATAGACGAAGGACCAACCAGCGGAATGACCTGAATTCCCTTTTCATGTGCCAGTTTTACAATTACGGCACCGGGATCTGCCACTCCGGGACATCCGGCTTCGCTCATTAATCCCATGTTTTTTCCTTCTAACAACGGTTTTATGAACTCTAGATGTTCGCTCGGTTCAGTGCGTTTGTTAAGGGTAAAAAGCACCAGTTCTGACTGTTTCTTTTCTGGATATACTGCTTTTATTGATTTTCGGGCCGTTTTGTCGTTTTCAACAATATAATAATCTATAAGTTCGATACTTCTTTTTACGGTTTGTGGCAAAACATCCATCGGATCGCTTTCGCCCATTGTTGTTGGAATTAAATATAATTTTCCTGGAAGCTTCATGTGCGTTTTTTTAGTGATAAAACGGATTTTGTAAAAATAGAAATTTCTTTTCACGATTTCTTTAGGAGAAAAAAATGAAAAGAATTAATTAAGGATGTGCTTTGATTAGTTTTTCGGAAATGACTTCGGCTACTTCATCTAACATTTGGTATACAGTATCAAAACCATTTTCTGCTCCAAAATACGGATCCGGGACATCTACATTTTCATCCGGAAATAATTCGTTTAAAATAAGGCGTACTTTATTTTTGTGCTCCGGGGTTTTGGCCAGATGGATGACATCACGGTAATTTGAATTATCCATCACATAGATATAATCAAATTCATCGAAATCAGCAGTTTTAAATTGTCTTCCTTTTTGATTGTGAATGCATAAGCCATTTTTCTGAGCGACTGCAATCGACCGTTTGTCGGGAGCATGGCCTATATGCCAGGATCCTGTTCCGGCGGAATCAACAATAAATTTATCCTGAGGTAATTTTGATGCTAAAATACCTTCGGCTAAAGGTGATCTGCAAATATTCCCCAAACAAACCATTAAAATTTTTACTGGCATGACTCGCGTTTATAGCGTTAGTTTTTTATTGATGTCTTCGACAAATTTTTTGAATTGTTTGTCTGTGGAAACTAAATTATCAACTGTCTTACAAGCATGTAATACAGTAGCGTGATCACGGTCTCCAATTTGTGAACCAATGTTTGCCAAAGAAGCTTTAGTGAATTTCTTTGCAAAAAACATTGCCAATTGTCTTGCCTGAACAACGTGTCTTTTTCTGGTTTTGGACTGGAGTGTTTCAATATCCAACTGAAAATAATCGGATACAATTTTTTGAATATAATCGATAGAGATTTCTCTCTTTACATTTTTAACAAATTTCTCTACAACGCTTTTAGCCAGCTCAATTGTAACTTCTTTTTTATTGAAAGAAGATTGTGCGATTAACGAAATAATAGCGCCTTCTAATTCTCTGACGTTGGTTTTGATATTTCTTGCCACATATTCAATAATATCTTCCGGCATTTCGACACCATCGCGATACAGAATATTTTTTAAGATGGAAATACGCGTCTCATAATCCGGTTGATGTAATTCGGCAGATAATCCCCATTTGAAACGGGATAACAAACGCTGCTCGATATCCTGCATGTCAACAGGAGCTTTGTCAGACGTTAAAATTACCTGTTTTCCGTTTTGATGTAAATAATTGAAAATATGGAAGAAAACATCCTGAGTTCCCGATTTCCCGGATAAAAACTGGACATCATCAATGATCAAAACATCAATTAACTGGTAAAAGTGAATGAAATCATTACGATTGTTCTTTTTTACAGAGTCAATATATTGTTGTGTGAAAATTTCGGCAGAAATATATAAAACCGTTTTTTCAGGGTATTTGTCTTTTACTTCAACGCCTATTGCATGCGCGAGGTGTGTTTTTCCCAAACCAACTCCGCCAAAAATCAATAATGGATTAAAGGAAGTTCCTCCGGGTTTATTGGCAACGGCCATACCCGCAGAACGCGCTAAACGGTTGGAATCTCCTTCAAGGAAATTGTCAAAACTGTAGTTCGCATTTAACTGGGATTCAATTTTTAAATTTCGGATTCCGGGAATTACAAACGGGTTTTTAAGTTCCGGATTTAAGTTTTTAAACGGAGCATCAACCTCTTGCGGTTTCATTGGCACTCTGTTGGCACTTGGCAGCTGTTCGGTAAACGGCTGTTTATTACCATAAGTGTTTTCCATTTTGATTTTATAGAGTAACTTTGCGTTTTTTCCCAGTTCTTTGGTAAGCGCAACTTTCAATAATTTAACGTAGTGTTCTTCCAGCCATTCGTAGAAAAATTTACTAGGTACTTGAATATATAACGCGTTGTCGGTTAGCTCAACTGATTTGATTGGTTCGAACCAGGTTTTGTATGCCTGGTCTTGAATATTGTCTTTTATAAAGGACAAACAGTTTTCCCATACCGATTGAGCAGTTTTAGTCATAGATTCAAATAAATTTTTTATTATTGATAAAGATTCTCCTAATAAAAATGGAGCGATTTTATTCCGAATTTCGGGATAACAAATATGTGAACAAATTTCTGTAAAAAAAAATAATTTGGCCTCTAATTTTATAAAATAATGTTGTAAGGAGACTTTTAAAAACTAAATTTTTTTAATATATAAATAATGAAAAATCATCAAACTCAAGTACGGGTTCGTTACTCTGAAACGGATCAAATGGGAGTCGTGTATCACGGAAATTATGTCCCTTATTTTGAGATCGGACGCGTGGAATGGCTTAGGGATAAAGGGATTTCCTATAAAAGTATGGAAGAAAGCGGAATCGGATTGCCAATAGTTTCGATGCAAATTAATTACAAAAAATCGGCACGTTATGATGAGCTTTTAACGATTCATACGACTTTCAAAAGTCAATCTTCTGTTAAGATCGAATTCGACTGCGAGATCTACAACGAAGCAGACGAGTTATTAACAACTGCCGTGTTTATTTTAGTATTTATTTCGTTAAAATCAGGTCGCCCGACTGCGCCTCCTGATTATATTTTGGAGTTGTTCAAAACCTTATTATAATTGTTAAAAAGGTACTGTTTTTTATATCAATTTATATAATTTTGATATCAATTTCAAACATTAAATCAAAAATGCCGAATACTGTTTCGGCATTTTTTTTTCGTGTTTTAATCGTAATCCTGCCAATTGGTAATCCTGAATTTTCATCCATTTCCATTTCCTGAGAAACGATATCGAGCTTTTTTTCTTTGATAACACGCATTACTTTATTCATGTTTTTATAATCAAAAGAGATTAAAAACGGAACATCGATTGTTTTTTCGATAATCTCACAAACTTCAAGCGTCATTTGTGCCGTGGTTTTGTAGGCTGTAATTAATCCGCCTACACCCAATTTTACTCCGCCAAAGATGCGGACCACTACCACAAGGACATTAGTTAGTCCGAAAGATTGTATCTGACCATAGATCGGCGCTCCTGCTGTATTACCTGGTTCGCCGTCATCATTGGCGCGATAGGAGATGTTTGGAGCAATACCCAATTGATACGCATAACAAAAATGTACGGCGTGCGGATGCTGCTTTTTTAAGATTTCAATAATGGGTTTTACTTCATCTTCATGTTCTATAGGAAAAGCGTATCCAAAGAATTTGCTTCCTTTTTCCTTAAATAAGATTTCTTCTGACTCAAAAGCAATGGTTTGAAAAGTATCGTTGTGTTCCAAAAGTAAATTTTCAGATTAGATATTGTGGTTAAAGTTTTTCTCTCGCAGATTTTGCAGATATCATAAATGCGCTGTAAAACAAATCTGCGCTATCTGCAAAATCTGCGGGAAAGATAAAAAGATTAGCTAAATTATTTTTTTCTCAAATAAATCGACCACATCTTCCTGACCCACTTGTAAATTCCAGACATGCAGGCCCAGAGCTGCAGCGGCATCTGTGTTTTCTTTTTTATCGTCTACAAACAAAGTACGTTTGGGGGATAATTCGTGTTTGTTGATCAGGTATTGAAAAACTTCTGTATTTGGTTTGCGCATTCCAATTTCAAATGAAAAATAAACTTTTTCAAAACATTGGTAAAAATCACTGTAAAAGGAAATACCGCTTTTGTTTTCGAAAGTTTCAATATGTATGGAATCTGTATTGCTCAATAAAAACAATCTGTATTTTTTAGAAAGCATTTGTAGAAATTCTAACCGGTATAAAGGAAAATCAGCCAAAACGGCATTCCATGCTTTTAGGATTTCTTCCTTTGAAGCATTTGGAAGTTCTTTTTGAAAACCTTCAATAAAGTCATCGTGCGAAATGTCGCCGGTTTCAAATAAAAGGTTCAGACGATCTAATTCAGCGTTCCATTCGGTCAGACCTAATTGCTGCAATCCTGAAATAGTAGCCTGTTTGTCTAAATTGATAAAAATATCACCAAAGTCAAAAATTATAGTATCAATCATGATTTCTAATTTGTATTAGTTCATCGTCTTCTATGTTGATTTTACTTAAAATTTTCCCGGATAAAACAGGGGCTTTTGTTCCGTTTTCGAAAATACTATTTCCTTTGAAAATTCTCGCTTCATCCCAAATATTCTGGTCTATAAAAGTCTGCAGGGTTCTTAAACCGCCTTCGATTAGTATAGACTGTATTTGATTTTGATATAAAAGTTCCAGAATTTGCGGAATTATATTTTGATTAAAATCAATTACTTCAAAGGTAAGATTTTCTTTTTCGCTGACAATTTCAGATTTTGTAATTACAATCGTTTTAACACTGTTGTCAAAAACAAAACTGTCTTTGGAAATTCGGTTATGCTGATCTAAAACAATTCTAACCGGATTATTTCCGCTCCAGTCCCGAACATTCAGTTTTGGATTGTCATCAATAACGGTTTGTGTTCCCGCCAAAATTGCCTGTTCTTCGCTTCTCCATTTATGTACCAGCTGTCTCGAATACGGGTTGGTAATCCAAACCGGTTTTCTGTCCTGATGTTCTGTTTTTACAGGGGCTAAAAAGCCATCCTGACTTTCGGCCCATTTCAGGATAATGTAAGGCCGTTTTTTCTGGTGAAAAGTAAAAAAGCGTTTATTGAGTTCGTTGCATTCCTTTTCCAGAACGCCAACAGTCACATTTGCTCCGGCTTCGATAATTTTTTTGATGCCTCTTCCTGCTACTTTTTCGTTTGGGTCAACAGTTCCGACTACGACATTCGGGATTTTATGTTCAATAATTAAATCACAGCAGGGCGGTGTTTTTCCAAAGTGGCTGCACGGTTCTAAGCTCACATAAATAGTAGCCTTTTTTAATAACGATTTATCTTTCACAGACCGGATCGCATTGACTTCTGCATGCGGTTCTCCGGCTTTTTTATGCCAGCCTTCACCGATAATCCGGTCTTCGTAAACAATTACACTCCCCACCATGGGGTTTGGATAGGTAGTTCCGAAGCCATTTCTGGCTAGTTCGATGCAGCGCTGTATGTATTTCTCCTGTATATTCACCCTGCAAAAGTAGTTATTTTTGAGTTTACTGTCCAGTTAAGAAAACTATCGGAAAACTATTTTTACTTTTGTAGTTATAAGACGAATAAAGAAAATGGAAAACTGGAGTATCAGAACGATAAAAAAAGAAGACAATCAGGCAGTCGCCAGGTTAATAAGAGCGGTTTTTGACGAAATGGAAATCCCAAAAGTGGGAACGGCTTATGAAGATCCGTACTTAGATTTAATGTTTGAAGAATATAATAAGCCGCAATCGGTTTATTTTGTGGTGGAAAATGAAGGCAAAATTGTGGGCTGTGCCGGAATAGCACCTTTAGAAAATGGAGACCCTGAAATTTGTGAATTGCAAAAAATGTACTTTTTGCCGGAAACCCGTGGTTTGGGAATTGGAAGTGTTATGATGGAGAAATGTTTGCAGCAGGCCAGGGATTTTGGCTTTGAAAAATGTTATATCGAAACGATGCCTTTTATGCATGCAGCCCAAAAATTATATAAAAAATCAGGTTTTGAATATTTAGAGGCTCCGATGGGATGCACCGGGCACAGTTCTTGCCCTGTCTGGATGCTGAAAGATTTACGGAGTAACGTGTAACATTTTTTGTTAATGCAGTACTTATTGTTAATGCAATTGGCTTTAGCTTAAAATTAATGCTCAAAAAAACAAAATGAGAATCAAACAATACCGGACTCAGTTTATACAGGAATTATCGCCTTTTTATGATGCATATGAAGCGGAGAGCTTTTTCTATTTAATTTTAGAATACAAACACAAGCTGCGACAAATTGACCTGGCACTAAATCATGAACTAACTTTTAGTACAGCTGATCTTGTGTATTGGTGTTCGATTTTAGAACAATTAAAAAAAGAAGTTCCCATTCAGTATTTATTAGGGAAAACAAATTTCTACGGAATGGATTTCGAAGTAAATGAGAACGTTTTGATTCCAAGGCCGGAAACTGAAGAATTGGTCGAGTGGGTTATTAATGAAAATTCAGGACTTGACAAATCCAGACGTTTAAAAATTTTAGATATCGGGACCGGAAGCGGATGTATCGCGATTTCACTGGCGAAAAACCTTCCAAATGCAGAAGTGTATGCAATAGACATATCCAAGAAAGCATTGGAAACAGCCAAAAGAAATGCCATAAATAATAATGTTGAAGTTACCTTTATATATAAGGACATTTTAGAACTGGAACTGCTGAAAGACAATTTTGATATTATTGTTTCCAATCCGCCTTATGTCAGGAATTTAGAAAAAGAAGAAATAAAAAAGAACGTGCTGGACTACGAGCCTCATTTAGCACTTTTTGTCGAAGATAATAATGCGCTGGTTTTTTATAAAAAAATTGCGGCTTTGGCTCAGAAAAATCTCAAGGAAAACGGGCAGTTGTTTTTTGAAATTAATCAATATCTGGGGGAAGAAATGAATAACTTACTTGAATCAATGAATTTCAGGAATATTGAATTACGCAGAGATATTTATGACAACGACAGGATGATGAAAGGGAGTCTTTAGGTTTTTTTTAGTCTCAGTCTCAGTTTTCAGTCTCGGTGAGCATTTAAATAACTATTAACTTTGATTGCAAGCTGCGACTGCGACTGAAAACTACTCATAGCGCAAAGCCTCAATAGGATCCAGTTTGGAAGCTTTAACAGCGGGGTATAATCCGGAAACAATGGCTACCATAAAACTTGTGGCAAAGGCTGCAAAAATGGCCATCCATGGAATAACAAATGCAAATCCCATTGCGGACGAAAAGGCAAATCCCACCAAAATTCCCAGTACAATTCCTGCCAGTCCGCCAAGCTGACCAATCAAAAGGGTTTCGATAAAAAACTGAGTGGCAACGGTTATTCTTTTCGCGCCTAAAGCTTTTCGCACCCCAATCTCTCGGGTACGTTCTGTAACTGATACAATCATGATGTTCATTAAAGCAATAGAGGATCCTAAAATCGTAATGATACTAATAATCCACGCAGCCCAGCCTAAATATTGCGTAATCCCGAGAATTCTGTTGATTAAATCATCGCTGCGGCCAATACCAAAATTATTGTCACGAACCGGACTTAATTTGCGTACTCTTCGCATGATGCTTGTCGCATTGTCAACCGCTTCGTCTAAAAGTTCTTTTTTGGAAACCATCACACTCATCGTGTAATTAATATTGGGTGCTGTAAACAAGGAACGTGCGACCTGAATCGGAATTAAAACCCTTAAATCCTGACTGTTTCCAAATGTTGATCCTTTTTCTTTTAAAACTCCGATAACTTTAAAACGGGCCCCTCGAATGGAGATTATTTTATCGATTGGATTGACATCTTTCAATAAACCTTTTTCAAAATCAGATCCCACAATGCAGGAATACGTATTGTTCTCAATGTCGAACTGATTGAAACTGCGTCCGGAACTGATTTCTAAACCCGAATTACCTATAAAATGCTCGTCGACCCCCAAAATGCTGATTTCCGGATCTGTTTTTTGGTCTGAATATTTTACTTCCGCTTTTGAAGTTGCCGTAAAGGAAAGGGAGGTTTCGGTAAAAGGATATTTGTATTTGTTTTTAAAAGCAACCGCCTCAGGATAAGAGATAATCGGGTTAATGACTTCACGTTCATTACCGCCACGATTTTTAATGGTGTTCTCGTATTGATTAATATTGAAGGTATTAGCGCCCATTGAGGCAAAATTGGTCGAAATGGTATTTTCCAAAGCCGTAACCACTGTCAGGATCCCAACGAGAGCTGTAATTCCGATCGCGATAATTAAAACGGTAAGAATAGTACGTAGCAATTGTGTTTTGATTGAACCAAACGCAATTCGGATATTTTCTTTGAATAATTTTAGCATCATGAACAATTTGTCACGAAAATACGTTTTTTGTTACAAGTTTGTTTTCGAACGGGCATTATTTATTTTAAAAAATAAGATATTTGCAGTCGATTAGAATTTGAGAGAGATCTTAAATTCTAAATTTTATAATCTATAAGAAGATTTTTAAGTTCAAGATTTCGAAAAAAAATCTAACAATCTAAAAGTCTAACAATCTAACAATCTAAAAAAAATGGCTTCAAAACCAACTATACCACAAGGAACAAGAGATTTTTCACCGGCAGAGGTGTCAAAACGTCAATATATTATTCAGGTCATAAAAAATAATTTCGAGAAATTTGGTTTTCAGCCTATTGAAACGCCTTCGTTCGAAAATTCAGATACCTTAATGGGTAAATATGGTGAAGAAGGCGATCGTTTGATTTTTAAGATTTTGAATTCAGGAAATTTTTTCTTCAATAAAACAAAAATAGAATTACCGGAATCCCTGGAACAATTACAATTGAATTCTGCTGAGACAATTGATCTTAATCAGAGAATTGAGCTGAATAAATTTACAGCAAAAATATCTGAAAAAGCCTTGCGTTATGACCTCACAGTTCCGTTTGCGAGATATGTGGTGCAGCACCAGAACGAAATTGAATTTCCTTTTAAAAGATATCAGATTCAGCCGGTTTGGAGAGCGGATCGTCCGCAGAAAGGCCGTTACAGAGAGTTTTTCCAATGTGATGCCGATGTTGTCGGCTCAAAGTCTTTATGGCAGGAAGTAGAATTGGTTCAGTTATACGACACTGTTTTTACTGCTTTAGGACTGGAAGGAGTTACCATTAAAATCAATAACAGAAAAATATTATCCGGAATTGCTGAAGTAATCGGAGCCTCAGATAAATTAATAGATTTTACCGTGGCTTTAGACAAGCTGGATAAAATTGGTGAAGATGGCGTGAAAAAAGAAATGATCGAAAAAGGAATTTCCGAAGAAGCATTGGTAAAAGTGCAGCCGTTATTTAGTTTTAGCGGGACTTTTGCAGATAAAATCAATCAGCTTTCTGCATTACTGGCTTCGTCAGAGGAAGGGATGAAAGGAGTGGAAGAATTGAAATTTATTTGTGACAATGTGGCTACTTTAGGATTGTCAACCGCAACTTTAGATCTTGATGTAACGCTGGCCCGTGGATTAAATTATTACACCGGAGCCATTTTTGAAGTTGCAGCACCGAAAACAGTTTCAATGGGTTCTATCGGAGGCGGCGGCAGATATGATGACCTAACCGGTATTTTTGGTTTGAAAAACATGAGCGGTGTTGGAATTTCCTTCGGATTAGATCGTATTTATCTGGTTTTAGAAGAACTTCAATTGTTTCCGGAAACCGTTTCAGCAACTTCTAAAGCACTGTTTGTCAATTATGGCGATGCAGAAGCTTTGTATGCGTCACAGGCGATTCAGAAACTGAGAAAAGAAAATATAAAAGTAGAATTGTATCCTGATAATGTTAAAGTCGGGAAACAGTTTCAGTATGCAGATAAACGTTTGATTCCTTTTGCAGTCATTGCAGGCGATCAGGAGATTGCGGCTAATTTGTATTCACTTAAAAATCTGGTTTCAGGCGAACAAATTTCAGTTGACTTTGAAGGATTGAAAAATGCTTTGTTAGGCTAGTTTTGAGGTGTGAAGTTTTTTTGCCACTGATTTTACAGATTAAAAAGATTTTTTTGCCACGAATTGCACAAATTTTCACAAATTTTAAAATGTTGTAAAATCAATTTTTATAAAGTTTTACTTTTTTATTTAACCCATTAATCAGTTTACGAACTAGTTACGCTCAAATAATAATTCGTGCCAATTTGTGGAATTCGTGGCTAACGATACACAATAGAAAAAACGCTTTAAATCTACGTGAAATAGTTGCCGGAGAAGAAAAAATACTTTTAATTTGCGGCCTAGTTACGGGCGTAGTTCAAGGGTAGAATAGCGGTCTCCAAAACCGTTGATGGGGGTTCGAATCCCTCCGCCCGTGCAAAATTTTTACCGCAAAGAACGCAAGGATTTTTATCTAAGAATACTTTTAAAAACATAAAGTTCGCAAAGCTAAATCAGCAGGAAGCTTTGCGAGCTTTTTTTTATAAAAGTGAAAAGAAAAAAACTTAGTGTTCTTTGCGGTAAAAATTTTTTTTCTCAAAAAGCATAAAAAAAAGCTTCGTCTCAAATAGGCGAAGCTTTTTTTAATATAAGGTAAACTTGAATTAATAATTATTTATGAAGCCGAGGCCAACCCTTAAATTCAATTTTGATAGGTAATACTATAGTTTCAATTCGAAATCCAAATATACTTCAAACTAAAACGTAATAGTCTTAAAATTATACTAAATTTTTCAGGCTAATTTTCAGTTTTTTAAAGTACTGAATTTTAATAAAGTGACAATTTGACATTTTAAAAGATTTGGCAGTACTTTTGCAATCCAACACAAAGAATAAAAAATGAAGTTTAAAAATATTTTTAAAAATAAAAGTAATATGACTACGGAAAATACAGAGTTCGATCAGGAATTAGATGATGTAACGTTAGAGAACAATGCCAACGGTGAGCAGTTAATTGTTGAAGAATTAAGTGTTGAAGAGCAATTAGCTCAGGACTTGGCAAAAGAAAAAGATAAGTTTTTGAGATTATTTGCCGAATTTGAAAATTACAAAAAAAGAACTTCAAAAGAACGAATTGATTTGTTTAAAACAGCCAACCAAGAAGTCTTGTTAGCCATGCTTCCTGTTTTAGACGATTTTGACAGAGCAACTGTAGAAATCAACAAATCTGAAGATGAGAATTTGAAAAAAGGAGTGGAGTTAATTCATGAAAAACTGAAAAGTACTTTAGTTGCCAAAGGTTTAGAGCAGGTTGAAGTAAGAGCAGGTGATGCTTTTAATGCTGATTTTGCTGAAGCTATTACGCAAATTCCTGCACCTTCGGACAAGCTGAAAGGTAAAATTGTTGATGTAATCGAAAAAGGATACAAATTAGGAGACAAAATTATTCGTTTTCCTAAAGTGGTTATCGGAAACTAAAAATACAGACAATATTCTGAAAGTCAATTTTTTAAGTATTGGAATTTGGAATTTTTGATTTGGAATTTAACCTAAATTATGAAAAAAGATTTTTACGAAATACTTGGCATTTCAAAAAATGCTGACGCTGCCGAAATTAAAAAAGCATATCGAAAAAGTGCGTTGAAATATCACCCTGATAAAAATCCGGGCGACAAAGAGGCAGAAGAAAACTTTAAACTGGCAGCAGAAGCCTATGAAGTTTTAAGTGATCCGAACAAAAAAGCGAAATACGACCAATACGGACATCAGGCATTTGATGGTTCCGGAGGATTTGGCGGTGGTCACGGCGGTATGAATATGGATGACATTTTCAGCCAGTTCGGTGATATTTTTGGTGGTGGATTTGGTGGTTTCGGCGGAGGCGGAGGTGGTCCTCGTCGTGCTAAAGGAAGTAATCTTAGAATTAAAGTGAAGTTGACTTTAGAAGAGATTGCAAATGGTGTGGAGAAAAAAGTAAAAGTAAAACGCAAGGTGCAGGCCAAAGGTGTTACCTACAAAACCTGTTCGACCTGTAATGGTCAGGGTCAGGTAATGCGTGTGACCAACACTATTTTAGGAAGAATGCAGTCTGCATCAACTTGTCCTACGTGTGGAGGTTCCGGTCAGATTTTAGATAAAAGACCTTCTGAAGCAGATGCACAAGGAATGGTTGTAGAAGACGAAACTGTTTCTATCAAAATTCCTGCTGGTGTGGTAGACGGAATGCAGCTTAAAGTTTCTAATAAAGGAAATGACGCTCCCGGAAACAGTATTCCAGGAGATTTAATTGTTGCTATCGAAGAATTAGAACACGAATTCCTGAAACGTGAAGGTGAGAATATTCACTTTGATTTATATATCAGTTTCCCGGAAGCAGTTCTTGGCGTTTCTAAAGATATTGAAGCCATCAACGGAAAAGTCCGTATCAAACTGGAGGAAGGTATTCAATCCGGAAAAATATTAAGATTAAAAGGAAAAGGTATTCCAAGTATAAACGGTTACGGAAGCGGCGATTTATTAGTTCACGTAAATGTATGGACACCAAAAACGTTAAACAAAGAGCAAAAACAATTTTTTGAAAATGCTTTAAACGACGAACACTTTGTGCCGAGTCCTGAAAAATCAGAGAAATCATTTTTTGAAAAAGTAAAAGATATGTTTTCATAACGATATTTTTTTTTAAAAGGTTTAAATATATAAAACCCATCCCGATGTAAAAATTAGGATGGGTTTTTTGCGTATTAATACGCAGATTCGCTTTGAATTATTTACTTTTACAGACACAGACCAAGAAAGGTCAAATTGACGCAGAAAATCCTGAAAACAGCATGAGCAACTTACTCGAAGTACATAAAGTCGTAAAACAATACGGTGATTATGTAGCGCTTAACGAAGTTTCATTAAATGTGCCTAAAGGCAGTATTTATGGACTATTAGGTCCCAACGGAGCTGGAAAAACATCTCTTATCCGAATCATAAACCAAATTACACTTCCCGATAGTGGTGAGGTAATTCTGGACGGAGAAAGACTACAGCCCAAACACATTCAGACAATTGGTTACCTTCCTGAAGAAAGAGGTTTGTATACGTCAATGAAAGTGGGCGAACAATGTTTGTATCTGGCTCAAATGAAAGGACTTTCTAAAGCCGAAGCTAAGATACAATTGGAATATTGGTTTGACCGCTTAGGAATACAAGGATGGTGGAACAAGAAAATTCAGGAGCTTTCCAAAGGAATGGCACAGAAAATTCAGTTTGTGGTTTGTGTACTTCATAAACCGAAACTGCTGATTTTTGATGAGCCTTTTTCCGGTTTTGACCCTGTCAATGCCAATGTCATAAAAGATGAAATTTTAGCTTTGAAAGAACAGGGCGCCACCATAATTTTCTCTACGCATCGAATGGAAAGTGTTGAAGAGCTTTGTGATCACATTGCTTTAATCCATAAATCTAATAAACTGATTGAAGGAAAATTAGTTGATGTCAAACGTCAGTTTAAAACAAACAGTTTTGAAGTCGGAATTCTGACCAGTAATGTAGAAGGTCTGATGTATGACATTACACAAAAATTTACCGTTTCACCGTCAAGTTTTAAATCCTTAAATGACGATCTGAAATTAGAAATTCAAATCGGAAATGCAACTCCAAATGAATTATTACACCTGCTGACACAACGCGGGCAAGTAACACATTTTGTAGAGAAAATTCCAAGCGTAAACGATATTTTTATTCAAACAGTAACGGAATAGATCTCAGATCGTTAGACTTCTTAGATTTTTAGACTAAATCCGGGAAGCGAAAAATCTAACAATCTAAGAAGTCTGAAAATCTAACTAATCTAAAAAATGAGCATCATTTCATTAATTATAAAAAGAGAATTTATTGCCAAAGTCCGCAATAAATCTTTTGTTGTCATGACTTTTTTAAGTCCGCTGTTGTTTGTGGCAATTGCCGGTTTTATCGGGTATCTGAGTTCTATGAAAGCCGAAACCAAACGAATTGCAATTCATGACGAAACAGGTTTGTTTGCCGGCGATTTTGTAAAACAGAACAGGAAAGACGCAGAATATAAATACCTGAATCTTTCTGAAATTGATGTAAAAGCACTGAAAGACAGTATCACCAAAGAGAATTTCAGTGGTTTGATTATTATCCCTAAAACGGATAATTTTAAAGAGCTGGAAACTAAAGTGGACTATATTTCAAATAACAGTCCGAGTATTTCTTTCATCGAAAACACACAGGATGTTATTGCATCAAAAATCACAAAAATTAATCTGGAGCAGGCTAAACTCGATACGTTAGCCATTCAGGAAGCACAGGCAGCTGTCAATATTCATCTGGCGAAATCTTCCGGAGAAGAAAGCCTGAAAGGGTTAAACGAAATAAAAATCGGAATCGGAGGCGCATTCGGCTATTTGATTATGATGTTCATCATTATTTATGGCAATATGGTCATGCGAAGTGTCATCGAAGAAAAAACAAACCGAATTATTGAAATCATTATTTCGTCGGTAAAACCATTTCAGTTGATGATTGGTAAAATTATTGGAACTTCACTTGCAGGATTGCTGCAATTTGTAATTTGGGCAATAATTGGTTTGGGATTAATGTTTGCGGCTTCCGCATTTTTCGGAGTGAATGTTGGACCAACCGCCCGAATTTCACCCGAATTAATGCATTCGGCACAACAGGAATTGTCAGGTCCGGCGCAAATGTACATTGCCGAATTATGGAATTTACCGATTGCCAGTATATTAATTGGTTTTGTGGTGTATTTCATCGGAGGTTATTTTCTATACAGTTCATTTTATGCTGCAATCGGAGCTGCCGTTGACAATCAGACGGATTCGCAACAATTCCTGCTTCCTATTATTATGCCGCTTATTCTGAGTGTCTATATTGGTTTTTTTACTGTCGTAAACGATCCGCACGGAACTATTGCGGTAGTCTTTTCGATGATTCCGCTGACCTCACCAATTGTAATGCTGATGCGACTTCCGTTTGGCGTGCCGTGGTGGCAAATTGCGATTTCGGTATCATTATTGTTTGCTACGTTTTTCCTTGTAGTCTGGTTCGCCGCAAAAATCTATCGTGTGGGTATTTTAATGTATGGAAAGAAACCAACCTGGAAAGAATTGTATAAATGGCTTAAATATTAATTTTTTAAAGTTGCTAAGGTTCTGAGGTACTAAGTCGCTAAGTTAGCTTCTTAAAAAAAAACTCAGAACCTTAGCATCTCAGAACCTTAGAACCTCAAAAAGAAATGAGTAAAATACTAATTATAGAAGACGAAGCAGCGATCAGAAGAGTTTTGGTAAAGATCTTATCAGAAGAAAATGATACGTATCAGGTAGACGAAGCGGAAGACGGTGTTGCAGGTCTTGAAAAAATAAAAAACAACGACTACGATTTGGTTTTGTGTGATATCAAAATGCCAAAAATGGATGGCGTTGATGTTTTGGAAGAAACAAAAAAAATAAAACCGGAAATTCCAATGGTGATGATTTCAGGTCACGGCGATATGGAAACGGCGATTCATACCATGCGTCTGGGAGCATTTGATTATATCTCAAAACCGCCGGATTTAAACCGTTTATTAAATACGGTTCGTAATGCTTTAGACAAAAAACAACTTGTAGTTGAAAACAAAATCCTGAAGAAAAAAGTCAGTAAGAACTACGAAATGGTAGGGGAAAGCGAGGCTATAAATCATATTAAACTGATGATTGAAAAAGTAGCCCCAACTGAAGCGAGAGTTTTAATTACAGGACCAAACGGAACAGGAAAAGAATTAGTGGCGCATCAGTTACATGAAAAAAGTGAACGTGCTAATTTTCCTCTTATTGAAGTAAACTGTGCGGCGATTCCAAGTGAACTGATCGAAAGTGAATTGTTCGGACACGTAAAAGGGGCTTTTACATCGGCAGTGAAGGACCGTGCCGGAAAATTTGAAGCAGCAGATAAAGGCACTATCTTCCTGGATGAAATTGGTGATATGAGCCTTTCGGCGCAAGCCAAAGTTTTGAGAGCCCTGCAGGAAAGCATGATTACCAGAGTCGGCGCCGAAAAAGATATAAAAGTAGATGTTCGCGTAGTAGCAGCAACCAATAAAGATTTAAAAACAGAAATTGCAGAAGGTCGTTTCCGTGAAGATTTATACCACAGGCTGGCGGTAATTTTAATTAAAGTTCCGCCATTAAATGAAAGACGCGACGATATTCCGGCTTTGATTATGCATTTTACAGAGAAAATTGCTTCAGAGCAGGGAAATGCAGTCAAAATATTTTCTGCTCAGGCTATAAAACTATTACAGGAATACGACTGGACCGGAAATATCCGTGAGCTTCGAAATGTAATCGAAAGACTGATTATCCTTGGCGGAAACGAAATCTCAGAAACAGACGTAAAAATGTTTGCCACTAAATAAAAAGCTTTAGGCTTTAAGCTTACTGCCTCTGTCTACTGTGATAAAAGAAAGTAGCATAACGCTTAGCATTAAAAAAATAAAGTAATTGCTCAAGGCCTACAGCTTACAGCATTAAAATAAATAAAGTAATTGCATGAGGCCTACAGCTTACAGCTTAAAGCCTATAGCATTAATAGTAAATCAATTTGCGCAGGTCTGCAGCTTAAAGCCTACAGCCTACAGCTTACAGCATTAAAAAAAATGAAACTAAAAAAAATAAACGAGAAGCTACAGGACGCCTTAATAGAAAATGGTCTGACAGAACCTAATGTATTACAGAAAGAAACTTTTTCGACTATAAAAAGTGGTGCTGACTGTATTATTCTTTCTCCAAAACAAAGCGGAAAATCAACGACAATTGTTCTGAATGTTATTCAGCAATTGGCAGGTCAGGTAGAAGAATCACCAAGAGCTTTGATTATTGTGGAAGACAAAACCAAAGTATTGGAAATGGTTGAACTTTTTGCGAAATACGGAAAGTACACCAACCTTGAAGTGTATGGTGTTCATGATAAAGGAGACATGGATTACGATAAAAACTATATTTCTACGGGAGTTGATGTTTTAATCGGAACACCAAATAAATTGAGTGATATGTTTACGACGGCAGGTTACAATGTAAACCGTCTTAAAATGTTTATTCTGGATGATTCAGATCCGATTTTAAAGCTACGTCATGAAACTAAAATCATGCGTATTTCTAACAGTATCGCCAAAACACAACGTCTTATTTTTGCCGAAGTATTAACGGAACGTATCGAAATTTTGGCAGACAAAATGTTGCTGGAACCGTATCTTTTTGATATGGATGAAGAAGGGGAAGAGGAACTGGACGAGGAAGAAGGCCAGATTGAAGAAGAGGAATAATCGATTTAAAAAGTATTCATGGAGATATTAAAAACATTTAAATTTTTAGCGATTGTACTTTTAGTTTTTTTCGTTGTTATTTATGTTATTGTTATTTCCTATGTTTATTTCAATCAGATTGGAATGGTTTTTCAAAGTGAAAGACTTTCAAAAGAGTATCGATTCGAGTATCACCAAAAGTTTGAGGAGTTAAATATCAAGTCTTTCGATGGCGCAAACCTGAATGGACTTCTGTTTAAATCAGAGAAATCCAAAGGGCTTGTTTTTTATCTTCACGGAAATGCCGGAACATTAGAAACCTGGGGCAAAATAGCGAGTACGTATACTAATTTGGGATATGATATTTTTATTTTAGATTACAGAAGTTTTGGTAAAAGTGAAGGCGAAATTGAAAATGAAGAACAATTAAATAAGGATATTTCTATTGTTTATAAAAAATTGAAAGAGCGATATCCCGAAAATAAAATTATTGTTGCAGGCTATTCAATTGGTTCAGGACTTGCAGCTATATTGGCTTCAGAGAATAAGCCTAAAGCTTTACTTTTGCAGGCCCCGTATTATAGTTTCACGGAATTATCAAGTACGAGAGTACCGTTTTTTCCGGACTTTATGAAAAAGTTTCATTTTGAAACGTATGAATATTTGCCCAAAATTAAAGGCCCGGTTTATATTTTTCATGGAACTAATGATCAATTGATTCCTTATGAAAATTCCATTCGTCTGGGTAAAATATTAAGATCAAATGGACATTTTTACCCATTGAGGGATCAGGATCATATTGGAATGAATGAAAATAATGATTTTCAGAATCAGTTAAAAGTAATTTTAGAGTAAGAATTAAATAATAATAAAAAAATAAAATGTTATGGGATTAATGAAGGTGTTTTCAGGAAGTGAAGTTTTAGCCATTGCTTTGCAGCAAAGATTAGAAGAAGCAGGAGTAGAAACTACTAAAAAAGATAATATTCAATCCGCAAGATTAGGTGGCTTTGGGCAGACAGATCTGGCAGTAGAAGTATTTATACAAGAAACAGATTTCGCAAAAGCAAATCCTGTGATCGAAGATTTCAGAATGAGTATCTAAAAGGCAGTTTTCAGTCTCAGTTTTCAGTCTCAATTTGTCGAAGACTGAAAACTGAGACTGCGACTGGGACTGAAAACTGGGACTGGGACTGGGACTGAAAACCGAGACTGCGACTTAAAAGTAAAAAAACATGCAATATAAAATGCTGGTGCTCGACATGGATGATACCTTGTTGACTGACGATCATAAAATTTCGGAATTAAATAAAAAAGTGCTTCTTAAAGCCCAGGCAAAAGGTGTTTACGTGGTTTTGGCTTCCGGCCGCCCAACTTCTGCGATGACGGCTTATGCCAAAGAATTAGAATTAGATCTGAACGATTCATTTATTATTTCATTTAACGGAGCTATTATTAGTACGGTAAAAGAGGATCTTATTTTATTTGAGCAAAAACTGACAATCGAACAGATTCATGAATTGTACGATTATAGTGTGAAGATGAAAACCCATATTATTACTTATCTGGATAACGAAATTATCAGCGAAACCGATTCGGAGTATATTGAAATTGAAAAAGAAATAACAGGATTGCCACATCGCAAAGTACCAAGTTTTAAGGACGCCGTAAACAGAGCGGCAGTAAAATGTATTTTATTGGAAGAGCCTTCTTATTTAAAAGAAGTAGAGCAGGACCTGAAAGCAGCAATGCCTCATTTAAGTGTGGCCATGTCTAAACCTTTCTTTTTGGAAGCAGCTCAGCAGGGAATCGATAAAGCGGCGAGTCTTAAACTTCTGGCAGCAAAGCTCAATATTCATCAAAGTGAAATTATTGCAGTAGGAAATGCCGGAAATGACCTCACCATGATTGAATATGCCGGACTTGGCGTTTGGGTGGATAATGTAACCCCTGAATTACGCGACAGAGCCAATTTGATTGTGGCTTCCAATAATAATGACGGTGTTGCCGAGGTAGTGCAGCGTTTTATTTTAAATTAGAAATGAAAACACCAATTGAAACAGAACGTCTGATCTTAAGGGAATTTCTTTCTTCAGACGATGCGGGCATGTTTGAATTGGATTCGAATCCAAATGTGCATACGTATTTAGGGAATAAACCTGTTACTCATATTGATGAAAGTCGCGCTTATATTAATTTTGTTCAGCAGCAGTATAAAGATTTTGGCACAGGCCGTTGGGCGGTTATTCTAAAAGAAACCAACGAATTTTTGGGGTGGTCCGGAATCAAATTTATAACGGATGAAATCAATAATCATAAAGATTTTTATGAAATTGGATATCGTTTCATCGAAAGACACTGGGGAAAAGGTTATGCAACCGAAGCCGGAAAAGCTTTTACAGCTTATGCTTTTAATGTAATGAAAGTAAAGGCTCTTTATGCTTATGCAGACGCTGGGAATGAGAACTCCCGAAGAATTTTAGAAAAGCTGGGTTTGCAGTACGTAAATTCTTTTGAGTATGAAGAAGAACTGGCTGTCTGGTACGAGGCAAAGAATCCAAACTTATAATTTTTTCTAAGAAATGCATCCCAAACCTTTTTAAACTTACTCCTGAAGATTTAAAAAGATTTGGAAAACAGCTCGAAGTTTATGTTTCTGAATATTCAGAATTATTTTTTAGCTACAGAAACAAAATATTTATTTCCGTCACCCATTGTTAATTTTACGCGTTCGTCGCAAAGATCGATAGCAAAATTTACACTTTCGTAACAAGTACAGGTGGTGTTTTTGTCTTTAGACATCTCTGTTTTGCAATTGTTGTTTTTAAAAGTCGCCAATTGCGGGGTGTACAAACTAACTAAATCAGTAGAAGCAGTTACTAATGAGATTATACTTGCAGAATTATTATTGGTAATTCTGTAGACAATTCTATCTGTATAGTTCACTTCATTAACCATTACTTTGCGGATGTAAGTATATGCAGTAGATCCTTCTCCTGGTTCTTTTACTTCAAATTTAAACCCCACAGCACGAATTGCAATATCAAATTGTGATTGAGAGTTTAAACTGGCCCAGCTTGTTAATGTACTAATGGATGGGAACGGATTAGTAGCCGGAGCAGCAGCAGTTTGCGCTTGCGAACTGAAAATGGTTAAGAACATCAAGCAGATTGTGGGTAAAAATGCTTTCATAATAAGTTTGGAGTTTTTAATTTTTGCCTACTCTTTATGGTTTTCGGCTTTCCCATTTTACTTTATTAAACAAAACAACAACATAACGACAAAATATCAAAATTGTTATGGAAAAATCTGTTGTTAAATTAATTTATTTATGTTAAATTTTTAATTGCTTAACCTTATTCGGGTAAAAGCAGTTTTTTGAAAGTTAAATGTAAGAAAATTTTAATTTAATTTTCAAAAAAATGTATTTAATCGATATTATTTGCATTTAATCGATGTTTTTGTCATTTAATTCTTATTGAAATAAGATTTGCAATCTTTTAAGGTAAAAACTTATTTTAGATATTACCGGGTTCAATTTATGGTTTTTACGTCAAATTTAAATATTCGATTAATACAAAATGTTGATATATAGTGTATTGTTGATTTTATTTTAAAGAATATTGTATGTAAATTTGCAAACTCTTCAATTGAAGATGTAAATATAATATCTTACTACTTAAAATGTAGTGTATTCCTATGGAAAATAGAAAAAAAGTTGCCTTTTATACGCTTGGTTGCAAACTGAATTTTTCAGAAACTTCCACAATCGCCCGAAATTTTACTGACGAAGGTTTTGATCGTGTCGATTTTGAAGAAATAGCAGACATTTATGTGATCAATACCTGTTCGGTTACAGAGAACGCCGATAAGCAATTTAAGCAGGTGGTAAAAAAAGCAATGAAACTTAACGAAAAAGCTTTTGTAGCCGCAGTTGGGTGTTATGCACAACTAAAACCTGAAGAATTAGCAGCTGTTGATGGCGTTGATTTGGTTTTGGGGGCTACCGAAAAATTTAAAATTACCGATTATATTCATGACTTAAGCAAAAACGATATGGGTGAAGTACACTCCTGCGAAATTGCTGATGCCGACTTTTACGTAGGAAGTTATTCTATTGGTGACCGTACCCGTGCTTTTTTGAAAGTACAGGACGGCTGCGATTATAAATGTACCTATTGTACAATTCCACTGGCAAGGGGAATTTCGCGAAGTGATGCCCTTGAAAACGTTTTGCAAAATGCCAAAGAAATATCGACTCAAAACATTAAAGAAATTGTTTTGACCGGAGTCAATATCGGTGATTATGGGAAAGGGGAATTCGGAAATAAAAAACACGAACATACGTTTCTGGATTTAGTCCAGGCATTGGACAAAGTAGAAGGAATTGAACGTTTGCGAATTTCATCTATTGAACCTAATCTGTTGAAAAATGAAACAATCGATTTTGTTTCGAAAAGCAGAACTTTTGTACCGCATTTTCATATCCCGTTACAATCCGGAAGTAACGATATTTTAAAATTAATGAAACGACGTTACTTGCGTGAAGTGTATACAGAACGTGTGAATAAAATCCGTGAAGTAATGCCGCATGCCTGTATCGGTGTCGATGTTATTGTCGGTTTTCCCGGAGAAACAGATGAACACTTTTTAGAAACGTACCATTTTCTAAATGAAATGGATATTTCCTATTTACACGTATTTACGTATTCGGAAAGAGACAATACCGAAGCCGCAAATATGCCCGGAATTGTTCCTGCAAACGTAAGAGCAAAGCGCAGTAAAATGTTACGTGGTTTATCGGTTAAAAAGCGTCGTGCTTTTTACGAAAGCCAGATAGGAACCAACAGAACGGTTTTATTTGAAAGCGAAAATAAGGAAGGCTATATTCACGGTTTTACCGAAAATTACGTAAAAGTAAAAACGCCGTGGAATCCTGAATTAGTCAATACTTTGCAGGAAATTAACCTAACAAAAATAGACGAAGACGGAAGTGTTCGCCTGGAGTTTTCACATAAACTGACGGAAGCATAAAAATCGAAATGAAAAAATAAACAAAAAGCCCTTTAAAGGGCTTTTCTGTTTTTATAGAATGAACTAACTGTTTAACTACTGTTTCGCATCTTCCTGAATTACCAATTTCAGGGAATTGATATAATCCGTATCAAATTCAATTACTCTTATTTTTTGCGGATTAAAGCTTAATTCGCCTCCAAACTTTCCTTTTATGTCCACGAAGTCAATTGTCAGTTCTTCGTCGGTTAATTCGATTAATTTGCCTAAATAAGCAGATTTGGCCGATTTTTTTGAAATCTGGAAAATCCCATATTTATCAGTAATGAAATTCACAATAGAAGCCAGATCTCTTATCGGAATAATATCTTCGGCATTTGTTTTCAAACCTTTCATACGGATTACTTTTTCAGTAAAAGCAAGGTCCTGATCTCTGTGAACAGCTTCGATATTTTTGTTTTTTAGAATCACAAACCCGTCAAGAATATAATCAACAGGATTATTTCTTAGTAAAATCCAGTCATCGGAATAATCAATAAGAAAGCCGGTAAAAATTTCTTTTTTGTCTGTGAATTCTATCGCAATTAATTGTCTTAAATATTGTTCCATCTTGTTTTTTTAAAATTCCAATCTTTTTAAAATTCCAAATTCCAAATTCCAAACGCCAAATTCCAATTAGCGCATGGAATTTGGAATTTAAATTTTTTTGGAATTTATTTTTAATCTATGGATTTGTCGACCAGATACTGCTGTTTTTAATAAAAACCCTGCGGTTTAATTTCAGTTGCGCAATGATTAATTCGGCAATATCTTCCGGCTGCATTACTTTTTCCGGATTTCCGTCCGTTAAGTTTAAATCCAAAGCCAGATCGGTAGCTACTGTACTTGGCGTTAGTGCCGTAACACGAATATTGTGTTTTCTCATTTCCTGCATTAACGAATCGGTTAAACCCATTACAGCAAATTTAGAAGCACTGTACGCACTGGTTAAGGCATTTCCGTTTAAACCTGCAGTAGACGAAATGTTGATGATGTCGCCTGTTTGTCTTTCAATCATGTTGGGTAAAACAGCGCGGGTCGTGTAATAGGTTCCCATTAAATTCACCTGAATGATTTTTTCCCAGGCAGCCGGCTCCAGTTCAAGGAATTTTCCAAAAGCAGCAATACCGGCATTGTTGATTAAAATATCAATGTTGGTAAACTCAGCCAATGCTTTTTCTACTGCTGTATTGATAGAAGTAATATCTGAAACATCAGCACTTAGAGCCAAAGCCTTTACACCTAAATTGGAAATTTCAGCGCTCAGTTGATCCACATCAGCCTGGGTTCTGGAAATCAGGATTACGTTGACGCCTTCTTTGGCTAACGCTATAGCGATTGCTTTTCCGATTCCTTTCCCGGCTCCGGTAATCAGGGCATTTTTATTTTTTAAATCTGTCATGGTCGTATTTTTTGAAATGCAGAAAGCATCATTCTTAGTGACACAAAAATAATTCTTTTGATTTCTAAAATGATGCTTTCCGTTTTTTCTTAATCTAAGTTTAACAACTTTCTTATTCTTTCAGAACCATATCGATACACATCACAGCTCCAAGGATTAATTGCCTCAACGGACTGTCGGCTGCTACGTGCTCTTCAATCTGAAGCACATAATTGTCTGCACTGGTAAAAAGTTCTTTGCCCATTCCTGCCCACTTTTTGCTAACCTGAGCCAATTGCCTGTTTTCATGCGAAAATTTAAAATCCCAACCGGTCCATTTTCCCTGAAGAGTGGCACAAGGTCTTTCATTTTTATCCAGAATTTCAAATTTCCCGCCAAAAGAAAAGAACTTTTGTTTGAAAGTGCCTACCAAACGATCTTTTTCATCCAGAACTTCAACAGTCGAACGGAAAACGGCAACACCACGTCTTACGGTAATTAATTTTTCACCGGAAGCAGTTGTAATTTCAACATCAAAAGGAGTCATTCTTTTATAATCAGTAAAACGAAATACTTTGGTGAAAAAGCCAAGGTTATTTTCGCGGCAATTCATAATGATCTGATTGGTTTCGGGATCATAAATATCGTAGTTGTTAGCTGCTTTAAACATACCAACATGTTCTTTTACAAGGAATAAATTCTGATTTAAAATAGGATTCATTAAATTTTGATTTAAAGTTAATTTATTAAAGGCTTTTATTAAAAACCAAATGTAGTAAAATAACTATGATGAAGCCAAAAGCGATTTCAAACACTTTTAATAATTTAAATCTTTCTTAATTTGTTTTTTTGAGAAAGGAACCGGGAGCTTCATTAATTCAATAGCTGTTTCTTCGGCTGTAAGATTCTTGTACACTTCGTTTTTTGTACTAATAATAATGGCTCCGTAATATGCTCTGATGCCATAAAGTGAAGTAGCTTCGTTTTCTTTTAAGACGCTGATATTCTCAATATCATAAGGATTGATTCTTGCTATTTGCTGTGATTTCACCGGAACCCCGTCAACAATATACAACGGTTCCTTGTTGGATGGAACAGAATCAATATTTCTGATTTGGGATTCGGTTAACCGGAGATACTGTTTATCAGTGATTTGCGGATTATAACCAAATTTTTCAGGGAGCGGGGGACTGGTGGTTAATTGTACATTCATAACATTTTTATTTCCTACGACTTGTGTTTGTAGCTGACATCCCACATAACTAAAAATGAGCGAATCCCCTTTTTGGGCAGCAATTGTATATTCTCCCTCGAAATTGGTGGCAGTTTCTTTTCCTGATTGCTGAATTTTAACAGATGCTCCGGCCAGGAGAACAGTATTGTAATCGGAAACAGTTCCTGTTATTATTTTTTGCTGTGCAGCGGATACGAAACCTACCAGCATAGCAAGGACTAATGAAAGAAGTTTGAGACTTTTCATGATAGTAGATTTAAGTGAAGTTTTTGCTATTGCTGCGGAGCTGGTTTTCCGGTTTTGGTGGTGATTATGACAACGCCTTTTTTTCCTTTTTCACCATATTTTTCGGTCGCTTCAAGATCCTGCAGAATAGTAATGGTTTTGATCTCCTGTCTGTTTAATGGAGCGTACGGACTTTTTGGATTTTTACCGAACAGATCATCTTCAGAATAATAATTGCCGTCAATAATGTATAATGGCTCGTCCAGAACTACCAGCGATTCTACATTTTCCGGATTTAAGTTCGAAAGCTCTCCCTGCATCATCTTGTCTCTTTTGGCGTCATCTGTATGGGAAATTGCTTTTCCGTTCAGGATCACCAGGGGCGCACTTTTTTTGGCCATCTGAGTTTCTTTCTCGGCAGCAGCCATTCGGTAAGATTCGCCTTTTAAAGGCCTTGATGCCGCAACGGGAGCAAAGGCTTTGTCTTTTTCAACCGAATCTTCTTCGCTTGAAAAACCGGAAGAAATTGACGGAGCAGGTGCCGCAACTTGATCAGCTGCAATTGAAGGAACTGATTCGTAATCAATTGTCTGTTTGTTGGCACTATGTGTTTCCTGAATCGCTACTTTTTGCTGTTGCTTAATTTGGTTGTTCAGGATTTCTGTCGCTTCCGTTTTTGATATGATTCCTGAGTCTTCAGACGTTGCAATTTTATTTTTTTCTAAACCGGTTTGAATCGGTTCTTTTTGGGTTTCATTCGTTACTACCTGATTTGTTTCCTGAATAGTTGAGGTATTGTTTGTTTTTATAAATTGAGAGCCTAAAGAAATAACCAATAACAGAGAAGCGGCAATGGCAATTTTTTTCCATAATGCTATTGTTTTTTTATCTTCTTTTTTGTCCAGTTTTTCTTCAACGCGGGACCAGACTTTATCCATTGCGGGAAAATCTTTGCTCTCGGCGTTGTGCGAAGCTTCTTTTATTTTTTCGAATAATTTATCGTGATTGTCCATGACTATTTTGCTTTTTGATAATACAATTTGTTTACTAATTCCTTGAGCTTGGTTTTGGAAGCATTCAATTGTGATTTTGAGGTGCCTTCAGAAATGTTGAGCATCGCGGCTATTTCTTTATGTCCGTAACCTTCTATGACAAAAAGGTTAAAAACAGTTTTGCAGCCATCCGGAATATGGTTTAATAAATTGAGTAAATCTTCTTCTTCTAAATGCGTAATTTCGTCCGTAAAAGGTTGTGACAGCAATTTGACATCATCAAGATACATATTGAAATTTGTATTTTTCTTAATAGTCGCCAAACAATGGTTCACCGTTATTTTTCTGGCCCAGGCCTCAAAAGCCTGAACTTCCTTAAGCTGTTCTATTTTGGTAAAGATGGTATAGAAAGCATCGGCCAGGGCTTCTTCTATTTCTTCTTCCTTTTTTAGGTATCGTTTGCAGAGGCGATACAGCTTTGGAGCCATATACTCATACACCTGACGCTGCGCATCACGTTGCATTTTTTTGCAGTTGGAAATCTGAGTTTCGTTTATCACAATTGTTGTCTTTATACTTAAGAGGGTTAAAAAGATAAAAAGGTTGGGACGATGATGATTTTTTTTTTAAAGGTTCAAAGGTTCAAAGTTGCAAAGCGACAAAGGTTTATCGTAGAGGCGCACAGCGGTGCGTCTCCCGCAATGATATTCTCCCGTTTTGTGATATCATAAAATACTTGATATTAAAAATGTATTTAATTTTATTCTAATTTTAAAATTGCTTCTCTTGACAAAATTCTTAGTTGTTTCCAGAAAGAATAATTTGTCAACTCATCTATTTCACTTATAGATAAATCTTCAGAAGGTATTTGGTCAATATAAAAGTTTATATGATCTAACACTTTTATTTGTTCCTCAGAAAAGAGACCTGAATAGTTTTCTTTTATAACCTCATAGAAATGATTAAAATCCAATAATAATTCATCTGTTACAACAACAAAGTTTGGAAATGATGCTATTTGTTCATCAGCCTCTAACGATAAATTTTTTAGCGATCGACTAAAATTATTAATTATTACTTCTTTATTCATTCTTAACTTTTGAATTAACGATGCTATCTCTCTATTAAAAATATTGAATTTACTTAACCAGCAAACTCAACTTAAAAATCTTGGTTTCCAAAAGTTCCGTGTCATTATCCTCGCAAAGCAAAAACTCAATTTTACTATTTTCTTTTTTGTAGAAAGTCAGGCCTTCAAATTTGTTGGCGGAGGTTATTTTTTGGGTGAAATCGATTTTCATGGTTTTGAGATCAATGCGTCCGATGAAGCTTCCGAGGACTTCCCCGTCGTCGTAAGTAGATTGGGTATCTTCGGCGGTTGAAAGGAAATAGATTTTGTCTTCGACTAAAACCGCATCGGTAAAACCGCAACGGACTCCTTTTATTTTAGGCAGTTTGTAGTTGGTGGCAACCAGGGCAAATTCTTCTCCTAAATTTTTAGCATGGATGGTGAAGATGGTGTTTTTGTTTGACTTTCCGTTTCCGCGATTGAATAAGTACCAGTTTTCTCCATCGAAAATGGCACCTTCCAGATTGAAATCTTCCGGTTTTATTTCTCCGAAACTTTGCATTAGACTGTATAAGTCGACCAAATTGTTTTTTTGTAAAATCGTTTTGGTTTTCAGATCGAACGCAATCATTTTGTTCCGGTTTTCGGTCGAACCCGAGCCAAAAACATACAACGTATCATTGTGATGGGTAATAGATTCAAAATCAGGTTTGATATTTTTGGGAATATTCTGCGATGGATTATCAATCAAAGGATGTTGGCTTAAATGCTGGTCCTGCATGTTGTATTCGTATAAGAATCCACTGTTGTCACCAATGATATAAAGGGAATTGTTATTGAAGAATAATCCTGATGCCGAACCGATTCCGATGATTTGAAATAATATTTCTAAAGTGAATTTTTCCATGAATTTTGTTTTGTAAAAGAGTGCCCAGCCCTGATAGCAATGAAAATACTTTGAGGAGAAATTGTATTTTTTCCGGCAGAACAAAGCGACCAACGGAAGCTCTTGTTATGGCTTGGAAAAAACAATTTATTGAAAAAGTATTGCAATGAATAGCAGGAATATGCTTCGTAAAAGTACTATATTTACTATTACGATAAAACGGAATGCTGTGAAATTACCCTCACTAATCGGTAATAACAGATCAAATACCAATAATAATAAAATTTGTGAATATGAAATCGATAGACCCAAATGATTTTAAAGTTGTTCAGAAAATAAGTTTAAAGAATATTCCGACGCTGCTGGATATCAAAGCGGATGATGACGAAAAAGAAGAAAAACTGGATAAGGTTCAGGCAAAACTGAGCGACTTGCAGGATGTGATGTATTCGCACAATAAATACAGCGTCCTGATTTGTCTGCAGGGAATGGATACTTCAGGGAAAGACAGTCTTATTCGGGAAGTGTTTAAGGAATTTAATCCGCGTGGAGTGGTGGTGCATAGTTTTAAAACACCCAATTCAACTGAATTAGAACACGATTATTTATGGAGACATTATATTGCACTTCCGGAAAAAGGGAAGTTTGCCATTTTTAACAGGACGCATTATGAGAATGTGCTGGTAACACGTGTGCATCCGGAATTTATTTTAAGTGAAAACCTGCCCGGAATCAATTCGGTAGAAGATATTAAACCAAAATTTTGGAAAAACAGGATAGAGCAAATCAATAATTTCGAAAAACATATTGCTGCAAACGGCACTATTGTAATGAAATTTTTTCTGCACCTTAGCAAAGAAGAACAGCGCCAACGATTGCTGCGCCGTCTGGAAGAAGGAAAACACAATTGGAAATTTTCACCGGGGGACCTAAAAGAACGTGAACATTGGGAGGAATACCAGAAATATTATCAGCAGGCTATTAATAAAACATCAACCGATCATGCGCCCTGGTACATTGTTCCTGCCGATGATAAGGAAATGGCCCGGTATATTGTAGCCAAAATTATCTGGGAAGAAATGCAAAAGTATACCGACATTAAAGAACCTGAACTGGATGATGAAATAAAAGCCAATTTTGAACTGTATAAAAAAGAATTAGAAAAATAAAATAAAAAACCCGACAGCCTATGAGCAACTGCCGGGTTTTTACCAAAAACAAAAGAATAAAAATAAATGTATTTTTACAAATCAAAACCGTAGGCTACGCGCAATGCTACCTGATTGGTTTTGAAATCGTGATAGTCTTCATATCGAACACTAAGATCGATGTACTTATTGGCGTACCCGATTCCCGGAGCCCATAAAAATGTTGTGTTGTTGTAACCGTTCGTAACAGCAAAACCGGCACCGACTTCACCTAAAACATAAAATTGGTCTTCCCATACAAAGGCTTTAAAACCTGCTTTTGCCGGAATAAATCCAAGGTCCTTGGCATCGCCTCCCTTAAATAAATTGGTAAAACCTGTTGTCAGGGTTAATGACGCTCTTTTGGTTAAGTCATATTGCAGACGTACATCTCCGCCAAGTGCCCAATTATAATCCTTGTCAGTTGGTATACCTCCATTTATTCCAAATCCTAATCTGAATCCCTGATCGTAATTTTTAATTTCACTGTCCTGAGCGAAAGTTGTGTTGGCGTATAATAAAGCAATAAGTGCAAGGCATAACATTTTTAGATTTCCTAATTTCATTGTGACAATTTTTTTTAATTATTTAATGGTGTAAAAGTAAAATCTAAGCATATGGGCTTTGTTATATAATTCTTGACAATTGTTATATAATCTGGGGATTATGAAGCATATTCTTAATTTTTGCTTATATTTTTGATAATAGAAAAGAATTCAAAGCTTCTCAGTATCTTTGCCAGCTTAAAAGCAGTAAAATTGAATTTAAAAAATTACACAAAAGAGTTCTCTTATAATTTAAGACTGGCCTATCCCATTATTCTGGGAATGGTCGGACATACCTTAATTGGTATCGTCGATAATATAATGGTAGGGAAATTGGGAAGTACAGAACTGGCAGCAGTTTCGCTGGGCAATAGTATGATTTTTATAGCCTTGTCTTTAGGAATAGGATTTTCTACCGCTATCACTCCTATTGTAGCAGAGGCTGATGCCGAAAAAAATCCATCAAAAATTCGTGCTGCGTTTCACCACGGATTGTTTTTATGTATCATTCTGGGTCTTTTGCTTTTCGGAGTAATTGTGCTGGCTATGCCTTTGATGGAATTACTGCACCAGCCTGCAGATGTTATTGTCCTGGCAAAACCTTACCTGGCCTGGGTAGCGTTTTCTCTGGTGCCGCTTATTATCTATCAGGGATACAAACAATTCGCCGATGGCTTATCGATGACCAAATACTCAATGTATGCCATTATTATGGCCAATATAATTCATGTCGGAATTAACTATATGCTGATTTACGGCGTCTGGATTTTTCCTAAAATGGGAATTGTAGGCGCAGCTTTGGGAACCGTAATTTCAAGAATTATGATGGTCCTTTTCATGCACATTATCCTGTCGAGAAGAGAACAGCTTAAAACTTACTTTCAGAATTTTAGTTTTGAAGAAATCAAGAAAGAAACCCTTAGAAAAATTATAAGCTTAGGTTTGCCATCCGCCATGCAGATGCTTTTTGAAGTAGTACTTTTTACAGCTTCCATCTGGCTTTGTGGCAATATCGGGAAAACAAGTCAGGCCGCCAATCAGGTAGCTCTAAGTCTTTCTTCCCTGACTTTTATGTTTGCTATGGGGCTTAGTGTTGTTTCCATGATTCGTGTCAGTAATCAAAGAGGTCTGATGGATTATAAAAAACTCGTAGTCGTAGCGCGATCTGTGTTTTTGCTGTCTATTATTCTGGAAGTTGTTTTTGCAGCGGTATTTATTGCCTTTCATAGCATTTTGCCTTATCTCTTTCTGAATATGGAAAATACATTGCAGCTTACAGACAATACAGAAGTAATAGAGATTGCTTCAAAATTACTTTTAATAGCCGCGGTTTTTCAGATTTCCGACGGAATTCAGGTAGTGGTCTTAGGCGCTTTGCGAGGTTTGCAGGATGTGAAAGTACCGATGTACATTACTTTTGTAGCGTATTGGGTCATTGGGTTTCCGATTTCCTACTATTTGGCAGAATACACCCCCTGGAAAGCACAGGGAGTCTGGATTGGACTTTTGGCCGGATTAACTTCAGCGGCAATATTCCTGTACATTCGTTTTCATTACTTAACCAAAAAATTAATTAATAATTCAGTTGCAAATAACTAAATTTGAAACTTAAAAAAATAAATAAAAATGGAATTACCTAAATTTTTACTCGGAGATAACACTGATTTTCCGGATGATATTTTTATCGTTCACCTTGATTATCCAAGATTTATTATCAACCTAAAAGATGATGAGGTTGAATTTATGGAAGAAGCGGAAGATCTTGATGAGGCAGAACTGAATGCCGAAATGGAAGGTTTGATTGTTCTGGCAAATGAATTCTACGACAGAGAAATAAACCGTTACGAAGAGTAATTTTATTTTGAATCTATTTTTTAAGCTCTAAATCTTTATGATGAAAAAATTAAGTTTTTTAAAACCTGTTTTTAATTTCATAGCAATCGGATTGCTGATTACTACTTTAAGTCGAATATTTTTGTTTTTTCTATTTAAAGAAAGAGTCGTAGAAACACCGAATTTCTGGTATATTTTTCCAATCGGTCTGCGAATGGATATGATCTTGTTATGTTATTTGTCTTTTCTTCCTTTTGTTTTAATTACATTTCTGCCTGGCAAATGGCTTAAGTTTACGAATAACTTTCTGGTGATTTACAGTTTCTTATTCCTGTTCCTGATTCTTTTCGTTGAATTAGCCTCGCCCGATTTTGTAAAACAATACGACACACGTCCGAATAAAATTTTCTTAGACTATCTGATTTATCCGAAGGAAGTGGTCGGGATGCTTCTGAAAAGTTACCTGACTTCTATCATTGTTACCTTTCTTATTTTGGGGCTGGTCTTGTATTTTGCTTTCAAAAAAGGGAAAAAACTTTTTCATACCACCAGTACAGCGTATAAATTCAAATTAATGGTTTTTCCGTTAGTGGCTTTTTTATTGTTTTTCGGAGCCCGTTCCAGTCTTACCTCAAAACGGCCAATCAATGCCAGTAATGCTGTTTTTTCTACAGATCAGTTAACCAATACTTTGGGATTGAATTCTTTTTATACCGTTGCTTTTGCGGCATATTCCATTAAAAATGAAGGAAACACCAAAATGTACGGAAAAATGGAGGAAGCCGAAGCGATCGCCCGCGTCAAAAAATACATGATCGCCGGACCAACCGATTTTACCGATGCTGAAATTCCGTTTCTTCATGTGCAGCAACCCGATACAACGGTACAGAAGCCCTATAATCTGGTGATCTTTTTGCAGGAAAGCTTAGGTGCAGAGTATGTTGGGATTTTAGGAGGAAAACCACTAACTCCTGAATTTGATAAATTATCGAAAGAAGGCTTGTTATTTACCAATTTGTATTGTACAGGAACCCGAAGCGTACGCGGAATAGAAGCTGTTGTGACCGGATTTCTGCCTTCACCATCTGAAAGCGTAGTGAAATTAGGGAACTCTCAACAAGGATTTTTTACCCTGGCGGATGCTTTAAAACAAAAAGGATACGAAACCAGTTTTATTTATGGCGGAATGGCCAATTTTGATAATATGGCTTCGTTTTTCAACGGAAACGGTTTTCAGGATATTGTGGATCAGGAAGATTTTGAATCTGATGGAAACAAATATGCTTTCAAAGGAACCTGGGGCTATTCTGATGAAGATTTAGTGACCAAAGCAAACAATTATTTTAAGGCGAAAGGCAACAAACCTTTCTTCTCCTTAATGTTTTCGACTTCAAATCACGAACCTTTTGAATATCCGGCAGGAAGAATAAAACCATACGATCAGAAACCTGCAACTGTAAATAACGCCATGAAATATGCCGATTTTTCGATTGGAAAATTCTTCGAAATGGCTAAAAAAGAAGCTTATTTTAAAAATACGATTTTTATTGTCATCGCCGATCATAATACAAGAACGTACGGAAAGAATCTTGTACCAATCAATAAATTCCATATTCCGGCCTTAATAATGGGACCCGGAGTTCAAAAAGGGGGAGTATACAGCAAACTGGCAAGTCAGATTGATATTCCGCCAACCTTGTTAGGGTATTTGGGAATTCCGTTTGAAACGCCAATGGTGGGGAGAAACCTGAATAAACTGGACGCTAAAGTGCAGGGACGATCGATTATGCAGTTTAATGATATCAATGCGTTCAGGGTAGAGAATCAGGTTGTGATTATGCAGCCGAATCTGAAACCACTGCAATTTGAAATCAAAAATGATACGACCCTGATTCCTGTAAAACTAAACGAAGAACTGGCCAAAGATGCTTTGGCACATGTAATTACAGCAGGAAATTTGTACAAGGAAAACAAATATAAACTTAGAGGTACAAAAAAATAATTTTCACTTCATTTTAAAAAAAGCTGCTGGGTATGTAATTTCATACTTAGCAGCTTTTTCTTTTAAAAAGATTGATTTACTGACAATTTAAACTGGAGGAGAATGAAAGCAATGGAACAATTCTTATTTTTTTTGAATTAAAAGCCAAATGAGAGGGTAACAAAAAATAAATTTAATTGATATATCATAAACCAAAAGGCGTAACCTGAAAAGCCTGTGATAGAGTAAGGTCAATTAAATTTATGTATTATGAAAAATTTACAACAAAAAAAATTAAAAAAATCTCAAGTAGTAAAAGGAATGTTCGTTTTTGTGTTTGCAGCTTTTTTTATAAGCTGTAACAACGAATCCGGTGAAGATCAAAATGCGGAATCCTTAAAAACAGAGCAGCAAAATCAGTCAGTTTCCAGAAGAATCTATGACGACGATGCAATTATTGTGCGAAATTGGGGAGCGCATAACATTGATTGCAGTCAGCCAGAAGGATTTTGTTATGATATTTATACCTTTAGCTGGCACAACTTTTTTAAACCACAACCTACCGGAACACCGGTACGTGTTGCAAATGAAAAAGGAAATTTTGTTATGGAAATTCAAAAAAGTGCCTTGACTGCAGAGCATCAGAAAGAATTAGTAAGAAACGGAGTTTATGTAATACCTGAGGGGCAAATTATAGCTCCGGAATTAGTGAAATCTTTAAAATTCAATTCAGACATTTTAACTCCTGGTAAATATCCTATTCAAGAAAGTGAAGGAACTTATACCATTGCAATTAATGTAAATGAGAAGTAAATGAAATTAAAAACAGCTTTAAGGAATTTAGAGCTGTTTTTTATATTCACTTAATAAAAACCGGGCGGCTGCAAAAGGTGATATTTCATCATTTTGCACCGCTTTTTTAATTTGTTCCAATTGCCGAATAATCCCGGGCTGATTGTAAAAGTTTGATTTCAAATGTTCATCGATAGTTTCCATCATCCAGAACTGATTTTGTTCTTTTCGTTTTTCCTGAAAGAAACCAGATGCATTTGTCTTTACAAAATATTGGGAAATAGTCTCCCAGATTTCAGAAATTCCTTCATTGGTGATGGCACTGCAAGTCGTAACTTTTGGCTGCCAGTTTGATTTTTTTGGAGGAAATAAATGCAAAGCCCTGTTGAATTCCAGTTTCGCCTGCTGCGCTTTTTTGATGTTGTCACCATCGGCCTTATTGATGACAATAGCATCTGCCATTTCCATAATACCACGTTTGATTCCCTGAAGTTCATCACCGGCACCGGAAATTTTCAATAACAGAAAAAAGTCAACCATACTGTGAACAGCGGTTTCGCTTTGTCCTACACCAACGGTTTCAATAATAATAGTATCAAAACCTGCGGCTTCACACAAAATAATCGATTCACGGGTTTTTCTGGCAACTCCGCCCAAAGTATCTCCGGAAGCACTCGGTCTGATGAAAGCATTTTCATCCTTTACCAATTCTTCCATTCGGGTTTTGTCTCCTAAAATGCTTCCATGTGACAGTGAGCTGCTTGGATCAACTGCCAATACGGCCACTTTTTTACCCAACGCGGTAAGGAATTTTCCAAAAGCTTCTATAAAAGTACTTTTCCCAACCCCCGGAACTCCGGTAATCCCAATGCGTATGGATTTATTGGCATGAGGAAGACACCCCTGGATTACTTCATTTGCTTTTTCAGCATGTTCAGGATGAGTGCTTTCGACCAGAGTAATAGCACGGCTTAAAGCCGTTCTGTTCTGATCCAGAATTCCATTTATTAATTCAGCCGATGAAGGTTGTTTCCTTCTGTTTTTCTGAATCTGATGGATAGCAGCACTATTGGTGATTTCAGGAGGTGAAATCCCGGCTTTCTCGTGTAAACTGCCTGATTGTTTTTTTAAACTTGACAAAGTGTGCTTTTTGGTTTTGTAAAAGTACAGAAAACAAAGACAGTTTCAAAAAGTTAGTTTGCCACGAATTACACGAATTTACAAGATTTTTTTAGTGCTGTCATCCTGACGCAGGAAGGATCACATTGATATTCTACAAAGATTGGCGACTTTCTGTGTGGAGTTACGAGTGTGATCCTTCCTGCGTCAGGATGACAAAAATGAGAAAAAAAATTCGTGAAAATTCGTGAAAATTCGTGTAATTCGTGGCAAAAAAAAGCCTATAGTCTCAGTACCTCAGCAACTCAGTACCTCAGAACCTTCCTCTTAATATGCCGCTGTAAAACGAACCTGATGGTGTCTTGCATTTTCTGCTTCATCGGCAATAACAACTGCTAAATCTTCAACCGAAAGAATACTTCTTTGTTCATCGTTGAAAACCGGGTTTTCTAAACCTAAACGGTATTTTCCTGTTCTTCCGGTTGTGATTCCCTGATGCATTTCGAAAGCAGGGCTAAAAAAGGCCCAGTCCAGATCTTTTTCTTCTTTCAAAAGATTCAAATAATCTCTTGCTGCAGTTGCTCCGGCGTGATATTCTTTTGGAAAATCCGGAGTATCAACCGCTTGTAAACCTGGCGCTACAAACAAACTTCCCGCACCACCAATCGTGATAAAACGTTTAACACCTGATTTTTTAACCGCTTCCTGAATGGCTTTTGACCCTGCAATAAAATCGTCGTAAATGTTAGGATTAGCCCATCCCGGATTATAAGCAGAAATAATAACATCGTGTCCTTTTAGCGTTTCAGCCAAGATATCCACATTAAAAATATCTGCTGCTACCCAATTTACAGCGGATGTTTCTTTTGGAGTTCTGGCGATCGCTGTGATGTCCTGGTTTCTGGATGCTAGTTCGTTTAAGATAGCGGAGCCAACAAATCCTGTAGCTCCAATGATTGCAATTTTCATAATATATAATTTAATTAGTAATAAAAAATGTTACAGTTTTGTGTAAAAAAAGGGATTAAAACTGACTCGAAAAATCTTCCAGTGTGATTTTTTTCAATTGTAAACCTACTTTTTCGTTGATATCGTCATATAACTCAGCCAAATTCTGGTTGACTTTTTTTCCAACCGGACAGTCAGGATTCGGCTGATTTTTGGCATAACCTAAATTGATTTTGTCAAAAGTCATTTCGAATATTTCTTTTAAAGTGATATCTGAAGCTTCCTTAGATAATTTGGTACCCCCATTTTTTCCTTCTTTACTTTCTACAATATGATGTGCTTTTAAATTCGCAATCTCTTTACGAACCAAAACAGGATTTAGGTTCATACTTCCTGCAATAAATTCCGATGATAAAAAATCATTGGGGAATTTAGTGAGTAAAGTTAAAATGTGAATCGTTATGGCAAATTTACCTGAAATCATACTGTAATAAAATATGTTACAAATATAAAACGTTTTCTTTATAAAAAAAAGTTTTAACTAAAAATTAATGTTCTTCAGTGTTTTATAAATCCCTATTTTTGTCCTAATCCTGCACTATGAACAACTTTATTCTAATATTCTTCTTCCTGGCTTTAGGTTTGCTTTTGCAAAGAATAAAGCAGTTTCCGGTGAATATCTACAAGTATTTAAACAAAATTGTCCTTTATTTTTGCCTGCCTGCGATTACCTTATATCATATTCCAAAAATAAAATGGAATCCGGAATTATTATTTCCAATAGGAGCAGGCTGGATTAGTTTTCTGCTGGCTTTTATCTTTTTTCATTTTTTAGGAAGACGAATGGGCTGGTCTAATAAATTGATTGGCTGCATGATTCTCACCGCAGGATTAAGTAATAGTTCTTTTTTGGGTTATCCGATAATTGAAGCCTTATTTGGAAAAAAAGGTCTGGAGACAGCCGTTCTTGTCGATCAGCCGGGGACATTTGTCGTAGTTTCGACCTTAGGTGTTTTCGTGGCTGCTTTTTATTCTAAGGGAAGTGCGGATGCTTTCGGTATTCTAAAAAAGGTGGCTCTTTTTCCTCCGTTTCTGACTTTCGTTTTTGCCTGCCTGATGAATGTTTTTAGTTTTGAATTTAACGACGACTTACAGGCTCTTCTATTGAAAATTGGAAGTTTTGTTACACCTCTGGCCTTGCTTTCGGTAGGTCTGCAGCTTACATTTGACCGAAAAAGCAGACATTGGAAATTTTTGCGACTCGGACTTTTTTATAAATTAATTCTGGCTCCTCTGGTAATCCTGATTTTATATGTTTTGATTTTAAAACAGCATTCAGAGGCTATTAAAATAACAGTTATGGAAATGGCAATGGCACCCATGATAACCGGTGCAATTCTGGCTTCGACTTACGGATTAAAACCTAAATTAAGCAGCATGATGATTGGTTTCGGAATACCGGTTTCGTTCATAACCCTTGCCGTCTGGTATTTTATAGTTAGTTTTATATAAATTTTTTGTTTACCACATTATGAATTCATCTACTCAGACTGCTGCAATCGACAGCAGCGCTTTAGCGCAAAAAACAGTTTATTCGATATTATTTTCAATAGCATTTGCACATTTACTAAATGATTTAATGCAATCCGTAATTCCGTCCACATACCCGATCCTAAAAGAAAACTTCGATCTGAGTTTTACGCAGATCGGATTAATTACGTTTGTTTTCCAGCTGACAGCCTCTTTATTACAGCCTTTTGTTGGATTCTATACGGATAAAAAACCAAAACCGTATTCACTCGTAGCAGCGATGATTTTTACGATTTTGGGATTGGGATTATTATCGATTTCAACTTCATTTGTAATGATACTGGTTTCGGTGGCTTTAGTGGGGATAGGTTCTTCTATTTTTCATCCCGAAGCGTCAAGAGTTGCTTTTTTGGGATCCGGAGGAAAGCGGGGTCTGGCACAGTCTATTTTTCAGTTAGGCGGAAATGCCGGTAGTGCTGTCGGACCTTTATTAGTGGCTTTAGTTGTTGCACCGCATGGGCAATCGTATGTAATCTGGTTTGTCATTGCAGGTGTTATCGGAATTGGTATCTTGTCAAGAATTGCCGTTTGGTACGAAAATCATATGAGTTTAAGAGCTGCCAAAAAGACCTCTTTAGAAGAAGAAACAGTTGCATTATCGAATAGAAAAATTACCATTTCGATTCTTGTTTTATTGCTGCTGATTTTTTCGAAGTTTTTTTATATGGCCAGTATGTCTAGTTATTTTACTTTTTATTTAATGAGTAAATTTTCATTAGGCATTCAGGAATCACAATATTACTTATTTATTTTCCTGGCTTCTGTTGCGGCAGGAACTTTAATCGGAGGCCCGTTAGGAGATCATTTTGGAAGAAAATATATCATTTGGTTTTCTATATTAGGAGCCGCACCCTTTACCTTGCTTTTGCCTTACGCCAATTTATTCTGGACCGGTGTTCTGGCTGTTATTATCGGAATTGTGATTGCTTCTGCATTCTCGGCTATCTTGGTTTATGCACAGGAATTAAAACCGGGAAAAGTTGGAATGATTTCAGGTTTGTTTTTTGGTTTTGCATTCGGAATGGGTGGTTTAGGATCTGCTGTTTTAGGTTATATTGCGGATAAAACCAGTATTGAATATGTGTATATCATAAGTTCGTATTTACCCTTAATTGGCGTTTTAGCATACTTTCTGCCAAACATTCAAAAGAAGAAATAATTTATTATCTTAAAATTGATAGAAAAAGTAGAGTTTAGTTTTTTTTAATTATTTTTTTAGTAATTTTAGAGGAACTAAAAAAACTTTAAATTATGTCAACATTAAGATTAGGCGATATAGCTCCGGATTTTCAGGCCGAAACAACAGAAGGAACAATCCATTTTCATGAATGGTTAGGGGATTCATGGGGCGTTTTATTTTCGCATCCTGCAGATTTTACCCCTGTTTGTACCACTGAACTAGGTACAGTTGCCAATTATGTTCCTGAATTTACAAAAAGAAATACAAAAGTGATCGCTTTAAGCGTAGATGGTCTGGAGTCTCACAAAGAGTGGATTAAAGATATTAACGAAACTCAGAATACAACGGTTAACTTTCCGATAATCGCTGATGAGGATAAAAAAATAGCGACTTTATATGACATGTTACATCCAAATGCAAGTGAGAAATTTACGGTGCGTTCGGTTTTTGTAATTGGTCCTGACAAAAAAATTAAACTGACGCTGACTTATCCGGCTTCTACAGGAAGAAATTTTGACGAATTGCTTCGTGTGATTGATAGTTTGCAATTAACTGCAAATTACAGCGTGGCAACTCCTGCAAACTGGAAAGACGGAGAAGATGTGGTCATCACACCCGCAGTGCCCGATAGTGATATTCCGGCGAAATTCCCAAAAGGGCATACGCCAATCAAACCGTATTTGCGAATGACTCCGCAGCCTAATAAATAAGGGGCTGAGGTTCTGAGGTACTAAGGTTCTAAGTTTTCAGAATAGAAAACTTAGAACCTTTTTTTTTTGACTCAGTACCTTAGCAGCTTAGTCTCTTAGGACCTTAACAAATCAGACATTCTTTTTTTGTCTCCAACTACCCAAAGGATATCATTTTTCTCTAATACTAAACTGGATTCCGGATTTAGTATCCTGTTTCCGTTTCGCTCAATACCTACAACCATTCCGTTTGTTTTAGATCTGAATTGTCCAATAGATTTTTGAATAAATTCTTCCTGGGAGACTTCGAGCTGTCGCAATACGATATTCGTTTCTTCTACTTTTGCCGGAGCTTCTATTTCATTTTGATTTAGAAATTTCGTAAATTCAGTCACCTGGGCATCGGTACCAATAACACAGATTTCATCACCCGGGAACAGGCGTTCGTTTTTGGTTGGAATAGGTATGGTTACCTCTCCACGTTTTATGTAAGCAATATTGATTCCTAATTGTTCCCTGATTCTTAATTCTTCCAGAGTCTTACCTGCCAGATTGGATTCTTTTCCAATATCAAAAAAGGACATGTGACCGTCCCATGGCATTAAGTTGGCATATCTTCGGTCAATTTTTTTGTTTTCGCGATCGTTCAGATTCTTTAGAAAGTGATTTTCTATTTTGTGGTATTGCTCGTTCAGCTTTTTAGGGAAGATCTGATAGGCCCCTATAGCAATTACCAAAGCAATCAGAGCGATTAAAGGCGAGAAGAAAATATTCAGTAAAAATCCAACAAAGAACAGGCCGAGACTCATTCTAATCAGAATCAGCATTAGTAGGGCACCTCTGTATTTTCGCTCTGCCCACAATTCATCAACTTCTTCTACTGCTATGCGTCGCAACGAAAGTGCCCATAAAAACGGAGCAATGATAACCAAAGTGATAAGGGCTGCAAGGGTGTTTCCGAATCGGGTATCAATAACCAATGGCGCTACAAATTTTGAAGACAGTAAAATCACTGCCACAATAACAATAGTATGTAACACAATCTGAACAATATAAGCATGCAGCACTTTTTGCCAGGTACTGACCGATTTTATGGCCTGGGCATTTACACTGTAACGGTTGATGTTTTTAACCCATTTTTTCGGAAGCTTTCGTTCGAGGATTTCTGAAAACGGTACCGCGTATTTGACCATAAACGGAGTGGTAAAAGTGGTAACGGCAGAAACCGCAACCACTACCGGATATAAAAACGAACTTGTGACGTTTAAGGTCATTCCGAGGGTGGCGATAATAAACGAGAACTCACCAATCTGAGACAAACTCATTCCGGTTTGTACCGACTGTTTTAAAGGCTGTCCGGCCAGTAAAGCTCCAATAGTAGAACTAACAGACTGGCCAACGATCGTAAGTAGTGTTAAGATAGCAACCGGAAAGGCATGTTCGTAAAGCATTTTCGGGTCGATCAACATTCCGACTGATACAAAAAAGATAGCGCCAAATAAATCCTTAACGGGTTTTATTAAATGCTCGATATGTTCGGCCTGCGTAGTTTCGGCAATAATGGATCCCATTATAAAAGCACCTAGGGCAGGAGAGAAACCAACATTGGCGGCGAAACTTACCATCATTAAACATAAGGCAAGTGAAATAATCAGCAGCATTTCATCTGTTAGTAAATGTTTGGCTTTTTTAAGAAGGGTCGGAATAAAAAAGATACCGCCCACAAACCAGGCCGTTAAAAAGAAAATTAACTTTAGAACCGACATCATTAATTCACTTCCGGAAAATTGCTGGCTTACGGCAATGGTAGAAAGTAAAACCATCATTAAAATAGCGACAATATCCTGTACGATTAGGGATCCAATAACAATTCCGGCAAATTTCTGTGCTTTTACGCCAAGTTCATCAAAGGTTTTTAAGATGATAGTGGTGGAAGAAATAGATAAAATGACCCCCAGAAAAATACAGTCCATTTGGGACCAGCCCATCCATTGTCCGGCGAGATAACCAATAATGACCATGGTAATAATCTGTGTAATGGCGGTAATAGAGGCTGTTCCGCCGACTTTCATTAATTTCTTAAAACTAAATTCGAGCCCAAGGCTAAAGAGGAGAATAATTACGCCAATTTCGGCCCAGACTTCAACGCTTTTCATTTCTGTGATTGAAGGAAAGAAATCAAAGTGGTTTCCTGCGAGGAATCCGGCAATCAAATAGCCTAAAACGAGAGGCTGTTTCATTTTTTTAAATAATAGCACAGCAATCCCGGCGGTAATCAGAATCAATCCGAGGTCGCTGATTAAAGGTTGTAAATGGTGTGTAGTTGCGGCAGCGGCGTTTAAGGTAATCATATAAATAGGTGTTTTTTCAGGAACTTAATCCAGCTTTCCATTCCAGGCTTTTACTCAAAACACTTATTTTTAATGCCGTTAGAGCAGCTTACAATGGTCGCTCTGTAATCGCTAAAAAAATATTCATTTTTTCATAAAAGACTTTTTATTTCAATCCGGGCTAACTTCCAATGGTATTTAATAAAAAAAAGCTATCGTTAAAGATAGCTTTTTTTGAGAGAATATTTTGTGTTTTATTTAGATTCCGACGTAATTAGCAGGTGTTATTGCCATTAATTCAGCTCTTACAGCATCAGAAACTTCTAAAGTCGCAATAAAATTATGAATTGCTTTTTTGTCAATTGCTTCATTTGTCCGGGTCAGACCTTTTAATGCTTCATAAGGATTCGGATACGCTTCACGACGTAAAATGGTCTGAATTGCCTCAGCTACAACCGCCCAGTTTTTTTCTAAATCTTCAGCAAATTTAGCTTCGTTCAAAAGTAATTTGTTCAGACCTTTCAAGGAGGCTTCAAAAGCAATAATAGTGTGTCCGATCGGAACGCCAATATTACGCAGCACCGTACTGTCAGTCAAATCACGCTGTAATCTTGAGATTGGTAATTTAGCCGCTAAATGTTCGAAAATAGCATTTGCCATTCCTAAGTTTCCTTCAGAGTTTTCAAAATCAATCGGATTTACTTTATGTGGCATAGCCGATGATCCGATTTCACCCTCTTTGATTTTTTGTTTGAAATAATCCATCGAAACATACGTCCAGATGTCACGATCCAAATCGATAATGATTGTATTGATTCTTTTTAAAGCATCAAAAAATGCGGCAAAATGATCGTAATGCTCAATTTGTGTGGTTGGAAAAGAATGGTGCAAACCAAGACCTGTTTCAACAAATTTGCTTCCAAACTGTTTCCAGTCGATTTGAGGATAGGCTACATGATGCGCATTGTAATTTCCGGTCGCACCGCCAAATTTAGCTGCAAACGGAACATTGAACAACAAACGCAGCTGCTCTTCCAAACGCTCCACGAAAACCAGAATTTCTTTCCCTAAACGTGTAGGGGAAGCCGGTTGCCCGTGTGTACGCGCCAACATCGGAATGGCTGCCCATTCTGTGCTTAATTCTTTTAATTTTGAAATTAAGGAAATTAAGGACGGCATATAAACCTGTTCAAAAGCTTCTTTTGTAGAAAGCGGAATCGCAGTGTTATTAATATCCTGAGAGGTTAATCCGAAGTGAATGAACTCTTTGTATTGAGATAAACCCAGTTTTTCAAAAGCATCTTTGATAAAATACTCTACTGCTTTTACATCGTGGTTGGTCACTTTCTCTGTTTCTTTGATCCAAAGGGCATCTTCAGTAGAAAAGTTTTTATAGATGTCACGCAAACTGTCAAATAAATTGGGGTTTACGTCTTTTAGTTGTGGTAATGGTACTTCGCACAAGGCAATAAAGTATTCAATTTCAACCAATACACGGTATTTGATTAAGGCTTCTTCAGAGAAAAAAGGCGCTAATGAAAGGGTTTTACTTCTATATCTTCCGTCAATTGGAGAAATAGCATTCAATTCGTTTAAAGTAGTCATTGTTATGTTGTTTGTTCGAAAGGTGCAAATATAAACAGAATTTGGGGATTAGAAGTCATCAAAACGGGCAATTGTACTTTTAAATTGATTTTAAACGGTCTCTTAAAATCGCCACTCCTTCAGAAGCAATTTTGGAAATGATTTCTACTTTATTCTGAATATTCGGAATTGCAATAGGCTTTGGATCAATATAAAAAACAGGTGTAGTGCTATACGTGTAAGAAATCAGACCTGCAGCCGGATAGACCTGCAGCGAGGTTCCGATTACGGCAAAATAATCTGCTTCTTCCACTATTTTAATCGCTTCCTCAAGAGCAGGCACTTCTTCGCCAAACCAGACAATATGTGGACGCAGCTGATGTCCGTTTACATCAAAATCTCCGGTAAACAAATCGTCTTCCCAATCTAAAATCAGATTACGGTTTTGCGTACTCCTAACTTTCAGCAGTTCACCATGTAAGTGCAATACTTTGGTACTTCCGGCCCGCTCGTGTAAATCGTCTACGTTCTGAGTGATAATATGCACGTCAAAATCCTGTTCTAATTCGACTAAAATACGGTGACCCTGATTCGGCAGCACTTTTTTGAGCTGCTGGCGTCTTTTGTTGTAAAAATCCAATACCAATTCCTGGTTTTTGTGCCAGCCTTCGGGAGTTGCTACTTCCATCACATCATGGCCTTCCCACAAACCATCACTGTCCCTAAAGGTTTTGATACCGCTTTCGGCACTGATTCCGGCACCGGTTAAAATGACTAATTTCTTTTTATTATTTATCACAATATTGAATTTGATTTTACCTTTTTTCAAAGATAGTTAAAAGCTAAAATTATAAAATAAAAATACTATTTTTAGCACAACTTAAATACTTTCAATTGGTACCAGAACTTCAAGTAAAAATTAAAAGAAGCTTTTTAGATAATTATAAAAGACCCTTACACCTTCATCCTGAATTTATAAAATTTGAAGATAAAGATTTGGCAAATGATACGTTTACCGCTTTTAAATCCAATGAGATTAAGGAATTCAGGTATGGAATTACATGGTATCGATATCATATTGTTTTTGGCAGAGAGTATCAGGTTTATGTAAGGAATTATAACGATGAGGTACTCAAAATAAAATTCAGTACCTATTTTGGATTGAAAAAACAGGAATATCATGAACTTTACGGAACAATAATAAATTCACTTTGGGATTTATATTTTAAAAATCAAGTGAGTGAATTTATTAAAGAGTTTGAAGCTGGTATATCTTTCAATATTGGAGAAGTTAATATTAATCCGGAGGGTGTAATTATTCTCGTAACAAAGCTTTTAAAACAGGAAAAAAAACTAATTCTGTGGCAAGATGTAAGACTTCATAAGTATTCAACCTATATTTCTATTTATTCGAATGAAAATCCGATGGAATTTAACAGAGGATACTCCTATAAAGAAGATTGGAATACTTTTCTTTTGTATAATGTCGTAAAAAATATACTTGACAGTAAAAATGTTGATTCTGTTTAAAAAATAAGGAATCTTCAATCTACTAAAATATAACTATTGGCCGTGTTATTTTTTTAGTATTTTTACTATAAATAAAACAGCAAAATATTGATTTATATCGTTTTGTTTATCCGTAAAAAAAAGATTTTTAGATGCTATTAATACAATTTACAGGTTTGTCAGGTTCCGGAAAGACTACATTAGCTAAAAATGTAGAGCATTTACTCCTGGAGAAAGGACACAAAGTTGAAATCGTAGATGGAGACATTTATAGGAAAACACTTTGTAAAGATCTGGGCTTTTCAAAAGAGGACCGATACGAGAATGTGAGACGCCTTTTTAGTGTCGGGCAGGATTTTATTCAGTCTAAGGTTATTGTTTTAATGTCGGTAATCAATCCTTACGAAGATTTAAGAAATGAAATCAGCCGGCATCATTTTGTCAGAACAGTTTATCTCGACTGCTCGATAGACAATCTGATTAAAAGAGATCCAAAAGGATTGTACAAAAAAGCACTGCTGCCCGATACTGACAGCAATAAAATCAACAATTTTACAGGGATAAGTGATGTGTATGAAGTTCCTTTAAAGGCTGATTTAACCTTAAAAACAGATTCAGAAACAGAGTTTGTTTCAACACATAAACTATACTCTTTTATACTGGATAACATAAACAATACTGTTCAGTAAACCCTATAACTAAATCTCATAAACATGGAAAATACAAATCACCCACTTTTGCATTGGATTCCGAACAAGTTAATTGAAAAAGAGGGAGAGGTATATTTTGAGTGGATTTATTTGGGAGACAAAAGATATCTGGATCCTTTTTTTGAGGAAACACTGGTAAAATGCATCAGTCATTCGAACAATTCAAAAAGATTTAAAGTAGTGAGCACCGCAGCTAATCTTATTGACTGGGCAGACCAATTGGTTGCTGCGCAATTAAAAGCTTTTGTGTTTCATGTCTCGCGTTGTGGCTCGACCATGCTGGCGCAGTCTTTGGCCGTTTCCCCGCAGAATATAGTTGTTTCAGAGGCTCCGATTCTTGATGCGATCCTAAGAAGTGAACTTTTTGATCCGGCTCAAAAAAAAGTACTGATAAAAGCCGTAATCACTTTACTGGGACAAAAACGATTTCCTGAAGAAAAGAATTTAGTGGTAAAATTAGATTCCTGGCACATCTTTGAAGCAGGTGAATTAAGAGCCCTTTTTCCTGAATTGCCTTTTGTGCTGTTGTACAGAAATCCGACAGAAGTATTAAAATCACATTCCAAACTCAAAGGAATGCATATGGTTCCCAATTTACTCCCTTCCGAAATTTTTGGAATTACCACTAAGGAGATGGAAGAAATCAGCTTCCAGCAATATAGTGCGGTAGTTCTTGAAAAGTATTATCAGGCCTATTTTGATTTTCATGAAAAAGATCAAAATGTGCTGGTCTACAATTACAAAGACGGAATGAGGGATATTCTCGAAAAGGTTATTGATATGATAGACGGCGATTATTATATCGAAGAAATCGATCAGATGTACGAACGTCTGAAAAAGCATTCTAAAAATGAAGGAAACACTTTTAAAGGGGATTCTTTTATAAGTGAAAATTTAGCGATAGATCTAAGCGAGGTGAATCGTTTGTATGAAAATTTAGAAAGTAAATTATCCGGACAACTGGCCGACAGAAATTAAGAACTACTTTATTAACGATTCTTTTTTAGTATTTTTGCGGCAAATACAAGCAAAAATGACTGATTTAGATTACCTCGCCTTTCTTGAAAATATACTGACGGATAACCGAAAAGAAAAATTTCTAAAAGTGCTGGCGAACCGCACCAAACATTTTACGATTGCTGTCGAAGATGTTTTTCAGATGCACAATACCAGTGCCGTAATGCGAAGCTGCGAAGTTTTCGGAATTCAGGAATTGAATATTATTGAACAGCGTTACGGTAAAAGAATCGATAAGGAAATTGCAATGGGTGCCCAGAAATGGGTAGATATCAATCAATTTGATTCGATTACGAATTGTCTTTCTACTTTAAAAAATAAGGGTTACCAGATTATTGCCACGACACCTCATGAAAACGATTGTTTGATGGAAGACTTTGATATCACCAAACCGAGTGCCTTGTTTTTCGGCACGGAACGCGACGGACTTTCACAGGAAATTCTGGAGAAAGCAGATGGCTTTCTGAAAATACCCATGGTCGGTTTTACTGAGAGTCTGAATATTTCTGTTTCAGCGGCCATTATCATTCAAAACCTTACGAATCGATTACGAAATTCAGCTATTGCCTGGCAATTATCGGAAGAAGAAATCCTTGAAAAACGTCTGGCCTGGGCAAAAAGTTCCATCAAAGATATCAGGAGAATCGAAGCGAGATATTTTGAGGAAAATCCGAGATAAGGTTATAAGTCTCTAAGTTTCTAAGGTTCTGAGTTTTTCTTCTTAGAACCTTAGAGACTTAGTACCTCAGCATCTATTTCTTTAAGAAAAGAATAAACCCCAGAATACTTACCACCAAAATGGTCAGTGCTGCCAAAACCATGGTTAAATCCCTGATATTTTTTCCGGCCCAGTCCATAAATAAAAATTTATGCAGGATGGCAAACGAATACCCTTCCACTTTATCGGAGTTTTTAACAACAGCCGCAAGCCTTGAAGTCGCTGTTTCGATAAAATAAGTGGTTTTTTCGGGTGTGTCGTAAGCCAGTTTTATCACGGGTAATCTTTTGTTGACAAAACCATATTCCCGACTTTCAAAATCGGTTAAAACTTTTGATTCCAGTAATTTTGCATTTTCCAATGAAGGCTGGGGCTCATCATCACTGCTTTCGATCATTTCGCAACACGCTTCTCTTGGGGCACCACCTGTAAAATAATACGCTAAAAATTCAGCATAATCAAAATCCAGGTTGGGGGCGATTTTGTTTGTGACCGCATTGATATACACCACCTCTGTTTTTGGTTCGTCTTTTTTATTCCATTTAGAATTGGGGTCTGCTTTTGGCTTTTTGAATTTTTTAGTTTCTGCTTCCACGAGCTGACAGCGATAATAGGTGCTGTCATTCAGGCTGATGATTCCAATATTTTGAAAACGATTCCAGTCCAGATTTAAGTTGTTGTTTGGTAACGGAATTTCTTTTGTAGAAAATGTGGGTTCATAAACCATTTGCGATAACGTGTAGGGCGCCCACTTTGTGGTGGCATGATACGCTCCGCTAAAAGCAAACGTTAAAGTAAAAAGCGAAACCCAGATTCCGATCTGACGATGGCATTTTCTCAGTCCTTTTTTGGGCTGTAACTGATCTGTTTTTTTGAATTGCTTCCACAACAAACCGTAGATTACTATGCCGCTTAAGGCAGAAAATCCGATGATGGACAATAAAAAAATCATGGTGATGATTCGAATACTGTTGTTGGTAATAGCATCAATGAATGACCAGTTGTGAAAAGTATCAAAAAACCAAATAAAAGCCTGTCTGGATTTAGGGTTATAGGTCGCCAGTTTGCCTGAAGAAGTTTCCACATACACTTCCATAGCATCAGAACGATCGAACGTTATTTTGTACACCGGCAAATAACGGTTTACATATTTGTATTGTGAAGTAAATTCGGTGACGACTTCGCTCTTTTTTACCGGACTTTTTTGGTCGTCCAGAAAATAGCGTGACAGCCATTCTGCATATTTTCGGTCTCCGTTTTCGAGTTTTTTAGCATTTGACGTATCAAAATACAACAAATCTCCCGGAATCATTTTTACCTGATAAAAGGTCGTATTGTTGAAAGAAACGATTCGGAAATTTTTAAAATCATTGATGCTGTTTTTCTTCAGCACTTCCTGAATCGAAAGCTGCAGCTGATTTTTGTCAATTATTTGCTGTTCCAGTTTCTCATGGGCAATTTCGGGTTTGAAAAAATGCGCCATAAAAGGGTGCATCAAACCGGACAATGTCCAGAAAAGCACCGGAACAATTGTAATTAATCCAATAACACGATGCCATTTGTACATGTGCTGTTTGATTTTCTTAATGAATTTAGAATCTTTCTTTTTTGAATATTTTTTATTTCTTTCTTTACTCATGATTAGCTTCTGATTTTTTTTTAGCCACAGATGTAAAGGATTTTGAATTGCTTTAATCTGTGGCAAAAACTTTAGATTACTTTTTTAGTGAAAAATTATACTGAATTCCAAAGACAAACGTTCTTGGCGCAGCCGCCGTATAAGTAGGCTGAGCATTTGTGGTATTGGCTCGGGAAACATTATAAGCGTATAGTTTATCGGTAAGATTCAGTACATTTCCGTAGATTTCAATTTTTTTCCACTGGTAACCAATCCTGGCGTTGAACAAATTATAACCGCCATATTTTACGGTATTGATCTGATCCTGATAATAACTGCCCACCAGCTGCCATTCAACAGAAGTTCTTAGATTGGGAATCCAGTCTGGATAATAACTCACCTCAGAATTTCCGGACCATCTTGGTGCTGCGGGCATTTCTTTTCCGTTTAAATTCTGAACCGGATCGCTAGGTTTATCAGAGAGTTTAAAATCAATATAGGTGTGTTGTGCATAAGTTCCGCCAAAACGGATGTTGAATTGTTTTGATGGACGATACGAAGCACCAAACTCGATTCCTTTATGGCGCGTTTCTCCGGCAGAACGGTAATCGGTTGAGTTATCCGCCAGTTTAATGTTCAACAACTCATTTTTGCCTTCCATATAATACAAGGCATAATCGAAGTTTAGTTTGTTTTCCAGGAAAGAAAGCCAGCCGCCAATTTCGTAATTATCGAATGTAGCGGGCTCCAAATTGTAATAGAAATCGGCAGGAACTCCAGTAGTTCCGCCAGTTCCGGGTTTCGTTCTGAAAATTGAAGTAATTCCCGGAGGTGCAAAACCTTGTGAATAATTGCCGTAAAATCCGGCATATTCAATGGGATTATAATTGGCTCCAATCTTAAAAGTAGCTTTATCATACACTTTGCTTCCGGAGGAAAGATCTAATGCATTGTCGTAATTCACTTTCATATTATCGTATCTGCCGCCAAGAGTAAAAATAAATTTTTCGAACGGATTGATGCTTATTTGAGCATATCCCGCGGTATTAAAAATATCAGCAGTATAATCCGCCAGTTTCGAATCCGGATGTTCTGCGATAATTTCATAAGAATCTACCGTTTGTTTCCCCGCTTCGCCCGGATTTAAGTTTGCTTTTAAGTCAATGACATACGACCAATAAGTTACGGGAGAGTAATCGTATAAAGCACCTGCAACAATTTTAGTATTCAGGAAATCGAACTTTTGCGTATGCTGCCCAATAGCGCCGTAACTTTTAAAGTTATTCGAATTTACTTCTCCTTTGGCTGTTGTCGGATTTACGGTTGGACTCCATCGGATTCCGTAGGAAGGATTCTGTCCCAGTTTGTTATCCCTTAAATAAGCGGTAATGTAACTGCTTGATTTGTCATTCCAGTCATGCTCAAGTGTCAGTCGCGTTCTTAAAGCGTCAGATTTTCGATATGTAAAATCAGAAGAGCTTTTATAGGTTCTGTTGTTGAAGGCGTCTTCATTAACACTTCCGCTCATGTCGGAGTAATATTTGCCGTACATGGTATTGCTGATCAGTCGGGTAGAAGGAGATATGTTATAATCGATTCGGGCATTCAGGTTGTCTTTGTTATAATCCGAATACGTCATCCATCCATTTTCCTGAAGGCTTGAAATTCCGGCAATATGAAAACCCACTTTTCCGATTGTGGCACCGCCGGCGGCCTGAAATCTTCTGTAGCCATAATTGTCAGCCTGAACCCCAAATTTAAATTCCGGATCAACAGGTGGTTTTAGCGAAATTAAATTGATCGTTCCTCCAACAGCTTCGGGTCCATATAAAGAAGAAACCGGACCTTTTACCACTTCAATGCTCTGCAGATTATACTGATTGATTTCCAGCAACGCATTATGATTGAAGATTCCCATTGGTCGAATCGGTAAGCCATCTTCCAGGTATAAATAATAGGCGTTAGTGGTCATCGGCTGGCGAATTGACATCATGTGCTGTTCGTTTCCTAAATTGACCATTAAGACGCCCGGCGTTTTGTTGATGATCTCGTAAACGGCAGTTGCTTTGGTCTCATTAATGGTTTTGGCCGTTATTTTGCTAATGGCGACAGGTGTTTCTTTGCGTAAGGTTGCAGTTCGGTTGGCGGTTACAAAAACGTTTTCAAGTTCCTGTGATTGTGTGGTGTCTTTTTCTGTTTTATTTTGTGCTAAGACAAATTGTCCCAGTAATACTAAGAGGAGGTATGTTTTATTCATTTTAAATCATATAAATTTTAAAGTAACTGGAATTCTATTGATGGAATCCCGGAAAAGCTTGTCAAAAAAAATGAAAAGCGGAACGAAAATCTATACAAAATAAGAGGGAGGATGAAAAGTTGAACCTGAAACCGAAATTGGTTTTTTATTAAAATAAGCAAAAATGGCTCTTCGCTTTTCTAACGGTGCGACTAACTTGAAATTGTTTAGCGCACTATTCGGAATATAAACCACTTCTGCCTTTTCTTTCAGATTGTCCTGCATTCTTTTTTCATTGTCAGCATATTTCTTCAGGCTTTTTTGAAGTTCACATCGGCCGTTACAGGAATTAAAAACCATTTTTCGCTGTACGCAGATGGTTTTTGAAATTTCGTCCTGATTTAATTTGAAAGAGGTGTAAACAAAGAAACTGCCAAATGTGGGCAGTAAAAGCATGCAGGAAAGAAATAGGATCAAAAATCGCTTCAAAGCTTTCTGTTGTTTACGAGGGCAGACAGGATGAACTGCTCTCTGTTTGATAATCTGTTTTTTTTACGGTTACAAAGTATAATTTAGATTCACACTCCACCTGTAATTTGCTTCCATATTGCCATTCGATAAATTTTGATTAATCGGCAACATCGCATTTATTCCAATGGAGAATTTATCTTTTCCGGCTTCGATTCCAAATTTTCCGAACAAAATATCACCCGCAGTATTAGGTAAACCCAGACTGTACTGTTTGTTGGTTTGGTAAACTTCACCTGCCAGACCGGCCTGCGGAACAATCTGAACCGATTTTAAATCGAACAAATAAAAGAAGGTTCCCGCATAATTAAACTGGTCACCGTATTGGTAATTTTTGCTGTTTTCAGTTTTAAAGATGTAGTTTAAAGTGGTGTTTAAACCCAGGTTTTTGTGTTTGATCACATATTCTGACACTACAGGAAAATCCCAGCTTCCGGTTCCCAGCTGAAAACTCTGGTTGACACTGCCTAAATTATTAGCCTCTGTAAACTTTCCGGTCGGAAGTTTTACACCTCCGCCAAGGTTTATTTTGTGCGTAAAAAAGGTGCTGTCCTTTTGAGTTTCAAAAACGGTATACAACGCCATTATGGTAATATCTCCTAATCCGGCGATATTTTCGGTTCCGGAAGTTAATTTCCTTTCGTTAAAATGATAAGGAACCAGAGCCGAAATCTGGATTTTCTCTGTAACCGGAATTCTGGCCCACGCCTGAACGGTGTTGAAGTTTTCATCCATCCACGGAGAATTGGCGAAGATTCCGTCGCGACTCGTATAACTTTGTTTCAGATATCTCAGACCCGCAAAATTATTATTCAGCATCGAACCAAAGCCCATACTTCCTCCACTTGCCGAGCAGCCGCAGGCATCACAGTCAAAATCCTCCAGCATGGCCAAACGCCTGAACGTAAAAGCCGAAATACTATCTTTTTCCGTAAAACTAAAAGCCGAAAAGCCAGCCAGAAGCGCAAACACTACTATTATTTTTTTCATTTTCATTTTTTTTAGGGGCTAATCCCGCTTTCCGTTGCAAGCTTTTTTCAAAATCCCATTTTTCTATAAGTTTACAAAGCTTCCGCTGGTCGCTTTATAAACTCAGGAAAAATTTGGTCTTTTATCAAAAAGGCTTTCCACTGCAATCGGGGCCAGGGCTCCGGTTTTCATTATAATTTATTTTTTGCCACAGATATAATTGATTCCAATGATTTTTTAAATGCGATTTCAATTGCTTTTATCTGTGTTGATCTGTAAAATCGCACAATCTGTGGGCTTTATTTTTCTCTAATATTCCGAGAAACGTTTATCAGTTAAATATTGATTATCGGTCAGCGTTTTCAGGAAAGCTATAATTTGTTTTTTATCAGTATCAGAAAGTGAAATTCCCAATTTTCCGTTTTGTTTTAACAGGGGATCCAGAGTTGCCGAGTTTTCTATACCGTTTGCATAATGATCCAAAACGCCTTCCAAGGTTCCAAATCTTCCGTCGTGCATATAAGGCCCTGAAACTTCCACATTTCGTAAGCTTGGGACTTTGAATTTGTAATAGTCACTCGCAAGTTCCGTCAATCTGTAACGGCCAACATCGTTTACCATGGGGTTTACGGCCAGGCCATTGTTTCGGAATGAATTGTCTGTTTGCAAATCTGTAGCGTGACAGGAAGCACATTTTGATTTAAACAAGCCGTAACCAGCCAATTCATCAGCCGTTAAAGTTCCGCCAGCTTCGTTTCGCCTGTATTTGTCAAACCTCGAATTTGATGACGTAACCATAACCATAAATTGTGAAAGTGCTTTCAGCATATTTTCGGTGGTAATAGCACCATCGTCAAAAGCCTGCCCGAATAGTTTTTGATAGTCTTTGTCAGCTTTCATCATTTTTAGAATGGTATTCAGATCTCCGTTCATTTCGATGATATTCGTTAACGGAATTATAGGCTGCAAGTCCAAATGGTCTGCAGCTCCGTCGTACATAAATGTAGTCTGATACGCCAGATTCTGAATAGACGGCGTATTTCGGGTTCCTTGTGCATTATCTACACCATGACTTACTGTATGTCCGTGATGTGTAAACGCGTTGGCTTGTATGTGACAAAAGCCGCAGGAAACGATTCCGTCTGATGCTAAACGTCCGTCATAGAACAGTTTTTTACCCAGTTCAAATCCTTTTTCTGTTGGCGGATTCTGTGCAAGATTATATGCTAAGGCAGGAAAGTTTGACGGAACTTTAAATTCCAAAGGGATGTTTACATATTCCTCGTCTTCCTGATTAGAGCAACTCCATAACAACGGAATCATAAGCCATAGAAAATATTTTATTTTCAGCATGATTTTTTATTTATAAAGAACAAACGGATTTATTTTTTGCCACTAATTGCTCGAATTTGCACAAATTATAAGGGGCGCAATTGTTCTTTGGTTTATTGGAAGTACAAAAAGTGGTAGCCTAGCCCCGATTGCAGTGGAAATCCTTTTTATCCGCCGCGGCGGATAAAAAGATTGAAACGGAAAGCGGGACGTTATTTCCGGTAAACCGAAATTTTGTGCTCCTGATACTAAAATTAGTCGTTATGTACGTGGTCTACTTTGAACATTGCAGAGATGTTCTGCGTAATAAGCGGTAAGTTAGCCCCACCCATAATCATAGCACCCATTCCTCCCGAATTGTTATCCGAAAGTTTGATTTTGTTCGTTCCGTCAATGATTTTAGATAAATCAACTTTGAAGTGAACCGCTGGTGTGATTGTAGTGCGTACCAATGCTTTTGTTGGTAAATCGAGGGAGACTTCGGTATAATTATAATCGGTTCCGGTTTTACCGGTATGAATCATAAACGGGGTAGGTGTCGCAACGGTCGGGGAGGTAAAAGTACCTTCGAAAGCGAGAAATTTATAGCCTGCAGCCCAGGACCACATCATTCCGGCAGCATCAGCCTTTGCCAGAAAATCACCCTGGCCGGCAGCGCCTAATTTCCATTGTTCTTCGTCAACGCCCACTCCGAATTTTACTTTTACGTAATCGCCTGCAGGAATATCGGTAAGTTTAAATTCGTGTCCGTCTGCCGAACCTTCATCAGTAATAAAGTAGCTTTTGCTTTTTGGATAAGTATAAATACTTCCGTCGGCTTTCGTTAAAACAACATTACTAATGATATATTTAACTAAACTGACTTTTAATACTTCGTTGTTAGAAGTCGTATTGCCCTGAGTGTTTAAGATGAGGTCGTTTGCGCCAAATCCGTTGTCATATTCTAAAATTAAACTTCCTGATCCTGATAAATCATTTTTGTTATCGTCGCTTGAACAGGAGCTAAGCGCTATAGAAATTGCCACAAGAGCTATGGCTTTGTATAAAGTATTTTTCATTTGATGAATTTTATATAATTGTAATTTTAAATTGATGGTGTGCGTCAACAACTTTTCATTGTTTTTGGAACAACGAAATAATCATCTCAACAATACATTGAAATGCGATTTAAAAAATTATATAAAACAGGAGGGAGGACGAAAAGTAGCAGTTGAAACCGAAATAGGTTTTTTATCTAAAGAAGCAAAAAGTTTTGCTTTAGTTACTATTGTCGCTACTAATTTGAATTCGTTTGTAATTGTATTCTGAATGTAAACTACTTCTGATTTCTCTTTCAGGTTGTTTTGCATTTTCTTTTCGTTGTCGGCGTATTTTTTCAAACTTTTTTGAAGTTCGCATCGACCGTTACAGGAATTAAAAAGCATTTTACGCTGTACGCAAATGGTTTTTGAAATTTCGTCCTGATTTAATTTGAATGAGGTATAAACAAAGAAACTGCCAAAGGATGGCACTAAGAGCATAAAGGAAAGTAATATGATAAAAAACTTCTTCAAAGGTTGATTTCGTTGTTACGACAGCAAAAATACATCTTATTCGTTTTATAACGAATAATTTTTGTTATTTTTTTAAAAGACAAACCCGACAGGTTTTCAAAACCTGTTGGGTTTATTTGGTTGAAGTTTTAGTCTCAGTCGCGGTCTAAGTCTCAGTCTCAGTCTCAGTTTTAATGGAAACTATTTTAAAAGACAAACCCGACAGGTTTTCAAAACCTGTCGGGTTTAAGACTTTTAGTCGCAGCTGCAGTTTACAGTTTCATGCTGAGACTGTAAACTGAGACTGTATACTGAAAATTATTCCTTAACAAGAACCCAGGCACCTGACGCCAATAGGGTTTCTGCTTTTTTGAATTTCATTGTTTCGGTTTTACCGGTAGCAACTTCCTGAACTGTTACAGTATCATTACGGTTAATTTTTGGCATATCTCTTACGATTGTTTCCGTAACCTGACGTTGTTGCGTTTCGCCTGCTTCGCGGTTGATGTCTTCGCTGTTAACGATTTCATCTTTGCTTAATTTGAAGTTTTCTTTTTGACGAACTTCTTTTGCTTCGTGAATTTCAGGAACGTTCTGAGCCGGTAAATCACCTTTGAATAAGAATGAAATTACCTCTTTGTTTACGTTGTCTAACATCCCTCTGAACAAATTAAAAGCTTCTAATTTGTAGATAAGCAGCGGATCTTTTTGTTCGTGAACGGCTAACTGAACAGATTGTTTCAATTCGTCCATTTTACGCAAGTGTTTTTTCCACGCCTCATCTACAATAGATAAAGTAATGTTTTTCTCGAAATCAGCAATTAATTGCGCTCCTTCGCTATCGTATGCTTTTTTCAGGTCCGTAACCACATTCAGTGTTTTTATTCCATCTGTAAACGGAACTACAATACGCTCAAAATGATTGTTTGGCTCTTCATAAACTCCTTTGATGATAGGGAAAGCTTCTCTTGCGCTTCTTTCTGTTTTCTCTGTATAGAATGCCAAAGCTTCTTTGTATACTTTTCCTGTAATTTCAATATCAGTTAATTTCGTAAAATCAGCTTCAGCAATTGGAGAGGTAATTCCGAAATAACGAATTAAATCAAAATCAAAGGTTTTAAAATCATTTGCAGCTTTGTTCTGGCTTACGATTAATTCGCAGGTATCGTAAAGCATGTTGGCGATATCCAGTTTCAGACGCTCACCAAATAAGGCGTGACGACGACGTTTGTAAACTACCTCACGTTGTGAGTTCATAACGTCATCATATTCTAATAAACGCTTACGAACACCAAAGTTATTTTCTTCTACTTTTTTCTGAGCACGCTCGATAGATTTGGTCATCATCGAATGCTGGATCACTTCCCCTTCCTGAAGTCCCATTCTGTCCATCACTTTTGCAACTCTTTCAGAACCAAATAAACGCATAAGGTTATCTTCAAGAGAAACATAAAACTGAGAACTTCCCGGATCTCCCTGACGTCCTGCACGACCACGTAACTGTCTGTCTACACGACGGGAATCATGACGCTCTGTACCCACGATTGCTAAACCTCCGGCAGCTTTTACTTCCGGTGATAATTTAATATCGGTACCACGACCAGCCATGTTTGTGGCAATGGTTACGACTCCGGCTTTACCTGCTTCTTCTACAATCTGCGCCTCTTGTTTGTGCATTTTAGCATTCAAAACGTTATGGGTAACGCCTCTCATTTTCAACATTCGGCTTAATAATTCTGATATCTCTACAGAAGTTGTTCCAATTAAAACAGGTCTTCCTGCATTTGATAATTCTGTTACATCTTCAATTACAGCGTTGAATTTCTCACGTGTTGTTTTGTAGATATAATCTTCTTTGTCTTGTCTTGAAATTGGACGGTTGGTTGGAATTTCAACAACATCCAGTTTGTAAATCTGCCATAACTCTCCGGCTTCTGTAACGGCCGTACCTGTCATACCACCCAATTTGCTGTACATTCTGAAATAATTCTGTAATGTAACGGTGGCAAAAGTTTGCGTGGCAGCTTCGATTTTTACATTTTCTTTTGCTTCAATCGCCTGGTGTAAACCGTCAGAATAGCGACGACCATCCATGATACGACCGGTTTGCTCATCGACAATCATAATTTTGTTGTCCATGATCACATACTCAACATCTTTTTCAAACAAAGCGTACGCTTTTAAAAGTTGCGTTAACGTATGGATACGCTCGCTTTTTACGCCAAAATCCTGGAATAATTTTTCTCTTGCTTCCGCTTCAGCGTCTTTGTCTAATTTTTGTTTTTCGATTGCTGCAATTTCAGTTCCAATATCCGGAAGTACGAAAAAGTCAGCATCTGTATCTCCTGAAAGGTATTGGATACCGTTATCAGTCAATTCAACCTGATTGTTTTTTTCTTCAATTACAAAATACAAAGCCTCATCGACTTTATGCATTTCGCGATTGTTATCCTGCATGTATTGATTTTCGGTTTTTTGAAGCAATTGTTTGATTCCTTCTTCACTCAAAAATTTAATTAATGCTTTGTTTTTAGGTAAACTTCTGTACGCTCTTAATAATAAGAATCCGCCTTCTTTGGTGTTTCCTTCTTTGATTAATTTTTTTGCTTCAGACAAAAAACCGTTTGCTAACTGACGTTGCTGCGCCACTAAGTTTTCGATTTTCGGTTTTAATTCATTAAATTCATGACGATCTCCCTGAGGAACCGGTCCTGAAATAATAAGTGGTGTTCTTGCATCATCAATCAATACAGAATCGACCTCATCGACAATGGCATAATTGTGTTTTCTTTGTACTAAGTCGCTTGGCGAATGTGCCATGTTATCTCTTAAGTAGTCAAAACCAAATTCGTTGTTGGTTCCGTAAGTGATATCGGCGTCGTAGGCTTTTTTTCTTTGTTCTGTACTTGGCTGGTGATTGTCGATACAATCTACAGTTAAACCGTGAAATTCGAACAATGGTGCTTTCCATGTACTATCACGTTTTGCCAGATAATCATTCACAGTTACCAGATGCACTCCGTTTCCGGTCAAAGCGTTTAAGTAAAGCGGAAGTGTAGCCACCAGCGTTTTACCTTCCCCCGTTTGCATTTCGGCAACTTTACCTTCGTGCAAAACCATTCCGCCAATTAACTGAACATCATAATGAATCATGTCCCAGGTAATTTCTTTACCGGCAGCATTCCATTTATTAGCCCATGTAGCTTTGTCACCTTCTATGGTAACGTATGATTTTGTTGCAGAAAATTCTCTGTCTTTTGCTGTAGCAGTCACTTCAATAAAAGAATTGTCTTTAAAACGGCGTGCCGTTTCTTTAACAACAGAAAATGCTTCAGGAAGAATTTCTAATAAAGTTTTCTCTGAGATTTCATAAGCCTCTTTTTCAAGAGCATCAATAGCATCATAAAGATCTTCTCTTTTGTCAATGTCTTCGATGTTTTCAACTTCTGCTTTAAGCGAAGCAATTTTAGCATCTTTGTCAGCTCTGGCTTCTTTAATTCTGTCTTTAAAATATACGGTTCTGGCTCTCAATTCGTCATGAGACAAACTCATTAAGCTGGTTTCGAATGTTTTAATTTTATTTAAATAAGGTTGTAAAGCTTTGACATCTTTCTGTGACTTGTCACCTACAAAGACTTTAATAATACTGTTTATGAAACTCATGATTTATTGTATTTCTATATTATGTAAATGTGTATTTGAACCAAAAAAAAAGCCTCTGTGATGAGACTTTTTCCTTTGGTTTATTTTTTAATATTCATCCTCATTCCAAAGATAATCTTCGTCTGTTGGATAATCAGGCCAAATTTCTTCCATTGATTCATATATCTCTCCTTCATCTTCAATAGACTGAAGGTTTTCTACTACTTCTAATGGAGCACCAGCTCTAATAGCGTAGTCTATAAGTTCATCTTTGTTAGCAGGCCATGGCGCATCACTTAAATAAGATGCTAATTCTAATGTCCAATACATCTGTTATCTGTTTAGTTTGTGCAAAAATAAATTTTTTACTGAAAAAGACAAGTAAATTTTGATTTATTTTAAGAAAATTTAAGAACGTCTTTACTAGTATTCAGTTTTCAGTGCCAGTTTTCAGTCTTAAAATTGAAATTTGGCTCTAATTACTGTACTTTTTAGTATTCAGTTTTTGGTGCTGGTTTGCAGTCTGAAAAACTGAAAACTGCGACTGTTTACTTCCTCGGAATCCATTTCACTTCCTCCGCTTTTAAGTCAGAGGACAACTTCCGTGCCAAGACAAAAAGGTAGTCAGAAAGTCGGTTTAGGTACTGTATGGCAATTTCGGGTACGTGTTCATTATGGCTTAAATGTACTGCCAAACGCTCTGCTCGGCGGCAAATACATCTTGCAATATGACAATGTGACACGGTTGGGTGTCCGCCCGGTAAAACGAAATGCGTCATTTGCGGAAGACTTTCTTCCATTTTATCAATCTCATTTTCCAATAATTCAATATCGGAATCAATTATTCCCAGGTTTTTTAACCTGAGTTGACCATTTTTGAGCACTTCTTTTTCTGCAGGAGTTGCCAAAATGGCGCCTACCGTAAATAAACGATCCTGAATTTCAATTAAAATCGTTTTATAATGGAGATCAATTTCCTGATCGCGTATTAGTCCTATATAAGAGTTCAGTTCATCAACAGTTCCGTAACTGTCAATTCTGATGTGATCTTTGGGAACACGGTCGCCTCCAAAGAGGGCGGTTGTTCCTTTATCTCCGGTTTTTGTATATACTTTCATTTTTTTTTAAGATGCTAAGATTCTAAGTTGCTGAGGAACTAAGTTTTCCCCTTTCCTTATTAAACGGTTACCCAAATAACAGGTAAATAGTTTCCCGATTAAACGATTCAACAAATAAACGATTTCAACTATTTAGAAATTATTTTGTGGTATCACTTTCAATTAAACCATCGCGTAATCGGATAATACGGTGTGCGTAGGCAGCAATATCTTCTTCGTGTGTTACGAGAATAACGGTATTTCCCAGTGCATGAATGTCTCCGAAGAGTTTCATGATTTCTACGGAAGTCTTACTGTCTAAGTTTCCGGTTGGTTCGTCGGCCAGGATTATGGAAGGTTTGTTGACCAGAGCACGGGCAATGGCCACACGTTGTCTTTGTCCTCCCGAAAGCTGATTCGGCTGATGGTCCATTCTGTCGGCAAGATTTACCTGTTTCAGCACTTCTGTGGCACGTAAGACACGTTCCGATTTAGAATGTCCTGCATATATCATAGGTAAAGCTACATTATCTAAAGCGGTAGTTCGCGGCAAAAGGTTGAAGGTCTGAAAAACGAAACCAATTTCTTTGTTTCTGATTTCTGCCAGTTCATCATCACGCATCTGGCTTACATCCTTTCCGTTTAAAACATAATGTCCGGATGTTGGCGTATCGAGACATCCAAGCAAATTCATTAAAGTCGATTTTCCGGATCCCGAAGGGCCCATTAAAGCTACATACTCGCCTTTGTTTATTTCTAAATCAATACCTTTTAAGACATAAACAATTTCGTTGCCCAGAACAAAGTCTCGTTTGATGTCCGTTATTTTAATTAATGGATTTGCCATTTCGTTTTACAATTTTGGTTTTAAAAGTACAAAACACTTTTCAATAATCGATAAGTAGTCTTTAATTGATTTTTGTTACAAAATTGTATTTACCGGCTTGATTTTCCTGTTTCTTAAAAATTATAAAACATTTAAAAAATCCTTGTTATATGATTCTGATTTATTTTTACATAATTATCATATTTTTAATTTTTAATTAAATTATATTTAAAATTAATATTAAATTATTCAAAATAATTTATGATTATTCAATTTTTTAACTATATTTGCTCTATAACATTTAAATAATCAAAATTATGAGAAATATACAAATTGTATCGGGTATTGCATTAATAGCTTTAAGCTTCACATCATGTAAGGATGAAAAACAGGAAAATGCGAAAAAGACAATCGACGCTTATGTGACCTATGTCGATTCAGTAAAGAATGTTGCAGCAGATGATCTGAAAGCAGACTGGAAAGATGTAGATGCTGAATACAACAGAAGAGCAGAAAATGCACAGTTGGCTCTTGCCGATATTAAAGACAATACAGCAGAAACAGAAAAAATAAACACAAGTAAAGTTAAATACGAAGAGTTTAAAAATGAAATGACGAAAGTTTTAGCACCGCCCGCACCAAGTCCTAAACAACAATTGCGTAATGCATTATTTGGTGAAGGAAAAATAGGTGAAGACATGAGTTTTAACTGGGTAAATGCTCAAAATATTCATAGTGTGTACCAACAATTTGTTCATACAGTAGAAAATAACAAAGACAGTTATTCTCGTGAAGACTGGGATGAAATTAAATTGATGTACGAAGCACTTGACAGCCGTAAAAATACAGTTGAAAAAGAAGGTCTTACCTCTTCAGATAACAGAAAAATTGCAGGTTTGAAATTGAAATTTGCACCAATGTATACGCTTAACAGAATGGGAGCTAAATCTGAAGAAACAGCAGCTGCTAAAAAGTAAAAAAAAATTGTAATAAGTAAAGAAATGACAATCAGAAATGGTTGTCATTTTTTTTATGCCCTGATGATAAAATGTTCTTTTTTCTGTTCTCGCCTGAAAAAAACGAATCCCCATTGAAATGTATCGATCGTTACTTTTACTTTTGGATGATTTTTAATAATTCCCCAGGCTTCTTCCATTTCAGCAGACCAGTGAATATCATCGAAAATCCAGACACAATCATTGGTTATAGTTGGTAATAAAAGTTCAAAATAGGCGAGAGTCGCTTTTTTAGAATGATTGCCGTCAAAATAGATTAGTTCAAAGTTTTCAGTCTCAGTTTTCAGTCTCAGTTTGATCTCTTGCAAATACTTTTCGAATTCTGTTATAACTGAATTGACATTATTGAAATTAAATTTTTGCAGTTGTAATTGAGATTGATTTGCAGTTTGCGGACAGCCTTCTAACGTAATTACTTTTGCGTTTAGATTGCCTAACGCCAGGGCAGAAGTGGCCAAACCCAATGAGGTTCCGATTTCTAAAATAGTATTCGGCTGAAAATAGCGAACGACACGAAATAATAATTCGGCACGTTTTGGAGATATTCCGGCTGTTTTTGCAATTTTTGCAATTTGCCTGGTATTCGATTTAAAAACTTTCGAACCGGCACCAAAATCGGTTACTTCAATAACGTTTTTATTTTCCAAAAGTGATTTCCTGTACTTTTTCAGAATTGCATATTCCGGCTTTGCTTTTTTGTCGTAAAAACATTTCGTTAGTAAATGAAATACAAACGGAGAATGAACGGCATGTTCGTTTTTGGAGTTCCAAAGAAATTTTAAATATGATTTTATCTGAAATAGCATAGCAACAGTTACAAAGTGGCGACGAAGATACAAATACGAAAGAGAATACCCAAAAGCCAATAGGTTTTAAGAAGTGTATTGCACTGTTAAAAGAGTATATTTGCGGCCTTGAAATAATACACATTTTATGATGCTGAAGGAAGAATCAGAAGACAGGAATATAATAACTCCGGAAGAAATTGAGCGATGCATTGCCATCCTGGCACAATTGAATACCGATACCAATCAGATATTTGATATTCCGAAAGAACAGCGAATCGCGTTGATCAAAGAGGCAGGAATGTTCTCCAGACCGGATCGTGGTGAGTTTTCCAGAAGAATTAAGGATGGGAAACAAGCGGCAAAACGCAAAATGGAAAAGAAAGACAAAACGGCCCGCAAAGAAACCGGAATACGTCATGCGCGTGAAGCAAGTGTGTTTGTGGCTCCCAAATTATTGGCTTTTAATGATCTGGATCATAAAGAACAATTAGAATTAGAAACACCCAGAAACTGTTATGTCTGTAAAACGGGCTTTACTAAAATGCACCATTTTTATGATACGATGTGTACCGACTGTGGTGATTTTAATTATGCCAAACGTTTTCAGACGGCTGATGTAAAAGGACAGATTGCTGTAATTACCGGTTCCCGTTTAAAAATTGGGTATCACATTACGCTGATGCTTTTACGCGGCGGGGCAACTGTGATTGCAACCACCCGTTTTCCTGTGGACTCTGCCCTGCGTTTTTCTAAAGAAGACGATTTTATGGAATGGGGGCATCGGTTGAAAATTCATGGACTGGATTTACGACATATTCCAAGTGTGGAAATTTTCTGCAATTTTATCGAACAAAAATACGAGCGACTGGATATTTTGATCAATAATGCGGCCCAGACGGTGAGACGTCCTGCGGGTTTTTATACGCATTTAATGGAAAATGAGGAGCGTTCCATTGCTTCTTTGCCAAAACAGGCTCAGGAATTGTTACTGGATCATATCAATTGTCTCGATGAATTAAAAATCCTGACAAGCGGAGCTTCTTCAAACCAAAATATGCCGGTGACCTGGCACGGACCTGAACCGGGAATTGGGTTACGTGCTTCGGCCAAATTATCGCAGATTCCGTATTCTTTTGATAATGCCCTGGTGGCAAACGAAGTTTTTCCGGAAGGAGAACTCGATGCCGATTTACAGCAGGTAGATTTGCGGAAAACAAACAGCTGGCGTTTGAGATTGGGACAAATCGAAACGACGGAAATGATTGAGGTGCAATTGGTCAATTCAGTGGCTCCTTTTGTGCTCTGTAACCGCCTTTCGGAAGTCATGAAGAAAGACAATACCGGAAAAAAACACATTATAAATGTTTCGGCAATGGAGGGGAAATTCCACCGCTTTTTTAAGGAAGACCGCCATCCACATACCAATATGGCGAAGGCTGCTTTGAACATGCTGACCCATACTTCTTCGGGAACGCTGGCGAAACATGGTATTTTTATGAATGCTGTCGATACCGGCTGGGTAACCGATGAAGATCCTGCCGAACTGGCCAAAAAGAAACAGGAATTGGAAGATTTTCAGCCGCCATTGGATATTGTAGACGGTGCGGCAAGAGTTATGGATCCTTTGTTCGACGGAATCAATACAGGAAAACACTGGTGCGGGAAGTTTTTGAAGGATTATAATCCGATTCCGTGGTAGGGGGTTAGTCGCAGTCTCGGTCTCAGTCTCGGTCTTTATTTTTAGTAAAAAGAAGGTTTTTTCTTATTTTTTTATTATCATTGTGAAAAATTAAATTCATGGATTTTAAGGAATTACTGGCTTATAAAAAATCATTTGAGCTTGCAATGGAAATATTTGAAATATCAAAATCATTTCCATCTGAAGAAAAATATTCTCTTACGGATCAAATACGTCGTTCCTCAAGAAGTGTAAGTGCTAATATTTCTGAATCCTATAGAAAGAGAAGATATATAAATCATTTTATAAGCAAGTTGACCGATAGTGATGCGGAAAATTCTGAGACGAATGTCTGGCTGGAATTTTCGCTACAATGCAACTACATCAGTAAAAATACATTTGATAATTTAAATTATAAAAGCATAGAAATCGGAAGGCTGATTAACTACATGATAAACAATCCCGGGAAATTTGGGTGTATTGTTTAGTCTCAGTCGCAGTTTTCAGTTTTCAGTCGCAGTGGCAGTTTTCAGCGGGTTTCAACATAAAAAAACCATAACAAAATGTTTTTTTGTTATGGTTTTTTTTTTAATTTTTAACCCAAAGAATTTCGACAATTCACTGAAAACTGAAAACTGCGACTGAATACTAAAAACTACCCTTCAATCTTCGCAGAAAGCTCAAACCAACGCTCTTCTTTCTGGTCTATTTTGTTGATGATATTTTGCAGTTCGTTTGCTTTTTTCTCGATATCGGCGTCGGCTACTTTTCCGTCAGAGAATAATTGTTCGATTTTGGTTTTGTCAATTTCCAAATCTTTAATTTCTCTTTCCAGTTTTTGATATTCTTTTTGCTCATTGAAAGTCAGATTTCCTGTCGGATTATTTTGTTTCCAGTCTTTCTTTTCTGCTTTGTTTTCTTCTTTTTGCGCTACATCGGCACTATCTTCATAGGCTCTGAAATCAGAATAGTTTCCCGGGAAATTCTCGATTTCACCGTTTCCTCTGAAAACAAATAAATGATCGACAATTTTATCCATGAAATAACGGTCGTGCGATACCACAAGCAAACAGCCAGGGTAATCCAAAAGGAAACTCTCTAAAACGTTTAGCGTTACAATATCCAAATCGTTGGTTGGCTCATCGAGAATCAGGAAGTTTGGATTCTGAATCAAAACGGTACATAAATACAGACGTTTTAATTCTCCACCACTTAATTTTTCTACAAAATCATATTGTTTTTTAGCATCAAAAAGAAAACGTTCCAGCAATTGTGAAGCCGAAATCATTCTGCCTTTCGCAAGCGGAATAAATTCACCGTATTCTTTTATAATATCAATCACACGCTGATTCGGTTTCGGGTTGATTCCGCTTTGGGTGTAATAACCAATTTTTATCGTTTCGCCTTTGACTACGCGTCCACTATCCAGCGGAAGTGTTCCGGTAAGAAGGTTCAGGAAGGTTGATTTCCCGGTTCCGTTTTTACCAATGATTCCGATACGTGCGCCACGCTGGAAATCAAAACTAAACTGATCCAGAATGACGTGGTCTTTAAATTTTTTGGAGATTTTGTGAAGCTCAATAATCTTGCTTCCCATACGTTCCATATTGATTTCAAGCTCGACTTTGTTTTCCTGACGACGGCTTTGTGCTTTTTCCTTGATTACATAAAAATCATCCTGACGCGATTTTGACTTAGTCGTTCTCGCTTTTGGCTGACGGCGCATCCATTCCAGTTCTTTTACGAATAAGTTTTTAGCTTTGTCAACACTCGCGTTTTCAGACGTAATTCGTTCTTCTTTTTTCTCTAAATAATACGAGTAATTTCCTTTGTACTGGTATAATTTTCCGTTATCCAATTCAATGATTTCGTTACAAACACGCTCTAAAAAGAAACGGTCGTGCGTCACCATGAACAACGTTATGTTTTCTTTGGAAAAATAACTTTCAAGCCATTCGATCATCTCCAGATCTAAGTGGTTGGTTGGCTCATCCAGAATCAATAAATCAGGACGATTGATCAATATGATGGCCAAAGAAAGACGCTTCTTTTGTCCACCGGAAAGATTTTTTACTTTTAATTTAAAATCTTCGAGTTTTAATTTGAATAAAATCTGTTTGTATTGGGTTTCAAAATCCCATGCATTGTGCTGATCCATTCCGTCAAAAGCTTTTTGGTAGGCTTCTTCGTCATCCGGATTTTCTAATGCTTTTTCGTAGGCTTCAATTACTTTAAGTGTCTCATTATCTGAAGCGAAAATACTTTCTTCGATCGTCAGTTCTTCCTGAAGATTGTTGTCCTGCGAAAGAAAAGCCATGCGGATTCCTTTTCGTAAAACGACCTGACCGGTGTCCGGTTCGTCCAAACCGTTAATAATGCTCATGATGGTTGTTTTTCCAGAACCATTTTTGGCAATAAAAGCAATCTTTTGGTCTTTATTGATTCCGAATGAGATGTTGTCAAATAAGGTTCTTTCCCCAAACGACTTCGATATATTTTCTACAGATAAGTAATTCACTTTGTAAATTATGAGTTATAAATTATAAGTTATGAAGGTTTTACAAATCACAACTTTTTTGCAAAAGTAAGTTATTATATTGCGATTTGCGAATTATTTATGCAGATGGAATCCCAATGCCCCGGATAAGGTCAACGATAGCTGATAAATTCTTTTCAAGCCTTTTCCAATAAGACACAAGAAAGGTTAATTCCCAAAACCAAAAAAGAGACTCGAAAGTCTCTTTGTGTATTACTATGTCTTGTGAATAATTATTAGGCAATTATTTATTGATTAATTTTTTAAGTTGTTCCATCATTTCATCTTTCTCTTTCAGCATACGCTCGTATAAATCAATTTTTTCATCGTGAATTTTTTTTAACTCTGCGATTGGATTGAAGTTGAATGTGGAATTAGAATTTCCAACACAAGCATTTTCACCAACAGAAGTATTGTCTCCGAAAGTATTCGAAATAATATTCACCGCTTGCTCCTCATCAAAATTTCGAAAAGCTTCCACAGGAATTTTTAATGTATGTGAGATTTGATTCAGTATATCCTCTTCAATTTCTTCTTTTTGCTCCAGTATAGAAATTTTCTTCTGATTCCAGTCATTTCCCAAATCAAAAGCCAATGCCTCTTGTTTGATTCCAAGCATTTCTCTGAAACGTTTTACGTTTCTTCCCTGATGTATTTTTTGTTCCATAATGAATATCAATTTTATGAAGGCTCAAAGATAAAGCCATTTGGATGAAAAAGTATGAATTTCAAAGATAAAAAAAAATTCATGTAAATGTGTTTTTGTAATACTAAGCTTATAGTATTTCGATTTGTGAATTATTTGTCGGTATCGGAATTCAATAAGGCACTCAAATCAAAATAATGAATTTGCTGCGGAACATTCAGAATTGGTTTCCGGACCAGGCTTTCATTCGTTACATAATAATGAAGACCGTCGCGTGTTGCAATACCTTCAATCTGATGAAAAGGAAGATTGAGATCAATTTTCCTTTTGTTTCCGGTTAAGAAATTATGGTCTTTAAAATCATACAAAAGATATAAAAAAGTTTTCCCTGTTTTGGAATACCCACAAAGGACAATCCGTTTTTTTGATTCCAGATAAGTGGCTCCGGTGACCAAACCTTCTGTATTAAGGGTTTCTTTGTATTGCGCAATCTGTTTTCCGGGTTGATTGGGTAAAACATAAATGCTGGTTTGGGAAGAAGTCCATTGTTTGGAAAATAAATAAATGCTGTCTCTGGTGGCAATAAAAGCTTCACAGTCAAAATTGGTCGTGTTTCCTTTTTGGGCACTAAAATCGGTTTGGTCAGAATAGGAGAATGAAATCGTATCCATTTTAGGAACTCCTTCTAAAAAAGATTTTTTTTCAATTTTTAAAATATGCAGATCCACTCGGTTTCCCCTGAAATTATTTCCAAAATCACCAACGTACAAATGGCTACTATCCTGTGAAATTTCTTCCCAGTCGTGGTTTACAGTGTTGAGAATGACTTTTTTTTTGATTTTTCCCAAAGAATCCAATCCGTAAAGTGTGGTATCGTGATCATCATTGTGTGACCATAACAAACCGTTAAAGGCAATTAATCCGGAAGTTTCTTTTAAGGAATCACTTAACCGAATGGAATACTCCGGTTTTATTTTTAAAGATTTATACTGGCAACTTCCGTCGTTAAGTGTGGCGGCCGGATTGTAATTCTTAGCAAGCGGGTCTGTACAGCCGGAAATCTGAGCATACGAAAGGGATGTTGTGAGTATAAATAATAAAAAGAATTTTAGCATTGCAGGTGTTTTGGATTCAAATGGGTTAAAAGTAAAATTTTAAAATAAATTGATTTTAAAATAACACCAAAAAATACAATTTAAATGTTATTTTGCACCATCATTGCTTAGATCAGAATTTTAGTCTAAAAAAGTATTGAGGATAGTTCCCCCCAAATATGAAAATTTCTCAAAAAATATCACATTACCGTTTTTCCCGCTACTTCAAAATTTTGTTTGTCTGTTTGGATATTTTATTGTTAAATGTAGCAATAAATCTGTCAGCACTGGCGAGATTTGGAGATTTGAAGGAACTTTTGTTAAAAGAGGAAAAAACGATTGCCTTACTGATGAATTTAATCTGGATTGGTTTATTGCTTCATCGGAATTCGTATCGAATAATACGAATTGAACGTATCGAATCGATATTTAAAAGAACCATTAATAAAATTGTGATCCATGCCGCACTGGTGGCAATTTTTGTTGTTTTTTTAAAATATGGAGATATTTCAAGGCTTCGCTTATTGTATTTTTACCTGTTTTTCTTTTTGCTGATTATGATTTCGCGTTATGTATTAATGAAGCTTTTAAAAGAAATCAGAGCCAATGGATTTAATTTTAAAAAAATAATTATTGTTGGGGCTAATGATACAGGGGAAAGAATGCGAAGAATACTGGCTAAGGATTTGACGTACGGCTACCGTTTTTTAGGTTTTTTTGATGAAAAAGAAGCGATCTCTCCCGGTTTTTCAGGCCCGCTTTTAGGTGGATTTGATCGTATTGAGAGCTTTATCATTGAGGAAAAAATTGACGAGATGTATGTGGCACTTCACATTGATAAAATTGAAGTAATCAATAAGCTCACGAAAATATGCGAACAAAACATGATTCGTATCAAGTTTATTCCTGATTTTCAATTGTACACCAAATCAAGCAAAGTTGAGGTCACGTTTTATGGAAATACTCCTGTTCTTATGCTACGCCCTGAACCTTTGGAATTTGCTTCCAACAGGCTTATCAAAAAGGTATTTGATATTTGTTTTTCGCTTGGGGTTATTTTATTGATTTTTCCGTGGCTTTTGCCAATAGTTGCCCTCATAATTAAAATAGAATCCCGTGGGCCGGTTTTTTTCAAACAGGAACGTTCGGGCAGGGACAACCGTTCTTTTATGTGCTTTAAATTCAGAAGCATGTATGTCAATGATTTGGCGCACAACAAACAAGCAGGGAAAGGAGATAGAAGGATTACCAAATTTGGTGCTTTTATCCGCAAAACAAGTATAGACGAATTGCCACAGTTTTTTAATGTTTTTTGGGGAGATATGTCGGTCGTCGGACCAAGACCGCACATGGTCAATCTGGCAAAAGAATATAGTGAGCTGATCAACAATTATTTAGTGCGACAATATGCAAAACCCGGGATTACAGGCTGGGCACAGGTGAATGGCTATCGTGGCGAAACGAAAGAACTTATCGACATGGAAAACAGAGTCGATTACGACATTTGGTACATCGAAAACTGGAGTCTGCTTTTGGATATGAAAATTATTGTCAGAACGATTATCAATATTTTTAAAGGAGAAGAGAACGCCTACTAGCTAAAATTTGAAAAATTGATTGTTTGCAATAACTTCCTTTAAGGCAGAAACACTCTTTATCTTTATTTTTTTGTTCAATTCCTTAATATGGTTGTGATGATGCACGTCAGAGCCTGCAAAATCATACATTCCTTTTTTCAATAACTCTTCGCTAATTTTAGTGACTCCTGTACCATAATAGCCTACTGTCGCAAGTAAGTTCAATTGAAACAAACAACCCGACTTTTTTAGTTTTTCGTATTCACCAAAGTTTTGATGGTAATACAAATACCTTTCCGGATGTGCCAAAACCGGAATGTAACCTGCTACCTGCAAATCAAAAAGTGTTTTGTGTAATTGTGCCGGCGGACTAATGTATGATATTTCTACGAGTACATAATTGTCTTTTAATGTCAGTAGTTTTTCAGATTTAAAATGATTTTCAAACCAGTCGTCCATGAAATATTCTGCAGCGGCCCGAAAGGGAGTATGAATACCATTTTCTTTTAATGCCATTGCAGTTTCCAGCTGATTAGCCCTAATGGACTCAGACGAATTATCCCAGAAATGATGTTTGATATGTGGCGTTGTCACAAATTGAGAAATGCCAATTTCGGCAAAAGACCTTGCTAGTTTTAGGGTGTCAGCTATAGTTTTTGCGCCATCATCAATTCCCGGTAACAGATGCGAATGGATATCGACATAATTATCGGAAAGAAGATCTTTCAGGAACGGTTTTGATTTAAAGAATGATAACATGCCGCAAAAGTAAAAAAAAAAGGATGTGTTTTTAGCGAATTTGTTAAACGGAAATTCACCACTCAAAATTAAGGTAACAATGTAACTTCTCATTTCGTAATTATATTATATTTGAAGTTACTAAAAATGCAATAATTTATGAAAATAAAGGAAAACTTATACAATCAAAGGATTATTTCGATAGATGCTTTACGTGGAATTACCATTTTTGTAATGATTTTTGTTAATGAGCTGGCAAGCGTGAAAAACGTACCACAATGGATGAAACACATGCCGGCCGATGCAGATGCCATGACTTTTGTAGATGTAGTTTTTCCGGCATTTTTATTTATTGTCGGAATGTCGGTTCCGTTTGCATTCAATGCGCGACTGTTAAAAGGTGATAGTGCCAGAACGATTTGGACACATACGTTAAAAAGAGCCTTGGCTTTAATCATTATTGGCGTTTTTATGGTGAATGCTGAATATGGCTATGATGCTTCAAAAATGATTATCACTCCGGCTCTCTGGGGGCTTTTGGCCTATGCAATGCCAATTCCGATTTGGAATAAATATGCCAAAAATTTTCCGGTCTGGTTAAAAAACACGCTTCAATATGGCGGAATGTTAGTATTAGTGGCCTTATATTTTTTATATGTTCAGGATACCGGAGCAACTGGTATGACGCCAAAATGGTGGGGCATTCTGGGACTGATCGGTTGGGCGTACCTTTTTACAGTAGTGTATTACTGGCTGGTTTGCGGAAAATTAGGGGCAATGATTTTGTTTTTGATCATTTGTGTCTTTGCCAATTCACTTAATTTAATCGAAGGATCACTGATTCATCAAAATTCGGTACTTAGTTTTATTGCCGGACATTTAACCCATGCTGCTGTGGTAACTGCCGGTGTGATTATTTCGTTATTGTTTTTCGATCGAAAAGTCACTCCAAAAATCAATTGGCCCGTGATCGGTTTTGCAATATTGTTTTTGGTAACCGGATATTTGTTACGACCGTATTTTGGAATCTCAAAAATAAAAGGAACGCCTTCCTGGACGATGTTTTCGGCTGCCATTTGTACCGTGCTGTTTTACTTTTTGTATTGGCTGATGGAAATTAAGAAACAGACCAAATGGAGCGGTTTCTTTATGCCTGCAGCGGCAAACCCACTGTTAATTTACATCTTACCGGGCGTTATTTATTATTTCTGTAAAGTTTTTGAAATTCATATTATTCCGGGCTATTTCCGTGAAGGCATTCCGGGGATTATCTGGAGTCTCGTTTTTTCAACGATCATGCTTTTGGTCATGAAAATCTGCAACAAGTATAAGATCCAGCTGCATTTGTAGCAGTTTTTAGTCGCAGTATTCAGTCGCAGTCGCAGTCGCAGTCTCGGTCTCAGCTAGACTGCGACTGCGACTGCGACTGAATACTGCG
>NZ_WKKE01000025.1 GCF_009674775.1 Flavobacterium sp. LC2016-23 | reverse complement strand
GAACCAATCAATAATACGAAGTATTCTATTTCGGACAGAGTAAAAATTCTTGATAAACATTTGAAAAAAATAAAGGCAGAAAAAAAGGCATTATTGGATCCTGCAGATTTCTCTGTTATAAAATACAATGACTATAAAGGCGATAAAATTGTTTTTGAAAGAAGAACAGGTAATATTTTTATTTTAGTAAGTAAAAACAAGCCCATAATGTATTTTTCTTTACTAAATGATAAGATAATTTCCTTCGATTATATTATTAAAGGAGATGAAGACTTGTTCATAACTTATTAGTATTATAACTTAATATTCACAAGCAAGGACGGTAGTGTCAGCAGTGTGGATAATTTAACTCCTAAACAAAAAGAAATAATTAATATTTTAATCAAGGATAATTTTTTTAATGGTCCTTCAAATTGCGAATGATATGAGAAAGATATTTTGTCTCTTGTTAATTAGTACCTCATTTGTCATGTTTTCACAGTCAAAAGAGGATGATTTTTTTAGTTTTTATAAAGGAGGAAATAAATATAAAAAACCTGTTAAATATGTGTTTTTTAACGCAGCGCATGGTTATGAAAAAAAAGAAGCTAATGATAAGATTTATTTTTACATGAGTGGACAGACTTTTGTTTTTAATTCAAAAGCACATAAAATTGATACTCTGGCGATAAATAATTTGAAAAAGTATGAGCTTGAAAATCCTGAAAATCTGCAAAAAAAGGCATCTGAATTTTATAAAGAAAAGAAAACAATAGAAGAAAAAAGGATGAATTTAAAAAGACCGATTATGTATCCTCCGACAGATTTCTGTAAGTATTTTAGAATATTTGTTTTAGAAAAAACGGATCAAAATACTTTATTACAGTATGAAGTGGATTGGCAATATAATAAATTTTAAAAATCAGTTGAATCCGATGGCATGGATTTTCAAATCTATGCTATGATAAAACAATGAAATAAAGAAAACCTAAAAATCCCTAAGTGTAAAAGTTTAGTGATTTTTATTAAAATGATATTTAAAATGAAAAGAAAGATAATATACTCCATTTTTTTGCTAATAATAATAATTCGTACTGTCCAGTCACAAGGTAAGTCAGATAGTTTATATGGTAATGTAAAAAGGATAAATGAAAAAGTGGTTTTTTTAACTAAGGCAGAAAATGCGCAAATAATAAACTATGACGATTACGGGCATTCTGGTTTTATGGGGCCTGAAGAAACGATCTCTAAATTTCATAATATTTGGTATTCTTCACAAGGATGCTATTATTTAAATTATGAACGATACTTTGATAAGAAACGAAGAGTTGTAAAAGACATTTGGTATGGTAAAAAAGATAATTTTATAAATTCTTATAAATATAAGTATGATGAAAAAGAGAGGTTAAAAAGTGCAATCGATTCTTCCAAATACTCAGTAAAAACAGAAAATCATTATTACACTGATGATAATGACGAAAATATTATTGTTGAAAATTTAGATGCTAATTCGTTTTCCCATACTTATAAAAAAATTAAAGATGGGAAAATTATACTTTTAAAAGAATATGATAAGTACGGTGTCATCGATGAATATAGATATCAGTATAATGAAAATCGAAAACTAGCTTACAGAGTCTATAAAGATCCCAATTCCTGGAGAAAAGTAGATGAAAAAACTTTTTCGTATGGAGTGTATGATTCAATTATCACGCCTTATAAAGATATAATAAATGAGTATGACAGTAAAAATAGACTTACCAAACAGCAAAGATTCAATCTATATGATGATGAAAAATATCAAAACCCAGTTCTAACAAATGAAACTATTTATGAATATAAAAATGATAATATTTCGAGTATTACAAAACATTATAAAGAAGGAAATTCCAACTATTCCTATTATGAATGGGACAATTCTAATAGACTAACTAAAAAATATTGTTGTGATCAAAATATTTCTAAAGCTATAATGATTGAAGAGTATAGGTATAAGAACGACAAAATATCTGTTCTAAACTATTCAGAAGAAACATTTGAAAAAGGAAAAAAGAAAAAATACCATATTACCTTTCTGTATAAATTTGACAATCAAAATAACTGGATTGAAATAATTAAAAATGTAAATGGAAAGAATTTATATAAATGGATAAGAGATATTGAGTACTACTAAATTTATTTAGTGTGTTATGGCCCAAGAAAAGAGGATGTCATTTTTTTGGCATCCTCTTTTTTTGTTATCAGAACCATTGTATCGTGCAGTTCTGTCATTTCGAACGAGAAATCTTCGCAAGTAACTCCATTTCAGTGGGTATAAAACTTTGTCGAGCTTCTATTGGAGATTTCTCCTTCGTCGAAATGACAAATATTGTGGATAAGCATTGTATATCGTACAGTTCTGTCATTTCGACCGAAGGGAGAAATCACACTCGTAATTCGACAAAGATTGGCGACTTTTAGGGACGGAGTTTCTCGTGTGATTTACTTCGTCTGTTCGCTATCGCTCGGGTCTCCTTCGTCGAAATGACAAATATTACGGATAAGTATTGTTTGTCGTGCAGTTCTGTCATTTCGACCGCAGGGAGAAATCACACTCGTAATTCGACAAAGATTGGCGACTTTTAGGGACGGAGTTTCTCGTGTGATTTCTCCTTCGTCTGTTCGCTATCGCTCGGGTCTCCTTACGTCGAAATGACAATATTGTGGATAAGAATTGTCCTTACTCTCTCAGGATTTGTAGTATTAATCTTTTTTTTGGTTCATTAAAATTATAGTTGTACGTTTGCCTTGACAAACAATACATAGGAGCAATCCTAAAAAACTTATTTTTAAGTTAACATAAGCGAATCCTTTACTATGGTGCTGTAGTTTAAACCGAAAGACTACTAACTCAATCCTATGATTGTTTGTCACACCTAAGGTGAGGGTTTCGTGTATCTAATATTTTCTAGTATGACAAAAGAAAATCAAAAAGCATCACACCTTGATGTAATGCCATCCGTGGCCAATTTCGTTTCAAACCTATGTTTTGAAGACGATTTTAAAGAACAACCCCTGTATTTACAGGAAATTTTCGAATTACTGCTCGATACAGAGTACGGCAACAATCTCGAATTAAGGCAAAAGATGCTGAGCTGTTTAAGAACCAGCAGATCTTTGGCCGAAACCTTATCTCCGTTTTCAGATGAGGAAATTCAGAAAGCCTGTATGGCATCAGCCTTAAAAGCGAGTTAAATTTTTAGCATCTAAATACCACTTAAAGCCCTGCAATTGCAGGGCTTTTTATAATGTCATTTCGATATAATATGTCATTTCGACGAAGGAGAAATCACACGAGAAGCTCCGTAACTAAACGTCGCCAATCTTTGTCGAATTACGAGTGTGATTTCTCCCTTCGGTCGAAATGACAAATATTGCGGTTGAGTATTGTTTGCAGGATGATTTTCCCTTGGGTTAAAATAACAAATGTGAAAACATCATCGGTGAGGTTTAATAAAGAAGCGATGACGTGAAATCAGTTACCGGACTATCAAAAACAATCATCAATGGCGTTCCCCGGCGTATAAGGATACGTTCGATCAGTCATGATTGGCGTTCCGGAGCTGTCGAATGGCGCTTCGAACGCCAAATTACACACAGGGGGACGCCAAAGAGGTGCCTGAAGAGGCCAAAATAGGCGTTCCGAACGTATCGGATGGGTTTGTTAACGCCAAAAAATACGTTGCCGGACGCCAATCCTGCCTGTCAGAACCCGAACGATGGGTGACAGCACCTCACAAAAGTATCTTTACCATAAAAAAGCCTCTCCGGATTTTACGCTGGAGAGGCTGTTTGTTATTCTTTTTTATTTACAGTAGGATCGTTTGGTTTATTTTCGTTTACTGGCGTTGTTTTTTTAAAGAACTGTGCCAGCTCGTTTACCTTCACCTGAAAACCTGCAGCCTTTGTTCCTACCTTGTATTTACTGAAATCATAATCGGTAAGTGCCGCCTGATAACAATCGTAATCATGCAGGATTTTATTGTTTTTAAGGCTGTCTGCCAGGCTTTCCAAACGGATGATGATACTCTGAAGAAACTCTCTCGAGTCAACATCGTTCTGAAATTCTACCCAGTCAATATCGGGACTGCTCAAAGCAGGCTGATTGGTTCTGAAATCTTTTACCTTGTTGATTACAAGTTTGTTTTGTTCGTTTACACTACCGTACTTCGTTCGTTCTTCGGGTGTAAGGTTCTTGAATTTTGCGGCAAGAGAACCTTCAATAGTGGCCAGAGCGTTTGCTACAATAGTTTTTTCCTGTGCTGTGTAGTGCAGGGAATTTAAATTTTCGATTGCCATAGTTTATGGTTTTAATTAAAAATAATTGAAACAGTAAATTAATGGTCAATTAAGGAATTGAACAGCCCTAAAAAGGCATATTTATAATAAAATAGGGCAAAGTAGTAAGATTTAGCAATTATTTAGAAAAATATCCCAAAAAATCGGGTATTATAAGAGACTGTGTAAATGGTATGGGCTATATCTGTGTGCCTTAGATATAAATATTTTTCGGCATTTCGGAGGTGTTTTTCCTTAGCAAAATCAGGGGAAAATACCCGTTTTTATATAAAAGATTAATATTACTTTTGACTTCATAATTTCTTCACAATACGTCACATCCAAGCCAGCAAAAGGCTTTCAACAAATGATTATATGATTAGTTTTATTCTTTCCGTTGTATTGTTATTAGTGAATCAGTTTTAAAAGAACTGTTCCTTTGAAATAATAATTTTCAGGCTTTTTTCAGTATTGAAAAGGTTTCTTCTGTTTATGCACATTATTTTTTAAATTTGTGCTCTTATGAAAAAAGCATACGCCCTCTTTGACTTTTCGCAAAAGGTTAATTATAAAAATGAAATTTTAGCGGGGCTAACCGTAGCCATGACGATGATTCCCGAATCATTATCGTTCGCGATTCTGGCTGGTTTTCCTCCCCTGGTAGGTTTGTACGCTGCCTTTATTGCCGGTTTGGTTACGGCTATTTTTGGCGGCAGACCCGGAATGATCTCGGGTGGGGCAGGAGCAACAGTGATTGTTCTGATCGCCCTGATGAAATCACACGGTATCGAATATGTTTTTGCAGCCGTCGCACTTGGTGGTGTGGTGCAAATCTGTATAGGGCTTTTTAAACTCGGTAAATTTATCAGACTGGTACCGCAGCCCGTCATGTTTGGTTTCGTAAACGGACTTGCTGTTGTTATTTTTATGTCACAGCTGGAACAATTTAAAACAGTTGTAAACGGACAGGTTTCCTGGCTGCAGGGCACACCGCTGTACATTATGTTGGGTTTGGTCGCTTTGACAGTGGGTATTGTTCTCCTTTTTCCTAAAATCACAAAAACAGTTCCGGCTTCTTTGGTGGCTATAATGGTCGTTTTTGCTATTGTGCTTTTGTTCCATATCGATACCAAAACTGTAGAAGATATTGCTTCTGTTCAGGGCGGATTTCCTCCTTTTCATATTCCCAATATTCCTCTTTCTTTTGATACGCTTAAAGTAATATTTCCGTATTCGGTAATCGTTGCGGCCGTTGGTCTAACCGAAGGTTTGCTGACCTTAAATCTAGTTGATGAAATAACCGGAACTCGTGGGAACAGCAATCGGGAATGTATTGCTCAGGGAAGCTCGAATATCTTAAACGGTTTTTTCTTCGGAATGGGCGGCTGCCCGATGATTGCACAGACACTGGTCAATCTTTCGGCAGGTTCCAGAGCCCGGCTTTCGGGAATAATCGCGGCACTGACTATTTTGATAATTATACTTTTCGGAGCTCCGGTAATTGGAAAGTTACCCATGGCGGCTTTGGTTGGAGTGATGATGATGGTGGCCATAACGACGTTCGAATGGGCAAGTTTCAGGATTATAAACAAGATGCCGAAACACGATATTTTTGTTGGAATAATAGTGGCCTTAATCACAATTGTGCTGCACAACCTGGCTTTGGCAGTATTAATTGGTGTCATTATTTCGGCCTTGGTTTTTGCCTGGGAAAGTGCCAAAAGAATCCGCGCCAGACATTTTACGGATGATGAAGGTGTAAAACACTACGAAATTTATGGTCCTCTGTTTTTTGGTTCTATAGCTGCTTTTATGGAAAAATTCGATATTCAGAATGATCCCAATCACGTGATTATTGATTTTAAAGAAAGCCGTATAGCCGATATGTCTGCGATCGAGGCCTTGAATAATCTGACGAAAAAATACAGTCAGTTAAACAAAATCATCGAACTGCAACATTTGAGTCCTGACTGTATCCTGCTGCTCAAAAATGCCGAAGCAGTTATAAAGGTCAATGTGATCGAAGATCCGACTTATAAAGTAGTCAATTAAAGAATTAGATAATTAGATAATGAGAAAATTAATCAATTAGAAAATTTTAAACATTATCTCATTATCTAATTGACCAATTATCTAATTAACCCCTCCACTTCGCTGAACTTTCCGTCCACTTCATCGATTTTCAATCCTAAGATATGGGCTATTAAAGTATAAACCGAAACGTTCTGAAAAGATCCGACTTCCTTATTCACTTTAAAAGCAGGACCTTTTGCGTAAAAAATAGCCTGCATGTCTTTGTTTTTATTGTCGTAACCGTGTGTTCCTCCTTTTATCTTTTGGTCTTTATCATTTACTAAACTATATCCTTTTTCGGCTTCAATAACAAAATCCTGCACCCTCGGATTCGTGCCATAGTGCAATCTTTTGGGCAATTTTCCCGCTCTCCAGAATTTAATATGCGGTACTTTTTTTAAGGCTGCTGCAATGGAATCCGTACAGCCGGGTTTTGCCTGTAAACTCATAATGGGATTAATAACGGTTTTGTATCCTAACCATTCAGGTTTTAGATACTCTAAAAGGGCCACTTTTTTGGTATTGCTGATATCGGCCATTCCATGATCGGAAACAATGATTAAATTGATTTGTTTTCCGATAGGCAACTGATCCAGCCTGGCAGACAATTGTCCCATAATAGAATCCATCTGAAGGATTACTTTTTTGTTTTCAGGAGAAAGAGGTCCAAAATTGTGTCCCGTATGATCGGGCTGGTCAAAGTATAAGGTGATCAGATGCGGACGCTGTTTTTCGGGAAGCTGCAGCCATTTTAGAACGGTATCGATTCGGGTTCCGTAAGGCACTTTATCGTCATACGGCTTATAAATACCAGGTCTTTTCTGATCGGTATCCGATCCCGGCCAGAAAAAAGAAGCTGCTTTTACACCTTGTTGTTCGGCAACATTCCAAATTGGATTTCCGCCATAAAAACGGGAATCATTTTTAGCATTCGATGATAAAGAAAAAGACTCATTTAGTTGAGCATCATAAAAAGCATTATTAATAATACCATGATGGTCCGGATAAAGTCCTGTTACAATAGAATAATGATTGGGGAATGTTTTAGTGGGGTAAGAAGGTTTCATTGATTTTGCATGAACACCCTCTTTCGCAATTTGTTTTAAATTCGGAAGATTAAATTGCTTACCATAATCCCAACGAAATCCGTCCATAGAAACTAAGACTACGTAGGTATCTTTATTGGTTTGAGAATAGGAAAAAGTGGTAAGAAATAAGAATGTAAGAAGTAATAGGTGAGTAATGAATTTTCTCATTTTGTGATTTTAATATAATCGCAAAGATATTGATAAACGATTTTTTAATGAAAAAGGGAATGTTAAGTTTGCCACGAATTGCACGAATTTTCACGAATGTTATGTAAAAAAAAGTTTGCCACAGATTAACGGATTAAATGGATTAATCTGCGGAAATCTTTAGATCTGTGGCTAAAAAGGTTGCCACGACCCTATTGATCGAAGGGAATAGGCGAAGCAATTACACGAATTTCCATAAATTTTTATACACAATAAATAGAAAAATAATTCGTGAAAATTCGTGAAATTCGTGGCGAAAAACCTTTTTATCTTTTTAATGTGTGGCAAAAAAAAACGCCAGATAGAAATCTCTATCCGGCGTTTTAAATTTTAAGAAGTGAAGAACGATTACATCATTCCCGGCATACCGCCACCCATTGGCATTCCGCCAGCGTTTTCTTCTTTAATATCAATTAAGGCACACTCTGTAGTTAAGATCATTCCCGCAACAGAGGCAGCATTTTCTAATGCTACACGAGTTACTTTTTTAGGATCGATAATACCTGCTTTAAGCATGTCTACATATTCGTCAGTTTTGGCATTGTATCCAAAATCACCAGAACCTTCACCTACTTTCGCTACCACTACAGAACCTTCAAGACCTGCATTTTCAACGATAGTTCTTAATGGAGATTCAACAGCACGGGCTACAATCTGAATTCCTGTTGCCTCGTCAGCGTTGTCAGCTTTTAAGTCAGCCAAAGCAGATTTAGCTCTTAATAAAGCTACACCACCACCGGCAACGATTCCTTCTTCAACAGCAGCACGGGTTGCGTGTAAAGCATCGTCAACTCTGTCTTTTTTCTCTTTCATTTCCACTTCAGAAGCGGCACCAACATAAAGAACAGCAACACCACCGGCTAATTTAGCCAAACGTTCCTGTAATTTTTCTTTATCATAATCAGATGTTGTCGTTTCCATCTGACCTTTAATTTGGTTTACTCTGTTTTTGATGATATCAGCTTCACCAGCACCACTTACAATGGTAGTGTTGTCTTTATCGATAGAAACTCTTTTTGCAGTTCCTAACATCTCGATAGTAGTGTTTTCAAGTGTATACCCTCTTTCTTCAGAAATTACAGTTCCACCAGTTAAAATAGCGATATCTTCCAACATTGCTTTTCTTCTGTCTCCAAAACCAGGAGCTTTTACAGCAGCAATTTTAAGAGCACCTCTTAATTTATTTACTACTAAAGTAGATAACGCTTCTCCGTCAACATCTTCAGCAATAATCAATAATGGTTTTCCTGATTGTGCAACCGGCTCTAAAACTGGTAGTAATTCTTTTAAAGAAGATACTTTTTTGTCGTATAACAAGATGTATGGAGAGTCTAATTCAACTTCCATTTTCTCCGGATTTGTAACGAAATATGGAGATAGATATCCTCTGTCAAACTGCATTCCTTCCACAACATCAACGTAAGTATCTGTTCCTTTAGCTTCTTCAACAGTGATTACACCTTCTTTACCCACTTTAGTAAAAGCAGTAGCGATTAGTTCGCCAATCACTTCGTCATTGTTTGCAGATATAGAAGCAATTTGTTTGATTTTATCAGAATCACTTCCAACAACTTTAGCTTGTTTTGCCAGGTCAGCAACGATAGCTTCAACGGCTTTATCAATACCGCGTTTCAAATCCATTGGATTTGCTCCTGCAGCAACGTTTTTCAAACCTTCTTTTACAATCGCCTGAGCTAAAACTGTCGCAGTTGTAGTTCCGTCTCCTGCTAAATCATTGGTTTTAGAAGCAACTTCCTTAACCATTTGCGCGCCCATGTTTTCTAACGGGTCTTTTAATTCGATTTCTTTTGCAACCGAAACTCCATCTTTAGTAACTGTTGGTCCACCAAATGATTTTCCGATAATTACGTTACGACCTTTTGGTCCAAGAGTTACTTTTACAGCATTTGCTAATGCATCAACACCACGTTTTAATCCGTCACGTGCTTCAATATCAAATTTTATATCTTTTGCCATTTTTATTTGCTTTAGGCAGTAGGCTTTAGGCTTTAAGCCTTTCTACTGCTGAATTAATTTTTGTTTTAATTTGTAAATTTTGCTTTTTATGCTGTTGATTTCTTCTATATTATTTTGTGCAATTTCATTATTTAAATATTGCAGATCTTTAGCTAAAATCAAGAGATATTCTGTTTCATTGGCCGAACCTAAAGCGATATTGAGAAATTGATTGAATTCTTTGTCGCTATTTCTTCCACAGCCCTCACTGATATTAGTAGGAATTGATGAAGAAGCTCTTCTAATCTGACTTGTTAGCCCATATATTTCTTCTTTTGGAAATGTTGAGGTCAGTCTATAGATTTCTAAAGTAAAAGAGTGACTTAGCTGCCAAATATCATATTTTTTAAAATCTCTCATTCTTTTTTGCATTAGGCTTTAGGCAATATGCTTTAAGCTTTTTGTTAGGGCCTACAGCTTACGGCTTAGAGCTTACAGCAATCTTTTTTGCTTTAGGCTTTAGGCAATATGCTTTAAGCTTTTTGTTAAGGCCTACAGCTTACGGCTTAGAGCTTACAGCAATCTTTTTTGCTTTAGGCTTTAGGCAATATGCTTTAAGTTTTTTGTTAAGGCCTACAGCTTACGGCTTAGAGCTTACAGCAATCTTTTTTGCTTTAGGCTTTAGGCAATATGCTTTAAGTTTTTTGTTAAGGCCTACAGCTTACGGCTTAGAGCTTACAGCAATCTTTTTTGCATTAGGCTTTAGGCAATATGCTTTAAGCTTTTTGTTAGGGCCTACAGCTTACGGCTTAGAGCTTACAGCAATCTTTATTTGCTTTAGGCTTTAGGCAATATGCTTTAAGCTTTTTGGTGGAGCCTATAGCTTAAAGCCTACAGCTTACAGCAATTTTTAGATTATCGCTAAGATATCATCCTCACGCATGATCAAATAATCAGTACCTTCCAGTTTTAATTCTGTTCCTGCATATTTACCATATAAAACAGTATCGCCAACTTTTACGGTCATAGTGTGATCTTTAGATCCATTTCCTACGGCCACTACAGTTCCTTTTTGTGGTTTCTCTTTGGCAGTGTCCGGAATGAAAATTCCTGAAGCAGTTTTGGTTTCAGCTGCTACAGGCTCAATAAGTACGCGGTCTGAAAGCGGTTTAATATTTAAAGCCATAATTTTATTTTATATTAGGTTATACTTTTTTAACGTTCATTAAACTTTCAGAAATTGTGCCATGCTTAAAAAACTGACATTTTTTCCTAAAAAAAATGCCAGCTTTGACAGGCTGGCATCTTAATTTTATATCAGAAATATTATTTTGCTGCCGGAGCTGCCGGAGCAGGAGTTCCTTGTACCGGAGCTGCAGGTGTAGTAGCCGGAGCTTCTGTTTTTTCAATAAGTTTAGAATCAGTATCGCTTAATGATCCTGTAAAGCTTAAACTTGAAAGTAAGATTAATGCAATAAGGATAGTAGCCAACGTCCAGGTACTTTTATCTAAAAAGTCTGTTGTTTTTTGCACTCCACCTAACATTTGAGTTCCGCTGATAGTAGAAGACAATCCGCCTCCTTTAGGGTTTTGAACCATGATTACTACAATCAATAGAAAGCAAACTATTGTGATTAAAACTAAAAAAATTGAAAATGTGCTCATTGTTTAATTATTATTGTTATTTTGTTGTAAAATCTTTATATCCGAAATACGGTCTGCAAAGAAACTAATTTTTTCTGGATATTTCAAAATTAATATTTCATATGCTTGTATTGCTTTTGTGTATTTTTTTTGTTCCAGATATACCCTTGCCAAAGTTTCAGTCATTAAATAGGAGTTGTCCTCGTTTTTATTGGGGTCAAGCATCACCGTTGGAACAATTGCAGTTGGTTTTATAGGCGGAATTTTTGGATTCGTTTCTATAAATTTATTAATAATCTCTGCTTTTTTCTTTTTTTCTTCTTCAATTGAGATCGTTTCTTCTGCTTCTGCAACAGGCTGGGTTAACGGTTCGGGAGTTTTTTCAGCTTCTTTTACCGTTTCTGTTTTTTCTGCAGGACCTTCTTTGGTTCTGTCAATTGGCTCTGTTCGGGCCAGTTGCAGCCATTCGTGAAAAGAATGTTTTTCATTAACAGAAAAATCCAAAGGTTTTCCGATTTCCAGATTTTCTTCCGCATTTTTTACTGTTTCAGAAGTTTCAGCTTCTTTTAAATCTTCAAAAACAACTGTTGTAGCTTGTTTTATAGAATTGTAGACAGACGCTTCTATCGGTTCAACACGTACTTCGGTAGTTTTTTCGGTTTCTTCAACAACAATTGGGCTTTCTTTTTCTACAGCAGTAGAGACAGGCTGCTCCACAAAAGAATCAATGGTGATCTCTTCGATTATTACTGGTTCTTCGGTAACGACTGGAGTTTCTTCTGCTACAGTAGTGGAGACAGGTTGCTCCACAAAAGAATCGATTGTGATCTCTTCGATTATTATGGGTTCTTCGGTAACGACTAGAGTTTCTTCTGCTACAGTAGTAGAGACAGGTTGCTCCACAAAAGAATCTATGGTGATTTCTTCGACTATTACGGGTTCTTCCGTAACGATTGGCATTTCTTCTTCTGCAGAAGTAGCCACAGGCTGTTCGACAAAAGAATCGATTGTAACTTCTTTTACTACTATTGGTTCTTCAACAACAATTGGATCTTCTTCTTTTACCGATGGAGTAACGGTTTCTACAAAAGAATCTAAAGTGATTTCTTGGATTGCTATTGTTTCTTCAATAACAATTGGAGTTTCTTCTTTGACCGGAGTTAAAACAGGTTGCTCAGTTACAACATCAACAGGTTTTTCTACTGGCTTTTTCTGTTCTTCAAAAACTACTGTTGTGGCTTCTCTTATAGAAGACAAAATAGATTGTTCTATCGGATCAATTCTTATTTCAGGAACCTTTGGGATTTCAGGTACTACAATTTCACTTTCAAAAACGGTAATATTCAAAAGATCCTTTAGTTTTTGATCGTAATATTCATTCTGAATAGAGACAAAGGTATCGGAAGTGATAAAATCAAATAATACGGAACGGTCTGTAGTATGGGCTGCAGTAACTTTTAAGGCATAATTATACTTAAAACTATTCTGATTGTAAAGCCCTTTCAATCGCAATGCTCTAGCACTTTGAAAATAAGGAAATTCATTCAGAACATTGCCTAATGCTTCCGTTTGCTTTTCAGTAATAGCATCGGGTTTGTTTATTAGGTGTGTATAATCAGTTACATTCATTATTTCTTCTTCTTTTGTTTAATCGTTTATTTGTTTAACTGTTTAATCGTTTGAAAAACCGCTTTACAAATCAATATTTTACCATTTAGCTAGTGAGTCGTTAAAAATATCCTGGGTAATTCTGTCGTAAATCTCTTTAATGGCAGCATTCAGGGAAGAGCCTACAAGTTGTTGGGTTCCCGGATAATCTTTGTAGAATTCAAATGTTTTTTCGAAATTATCAGATTCCTTGTTTTTATTGGTAAATCGTACCATAATACGAATCGTTAGACGGTTTTGGGCGGCCTGCTGATCTGCAGTTGCTGTCATTGGAGTAGTTCTGTAGTCTACAATTTCTCCTTCATAAACCAGGTCTCCGCCATTGCTGACTAAGTTTAGATTGGTCTGATTCTGAATTAAATCCTGCAATGCCAAAGTAAAATCCCTGTCGATTCCCGGTTCGATCAAATCGGCATTATTGTGGAAGAAGTTAACCTGAAACGTTTTTGCATCAATTTTCCCTGTTCCTGTAAAATTATAAACAGAACAGCCGCTTAACATAAAGAGGGTTATTAACGCGAATAAAGAATATATTTTTTTCATAAGATGTTTGGTGAAAATTCCAATTTTTTAAATCCCCAATTCCAATTTTAAGAATTGCGTTGCAATTCTCTGGTGTTGGACTTAGTTACATTTTTTTTCAAATATACTACTTTGGAATTTTAAGTTTTACCAGATTGGAATTTGGGATTTATTTTTTGGAATTTAATTTATTTTTATAAATCGAATTGTTTGATTTTTCTATATAAAGTTCGTTCTGAGATCCCAAGTTCATCGGCAGCTGCTTTGCGTTTTCCCTTGTTTTTCTCTAATGATTTTTTGATCATTTCGATTTCTTTTTGTTCCAGGCGTAAAATTTCTTCTTCCTCGATTGTTTCAGCATCCAGATAATTATTGTTATCCTGTATGTGATAATTGTCTTCACGGGTTGCCGGAGTCATCACAGCTGTTACTTGTTCTTCTTCAAAATCTATTTCGCTCTCATTTTCCTGTGAACCGTATATTTTCTGAATCAGGTTAGGATTAATATCCTGTACTTTTGAAGATCCGTTTTTCATTAACTCTAAAGTGAGTTTTTTCAAATCATTCAAATCACTTTTCATGTCAAAAAGAACTTTATACAAGATGTCTCTTTCGGTGCTGAAATCACTTTCTTTTTTCTTATCGCTGATTACAGAAGGTAAACTGCTTCCTTCAGTTGGTAAATACGATTGTAAGGTGGCCAGGGAAATATCACGATTGGTCTCCAAAACCGAAATTTGTTCGGCTACATTTCGCAACTGACGAATATTTCCGTTCCATCTGAATTTTTGCAGCAGCTGCACTGCATTATCGTCCAGTTTTAAGGGCGGCATTTTGTATTTATGTGCAAAATCGGCCACAAACTTACGGAACAACAAATGAATGTCTTCATTTCTTTCGCGCAGCGGTGGTAATGTAATTTCTACGGTAGTCAGGCGATAGTACAAATCCTCACGGAATTTTCCTTTTTCGATGGCATTGAATAAATTGACATTGGTTGCGGCTACGATCCTTACATTTGTTTTCTGAACCTGGGACGAACCTACTTTTATAAATTCTCCGTTTTCAAGTACACGCAGTAAACGAACCTGGGTTGTTAAGGGTAATTCACCCACTTCATCCAGGAAAATAGTTCCGCCGTCAGCCACTTCAAAATAACCTTCACGCGTGCTTGTGGCTCCTGTAAAAGCGCCTTTTTCGTGACCAAAAAGCTCACTGTCAATTGTTCCTTCCGGAATGGCACCACAGTTTACCGCAATATATTTACCATGCTTTCTATGGGAAAGCGAATGAATGATTCTTGGAATGTTTTCTTTACCAACACCACTTTCCCCGGTTACCATTACCGAAATGTCAGTAGGTGCAACCTGAATGGCTTTTTCAATGGCGCGGTTTAATTTCGGGTCATTCCCGATAATCTCAAAACGTTGTTTTATTGCCTGAACTGTTTCCATGTATATATTTTATCTTTTGCCACGAATTTCACTAATTCCACGAATTTTTGAAATCAGGTTAATGAATAACTCTTTTATGTTGTAATGACTTTTTATTAAAGTTAACAATAATCCCTAAGTCACTATCTGCAAGTCTTAAATAATTAATAGTTTGAGCGGTGTGTTCATCTACGATCTCTTTTGATGCTTTTACTTCTAAAATGATTTCATCGTAAACAACAAAATCAGCATAAAATTTATGTTTTAAAACAATATCTTTATATTGAATATCATATTGTTTTTCACGTTCAAATGGGATACTGTTTTTTCTAAATTCGTATTCTAAAGCATCTTTATAAACAATTTCAAGAAGACCTCCGCCCAGAATCCTGTGAACCTCCATACAAATCCCGATAATTTTATAATATTCTTCTTTTCTATATAATTCCATCATTTTATTTTTGCACAAATCTATCAAATTATTTGAAAGAAAATTAGCGCAAATTAGTGAAATTCGTGGCGAAAAAAATTAATTCATAATACTCAGCCCAACTGCTTTCCCTTTTAAGGTTCCTGAAGTACAGCTTTCGATTTTTACATTTACGAAATCCCCAATTTTATAATGCTCTTTTGGGAAGACAACCGTAATACTTTGTGAATTTCTTCCTGAGAATTCTTCAGTTGATTTTTTAGACACTTTCTCGACTAAAACTTCAACCGTCTGGCCTATAAATTCTTCACTTCTGAACCAGGCGTGTTTTTGTTGTAAATCGACAATTTCCTGCAATCTTCTGGCTTTGGTTTCTTCCGGAACATCATCCTCCATTTTTCTTCCGGCCAAAGTTCCCGGACGTTCCGAATACGAATACATATAACCGAAATTATATTTTACATATTCCATCAGGCTCATGGTATCCTGGTGATCCTGCTCTGTTTCTGTCGGGAAACCGGCAATCATATCTTGCGAAATCGAAGCGTTTGGAATAATAGACCTGATTTTATCAATCAGTGTCATATATTCTTCACGCGTGTGCAGACGATTCATTTCTTTTAAAATGCGGTCACTTCCGGACTGAACAGGCAAGTGAATGTGTTTACAGATATTCGGATATTTCGCAATAACATGCAAAATACTCTCATGCATATCCTGTGGATTAGAAGTCGAAAACCGGATACGCATTTTAGGAAAACCAACAGCAACCATTTCAAGCAACTGATCAAAATCAACAGCCGTTGCTTTTTGCATGTCGGAAGCATTGACAAAATCCTTTTTCAGACCACCTCCGTACCAAAGGTAACTGTCGACATTTTGGCCTAGAAGCGTGATTTCTTTAAATCCTTTGTCCCATAAATCCTGAATTTCCTTCATGATACTTTGTGGCTCACGGCTGCGTTCACGACCACGTGTAAAAGGGACAACGCAAAACGTACACATATTATCACAACCACGGGTGATGGAAACCAAAGCGGTAATCCCGTTGCTCATTAAACGAACAGGCGAAATATCACCGTACGTTTCTTCTTTTGATAAAATTACATTAATAGCGTCACGGCCTTCTTCCACTTCCGCCAACAGATTAGGCAAATCTTTGTAAGCATCGGGTCCTACCACAAGATCAACTATTTTTTCTTCTTCCAGAAACTGACTTTTCAAACGTTCGGCCATACAGCCCAAAACGCCCACTTTCATTTTCGGGTTAATACGTTTTACGGCATTATATTTTTCCAGACGTTTACGAATGGTTTGTTCAGCCTTGTCACGGATGGAACAGGTATTTACCAGAACCAAATCGGCTTCCTCTAAAACCGAAGTCGTATTATACCCCCCTTCGTATAAAATGGAAGCTACAACTTCACTGTCCGAAAAATTCATCGCACAGCCGTAACTTTCTATAAAAAGCTTTTTAGTATTCTCAGGTTTATTTTCTAAAACAAGATTTTCACCTTGTTTGCTTTCTTCAATAATCTTTTCCATTGCGTAATTTCAAAGTGCAAAGATAACGCAAAACCTATAAAGATGACAAGATGTCAGATAAAGAATTAACAATGTTTTCAGAAATATATATAGATTTTTTTAAGTTGGAATTTTAACGCAGGTAGCGGGGATTGGTAGAGAATTATTCTTTTCTGCAATTTTTTTTTCACCTCTATATGATGCTAAAGTAGAGGAGTATTTTTTACTTATGAGATTTTAAGTATTAAAAAAAAGCATATTTCCGGGGTGTAAACCTTTAAAAGTTATACCTATATATATAATCAATAGGTTTACAGATAAATCTGTAATTTTTAGAAACATATTATTAAAATACTTCAAAAATGCACAGAGAAGGTTGATATTTAAAAAAAATAGATACTTTTGTTGCAGAAAAATAGAGCAATGGCAAAGAATTTAGTAATAGTGGAATCACCTGCAAAGGCGAAAACGATAGAGAAATTTCTAGGAAGTGATTTTCAGGTAGAATCAAGTTACGGACACATAGCGGATCTGCCGTCAAAAGAAATAGGAGTAGATGTTGAGAATGGATTTAAACCTAAATATGAAGTTTCTCCCGATAAAAAAGCCTTAGTAAGTAAACTTAAAACACTATCTAAAAATGCCGAAATGGTTTGGCTGGCAAGTGATGAGGACCGCGAGGGGGAAGCTATTTCATGGCACCTGGCGGAAGAATTAAAACTGGATACTAAAAAAACCAAAAGAATTGTTTTTCACGAAATCACTAAAAGCGCCATCCTTAAAGCGATTGATAATCCAAGAGAAATTGATTATAATTTAGTAAATGCCCAGCAGGCGCGTCGTGTTTTAGACCGTTTGGTAGGTTACGAATTATCACCCGTTTTATGGAGAAAGATCAAAGGCGGTTTGTCTGCCGGTCGTGTGCAATCTGTTTCTGTTCGTTTAATTGTTGAAAGAGAACGTGAAATTCAGAATTTCAATGCCGTGGCGAGTTATTCGGTTGTTGCGGAATTTGTTAATGAGGCCGGAAAAGCATTCAAAGCCAAATTGCCAAAAAACTTTACTACGAAAAAAGAAGCCGAAGATTTCTTAAAACAAAATATCGGTTCCATATATAAGGTAGCGGATTTAGAAACCAAGCCTACCAAAAAATCTCCAACAGCACCTTTTACTACGTCGACTTTACAACAGGAAGCGGCCAGAAAATTGTATTTGCCGGTTGGAATCACCATGCAGTTAGCACAACGTTTATATGAAGCCGGACTTATTACGTATATGAGAACCGATAGTGTAAACCTTTCTAAAGATGCTATGGATGCTGCAGAAGCTGAAATTATAAAATCATACGGAAAAGAGTTTTCGAAACCCCGAACTTTTGCTACTAAAAGTAAAGGAGCACAAGAAGCTCACGAGGCCATTCGTCCGACAGACATGTCCCGTCACACCGTAAATATTGATCGTGATCAGGCACGTTTGTACGATTTGATCTGGAAAAGAACACTCGCATCTCAAATGAGCGATGCACAACTGGAAAGAACTAACGTAAAAATTGAAGCGAATAATCACGGTGAAATCTTTACTGCTTCCGGAGAGGTTTTACTTTTTGAAGGTTTCCTGAAAGTGTATTTGGAAGGGCATGATGATGACGAGGAAGAGCAGGAAGGGATGCTTCCGGCATTAAAAGTAAATGAAAAATTAGCCAATAATTATATTACGGCTACTGAAAGATACTCAAGACCACCGGCACGTTATACAGAGGCTTCTTTGGTAAAAAAATTAGAAGAATTAGGAATTGGCCGTCCGTCTACGTATGCGCCAACGATTTCTACGATCATTAACAGAAATTATGTTGAAAAAGGAACTCTTGAAGGTCAGGAACGTAATTATACACAGCTTACTTTGCAAAACAGTAAAGTTGGAGAAAAGCTGTTAAAAGAAAATACAGGTTCTGATAAAGGAAAATTGGTTCCGACAGATATTGGTACCATTGTAACAGATTTCCTGGTTAAGAATTTCGGAAACATCCTTGATTATAATTTTACGGCAAAAGTAGAGCAGGATTTTGATGAAATTGCAGAAGGAAATATTGACTGGGCCACCATGATGCAGGAATTCTACGATAAATTCCATCCGAATGTAAAAGAAGTTGAAGCAAATGCGGAGCGCGAAAGCGGTGAAAGAATCTTAGGAAAAGATGCTGACGGAAGACAGGTTTCTGTTCGTTTAGGAAAATTCGGGCCAATGGCTCAGATTGGAGAAGCGGATGATGAAGACAAAAAATTCGCCAGCCTGATGTCAGATCAGAATATCGGAAACATTACCTTAGAAGATGCCTTAAATTTATTTTTATTACCTAAGAGTTTAGGGGATTATAAAGGAGAAGAAGTAGAGGTAAGTAATGGACGTTATGGTCCTTATGTACGTCACGGAAGTGTTTTTATTTCCTTGCCAAGAGGAGAAGATCCTTTAGGGGTTTCTAAGGAAAGAGCTCAGGAACTGATTGACGAAAAAGCACTTGCAGATGCGCCAATTGCTGTTTATAAGGGGGAATCGGTTCAGAAAGGTGTGGGGCGTTTTGGTCCTTTCATCAAATGGAACGGTCTTTTTGTAAACGTAAGTAAAAAATACAATTTTGATAATTTATCCCAATCTGATGTGGAAGAACTGATTGAAGATAAATTACAGAAAAATATAGATAAAGTACTCCATAATTGGGAGGATGAAGGGATTTTGGTTGAAAAAGCACGTTGGGGCCGCTCGGTAATTACAAAAGGTAAAATCAAAATTGAATTGAGTAAAGATGTTGACGCTGCAAAGCTGACACTGGAAGAAGTTCAGGAAATGATCGCCAAAAAAACACCGGCAAAGAAAACACCAGCGAAAAAAGCAACAACAACTAAAAAAGCCCCAGCTAAAAAAACAGCTGCTAAAAAGAAATAAAAAATGGAATTTGATTTTCTAGAACCGGTTAATGATGGAATTTTAAAATTCATTAGTTCGTTGTCTTCTCAGGAATTGGGCAGTAAAGTTGCTTTTCATACACAGGACCAGTTTCCGGATATTAATAAAATTACGATTGCAATTGTTGGAGTTTTAGAGGATCGACGAAATACAGACGGTTTTAATGAGGTAAACCTGAATGCTGTAAGAAAGAAGTTTTACAGCATGTTTCCTGGTAATTGGGATGCGTCAATTGCCGATTTGGGAGATATTCTTGCAGGAGATTCAGTAGAGGATACTTATTTTGCGCTTAAAAAAGTAACAGCTGCTTTGATTAAGAATAAAGTGATTCCGATAGTTCTGGGAGGTTCGCAGGATCTGACTTATGCTTTGTACCGTGCGTATGATGATTTGGAGCAGATGGTAAATATGGTTTCGGTAGATAATAAATTTGATTTTGGTAAAGAAAATGAACTCGTTTCGGCTAATTCCTATCTGACAAAAATCATTATTGATGAACCCAATAATCTCTTTAATTATTGTAATATTGGTTATCAGACCTATTATAATTCTCAGGAAGAGATTGATTTAATTGAAAAATTGTTTTTTGATGCTTACCGTTTAGGGGAGATTTCGAATAAAATAGCATTAGCGGAGCCAGTTTTCAGGGATGCGGATTTGGTAAGTATCGATTTGAATTCGGTAAAATCTTCAGATTCAGGAAATACGGTTTCTTTTGAGCCTAATGGTTTTAACGGAAAAGAGATTTGTTCGCTGGCCAGATATGCCGGTATCAGTGATAAAGTTTCTTCATTTGGGATATTTAATCACAATAGCACCGTACAGGAATCAGGGATTATTGCTCAGATTGTCTGGTATTTTATAGAGGGATATCACTATCGTTCAAAAGAATATCCATTTGGGAGCAGGGCCAATTATTTAAAATACATTGTTCCTTTAGAAGAGGAAGAATTAATTTTTTATAAAAGTGATAAAACAGATCGTTGGTGGATAGAAATTCCTTACGAATCTAACGGTCATAATAAATTGAAAAGAAATACGTTATTACCATGTTCTTACGACGAATATTTGCTCGCTTGTAACCAGGAACTGCCGGAAAGATGGTGGAAAGCGCAGCGAAAAAATGCTTTATAGAAGGAAATTTTAACAGAAATCAGAATTTTTTAAAATTATTAAAAAAAAGTTAAAAAATATTAGTAAGAAAAGAAGTATGTATTATAAAATTTAACGTTTTACGTCGATTTTTCAGGTTAGTTTATCGACAAAATATTTTTTTTTTATTTTATTTAACATTATTTTTGAACGGTGAAATAAATTACGTGACTAGTATTGTTTTTTAGATAAATAATAAATACGTTTACGGACTTATAATAATGAATAGATAATCCCAAATTTATATGAAGAAGTTTATTGCATTTGCAGCAATGTTAACCCTAGTTATTGGCTGTGGAAAATCAGGTGATAAAGGAGAGTTAGTTGGTGTTACAGGAGGAAAATGGCATCCTGAAAAACCTTATGGAATGACATTGGTTCCAGGTGGATCTTTTATTATGGGTAAATCAGATGCTGATTTGGCTAATGTAGAAGATGCTCCAACTAAAACAGTAACGGTACGTTCCTTTTATATGGACGAAACTGAAATTACAAACAGCGAGTATCGTCAATTTGTGGAATGGGTAAAAGATTCTACAATGAGAGTTCGTTTGGCTATCTTAGCTGATGAGACAGGGCAAAAAGGTGCAGGTGATGCAAAAGGTAAAAAAGCAGGTAGTATTGCTGATTATGCCTTTAATGATTCAGATCCTGAAAAAATGACTGCATATGACAAATACATGTATGATAACTATTATAGTGTAGGTACTGCAGATGATCCTTATGCTGGAAGAAAATTAAACAAAAAGGTAAAATTAATCAAAGATACAAAGGCTTATCCGGATGAGTATTATACTGAGGTAATGGATTCTATGTATTTGCCAATTGAAGAATCTTATAATGGTTTGAGAACAATTGATGTAAATAAATTGAAATTCCGTTATTCATGGATGGACATTCAGGCTGCTGCAAAAGCTAAAGTTGGAAAAAGAAAAGATTTCGTTAAAACGGAGCAGGTTAGTGTTTATCCTGACACAACAGTGTGGATTAAAGATTTCGCTTACTCTTATAATGAGCCAATGCATAATGACTATTTCTGGCACAAAGCTTACGGAGATTATCCTGTAGTTGGTGTTACTTGGAAACAGGCGAAAGCATTTTGTGCATGGAGAACATTAAATAAAAACAGTTATATCAAATCTAAGAAAAAAGGACGTGACTTAGTAAATGCTTTCAGATTGCCAACAGAGGCAGAATGGGAGTATGCGGCAAGAGGAGGTCTGGAATCAGCTACTTACCCTTGGGGAGGTCCTTACACTAAGAGTGACAGAGGGTGTTTCCTTGCAAACTTCAAACCAAGCAGAGGAGATTACGCAGCTGATGAGGCTTTGTACACAGTTGAAGCTAAATCTTACGAGGTAAACGGTTACGGTTTATACAACATGGCTGGTAACGTTTCGGAATGGACAGATTCAGCATACAATCCAAATGCTTACGAATATGTTTCAACAATGAATCCAAACGTAATTGACGGAAACAATCAAAGAAAAGTGGTTCGTGGAGGATCTTGGAAAGATGTTGCTTACTTCCTACAGGTAAGTACTCGTGATCACGAATATGCGGATTCAGCAAGAAGTTATATTGGTTTCAGAACTGTACAGGATTACATGGGAACCCAAGTAACGGGTAATAGAAAAAAGTAAATTATAATAAATTCAATAACCAAATCAAATCTATTTCAAATTAAAACCTAAAAAAAAGTATTATGGCATTATTAAGTAAAAAAGCAATGAATTTCGCTTATGGTATGGGAGCGGCAGTGGTAATCGTTGGAGCATTATTCAAAATTACGCACTTTGAATTAGGACCTCTAACAGGTACAGTTATGCTTTCAGTGGGATTATTAACTGAGGCATTAATTTTTGCTCTTTCTGCTTTCGAGCCTGTTGATGATGAGTTGGACTGGACTCTTGTGTACCCTGAATTAGCTAATGGTCAGGCTAGAACTAAAACTGACAAAAAAGAAACCCCTTCTGATGCTCAAGGATTATTGTCTCAAAAGTTAGACGTAATGTTAAAAGAAGCTAAAATTGACGGAGAATTAATGTCAAGTTTAGGAAACAGTATTAAAAATTTCGAATCAGCTGCTAAAGGAATTGCTCCTACTGTAGATTCTATCGCTTCTACTAAAAAATACAGCGAAGAATTATCAATGGCTGCTGCTCAAATGGAATCATTAAACAGCTTGTACAAAGTACAATTGGAAAGCGCTGCAAGAAATGCTGACGCTAACAAAGAAATCGCTGATAATGCATCTAAATTAAAAGAACAAATGCAATCAATGACTGCAAACATTGCTTCTTTGAACAGTGTTTACGGTGGTATGCTTTCTGCAATGAGTAACAAAGGATAATTAGTTTTTAACTATTATATTAAATTTATTAATAAGAACTAATTAGAAAAAAATGGCAGGAGGAAAATTAACCCCTAGACAGAAGATGATTAACCTGATGTATCTGGTTTTCATCGCAATGTTAGCAATGAACGTATCGAAAGAAGTAATTTCTGCTTTTGGTCTGATGAACGAAAAGTTTGAAAGTGCAAATACGAATTCAACTGAAACAAATGCAAGTTTATTGATGTCTTTAGATCAAAAAGCTGCTGAAGCAAAAGGAGAATTTGCAATTGCTGCAGTTACTGCTCACAAAGTTGAAACAATCTCAAAAGAATTTTATGATTATATAGCTACTCTAAAGGCTCAGTCTATTAAAGGATTTGAAGTAGAAAAAGAAACAGGAAAACTTCCATACGAAGCGATGGACAGAGGTGATAATATCGACGACTGGTTTACAGGAGACGGTTACACTAAAAAAGGTAAGGAAATTATCGCTAAAATCGAGAAATATAAGTCAGATATTAAAGCTGCCTTAGGGTCAGATAAAAAATATGCTTCTATTATTTCTGAGGTGGAGAAAAAGTTTGACGTTTCAGATGTAAAAAACAAAGAAGGTATTAAAGAAAGATATTTAGAGTACCACTTTAAAGGTTTTCCTGCAATTGCATCAGCTGCTAAACTTTCAGCTTGGCAAAATGACGTTAAGAAAACTGAGGCTGACGTTTACAATAGTGCTTTAGGTAAAGCGGCTGTGGCTGCTGCATCTTACAGCAACTATCAGGCGATCGTTGTTTTAGATAAAAATGCTTACTTCCAGGGAGAAAAAGTAACGGGTAAAGTTGTTTTAGGTCGTTATGACGAAAATACAAAACCAACTTCATTCCAGGGTCCTGGGCAAATCGTAAACGGACAAGCTGTTATCTCATTAACTGCAGGTGGTGTTGGAGAGCAGGATATTAATGGTCAATTTACATTCCTTGAAGACGGAAAAAATATTCCTCTTAAATTCGCTGGAAAATATGTTGTTGTACCAAGACCAAACTCTGCTACAATCTCTGCTGATAAAATGAATGTTGTTTACAGAGGAGTTGTTAACCCAATTTCTGTTTCATTCGCTGGTGTTGATGCAAACAAAATTGTTGCTAGTGCTCCGGGATTAGCTTCTGCTGGTAAACCAGGTAAATATAACATGAGCCCTGGTCAGGGTACTGAGGCTACTATTTCCGTAACAGGTACATTACCAAACGGAGATAAAGTTACAGATAAGAAGACGTTCAGAATTAAAGGTATTCCTGGGCCAACCGGAACAATTAGAGGTGAGATGGGTGTTGTTAAAGGACCAAAATCTAACTTAGAAATTGCTACAATTGGTGCTAAATTACTTGATTTTGACTTTGAAGTTGGTTTAGATGTTGTTGGATTTAACCTTAAAGTTACAGGACAGCCTACAGTTGTAGTTACTGGTAACAGATTAAATGCACAGTGTAAACAAATACTTTCAAGATCAGGTAAAGGAGATCAGGTTACTATTTCTGAAATTAAAACTAAACTTGTTGGAGCTGGTAGTTACTTATTACCAAGAACTGCTCCGGTAATTTACGAAATACAATAATAAAGTAGGTAAAACTACGTTCAATATCTTATAATGATATCATGATGAAAGTAAGAAATTTTTTAATAGCTATTGTTTCTATCGCTGGGGGTTTCGCTTCTAATGCGCAATCTAATTTGCTTAATGCAAAAACACCTGCTCAGATAGGACTTAAGACTCCTGCACAGCTTATCTCCGATAATGATAAACCTTTGGCTTATGGTTATGTAGATGATAGAGATGTATTGATGGGAAAAACTACCTGGGAGATTATTGATTTGAATGAAAAAATCAATTTTCCATTGTACTTTCCAGTAGACACAGCTAATATTGGTTCTGACAGACGTTCTCTTTATGATGTTTTGACGAAAGCTATGAAGAATGGCAAAATAACTGAGGTATATTCTGATAGTTATTTCAATACTAAAAAATCTTTGAAAGACATCCAGGGATCATTGTCACGTATCGATACAACAGATGCAGGTAGAGAATTAATTAACCAATACCCGGACGACTACAAAACTCACGTTGTGAAGAAAAAAGTTGTTACCGGTACTGGTAAAAAGAAAGTAGTAACTTATGTTGATGAGACTGTAGCGGCTACAAGAACTGTTCCTGCTGAATTTATTCTGAAGCAAGATCTAACTTCTGCAGATGTTACGCAGTATAAAATTAAAGGATACTGGTATTTCGACAAACGTCAAAGTGAATTGAAATATCGTTTACTTGGAATTTGTCCTGTAACTCCTGACGTTTACACTATGAACAGTGACGAAAAGGATTATATCGAGTTGTTCTGGATTTTCTATCCAAACTCAAGAGAAGCCTTGCATGAAGCAAAAGCGTTTAATGACAGCAATTCGGCATTACCAATTTCTTTCGATCAGATTTTGAACTCAAGACGTTTTAATGCTGTTGTCTACAAAGAGGAAAACTTGTACGGAGATCGTGAGATCAAAGAATACATGAAAGACAACGCGCAGAATCAGTTGTTAGAATCTGAGAGAGTAAAAGAGAAGATTCGTAACTTCGAGCAGGATATGTGGAACTACTAAGTTTCGAAAATTAAATTATAAGAAAAACTCTTACTACCTTTGTAGTAAGAGTTTTTTTATTTTACCTATTACTTAATATGATTGATTATCTCATTATCGGATCCGGGCTGGCCGGAATTTCTTTTGCAGAAGTTGCCCTGAAAAACAATAAAACCATTTTAGTTCTTGATAATAATTCTCAAAATTCATCTAGGGTAGCAGGAGGTTTGTACAATCCTGTTATTTTAAAACGCTTTAGCGAAGTTTGGAAGGCGCAGGAACAATTGGTTTTAATGAATGATTTTTACAATCATATTGAAGATAAACTGCAAACGAAGTTTAATTTTAAATTACCGATTCTACGAAAATTCTTTTCTATCGAAGAACAGAATAATTGGTTTGCTGCTTCAGATAAGAAAAATCTGACATCTTTTTTATCCACTAAGCTAATTAACCGAAAATACAATAGTATATATTCTCCTTACGATTATGGGGAAGTGCTGCATACCGGATATGTGGATACGGCATTACTGTTAGATCGTTACAAAGAATACCTGAAAGAAAAAGATCTATTGCTGGAAGAGTTTTTCGATAGCACTTATATCGAATTTTTGGATGATGGAATTCAGTATAAAAATATTCAGGCACGCCATATTATTTTTGCGGAGGGCTTCGGCTTGCATAAGAATCCTTTTTTTAATTATCTGCCACTAGATGGTACAAAAGGAGAGTTGTTTGTCATAAAAGCCCAGGAGTTGAATTTAGATGTCATTGTGAATACAAGCGTCTTTATATTGCCTCTGGGTAATGATCTCTTTAAAGTTGGTGCGACCTACAACTGGCAGGATAAGACTGATGTACCAACCGAAGAAGGAAAACAGGAGTTAGTAGATCGTATTAAAGAAATTATCACATGTGATTTCGAAATCATAGAACATTTTGGCGGAGTGCGTCCGACTGTTAAAGACAGAAGACCTTTGATCGGAACACATCACGAACGTAAATCGCTTCATATCCTCAACGGGTTAGGAACCCGTGGTGTGATGCTGGGGCCTGCAATGGCGCAAGCTTTGTTTGACAAGATTGAAAATGAAATTCCGTTAGATGCTGAAATCGACATTAAGCGATTTCATAAAAGATATCTCAAAACCCTTATTTTTGACCGGCCTTAGGATCATAAGAAACAAACATATTAATGTATAGATTTCTGGAAAGCCTTAAAACAAAAGGGAATAATACAATCAGGCTAATTACGATTGCTATAAAAGATTGTTCGATTGTGGTCTGAAAGAATACAAACGAAATAATAAAAGCTGCAATTCCAACAGCTACGTTTAAACCATAACTTACATACATTGCTCCGTAAAAAAAGGAAGGTTCAATTTGATATTTTAATCCACAATGACTACAATGATCGTTCATTTTGAGAACTTTAGTCAAATGAAGTGGATTTTTGTCCGAATACATACTTTCATTTTGACATTTTGGACAACTTCCTGTTAAAATACTATTTAGTTTGGATCCTTTTTTTAACATTTGCAAAAAATTAAATTTCCCATTGATTTGGGAGTGTAAATTTACACAATCAATTAGTTATAAAATAACAATACATGCTTAATATACATAATTTATCGGTTTCTTTTGGAGGTACATATTTATTCGAGGAAGTTACTTTTCGTTTAGGTGCGGGAGACCGTGTTGGACTTGTCGGGAAAAACGGAGCGGGTAAATCTACAATGCTTAAAATGCTGGCGGGAGATTTTGCCCCTGACTCCGGAGTTATTTCCCAGGAAAAGGATATCAGAATGGGGTTTTTACGTCAGGATATTGATTTCGAACAGGGAAGAACCGTTCTGGAAGAAGCCTATGAAGCTTTTACAGAGATAAAAATTGTTGAAAAAAAGTTAGAACAGATTAATCATCAATTGGTGACCAGAACTGATTATGAAAGTGAAGAATACAGCCAGATCATTGAAGATTTATCTGATTACACCCATCGCTTTGAACTTCTTGGAGGTTACAACTATGTGGGTGATACCGAGAAAATTCTTTTAGGATTGGGTTTTAAAAGAGAAGTTTTCAATAATCAGACTGAAACATTTTCAGGAGGCTGGAGAATGCGTATCGAATTGGCTAAATTATTATTGCAGTCAAATGATGTATTGCTTCTGGATGAGCCAACGAATCACCTGGATATAGAAAGTATTATCTGGCTGGAAGGTTTTCTTCGCAATTATCCCGGAGTTGTCGTAATTGTATCGCACGATAAAATGTTTTTAGATAATGTCACCAACCGTACGATCGAAATTTCATTAGGAAAAGCATACGATTTTAATAAACCTTATTCTCAATATTTAGAATTGCGCCATGAGATTCGCGAAAAGCAATTGGCGACTCAGAAAAATCAGGCGAAGAAAATTGAAGAAACAGAAAAATTAATCGAGAAATTCCGTGCAAAAGCTTCTAAAGCTTCGATGGCGCAGTCGTTGATTAAAAAATTAGATAAAGTAGAACGAATTGAAGTTGATGAAGACGACAATTCGGTAATGAATATCTCTTTCCCGGTTTCAAAAGAACCCGGAAGAGTGGTAGTTGAAGCCGAACATGTAACCAAAGCGTATGGCGATAAAGTTATTTTGAAAGATATTGATTTACTGGTAGAACGCGGAAGCAAAATTGCTTTTGTGGGACAAAATGGTCAGGGAAAATCAACCTTCATTAAAGCTATTGTGAATGAATTTGAATACCAGGGAAATATAAAATTGGGACACAACGTTCAGTTAGGGTATTTTGCCCAGAATCAGGCAGAATATCTGGATGGGGAAATTACGCTGCTTCAGACAATGGAAGATGCTGCGATGGACACAAACCGTTCTAAAGTTCGTGATATGCTGGGGTCTTTCTTATTCCGTGGTGACGATGTGGAGAAAAAGGTAAAAGTACTTTCAGGTGGCGAACGTAACCGTTTGGCTCTTTGTAAATTATTGCTGCAGCCAATCAATGTTTTGCTGATGGATGAGCCTACCAACCACCTGGACATTAAATCTAAGAACGTTTTAAAGGCCGCTCTTCAAAAATTCGGAGGAACTTTACTATTGGTGTCACACGACAGGGATTTTCTTCAGGGAATGTCTAATATTGTTTACGAATTTAAAGATCAGAAAATCAAAGAATATTTAGGGGATATCAATTATTTCCTGGAACAGCGCAATCTTGAAAACATGCGTGAAGTCGAGAAAAAAGATGTTGCCAAAGCTGCTGCCCCAAAAGAAACGAACAAGGCTTCCTACGAGGATCAGAAGAAAGGTAAAGCGCTGCAAAACAAGTTAAGTAAAGTTGAAAGTCAGATCAAACAATTAGAAAGAGATATTCAGCATGATGATAAGATGCTGGCTTCCAATTATGATAAACATATCGAGGATGCTTCTTTCTTTACCGCTTACAACAAGAAAAAAGCAGATCTGGAGCAATTGTTACTGGATTGGGAAATCGTTCAGGAAGAGATTGATAATTTTAGTGCTTAAAATAGTTTTCAGTCACAGTCTCAGTTTTACTTTTTTAAAATAAGATTCATTATAGAGACCTTTGCCAAAGTTTTGGACTTTAGGCGAAGGTTTTTTTATTCTTCATTGCTACGTTTTACAGTTTACATCACGCATTTTAATAAAAATCAAAACTACTTGATAATTCCAATTGATTTGGAGTGCATGATCGCTTCGCTGCTTTCTTTAAAGTAACAAACAGCAACATCCAGTGATTCCATATTTCTCAGGATAGTTTTAGTGGTTTTCTTTTGGCTTTTACCGGTTTGCCTGATGTAAACAGCCGTTACGGTTACCGGAAATATTTTGCAGATTCGTTCATATAAAATAGGGTCGTGCTGTGAGTCATCTCCCAATAACACATACTTCAGATTAGGATAAAACTCTAAAACATGCTTGATTTTGTCAAACTTATGATCGTGATTTCCTCTTCCGCTCATAAAAAAATCAGTAATTCCTCTCTTAATGTCTTTCAGTAAGATTACAGCTCTTGGCAGTTGGTGAATTTTAGTAAATTTTATAATGAAATTGTACAAATTCCATTCGCTGCTTGAAATATAAAAAAAGGCATTTTCCTCTTCCTTGTTATTTCTTCCGGCAGAACTCAGGGCCTGATAATACGGAACAACATCTTTAAAGACCTTTCTGTCGTTGACATTTTTAAATAAAAGAATGTATATTTTTTTGAAGAAATTATGCGTGTGGGAAATCAGAAAAGTATCATCAATATCAGAGATAATTCCGAGATTTCCTTTGTGAGGCCTTATAAAACTTCCTTTAGAAATAATAATTTCAGAATTATATCTCAGACTGACTTCATATTCCATCCATCCAAAATTAAATTCTTTTTCAAGCGGAATACAAAATTTAAAATAGCCATCGTCTAATGTCTTCGTATGGATTTCGTTATCGCCATATTTAAGATAAATATCAAAATTCTGAATGGTTTTTATTCGAAACTGATTGATTATGGAGGTAGCATTTTTGAAGTTTTTCTTCTGAAAATCATAATCATACGTTCTTTTAAAAACATGGCCCATTACAATTAATTCTTGTTCATTAGCATAACCGCGATATAATTGTAGGATTGGTTTCATTAATTGTGTATTTTTATATATGTTGTAAATTAATTATTTTAATCGGTTTTAAAAATTAAATTTTGAAAAAGAATATCATTTTTGTTGTAAATCCTATTTCCGGAGACCTGGATAAATCCGATTTAATAGATGCTGTGCATGAGTTTTCGGTTACCCATAATTTTAATTTGGTTGTTCATGAGACAACAGGCGAGGAGGATATAAAAGCCATCCATTCACTTTATGATGAATATGAACCGGAGAGAATCATTGTGGCTGGTGGTGACGGTACTATAAAAATGGTAGCGGAAGCGATGGAAGAGCATGATGTTGTTCTTGGTATTTTGCCAGCCGGTTCTGCCAATGGTTTGTCTGTAGATCTAAATCTGCCGGGAACGATAGAAGAAAACCTGAAAATTGCCTTTTTAAATTCTTATATAGAAATGGATATGATTTGCATTAACGGCAAAAAAAGCATCCACCTGAGTGATATTGGAATTAATGCCGATCTGGTTAAAAATTATGAAGAAAGTAATCTGAGAGGCTTTTGGGGTTATGCACTTCAGGCCTATACAACGCTGGTGGATTCTAATGAGCCTTTTGTAGCGACCATCACAGCAAATAAAGAAACCATTCAGCATACAGCAAGAATGATTGTAATTGCCAACTCTCAGAAATATGGCACCGGGGTTACGATCAATCCAAATGGCGCTGTGAACGATGGGAAATTTGAACTGGTGATTTTAAAAAGCCTGGATTTATTACTGCTTGGAAAAATCATTACCGGAAATATGCCAATTGATTCCGATGATATTGTGATTATCTCCACCGATAAAGCCACTATTGAAACCAATTATGCCGTTAACTTTCAGATTGACGGCGAGTATTGCGGCGCTCAGAACCTTTTAGAAATTCATATTTTGCATAAACAAATGAAGATTGCGGTTCCTTAATTGAGGGGAGTTGCAGTTTTCAGTCTCAGTCTCAGTCTTTGGTCTCAGTCTTTACTCTTTACTCTTTACTCTTTACTCTTTACTCTTTACTCTTTACTCTTTAAACGGATTTCGTTCTTTCCATTCGGTTTTTGGTTCGAGATAGTTGAAGAGTTTGGCAATGTTATGATTGATTAAGGCATTGCTGTGTGTAATTAATCCGTACATTTTTTGTGGTTTTGCACCGACTGAACTCTTTATTTCCAGGGCAGTTCGTGCAAAAACGATTTCAGAAAATCCCTGATTGATCGAGTAGGCAATCATGTCGTACAGCATATTGAGGTATAACATTTTTTCGCGCTGGATCGTTTCGTCATAACCTAAAAAATAAGTATCCATTACGGTTCCGTTTTTGATCAGCGTGTTGAAACCAATAAGATTTCCATCCAGAAAATAGCCATAAAACAGGAAATTCTCTTTCATGATCTCTTTAAAAAAACTAAAGTGATTCCGGGCCAGAAAAAAAGTATTAAAGGGAGCATTTTTAGCCACGTGAAAATACAAATCGTAAATAACGTCTTCGTACTTTTTAATCTCAGTCAAAGACATTTTTTGTTTTTCAATTGCTTCGGCTTTTTTTCGGGCGCGCTTGTACTGATCCCGATATTTTTTTGATAAGGCATCAATGTAATCGTGTTCCGACTTCCAGTTTTTATTGATTTCAAAAATCATATTGGGCTGGGTCGAAAAGGTATAATTATTTTTAAATTCAGCTTGTAAAGGCTCAATTTCCGATTCCGTAAAATCTTTAATACTGGTAATGTGTACTTTTTTTCCGCTTTCTTTCAGGTCTTTCTTAAGCTGGTTAATAGCTTTATGAAGGGTTTGAATTGCTTTAGACTGCTGTACAGCCGGATCAAAAGAAAAAGCATTTTGCCCTGTAAGCATATTGTTGCCCACGAATAATACATGCGAGGCAAAATTTTTAAAAGCAAAATTACGGACAGAAGTTTTTAAACACTGATCGCGGTCTCCAAAGGAATCGAGTTTTTCTGCAAATAAAAATTGAGTTACGACAATTCCAGCCAGTTTCTTGTCATTAAAAATGCCGATAAAATGACAAATCATATTTACCGGAGAAGAATTTTCCAGTACTTCAAGATATTCCCTGGTCAGGAAAATGTTTTTTGCAGCAAGCGAATTCCATTCTAAAGGCAGTAAGGAAACGCTATTGTAAATTTGGAAGGAATAAGTTGTACTCAAAAGTGAAAGCTAATTTGTTCAAAATTAGATAATATTTATAATAACTAACGGGGTTTAAGTTATTATTAAGAAAAACCCGTCTGAGTTTTTGTTCTCAAACGGGTTTTGTATAAATGATATCAGGCAAATCCGCAAATAATACCGCCCATTAAAGTTAGGGTTACCATCCAGAATCCTGCATGAATAAAAATGTATTTCCATGATTTTCTTTCAAACAAGGCATTAATTCCAATTACAGGAAAAGCAAAAAACAGCCCTGAGATAAAACCGTGCAGGGCACCATGTTTAAAAGTACGGTATGCTGTTCCGTAATCTGCCATGAAAGCAGCGAAGGAAGGTTTTGCACTTTCAACTAACGGAGGCCCGCCCACCATTCCGATAGCTCCCGACTGATGAATTGTCAGCGACATTAAGGTCATCGTAATCATTAAAGAAAAAACGTACGTAAGACCAAAAATTTTAAGCATATTACCCGTACGCAGCTGCTCCTGGGTAAGGTTGTTTTCTCTCATCCAGATCGTTCCGAAAACATTCGGATGATACCAGATAAATCCAACTACAAGTGTTACAATTCCCGCAAGTAGTAATGCAATAAAGTTAAATTCCATAATATGAGGTTTTTAGGATTAGTTGTTCAAATTTAATCAAAAAAAGAGAAACTTTAGCTTTTTGTATATAAGTAGTATTAATACGATTAAATATTTACTTATTAACAGTTTATCGACATTCTATGTATTATAGCTATAAAATGTATAATTTTGCTTTGAAAACAAATCCCCAAATCTGTTATGAAAAGTTATATCACTCTTTTTTTAGCATTTGTTTTTTCTCATACTATTATTGCAGATACTGTTTCTGATAAAGAAAAATATGCCCTTATTAAATTGTACCATGCTACAAATGGTTCACAATGGAAAATAAAGTGGGATTTATCACTTTCAGTATCAACCTGGTATGGAGTAACAGCTGAAAACGGAAAAGTAGTAGGGCTTAATCTGGCCAACAATAATTTGCAGGGAGAATTACCTGATGCCTTTTATGACTTAGTGAATCTGGTCGATGTTGATTTGCATAAAAACAATCTGAAAGGGCAGCTTTCCACTACTATTCATAACCTGAAAGAACTGGAAGTTTTGGATGTTTCGATTAATGAATTATCAGGAACATTGCCGGCTTCTATTTGCGAATTAAAAAAGCTTAAGGATTTAGCGCTTTTTGAGAATAAAATTACAGGAGAATTACCCGCAGAGATCGGAAAACTGAGCAGCTTAGAAAGCTTATCGTTGTTTGATAATGAAATACAAGGACAATTGCCTGGTTCATTATATAAGATCAGGACACTGAAAGTATTGCTTTTGAATAATAATAAGATGACAGGAAATCTAAGCAATGAAATATTGAATTTTTCTGACCTTGAAAATCTAAGTCTGTTTGATAACGGTTTTGAAGGTGCAATTCCGGCAGGGCTGGAGAAGTTACATCATTTATCTGAAATGAACCTTTCTTATAATAAATTTAAGGGAGCCGTTTCTAAAAATCTGGCATTGTTGGATGCGCTGAATATGACTATGTTTGATGTAAATGGAAATCCGGTTTTATTACCAATTACTACTGAAAAAGAAACTACAGATGTTACCCAAAATTAATCGTGCTTATGAATGAAAATTACTCTCGTTAACAAAGTTGATTAAATATATTTAGTTAATTGTTGAAAACCGTAACCCCCGTTACGGTTTTTTTATGCCTTTTTTTTGAGTGAATGCAATTTTCACTAAAAAGATGTGTATTGAATCCCTTTTTTAAAATAATTTTTAAAGTAACTTTGCGCCGATTTAATAATTATACGTCGGTTTGGATAGTGATTTGATTTTTTTTCATAACTTTAATATCCAATTCAGCAGTATAGTTCTGAAGCGACGAAATAATTAATTTTAACTTTTTAATCCTAAAATTATGGTAGTACAGTATAAAGGAGAACAATACGGAAAGTCTACAACATTTACGATACGAATTATTGGAAATAATCTTTCAAAAAGCAGTTCTAATTATCAGATAGATTTATTGGTAGAAGATAAACAAATCCCTGTTTTTACAACAGCAATTCACCAAAGTTTGTCCAATTGCCTTAAAGAAATCTATCTTTTCAGAAAGCATAACGGAATTAAATTTGACGCTTCTTCAGAAAAAATAGCTCCTAAACTGGTACCGTACGATAAGGTATTATACAACTATAATAAATACGCTTTGTTTATGGCTTAAGGCTTATAAATCATAAAAAAAAGACTGTTTGTAAAGACGGTCTTTTTTTATGCCTGATTTTTAGGAATGGACGTATTTCTCTGAAGGTTCAATCTTTACCTGATTTAAATAAAAAAACAGCATTCTCATTTACATCATCTTCCCTTCTTTCGCATACTCTTTTTTAATACCCTGAATAAGGTGATGGAGATTGATACTTTCGTTTTCGTCTTCCAGTGTTCTCAGGCATGCATATTGGATGATATTCACAATATTGGCGCCGGTAATGTCGTATTTTTTTGAGAGTTCGTTAAGATTAACATCTTCGGCAATTTTGATTCCTTTGGGCAGGTTGTTTTCCCAAAGCTGTAGACGTTCGCCATACGAAGGTACTTCAAATTCAATGATAGACTGAAATCTTCGGGTGAAAGCCGTATCAATATTGGTTTTAAAATTGGAAGCCAGAATAACCAGCCCGGGATGATTTTCAATACGCTGCAACAAATATGAAACTTCCTGATTGGCGTATTTATCGTGTGCGTCCCTTACATTGGTTCTTTTTCCGAAAACGGCATCGGCTTCATCAAAAAAGAGGATCCAGTCTTTGTCAGCCGCTTTGTCAAAAAGGGAAGAAAGATTTTTTTCGGTTTCGCCAATGTATTTTGAAATCACCATAGACAAATCAATTCGGTACACATCTCTTTTGGTGTATTTCCCCAGCAGGGAAGCCGTAAGCGTTTTTCCGGTTCCGGGTGCGCCGTAAAACATGACCCTGAAGCCCGGTTTGATTTTGGCTTTCATGTCCCATTCGTGAAGCAGAATCTCGTTGAATTTGAGCCAGGTTTCTATTTCCTTAATGTAATTTAACGTGGTCGTATTGAGCACCAAATCGTCCCATTCAAGTGAGGTTTCTATTAACTGTGCCGGAAAAACACTGCTGAGCTGCGGTTTTAGAATTTTTCCGGTAATGAATTTCTCGATGTATTCGTCTTCTAAAATCAGTAAACCGCTTAGTTTCGGCTCTCCATTCGGAACGGAATCTATTTTGATGATTCCTTTCCGGTAAAGAAAGGATTGATTGTGCAGGTAATTATAGAACGAAATCCGATTGTCGAGATCATTTCCGCCCAATAAAAACTGAGCTGTTTCGCCGGTGGGTAAAATGCCGCGGTGGTTTTTCGTTTTGATGCCGCCAAATTCAGGCAATTCGCCGCCATTGGGCAAATACTCGGCAATAATCGAGCTCAGGAAATCAGGCTTAACATGTGGAGCCAGTGCGAGTCCCAATATAAGAATATCGATTTCAGTCAGATTGTTTTCAATGATGAATTCGTTGATAAACCCGTTGGAATCCATTTGATTCAAAACCGGTTTTCCCATACGGTTTTCGACCTGAAAAAGAGCGTCAAGCTGAAATACGAATTGGTTTTTTAAATACGTGAATACATTTTCCATTTTATGCTACTAAAGATTCGATTGAAAAAAAATCTATTTTGGATTGTTTATAATTTCTGATTCTGTTCATGACGGCATTTCCGTTATGAGAACCATCAGAATTAGTATTGCCTTCAATGGTCTCAATCAGATCTCCGTGAACCGCAGTTACAATTCCGGTATGAAACCAGTCGTTTGTGGTTTTCTGAATCAGAAATACATCTCCGGGTTTTATGAGCGACGGATTCGTTCTTGCCACCTGATAGCGTGTCAGTATTTTTTTCTGAATACCGGTTACACCAACTGTATCACAGCTATAGGTTAACGGCATGAGTGTTTTGAAGTTTTTCCCCTGAACAGCGGCTGCCTGGTCAATTATCGCCTGAACAAAGCCCATACACCAAAACCAGTCGGTTCCTTCATGACCGTCCATATAACTTCGCACCCAGGGTCCTGTGTTACTTTGGTTGTTGATGATGAGTTCGAAAGGATGATTTTTAAGATGGTTTTTGGCTGTACTTAAAATTAATTCTCTCAGATTATTGCCGGGTACAGGATCTTCGAAAGCTTTTTTAAGAGGAGCTGTCAACGCATCGAATACCTTTTGATCTACAGTCCCTGTTTGGGATAAGCCGTTGAATTTTTGAAAATTCAGCACTGCTTTTTCTGTTGCCGGTCCAAAATCACCATCAATCCCCGTTGCCGTTCCCGCGTTTGGATTTTGCATGGCAAATAAGTTAAGCCAGGACTGAATTTTTTCAATGTCTTTTTTATTGTTATTGAGCCCTTTTCTTTGTTGTGTGGCTTTAATAAGCAGTTCTTTTTGGTAGGATGTTTTTTGCATGGCTAATGTTTTTTAAGGTTAGAAAATTTGATTTTTCAAGTGCTTTTTTTAACAGTTTTATTTTATCCCTTTCACTTCATTCAGTTTGTTGATATGATAGGTAAAGTCTTGTTCCGGAAATAATTCAGGAAGTGCTTTTACGGCCAGCTCCATATCTTCCAGAGCAATTTTTTTATGTGGTATTTCCTGATTCCAGTCGATATAAAAATATTGCCAGCCTTTTACCGCACAAGAGTCGATCATAGCGTTGCCATACTCCTCAAAGGACATATCAAGTAAAGTGTACCAGTTCCGGTCAAAAAATGCAATTTGTGGCGGAAACTTTTTAGCGCCTCTTACAAAGCATCCATATCTCCAGTCGTCTCCCCATGCTTGTTTTTCAAACCAGTTCAGTTTTTCAAAATGCTTAAGATCATCAGGAACTACAGCATCGGGGGCCAGGGAAAAATCAATTTTCCAGAAAGTGGATGGATTTGAAAGCGCTTCAAAAATTCCATTGAAAAGAAACCCTCCGTATAAAAAATAGTTTTGGCTTTTACTTTTCCATTTAACAGAGAGACTTGAAAATTTAATAACAGCAGCATCTTTCGATTCCAGAGTGATTTTGCCAATTGTGGCTAAATCTTCAATAGCCCATTGAATACTTGAGCTGGATAGTTCCAGAAAATCTTTCCATTCTGCTTCGTTAATTTCGACATGAGGATTTGTCTTTAAACCGTCACGAAATTTTTTGATATTTTGCATTAATTTTTCCATTATGCTTGTATTTGAAGGTTTGAATTAGTACTCATATTACTGTTTATTAAGCTTACATTGTTTCGAATCGAATTCCACTTTCTTGATCCCTGAACAATTCCTTTTGCGGTGTATAACAATTCGATTTTACTAACCAGATCCGCGACACTGCCAAATCGGCCATGTAGTCTTCTCGCTGCTATAATATCTTCAGCAAAATCTGAAGAGACCTTAAATTGTTCTACGATAGTTGGTCTCCCTAACTCATTTAAGTTGAAAGTAGCCCCTGCTGCCGTGAGCGGAGGGGCAGACTGCGTAAAAGGATAGTTCGTAACAGGGCCTTTGGTGTCTCCTGTATATTCGGCTACACTTACTGTTATGGTTTTAGCAAAATTTTCTACGGCACCATTTGCAGGGTGATTTTCCCAGGTGGTTTCATAATATAATTTTTTACCTGCGGCAGTGGCTGTCTTTGCGAATCTTTCGGGCCCGGTTTCCATTAGCCCATTAATGGATTTAGAGATAATGGATAAATTCTGTGCAGCTCCTGTTCCGCCCAGTTCTTCACTTAACATATGACCTCTTACCCAGGAATCATGAACAAGGTTTAAAGCCTGAGCATGCCCCCATCCCGGTAATGCACCCGGGCCGCTTCCGGCATCTCTGTCACTGGTAAGCGGGTCGGCTAAGACATTTCCGGCGTTATACTTAATGACTGTTCGGGGTATCTTGGCTTTAGGGGTGCTATGTGTACCTGCTGTTAATTGTACATAATGATAATCCCAGGTACTTCCGCCATCCGTTACGGAAGAAATGTTTATGACGGATGCCTGGTCACTGTTAACCTTATTTTTAATGGCCTGGGCTTCATCTGGAGTTACCATTCCTTCATCATTTTCTTTTTCACTTTCACTATCAATCTCCGCTAAAGCTCCGGCAACCGGACCCGCCGGTGTAGCTGTTTCGGGCTGACCTCTTCCCATAAGACGGTCTAACATATTCATTCCGGTATCTACCGCTTTATTTACCAGCCACGTAAGAGCCTCATCCACCATTTGACGAACCGAAATAATCATTTCGCCAACCCTTGCCCCAATTCCGGAAAGTCCGACCTGATTGGCCAGGAACCCGATGACAATTGGCATGGCCTGACCCATGGTTCTTTCGAGATAATTGGCGGCGGTAGCTACATTTCCTTTGGCGATATCGGCTACACCGTTGACAAAAGAGTTGACTACTTCGAGCATTTCACGCAGGTATTTTATAAAACTCTGAATCGCACTGTATAAAGCCATTGCACCATTGATCACAGCCATAATTCCGGTTGGGTCCAGCATGCTCAGCAGTCGGGCAGTGATACGGTTCACGATACGTTCCATGATAAAGTTTTTCACGGCATCAAGAACAGTATTCCATAAATTACTGAGTTGTTCCTGGATTTTATCCCAAATAGCAGCCATACCGCGTTCCTGAACATCTTTTATGAATGTCCAGATGCCCTCAAGCGTGTTGATCATGCTGCGGATTCGGGCTACACGTGCCGGACCAATTCTCGGATGGGCCGCCAGTTTCTCCCATATTTTTTCCATGGATATTCCCAGTACTTCAAGTACCCATGAAATCACTCCTTTTAAACTAAAATCGGTAAGCACAGGAATATTGGCATCTTTCAGTTCACTCATCAACCAGCCGGTAACCCCGTCAATTAAATGCGTTACAATATTGTCAAAGAACTGAACAAATCCCTGTTTGATGGCACGCAGTATATTTTTAAGGAAACCGATCGGATCTTTTTTGATGTCATCGATGGCCTGCATGGCCCGGGTTATGATGTTTCCGATGAGGTCGAATGGGAAATTCATGATTTCGAGTATGGCCATAATGACAATTCGGACGATTTCTGCAACAAAAGCGATAAGGCGGCCGATAGGTTCTCCGAATTTTTCAATAATACGGACAAAGGCATCAAGAGGATGAATAAGGTCATCGATCGTAAACGAGTTCCAGAGATCGGTAAAGAGCTGAATAATAGCGGCAGGCGTCATGTTTAAAGTAGCGACAGCCGCTTCAATCTGACCTGCAATTCGGGCAATGGCACCCGTTTCCACCATTTGGGCGTATTGTTCTTCGCCGCCGTCCATCAGGCTCATAAAACCTCTGATGAGATTTGGAACAGATCGTTCGACGGTTTCGTTGGTGAAAGGATCCCGTCCTATAATTACTTTGATCAGGGAATAACCTCGTACGGTAGCAGCCTGGGAAGAAAGCCATCCTAGTAAGGATTCTTTCACAAGTTCCAATACTTTGAGTGCTACGCCTACGGCAAAATCCCATACTCTTTGCAGGAACCCACCCGCCTGAGCTGCCAGTGCCGAAAGATTATCGGCAATATTTACCAGATTCGAAGGCTGAATCGCATCCCAGGCTGAAGTGATAAGTCCGCGAAGTTCCCCCAACAACGAATTGAAAGTTCCGACCTGAGTGTCGAGCCAGTCGGCCGTTTTTTGAAGCGTGCCTTTTTCACGCATCTGTTCCAGCTCGGTTTGCTTGTCGATCAGGATTAAGAAATCTTCCAGTATTTCTACCGTTGTGGCATTTACTGCCTCATCTCTTAACGGATCGTATTTGATTATTTTTTTGATTAACGACCAGGCCTTGTTTTCTGCCAGTATAGGTTCTGCCACATCAATCAGCGCTTCTTTGATCCAGGTGATAACCTGATCTACTGTGGCGCTTACAAAAGAGGTTATTCGGTTTACCAGTTCGTTGAATTTTTCAGTAACTAAATCAATGATATCGGTATAAGGAAAGGATATTTTATCCCAAACATCTTCTACCATATCCATAATACTGTCGATGGTTAATCCGAGTTCGCCTAATTTTCCTTCTACCCAGTCAAAAACCTGTTGTAATATTCCGTATTCCTGAAGCTTGTCGAATATGGCCGTTCCGAAAGGAACAAGTCCCATTAATCCTTCTACCAGGTTAATAGGGGTTCGCTCTACATCCACCTCCCTTAAAGGATCATAACCGATAATAACGGTAAAAAGCGTATAGCCGGGAATGTGGCGTGCTTCATTGATGATCCAGTCGGGAACTAAATCCAGGAACGAACCCTGAATCATTTCGGGAGCAGGGGAGATGGGCTCCGGTTTTTTTCTGATGGCTGCCCCTTGCTGAACCGTATGGGTTAATTCGTGTGCAAGCAGATGTTTGCCCGACTGCGAGTTTGGATTGTATTTTCCTTCGTTAAAATAAATATTGTTTCCGGTAGCAAAAGCCTGAGCGCCCAATTGTTTATTCATCTGAACGGCTGCTGAATCATTGTGTATGCGGACATTGCTGAAGTCGGCACCAATACCGGATTCCATTTCGGTTTTTACTTTTCCTGACAGGGGAGAACCTCCGCCTTTACTACTGTTTAAAGTGCTTTCAAGATTAGAGCTGTCAGAAGGACTGGCATCTGCACCCGCACTCATCTGAAGTTCTTTTTCATCGTCTTTGGCCTGGACTTCCTCTTCTTCTTTTGCCTGGATTTCTTTCTCCGGTTTTGGCTGAATAACTGGTTTAGCCGCTACGGAAGCAGGGCTGTTTTCTGCTTTTGGCTGTACTACTGGTGGATTTATCGGTTCGACTAGAGGTTTTTTTTGTATTTCTGCCTTTTTTTCTTCTTTGGGTTTCTCGTCTTTTTTCTGAACCTCTTCTTCGGTCTTATTTTGGATTTCAGGTTTTAGTTCTACTTTTTTTACCGGAACCGTTTCTGTTTTTTTTACTTCTTTTTTGTTTGGCAGCGGCGCTTCTTTTGGCTGAACCTTATTTTCAGTTTTGTTCTGAATTACTGTTTTTGGCTTGGAAAAGTCTTTATTGATTTCACGCTTTTCCGGTTTTTTAGCATCCAGCTTGTTCTGGATTGGATTCTCTTTTAGCTGGACCACCGGAGTTATGGTTTCGGCTACTGTTTTTTGCTGGATTTCCTGGTTCTGATCTTCTTGCTTTTGTACGTCTTGGGCCAGTTTTTTCTGTACTACGGATGAAGGCGAAAAGAAGGTTTCTGTATTTGTGGTTTTTTTAGCAGCGACGACATGGTCTGCTACTCTGTCGGCCTCGGCTTCATGTTTATCATTGGATTTTCCGATATTCAATTTTGCCTGTACCCCAAAAAAAGAGTCCTGCCCCTTGTCCTGATGGGACGAGGAGTGCGAAGGACTTGCTTTTGTTTTTGATGTAAAGGCTGGCATTCGGTATCAATTTTAAATTGGAATTATGCTTGTTTTTGGAATTTCATTAATTCCGATTCTCTTAAATTCTAAAAAAGTTTGGATGTCCTGATTGGTCTCCGAATAGAAAACAATCCACAAACCTTCTTTAAAAACGGTTGTATTACTTAAAGACAAAACATACGGAACTGTGCTATTGATCTGAACTACGGCATAATCATCCTTTTGTGTGTCAATCTTCTGTTTGATATTTGCAATCGATTTGTTACTGTCCTGGTCTGTTTTACGCTTAAAGTCCAGTACCTCTTTTTTATCATGAAAAATTAGGATCAGAATTTCCTTTTTTAAAAGCGTGTTATTTTTAGGATTGATACACACTTTTCTTAAACTCGGAAAAACCGCGAGTGTACCTTCTACTCTCAAACATTTTGATACGGACGAATCTGTTGTTAACGTTAATGGGTTTGATTTATTCGTATATATAGTGTCACATCCCGTAAAGCAGCAACACAGTAAACAAAAAACTATTGTAAATCGCAAAATTTTAAATTCCAAATTCCAATGAATGAGTTGGTTAAAAAAATTAAACTTCAAATTTTCAAATTCTAACTGATCGGCTTGTTTTAAAATTGGAATTTGGAATTTATTCTTATTGGAATTTAGAATTACTAATTTCATATTTTCTGATTTTTTAAAATTGACCACTTCTCATTTCATTTATGAAGGGCTGCAGCGCGGCAGCGGAAGCACGTCCGCCTCCGCCATTTAGGGATTTGTAATAATCCTCACACATTGAGGCCTGCTGTTCTCTGTTGAATTCATTAAAATGGGCATGTTTAAAGGTTCCGTCACTATTCATATAATTGTACCCTTCACCAAAAGCCTGTGCATGTATCGCCTGCGCCATATACACCGATCCTGCGTGTTCATATTGTGCTACATGTGACAATTCGTGAACCATGGTAGCGGTATCTTCTCCCGGTGCCGCATGAATGATATGCGCTGTGGTTACGGCTCTGTAGCCTCCTCCGGAAAAATAACCGGAAATGTACGCTACCAGAGATCCTTCATCTACATATACCAAATCATACGGAATCATGCCTGCCGGATGAACTTGAAGCGAGGCATTTATTTCTACATCTGTTAATTTTCGCATTCTAAAAATCAGTCCCCATATCAGCTGTAATATTTCAAAGATTCCAAGTAAATCGATAATGTATAATAACAGTTTTCCCGCCCAGGTAAGTCCGCCCAGTACGCCATCCCATATCCAGGAAGCAAAACCTTTTATTCCCTGCCAGGCCCAGACTGCTGCACCAACGATACCGTCCCATCCCCATTGGGCAAAGCCGGTAATACCTTTTCCCAGCCAGCCCAAAGTTCCTGTCAGGGCATTCCAGAGTTTAGACAGGCTTGGTGCCGTAATAAAATCTACCGCCCAGTCGTACCCGGCCACTACACCGTCTAAGATCCAGTTTGCTGCTCCCGCGATCCCGCTTCCCAACCAGCTAAAGACTCCTTTTACACCTTCCCATAAATGCCCGGCGGCGGCACTCAGTCCGTCCCAGGCCCATCCTAATACGCCAGTTATTGCGTCCCAGCCATGAACAACTAGTCTCCATAATCGGGACGGGATATTGGAAAGGAAAGACCAGACATTGTTGCCCAAAAGACATAGTTTTTCCCATAAAACAGTACCAATCACTTTAATGATATCCCATGCTTTATTTCCAAACCACTTAATGCCGTCCCAGACATAGGAGGCGGCACCGGATAACCAATTGAGAGCATCGCTTCCTAATGATTTCATACCATCCCACACAGCATTCGCCTGGTCTCCAAGATAAGTAGTAGCGGAATCCCAGGCCGCGCTTACATCACTGGCAAAACCAGAGACTGCATCTGAAACGGCTCCGGTAGCGGCATTCCAGCCCTCACTTACGGTATCGGCAAAACCGGATGCCGCATCAGAAACGGCTCCTGTTGCCGCATCCCATCCGTCACTTACGGTAGCTGTCGCACTGTCCCAGGCATCGCCAAGCCAGCTTCTTTGTATTGGAGTCTGCTCTTTCTTCTGAACATTAGAACCTTGTTGTACGGTATGGGTAAGCTCATGTGCGAGCAAATGTTTGCCTTGTTTGCTGTCGGTATCATATTTTCCGGAATTAAAATAAATATCATTTCCGTTCGTAAATGCCTGAGCGCCGAGATCCTGACTCATTTGCATGGCATTGCTGTCGGTATGGATACGAACCTGACTGAAATCGGTTCCAAAACCGGATTCCATTTCGCTTTTTACACCTTTAGAAAGAGGTGATCCGCCGCCTTTGCTGCTTTTTAGATTGTTTTCTAATTTAGCATCGTTGGCAGTCGACTCGTTATTATTTGATTTTTTCTGAACAGGCTTCTTTTTATCTTCTTCTTTTTCTTTGCCTTTTTTCTGTATCTTTTTATCTTCGTCTTTGTCTGCCTTCTTTTGTATTTTCTTTTTATCTTCCTCTTTTTCCTTACCCTTTTTTTGTACTTTTTTATCTTCGTCTTTGTCTGCCTTTTTTTGTATTTTCTTTTTATCGTCCTCTTTTTCCTTACCCTTTTTCTGTACTTTTTTATCTTCGTCTTTATCTGCCTTTTTTTGTATTTTCTTTTTGTCTTCTTCTTTTTCTTTGCCTTTTTTCTGTACCGGTTTCTCTTTTTCTAAATCCTGTTTCTGAACGGTGGATATGGTTTCGGAAATTGGTTTTTTCTGCACGCCTTCTTCTCCTTTGGACTGCAGTAATCCGCCACTTTTTTGTTTGTTGACTACTTTATCGGCAACATTATCTGCTTCTACTTCATATTTGTCCCCAACGGTACCGGTTGTTAGTTTTTTTTGGATTTTGGGTCCAAAAAAAGGAGAAGAGGAGTGATTGTCCGGTTTTTTATTTTCTAAAGTTCTCATCACTTTATGGTTTTACTATTTGAAACAAATACTTATTTTTAAATCCCAAGAGGATTCATTTTTCGAAACACCTATGCTACCAGGGGTTTAACGTTAGCTTCTTCTTTCGGTATGATCTGATGTTTTTCCAGTTCAATCTTTATTTGTGCATACCAGTACGGAAATATTTTAAACAGGCGATGTTCAATTTCGTCGGTAATGTCTTTTTTGTACTTTTTAATACCGAAGAGATGGCTGTAGCCCATTTCATTGGCATAGATGCTTTGTTCTGCTATATTTTTTCCTTTAAGGAGTAGGGTCGGTGTAATGTTATTGTAGTCTAATATAGAAGCCAGGTTGTATTGTTCGATAACAATGCACGGTTCAAATCCCTGTTGTTTTAAGGGAATAAATTCTTCCTGATGTGCTATGAAAATTTTCTCCAGATCATAATAGGCACTTACAAATTTCCTGCAGAGTGTAAGATCATTAAACCCCAGGATGCCACAACTGTACGAATGCCCTAAATTCGAATGCCAGTACGGTAAATGGTTCGTATACTGATTAAAAAAATCAATCTGTTTTTTATAATGCATTTCATACCCGCATTCTTTTCGTTCGAGAATAATACTTTCGAAATTAAAATCTATTTTTCTTTTTATAAATACATCAGTGTCGAGATGAATAAATGGTCTGGTTTGTTTTTCGATTGCATGAATTTTCGATTTCATCCAGAGTTCCTTATTTTTTTCATTACTCACTTTGGTAACCCTGCAGGGCAGCATGTATAAAAATTTATAAGCAGTTTCGTCTGCATAAAGTTCAATGTCTTTGTACCAGAGATGACTGTATAAAACACTCAAAGCCGTCATGTAGATGGTCTCTTTGAGTTTATTGCCCATCTGCCAACGGTTATTGATCAGCGGAAAAGCATCGAGGCTGTATATAATTCTTGGTTCTTCTTTCATAATTGTTTTTTAAGCGTTTGAAGCAGCTGTTTTTCTTCCAAATAGCATACATTGTTGTATAACGAAGCTTTTTTGCTGTGTTTGTAAAGTCTTTTCCATTCGTATTTGTGACCCATTGCCGCTGAGGTTACTTCCGGTAACTGTGTGTTATGGAATACTTTCATCTCATTAAAAGTAGCATGCCAGACCATCCTGCCAAGTAAGGGTGATTGCGTGAGTTCTATTTTGGAAAAAATTCTTTTGTAATAATCCGTGTGAACATTCTTATTATTGACAAAGAATTCCGAGACTAAAACTTCCCCGACATTTATATTATAAAACCTGCTAAAAAATCTTGTAATTCCGTCCTGTTCCTTAATGGGCAATAAAACGTCTTCATCTTCATAAATAATATCGATATCATTTACGGGCATATCATAATAACTGCGAAGATTTATATAATCTGCAATTCCGCCTACAAATGCAATTTTTGACAAATCGAGTTTGTCAAAAATATTTTTAAGCGCCTGTTGCTGCTCATAGAAAATGTTTTTTTCATCTTCCTTCAGGAATGTTTTTTCTTCAGTTTCCATATTTTTTAAAATTACCAGTCCACAAAAATTACTTTGTTTTTCCAGGCCAGTTTTACGATTCCTATATTCCAGGTAATCTTATCCAGCAAGATGTCCTGTGTTTTTCGTTCTACAAGGACTTTTGGATTATCTCCGGTCAGGATTATTTTTCCGGGTCTTTGTAAATATTCGTTTTGCAATAAGGCGGCAGAAGAGTTCTTCATGACCGGCCAGTGGTCTAAAGCCGCCCGAAGCATTTCATTGCTGTGTTTTTTGAACGCTTCTGGCAGTATGATATTTCGGTTAATGGTTTGGCTGAGCGGAATGTTGCACAGTAATTTTTCGAACAGCATTTCATTCTCATAATCCTGCTCTTTTGCTGTTGCGGTATAATGTAAAAGATGTGCGGCAACCTCGGGATCTGTTATCGTATTGTCTTTATTCAGTAATTCACAATTCACAAAAAGCTGTTTCAGGAAAGGATGAAGTAGTATCAGTCCCGCATTATTTACATAATGATTGGAAGGAATTTCAGGAATCGTTTCGTCATTTAAAAATAAAGCAGGATCCAAAATTTCGGCTTCTTTGGCCTCGTTAGTATGTAAACGAGCATTCATTTCTAAATCTTTTTGAGTACCCGATGCCGCAGTTTCATCGGTTTTCGAAAAATTAGATTGTATCGATTTGTTGTTGTTGTTGTTACTGTTGTTAGTGTTTTTGTTAGTGTTTTTGTTAGTGTTTTTGTTAGTGTTTTTGTTACTGTTGTTACTGCTGTTTTTTTGCAGTATTGCTAATGCTTTTTGTTCCAGAATAGTGGTTAGTGTCAGGACTTCATGAGCAAGATTGCCGAGTACTTCTAAAACAGATTTGTTTATGATTTGCTTATTGAGGTGTTCTAAAACCAATTTTGAATCGTATTTTCGAACCGCATCAAAAGAAGCCATCAGGGAAACTAATTTTTCTTTTAGGATACTGTCGTTATGCTTTAACAGCTCTGACAGGACGATATCCCAAATTAGATTTCTCTGCTGTACTCCTGTTCCGGATGGTGCAACAACAGTTTTTATACTGTTTTTAATTTGGGTAATATTTTTCGATGTCGTTTCTTCAGCAGCTAATTCTAAAAGGAAGGTGTTTTTTAGAATAGTGAAAATCTGGTCATCGGATAATTGTTTTATAAACCGGGTTCTGACTGGACGGCTTTCTAATGCATTTCGTAATTTAAACTCAAAAGCTTTGTCTCCAATCATTTTTTCAAAGGGATCTTCTGCTGTTACGTCAAGCGTGCTTGCCGGATCAGACCACCATGAATGGGTTCCGGTTTCTAAAAAAGTGAAGAAGGCATTCAGGTCTTTTTCTTTATTCTTAACGAAGGTGAACTGTTTTGTATCAGAAAAGCCCTGTTCGATTTGTTTCTCTATTTGTTTTTGAAACTGATTGATAATTTCGAGTTTTATAATTTCAAAATCAATAGCAGCAGCAATAGAAAAATCCATATTTAATTTTTCGATCTGAAGACTGTGCAAAGGCATTTTCTTATCGAGCGTATTAAAATACGTTTCTAAAAGAGGAAATAATTCTTCTTTTAGAAACGTGTCCAGATGGTCTTTCAGGTAATACGCGTTTTCTTTAGAAGGCGTATGGACCTCAACAAATAGTTTATTGATACTATGTCGGTTAGCAGTCTGCATTTAGGCTAAATTTTCTAATTGTAATTTGATTCCATTTAAAATAAATTTCAATCCTTTAAATAGTACCCCCATATCTTCAAGGAATTTTTTTAGTGTTCCTTTAGGGTCCGTATTGTATTTCATTTCTACAAAACCTTTTAACAGTGTTTCGAAACGGGTTGAAATTGTGGTAATCTGTTGTTCAAATTCTTTTAGTCTGTCTGGTTTCTGACATTTTAGAATATAATAAAACAGCGAAATATGGTTTTCGACAAGGAAACTCAGTACATTTTTCTCCGAGGCAGTTTTAGCATTTCTTACCGCTAATAGTAAAGTATCGTAAATAAGAGCAGTAAACATTTCAGCTAATTGATTATTAAATTCGCCATTTACAAAACCATCCACTTTTTTGTCAACGGTCATCAATTGTTTTTCAATTTGATTTGTCAAATCAATAGTTTCGGTACTAAAATTTTTAAATTCGCGAAGGAGTTTTATTCTTGCTATTTCTTCAATTGTTGTTTTAGTAAATGCACTTACCGTTTCAAGACATGGATTTGTTTCAACAGGCTCTTTAAGAATAATCTCTTTTGCATCTGTGCTTTCACCACATCTTTTATTCATTGCCGTAAGTGATACCGTGATAGATCCGCTGTCATATTTAGAGACAGAGCGTATTATTGGGTCTTTAGATTCTGTTTCTATTATTTCTCCCGAAATATCCCATGTATATCTTTCTGCATCTGCAGCATTATTGGTAAGTATAAGATCATCGCCTTTTATCGCATAATTGAAGCGTGCAAACGGCGGATTTTGCAGGGTAATGACAAGATCTGTAGGTTTGCCATTTGCGAATATTACGACTTTGTCTACATTTTCAGGAACATTATAACCAATAAAAACATATTGTCCCGCATCATCCTGAGAAACACCGTCACCGCTTAAGATTACTTTGTTGGTTGGGGATTCGATGGTAAGAACATACGGTGTATCGTCATTTCTGCAGACGAATCTGGTCTTAATGCTGATTTTGATATCGGTGATCTCAAAAACTACCGAATGGTTGACCTGAAAACTGCAATTTCCATTGTCCCCGATAACGGTTACCGGGAAACTATAGCTGTCTTTAGCAGGTACTTTATATTTATAAATATGCTGCATTTTTGTTTCTGTAGTAGTGATGCTATCGGTCCCGTCACCAAAATTCCAAACGTACTTCATGCCTTCCTGATTTTCTCCGGTAATAGTAAAATCGGCCGTAACTTCATTCGTTTTCTCTGATTTGGTGATTATAATGGTAAAATCAAATTTTGGTTTTCTGAAAATGGTTACTTCGCATTTTGTTTCGAAATTATTAACCGTAAAAGAGATGGGTTTCCCGATTAGTTCTTCGCTGACCAGTTTCGGATCAAAAACAAATTCGCCGTATTGATTTGTGGTAACGCCTCCGTTTAAATCTTCGTCGATATCAGCCTTTACAAAACCTCCGGTCGGTGTGACATGAAACGGGTAATACGGGGTGGTATCATCAAAACAGAGTTTGTTTACCGGTAAAGACAGCGTGATGAAGTTATCATCGCAGCATAAATAAGGCAGGGTAAAGTCGGCTACGATTGGATTTAATACAACGGATTCCCCATTATCACCCTCTTTCTCAAAATCACCGGCCAGCGAGTTTCCGCGTGGAAATTCATACGGATACCCATAGCCATAATAGTACGGATACTGGCTGTATTCTCCTTCAATGTAAATCATGACAAAGGTGCCTCCGGGGGCTACACCGGCTTTATGTTCGTAGCCATGATTTTTGTTCAGGTAGTAAGAGGTGAAATTCTCCATCACTTCCTGCGCTTCATAGGCATTGATGGCCAGTACTGCTACATTGAATCCTAAACCGTTCTGACGTCTGATGTCCTGAATGGTTTTTAGTGCCTCTTTGTAATTCTTTCCGTGATGCCCTTCAATTCTATAGAAATCATGGTCTGCTACAACTTCCAGCGGACGTTTTGTATTTAAAAGGTTGTCGTGATAACTCCTGTTGCTGCGTTGTTTTCCTAAAGCCGTTTTTTCGTAATCCCAAAGTTCAATAAGGTGATTTCCCACATTATTATAAAACGGAATCGCTTTTTTACCTAAAACACCTAATTTAAAACTCGGTGTAATTTTTATGGTATTGTAATTAACATTATAGTTGGCCAATAGTTGTACGCAGCGTTTAATAAGGCTGTACAATTGCTGCAGGTCCGTGTTTTTTCCGTAGCAGATTTTAATTTCCTTGCCTTCCAGATCGATCACAAATTCTGAAATTGTATCTTCAGTACCAGGTTCGTCAAGCGCGTCCAGTGGCAAACAATCTTTGCAGGTACTCAGGTTTTGACCGGTAAGCAAAGGTGATTTGTAAAAAGCGTGTCGGTATTCAAAACAAGGCCCGGTTTTTACTACTTCTCCAAGCATTAAGTGTTTGGGAAACGATTTAAGGTCCGGACAGCAAAATTCACCATCCATAGTGGCTAACAGGAGCTTTATCTCGTTGTACGTGTCAATTAAATCGTTAAGCAGATCGTAGCGGTATTGAAAATCCGGAGGGACATTGTTTTCGTTAAAACTGTATAATTCGTTCAGGTTTTTTTTAATAGAAGCAAGCATAACCGGCATTTGTAAACCGTTCAATAGGATTTCAAAACCCTCACGCAGTTTATTCACCACATTGTTCTTAAAGATCCCTTTGGCAAATTTCTTTTTGACTTCATCGTAATTCTTGAAATTTTCCGGCTGCAGTACAATGCGGTTGGAAACGATGTCGGGTAATGTATGGTAGAGGTTGGCGAAATTGGTAGCCGTAATCATTTTATCGTGGCTGTTAATTTGTGCCGCAACCGTTTTGCTCACCAAAAGCGCCTTGTGATTGCCAATAATTTCCAATCCCTGATTGTCGCAGGAAAGGCTGACACAGAGATCCAGATCTTTTTCATACGATTCGATATACAATAACAGTACAGCGTCATGTACGTCCAGTCCTGTATTGTCTTTCAGATATTGTATCGGAAAAGTATTGGCATTATCAAGCGCCTGCTGTTCATATGTTAAAAGTTCGAAGATTTCCAGCTGCTCACTGCCATTATAAAAATAGGGTTTGTAGGCTGCCTTTTTATTGTCGTGTACTTTGTAGTGCGTGTATTGTTTGCTTTCAAGATCAATAATTTTTTCACCGTTCGGAATTGTATTATAGAGATGCAGCAGGTCACCATCCGTAGTTATTCCGCTGCCCTGTGTTATGGAGATGTTTTTTGCCGTTTCATTATAAGAAACCTGAAAACCGCAAATGATCCCTACGCCACTGAGACCAATTCTGGAAAGACGGTCCTGATCATCAAAATAATCTACAATCTCGTTAAGATGTCCTTCTGTAAGTACCTGATTTTTTGTAAATTTTCGGTACAGAGTTGTTATGGTTGAAAGTTTTGCTAACATGTTGAATGGTATTTATAGTGATCCTAAATTTGTTTTTCCTAGTATTATTTTTTCGAATTGATTTTCATTTTCGTCGCTGCAATCAAATAGTCTTCCCGTAGGATATAAATTGCTGAGGTTGGATAGGGACTTAATAAATGCTATTAATTCGGTTTCCGGTTGTTCCTGGTTCAGCCCCGTTTTAGCAAACAAATAGGCTTTGTAAGTGTTTTCAAGCTGTAAAAGTTCATTCTCTGCCGGGTTTTCAATTTCATTTTTCCGATGCCCGACCCAGCAGATTTTTGCCAGTACGTGTGCCGGTAATTCTTCCTTGATTACTTTTTCCATATAGTTTCTAAAATCGGTGTTGGCGAAACGCAGGGTGTACCCGGGCAGAACTATGCTCACACGATAGGAGTAGGGATCCAGAGGTTCGCAGGTTTTGCACTCATCGGTACAAATCGGTAAAAAGGTTTCCGGATTTACCGTAGTCAGACTCACATCCGGACGAAGCATCATGTGTTCGACTATAAACATTCCCTCCTCTGTAAAAACTTCTTTCATGAAATAAATCAGGTCCAGAATAGACTGTTTTACTTCCTCAAGGGTGTCATAATACGTATAGCGTTTTGCAATAATGCGGTCGGCATTGTCTTCGTCTTTGATTAACGGATTAATAATGTCATACGAATACCTGCCGGAATCGGCCTGATGGATCTGAATATTATCAATCACTTCAGGATCCGAAATTCCGTTTTTAAAGGCCTCTTCCACATTATATTCCCGCGTCTGTATAATTTGTAAAACGGCAAAATACAATTCCCTGTTGGCGGCTGAGGTATCGTAATACTCCTCGGTGGCCGAGAGGATGATATTATTTTCCCTATCCCTGATTCTCCATCGGTACACCAGCTGATTGTCGGAATCAATAAAATGGTAGAGATCAACAAAAGAATCGGAAAGGTGTCTTCGCTTGTAATCTTTGATACCCAGCAGTCTCGAAATCCTCTTTTTTACACCCGAGACATTATCAGTATCCCATAAATTGCTATTCGGCTGTTTGTAATAGTTAAAGGAATTGCCGCGGTTTTTGCTTACGATTTTATAATCTTTCAGAAAGTCTTCTTTAGTTTTCAGCACCACTTCGTCTGTAGCCGTACCGTATATACTTTTGTTGATGAAAACATATTCAGAAAAACGTTCTGCAAAACGCCCTAAAAGATGGTCCAGAATAGCATTTCTTCTTTCGATATTATTGTCCAGTTGTTTAAAAAGAATCTCGGTCAGGTATTCATCATTGTTTTCAGGATAGTCATTTACCAGTTCGCTAAGCCCTTCGATATCTTTTATGGCCTGGGTAAAGAACGTTTTAGTAAGATTGCCGCTTACCGAAAGCATTTCATTCACCTGACCTAAATGTTTAAAATAGCTGCCCAAAATCTGATCAAAGAATAAAAGATAGCCTTTGAGCTGTTTGGCCTGAGATTTTCGGGCTACGCTGGCTCTTGAAGGCAAGCCGGTTTCCCCAATTCCGTAGGTATCCGGAAAATCGTTTTGTATGGTGGTATAGCTGTCTGTGTCAAGATAATTGCCATTCGGCAGTTTCAGTTCTTTATTGTGGCTTGAAAAAGCGGTGGCTTCATCTTTCGCTGCTTCAAATTCATCCAGATAAACCTGTACTTGTGACTTATTGATATTGAGTGGCAGCAGGCCTTTGTTATAATTGAAAACGCTTTTGTAGCATATAACCGGTTTTTGATATTCTTTGAGACAGATTAACCATTGGTTGGCATCAGGTTCACCGTCGCCGCAATTTCCCAGGGAAATATCTTTGATGGTAATCACTCCCGGAACATTCATTATTAATTTTATAATATCCGATAATCGTACTTCGCTGGTCAGCTCCGCTTCCATTAACTCTTTGGTATCTATAAAACCATTTTCCAGGATGGGGCCGTCAAAAATTTCAAGGGAAGAATAGCCTTTCTCTATCATTTGCTGCACCGAATAAAAACGGACTGTTGTTGATAAATAACCATCCAATGCCTGTAAGACAAGGGCGTGCACCATTTCTTCATCGGCCTGGGTATCTACCTCAATACTGGCACAGATTTTTATCGGATATTCATCCACTTTTATAATATTGATCAGGTCCTCACACAGATTTCTGTTGGCATGGTATTTTTCTCTTATTTTCTCTTTAACACTTTTAATTACCGAAGGCTTGTTGCTTTCAAAATCTACATAGAGATCATATAAACCTTTAAGCTCAAACTGTTTTTTAAAACCTCTCGGAACTTCAGTAAAATCCTTATAATCATAAGATAACTTATCCTCTTTGCAATTGACATATACCGTTTTTTTATGTTTGGCAGGCCAGCAATTTTTAACCCCGTCAATATCGATAAACAGTTTTCTGTAATCGAGCGCCGTTACCGGACTGGTAGGCAATACTTCTGAGGCTTTAAAAAACTGCGAAGCAATATCTTTGCTCTTCTGATCGGAAGCAAGAATATTTTCGATCGGAAGATTCATTCGCATGCCAAGGTCGGTTATGGCGTAGCAAAGCATCTCCAGCATCGTAATACCCGGATCATGCGAGTTAAAATCGGTCCATAATTTGCCCCCGAGCTGTTCGATATATTCAATACCTTTTTTTCTCAGGTAAAAGAAATCCAGGTCGTCTTCGGTGGCCACTTTTTTAGGAATAGTGCTATGTGGATTTAATATTGACATATCTCTGGTGCTTGAATATTAGGTTCTTTACAAGTTTTTATATCGGTAGAAATAATATGATTTTTTACGGATACAAGAATGCGTTTTGGGTTCGATGGCGACACTATAGGCAAGAATTCCAATCCGGCCTGATAAGCAGGATCATTTACATTTTCGGGTTCTGTAGGATCTTCTAGTTTCGCCATTTCCAGTTCGGCCAGATAGTCTACATAATATAATTTTTCGATGTAGTCAATGACCGTGCTTCGGTGCAGCTCAATTCCGAAAAGAATGTCCTGAGAGGTATCAAATGCCCACGGCGACAGGAATTTTGCGATATCTTCATTCAGCTGTTTTTTATAAAAATTCTCATCGTATTCTTCATAAAAACGGACACTTAATTTTACCACCACTTTTTCGTATTCCGGATTAATGACCACGGCATCTACATGCATGCTGTTCAGGTTACTAATGTAATTCTGAATCTTGTTTAAGGTCGCCGAACTTACTCTGGGTTCATAGATGTCAAAGACATTTTTGTTTATAATATCCGGCACTACAATAAGCGTTACATCGCCCGGTGAAAGAAAGGAATTGGTGGTATTATTGGTATGGTTCAGGCATTTTACGCGGAATACTTCCGGAAATTCCTGAAGGATCAAATGCTCATAATCCCACAGTGTGATGGCCCTGTTTTTATGGCGCAGGCGTTCGCTTACGCGTTTGTAATAGGTGTCATCCGACTCCTGGGGTTTTCCGTTAAAAGAATTAAAAGGCTGTGAGACACTTTTAACTTGTGTTATTCTTGTAATAAGTTTAGAAATTGTTTCGGCAGGCAATCCTTTTTCCAGATGCGACAACTCATTGTCATTGTCGAAAAATTCGGCGGTAACGACCTGTGTTTTTATATCGATGACTTTACAGACGGCATCATAGGCTTTATGCATTTTGGCTTTTATCCAGATGAGGTTGCCCGGAAATAAAGTATTGGTTTTTGTGGCCTGTTTCGGAATGCTAAATTTCAGAATACCTGACTTTAAAAAGTTATCGATAGAATTTCCCAGAATAGCATTGTCAAGATTTTTCCACTGGTTATCGCAAAGAACAAACCATTCTACTTTTTGTTTTCCCGTAAAGGAATCCGCTAAGGGATTCTCGCTTCCTTCCAGTATCTGAAACAGTAAGGACACTTGTTGTAAGGTTTCTGCCTCGTCAAGTCCGATATAAAATTCGCCCCCATTGCAATAGTCAGGAACCAGACGGCTTGCGATTGTACTATTTAGATCAAGAACCGCTTTTTGTCTGGCCAGTTTTTTAAGATAAGAATGCTCTTCACTCTGTCCGAAAGGGGCTTCATGAAATAATTTTATTCGTTCGGTTTCATATTGTTCCTCGGTTTCGTTGGTGAAATTGGTGGTTTCCTCTGCCGTATAATTCAAACTGATTGATTCTGCAAAAGGCGTATACGCTTCGTTTGGAATAAGCGTTTCGGGAATTTTGCTCATGATGGCGAGCGTATATATTTTTGGATATAAAGCATGCAGAAACGATTGGTTTAAGGTCAGTCGGATTGGGCCGCTTTTATCCACATCATAGGTATTTCCTGCTACGGAGAAGATGGTTTGATATAGTGCATCTTTCTTTGTGAACAATACTGTTTCTTTACTTTTTTCCTCCCAGTTTTCTTTATTTAATACAGAAACCGTCGCTTTAAAATAAGCATCTGAATCTACAATAAGATCGGATATATTCGAATTCAGAATGAGCTTGCTTTTCTCCGGAGTAGTCACCACTATGTTATCTTTAGGCTGTGGATCTTCCGGCTGGTTGGCAGACAATTCCGTTACGATTTCTTCCATAAACATTCCCTGATAAAAAATGTTTTTGCTTATGGTCGTAAGGTATTTGCTTTTGTAAGCATCATAATGGGTCTGAAAAGAGGTTGGCGTATTTTTCCAGTTGATCGTAATGTCAACATTTTTCCATTTTTTCGAAAAGATCTCCGGATAATTGATAAGAAAGGAAGAACCTTTAACGGGCTGTGTTGTAAAAGGGTAGAAAGGTTTGGCGGCATTCAGCAGACCGGTGTCGCTTTCCAGTGCTAAAGATTTAACCTCTTTTACGGCTACTTTTACCGTAATGTCGCTAATGGTTTTGGTCACTAAATTTCGAAATAAAGAATGGCCTTTTTTATTTTCGGTATGAATTAAAAAGCGAATAACAGGCTGTGTAGCGGAGAATGATTCGCCCAGTATTTTTTGATTATAATTGACGATGGCCGGAGTATCTTTTGGAATCTGAAAGACAAGTTTTAACTGATTTCCTGAAATAGCCGATGTAGTGTCATTCAGTTTAAAATCACCCAGCCATTCTTTTTCGCCACTGCAAAAAATACTAATGTTATCGGTAAGGTCATTCACCGTAAAAGGTCCGGATTCAAAAGTAAACGTCTCCTTAAAAGTGATGGTGATATCAATATTTCTTTCTCCTTCCTGTAATTCCAATAGGGGAGAAGCGATGGCAAAACCCAGTTTGGCCGCTGGTAGTTCTGTATATTTTTCTTCGGCAGACGTATAGCCGAAAGGCAGCCAGTATTGTGATCCTTCTTTGAGGCTTTCACCTTTTCCGTCGAGCGAATTTGCCACTTCGCTGGCTTTAATTTCTTTCAGGGTAATGTCATTATAGACACTTTTTAGTTGTGTAATCTGCGCTTTATTGGCAATTAGTTCTTCGGTGGTTTCATAAATGAGTTTGTTTCCTTCCGCATCTTTTCCGGCATCTAACTGAGTTTGTGGTGCAATTCGTTCTTCGGTACTTTTTTTGGCCAGTTCAAAAATAATATGCACTTTATCGGCTTTTGCCGGAAGTTTTTCGATTTGCAGGATGTCTTTGTAAAAGAAATCGAGGTGTTTTTTTGTAATTAAATTGAAACGTGTTTTAGACAATTCCAATAGCTTTAAGAAACACACAAAAAGCGTCATATGGGGAGTCAGCGTACCTTCAAATTCGATGTCGCTCAGTGTTTTGGATATATTTTGTTTTAAAGCAGTATAAGGTTTGTCTTTTCGGTACGGAATGTCTTTTGGTAAACCAAAATGGTCAAAAATCTCCTGCCAGTTGCCAGCTGCATTTTCGCTGTCGCTGGTTTCAAAAAACTTAACTTGTCTGGCGAAATTATAGGTAAAGAGTAACCAATCCTCCATATCAAAGTCATGGAGCTCCAGATTGTCGGGATCGAGAATAGAATTCAGGCGATCGCCCTGATCTGTGCCATTTCTTTTGAATAATATATCGTTTGTATGGTCGCTGTTGTTACACATAATACTATTAAATATGAACCCCGGGGGGTATAATTCATTAAACGTTTCATTAAAAACTTACAAGCATAGCTTTACTTTTTTTCCGCAGATCGCAGTTTTTTGCCACTCCCGATAAAGGATCTTAACTAATTAAAATCTGCCTGATCTGCTAAATCTGCGAGAAAAAAGTACTCTCGCAGATTTAGCAGATTTTGGAGATCATAAAATCATCCTAATCGTGTAATCTGTGGCTAAATATTTTAGCACATAATTTTCTTTATAAATTGTCACCCTGAGCGAAGTCGAAGGGCGTTCCAATTGGCACATGGGCTTCGGGCTTCGGGCTTCGACTTCGCTCAGCCAGACAATCGGCTCCGCTCAGCAGACAGGTTTTTAGTTGTCACCCTGAGCGGAGTCGAAGGGCGTTTCAACTGGCACTTGGGCTTCGACTTCGCTCAGCCAGACAATCGACTTCGCTCCCCCAGACAATTGTAAATTACTAAGCCTGACAGATAGCAAAAACAATTTTCAATTCACAACCCATAACCCATAACTCATAACTCAATCCTAAATATTAGTCCCTTCCTCTTTATAAAAAGGATATACCATATTTGTTCTTGAATTCGTTGCCCGTATTTTATAATCTAAAACCACTAATAACTCGCCGTTTAAATCATCTCCCTGAGTGATGCCGATTTTCTCTACATCAATGCGGGGTTCGTGGTATAAAATGGCGGTTCTTATTAATTCAGACACAAAGGTTTTTAGAGTTCTGTTCAGCGGATTAAAAAGCAGTTCCTCCATATTGCAGCCATATTTAGGGAGCATAATACGTTCTCCTATTTTGGTTGACAATAAAATTTCGAGACTGCTCTTAATATCCTCCTCATCAGCAATCATTACAACAGATTTTGTTGTTTTCTTAAATTCGGGTGGAAAACTCCATCCGGTTCCCAAAAAAGCTTGTTCACTTTCCATAATTAACCGATTAAAACAGTTGCTAATCCCGCTACTATTGTTCCGCCATGTGCGGTGGAATCTCCCATTCTGGCCGCAGGTTTCCCTCCGATCAAAACCGTTGAAGAACCCATTGCGATGCTGTCGGGCGGACCGCTGCAGGTGGCCATATCCCCGACACAGGCCGCCGGAACTCCGCCAATTAAAACGGTGGGTACGCCGGCAGGTAAAATCGGTCCGCCTACATGCGGAACGGTTCCTGTTACCATTGGGCAAACATGCATATCTGAAACTCTTGCGGCCGGTGCTCCCATGACTTTAATTTATTTGTACGATACTTCCTTTCAGGATGGCAGTGGCTCCTGACGATACTTCCGCGCCTGCACTTCCTTCTGCCTTGAATTGTGCGGAGGCACTTACCGAAACATTGGTCCCTTCAATTTTGACATCTCCGGTCGCTTTTAGTTCAATGTTTCCGGCACTTTCCATTTTGATGCCCTTGCTGTCTATGGTGATGACATTCGAATTTTCATCCTCGATAATAATGACGCCTTTGTCTTCATCCAGCGTGATTTTTTTTCCCGCAGGCGTTTCAATTCCGATTGATTTTTTTTCATCGTCAAACAAAACCTTCATTTCGCTCCGGGTTACAATTCCTTTCTGGTGATTGGCATCGGCAGCTGTTATCGGAGCAGGTTTTCCGCTGCTGTGAAGCATTCCTAAAACGATGGCGTTATTCGGATCTTCATTGATAAAACCGATGATCACTTCATCTTCAATTTCAGGCCGGAAAAAAATCCCCCTGTTTTCTCCCGCATCCGGAGAAGCCACGCGGCACCAGATCCCCTGTTCTTCATTGTTGATGATCGGAATTTTTACTAAAATCCGGTCTTCGCCATTGGGGTCACTTTCGAGCTGGGTTACAATTCCGGTATGCAGTCCTTTTATGGCGGGAATGATGCCGGAACCGGTAGGCGTATGGATGTCGAATGTTTCAGAAAACCATTCCGGATTCAATCCGAATTGGGCGTCGATCGTCCAGTTTCCTTCTGAGATTTCATGGAAAACGCCGGTGATGTAAGCCTTTCCGTTGAACCGGTCACCAACGCCTTCAAGGGTAATGATGGTGTTGGGTTTTACGGCAGGGATTCCCTGAAATTTAACCCTTCCGCGGATTTTTGACAATTGCTGAAAGAGCAACTTGGCATCGGCCCAATCCTGAAGTGCTACATCCGATATAGCACCGCCATGACGTAACTCAAGGTTTTCCAATTCGATGGTTTCGGCCAGATCTGAAGGGCTTAAATTTCCGTTTAAGGAAACAGCCGGATCATTCGCCTCAATCTCAAGCAATTCCTGATTGCTGTAATCCCAACTATACGAAGACACTTTTGCGAATTGGTTTCTCGCATCTATTTCAGCGTCAAAGTCCAGTAAACTGGCGCCAAAAGTGACTGTTTCAACAGACGCTGCCGTTACATTGGGTTTGCTGATGGTGATTTTGCCATTCTCCACAAAACAAAGTTTACCGCTGGCCTGTGCCCGTGACACTATAAAATCCCAATCGGAGGTATTGTACTGAACCAGTTCTTTGTGACTGAAATTGGTGGCCTCCACGTCTTTTTCCAATCCGTACGCATCAATAATTTCCTCGAAAGCCTCACTGTCTTTTACATCATAGAAATATTTGCTCTTTCTGCCGATGGTCAGTTTTACAGCTTCGTCTTTGCATTCGATAATCAGCAGTGAAGCACCGCTTTTTATTTTGATGGAATGTTTGATGACAATGCCTTTGTAAATCGTTTCTTCATCATTGTGATAGCCGGCCGTTATTTCAATTTTCTTACCCGGAATTAACAGATCTTCATTACTTAATTTAAAATCCCTTTCAGAAGCTTCCCCGTCTGTCAGTACAATTTGGGCCATAGGAATCCGGTTCACCTCATTTTGTACCACAACACTTTTTACCTGATAGGTTTTAGATAATTCTTCCCCTTCAATTAAAATTTTATGCGTTACTAAATCGGCACTTTTACTGGTTTGTATGACTCCGCTGTTGTTCATCAGGATTGTTTTTGTAAGGGTGGAAAAAATAGTTTTTGCCCTGTTTTTAGTTTTCTGAAATTGACAATGTTATTCACCCGGGCGACTTCCAGATAATACTTGGAATCGCCGTAAATTGTAAAGGACATCAGAGGTAATGTATCACCTTCCGTTACCGTTCTGTAATGGGTCAGGTCGGGTGACTTATTGTTTTCTTTTGCGGCCCTTAAATTATCCTCGACAAAACCCTGAAATTTTCCTTTTGCAATCGCCCTGATTGGCGTACCGTCGGGTTTGAAGAGTTTGAATTCTATATTCATTTCGGTCATGGCGCCCTTGAAGAGCAATGTTCCCCAGGAGATAATCAGGTAATTGGGCTTGTGTTCGTCGCCGTTGTAATCCAGGATCACTTTCTTGAATTTCTCAATGTCGTCAATGATTCCGTCGTCAGAACTGGCATAGCCGTTAATTACTCCCGACCGGTCAAACACGAAATCGAGTTCCAGGTTTTCGGGTAATTTTTTATTGAACTTCGGAGAAACCGTACTCGTGCCGGCAGCCTGAGTCTCATCGGCTTCAATCTTATAGTGATAGGTGTACTTTTCCGGATTCATTAAAGTAGAAAATTCACCATCCGCAATTTTGTTGTTAAATTCCGGATCACTATACGCAACCACTTTGAGTTTTTCTAATTCACCAGCCATGTCATCGTTCTTTTTTACGTTCTATAATTTTCATTACCTGTTCTACACACTCGGCTACCGGATCTTCGCCTTTGCTTTTTGATGCTTTTGAAGGAGGATTTTGTTTTGATCCTTCCTCCACGTTTATCCTGATGTGAAGCTCTTTTATTTCTATCGGCATGACTAACTTTTAATTAAAGTGAAATAATTGTAGGTAAGCTCAAAGTTTTCGACAACGAGCTTACTTTCTTCCGCACTAAAATCCTCAACGGCCCATTTTACGGGATATGCGTGAACTACATTCCATGAAATCAGGGGCTGATGTTCCTCATCGAGCAATTTGATGGTCAGGTTGACCGGCTTGAACGCGAAGTTTTCAATCGCATCCCGACACCAGTCTATAACGGCAGAATCAATCAGCATTCCCCTTTTTAAAGTCAGGTTTGGATATTTGGTCTTGACCGGAAGTTTATGCTTGAATCTGTTTTCACCACCTTCGGCTATCTCTTCAGTTTCAATATCAACAGATAAACCGGAAACCGATTGAAACTGATGGTCTTTTGCCTGCGAGCCAAGACCTTCAAATTCAACTAAAAAGTGAAAACCGACAGGTGGATAATAGTTAGCCATGATTAATCATTTTGGATCGATAAACCTTCATGAACCAATTCCATTGATTCGATAGCCACTTCGTTTCCGTCGGCTTTTAGATCAGTCGACTGCACTTTGGTGGGCCATGCATTTTTTACTTTCCAGGTAATCACCGGTTCGTGTTCCTCATTGAGTAATTTGATGGTAATGTCCCTTCTTTCGATGGTGTTTAGTTTTACCGTATTCCACCAGGCGTAATATTCATTATCGCTTTTAAAAGTGCCTCTTTTCATCGTAATGTTAGAGAACTTCTGCATACCCGGCATCTTGATTTTGCTGTACTCGGGACTAGCACCCTGACGGTACTCGATAACTTCCGTTTCTACATCCAGTCCGGAGACCTCTGTAAAACCTATTTTTGTTCCGCCCCAGTCTACTGAGAAATGAAACTTTGATAATGGATAACTCATGATTTATATTTTTTTATGTTGATAGATTAATTAAGATTCCTGCATTTTGTGTGAAAAACGAAGGATGATGAACTCTGCCGGACGAACCACTGCCATTCCGATTTCAATAATCATTCGGCCTTCAAGGATATCCAAAGCCGACATCGTCTGACCCAGTCCGACCCTTACATAAAAAGCCTGTTCCGGTTTTGCTCCGGCCAAAGCTCCGGCTCTCCACTGAAGGATTAAGAAATTCTCAATCATTGCTCTGACTCTTATCCAGGTATTCGCATCATTAGGTTCAAAAACAAATTGTTCCGTTGCTTTTTTGATGGATTCTTCGGCCATGTTGAAGAAGCGTCTCACCGGTACATAACGCCATTCGTTGTCATTACCTGCCAGGGTTCTTGACCCCCAAATCAAGGTTCCCTTACCCGTAAAGCTTCTGATGGCGTTGATGGATTTACCGGCTACAGTATCAACATTTAAATTATCCTGATCGCCATTTGTTATTTTTAGCGTTGGTTTGATCACATAATTGATGCCCACGTTGGCTGGCGCTTTCCAGACCCCTCTGTTGGAGTCCACACGGGCATAGATTCCGGCTACGGCGCTGCTTGGAGGCAGTGTAACAGGAAGTGCTCCGATTTCTGCTTTTATGGCATTGTAGGATTTGTTGTCTAAGCCCTCAATATCCCCCAGGTAACGACCGTTCATGGCACCGTTGTTGGTGTCTTCAGAATTAATAGCATTAATTTCGGTTTTGATATCATTCACCAATGCAGTCAGCGTTTTACCCGGCAATGGTTTGTTAAAGACGTCCGTTCCAATAGTCAGAGTGTCATCCGGTAAATCAACAATAGAAGCCGGGGCAGAAAATTTAAATAATTTGGCAATCTCAAGCACTACATTATCTACAACGGTGCCCAAAGCAGCGGTTGTTTTTGCGGCAAGTGCCTTTGCTCTCAGGTCATCAAGGGCTGTTTTTACGCTTTCAATTTTATTGGCGCCTTCAAATAAATTCACAAATTTTGAAAGGGCTGCCTCAAGAGGAGCTTCAGCACCGGGATTGTCATCTTTAACAGAGGCTATCACCGAATTGGCTGCGTTTTCTATTGTTTTTTTATCAGAAATTAGTAAACCTAAATCAGCAGATAATTGAGTCAGCTTGTCTGCAAATCCGTTTTTTAAATTAAGCGCATAATTGGCAGGGCCGGCAGCGACATTAAAACCAGCCGGATTAGGAGAATCTATAAATAAAAGTACATTCGCTATTTTTCCTTCAATAGTATCATCTGCGGGAGTTCCGCCGGCATTACTGATACTAACAAGATTGGAAAGCGTTGTTGGAATTGTTACTAAAGCCTTATCAACATCATTTGATGCGGTGCTTATTGCATCAGGAACATTCGTAACATGATGAATTAAAATATCATCTTCGTTGTATCGGTAATCCAATATAGTTTCCAGGTACGGATAGTAGGCGGCCCCATATTTCAGGTAGTCCTTATCCAGAACGATTTGGTTTCTCAAAGCAGCAGCGTCGTCTCCAATATCATCTGAAGTATAAGTGTCTATGATTGTAAAACGATCCTGCATATCATGGCATTGTGTCAAAGCATCACCATACAGCGCATAAAAATCAGCTTCACTTAATGCTTTTGCATCCGGAAACAGGATTAGTGTAGGTTCGTCTTCTCCTTTTAGTAAGTCTAGACCGTTTTTCAAGCTTTTTCCATTTACCAAATCTGTAAATAACACTGTATTTTGATTGCCATTCACGTCTTCATATCTGTCAACAGATACAATATAACAAGGTCCGCCTCCATTTGCAAAATACATTTGAAGCGCATAATACATCAAAAAAGGCTTAGGATTACTGGGTTGGTTCACTACAATTTGTCTGTCCGTAAGAACATTGTCAGTGACTACATCTGTAATTTCTACAGCTATAGAATCTTCAGGATATGCGAACCCGAAATACGTTTCATAATCCAGTAAAGAAGTAATTCGGGTTGGAACCCTGTCTAAATCGTTCTCGATTTTTTTAACAGCTTTTTCTGTATAGCCAATAAAAGCGGGAATCGCTGTTTCTACCTGGGCAACGGAAGGAGGGAACTTTACGATTTCCTCAATATATACGCCAGGTGTTTTGTAAGTTGTTGCCATAATTGATTGTTTTAATTATTAAATAAATATTTCCGAATAATAATCACCGTTATCTTTTGTTATTGATTTTACCGATGGATTAGGATATTGAGTGTCTGCTAATTGAGAGGGAGTAAAGTCTGCATCCGGATCAATTTCAACAAAACCCGAATAGGTCAGTGGCTTTACCGTATTGGTTTTAATTGTGATGGCTGTTTTCCTGTTGATATATCTCCAGAGTGTTTTCCTGTTGTCAAAATGAATCTTAAAATTGGGACTTAACATTTTCCCTGCATTCGTCACAATGTTTTTGGCAGCGATATCGGCTTTCATGCTCAGTGACAGTATTCCGAAGACGCCTTGTCTTTCTGCCGTATGCAGTTCGGATAAGAATTGGGCTGTTGTTTCTTCAGATACTAGATAATCATTTGAAACCAGCACAGTATCATTTATTTTTGGAATGTATTGAAACGTACCGGGTTCGGTTGAAGGCTTGACGTTGCTGAACAAAAACATTTGATTCAGTACAAATTCCAAATCGGTGTAATGCTCAAACTGATAATCCTTGACACACACGATAAAGTCCAGTTTCAAATCGGGAGGAACACTGATATAGGGATCGGTTTCGTCGGCTTCTTTCACTTTAATGTAGACTCTGAATCCTGTTTTGGTTGGTTTGAACGCCATTTTGTAATTTCGCAATCGTGTCTGAGTTTCGACGGTTGGAGTGATAGCAGCAAAGGAATCGTAATTGAATTTTTGAATCATTTTTTCCTTATCCGCTGCAGACATACCGGCATACGTATCTTCACCGCTGTTCAGAAAATAATTGTGCAAAAATGTTACTTCAAATAACAATCCGTATGTAAGATTAAAACTCATGACTGCTCTTTTGTTTTGGTTATACCTTTGACTTTGCCGATTAGTTGTCCTTCGCCCTGAGGGATATTGCGTTCAATTTGTATCATGCTCACTTTGTATAAAGCCGAGGGAAATTGCTTGCCGCCTAACGTTCCCCAGATATAGTTCAGCTCTTCAAAAGTGGGCGTATAAAGCTCGACCGTGAATCGAAAGTTGTCAATATTGGTCATGGCCACATTATTTCGGTTGTAAATAGTGTTGGCTTGCGTAAAAAGTTTTTTGCCCTGAAAAAAGGCTATGATTTTTGAAATATCATTAAGCGAGTTGATGTATTTATTTCTGTTGGCACTAAAAAGCAAATACAGATTTAGATTAATGACGCTGTTTTTATAAATGGTTTTGGAGTTTTCAACGGCATGATTCGGAAAGTTCTTTAAAGTACTTTCTTCATCCAGATTGATTAAAGTCAACGCTACTTTATCTTCTAAATTGGTAGATACAATTTCGTTTTGAGACTCCAGTAAAGCAATATTTTCGGCCACAACGGTTTTATCCAATCCGATTTCGTCGAGATAGTTGTTTACTTGTTCCGTAATTATCTGAATAACTTCAAAAATCATCTTATGACAGGTTTTAATACATTTTATAGTATTGTTAATCAAGCAGGTATTTTTGTTTTTAAAAAACACATCCCGTTTATGACAGCATAATTTGAATTTGCTGAAGGGATGCCCTCTGGGGCTTAGATTTTAAAATAAAGAAGTGGGGCTTCCGGTGTACTTTCAACTGGTACTAAAACGAGTGCTAATTGAATTGTCGAAGTTATACAAACGAACAGGTATCAAAAAAGGGGAAAAACACCCTTTTTTTTAGGTTAAAATACTGATTTTTAAATACTTGTTCGTAAGTCGAAGTTTTGTTTTATTTTCAGGTATAAAGGAAGATGAGCAGTGGTAAAGCGTATTAAAACGGTAATAAAGTTTTGTTTTTGATTTTAAAGTACCGCATTCAACTGACCGTAAAGGCTGTAAAAGCTACGTAAAGGTTTAAGAGTTAAATTTTTGCAAATACCGCTAGAGCACGGTGATTGTATTTTTTATGTCATTTTATTGCTGTGGGAAAGTTGATTTTATTTTTCAGTTTCCCATAGTTAAAAATGTAGTGATAAAATTTTTATAACGGGAGATATCAGTTTGATTATAAAAGGCATTAAATTTACAATTGTTTGAAAAAGTGTTTTAATAAAATGTGTTTAAAATTATTAAGATAATTTTAAACACAAACTTCAAATTTCTCTGGATTTTTTTGTCTTAGTAACGGGAAGGATTCAAATAGATAACCAGTTTTTTTTAAGATTATTACAAGTATTATTGCATGCGCGTCTTAATGATTTATAATGAAAAAATTACAATACTTATCACATATATCTACCCTAATTCGGTTAGTTCTGTGCGGTTTTGTTACACATACAAATAAGTTGGCAGGCATTTGTTAGAGAGCACTTAAAAAGAAACTATGAAAAAAACTATATTATATGTACTACTGATCGCTACATTTTCTTGTCAAGGAAAAAAAGATGTCGTTGATAATGGCGAGGATTTGGATGATAGATTTATACAAGAAATTGGAAAAATATATTATCCTGAGAAAATAGATACAAGACCTAAGAAAGTTGGACCTCGTAATGAAAAAAAAGATTACATAATTGACATTACTAACAGTGATTCTTTAAAAGAAAGCTCAATAAATCTAGCATTGAATTCTAAAAATATTGCTTATTTATATAAAAAGCATTTAATAAAAAATCACAGAATTCCTAAGAACATAATTGTAAATGTCAAAAGAACAAATGGGAATAACCAAAGTTTTGAATTCGACGAAAATAAATTAATAAAATTGGAAACTACAAAAGAGAAATCTTAATAACAGCCAATCTAACAGCAGTTAATACAATGGATTTGTGTATTTGTCTTAATAGAAAGTTGGTCTTTTATTTGGGATTATTTCCCAAATCCACTGTAGTACCAGAATGTTGTATGTCATTTTAATCAAAAACCTGCTAAAAAGTTAATCAGATGTTTTCAAAAAAAGTTTTATTTATAATTTGTCTTTTCTCATTAATTAGCTGTGGATACATCAGAATACCAAAAAACGAATATGGAGAACCTGTTCTGAATGAAAAAGTCAAATACACTTTTTTAGATATCCCGACTGAAACGGACTTAAAAAAAATAGACACGTCCACATACTATGTTCAAATTTTTGAAGGACGATATTATAATGATGGAGAAAAAGAAAACCCTCAAGTTTTAAAATTTCACAGTGATGGATTTTTTAAAAAATCTATAGTAACTAATTTGGAAAAAAATATTCATAGAAATAAAAATTCTATTTACTATGGTGGGAAATATAAAATAAAAGAGAATGTTATTGAACTCGAACAATTTTATCCGTCAACAGGTGGTTCAACTAATTACTATATCAGAAATATAAGCAAAGGAAAAATTGATGGAAACAAAATAATCTTTGACGACAATAAATACTCACTTACAATTTTTGAAAAAAAACAAGATTTAAATTAAAAAGAAACAGCATATAACAGCTACTACAATGGATTTAGGCAATACGCTCAATGGAAAGTTGATTTTGTATTTGAGATGATTTGCCAAATCCGAATACTGAGTTTAATTTAGTAGCAAACCCGCTGTAGTTCCAAAGCAAAAAAGAGACTTGGGAAGTCTCTTTGTGGAATTAATATATCGTATAATTGTGATTATTTATTAATCAATTTTTCAAGCCTTGCCATCATTTCATCTTTTTCTTTCAGCATGCGCTCAAATAAATCAATTTTTTCTTCGTGAAGTTTTTTCAACTCTTCGATAGGATTGAAGTTGAATGTAGATTTAGGATTTCCAACACAAGCATTATCTCCAAAAGTATTCGAAATGATATTTATTGCTTGCTCCTCATCAAAATTCTGAAACGCTTCTACAGGAATTTTTAATGCCTCCGAGATTTGATTAAGAATATCATCTTCAATTATATCTTTTTGCTCCAGCATAGAAATTTTCTTTTGATTCCAGTCATTTCCCAGATCAAAAGCCAATGCTTCCTGTTTGATGCCAAGCATTTCTCTAAAACGTTTTACGTTTCTTCCCTGATGTATTTTCTGTTCCATAATGCGTATCAATTTTCTAAAGGCTCAAAGATAAAGCCATTCGGCTTAAAAATTCTGAGTTTCAAAGATAAAAAAAAATCCTTTAAATGTCCGTTTTTTCAGATGGTATATCCGATTTTGCTCCGCTCCGGCATGAATTCCTTTTCGGGTGAAATAAAGTTAATAGACAAAGAATTTAAACCCCAGTTGAATCAAGGTATTTTTGTTTCGTTCTTGTTTTTATGATCATAAACCGGAACTAATTAAAGTTATAAATAAGAATCAGTAGGCCATAGACTTGTAAAACTACTGAAATTTATACTTATTTATGTACTAAAAGTATTCAACAAGTAAAAAGTCTGTTTGATGGTTTATGAAATAAATATCCTATTTTTGAAAACAAATAAGCACTGAAATTTACCAGAAATAGCGCCCCAATTTAGGATAGATAACTTTCATATCGTCAGACATATGCACAAGTTATGGATTATTGAACCTAAAAAGAAAGATCTGAATATTAAACAAATAATAGAATAAATGAAAATGAAAAAACAAATTTTAATAAGCTTGATTATAATTAGTTCAAGTTTGACAATGAATGCACAATGGAATGGTATAAATCCTGTTTGGACTACATCAAACGTAGGAATTGGAACTGGTTATGCTGGAGTTGGAATTATTTCACCAGTAGAAAAACTTACAATTGGAGAAATGGGAGGTAATTTTGCAGTTCAAGACCGTCGAACTTCAACAACTGAAAAATACACAAGTGGATATAAATTTTATGATTATAATGGGGAATCCGCTTCAATTTTACTTGAGCATAATAGCTATTTTGGAAATAACTTTCGGACTCTTAAATTTATGGTAAATGGAAATGAAGGATTTAGGATTAGTTCAAATGGTTTCGTAGGAATTGGCACGATTAATCCAGCTTATAAACTTGATGTCTGCGGAACCATTAGGGCAAAAGAAATAAAAGTAGATTTATTAGGAACTTGTGTTCCAGATTTTGTGTTTAAAAAAGATTATAAATTAATGAGTTTAAAGGAACTTGAAAAATTTGTAACAGCGAAACAACATCTTCCAGAAATAGCGTCTGAAAAAGAAATGATTGAAAATGGACTCAATATGAAAGAGTTTCAAATGAAATTATTACAAAAAATGGAAGAAATGACCCTTTACATAATTGAACAAAATAAAAAAAATGAAAAGCAAGAGCAAGAATTAAAAATGTTAAATGCTAAAATCAGAAAATTGGAATCTAAAAAAAGATAAATATTTTCAAGCAACAACCCATAACAGTTAAGACAACAGATTTGGACAATAGGCTTAATTTAGTCCCATAGTCGCTGTAGCTCAAGAACGTTGGTAGTAATACACTTTCAGAACAGAAAAAAAGAAAAAATATCAATGCATAAAATTTGGAAATTAAAAGAATCTAAAACCAATAAAGTAATTTTGATTCAAGACAAAGTAATCTATAAAGGGAATCCAAAGGAAAATGATTTAAATCGCATAAATTCAGAAACAAGTGATTTTAGTTATTTAAAAGATTTATTCAGTATTCCATATTCTTACATTAAGTTAATAGAAAATCAAAGCGGAAAAAATTGCATCAAAATATTTTTTAGCAGAGATTCGGAGGAAGAATTATATATAGAAAGTGAAATTATAAAAAAAGAGGTTTTTGAGTTTCTGAAAAACGATATTCAGAATTTAAAATATAGCGTTGAAATTCCGACTGCTCTAAATTATGCAAAAGCTCAGGTTTTTGCTTTATTTTCGGTTTCAGGAATTTTTAGTTGGTCACTATACTTAGCAATTCAGATTGAAAGTGGTGCGGAATATGAACTTATTGGCCATGGAAACCCTGGAATTACGGGAATTGTTTTAGCAATTGCGAATTTTGGGAGCCTTAAAATAATTGTCGGATATTTGATACTATTAGGAATAATAATATTCGCTTTGACAAAAAGGTTAAAATCAAGAAGTGAAACTGAATTTCTAAAAAGATAAAAAAAGGCTATTGCCAACATACGTCTGTAACGATTTTTAAATTTAGTGGAATTGCTGTTTTAATTCGTATTTTAGCCGAAAATACTCGTCTTAGTAAGCTGCAAACAGCTACACAAGTGAGAATAGGCAACATTAAAAATGAGCGACAACCAACAAATATCTGAAAGAAAATACGCAGCCAGTTTAGCTCGAAAATATTTTAGTGGAGAAATCTCTAAAGATGAAATATTAAGTAGATTCCCTGATTACGAAAAAGATTTTAAGATGCGGCTTCTTTAAATCGCATCATCCAAAAATCAAAAATGATTTATGATACAAAAGCCAATAATTATAATATTTATTATACTTTCCTTTAATTGTAATTCACAAACGCTAAAAACAATTGAAAAAATTGAAACATCTTATCAAAATTGCTTAGACAAAGGAGATAATATGAAAGATTGTTACGTTGAATATTATAAACAAGCGGACAGTTTACTTAATGTTGCTTATAAGAAATTAAAACTAAAACTTAGCATTGAAAAACAATCCAGTTTAAAAGCGGAACAGTTGGAATGGTTAAAAAAGCGGGACAAATATTTCCAAAAAGTCTATTCAGAAACTAAAAAAGAAGAAGATTTTATTGAAGGTAGTAATGATTTCGATATGATTGTAATAGACAAAAAAGCTGAATTTGTTTTTGAAAGAGTAAAAGTACTTATTAAAAGAACATAAATCTGCGTCACACAACAGCTACTAAAACGGATGTGGGCAATAGGCTTAATGGAAAGTTGCTCTTGTATTTGGAAGATTTGGCAAATCCGAGAATTGGGCTAAATTTAGTCTAAAACCCGATTTAGTAGCAGAACGTTGTAGGTGATAACTAAAAGAACGACGCAAATGAATATATTTCCGATACAATATTACGAAATAGAATTATTAAATGATAGTTCGAAAGCACTATCAGAATTGGAAAAAAATACAATGATTACAGATTCTCTTACTTCAGAATGGACTAAAAAAGCGTTTATTGGACAAGTAAGTGAAAACGGATTTAAAATAATCTCATCAGAATCTGGACGTGGAGCATTTTGTGTTTTAAGCGGAAAATTAGAATCAAAAAAAGGATCTGTAGAAATTAGAATCAATAAAGCTTTCCGTGTAATGTTATCAATCGTATTTTTATTTCCAATCGTTGGATTTATAGTATCATTTTTTATACATGAAACAGAAGTTTCAATTTCACTTATTATTCCGACATTAATGTCTGTTGTTGTTTTTAGATTTATATTAACTGAAATAGCATTTAGAATTATTTCTAGAAACGGTTTGAAAAAACTAACTGAAATAATCGGAATTACGAAACTAAAAATAAGCAAAGCACAAAATACATAGTACCTGCTGGCGAGCGTCCCGCTTGTGAACGCAAAGTACTTCAAAGTATTCCAAAACGAAAAAAGCCCTGCTCTCCGAAGTGTTGCTTATGAAAAGCTACGCAAATGTCTCTGACTTTGCGTATTTTTTTATTTTCTAATGAAAATTAAATCTGATAAAAGTCTCTCGACTTTTTACGTTTTCGTTTAAAACAAAAAAAAGCTTCAGATTTCTCTGAAGCTTTTTGTCTTAGTAGCGGGAACAGGACTCGAACCTGTGACCTTCGGGTTATGAGCCCGACGAGCTGCCTACTGCTCTATCCCGCGATGTTTCGGGTGCAAAGATACGCAGTAAATACAGTTTTGCAAAGGAATTACTGATTTTTTTTATTTAGCGCATTAAAAATAGTAAGTTGTTAGTATGTAGTGGTTTATAGTGTGGATTCTGCTAGAGGTTAATTATAAACGACACTTTTTAAAATTTATATTCCAGTAATTCCGCATAAGGATCGTCTTTTAGCCCCAGCAAAATGCCAAAAGCGGGTTCGGTTTTGTAGCCCTTTTACTTGAGTTGGATAATTTCAAGTCGGAATTTTTCACCTTTTAATTGTAAAATTTTGTATTCGATGATCATATGGCGGTATCCGTTCTGATTTTTGACCGGAATATTTTGTCCGAAGATTTCAATTTCAAAAGCTGCTTTTTTGAAGTTTGCTATAACCGATTCCTGGCTATTAATGTTGGTTTCCCGAATCGTAAAATCAGGCTCATTTCCAAAAACCGCGGTTAGCTTTTCGATAAAATGGGTTTTGTCCTTCCAATAACAAATGATATCGAGGTCACTGTTTTCGATAGCAATGTTTATCGGAATCGTACCGACTAAAACCGGGTCAAATTCAGCAAGCTGAGACAAAATCTTATTTTGGGTTAAGACTTCGTAAGCACGGATTTGTTTTGGATTTCCGGTTTTTAAATATTCGATAGTAGTGAAATCAATCATTTGGGTTTACTTGCTATAATCTTTTTCGTCCTTGATTTCCTGTTCCAGTCTTTTGTTGATGTTGACTTTAGCGGCTGTAAAAACGAAAATAGTCGTTTTGTACTCGCGGGCGTAAGGATTGGTTATTTCACCTGCAATTCGGGAAGTTTTAAAATAGGGACCGGTTTCTTTAAACTCATTGTTCCCTTCTTCGTATTCCTTGATCCTGATGAGGTTTTTGTATGTTATGCTAAGATCAAACCAATTGACATAATCGGCATTAAAAGAAACGGCTTTGATTCCTTTTGTAGTGTAATAATTAATCGCTCCGGCTTGTCCGTAATTGTCGCAAAGCACAATCGTTTTGTCCTGATCGGGTAAAGCCGAATAAGCCGAGTCGGTTTTGCGGGCCAGTTCTTTCCAGCCCAGCATATCGGCGAAATCCTGCGGCAGGGCATGATCTTTTCCGTCTTCCCAGCGTAACATGCCCAGTTCTTTATATTTTTCCGGATGCTGTACAATATATTCCGGGCTCTTATTCGGAAAAGCCAAATGGTAGATTGGAATAAAAAACAAGATCGGAATCAGTATAAAAACAGGCTGCAGATAGCGTTTCCAGCCTGATTTTAAAATATCAGAAAGGAAAACAGCTCCGAAAGCAATATAAACAGGATATAAACCAATGGCATAATAGGCTTTGGCTTTGAAATATAAAAAGACTAGTAATGTAAAAAGGATAGTGGCAAAGAAGAACTTATATTTCGAGAAAGGTTTATAAAATAACAGCGCATACAAAGCCGCCAAAATAACCGGAACAGCACCGATAAAAAACAACAGCTGTTCTCTTAGGAATCCTATGCGGTCCACATTAACGAGTTGTGTTTCTGCTAATTCTTTCATGTGATGCACAATCGGAAACTGATTGTTGTATTGCCATAAAAGGTTCGGAAGAATCAATAGAAGTCCAAAAAATAAGGCGAAATATACCTTTTTTTGGGCCAGAATTTTTCTTTGCGGAGAAAGCAGAAGGGCAGGCACTAGGCCAATAAGCAGGAACAAAATGTTGTACTTGTTCAGGAAACCAAAAGCGAACACAACAGCGCCGATATAAAACCATTTTTTATCTTCGGTTTTGATGTAGAGAATGACTACGTAATAAAAGGCGGTCCAGCACAGTACATCCATTGAATTGGGCTGATACAGCATATTGATCCGAAGCAGCGATGACAACAAAATGCAGGTTGCCCCCAGAATTAAAGCGTATAAATTTCCTTTTAAAGTTTCGATGGTTTTCCAGACGATGATCAGTGTCAGAACACCAAACAGTGCAGGGAAGAACTTTACCCAGAAAACAGAATTCCCAAGTAAAAATATGAGATAGGAAATCCAGGAGGTTACCGGCGGAACCGACAAATAGCCCCAGGCAAGGTGATGTGCCTGATCGAGATGCAGGTATTCATCACGCTGTAAATCGTATTCTGGACTTAGCAGAACATATTGCAAAACAAATTTCAGGATAATAAACCCAATTAAAAGTATTGTTTTTCTGGTCATGGAAGTTTGGTTTCTCAGGTTGGTTATTTTGCTTTTTCAGGATAAATATTGTCTGGCACTAAATTAAGATATCTGGTTTATATATAGCTAGTATACTTTTTCTAATATCATTTTTCGGGTACCCATATCAATTTCCTGTTTCAAAAACTGATTGGTTTCCGAATCAATATAATAGGTGTTTATGACTTTGTTTTGGGAAATCCCGTCTGTCACTGTAACAATCCAAACCGATTTATTGTCGTAGATTCCTTTTTTAGTATTGGTTATATTGGCTTTGAGAATTCCGGCTTTCGTTATCGGATTATAATCAAAAATAGTGATTTCTGTTTTATAATTTTCCTTTAGCGGAAACCAGCGGATTAATTGCGGATAAATGTTACTGTCAAAAAAGTCACCATCTGTTTTTTCATTGATGTCTGTTTTTTTGTCCCCGGTTTTATCCAGGTAATAACCAGTCGTTTGTTTTCCAAAATTAAGAGTGATGTCTCTTTGTGTGTTAACAGAAGTGTGTTTTACAGGTTTTAGTTTAGGAAGTTCCGCAATAGTTTCATCAACCCAATCGGGTTTGTCTTTCATTTTTACGGTAGTGGTGACTTTTAGGGTATTTTTTGTTTTGGCGACTTTAGTAAATACTTTTCCGATTTCCATTTTTACGGTATCACGAAGGGCAAACCAATTCATTTGATACTCTTCATTTTTAATTTTGGACTCCACTATTTCATTGTGTTTAGGAGATTGTATTTTTTCCTGTGCCTTCAGAGTCAGGCATATTAAAGAGAAAGCAGCAATGAGAAGCAACGACTTTTTAGATTTCATAAGAGATAGTTTTGGTTCATAAAAGTTAGTATATAGAAATTCATAAAAGTTACAGTTTACTAATTTTTGAAATCAATTTCCTTCTTTCTAAATTTTCACAGGGAACTTTATGGTTTTGTATTCTTTTTTATTTCGGAATCTTGAAATTGCAGTAATTAGGAGTCATTGCCAAAAAGCAAATTTTCCATTTATAGTGTTTAGAGGTATTAATTGGAAATGTTTTTTTTAAATATTATTTGTCACGTTAGCCAAAACACAAAGAGAAATAAAACATCAAAAAGAATTTTTAATAAAAAATTAAGCTTTTTCTTTAACAAAATTGTTAACTTGTTGTAGCAATAGAGATGAAGTCCTAGTTTTAAATAATTGCAATCATCTATTTTTAAAAATAAAAAACAAATTATGCGAGTATCAGTAATACGAAAAAATATAAAATTTACACCAGATTCCAGAAGAGTAGTTGCCCGATATTTTATGAATGGTAACGAACGGACCAAGCAAATGGTGATTCGTATCATGCTGCTCGATGAAAAACAAGTGTTGCAAACGTTAGAACAGACGCTTCGTGAGTTTGCCAGACGCCACCGAAATATTTCAGCCGTTTTTTTTAAACATTGCGAAAAAATCAGACCTGTAATCGAGGACATGCAAATTGATTATGACGGCATCTCCCTCAATCGGAAAATGCTAATTGGTTCTTTTTGTACCATGGAATACGCCATCGAATCGGCGGCTATTTTTAATCCCTCGATTGTAGAAGATTTCGATCAGACTGGTTTGGCAGCAGGCGAAAAAAGGGTAGTCATTTCTTTTCGGGCTACAGGAGAAGGTCATATTTCGTCTATTGTTTTCAGAAGAGGAATTCTGGATAAGGATAACAATCTGACGATAATGAAAATTGGGAATCAGATCGACAAAGCCGAAGTCGAACACAAGACCTTATTCAACAAAGAACGATTTTTAACCAAATTGTCTGAAATGCATACGGAGGACAAATACATCGTTCAGATTATGCAGGATCTGCCGGATGAATTTGAGTTTGCGATCCTCAAAAATAGTCTGAATACCTCCCTAAGTGATCCTTTGATTCGGGAGGAAAGAAAAACAGCACTTCAGGAAATACTCTGGCTGGCCAATTCATTTTATGATTTACAGTTTACGCACGATTCAGATATTACCGAACGTGTTATATTTCCGATATCCGAATCCGAAAGCCGTGGTATTGAAGATGCGCGTTTTGTACGCTTTGTCGACGATGACGATTCGGTTCGTATTATGGCCACCTACACCGCTTATAACGGACACACCATACTTCCTAAACTGATTTCCACTGAAGATTTTTACAGTTTCAGGGTAATGCCCCTGCATGGTGCGGGTGCCCAGAATAAAAATCTGGCTCTTTTTCCAAGAAAAATAAAAGGTAAATACGCCATGCTTGCCCGAATTGATGGTGTAAACAATTACATTATGTATTCGGAAAGGGCTACACAATGGAATGATCCTATTCTTCTTCAGGAGCCCCGTTTTTCATGGGAGCTGACGCAAATAGGAAATTGCGGCTCACCACTCTGGACACCCGAAGGCTGGCTCGTTATTACACACGGTGTTGGTACCATGCGACGTTATTGTATAGGGGCTTCTCTATTTGATCTTGATGATCCGTCTAAAGAAATAGGAAGACTTTCAGAACCTTTGCTTTCGCCTTTAGAAGACGAGCGCGAAGGATATGTGCCTAATGTAGTCTATTCCTGCGGAGCTATTATTCACAACAACAGCCTTATATTACCGTACGCCGTATCCGATTATTCGTCTACTTACGCAACGGTTGATATGGTGGAATTACTCGAGGCGTTGAAGAACAGCAAATAAGAAAGTTGATTGTTCAGACTTTAAAACTTAAATAATTCGATATAATCGATTTCCAAAGCATTGCACACTTTTTCAAGAGTTGAAAGTGTTGCATTGGCATTTCCGTTTTCAAGTCTGGACATATTACTCTTTTCAAAATTACATTTTGAGGCCAAATCCTGTTGTGAAATATTCTTCTTCGTTCTTATTTCCTGAATTCGCTTCCCGACTTTTTGTTGTATAGTTTGTTCCAATTTGAATTATCTTTTATGATAATCCAAATTTTGTTATATATTTGCTTAAATAGGTTATCTTTTATGATAACTAAGAAGATGTACTAGAAAAAAATAAATATATAATGATGGAAACAAAGGAAATTAAAAAATTAGAGAATCTTAAAGAATTGATTGCTTCGTATTTAAACACTTCAAAGTCGATTAATGATAAATCCTGTACCTATAAGGCTCAAATTAAAATGTTGAATTATCATGAGCTTGGCTTTGCTATTACCAATATGTTAAAAATGTGTGTTTTGGCACTGAATCAGGAGGTACATACAACTCCGGAAACAGATCCAAATCAGTTTATTGATGTCGTAATTATTTTAGAAATGGTATTGGAGATGTTTCCTTTGGATGAATTTGAGATGTTAAGTGAAATTAATAAAATGCTTATTGAAGATTTTCAGGATGTTTGATGATCGCAGCAATTTTTTGAGTTTGATTAGCGTGATAAAAACAAGTGGTCATAAACGAAAAAAAGCTTCAGAGGAATCTGAAGCTTTTTGCTTTTAAAAAGGATAAAGAAAGTATCTTTAAAACTTAGTATTTACTTTTTTAGAACGGTCTGCAATGTAAGAGATCAACCAGATGGTTTGCCCTTCCTTTACAAAGTATATTTTCTTTGTATCTAAATTTGGAATGCTTTCCAGACAGCTCAAAAGTATGTTATTGGCTGAAATAAGATATTGCTGGTCATAAGTACTTAAAACTCTGGCCGCTTCCTTATTGGTTTTGGCCAGGTTCGTAAATTTGACAAAATTATTCTTCAGTATAGCATCGTAATTAATAACGTCCTCGAGGTTTAAAGAAACATAATGTTCTTTAACGTTTTCATTATAATACAGTGTTGCAAACGCCCATACCGCTCCACCGGACAAATACATTTTTTCTTTTTTTAATAAAAGAGGATTGGCATCCAGCATCACTTTTATCTTCTTACGAAGTACCGGGTTAAAATCAAAAGATTTTTCCTGATAGGTTGCCATATCATTCGCCTGATTTGGATTGGCAACTGTTTTTTTCACAGCATCGGTAAGGGTCATCGTACCGAAATCAAGCTCCAAAGGTATAAACTCCAATTTGTCATCCTCAAGTTCATCAATGTAACCGCCTTTAGTAGTTTGGGCACCAATATCAAGAAGGAAAGCATTAGCATAATCAACTGGTGGAATAGCACCCTTAACGAGTGTTTTAGGCTCTTCGTTAACATTAAGAACATCTACGTCTTTGTTGGTAAGGGTCGTGATTTTATTTTTTAGCGCATCAATATTGCGGGCAGCAGAAAAAACAGGAGCAGCAACTATAAAGATATTGGCTTCCGGAACTTTAAATTCTGTTCTAATTTTGTTAATCTGCTCCACAATTATTGCAGTAATTTTGTTAACATCATCTTCAGGAAATTCGCCCTGAGCCGTTACGTGGTCGGCAAGACTAATTCTTTCATTCGAGAAGTAGAGAATTTTATAATCCGCTTTTCTGATGTTACTCACATCCAGAACTGAAGTTTTTATGGCTCTTCGCCCGATTTCAATTCCGGCATACAGATTTTTTTGAGAAAAGGAATGGATGGAAAAAAATAAACTTAAAAGAATAAAAAGCAGAAGTTGGGGTTTGTTGTTCTTAAACATTGGATTTAATTATGATTATAATATAATTTGTTTTTAATAAAGATTTTGAGCTAATGTTGTGAAAGGCATAATTTTGAATTAAAAATAATGGCTTTCGCTACGAGATTGCAAATTTATAAAAACATTTACGAAGATAACCGCAGTTAATGTAAAATATAATATTTAATTATTCGAGTAGTTTTTTCGGAATAAAATATGCAGGAATTAGCTCACTTTCTTTTGCTGTCAAGAATTAGTTCTTCCTTTTTTATTGTGTGAAAATGAAAATAAAAATCAAGTTTCACACACTTTCTGTGTGAAAGTGAAAATAAAAATTAAATTTCACACGCTTTTTGTGTGAAAACGAAAATAAGTATTGAGTTTCACACATTTTTATTTTTTATTGTTAAGTGTTAGTAAATCAGGTGTTTGTACTTGTTTTGGTGGTTTGTGAAATATTTATCTTTATACTGTTTCATCCTCCCTGCTTATAATTTTACGATTTTTCTATATACTGAAATATATTTTTTATTTGCCTATACTACCTTGCCGGGCTTTTTCCGGCAGTAAGAATTGATTGACTGGCCAAACAGGTCAGACGAATAGCTATCGAAAATAAAAACTTAAATTTTAAGAACATGAAAAAAAATATCTTTTTAGCCTTATTCACCCTGATATCGCTAAACCTGACATTGGCACAATCCGGGGCAATTGACACCACCCATACCTTTCAGACAAAAAAGCTGGCCCTCAATCTGGATGGTGCAAGACATGCTTACCATCCCAATAATGAAGGCTTATTATACAATTTAAACGGGGGCATCACCAAGGAGGAAGCCGTTCAGAATAAATTTAAAAAGAGCAGGGGCTATGGAATAGCCAAAAAACGCATTGGACAAACCAATATGTACCAGGGTTACATTCAGCCTGACGGATACTATGTGTCTCAAACGACCCCTTACAACAGGAACCAGCCCGACAGCAGCTATACAAAATATGCAGATGCAGAGACCATACCGTATATCACCTTAAGCCCGGCCTGGAAAGCAAGGGGTATAAAAAATTGTGATATGGCATTTGTTATTAATCTGGATAATGGCAAAGAGAGTGCCGCTATCTTTGCTGATTACAGGGGTAATGATAAAAAAATGGAAATTTCGCTTGCACTGGCTCAGGCACTTGAAATCCCAGTTGCCACAAGGCAAAGCAGTTCTTATGATACTACAAAAACAGTTACCCGTTATGTTGGTATAGAAAGCAGAAGGCTAAAAGTGTATTACTTTATTCACAGCGGGGACGGGGATGGTAAAACCGCGGAAGAAATTAAAGAAAAAGGGAGAAAATTAATGGGAAGACCATAACCTGTAAAACACTGCTGATGGTTTTAGTATATCGCTCGTGAACCCAAAGTTGTTTCAAAGTAGTCCAAAACAAAAAAGCTTCAGATTTCTCTGAAGCTTTGTCTTAGTAGCCCGTAGCGGAATCGAACCGCTCTTACATGGATGAAAACCATGCGTCCTAACCGATAGACGAACGGGCCTGTTTTTCTAATGCGGGTGCAAAAATGCAACTATTTTTAAAATACACAAAAAAAACTTTTACTTTTTTTTAGTGATTCTGAAAATATCGTTGTCCTTAGCTTTTCTAAGCGTCCTTATGGAAAGCTGGCGAATGTCTCCTGACTTCCCACCAATAAATAGAATCTACAAGGAGGAGTCTGAAAAAATTAGTAACAATCAAAATAGAATATTGGAGAGGGTACGAAGTCAGGAGATTTCAACGCGGATAAAAAATCATGACAAACAAATCGTTTAAATTCTTGATTGTACTTAAATTGGCATTTTGAAGATGATGTTTTTGAATATCTTTCCATATTTTTACAATTTTGTGTAAACCTAATTTTAAGACAAGATAAACAAGCATAATTATGAAAAAACAAATACTTTTTTTTACACTTTTAATATCCTTTCTCTTTTTTAGTTGTGGTTCATCCAGCGATTATACAAATAAACCTTTGGATAAAGTTTTTTATGGAGACAAAACAATTTATTTCAAGATAAACCCAAGAAGTCAAAAGTTAATAACTTTTAGCGGGATGGTAGGCACAATTGGGGGAGGAATAATTCAACCCAATGTAGAAGAAGCTTTTCGTTTATCAATTAATGAACTGGCTTCTGAAACAACTTTAAAATTAAAATTTATTAAAAATTCCGGTGAAATAGAGGATGAAAAAGCATTACTAATTGACATTAATATTTCAGAAATACAATGGCATTTTGGTTTTTCTGTTGCTACACTAAAAACCGGAGTAATTTACAAAAATGTCAATAACGATAGTGAAATAAAAACAACTGGAATTCGTAAAAGCGGAGGAGGTAATGAAATGAATAATTTAAAAAAATCATTAAAAGATGCAACTTACAACTTTTTGAAAGAACTCGAAAAGAAATAAGAAAGCGATCGCGCAACTACTACTACAACGGATTTTGACAATCGGCTTAATGGGAAGTTTGTTTTATATTTTGGATAATTGTACTAATAGAAAGAGCTTAATTTAGTTCCAAACTCGCTATAGTGCCAGAGGGTTAGCGGTCATTGTAAACTAACTAGATACAAACAACACGTTACTTAGTCGAAAAATGGAAAGTTTAATAATGAAGCAAATGATTAAGAAATATTCGGTTTTGATATGTTTGGTCCTTTCTGTGATTTTCATAGTAATCGCGACCTTATTTTATCCGGGTGGTTCATTGCTTGACAAAAATTCGATAGGGTTTCAGTGGTCAAAAAATTTCCTAAGCAATTTGTTTGCAGCAAAAGCTATAAATGGTTCAGAAAACCCCGGCAGAATTTGGGCAATTATCGGAATGGCATTCCATTCGGTTGGTTATGGAATTTTTTTCATCAATATGTCAAAAAAACTAGCTGCGGGATCGTGGGCTACGATTTTAAAATTTATAGGGGTGACTAACATACTATTTATTTTCTTAATTGCAACACCCTTGCATGATCTGGGAACAATATCAATCGTTTTAACCTTGGTTGGTTTATTTACCATTACTGTATTTGTCCTAAAATCAAAACTTCATTTGCTTAAATTTTGCTGTATTATTTGCTTATTGACATTCTACGGTTTCTTTTTCCTGTTTGGGTTTGGTTATTTGGGTTTGGCAGTCATAATGCAGAAAGTATATAATGCAAGCGCGATACTATTAGTTTTAGGACTAGAGTATTTTACGAAATATGAAGACTTTATACAAATTAAATCGGGAGGACAAAAAATATAAGCAATGAACCCTTTGTAGTTCCAGAACGTTGTCAGAAATAAATTTGAAACCGCTTAAATAAAACTAAATGAGTTTAATAACAAAATTGAAATATTTCACTATTTATATAATTCTAAATAGCACAGGGTTTTATTTAGCTTTTCAAAATTGGTGGTTAAGAGAATCTGCAAGTCCTGTTCCTATATTTTTTATATTATTTTGTTTTGGACTATGTTGGCTGGGAATTATATTTATAGGAATTATGATTAGTCAGTTAATTTTTCTCAAGCATAAAAATAATTTTGTTTCACCTTTTTCTTTGGCAACGACAGATGATTATGTGGACAATTTTGGAGATGATGCGAAAAAAATTAAAAAAAGCATCTGGATTATAAATTTCGGTCTCTTCTTTCTGTCGATTTTTACTTTCATTTTCATAATGAATTTCATAAAAAAATATCAACTTGAAAAGTATGGGGTAATAGAAAGTGCCAGAATTGTTCGTATAACCCTTGATGTGAAAAAAAAATGAATACTCGAGCATAGAATACAACAATGGTAAAAGCAACTCAACTCTTCTTACAAAAAAAATGTTTGACAAAAATAAATCAATCAATGAGGGTGATTCAATCAAAATCATCTATTCTTCAGAAAATCCAAAGATTGTTGAATTATATAGTGAATATCAAATAGGGAAATAAAATACTTCCTGACATCGCTTTTGCTCAACTAGTGCGCTCATCTCGCTTGTGAAGACAATTAATTTTTGACAAAGAAAAAAAAAGCCTCAGATTTCTATGAAGTATTGTGTTAGTAACCAGAAATAAATTCTTATCTCAATTAAAAAAAGGTTCTAAATTGTAGTAATAATATTTCTTATACTCGTCTTCAATAGCTATTAATCCTAAGTTTATTATATTTGAGCCCTATAAAAAAAGTGGATGGCATTTCTTTTAGGTTTCTCCGGAAGATACTCATTTTTAGAAACCAGAAGGTTCACAAATAATTACTAATAAACTTCAATTCAATATTAATTCAATAAAAAATGAAAATAAAAAAAATCTTTCTTTTTGTAAGTGTCGTTGCGCTTTTTAATTTTGGCTATTCGCAAAATTTTGAAAAGAAAAAAATGGGTTTAATTTTTAATCTAAATGGGCCGTACAGAATAACGAGACAAGCAATGTCTAATACGATTGAAAGATCAAACGTAGACAAAAAGGATATGTTTTATAGTGCTTATAAGTTTTTAGAGACAGGAAAAGGAAACCCAACGGAAAGAATAATTACCGCATATTTAAAAAATTTAGCTTCATTTAATGTTGAAATTATTCAAATAAAAGATACAATCAGTCAGGCAAATTCCCCAATGTTCGTTTGGACAAAACCAGAATATGTAAGCGACGATTTAAAAAAAACAAAAACGAAATACAATTTGGACTATTTGTTTATTGTTGATGGCCAATTCGGAATAGAATTTGAAAAAGCAGGAGTTTTTAATGGAGATAAAAGAACAAATATATTTTTAAATAATGCTTTTATCAATTTAGAAACAAATGAGGTCGTTTCAAGTTTTAATGTTGGGAATATTAGCAATATTAAAAAGAAAAATATACTTAGTCCTCCAAATTTTCCAAATATTGAAGAAAGTATGAATAACCTTTTGAATGACAAAGTGTTACCCGAAATTGAACGTAAAATTAAACGTAAAATAATTATACCTTAGAAAAATAAAAATATAGCTCTGCGAAGTTTGTATCTAAAGTAAAGACGAATGTCGAACTGTTTAAAAAAAATATTGTACATTTCGGGATATCATAGCTCTTAATTTGGCTCGGCTAATAAGTAAAATTATGTTTGTTATTTGGAATAATGAGCATTATTAATCAATAACGATATAGTTCACTTATGCCTAATAATTTCAAAATAAAGCTCAGGTAGGATTATTTTGATATCTTGTGAAGCTCCTTCCTTAAGCCAGTATAAAATGAAATTCACATTTACACTTTTTAATTCATAGTGTTTTAACTTCATTTCCTCAATTTTCTTAATGAGTAGCTTTGAGAATTTCAACACGGATTGGCCACTTGAATTTAAGCATTCATCTCCATTAGCGTGTAATACATCTCCGCATGTGAGTTGAGAAATTAAAGTTTGTTTGTTAATAAAATAATCCAGCCAGATATCTTTCAACGTTGTATGTACTACAATTTTATCCGGTGCCAGATAATGCTCAAAATCGTCTAGTCGTACAAGATTTTCCGCTATCAAATGATTGAGGAAGTTTTCATTTAGATGGATATTTAAATTGCGTTTAGCCCTAGTCATTGCTACGTATAATTGTCGCTTAGCTTCATCTGTAGCCGAATTAAAGTTCTCAAGCAAAAGGAATAAATTATCAAACTCTTTTCCCTTGGCTTTATGGATTGTTGATACAAAAATTGTTTCGCCATTTTCACTATAGAAATCCTCCAGTTTGGATTCCCGGATTAAAACTTCTAAATCAGATTTGTACTTCTTGTAAGGATTAGTGGTTTCAAAATCCTTGATAATGTTCAGGCAAATCTCTAATTTATTGCTATTATAAAAGGTATTTGTTAACTCGTGCTTAGCATTCTCCCAAACCTCATCACTGATTGTATAAATATCAGTTCCTAAATCTACTTTATTTAGTAAAAACCGAACTTCAACAAGATCATACAAACTAAAACCATCGTTAGATTGTATTAGTTTTGCTTTTATGTTATTCTTTAAAAGAAGCCCTGTAACTTTTATGGCTTCCTCGTTAGTTTTTGTGAGTACACAAGTGGTTCCGGAAAGGTCTGTATTTTCTATGTCAGTTACAATAGGAGTAATAAGATTATTGCTTTGATAGTTAATAACTTTGATTTTTCCGTTGTCGGTTTGATTTGCTACGATAGGTGTTTCTTTTAGACGGTGTTGAATTTGCTGGACAAATTGATTCGAAAATGCAACCAGATTACTTTTACTACGGTAATTTTCAACTAACTCATGTTTTATAGCGTTATTATCATATATAAATTGTTCAAGATATTTTGAACTCGCTCCCCTAAATTCATAAATGTTTTGGTCGTCATCTCCTACAGCAATAACCCTCATTTCTTCGTTTTGTTCCATTAATGCATTTATAAGGGCGAACTCATCCGCATTCATATCCTGGGCCTCATCAATAACTAAAACAGTCTTAGTGATTTTATTAGCCTCAACATCACCGCTCTTAATCCTTTCAATAGTAGTATTTAAAATATCCGTCGATTTTTCTAAAGTGCCTACTTTACCCAAAAGATCAAAACAATAAGAATGAAATGTCTTGATCTCAATAAAGTTTGCAGCGTTACCGATTAGCTTTAGTAAACGCTTTTTAAATTCGGTAGCCGCAGCCCTTGAAAATGTCAACATTAGCAACTGCTCATGTTTAACATCTTCCATTAAAAGGAGTGAAGCCAGTTTATGGACTAACACTTTTGTTTTTCCACTACCAGGGCCAGCAGCAACAACTATATGTCGTGTTTCATTATCATTAATAATCTTCAATTGTGTAGGGGACAGTTCTCCAAACAGTTGCCTGAATTTTGCCGGTGTAATATTCCGCTTAATCTCATTTTGTCTACTACCTTTAAAATACTTATTTAAAAAAGAACTATAATTCAGCTGAAAATAATCTTCCACAAACTGAAGCGCGTTTCTGTAATCGGTAATCATTCTTTGGGCATATTCGCCCACGATATGAATTTGCTGGACTTTACTTTCGTAAAACTGGTTTAGCTTTTCATAGTCATCTTTAGTATAACGCTTTTTATTATCTTGTTCGGTTCGCTCAATGGTTAAGCGATTATAAACTACAAGAAAACCACCTTCTATCTTTATGGCTTCAATTCGCGAAAGGTAAAACAAGGTGTCTTCAATATCATCAATGCTTATTTCTTTTTTGAAAAGGTTGAGGCTCTTGTCATAAGCTTCCTTTAATTCGTGAACTGAAAACTCTACCAGAATCTCATCTTTATCTACCTGATCTCTTATAGCATCCTTGACTGTCTTATCATAAAAAAAATCAACGATAAACTTTGCAAGTTCATGGCGTTTTTCAAGCTTATCTCTTAATTGCTCTTTACTTTGAAGGCAGAGTACAGCAATATGGTTTTTAGAATGTTCTAAATTTTTCCTTTTAATCCAGTTCTTAATACACCAAAAGTTGATTATCGTTTTCAGTTTGATAGTGTTTACGTTCTCAAATCCACTTTTTTCAGCCTGTTCATTTAATTCTTTCAGATGAAAAATTCTTTCTTCTTCTTTAAAAACAGGAAGTAAAAAGTTTTCAATTTTGCTGTATATATCTACAATGCTAAGAGAGCGGTTTTTATTGTCTGCTTTCTTTATAAATGCAGTCAAGTCCTTCTCATCTGCCAGGATATTTTCCTCACGCAGCAGGTTAATTACATTAATAACTTCTTCTTTTACTATACCCAAATGATCACTAATGTAGTCTACCCTTGATTCGGCAGTTTCATTGCTGGTTTGCTTTCTGCTTTTACTTGAAAATAGTTTCTTTATAATACGCACACCGTGCTCTTTTTGTTTTTCATTAAATTTTTCTGAAGTATTTATTTTATCAATGGCTTCCTGAGCATTTTTAGATAAAATGCTATTAGCAAACACCCTGGGCATATTTTGTCCGCGTTTCAGATAACCAGCATCTTCCAAAGCTGCTATTGCAGTAGTTACACGCGTTTCTATTTCTACAACATTATCGTCCCAACCCGCTTTGCGTGCAATTTCCAACGCTGAATTAGATACTTTCGATCGGAATCGTGTAATATCTTTAATCGCTTTCCACACCTGCTGGATTTCTCTTATGGAAAGTTTGGTCTGGTTTAGGAGGATAAAATGCTTACTAAGATCTTCTTCATTAAAAAGCACAAAACAATCGGCCCAGATATTTTCATCTCTGCCTGCGCGTCCTGCTTCCTGTACATAGTTTTCGAGTGAATCTGATATTTCATAATGAATGACCAAGCCCACGTCTTTTTTGTCTACTCCCATACCAAATGCAGAAGTGGCTACTATAATTTGTGTTTCCCCATTTAAAAAGGTATCCTGATTATCGGTCTTCTCCTGTTTATCCATTTTGCCATGGTATGGTTTTGCATTAAACCCATCTTTTGCTAGCCTTTCAGCAAGGAGATAAGCTTTTCGTGTTCGGGAAACATAGATAATTGTGGGGCAGCTTTTCTCTTCAATTAAATCCCGTGCGGTCAAATACTTTTCTTCCTCATTTTGCTTTTCAAAAACCTTATACTGGAGATTAGTCCTTGATGCTTTCGAAGTGAATACCTCAAGATCCAGCGATAACTTTTCACGAAAATAATCCCGTATATCCTCAATTACCTTTTGTTTGGCCGTTGCAGTAAAGCAAGACACGGGTATACTATCTCCAAGGTTTTTCTTTTCCTGAATTAATTTTATAAAATCTCCGATATATAAATAGTCAACCCTAAAATCTTGTCCCCATGATGAAAAACAGTGTGCTTCATCAATTACAAAACGTGCAACTTTCCGGCCTAAAATTAATTTTTCGATAGTCTTTGAGCGCAGAGATTCAGGTGAAATATATAGAATAGAAGCAGAGCCATCTGCAATCCTTTCAATAGATTTTGCCCTTTCGATAGGGTTTAATAGTCCGTTAATTGTAACAGCTTCAGTTATCCCATTCTTTTCGAGGTTATCAACCTGGTCTTTCATTAACGACTGGAGGGGAGAAATTACAATGGTCAATCCTTTTGAGTTTTCGGCGCTCATTAGCGCAGGGACCTGAAATGTAATCGATTTTCCGCCACCCGTAGGAAAAACGGCAAGTACCGACTTGTTGTTGATAGCAGCCCTAACGGCTTTTTCTTGAAGCGGTTCGCCACCATAAGTTCGGTATGAATCGAAACCAAAGAAATTTTTTAATCCTTTGTGTATATCAAGGGCATTATTGCAATAAGTACAACCTGTTATACAAGGTTTACTCCTTAACAATACCATTATACGTTCCACTTCCGGGTAGTTTTTAAGAACCCATGCAGGTGTAATGGAGTGAACACTCTTGTTAGTTATAAATGAATTAACCAATGACAGGCAATAGGCCAGTTCAATTGGATATTCAGCTATTATTTTGGTTAAATCTGACTCTTGGCAAATTTCGTCGCGAAACTTTAATCTAATCTGTGCATCCGTTTCAGTATTTAAGCCTCTGTAATTTACAAACTGAAAAAAAGCTCCAAACTCTTTTGTAGGACTTAGAAGCAGGCAGAAGATTTCTTTAAGTGTTTCATCCATTTGCCAGAAAGCGGCAACTTCGCTATTAAATAAATCTCGCGCTTTTATAGAATCGTTTAAAGGGTTGTTTGTGTCTTCGGTCTGAAGCTTATCATCTTTTAATAAAGTGTGATAAGGCTTAGTTGGAAATAGTAACGGAGACAGATATAGAGTATCAATTATGTTTGAAGGATTAATTCCAGCATCATTAATTGTTTTTCCTATATATTTAAGATCATGATTTAAAATGTTATGTCCGCAGACATATTCGCTTCCTCTCAGAAATTGGGTAAAATCCATTAAAGATGACCTGTGAAAATGATTGCCGTCTTGCTTAATTGCACCTAGATCAAGAATTTTACCTGTTGTTGGCTCAATTTCGGTGTCAATGAATGTAATTAAGCGAATATTATTTTGTTCATCTATTAGCATTACTCAGCAAGATTAAGGTCTGGTCTTTAAATACACAAGTGTTTAACTACTAGTAGGATAGTAAGCTAATTTAGCGTTTAATTTCTAAATTTAAAAGGCATTTGTTAAATCAAGACGTTTGATGATTATTATGTTTCCTTTTAGTAGCGGTAACAGCACTCAAACCTTTGTTCGCCTTGGCGGATAAGAGCGCGACAGATGTGAATTTTTAAACAAAAAAACTCCAGATTTTTCTGAAGGTTTTACTTAGTATCGGGAAGCTGTCAAATATCTATCACATTATCCTGGATTATTACTATATTTTAGAATACACATCTTAATTTTTTATTTTCTTTTTGTTTGCATAGCAATTCATATAAATGCCAAAAAATCACTAAGATTTAAAGGCCTTTTGATAATTTGTAGTGAAAAAATATATATTTTTGAAAAAAATAATGTGCGAAATTTATCACAAACATCTACCCGAATTTGGATGATTTTGTCGCACCCATAAGTAAGTTAGCTGTAATTTTAGAAAAAATGGTCGATAAGAAAGATATTGAAAAATTAATTGTTCAAAATAAAAAAAGCAATCTTATAAATCATTTTAAAGATTCGCAATCGTATAATACTACAAAATACAGTGGAGAAATTAGAAATAAGGAAATATTAATTTGGAGATCTGCATACTTTATTAGAGGTGTCTACCCAATATTTCATTTAACTTTTGATCAAAATAATAAATTGAAAGAAATCAAAATGGAAAAAAATCCATTTAATATTTTTTTAGACAGAGTAACTATTGTGGTATTAATTATATTAGTAATAACAGTATTTATTTCAACTAACTTGATAACTACAATTTTCGCGATTCTTGCAATTACTGTAATTGGATTTTTAATGCGATTACTTCTTGCAAAATCTAAAATATTTGAAAGTAAAATTTTGATTGAAGAGTTAAAAACAACAATAAATAATTTAGATGCATTAAATAATTCCAAACAGAAAAAAGACCAAAATTTAGAAAATGAAAAAGTTAATGAATGGTCTTTTTCAAAAATAATGTCAAGAATCCTAATTTATCCATTTTGTTTAATTCTTATTTGGTTGGCAATTACATTTATGATACCAGAAGGGAAAATTATAGAAGGAATATTTGCAATAACTGTAGCTTTGGCATATCCAATTTCTGACTTACTTATAATAAATAAAAAAAAACTATAGCTAAAAGATACTACAACGGATTTGAGCAATTCGCTTAATGTAAAGCTGGTTTTGTATTTAGGATGATTTGCTCCGCCTATTCGCTATTGCTCTGCTGGCAAGTCCGAATAGCGTGATTTATTTAGTCTTAAAGCTACCCTGGTCTCAGAACGTTATGATGGATTACTATAGTAACGATAAATAACTGCTTATAATTCTGCCTTTTTTGAGTAGTAATTCTAACAAGAACTTTAGAATTAAAAACTGAATTCGTATATTGTTCTGCTAAAATCAACTATGCCTGGCATGTACATTTTAAGATATCTGCTTTCAAACGTTTTTAGTTCATTTTAATAGAAATCATTTAGATTATGAAAAATTCATTAATACTCTTCATTGCATTCTTAGCTTTTACAGCATGCTCAAAACATCAGGAAAAAAAATCTATTGCTATCACAGGAATAGATTCCACATTGCGACCTGGTAATGATTTTTTTAAATATGTAAATGGTAAATGGTATGATTCTGTAGCAATACCTGCGTCTCAGGCCGGAGTTGGCGCCTATATGTTTATGAATTACCCGCAACGAATGCGTCTGCAAGGAATATTGGACAGTATTTCGCAAAGCAAGAATCCCACAGGAAGCATAGCACAAAAGGTCGGAGACTTTTATGCATCTGGTATGGATACCGTAACCATAGATAAACGTGGTTATACACCTATCAAACCCCTACTTGCCAAAATTGAAGCAATTAGTGATTTACCGTCCTTAATGAATTTTGTAGTAAAAGAAGTAAAAGCGGGGAATTCTTCTATTATAGCTTTTGGAGTGTCACCCGATGAAAAAAACAGCAGTATGAACATTGCTCAAATCTATCAAACAGGTATTGGTTTGCCTGACAGGGACTATTATTTCAAATCAGATTCATCAACTGTTGCAATACAGGAAGCATACAAAAAATACCTTGCTACATTATTTCAACAAACAGGCAGCAATGCCATAGAGGCTAAAAAGAATGCTAATTTGGTGTACGATATTGACAAACAACTTGCCGTTTCGCATAAAACAAAAGTTGAACTTCGCGATGTACAGGCAAATTATAATAAAATGGCGGTGACAGATCTTGCAAAAAGGCATCCCAACATAGACTGGACTACTTTTTTAAATAATTTAGGTGCTCAAACCGATTTTATTAATGTAGGTCAGCCTGCTTATTATGATGCTCTTAATAAGCTTTTAAAAACCATCCCGATTCCTAATTGGAAAATTTACCTGAAAGCAAATTCTATAGAAAGATATGCAGATGATTTAAGTAAACCTTTTGTAGACGCCTCATTTGAGTATACCAAAGTGCTTTCCGGTCAGGCTGTTCAAAAATCACGTGGCGAAAAAATGGCAAATGTAGTTGACAATTACTTAGGCGAAGCGCTGGGTCAATTGTATGTAAAGAAATATTTTTCTGAAGATGCCAAAAAACGGATGTTGATCCTCGTGAATAATTTGCAAAAAGCCTATGCCAAAAGAATTGATAAATTGGAATGGATGAGTCCTGTTACAAAACAAAAAGCGAAAGAAAAATTGGCAGCCATGACTAAGAAAATAGGATATCCGGACAAATGGAAAGACTATAGTAGTGTACATATAGCCAGGGATACCTATTTTGAGAATATGGTTTCGGCCGCTGCAGCTGCCTATCAATTTCAATTGGGAAAATTAGGCAAGCCAGTTGATAAATTAGAATGGTATACTACCGTTCCAACCGTTACGGCCTATAATAACCCTACTGCAAATGAAATTGTTTTTCCGGCAGGTATTTTACAACCTCCGTATTTTGATAATGATGCAGATGATGCACTTAACTATGGAGGTATCGGGATGGTTATAGGTCACGAAATAACCCATACCTTTGACGATCAGGGTGCTCAATATGACAAGGATGGTAACTTAAAAAACTGGTGGACAAAAGAAGATTATGCAAAGTTTAAGTCAAGAATACAACAGGTGATCAATATGTACAGCACCTATACCGTTTTAGACGATCTACATGTTAATGGCGCAATGACAGTGGGCGAAAATACAGCAGATATTGCCGGAATAGCAGTTGCCTATGATGCTTTTAAAATGACCGAAGAAGGGCAGGGGAATACAAAAATTGACGGTTTTACTCCGGACCAGCGTTTCTTTATTTCTATAGCCAAAATATGGAGAGTAAAAATGAAAGACGAGTTCCTGCGTTTGTGGATTAACAATAATCCGCATTCTCCACCAAATTGGCGTGTTAATGGTCCTCTAATGAATACGACACCTTTTTACGAAGCATTTAAGGTACAACCTGGAGATAAAATGTTTTTAACGAAGAAAGACAGAATAACAATTTGGTAATAACCTTCGCTCTCCGAAGAGTTCTCATGAAAAGCTGCGCAAATTTCTCTGTGATCTTTGCGCTTTTTTTGATGTTCCTATGAACACTAAACCTGATTAAAGTCTCGGACTTTTTACGTTTTACTTTAAAGCAAAAAAAAAACTCCAGATTTCTCTGAAGCTTTTTGTCTTAGTAGTTCGCCGCGGCGAAGACTCGAACCTGTGTCCGCCGCGGCGGATATGACCTGCAAAGCAGTAATCTAAAAAAAAAAAACACCATCTTTTTCAAGTGGTGTTTTCTTTTTAGTAGCCCTAACGGGACAATTCTCGAACCATTTTGTGGATGATTTAAATAAAATAAATATCAAGCAATATTAAATTTTACGGTTCAAATCCCATAAAGATTAATATAAATATAGACCCTGATGATACAGAATTCGAAACTTTTGTTCGAAGATTTAAAAATTCCAAATGCGATTTAAAACTTTTGATTTAAAAATAAAGGAGATCGATCAATGAATGCGGTTTATTATGATTTAAAAACAAATCATTAAATCGGAACAATTATCAATATTCATCCTTTAAAAGATAACTTTCGATTACCATTTCAAAAATATTATCTTCAATAACAACTTGTTTGAATATTTCTACTTGAATCTCTGCGTCGAGTTCGTCTTCATTCATTGATTGTGCGTCGGCAATATAAAAATTCCATGAAATCAAATCAATTTTGTCTTGATGCTCAAATAATAATTTCGCAAGTTCCAACTCTGACTCCGATATTTTTACCAGAGTACCCCACTTATCAAAGCCTGCTATATTGGCGATTATATGTTGTGCGTTCATGAGGGTAAAATTTTCCTCGTCGATTTCAAAGTCATGCACAATTGCGTCAATTGCGAAATATTTAGGGAAGTATACAAAAGCAAAACGATTAAGATCCTTGTCAAAATCAAGAACTTTTGTCTTGAAATCTCTGTGTAGATTTTTTGCTTGAAGTTTGAAGTAGTCAATAGTATTCATAATATAATCCTTTAGTTCAAAGATTATTATCCTGAGATATTGCGTTCGTAAACTTTAGTCGGATAATAAGCTCTGAAGGTTATATTATCTAGCTATTGGTTGATGAAATCTTCGCACGAACGAGCAGGCGTACCAAAACACCTGTCACAAATATAAAAAAAAATCATTTAAACTATTCGCTTTTATTCTAAATGTTTTGACTTGTTTAAAAAAAAGAACTGGGGTACAGCAACGGATTTGGGCAATTGTCTTAATGGAAAGTTGGTTTTGTATTTGGGATGATTTGGTAAATTCAAAGAATGGGCTTAATTTAGTCCCAAACCCGCTGTAGTCCCAAGGGGGTAGCTGTAATACAAAAAAAACTAAAAGATGAAAAATGCTTTACCAAAAATATGCTATTGGTGTGGAATGAAATTAACAGATGAAACTAATAATAGAGAACATGTTCCTCCAAATGGTTTTTTTCCAAAAGGTTACCGTGAAAAATTGATAACTGTTCCTTCATGTCAAGAACATAATAATAAATTTTCATTATTAGATGAAAGATTTCAAATTTATATAAAAGGACTAGGAACAAATCTAGTAGCTATCGATGATTTTAAAGATCGTGTAGTTCGTGGTTTAAATAGAGAACAAAATAAATTTTTAGTAGCCAGTTTAAGTGAAAAAAGTTTTTATGTCGATATTGATGGAGAACAAAGACTTGTGATGGAAATTGACCATGGACATTCCCAAACATTTATTGAAAAAATAATTAGAGGTATATATTTCTATCATAAAGAAATACCCGCTGAGGGAATTGTTCAAAGTTTTTCTCCACTCTTCCAAAGTCCAAACATAAATACTGAAGAATTAGCAGATTTTTTACTTGACGATTTAAGTCCCGAATTCATGATTGAAGGTGATTATAGTAATCCAGATGTTTTCAAATATCGATATCAAGAAGTTCATAATGTTTTTGTTTTGGTAATGAATTTCTACAAAGGAGCAGAATTTATTGGTTGGATTTTACCTAATAATTATACAAGTGTAAATGCTTGATACTAAAGTGCTACAGCAAACACATGCTACAAGCAATTTGGGTTTTAGGCTTAATTTGAAGTTGGTTTGTGTCAGAAAGATTTGGTAAATCCAAAAAGTTAGGCTAATTTAATCCCAAACTGCTTGTAGCGTTGGTAGTAATTTTACCGAAAATCATAAAAATGATTGAAGAAATCGAAAAAAAAGGTTGGTTTTTTGGAATTGGAAATTTATCCAATGATGAATTTTTATCTATATTACAAGCAAACACAAATGATACTTTTTCGATAAAAACCAATACTTTAACACCAAACAAATCCAGTAATTCAAGAATAACATTGTCTAAAATTTATGGATTAAATGCATTTCCATTTCATAACGATGGTGTTCAAAATAAAATACCTCCCAGATTTATTGTATTGAAATTGAAATCAAGTGAAATAGAAGTAGCAAAGACTTTTTTACTTGATGGGTTTAAATTAGCTTTGAATAATCCAAATATTTTTTATCATTCTATTTTTAATATTAATGGCAATGGTTTTAAAGAACTAACTCCTTTGATAAATGAAAGGATAATTGGAAAAAAAATATTACGTTATAATCCAGTAATAATGGATTCAATTCTGAAAAAGAAAAAAGTTGAATTGGAACAACTCATAAGAAATTCAAGTAAAATTGAAATTAATTGGAAGCCTAAATCTTTTTTAATAATCGATAATTGGAGAATATTACATTCTAGAGATTCAATAACAGACCAAAACAAAGAAAGAATAATCGAAAGAATTGAATTTTATTTAAATAAATTATGAGTAAAGCATTTAGTCACAACGAATTGTTTACAAAAGCACAACTTTACATAGAGCGAGCTCATAATGAAGAAAGAGACGGTGATCTATATCCGTTTTGGTTATCATTATCGCTTGAATTTATTATAAGAAGTACATTAGCTAGAATACATCCAGCGTTATTAGCTGATACTCCCAATTCTAATGATTTCAAGAGTTTATTATATGCTTTTGGATTTGAAGTGACAAATCAACCAAAATCTATACAAATTACTACAGCAATTAATCGATTAGGTGAAATTATAAATGATTTTACTCAAAATGAGCAAAAACAAGCTGCATTAATAATCAATGAAAGAAATACTGAACTTCATAGTGGATTAAAAGGATTTCAAGAGTTTCCAGTAAAAATGTGGATTAGTGATTTTTATCGTATTAACAATATTCTACTAAATTATCAAGGTTTAAACTTAACAGATTTATTTGGTGAACAAGAGGCGAAAGCAGCTTCAATAATGATTCAAGAAGATGATGCCAAAACAAAGAAAATAGTAATTGACAGAATTAGAGCATACAAAGAGGTTTATAGTGAATTGAGCGCGGAGGAAGTTATAAAAAGAAAAGAAATCTCTGAAAAAGAATTGAGAAAATTTTTAAAACATACTCTTAAACCAAATTGTCCTTGCTGTGAAAATGAAGCATTATTAACAGGCGAACAAGTGTCAGTTTCAAGTGCGAAAATAATCGATGGAGAACTTAAAGAAGAAGTTAGATATTTACCAGCAAAATTAGCTTGTTTTTCCTGTGGTTTGAAAATTGATGGCTATCAACAATTAAAAGTAGTCGGTTTAAGCGATGTTTTTACAAAGTATGAATATCCTGATCCAGTTGAATATTTGGGAATAGAAGCTGAAGATTATGTTGATATTGACGAATTAGTTGAAAGAAGAATGAGTGAATATTATGATGGTGGTTATAACGATGAATAAAAAAACTTCTGCCAACATACTACAACGGATTTAGGTAATTGAATAATGGAAAGTTGGATTTGTATTTGGAAAGATTTGGCAAATCCAAATAATGGGATTAATTTAGTCACAAACCCTCTGGTAGTACCAGAACGCAAATTATAACAAAGCAAAATTACGGTACTACACTAGTGCTGCTTATCGATCAAACATAAATTAAAACACTCTTCAGTTAATCACGGAAAGATTGGTAGTAATTAAGTAACGCGTAATACTAAAATTTCAAACACCACATTATTAAAGAATTGTATCAATCGTTAAAAGTATTAATAAATCAATTATCATTAAAGGAAATAGATTTGAAGGTGCTGAAATGTGCACTTGTAGGGAAGGATATACTCTGGAAAAGAATTCTAAAAAGGTAGTATCTCACTAACTGTGTAAGTTAAAAAATGATGGGGTTATAAAACCAGCATCATTTTTTTTTAACTTTAA
>NZ_WKKE01000024.1 GCF_009674775.1 Flavobacterium sp. LC2016-23 | reverse complement strand
TGGTCAGGGTTTCATTCTGAGCGATTAAACTTTTAAGGTTTAACACATTCGAACCCCCTTTTTCATCTATATAGGTAATCGTTCCTGCTGCAGCATCCTGCGAAATACTGGTCAGCGTTTCAAAATTCGGAATCATAGCGGCCAGATTGATGGAATTATTAATTCCCTTTTCATCTTTATAGACCAAAATTCCGGTTACAGGATCAAAGGTGGCACTGGTCAGGGTCTCGCTTTGGGCAATTAGACTTTTGAGATTTAATACATTCGAAACTCCTTTTTCGTCTACATAGGTAATTGTTCCCGCTGTGGCGTCCTGTGAAATACTGGTCAGGGTTTCAAAATTCGGAATCATCGCAGCCAGATTAATGGAATTGTCGATTCCTTTTTCGTCTTTATAGACCAAAATTCCGGTTACAGGATCGAATGTGGCGCTGGTCAGGGTTTCATTCTGAGCGATTAAACTTTTAAGGTTTAACACATTCGAACCCCCTTTTTCATCTATATAGGTAATCGTTCCTGCTGCAGCATCCTGCGAAATACTGGTCAGCGTTTCAAAATTCGGAATCATAGCGGCCAGATTGATGGAATTATTAATTCCCTTTTCATCTTTATAAACCAAAATTCCTGTTTCCGGATCGAATGTGGCAGCCGTCAGAGTTTCGTTTTGGGTGATTAAAGATTTGATATTTAAGATTTTCGAAACTCCCTTTTCGTCTACATAGGTAATTGTTCCGGCTGTAGCGTCCTGCGAAATACTGGTCAGCGTTTCAAAATTCGGAATCATCGCGGCGACATTGACGGAGTTAGTAGTTCCTTTTTCATCTTTATAAACCAGCATTCCCGTTGCAGGATCAAAGGTTACTGAAGTTAAGGTCTCGTTTTGTGCAATTAAGGTTTTAAGGTTTAATACAGTTGAAATTCCTTTTTCGTCTACATAGGTAATCGTTCCCGCTGTAGCGTCCTGCGAAATACTGGTCAACGTTTCAAAGTTAGGAATGACGGCACCCAGATTGAGCGTATTGGCTGTTCCTTTTTCATCAGTGTACGTCAGAATACCGCTTAGAGGGGCTAAAGAAAGAGAAGTCAGCGTTTCGTTTTGTGAAATACTGGCAATCCAGGCAGTTCCGTTATAAACATATAGTTTTCCGGTGTTTACATCCACATAAAGATCCCCGGTAGATCCGGCTAAAGTGGGAGCACCGTTGCCTGTTTCGGGAGCTTTTAACTTGTTCCATTTGTTACTGAACCAATAGTAGTAACCAGGAACTATATCAGTATTGCTTGCTGTGTTAAAGACCAGTAAACTATTTATATTTCCATTACTGATGGTAGCATTATCTGTGGTTCCTGTTAAAGCAACCCTCGGAATAAGTATTCCTTTGTCAGTAGCAACAACGTCAAGTTGAGAAGAGGTATTGGGTAAAACAGTGCCAATACCAACCTGACTAAAGGAAATAAAAGGGAATAGTAACAAGGGGAGAAGTAATTTTTTTTTCATGGCTTTACTTTTTAATTTTTAAGAATAGTAATGTGAATGCGTAAAAAATGAATTCAAAACCAATGAGGCAAATTTTGTTAATAACCAAATTTAAGAAAATAAATATTAAAATAATAGTATTTAATTTTTTAAAGACCTAATAGTTAGTTAGATATGTTTTTTGTCGCTGTGTATAGCTTCGTGATTCAAAAGGGAAGAAGTGTTATTGAGTTTCCGATAAGAGACTTAAAATTAGGTAGTGAAAGGATGAAATTAAGCATTCTTTTTTTCCAGATATTACTTTGTTGTGTTACGTTATTTCTTTAATTGACGCATTGTTTAAAGGGTCTAAATTATTTACCGGGTTCCTGTTATTTTTGATTTCAATTCAATTTTTTAAAATTTGAAAGGCACTGTTTTGGAAATTTCCATAATAAGAAATAAGTAACAAATACGCGTTGGATATAATTCAAAACAGATGTCAGGCTGAGCCGAGTCGAAGCCCCTTTGTTCTGAAAAAGCCTTAGACTCTGCTCAAGCTGACATTGATTTCTATAAGAATAAAGATGTTTTATTCAAATTGATACTTTGATCTACTTGTTTTTGGATCGAATCCTATTTTAAGTAAATGACAACCAATGACTTAATAAATGCAAAAAGATAATATGAGAACTACACACACAGTACTAATTTTGCTTCTTTGTGTAACCGGTTTTGTATCGGTACGCGGACAAGTTCAGAAAGAGGAATTCGTTTTTCATTATTCAGTAATGGATGCGCTGCGCAATGGCGTTTACAAGGGGGATATTACAGTAAAAGAACTGAAGAATAAAGGAAATTTTGGCTTAGGGACTTATAATTTTCTGGATGGTGAAATGGTTGTTTTGGATGGGGTATTTTATCGAATACCTTCTGATGGAAAAGTTACCAAAGCAGAGCCTGAACGAGAAGTCCCATTTGCTTGTTTAGCTGTATTTAGTGCCGATAACCAATATGAAATGAGCGGTATTGCAACTATAGAGGCGCTTCAAAACGAAATACGAAACAGGCTTCCCTCTTCCAATAAACCGTATGCCCTGCGTATTGAATGCTCTTTTGACTCCATTGTAGTGGGCAGCGCAGCAAAACTGGAGGCTAAGGATACTACAGGTTTGGCAGAATTAATGAAAACAAGGCCTTTATACCAGAAAGAGCATATTTCGGGAACAATGGTGGGCTTCTATACGCCGCCTTCTTTTTCAGCTGTAGATTTATCCCCTTTTCATTTTCATTTTATTGCAGTTGACAAAACATTTGGAGGTCATTTCATTTCAGGAGTATTAGCGGCTGCAAAAATAAAAATTAGCATTGACGAAAAATCAGGCTATGAGATTGTGTTGCCTAAGCAAAATAAAACTTTTGATAAACCCTGGCCGCAACAGTCTGCTATTAAAAGTGTTTACTAACTGTATTGGTTAAACCCGTTTTTTTACTCTTAGCTCTTATAGAGGCAAAGTTCGAAGAGCTAAAGCAATACAATCCCGATAGCTATCGTGATGGCGAAGTTGTGCTTTCCAGCGTATTCTTACATAAAAATCTTAGCGTTCTTTGCGGTAAAAAAGTATGTAATACCTCTGTTTTTTATGTTCTTTTACAATATTTAGCGTTGATCCGACTTCAGATTATCACCATCTTTAAAATGGAGTCTTCTGAAAACAAAACCCGATAAAATCGTTAAAAAACCAACGACCAAAAAGGTATAGCGAAAAGCATTGTGAATTTCATGGTGAATGAGTTTTATATCGCCCTGAAAAATTTTCAGCACCAACAGCCCGAAAGCGATACCAAAACCAATCGCCAGCTGCTGATTGACAGAAACCAGTGAGTTGCCGCTGCTGGTATGGTAGACGCGCAAATCGGCAATTGAAATGGAATTCATGGACGTAAACTGTATGGAGTTAAAGAAACCCAATACGGCAATGATAGGAACATACCAGTAAATCGATGTATGAATAGACGGAATGGCCAGCGCGCAAATCAGGGCACCGATAATAAAAGTATTTACCATTAAAGTTTTTCGATAACCAAAAGTGTTTAAGATGTGTATGACAGCCGATTTTCCAAACATCGCGGTTAGGGCCATAGGAGCAACAATCCATCCCGAGGTAACCGCCGACTGTCCGTAAGCAATCTGAATCATCATCGGGAGCAGTAAGGGAATGGAACTAAAACCCAACCGCGTAGCCAGGTTTCCAATAATACCCACCCGAAAGGTCCGAACCTGAAATAAATTCAAAGGAAAAAGAGGGTTGTTGTCCCTTACGGCATGGCGATAGTACCAATACAGCATTAAAAAGCCCGACATAAAGAGCGCTAAAACCGGCGATACCTGAACAGTATTGCCAAACAATTCCAGTGCCACAGACAAAAACAGCGAGGCTGCGGCAAAAATAAGGAAACCCTTTAAATCAAAATCAATTACGGGAGATTTATAATCCGGCATGTATTTAAGGCTTAAAATAACGCCAATAATTCCAAATGGTATATTAATAAGAAAGATCCAGTGCCAGGAAAGATAATCAACCATATAACCTCCAACCAAAGGACCCAGTACCGGACCAATCAGGGCAGGGATAATAGCAAAATTCATGGCCTTTAAGAGTTCTTTTTTAGGAAATGTCCTGATGAGCGCCAGTTTTCCCACCGGAGTCATTAAGCTTCCGCCAATTCCCTGTACCACACGGGCGAAAACTAAATGGGTAAGATTTTGCGAAAGCGAACAAAACAGGGAACCCAGGCTAAATAAAAACAAGGCAAAAATAAATACTTTTTTAGTCCCGAATTTATCCGACAGGAAGCCGATTACCGGCATAAAAAGAGCCAGGGTTAAAACATAACTAATAATGGCATTTTGCATTTCCAAAGGCGACTCCTTTAAATCTCGCGCAATCGAGGTGATCGACGTATTGAGAATAGTAGAATCAAGCATCTGCATAAAAATGGAAGTAGCCAAAATAACGGGTAATATTTTTTTTGTAGTCGAACTGTTTTGTTCCGAAGCAGTTGTACTCATTTCTTTTTCAGGCTTTAAACATTTTTATAACGGAAAGTCCGCACTATTGACTGCACGGTTCCAATATTAAAATTGATTTGGCTGACGTACGGGAGTTTGAAACTAACTTTTTTAAAAAATAACAGCTAGCGGCAGCGGTAAAATTAAGGAAGATTTTATGAATTTAATGATTATTTTTCGTCAACATCGTTTTTTTTACTTCAGAAGTGGCTTTCTCATTGTGTCTCGAAGAGGTCGATTTTGATTCCGTTTTTTTATCGGAAGTTCGGGAACTTGAAACATTGTTTTTGTGATTTGAAGTAGTCATAACGCTGTTTTTTAAGTTAGAATTCAAAGGTAGCCCCTGAAATGACGTTTGCATGATAACACTGATTGTTAGTAATTATTGTAGTAACAGTTCATTGCAATTCGTAAAAGGCAAAAAAGTCAGGCTTAAAGAATAAAATATCCCAAAGCCCGGAAAGAGTATTAATGTAACCGTTGATATAAAAAATAGTAAGAAAACAGAGGTATATCAGGATTCTTTTACTTCGAAATCTCCGTAAGAATCAACGTCATCGAGATGCTCTTCTTCCTGATCCGGGCGCTCGTTAAAATCATTTGAAGATTCGTTGTCCGGATATTTTGGATCTTCGCCCCAATTTAATAATTGTTCTTTGATCGTTCTGTAGGCACAATAGAGGTGTTGTCCTTTTTGCAATTCCGCATGGCTTTCTGAGTTTGTTGAGTTTGCAGTGTTCATGATTTCAATTTTTAGTAAAGGGATTAATTGATAGATAGTGCACGGTTTTAAACTTTGGCTAAATTAAAACGATACTAACGCAAAACCGTTATATAATTTTTAGCTATAGTTGTTTAATTATCAGTTTATTGGTGCTTTTTTACCTCCTGCTTTTACAGAAAAATTGGTACCAAATGTTTGCAGAGGAGCAACAAATTATTTTTCTAAAATCTCTTTTCTGAAAATAACCCCCCAATTTAGAATCTCGTCCAGTAATTTTTTCATGGTCATACCCAAAGGGGTTAGCGAATATTCCACCGTTACCGGCATGCTGTCATAAAGTGTACGGGTAATGATTTTATTGGTTTCTAAAGCTTTCAGTTCCTGTGACAACATTTTTGGCGAAATATCTGAAATGTCTCTCTGTATTTCTCCAAAGCGCTTGTTACCATGAGTTAATGAAATGATTATGGGCAAACGCCATTTTCCCTGAATCACTTCTAAAGTATCTCTGGCAATCATTAACCGGTGTTGGCAAACTTCATCTTTTTGACTCATAACGATCTGATTTAAAAACAACTCACCTGAAGGTAACTACTTACTCAGGGGTAACTACTATATTTTGTATAGCAAACTTAGGTAATTTTGTTTTTATAATAACAGTTAAAAAAACAAATATGAGCAATAAAACAACATGGGCAATAGACCCATTGCATTCCGAAGTTTTTTTTAAAATTAAGCACCTCCTTATTTCAACAGTGACCGGTTCCTTCCGAAAATTTGAAGGGAATATCATTACAGAAGGAACAGATTTCAACAATGCAAAAGTTTCCATTGTAATTGATGTTAAAAGTATCGATACCAATCAGCCGCAACGGGATGAACATTTACAAAATGGTGATTTTTTTGATGCAGATCTCTATCCGCAAATCACTTTTGAATCTGTTTCTTTTGTAAACACGGCTGGCAGTGCTTATAAACTGGCCGGTAATCTGACGTTAAAAGGGGTAACCAAACCAATTGAATTAGAGGTTGAATATGGCGGTTCTGAAAATAATGGTCATGGTATGATAAAACATGGCTTTGAAATAACCGGAATCGTAAACCGAAAAGAATTTGGAATGACCTGGAATAAAATTACGGATTCAGGCGGCTTGGGATTAGGAGAAGACATTAAGCTTATGGCCAATATCCAGGTGGGGCAATTAGTGGAATAAGTCATAGTTTATTATTTACTCAGTACACAGGTAAAAAAGAACAACTACTTTTTACCTGTGTATTTTTTTTCCATAATTTTAATTTGTTTTTCAGACATTTGACCATCATTAGAAAATAAAATCAATGGAGTATGTTTTAATGCCGGATAAGTTATGGGCCGCAGGAAGTGAAAAACAGGCCGTAAGTTTTTTTTCGTATGTATCAGACAAGCCAGTGGTCAAGGGTAAAAGTCGTTTAACACAGCATATGATTAGTCTCGTCACACAAGGCGAAAAGACAATTTACAGCAACGGCAGGCCCATTCATATTTCGGCAGAAACGATTCTGCTTCTTTCCCAAGGTAATTATTTAATGACGGAGAAGCATGATGGACCTGAAAAAGTAAAAAGCATCCTTGTTTTTTTTGAGGATGATTTTTTGCAGCGTGCCCGTAAAGAGAGTTTAAAAATCAGTAAACAGAAGGCCGAAAAATTTCCTTATGTTGTAATAGCAAAGGATAGGTATGTCAATGATTTTATCAAATCTGTTCAGGATTTATTCCATCAGGATGTTTTTAGCGCAGCACTGCAGACAGCCAAACTCAATGAATTGCTGCTTTACCTTTTTTTGAAATATCCGGAAGAGTTTAGCAATTTTCAAAATGCTGCCGCTACAAAAACAGCAGAAGAAAAAATTCAGACGATTATCAGACACAACGTATTTACAAACCTTTCGGTTAGTGAACTTGCTTTTTGCTGTCACATGAGCCTGCCAACCTTTAAACGTAAATTCCGGCAGTTATACAATCAGCCTCCGGCCAAATGGATTCAGCAGCAAAGGCTTACTTCGGCAGCAGATTTATTACAAAAAGGTTCGAAACCAAGTGAGGTATATCTACAGGTAGGTTATGAAAACCATTCCAGCTTTTCGCAGGCCTTTAAGGCTCATTTTGGCGTATTACCCAGGGATTATACTAAAATGAACTTTTAGCAACATAATATGACCCTTTTGCAGTAGCCTTTTAAACTGTGCTTCAGTTAATTTTGTCGTATAAAAATGATATAACATGAGCACAATGCAAAACAAGAATCTGCTTCTGCACTACAACAAAGAAGTAGTAGAAAAGGGAGATATGGAAGTACTGAAACAAATTGCCACTCCCGACTTTATCAATCATTCTGCACCGGAAGGAATGTCAAAAGGAATTGACGGTATACTCTATTTTTTTTCCGGTATACTACACACCGCATTTACGGATTTGACAGTGGATATACTCGACATGATTGCGGAAAATAACAAAGTAGTGACAAGAAAGGAAATAAAGGCAACCCATACCAACACACTCTTTGGGATAGAAGCAACAGGTAAAAAAGTAACCATAAAAGTGATTGACATTTTTACTATTGTCGATGGAAAACTAGCGGAACATTGGGGAGAAAATAATTTTGGAGCCATTGTAGCATCTTTGAAAGGGTAGAAGAGTAAAGTATAGAGTAAAGTGTAAGACGCAAGATACAAGAGCCAAGACCGAAAATCTTGCGTCTTCCATCTTGTATCTTCCATCTTGTATCTTCCATCTTGTATCTTCCATCTTGTATCTTCCATCTTGTATCTTACATCTCGCATCTTCCATCTTCCATCTTGTATCTTGCATCTTGTATCTTCCATCTTGCATCTTTCATCTCGCATCTAGCATCTTGGTTCTTACATCTCGCATCTAAATAAGCTATCCCTTCTCTTCATTATTCAGGGTGAAGTTATAAAATCCCACTCTGCAACAGTACGTTTGCTTTTCAAATTACTTACAATGCTGAAGCTCTTGTGTTTAAGGCAGACAGACAGACAACTTTTTCAAAACGGCCATGATTGCTGACAGAAACGTTCTGACTGGTCTTCGATGGGGCAGATGCCAAAAACGGAATACCCTGCTCGTTTTTGAGAATATTCTTTTTTTTAATTTCAAGCACGGTAGCCCACTGGTACGGATGGGAGACTGCTATGGTGTGCAGGTACTCTTTATGAAAAATCGTTTTGGTATAATACACCCTTCCAAAGCAGCTTACTTTTCCCGAAGCACCGCTTGTGCTTTGAGTATCGATGGTACAGACCAGTTTTTGAGGTATATACGCCCTGATTTTCGTTTGTCGGTTATAAATTTTATACGCAGCTTCCTTCATACTCCAAAGCAGCCACACCATCATTTCAGAGTTTAGATCCCGATCGATAAGCAGCTGTTCCTCAGGCGTAAAAAGTTTCTCTAAAAAACCTTTGCGCTGCCAGTTGCTTTCCTGACGCGATTGCAAAATGTCAATCACATCATTGCCGATCATTTTGCAGCCAGTTTGGTTTCAATAATTTCCACTGCGGTTTTTACATCCAGCATCCGTTCCATATCGGTATTGTCAATAACGACATCAAAAACTTCTTCGATGTCCAGAATAATATCAACCAGATTAGCAGAGTTGATGCTAAGATCATTGATAAAATCAGTTTCTTCTGTAAGATTGTCAAAAGCTTCCGTATTAGTGGTGTAAGGCTTTATAATTGCTTTTAGTTTCAGTATAAGTTCTTGTTTGTTCATAGTATTATTTTTGAAATTTTTTAAAGAGGATACAGGCGTTTACATCGCCAAAACCAAAACTCGCTTTGGCAATAATAGCAGCGCTTTTTTCCAATGTTTGTAAAGGAATTTTCGAGGCATCAATAAGGGACGTAATTTCAGGATGAAGATCGGCGCAATTCGTATTTCCAAAGATAAAACCTTCATGTAGCTGCAGCACCGAGGCAACGCTTTCTATACTTCCCGCCGCACTCAGGCAGTGGCCTGTGAGGCTTTTTAAAGAATTGATGTACGGAAAATCAGTGCCATTTCGTCCCAAAGCCTTCGTCCAGTTCTCAATTTCCAGACTATCTTTTGTGGTTGCGGTAAGATGGCCGTTGATAGCATCCACATCCGCCCCCGATATTCCGGCATTGCGGAGTGCGGTAGTAATACACCTTTGTACCGCAGTACTGTTGGGTGCTGTCATACTGCCGTTGCCGCGCTGTCCGCCTGAGTTGACGTGGCCGCCCAGTATTTCAGCATAGATCGTGGCACCGCGTTCCAAAGCACTGTTCAGCTCTTCAACCACTAAAGCACCGGCGCCGCTGCCGGGCACAAATCCCGCCGCCGAAGCACTCATCGGACGCGAGCCTTCTTCGGGATGGTCATTGTATTTGGAACTACAGACGCGCAAAGCATCAAATCCCGCCCAGATATAAGGGCCGCTGTCTCCGGTACTTCCGGCCAATACCCGTTTTGCCTGTCCGGATTGGATACGGTCATACGCCATCAGGATCGCTTCGGTACCGGTAGAGCAGGCAGAAGAATTGGTTGTCACCTGATTTCCCAGGCCGAGTTTCCCGCCCAGATACGCACTTACGCCACTGTTCATGGTTTGGGCCACAACGGTACTGCCCAGTCTCCGCGTTTGCAAATCGTCTATTTTATAAATGCTTTCGCGAAATTTATCAATTCCCGAAGTTCCGGAGCCAAAAACAGTTCCGCTGTCCCAGTCCGGTTCTTCGTTTTTTTCTATCGGCAATCCGGCATTTTGCCAGGCTTCCATACCGGCAATAACGCCATAGAGAATACCGGTGCTGTTAAAGCCGCGCAATTCCAGTTCCGTAAAATACTGCGCTTTAAGTTCCTTCGAAATTTGAGGCTGTCCCGCAATCTGACAGGAAAACTGCAGCTCCTGCAATTGCATATCATGGCGTATACCCGAAATTCCGTTTTTCAGGGCATGGGTAAACGCGGCAATGCCAACTCCGTTGGGAGCAACGACACCAAGACCTGTTATGACCACACGTTTTTTCATAATTTTGTCGTAATCATGCCGGCAATGATGCCTTTGCAGACTTCCTGTCCGGCTTCGTTTTTCATAATGGCTTCACATTTGAGTTTCCCAAACCTGAAAAATAGTTTTGTTGATGTGACCGTTACTTTTTCATTGGGATACACCGGTTTCAGAAACTGCATATCCGCAGACGTAAAAGCCACCACGGTATCTTTTTTCAATTCATTTCCCAATAAAAAAATACCCAGGCAAACCATACCGATCTGGGCCATGGTTTCCGTCAGGATTACACCCGGGGTTACGGGATTGTCTTTAAAATGCCCTTTATAAAAATCCAGATCTTCCCGAAAAGTATAAGTTCCGGTGATGCCATTTTCATCGGCATGAAGCAGTTCATCCACAAATAAAAAGGGTTTACTGTATGGCAGCTGCGCGATAATATTTTGTAGTTCCATGTTTGTTTTTAAAAAGTAATTACCATTGCAATAAAACACGTTGTGCCGAAAATCCCGGGCCAAAACTGAGCATAAGTCCTTTTTCCCCAGCTTGTGGTTTATTCTCCATAATGCGTTCTAAAACATACAGCACCGTGGCGCTCGACATATTGCCGTATTCTTTCAGTACTGCTTTCGTATCGTCAATATTTTTGCCCAGTCCGGAAAAGAGTGCTTCCACGGTGGTCACAATTTTTTTGCCGCCGGGATGAAAAATCATATGATCCAGATCTTTAATCTCCAGCTTGTTTTTTTGCAGGAACGGATGAATAATGTCACCAAAGTGGGCAGCAATCGTATCGGGCACTTCAATATCCAGAACCATCTGCAAGCCGCTGTTGGTCACTTTAAAACCCATCATATGTTCTGCATCATAAAAATGATACATTTCCTCATCGATAATCTCAGGGCCTTCATCTTCTTCATACGAAGATAAGAGGCAGCAGGCGGCACCATCCCCAAAAATAGCGGCACTTACAATATTGGGCATCGAAAAATCATTCAGCTGAAAAGTAGCCGTTGGCGATTCTACGGCGATCACCGCAGCCCGTTTGCCGGGATTGGACTTCAGAAAGTTTTTCGCATAGAGTATACCCGATATTCCGGCGGCACAGCCCATTTCAGTAACAGGCAGGCGTACAATATCCTGTCGAAGGTTCATTTTATTGATCAGGTAGGCATCCAGTGAAGGGATCATGATTCCGGTACAGCTTACCGTAATAATATAATCCAGTGTTTGGGGGTCCCAATTGGCTTTTTTTAGTGCTTTTTCGAGCACCTGTTCGCCTAGCACGATCACTTCACGGCTGTAAATATCGTTTTTCTCTTCAAAGGAGGTCGCAGTAAAAACTTCGCTGGGCTCCATGATCGAGTAGCGTTTATCAACGGCTGCCCCCTCAAATATTTTTTTTACTTTTTTTATAAAACGCTCTTCATGTCCGAACAGCCAGGCATCCAGAAAAGGCATGATTTCTGCCGTGGTGCGGGAATATTGGGGCAGCTGCTTGGCTACTGTTGTTATTTTTACACTCATTTTTTAGTAATTATCCATTGGTAGCGAAAAGCCCACTTCCAGGTTATGGTATAGTTGTTTAAATTTAGTTTTTTGGAAAATTCCTTCAGTTCATTTTTTTTAAAACCTCTTAATATGGATACCTGGCCATCTTCGCGCGACATTGTATTGAGATTGAAAACAAAGCCAATCAGTTGAAAAAGCCGATAAGCCAGTGTACTGCGGTGCAGATCGTTTATGACAATCCCAATCGTTGTATTCGTATGAAAGATACGCATTATATGAAGGATTTGCTCGTTTGTAAAGTGGTGCAGGGTCAGGGTACATAAAACAATATCGTGTTGGAGGGATTTAAATTCCTCGCTGAAAATGTCAACGCACCGATATTCAATATTCGAAAATTCAGCAGATAACGATTCGGCGTACCGTACCGTAAAAGCATTGGCATCAATACCAATAAGTTTAAAATTCAGCTGATTTTCAGCCCCATAATCGGCCAGCATTCTCAGCATATCCCCATTACCGCAGCCTATATCGGTTATTACGATGGGTTCCGAAACAGTCCTTTTTTTCAACAACTGCCGGGTAGCATTCAGCGTTAGTTTGTTACCGCCTAATAACCGGTTGATACGGGCAATCTGATCCAGCGCAGATCGTAATTCTTCGCCCGTAAGCGAAAAATCATCCATAATCTCGGTTTCCTGTGTTCTGTATTGGGTGTTTATGGCCATTTAATAGATTTCTATGGGTTTACCATGCGTTTGTTTAATAATGAACGGAAGCAGTCCCGGGAAGGAGGCTACGATTGAAATAAGAAAATTTGCCATTTTTTTCCGGCTTAATATTTTAGCCAGTACACGCCCCATAAACAAGCGTCTCCCAAAATTCGCTTTCCATCTTTGGGTATACGTTCTTTCTAAAACCTCACGCGAAATAGCTCCGTTTTGAAAATCCAGTACCAATTCAGCAGCTATTTTAGCACTGTGTAAAGCCATGGCCATGCCATTACCACATAACGGATGGATAAGGCCGGCAGTATCACCAATCATAAGGATGTGATTTTCTACAGGCTGTTTGGGGTCAAATGAGATCTGACTGATGGTGATGGGTTTTTCAAAAAGAAGGGCACTGCTTTCCAGAATAGATTTTAAGCGTTTGTTTTTATAAAGCACTTTACGTTGATACGCTTCTATGTTTTTATATTTTTTGAAAGTGGCATAATCAGCCAGATAACAAATATTGATACTATTATTTTCTACTTTGGAAATGCCGCAATAACCGCCACTGAAGTTGTGTAAAGCGACGAGATCATCGGGGAAATCACCGGAATAATGTGCTTTAACGGCCAGCCAGGACGATTTTTTATGAATAAAATCCCTTGCTAAAACCTGATCGATATTGGAGCGTTTGCCGTAAGCGCCCAATACAATTTTTGAGGTGAAAGTCTGGCTGGGAGTCCGAACACTGAATACCTCCTGATCAAAAGCAATATCCGTAACCGTTTCCTGTATAATTTTACAGCCATTGGCTATGGCTTTTTCATAGAGAAAATGATCCAGGGCATACCGGCTGATACCAAAGCCACCTAAAGGAAGTTTTGCTTTTGCGATCCTCCCGTTCGATGTGGTGAACTCAAAGTTGGAGATAGTGGTGGGTTTTAATGTAGCAACCGCTGCACCAAGCCAGGTTAAATAGGGTAAAATTTCATTAGAAATGTATTCGCCACAAACCTTATGTCTGGGATACCCGGATTTTTCGATAAGCGTTACCTGCATTCCCTGTCCGGATAAATGAATAGCACTCGCCAAACCTGCCAGTCCGCCGCCAATGATAAGTACATTAGTGTTTGTTTTCATATAAGCAAGTTAGATATAAATCTATTAACAGGATACAGACTGTGCCTTTTTTTTTAAGTCAAATGGCATAAAAAAAGCAGTATTTTTCAGAGGTAAGGCGTCCGATCTGCTTCCCCGGTCTTTACTTCTTACTTTAGAAAAGTACACAGGATTAAATTTAGATTTTAGTACCTGAAAAGGTTTATAGCATTACCCTTAAATGTTATACAATTTCCCGATAAAATTTGGGTGTGTTTAATTGTATACATTCACATTAATTTTATATTTGTATTCATTCTAAATAAAAATAATCATTTTAATTCACATGAAAATAATTACTAATGCACTACTAAATAATGTTTTAGCTAAAATATTCGCGGTGCTGCTACTGCTTCTTTTATGTCCGCTGACCGCTTTTTCGCAATCCAATAGCGGAACAATCTCAGGGAAGGTACTGGTAAAAGACGGAAATTCTGTACAAGGTTCAAAAGTAAAAATTGCGGAACTGAATAAAACAACGGTTACCGATGCCGATGGTACTTATGAACTCAAAAACATCCCTTTTGGCACTTATGTAGTCGAAGTTGTGATGAACGGCTACGATTCCTCCCCGGCTTCCGTACTGCTCGATCCAACTCATACGGCTGTGCAATTGGATTTTGAACTGATTTATACCTCACAGGAATTAGAGGAAGTCATTGTCAGTTCGGGCGGAAACCGATTTGCCAGAAAAGAAAGCGAAGAAGTTTCTAAGATGAAGCTGAAAAACATGGAAAACCCGCAGGTGTATACCATCGTAAGCAAGGAACTGATGAAAGAGCAGGTGATAACCGATTACAACAGTGCTTTTAAAAACGTTCCGGGAGCCGGTATTGCCGAGGTTCGGAATCAGGGAAGAACCACCAATATTTCAAGAGGTTTTGCCACGCCGCAGCTGGTACGAAACGGGGTCGGAAGTTTTACCTATAATTCTATTGATCCGGCCAATTTAGAGCGCATTGAAGTCATTAAAGGACCATCGGCGACGTTGTTCGGAAGCACGATTTCTTCTTTCGGAGGTTTATTCAACAGGGTCACCAAAAAACCTTTCGATTTCTTTAAGGGTGAGGTTTCGTATTCCGCTGCCGATTGGGACCTGAACCGTTTTACGGCTGACATCAATACCCCTCTGAATGACGATAAAACAGCGCTTTTCAGAATTAATACCGCTTTGCACAGCGAGCGAAGTTTTCAGGATGCCGGTTTTAATAAAAGCTTTTTTATCGCACCCAGTTTCTCCTATGCCGTAAACGAAAGGCTGACTTTACTGATTGACGCCGAGTTCAGTTCTTTAAAAGGGACTTCGCCAACACGACTCGCGCCCTATACCGGAAAAGACGCTACGGCCAGAAGTATCACCGAAATGGGTATTCCGTACAAACTTTCTTTCGCCAACAATACGGTAAATTATACCGGACAGCAGTACAATATATTTGCCCAGTTAAAATATAAAATATCAGACGAATGGACGTCGCAGACTATTGTGTCCCGTACCCGCTCTTCAGCAGAAGGCTATACGGTAGCGCTAACCGCTTTGAGCAATACGACGCTGAGACAGGCGGTGACCAAACAGGACAATCCGTACTACGGAACCGATATTCAGCAAAACTTGAACGGTGATTTCAAAATCGGAAGACTGCGTAACAGGGTCGTGGCCGGTTTCGATTTCTACAGCCTGCGTGCCACCCGTAACGATGCAACCGTCAACATGCCCGCCATCAACTATAAAAAACCGGGGGATGCCTACAATAATTTTACTGCCGATAAAATAGATCCGCTGTTTTTACCGGCGAATGTTAAATTCAGTAATTATGTCTCCAATAACGAGCGAACCTATAGTGCTTATGTATCAGACGTACTAAATATTACAGACAAATTAATTGTAATGGGCGGGGTTAGGGTAGACCGCTATATTAATAAAGGTGTCTATTACCCAAGCCGTGATTCATTGGTAGGAAGTTACAATCAGACCGCCTTTTCGCCAAGATTGGGGGCCGTGTATCAGATTGTAAAAGAAAAGGTATCCGTATTTGCTAATTACATGAACGGATTTAACAATGTGGGCGGATCTGATTTTAACGGAAATACCTTCAAGCCGAACCAGGCGAACCAGTTAGAAGGAGGAGTGAAGTTCGACTTTAATAAAATCAGCGCCACTTTAAGTTATTATGATATCCAGGTAACAAATATTACCCGTGACGATCCCGATCACGCTAACTTTCAGCTTCAGGACGGTACACAGCTCAGTAAAGGATTGGAGGCCGAACTGATTGCCAACCCGATTCGGGGTCTGAATATCGTAGCCGGTTATACCTATAATGACAGTAAGTATACTAAAGCCAATGCCACCATCAACGGATTACGCCCGACAACGGCAGGTTCGCCAAGAACTGCCAACCTGTGGGCCAGTTACCGTCTGGTGGAAGGATCGCTTTCGGGATTGGGACTCGGTTTCGGAGGGATTTACGGAAGTGAATATTACCAGACGAACACCACAAACTTTCAGTTTAGTATTCCTTCGTATACCGTTCTGGATGCTTCTGTATTCTACGACAGGCCCAAATACCGATTAGGACTAAAAGTAGATAACCTGACCAACGAGAAATACTGGTCGTACCGTTTAGCAGCGCAAAATCCGACAAGGGTGACCGGGAATATTACCTTTAAATTCTAAGTATTCCCGTGAATTATTTTAAAAGCAGATTCTCTATATTTGAACTTTACGATACCCTATGAAGAAAGGATTTAAAAAAGCAGTACGACAAATACATTTATGGCTCGGTTTAGCATCGGGCCTCATCGTTTTGATCATTAGTATCACGGGGTTTTTGTATGTTTTTGAAGCAGAAATCCGCGATGCGGCACAACAGGAATTTCTGCACGTGCCCGTTCAGCAAAAACCTTTTATAGGGCTTACCGCTATACTGGAGAACTACCAGCGCCTGGAACCCAAACAGAAAATAACGGCTTTAAAAGTAAATAAGGAAGAAGCGAACGCCACCGTTCAGATTTCCACCAAAAAGAAAAAGACCTACTATTTTAACCCATACGACGGGAGCCTGGTCAATGAAAAAGGCGCAGACTGGCTCAATACGGTTTTAGAAGTACATCGTACCCTTTTATTGGGCGAGGCGGGGGAATTCATTCAGGGCTGGTCCGTGGTGATTTTTTTGATTATGCTCATCACCGGACTTATTTTATGGTTTCCGAATCAAATGCGTCTGGTGAAACAGTCGCTTCAGATAAAATGGAGCGGTTCTTTTAAAAGGGTCAATTACGACCTGCATCAGGTGCTGGGATTTTATGCTGCTGTGGTATTGCTGCTCATTGCATTTTCAGGACTCTATTTTAAATTTGATACGGCCAAAAAAGCAGTCAATGTCGTGACCCGAACCACTTTAAGCAAAGGAACGGAAGCCGTACCTCCGGCAAAAATAGATTCGACGACCATTCCGGTGCGATACAACAAGATTTATGAAAGTGTGAACGCTCAATATCCGGGAGCCTCTTCCATAAGTTTTTCAGTTCGGAAAACGGGTGAACTCCGGGTGCGAATGACCTATCCCAACCAATGGGCAAGTGCCAGAAAGCAGAACAGTATCTTTTTCGACGGAAAAACAGGAGCGTTAGTACGAACCAAATTGTACAAAGACAACAATGCCGCGGACGTATATGAAGCGAGCAATCACGATCTGCATACCGGCGCTTTCTTCGGACTGGCGGGTAAAATACTCTGGAGTGTGGTCAGTCTTATAGGTGCCTCCCTTCCGGTAACCGGGTTTATCATCTGGTGGAAGAAAGGAAAGAAATCAAAAGGGAAAAAAGTCAAAAAGGGGAAAGGGTAGAATGGGGTTTACGCGCTCTTCGCCGGATTAAAATGCCGCAGAATTTGTTTCGGTGCCGCGATTACTTTGCTTTGAACAGGGTCAAACCACTCGACCTCTTTGGTCACGGCTGCACAACATTCGTTTCCGGAGTTGAAGAAGTGGCTTTCAATACGGATTTTGTCGCCTATATAACACTGTTTCAGCTCCACAAAAAAGGGTTCGGTAAACATCAGGTCTTTATAACAAACCAATACATGATCGCCTTCCTGCAAACCAAGCTGCAAAGCATGGAGCCGCTCTTTTGAAAATCCGTTCGCAAATAAAAAACGATACAGTACCCGAAGCGTATAAGAAAGGTAGGCACTGCTTTCCATGACCATGCTGTCATTGACATCTTCTCCCGAAACAACATAATTTTTGCAGATCATTTCCTTTTAGTTTAGGGTTGTTAAAAAAGAGGTCAGTCTGTAACAACTGACCTCGGGCCATATTTATTTAACCAGTAAAAAATTGTAATTAACCTTTATTTTATCCGCAATTTTTTTTCGTACCAGACTCGGTATTTCAATACCGTAATCTTCCGGTTTCACGTCAAAAGAACCCATAGCAATAACGCCGTTGGCTGCTTTCGACACTTTTACGGTTACGGTTATCGGTTTTGTTACTCCGTGAACGGTAAGGTCTCCTTTTAAAGTAAAACTTTTAGCGGTACCGGTCACTTTCGAAACATCAAAATCCTCTATTTTACCTTTTAAAGTAGCTTTTGAAAACTTTTCAGATTCCATATAATTTTCGTTGAAATGTTCCTCCATTAAGGCCACCTTAAAACGAAACCCTTTGATCAGGACCAAGGCCGCGAAATCTCCGGTAGAAGTCTCTAAAACCGCAGAAACACTTTTGTTTTCGGCCGCCACTTCTTCGTTAGAAGGCGTAGAAGCCTGAAATTTTATATTCCCCGTTTTGGTAATCAGTTTTTGTGCAAGCCCGTCTGCATTTGCAGCTATAAGCAATACGAATACGAAGAAATAAAGAACTGTTTTTTTCATGATCGTTAATTTTCCAGAAGTCCGTCCGTATTCCATTTCACAATCACATCAATATTCGCCTGAGACATTCTTCCGCCCTGAGGCATGATGCCCTGCTGGTCATTCTGCAGCTGAATTCGGTTTAACAAACCGGCATTTTGAACAGCAGCTTTTACCTCTGCATACGTAGTCAGCGGTCTGAAAGAAGCCGATCTTCCGTTTTGGTGACAGCTGATACAATTGGCATCTATAATCGCTTTTGCATTTTTACTGTAGCTAAAAGCAACTGTCGGATCCGGATTTGGCGTTCCGGTTGGCGGTGGTGTAGCGATATCCTCGTAGGTATCAGAACTGCTGCAGCTCGTAAAGGCTGCCAGCAATAAGCTAAGGGCTATTAGTTTTTTCATAGTTGTTGTTGTTAAAGGTTAAGGGTTAAGGGTTAGGGGTTATGGGTTAAGAGTTATGGGTTATGAGTTATGGGTTATGGGTTATGAGTTATGGGTTGTGTGTTTGGGGTTAGATGTAAGGAGGGAGTCGCTTGTAAATCTCTCATTCTCCAATTATCAAATTATCAAATTCTCCCATTATCTAATTATCTAATTCTTAAAAAACCCTATACAAGTTAAATCCGAAAAAGAAATCGCCTTTGCCCCAGTCGCCGGAAGCATTCGTAAGGTAACCGCTCTCGCTCATTGCCTGTGAATTGGTGAAGATCAGCTGAAAGACATGCCCGCCGGTTTCTACATCCAGACCTACGGATAGTGGATTTTTGTAAAAGTCAGGAGTGTCAAAGTTGTGCATGTACTCTAAGTTTACCGACAATCTTTTGGTGATTTTATAGCGTCCGCCGCCGCCAAACGAAAACTGGTTGTCGTTTTCGATGGCCGGATTGTACAGGTTTTTATGAATGAAGGACGGCACTAACTCTAGCGAAAGTTTTTCACTTAGCTTTCTGGAGACCAGCAATTGCTGTACATACGTCATACGATGTTTGAATTCCAGTCCCGGATACTGATCCTTTTCCAAAAAAGTATTGATGTCAGCCACACTGTACCCGACAATATCTACCGGAAAATTAGCATCTTGTCGTGCCATTCGGTATTTCACACCGGTTTCATACATTTTGTTGAGGGTATGTCGGGAGAGACTAACCGATAACCAGTCGGTCACACCGTAAATACCACCCAGTTTGGTCGTGGCGTTATCAAGACCAAAAAAACTGTCAAAACCGTCTTTAACGGTACCAAAACGGTGAGAGACTACAAAATAGAACTCTTTTTTCGCCGGCATTTTGGTCGTTTGTAAGGTCACGAGCTGTAAAGCCTTAAAAGTGGCCGTCGAATAGGTGGGTTCGACCTGAGTCGAATCGAGATCCTTTAGCAGATCATCCTGCGAATAGGCCATAGTAGCCAGAAAAAGGCAGATTGGAACTAAAAATTTCTTCATAATTACATTAATTGTGTGGGGTTAATTAAGGGTACACTGGTCCAGTTTCACTTCCTGAAAAAGTTCGTCATATCCGATACATTTGCCTTTAACGGTTACTTTGTAATGGAGCTGTTTTTCTTTTATTTTTCGGGTAAACAGACAAAAAACAGTATTTTCGAGCGTGATTACCGAATCCGTTTCTTTGGTAACGGTGCCTGTGATCGCAATGGTTTTATTGAGATACAGCGCATCCGCTTTTTTCGGATCAGCGTTGTATTCTTCGAGTAATTTTCCGGCTGTGATACTGAAATCCGGACTTTCTGCGGCTATATTGCGTGCTTCCTTAAACAGAAAGCCGTAATAAAAATAAATACCCGCCGAAGCCACGATCAGTACCGCCACGATGATAAAGGCGATTCTTTTTCTTTTCATAATAATGCTTTAATGGTCAGGCAGCACCCGTACTTTTTTTTATCTCAGACCAGCCCGGTAAAAACCAGGCCCATCTGAAATAGAGATTGGTGTTGCAGAATATTTTAAAACGAATCGGCTTAGATGGCCAGCGGCGAATCTTTCACCGGTACCGGCCAAACGCCCGGACTAGGGAAACTGATTCCTTTATTAGCGCCTCTTACGTTGGCATCCTGTCCGAAGTAATACAAAGGCCAGCCATTGTACACCAGTTGCGATTTACCAAATACGGTAATCACAGAAAATTTAGTTTTGTCCAGAACAGAAGGCACCACGATTTTGTCGGTTTCATAGATCGGCCAAACCGCATTGTTGGAGAAATCAGCTTTTGTAAAATTGTTTTTCTTGAAATTATCGTTCTTAAACGTATACAGGGTGATTCCTTTTGCGTCTGTAAAATAGGTCGTTACACCATCGCCCACCGTATAATCCGATTTGTAGTTTTTACCATCATGTCCTACCAGCTGGCTTCGTACCAACAGAATCGAATAATCGGGTTTGGCAATAAACCAGATACCGCCAACACCGTCACCGGTTGTTTTACCTGCCGCTTCCGGTACATTCGTTCCGGCACCGCCATACCCGTCACCCGAAGAAAGAGGTGCATAGTAATACAACGGCCAGCCTTTATAAGTAACCTGTTTTTTGGCAGAAGCAGTAGTAATCGTTCCAAAATCAGCTAAGTTTAGTCCGTCACCTAATTTATCAGCCGTTAAATTATCGACATTAAAAGCAGGCCATAATGCTTCACATCCGCCGGTACAAGAGGCTTGTCCGTTGGCATCTGTCGCGAAAAAATACAAAGATCTTCCGTCTTTATCCGAAAGGTAAGAACCTAAAGTAGCACTGGTAGAAAGGGAAATTTCTTTTTTAACGACAGTAACAGGCGGAGTAGTAACAGGAGTATCACTGCCGCTGTCACTGCTGCAGCTTACAAAAAAGGTGGTTGCGATAAGCGCAACGAATGCTAATGTAATTTGTTTTGATTTCATGGGTTTTAAAATTTTAACTTATTTGTAATTGTTGTTGGTTGTTAGTTTTTAGTTTTTAGTCCTTAGTTTTTAGTTTTTAGTTCTTAGTCCTTAGTTTTTAGTCCTTAGTTTTTAGTTGTTGGTTTTTAGTCTGTCCAGATAGCTATTGGGATCAGTCTGAGTTCTATATTCTTTGCTCTATACTCTTTGCTCTATACTCTTTGCTCTATACTCTTTGCTCTATACTCTTTGCTCTCTACTCTATATTCACTTTTCAGCACCATGAACTAAGGACTAAGAGCTAAGGACTAAAAACTTAGAACTTTTCACATCGAACTAACAACTAATAACAAACAACCAACAACAATAAAACAGCCTCATAGCAGATTACCCTACCAAAGAATTGATGTTTTATTGAAAAAAAGTAAAAAAAGGGAAGTAAAGCTTTACAAATAGTTGGAATACAGGCTTATAAAGAAACCCTGAAACTTACATTCGGAGTTCTTTGCAGTGCGAAAGTTTCCACTTCCTCGATGGAATTGGTGAGGGAACTGATGCGGTAATATTCGCTGATTTCGTTTTTGCGGTTCAGGATATTCAGGATCGAGAGGCCTGCTTTGTACTGAATGCCATTCGTTGTTTCCCACTTGTAGGTAGCCGAAAGGTTCACCTGCGAAAAGATATGCAGGTTGGTATTGTTGGGTTTGTTGTATACCAGTACAGGAGCTGAAGGATCTATTTGCGAAAGATCGGCAGCGGTTTTGGGCCTGCCGGAAGACCATTTGGTGCCCAGGGCAATCTTAAAATTGTTTTTCTCATAAATAGCGGCCCACGACAAAGTATGCGTCAGCTCAAAATTGTTCGGAAAAGTAGGGTATTCATAATCCGGAAAATGATAATTGTTTTTATTGTAGGTATAACTGAACCAGGTCAGGAAGTGGTTGATTTTTTTCTGGATCAGGAATTCGGTTCCCAAAACCTCATAATCGCCCGTGGTACGCACAAACTCCAGCTGGTTCTGAAAACCCTGGCTCGAAGTAGTGATGCCGTTGACCTTTTTATAAAAATTTTCGATATCCAGCAGCCAGTCGTTTTCTTTATAAAATACATTAAGCGAAAGCTGTTTGCTTCGCTGAATTGGGACAGTAGTATTATTGGAGATGATCCAGCGTCTTTTTTCAATGCCGAAATAATCTTTCTGCAGATCAATAATTTGTTGTGAATTCTGGCTTTTCAGTTCGCCCAGCAGTTCGATACTAACGCTTTTACTGATCTCGTAGCGTACTTGCAGGCGTGGTTCTACCCTGTATTTTTGAAACTTTTCAATATAATTAAAACGCGCTCCGGCCTTCAGCGAGAGTCGGGAGAGGGTATCATTGTATTTTCCCTCCAGAATCAGGGCATGGGTTCTCAGGACATCTTTGACCCTGCGGAAGAAATCCGGATTCGTCACCTGTTCTAAGTTGGTAATGCCTATTTCGTTGTACTGATACCCATTGTTAAAACTAAATTTAGACGTAAGGGTATGATTATTTTCTACATTAAACCCATTATTGTTTACCGTATTTTCCTGAATCACGGTCTGGTTGGCATTGGTCGTTTTCTGGTTGCCCACCAGCTCGTAAGTCGAGTTGTAGATATTAATTTTAGTCGTATTAAAGGGATTCCAGTTTCTTTTCCACGACAAATTACCGCCGTAATTCTGCTGGCGCAGCACATTGTTTTCCGATCGGTTGATGGCATAGAAAGTGGCACTCTGAAAAACTTCAAGATTGTCTTTTATCGTAATCAAGTCCAGTACGATCTGGTCTTTGGAGCCAATTTTCTGGGCGTATTTCAGCGTGGCGTCATAAAAACCGAATTTTTTGTCACTCTTATAATCGACATCCTGGTTTTGGGCAAAATCGGTAATGGTAGTGTTCTGAAATACTTTATTAAAATATTCCTTGTAGGTGGGGGTTTCTACAAAATCAGTAATCGATTTACGGGCCGAAATTTCGATGTAACTCTTTTTCGAAAGGTTGTACTTGCCGTACACATCGGCATTAATCATATTGATTCCGGCACTGAAACTATTTTTTTCTGTGGTTTCCGGAGTGGAAGAAATCGCGACCACACTCGAAACACTTTCGCCGTAAAAAGCCGAACTTCCGTTTTTATAGATCGAAATGGTGTGTGCCAGATTCGGATTGAAAACCGAGATTAAACCAAAAAAATGTCCGGTTTGAAACATGCGTATGCCGTTCCACAAAAACAAATTCTGGTCGTGCGTACCGCCGCGCACGTTGATGCTCGACACACTTTCGTCCAGACTGTTCACGCCCGGAATCTGCTGCATGGTCTGCAAGGCATCGGGTTCGATAAGCCCAGGCAGGATCCCGAACTTCTTGGGTTTGATTTCAAAAGAACCATCGGTATTTTTGGAAATGCCCGAAGCCAGCACCGCACTGGCCCTGATTTCTTCGAGTTCCGTAATTTCGGGTTCCAGAAAGATTTGCAGGCAATTTTCATCAGGATGAACAGACGTAATTTTTTGGGAGACAAACCCCACATGACTGACGCCAAAAGCAGTGACCTCGCCTTGACCCAACTCAAAATACCCGTTAAAATCCGTGGCAATCTGTGTCCCATTCGGTAAGCTGATATTGGCGTTTTCAATCGGTTTATGATCTGCGGCACCAAAAACGTAACCACAGAGCAGCGGAGCTGTATTTTCCTTCTTATAAATATTAATAAAGCGGTTGCCGATATTTTCAAAAGACAAATGCGTTTTCTGCGCCAGGTAGTGTAGTTTCTGGTCTAGCGAAAATGATTTTTTGGGCGGAACGCATTGCAGTCCGGCAATAAGGTCTTCGGTATAGTTGAAACTCACCTGATGCTGCTGCTCGATCGCAATGATGATTTTCTGAAAAGGCATGACTTTTCCTTTGTCCTGAGCAAAAAGGTTCAGGACAAGGAAAAAGGGGAGAAACAAAAAATGAACTTGTTTGGGGAGCAACATTTATTTTTCGTCAAAAATTATTTTATTATCAGGGCCTTTTGTGGCTTTTAAATGACAGGTGGTACTAATAATCTGCAAAGCTACCTCCAGATCGTGGGCAGGTAATTTTCCGGTAAACAAAGCGGTCGTATCTTTGGTATGCAATTCTATGGAAATGTTGTATTGCCTTTGTACTTCGTCTAAGAGGCTTTGGATGTTTTCCTGATAAAAACTAATCTCATTGTCCATCCATTCCGGTTGTGCGGCCTGTATGTTTCTTTTCAGTTGTTTTCCGTTTTCAAAACGAACCCCCTGTCCGTGGGTCAGCAGCATTTGGGTATTGCCATAATTTACTTTTACCCTTCCTTCGTAACACACCACATCAAACCTGTTTTTACGGGCCTTCACGTTAAAATGAGTCCCTAAAACCGTTACTTTTCCAAGATGGGTCTGTACCTCAAAGCGTCGGCCTTTGGCCACCCTGAAATAGGCTTCTCCTTGTAGTTCGAGATGCCTGTGGTGGTCCCAATTCCATTTTTTATACTGTATTTCAGAACCGGAATTCAGGACTACTTCCGAGTGATCCGGTAACGAAAAAGTGGTTTTTTCTCCCAAACCGGCCGTTTGCGTCTGTGGCAGTATAAATTGCATCACCAGGGTAATTCCAAGTGCCAGTACAAAAATAGCTGCAGCACGAAAGACCCATTTTTTATGTAAGGGAACCACTTTCGGATTTGCTTTTTTCTGCGCCAGTATGTTCGACAGCATCGCATTTTCGTCCAGTTCACCCACCTCCAGATGCTCCGTGTACCTTTTGATCTTCTCGTATTTTTCAAAATCGGGACTTGCCTTAAATTCGGCCAATTCGGCTTCAGTCAAATCATTGCTGAGCCATTTTGCCAATAAGCGATTTTCTTTCATTGTACTCGTATTATGTTAGTAAAACAATCGGGATTCCATTTACCCTACTTTTATAAATCTATTTCTTTACGCAGGCTTAACAAAGCCAGATGAATGCGTTTTTCTACGGCCTTGACGCTCAGGTCGAGCTCCAGGGCAATTTCACTGTATTTTTTTCCGTCAATCCGGTGCATCAGAAAAGCAACACGCTGTTTTTCGTTCAGGTTTTCAATCGCTTTCAGGAGTTTGGCCTGAAACTGTTTTTCCTCCAGCAGGTATTCGGGGTTTTCATTGGTTTTATCGAGGCCTGTAAAATCTTTTTCATAGCGCAAAACCACTTTCTGGTGGGCTATGGCATTCAGGCTGCTGTTGTTGGCAATGGTATACAGATACGACTTCGCCTTTTCCAGCGGTACCGAGGCACAGTTTTGCCAGAGCTTTACAAAAGCTTCCTGGGCGACATCTTCAGCCTGGTCGCTATTGCCAAATTTATAAAAAAGAAAATTCCGAAGCGCTTTGACGTGACTTTTAAAAAAAGACGAAAAAACGATTTCATCACAAGTGTTGGATTGGTTCTGATCTGGCATTTCAATTTTCAATTGGTATGCTGCAAAAGTATTTGTTTTTAGTATAAGTAGGGTAAAAGCAAATAAGATTGTTCTATAGGAGTATAAATACTATTCCCTTTTGATAAATTAGTACATACCAGGGGACAGAAACCTTTGAGGACGAATTTATTAAAAAACAGTTTCTTAAATTTTATTACATTTGTAAAAATATCACTATGTTGCCTTTCCAAAAATATCTATCCATTGTCGTTGTACTGTTCCTGTTTGGCTGTCAGAGCGATTCAGAAGAGCAGAACGATTATGTACAGGGAACCGTTACCAATACGTCTCCGCTTACCACCTATCTGCAAAGGGTGGCCATGGTACCCACCGTGCAGGACAATGTCATCGACGGCTCTACGTACTGTACCATAAAACTCCCGTATACCGTGACGGTCAATAACACCACCATTGCCGTCAACACCACTGCCGATTATCAAAAAGTAGTCGACAATATCAAAGCGAACAATTACGATGATGATATTGTCAGGATCACTTTTCCGGTCACCATGGTGTACTACAACTACATCCAGAAAGTGATTCCGAACGAAACAGAATTTAAGGACCTAATCGATTACTGGAACATGTACCCGGACCTGTTATCCAAAATCAACGGACTCAATATCAACTATCCGATTACGATCAATACCTATAACAGCGCCAATCAGATCGCCGGTTCGGTGTCGATTGCCAGCGATCAGGCCTTTTTCAATTTTATCAAAAACCTGAACGCCAGCCAGTATATCGCCCTGCAATATCCGATTTCGGTTACCGATTACAACAATCAGACAAAAGCGATTACGAACAATCTCGACTTCGAAAATGCCATCCAATACGCGATCGATTACTGCCCCGAAAACAACATTACGCCACTCGATTTCACGGCAACCCTGACCAGCGGTTCCTGGGAAATTCCGTATTATTTTGCCGATTCCGATAAAACGGCTTCCTATAACGGCTATTGCCTGGTGTTTGCTAATGACCAGTCGGTTGTAGCGACCAAAAATGGAATTTCGGAAACAGGACAATGGCAAAGCAGCGTACAGTATGGGGTAAGGGTATTTCAGCTTACGTTCAGTTCCCCCGAACTCGCCAAATTGAATACCAGCTGGAAGTTGTTTGAGTTTAACAATTCGATTATACGTTTTCGCAATGTCAGTAATGGTACACAGTATCTTTATTTTGAAAAAAGTAAAAGCTAATTATTGATTTACTAATTTAAAAAATATTTTACTTATTCTCCGCAAAAAATGCGGTGATTAAGTTGTTTATTCACCGCAAATAGAATGTTTCTTTATTTTTTCAATCAGAAGAAAAAATATCCAAAAAAATAGCAATTACCCTTGTAAAAGCTGTTAAAGGAAGATTTGATTATTTAAACATTTTAACGAAATCATCAGATATTCTCATGGCACCATCAAATACGTGATGTCCTTGCTCAAAATTAATCCAGTCTTCTATTCTCATTTTATCTGTAAGTTTTGTATTTGATATTTCTAGCATATCTAATATATTATGATAATCCATTAACTCCAATTGCATTGTTCCTAATTTATTTATTTCGTTTTTAGAAATTAAATTGGCATCTTCAATTGCATCTTTTGAGAAATGGTCTTTATTTGAAACTAAAATTCCTGATGGAATACCTCTCGCTAATAAAGTACCGGCAACTTCTCTGATAACTTTTACGCTTTCAGCACCGTTCATGTTTTCTCGCCATTTTATTTGAACTATTGAACTAATTTCATCCCCTTTAATAATATAGCCATCAATCCCTTTATCTTTATATCCACCCACATTTTTAACTTCACAATTTAAATAATCTGACAATAAGTCCATAACAAATTTTTCTGCACGTTTAGGTCCGATATTAGGAAGCTGATCAGGATGTTTTTTTAAATGACTTACAAGATATTCTGTTGTTGAATCTTGTAATGGTACTAATGGTTTATAAATTCCTAACACACCCCGCAGACCAATTTTTGAAGACACATTATCCATTCTGCTGCCTCTGCCTCCCCAAAAACCACAGGTTAGACAAATATATATTTGTTCATTAAAATCTTGAGGACGAGGAGCCATTTTACTTTTACAGATAGGACAAGTTTGAAATTTTAAGATCCTATGAATTTCGTCAATTGCTTTTTCATCTTGTAAGCGATACTCTTTTCTACTTCCATTATCATAAGTTAGAAGGAATTCTGGAGAATTGATAAATTCAGACCAGTTTATGGGATTATCATTTTCAGGTAATTTTATTTCAGTACCAATATGGAAGGGAATCCATTCATCGAAAACTGCTATTCTTGGTTTATCCATTTTTTTTATTTGACGAAATGGTTAATAAATTTGCTCCGCTCCGCTAAGTTTTCATTGGTAACGCTCCGCAATCCCGAAAGCCTTCGGGACTGACTTTGCGCTCTTTTAACATCAATAAGTGCTTTGGTTTGCTTTTCAGACTGTATTGTGGTAGTCATTGTATTTTTAGGTTATTTTTTCAATTTTTTAATATCTGCCTCAATTTCCTTCAGGCTCTGTTCGATCTCTATTGTTTTTCGAACTTCTTTAAATTTTTCAAATTCCCCGTTAGATTTATCCAATGCCATTTGATGTGTAATTTTTCCGGCATGCGACAGCAATTCTCTTCCGTTGAGCTGCAAAATACTATCCAGGCGCTCTGCCCAGTCTTTCATGTACATGGGAGTTTGTTGTTGCGCCATCGTCTCGGCAAATGCTAAATATTGCTCAACCAGTAGTCCTAAAAGTTTTATTTCATCTTCATTAAGATATTTTTTGGCGATGCTGACATCTGTTTTCTGAACCGCTTTGGCTTCCTTTTTATCAAAAGACTGCATACCTAATAAGGGTAAAGAGGCATCCACTCTGCGGTAGACTAATTCAGCTGCTGTATTTTGTGAGATTGCCCAAAGGAGTTTGTTTTGTACAATTTTGAAAAATGAAACTGTTTTCTCGTCTTTCGGATCATAATCGATACTTGTGGTGTAAATGTCTTTTATTTTTTGGTAGAAGAACTTTTCGGATATTCGGATCTCACGAATGCGTTGCTGCAATTCGTTAAAATAATTCATTGAAGTACCCGACTTAAAGCGATCATCATTTAGAGCGAAACCTTTTATGATATACTCTTTTAAACGCTGTGTTGCCCAAATCCTGAATTGTGTTCCTTGCTGCGATTTTACTCTATAACCAACAGAAATAATGACATCGAGGTTGTATAGATTTACTTCAACTTCCTGCGTTTTCCCAGCAATAGCACCATGTTGAGTGGTTGTTCGGGATTTCCGAACAACCACATTTTCGATTAATTCTCCTTCTTCAAAAATATTTTTTATATGCTCACTGACTGTTGCTTTAGATTTTTGAAACAATTCACACAATTGCGCTTGCGTTAGCCAAACGGTTTCTTCCTCCAGGCGAACATCTACTTTAATGTTGCCTTCAGTATTTTGATAAATAAGTATTTCTCCTGTATTCCTATTACGCTGTTCGTCCATAAAACTCGTTCCTGTATTCTTTTACTACCCTTTCCGGTACGTTTTCATTGGTAACGCTCCGCAATCCCGAAAATCTTCGGGACTGACTTTACGCCCTTCAACAAATATAATTGAAAAACCCAAACCTTATAAAGTTTCTGACTTTAAAACTAATTTTCTTATAATATTGCTTAATGTATGTAAAAAATAAACGCAGTATAAGAACTAAACTTAAAAAGTCAGTCCCGAAGGCTTTCGGGGTTGCCAGCTTTTCATAAGAAGACTTAGGGAAGCAGGGGAAACAATAAATAGAATAGGGAAGAGGCGAAAAATGCTAAATAGTAAAAGCAAAAAGAGAGACTCCCGGGTCTCTCTTTTTGTTTTACTTTATCTTGTAAAGGTTTATTTTCCTTTTACTAATTTTTCCAGATATTCGATTTTATCTTTTTCGGCTTGTAATAAACGTTCGTAGAGTTTTTTATTTTCTTCGAAAGACTCGACTAACTTATCCAAGGGATTGAAAGTACAGGAAATATTATTTCCAAAGTGGCTATTATTTACTGCCTCGTTAAAACTGTTGAAATAATTAATGACACCTTCTTCCGAGAAATTCTTAATGGCTTCCACACTTACACCCAAAGCTTTTGCTACTTCAATTAATTTTTCTTCGTCAACTGTTTCGCTGTTTTCAATAGCCGAAATGGTTTGTTGGCTCACTCCCAAAGCATACGCCAATGCTTCCTGTTTCATGTCTTTTAGTTCGCGAATACGGCTTATTTTTCGCCCGATGTGATTTGGTTTTGTTTGTGTGCTCATAGCTCAAAGATAATAATTACGAATAAAAAAAATATAGTTTTGGTAAAATACATCATTTAATGATGCGCTTCACTTTTTTGTTCTTAAGCAAAAGTACAATTTTTCATACAAGTTTTATTGAAAATGTAAAATTTTGAGATGGGTAACTAAGTTGGGATTTTTATAATCAAATTTTTTTATAGTATATACCAAACTACTAAAACTATAATAATATAATACATTATTCATATTTCTAAATTATTTGGAATATAAAATGAAATATTTGTTTTCTAGCTTATTCTTCTTCAGAAGTCTGATGCAGTTCTGATTTTTGATCTATGAAAATTTGAAGTTGTTTTTTGCATTCAACTATTCTCGGTAAAAGTTGGTCTTTCAATAGATAATTTGAAAGTGTTTTTTCGTTAAAGTCTTTCTCTAATATAGCAGTTTCAAGATTTATGAGAAAAGTCATTTCATCTATTAGTTTTTCGCTGAAAGAGGTCTCTAAATACCTAATTTTCAATAAACTTGTAAGGTTCATTATGCCTTTTGGTTGCCATTTTTTTAAACTTTCCTGAATTGTTTTCTTTTCAAATTTATGAAATAGGGGTTTGTCAGGTGTACGAAATCCTGAATTTTCTGGTAAAAAATCTTTTACGAATGATTCTAAATCGTTTGAAAATTTTGTTTCTATTTCGTTGACTTCTAGCAGGGCATTACGAGTTTCTATTTCAACAATTTTTTCTTTTATAAATTCAACAAGCTTTTGTAAATTAGGTTCATTAAAATGTCCCTGAACCATTTCAAATTGAGACTTAACAAAATAATTAATTTTTATTTGAGGCAGAAAAATAGCAAGTCCTTCTTGTATTTTCTTGATAATATCATTTTTTTCTTTCTCAATAATTTCACTAAATCCTATTAAATAAACACCCGCATTTAAATATGATACAATATCTTCCAATTGTCCCTTTTTGCAATACTCAAGTAAATTAGTGAGAGCTTGCTTAAATTCTGAATCTGAATAACTCCAATAACCTAGATGAAGAAAAGTATGAAGAATTTGGTGGGCAGGATTTACTTTTCCTTCCTTAATATTAAAACTTTTATCTAAATGAGCAAAAAAATCGTTTTCTGATATTGCTTTTCCTGATGTAATTAAATCATAAATACTTGGGAAGTAGATATAGTTTTCAGATAATCTGTTGTAATATAATCTTTTAAAATTTTCTGAATAAGTCCACTGAGTTTCAGTTTTAACTTCTGTAGTCTGGGTATTACCAAAATTTAAATTACTTAAATTAATGTCAGAAAAGCTTGTTGCCTGTTCATCGAGTTTTTTCTTATCTCTATATGTGATACTTTGCGGCTTTCTAAATTCTATTGAAATTGATAATGTAAAAATCCATAAACTCCTTAATTGCTGTTTTACGAGTATATCTTTTTCATCTTTTTTACTTGTTAGTAACAAATATGAATATCTAAAATGTTCAATACTAAATTTTAAGCTACGAATGTTAGAAAATGATTTTTTTAATTCTTGTTCTTCGTCTTTATTTTCTACGATTGGAACTAAGGTTGAAATAATAAACTCTTTATTTATTTTAAGATATTCTTTGAATGTTGAAGGTTCGTAAGAAGTAATAATACTATCAAAAATATCAGATATTTTAGGAGAAAAATGAATTGTTTTTTCTATAGTTTTTTCCTTGAATGTAATTCCGTTTTTTATTTCTTCTTCATTTGCAATGAGAAGGACTTTACAACCTTTATTTTCTACTAGGTCATTTACAATTCCAAGAAAATCGTTTACGTCAATTTTTTCACTCATTCTTTCAAGGTCATCAAAACAAATGAGCAAATTATCGTGAGGAAGCAATCTAAAAACATTTTCGCCTGTGCCAACAATTAATTTATCTAAATCAACATATTTTTTTAAGATTGGGAATCCTTCTGAGAAGTTCTTTATATTTTTAGCAAGTGTGCCAGTTGATAAATTAACTTTTTTTCCCTTTTTATCAAAAAAAGAAAAAAGAACCTTTTGAGCAATGTTGTTCTTGTCAGTTTCCCCATATAATGACACTATAACGGGAATGAATTTAGTTGTAGCTTCTATTAGTGGAAAGACATTATTTTTCAAATGGTATGTTTTTCCACTTCCCCAGTCCCCTGTTAGTAGCAAAGCTCCTGTTGTTTTCATTTTTAAATGATTTAATATCGCCTCACTAATATTGTCCATTACTTTCTCTGTTAAAATTTCATTTGATAATTTAATATTATCCTTAAAAAATATATTAGTCCAATTCATCTATCTGAATGCTACTTTAATTTTAATTCCGTGATTTAAATCAATTCCTAAACATTTTACTTAAAAATAGAGGTAATACTATTTTGGTTTATCAATATATTTCCCCCAGCCATCAGGAATTATTCGTTCATCTTTCATCCAAAATAACCATTTATGAAATACACTGTGATATTTACTTTTCTGTTTATCCCAAGCCATAAAGTCACTGTAAAGTAATTCATCAGTTATTAGCTCATTTTTTATAATACGATTGTTCCAAACGGCGTATAGAGTAGCAATTAACTCACATTCTCCCCAGCTTAATGGTCTAAATTTCAAAAGGATATTATTGATTTTTAGTGATTCATCAGCAAAGTTTTCCAGAAATAAACTTTCTAATTCTTTTGCTCCTGCGAGTGCAGTATAGCGTACTCTTTTATTATCCGTTTTATCCTGAACAACATTAAAAAAACGCATACGATTAAAGTCAGATTCAATATTTTTGATTAAAACATCATCATATGGCCCGGCTACTTTTTTTATATAATTTGAATCAAAATCGATTTTGCATATGTATTCAGTTAAGAATAATAATTTTTGAAACTTAACTCTACCAAAATCTGTGGTATTATTTAAGTTAATAATATGACCTGCCAGAATTGTTTTTAAGGGATTTTCAATTTTTCTAGTTTCAATATTGATGATTTTTGTGTTTTTTTTAGGCTTTAATGCCTCTCGAAGAACCTGTTGCAACAACATTTCGTTATAATATTGGCTTTCATTGATGCTTTGCTCTAAGCCATCACAAAATGACATTAACTCATCTAATTTGGCTACTATTTGTTCTTGTTCCTGAAGTGGTGGAAGCGGAATAGGAAAATTGGATAGATTATTCACGCCAAGTTCCGTTTGTTTTGTGCTTGTTGCTCCTTTTATAGATTCTATTAAACTTTGCCCATAGTCAGAATTGATAATGTAACATAATAGTTTTTGTTGAATTCCCATTGAACTTCTTACTCTCAAAATATGCGAATCAAACATAAAACTATCACAATAAATATCAGCTAACCCAGAACGGCCAATTGTTCCATCGCCAGTCGAGTTAACTAACAAGTCATTTATTTTAATTTTTAATTCATTATCAATAGAATTATACCAAACTTCATCAACTGCTTTTGAATGTTCTACATTAATTGTAAACCATCTTACGCATTTTTGATTTAGCATCTTAAGTACACCTTTTTCAGAATATTTTGGACTTTTTCCTCTTTTGATTTCGGCTATTACTCCCAACCTACACCAAGCCCAATGTTCAGGAATTTCAAAAGAAATTTCTTCATTTGTTATTGGTGGTAATTCTTTTTCTTTTTTGAGTTTTTTTTCAGCAATGAGTTTTGCTTTTTCGACTAGTATTTTTGTTAGAAGGTGTTGTCCAGTTTCTTTGATATCCATGCTTTTAACCAACTTTCCTTGCATCGCTTCACGTAAAAATGCCTCACGTAGTTCTTTGATAAGGTTCAGTTGGTGATCTAGTTCATTTTTTAATAGATCTCCATTTGATTTTGTATCATCGAATAATTTTTCAATCTCAATTTGTTCTTCAATAGAAGGAATTGGTATTTCCCAATTCAAAACATTTCTTGGTCTAATTGCAGAATAATTAGTAGAGCCAACTGCTTTAATTTGATCTTGTAAAATTAAAAGTTGAGAAATAACTTCTAAATATCTCGGACGAATTTTTTCTTTATCTAGTTCGAATAAAAAATAATGACTACTTACAATTGCCTTATCTAATTCTTTGGGAACGAATCCGTAGCCTCCAAGTTTAGCATCCATTTCTGCTACTAAAAAATCACCCGCTTTGCAAACTTGTTGTTTTTTCGTTTTTATATCCTTTCCAAAAACAATATTTCTTAATAAAACACCTCTTCGATGTAGTTGTACTCTACATAATTTATATTCTTGTTTATCATCAATTGTAATAAAACCTTTCCGATGTTTTAAAACTTCATCCAACTTAACTGTTTTCCAATTCATCTTACAGCTTTCTTTAATTGTTCCAACAACTCATTGCTTTTGTCAAAAGAAGCATGTAATAATTGCATTAATTCCACACTATTATATTTGTGTAATTCTTCTTGTTTGGTTGGGTTTTTTATGTCCAAATCATAGTTACGGTTGATGATAGTTTGTATCGAAACTTTCCAAGCAATATCACTTTCCTTACGGTCTGTCCACCATGTTTTTATAGGGTTGAATTCTTTGGCTTGTATTGGTTTAGTTTTGTTGTAGGTTTTTTGCCCCTCGGGTAATTTATGCTCGTAATACCAAACTTCTTTAGTAGGCGTTCCTTTAGTGAAAAATAATAAATTGGTAGCTACTGAAGCATACGGTTGGAACACGGAAATAGGCAAACGGATAATCGTGTGGAGGTTGCAATCTTCCAATAATTTTTTTCGTACCCTTTGTTTTATGCCATCGCCAGTCAATGAACCATCAGGCAAAACGATTCCTGCACGACCGCCTTGTTTTAATAAATGTATCATCAAAATCAGGAATAGATCAGCGCTTTCTTTTGTCCTAAAATTTTGAGGAAAGTTTGTTTCGTTATTATTGGCAACAATTCCACCGAATGGCGGATTTGCCAAAATTGCATTTACTCTATGTTTTTCAGTAAAATTACTTAGAGGTTGATCTAATGCATCACCAAATCTAATGTTTGGCACTACTACGTCATGTAAAATTAAGTTTGTAGTTGCTAATAAATAAGGCAATGGTTTGTATTCCCAACCCATCACATTTTCGCCTATACTCTGAAGCTCTTCCACACTATTCGCTTGTTTTTTTAAATGCTCAATAGCAGAAGTTAAATATCCTGCCGTTCCACAGGCTGGATCCAAAATTTTTTCACCCAATTGTGGGTTGATCATTTCTGTAATAAATGAAGTAATAGCTCTAGGAGTATAAAATTCGCCACTTTTACCAGCACTTTGTAATCCTTTTAAAATAGTTTCATATAACTCGCCGAAAGCATGACGATCTTTAGCAATATTAAAGTCCATTTCGTTAAGTTTATTTAATACTTTACGAATATTGGTTCCGCTTTTCATATAATTATTGTTGCCGTCAAAAACTTCACGCACAATCAATGCACGACGGTTGCCAGTACTTACGTCAATATCACGAAGTGTCGGAAATAATTGTCTGTCAACAAACTCTAATAATTCATCTCCGGTCATTCCTTCTGGATCACCAGCCCAATTTCCTTTTTGGTTTACCCAATGAAATAAATCAGGAATAGGTGAGGTATAGTTATCATCTAGTAGTTCTAATTCTTTGTCTTTATCTGAAAATATTTTAAGAAAAAGCATCCAACCCAATTGTTCGATTCTTTGTGCATCACCGTTTAGTCCGGTGTCTTGCCACATGATGTTTTGTATGCTTTTTAGTATGCTTGAAATGTTACTCATAATTTATAATTGCCACACTCTGTGTTCAGCTAATTGGGTTGTTTTACTAATTATTTTTATTCTATTTCTGCCCTCGAGTTCATTTATTCTTTCTTGAATTTCATCAATTCTTGTTTGAATAAGCTCATTATTTACGTTAATTGCTAAAAATATACCACGCTGATAATTATATCTTGTAATAAATTGATCTATTTTCTCTAAATCAAACAATAATTTTCTTGACGATAATTCATGTTCGCATTTTACTTCTATTACATAAGGATGAAAATTGGCATTACCAGGAGTATGCATTAAAAAATCAGGAGACATTCTCCCTCTTAGTATTCTTAACCCAAATCTCTCAACAAGTTCAATAATCTGCATTTTTTCTACCTCGGCCTGTAATAAAGCTCCATCAAGAAAAAGAGGATTATTAATTCTTTCATTATCAATTAGTATTCTTAATTGATGATAAAATTCATAGCAGAACACTCGTTCACCAAACCTTTCAAAATCATTATTAAAAAACCTTCCATTTCTATATTCTAGAGCTCTTCTGAAATTTTGGATGTTATTGTAGGTCGTCTGATAATATGATTGATTAACATTTGAAAGTGCTATAATAATTAAATTTTCAAAAATATTTAATTCATCCATTTAAACTTTTCTATATAATTCTGTTTCTAATTCTTTTACAGCTTCCATATAACTGTTTTTGCCACCAAAAATTCCGTTCACAATTTCAATAGTAGAACCAAAATCATCAAAAGGTTTTACACGTAGAACTTCTATACTCTCAATATTTTCAACTCCTTCATCAGCATATTTGTCTAATAATGTTTCTAAAATTTTACGTGCATTAGCTTCATATTTAGTGAAATAATTTCGCTTTTTTACATTATCTGCCCGCTCTTGTCTCGTCAAAGGTTTTTGGTCATATGCCACGTGGCAAATCAAATCAAATAAATCAACATCTTTGTCAACAGCTTCATATAAAGCTTCAACTAATATGCCCTGCTCTTGCAATTCTTTGATTATGGCTTCTTTTCGATCAGCTTGATTCCATGTTAATAAGAAATCATCTAATGAAGCGTATTTGCCTTTAATAATTCCTTTAGTATGATCTTGTAAACTGATTGTAATTGGTTTTCCATTAGAATCGAAATACAATTCACGACTAACTAAAATACTCACATCAATACCATTTATGTATTGTTTACCTCTTCTTTCTAGGACAGTGTTCTGGTCATTTCCCGGATTTCTAACTTGTGGTCTTTCAATTATTATTTCTTCGCCACTCACCACATCTAGGATAGGTGTACTATCATCATATTCTTCATCTATAATAGTAATTAAATCTACATCATCAGTAATAGGTTTAACTCTTAATGGATCTCCATCAAATGTTGGGTCAGCAAAGTTATCTGTTGCGTTCCTAAAATCTAGAATGGTAAAATACAGCTTACCAAATTCCTCATTAATCCTTGTACCACGCCCAACAATTTGCTTGAATTTTGTCATCGAATTGATATTAGTATCTAACACAATAACTTTACAAGTCTGGGCATCAACGCCAGTAGTCATTAACTCCGATGTGGTTGCAATAACAGGATAAATTTCTTCCGGATTGATAAAATTATCCAGTTCGCGCTTTCCTTCGTCGTTATCTCCCGTAATTTGCATGACGTACTTGTAATTTTCAGAAACCAAATCAGCATTGTGTATCGCTATAGCATTACGCATACGCTCAGCATGGTCAATATCAACACAGAAAATGATAGTTTTAGCAAATCGATCTAATCCTTTTAAATACTCTGTCACCTTTTGAGCAACAACATCGGTACGCTCATCGATTACTAATTTTTTATCAAAATCTCTTCGATTGTAGATGCGATCCTCAATTAGGTTTCCTTCTTTATCCGTCTTTCCCTGTTGGGGTCGATACCCTTCACTGTCAACATTCAGTGCCACACGAATTACTTTGTAAGGTGCTAAAAAACCATCATCGATGCCTTGTTTTAAAGAATACGTATAAACAGGATCACCAAAATATTCGGTATTGCTTGTTTCTTGTGTTTCTCTTGGGGTTGCAGTTAAACCGATATGGGTTGCATTTTTAAAATAGGTTAATATTTCACGCCATGAACTATTTTCGTTTGCACTACCACGATGACACTCATCAATAATTATTAAATCAAAAAAATCCGGAGAAAAATCTTTGTAGGCATCTTCAATGCCTGGTTCGTTATTTGTTAAACCCTGATACAAACCTAAAAATATTTCGTAAGCTTTATCAGAAGTATCAATTCCTCTTTTTTTATTACTTATTAATTCTTCTTTTCCATTATTACCCTCTAAGACTTTCTTTTTAATGACGGTCATTTTGTCTTTAAAGTGCTTAAAATCACCTTTTCGTGTTTGATCGATTAAGGCAGTTCGGTCAGCTAAGAATAAAATTCTCTTTTTATTTTTTGACTTCCATAAACGGTATATGATTTGAAAAGCAGTATAGGTTTTTCCTGTACCCGTTGCCATAACTAATAAAATTCTGTTTTGCCCATTAGCAATTGCTTCAACAGTTCTATTAATAGCATTTTGTTGATAGTAACGAGGTTTTCTACCGGAACCGTCATAAAAATATTTTTGCAAGGCAATTTTTTCTCCCTCTGTATTTACAATGCCTTTATATTTTTTGTACTTATCCCATAAAACTTCAGGAGTAGGAAATTCATCATTCGATAATTCTGTTTCAATATCCTCATTATTTACAGTTCGATCATGAAATAAGAAACCATCACCATTGCTACTGAAAACACAGGGGATATCTAAAATAATAGCATACCCCAAAGCTTGTTGAATTCCGGAACGAATGGAATGTTTGTTATCCTTTGCTTCGATTATGGCAATTGGATTATCTTGATAATAAAGTATATAGTCGGCTCTTTTTCTTTCGCCTCGTGCTGTAAGTTTACCACGCACATAAATTTTTCCATCTGTAAAAAAAACTTCTTCTAAAATTTGTTTTTGTACATCCCAACCCGCTTGTACTAAAGCAGGAGTTATAAATTTTGTACAAATGTCTCTTTCTGAAAGATCTTTTTTACTCATAAGATTTATATTACGGAAATATAATTTTGGCTAAGATATTGAAAAAAAGTACTTTTTAGCTGAGGAAAACCGTAAATAGCAAACAAATATATTTCTTCTGGTTTGTTTTATTATAGTTATTATTAATTTTTGACTCTGTTGCAAACTCTTTCTGCTTATTCATAAAAAACTTCTTTATCCCAAATCTTCTTTCCGAGATAATGCCCGCAAAAATCGTAACGTTTTATGATGGCCGAAAAGATAGCTTAACTCTTTTGATTGATTTTCAGTTTATACCCGCCTTTAATTTTACTATACCTCGCAAGATTTCTCATTTTGTTATTTCGTAGCGGCATCGGATTGCCCAATAAGTCCTGAGTTCCGGATGATATATAAGCTGCATGTGCAGAACACCAAATAACGGCATTAGGTTCTGTTTTAATTTGCTCTAGTGTAAGATCAGTTCTATCCATTCCCAGTAATTTGCTTCCATCTATTGTTGGGTAACCACTATTTAATGATTCCACAGCATTAGTAAAAGTTAAAATGCATTTTTTTTCGGACTGTGCTTCTTCGTAGATTCGTTTGCACATACAAGCATAAATTATAATCGCATCCTCAAAATATTTGCTATTCGCGTTTGGTGTTATGCCCGAAATTTGTTTGACAATGTCAATCTCACTTGTTGTGACTTTAACTTTTATTCCGTCAAAAAATTCTACATTAAAACTTCCATCATCATTTTTGATAAAACTTTTAAAGACATTTTCAATTGCACCAAACTGACCCAGAGCACATTTTATAACCGCAATCGATACACAGTTTCCTAATTTATGATCATGGTTGCAATCAGCAAATTGGTCAGATACAATAACTGTTGTTTGCTTAAAGTCTGTAACCAATTTTGAGCTTTGTGCAAAAACAAAAATGGAAGACCCAAAAAATAAAATGGTAGTAATTAATTTTTTCATATTGTTATTATTTAGAATACACTATATATTTGTAATCTTATTATTATATTTTTTTTGCAGGTTCTATAATTTTAATCCTACTATTGATGCCCGCAGTATGGCACGCATAGCTTTGGATACGCTTGGTTTTTCAGGTTTAAATTAATACTGAAAAATATTTTAAATATTTGATTATGTTGTAAGTAGAAATACCTGTTTCATAAAATTTATTTCAGTTGTTCTATAGCTGTTTTTTAAAGGGACTTGTTAAATGGCAATGAGGAGTTTTTGCTAATGCCTACTTAGTATTGTAACCTACATTTTAACCGTGGCAAAAAAAGAAATAAAAATAAATTTGCCACGTTTTTTTTGTGGCAAAAAAACTAAAGAGAATAAAATTGCCACGCTTTTCGTGGCAAAATTAAAATGAAAAATAAATTTGCCACAACAATCAATGGCAACGCATAAATTGGGAGTGATGAAAAAAGATAAAAATATGGGAGCGTTATTAGGGATGCAGCAAGAAGAAATGGCGATGCTGTTGCGGGTCACACGTACCCAATGGTCGATGTATGTATTGGGAGAGCGCGGTCTACCTCCGGAAGCGCAACTAAAACTGGCTGAAATGTTCGCTTTTATAGCTCAATTAGATAAAAAAGAGAAAGTTGATTTACCACCTGCAAGGCAGCCGGCATCAAAGAAAAATAATTTCTGGGAAGGGAAGCTGATTGATAACCAACTCAATCGAACCCGTATAGCAGCCAGCCTCGAAAAATGTACCGAAAAATATGAGCAGGCAGTGATCGCCTGGCAGCTCAGTAATTTTCTGTCTACTAAAGAACAGGAAACCAAATGGGAGCAAGAACTTTTACAGCACATTAAAAACAGGGCAGAAGCGGTTATGCAGAAAAATGGCCCGGAACTGCAGGAGCAGTACGAATTTAAACTTCGGTTATTGCAACACGAGGAATTGTTACTGAAAGAGAAACTATCGGGTAAATAAAAAAAATCTAAGCTATTAGCTGTGACTTTACAGCATAAATTTTGATTACTTAGGGAGGAATACCCCGTAATGGGTGCCTTTATGGGGTATATCATAAGTATATTTATCTGTTTAAAATTCACAATACATACTTTTTTTCTTACAATTTGTTAAAATTATTGTAAATTATTTCTGATATTAAATAAGCAATATTAATTTTTAATAGTATTGCACCATTAATTTAAATACCGAAACATTATGAGTTATTCCATTAAGAGAATTACACAAGTAGCAGACTGCGATGTCTTATTGACATGGGCAGCAAGAGAGAAAGCAGATTTGGATTTTGAACTGTTGTCTGAAGATCGTTTAACCGATAAATTTGAGACTACTTCAGTAGAAGTGGAAGCCATTTTACAAGGGGTACTGGCCGAGCTATCGGCGCTAAGAGTAGCAGTAGTCCGGTTGCCTGAAGGGGGGAAGGCTAAGGCAGACATGGGCGTGAAGATAAAAAAATTAGAATACAAACAGTTCTTACTCGAAAACCGCAAACAAACCTACGGGCTCCTGGCCTTGCTGCAAAAAGAGCTGGATATTCAGCGTATTGAAAACGAAATAAAAGAAGTAGACACTTTTGTAGCCGAACTAACGGCTCATAAAGCGACTTTGTAAACTATTCGTTTTGTAGAAGAAAGAGGGTTGTCCTGATGGGACAACCCTTTTTTTGCAGCGTATTTTTTTATAGGGCGTTGCTGCCTGACTCGTTTATTAATTGCTATTTTCCAATGCAGAAATTAACAGCTTAGCATGATTATTTTGAAGATTTTGTTGCGGAATATTCAATTGTGAGTGAATCCAATTTGGAGCAGAGATATACAGTTTCGAACGTAAACTTCTTAGGGCTTGATATTGCTGAATTTCTTGTTTTAAAAATACTAAATGCCACGATTTTACCACAAAACTCAATGCAACTAGCTTTTAAACTTTCTTAGAAATGAAATACAGGATCTTGTACTTAAAGTGATAATTCTCGAACCATTTTATAGATGATTTAAAAACTTTAAATCCAGTATTAGTAGAGTTTAATTTTTTAGATGAATTTCCAATTAAGAATAATCAAATAGTAAATGGCGTAATTAAGTTGAATACTACTATTTTAATGTATAGTTGTATTATTATTATTTAAACTTTTTAAATAGATAGGAATTGCAGTATGTTTTTTATTTATTTGCATTTTTTTAACAAGTGTTTGTAATACCAAATCATTCAAGTATAATTATCATGAATTCAAAAATATTCGCAATGAGTTGATATGTCCGGACCGTTAGTTGCTGATTATGTTTTTGCAAAGAGCTACAAACTTAAATCATTACAGGAAGTAGAAGATTACGTAAGAGAAAACAAATATTTGCCTGAAATTCCCTCTGCATATGAAATTGAAAAGAATGGTTTAATGCTGGCCGAAATGAATATGAATTTGTTGAAGAAAGTTGCGGAATTAAAAAAATGAAATTAAAAATATCAAATCAATTATAAATGAAAAATAAAACTACAATACTTATAATATTTTTTATCGTTTTTACGATCAGTTCAAAAGCACAAAGTTTTACTCCAACTCCTAATATTGCAAACTCAGGCGCAGCAAATAATTTTAAGGGTGGTTATACATTTTCTTATGCAACTGCAGGAACTCCATGGAATGGTTCCCTTATTAGTTATGGAGGACTTTCAAACAGCTACGATACCCAAATAAGTTCTGACTATGGCCCTAATGGAGGTAACCATATATCGTATAGAACCAAAAATGGTGATGCGAATACTTGGAATCCCTGGTTTGAATTAGCTATACGTGGTGCCAATACATTTACGGGAACTCAAATTATAAATGGCAACCTTAGTATCGGAGTAACTAATCCATTAAATACATTTGAGGTTAAAGTACCAACAAGTACAGGTACGTCCAGTTCTGATGGTATAGCTATACACGATGGAGCGACTAATAGGCTGGGTATTAATATTGGAATCAATACGGCAGGGGAGTATTCTTATTTACAAGCTGTAAAAGGTGGCATTGGTCAAAAAAACATTGCAATAAATCCTATTGGCGGTAACGTTGGTATAGGAACAACAAATCCAACAGCAAAACTGACCGTAGCAGGAGATATTGCTTCTCGTGAAGTTAAAGTTACTGTTGATGCCGGTGCTGATTTTGTTTTCGAAAACAATTACAATTTACCTTCTCTGGATACTGTTGACCAATACATCAAAGAAAATAAACATCTACCTGAAATCGCTTCGGCTGATGAAATGAAAAAAGATGGGATTAATTTATCTGAGATGAATATAAAGCTTTTGCAGAAAATTGAAGAATTGACCTTGTATACAATTGAACAACAGAAGAACACTGAAAAATTAACTAAAGTTATTGAAACACTCACTAGAAGATTAGAAGAAGTTGAAAGAAAATAATTTAAGCGTAAAAATATAAATATGAAAAAAATAATTACTCTTATAGTGTTTGGAATAACCATTTTTTCAAATGCCCAACAAAAAATAACTTTCAACTATGATTCTGCCGGGAATCAAATCCTACGAGAATTATGCCTTTCAGGTTGTAACCCACTGGCAAAACCGGCGAAAGAAGAAGTAAAAGAAATTGAAGCTTTAGTAGATGAAGATTTATTGAAATTCTCACAGGAAGATGTTATTTCCTATTATCCAAACCCCGTTAAAGAAGAGCTATATATAAAATGGGAACTCAAAGATGACAATTATGTTAACTCTATACAGGTTTTCAATTTAACAGGACAGTTACTCAGAAGCTATCAGCCAACTGTTCGAAATGACAGCCAGAATATTGCTTTTCAGGATTATCCAATCGGTATTTATGCTGTTATGCTTTACTACAGTAACGGTGAGCAAAAATCAATTAAAATTATCAAGAAATAATATATGAGAGATTTTTACTTTACATTTTTATTTATCAGTTTATCGTTTTTTGCTTCAGCTCAGGATTCCGGAGGAACACCTGTTGAAGGAGTAACTCTCATAAAGAGAAGCAGTGAAATACTAAAAACTCCAGTTAATAAGGCTGAAATCAATAGCAAAACCGCGAACTTATTAGTTGCCAATACCATACCAGCTCCTACTGGAAGTTCAACAGAAGTAGGTTTTACAGAAGGTCAATTGTCAGTTTCACTTAACGGAGTAGCAGGTTATTCTATTCCAATTGCAGTACCAGCAGGAATTAATGGTGTAGTTCCTCAGGTAAATTTAGTTTATAGCAGTCAGGCAGGAAATGGAATTGCAGGTTACGGTTGGAACATTTCAGGTGTCTCAGCTATAACTAGAATTCCTAGAACAAAATTCCATGATGGAAACGTTGGAGGAATAAATCTTGATGCCAAGGATCGTTTTGCTCTGGATGGACAACGGTTAATTTTAAAAACTGGCACAGCGTATGGCGCGGCTGGTTCGACTTATGAAACCGAAAATTTCTCAAATCTAAAGATTACTGCAGTTGGAGTATCGCCACAAGGAAGTAATTATGGACCTGCCTCCTTCTTAGTAAATTACCCTGATGGTTCTGTAGCAGAGTTTGGTTCTACTTTAGACTCCCAATCAATTACCACATGGACCATAAATTATTGGCAAAATCCGCAAGGAGTAAGAATTTCATATAATTATACGAAATCAGATAACATTATTGCTATAACTAGCATAAAATATGGTACAATAGGAACAACAGCTCCTATTAACGAAATTCAGTTTGTTTATGGTACTCGTACCAGGCCAGAACAGTCCTATATAGGTGGTAAAAGCATAATGAATAACAAGATATTAGAAAAAATTCAAGTGACAGGCAATGGAATAGGTTATAGAAATTATAACTTTTCATACAATTCTAGCTCTTTAGGATATCAGCGTTTAGAAAAAGTATTTGAATTAAGTGGGGATGGAACTAAAAGTTATAACCCTACGGTATTCACTTATGAAAACTCCCTCGAATCAATATCTTATGCAGATATTACCACAAACTTAAGCGTTGGGAATATATCTGCTCAAAATGCAGCCACTGTTTCCGGAGATTTTGGAGGTGATGAAAAAATGGATTTCTTGATATATCCTACAATTGGTCCAGATACTAAATCAAAGTATTGGCTGTATTCTGATATAAATTCTGGCGGCACTAATTTGGGTTTCGAACATAAAGTGGGGTATTTTGAGACTATTTTCCCTGTTAATTGGTTGACTTGGAATAATAAGCTTTATGCAAAACAAGGTTGGGCTGTGGCAAAAAAGTCAGCAACCAATTATACTTTTACGGTTTATTCTGCTGGAATATCGTCACCCATTTATTACCAATACGAAAAAGTGGTAAATTTTCCAACTCAAACTATTGGGGGATCTGGTGATGATTATTGCTCAACAGTTGATGTAGAAACTATTTTCCCGAAAAAAATACTTTCAGGAGATTTTAATGGTGATGGTATAACTGATGTTATTGCTATTGACCTAGAGCTTCGATCATTTAGTTATACTGATGATTATTATTCTGGCTGTTTAACAAATTCAGAAATAATAACTTCCAAGAAAGTATATTTTGTAGATTTAAAAAGAGATAATACTACCAATTTTTTAACCTATTCTGGTGAATTGGCTTCAGTTATAACTTCCAGTTCTAAGGTGGAAGTGGCCGATGTAAATGGAGACGGTAAATCTGATTTTATGGTTTTTGAAAATGGAAAGGTAACAACCTATACACTCAATAGTGCGAATCAATTAGTTTTATTATGGAACTATCCAGATGCAAATATCTCTGTAGATTTAAGTAAAACAATTTTATTAGGTGATTATAATGGTGATGGGAAAACCGATTTTATGATACCGAAAGGATATGGATTTACAGAATGGTATCAATATAGTTCTACAGGAACTGATTTTATCAAGGTAGTTCAAAATAATAATATTACCTTTTTACAAAACACAACGTCAAGTACTAATAATTATATAGTTTCTGATTGTAATAAAGATGGAAAATCAGATTTAATTCGTACCAAAACATATTTAGACCAAGCTGGTATATACGCTCAAATAGAGGTTAACTATTATCCAAATCTTAGTGGTGGTTTCAGCCCTAGTTTTAGATATACAAGTAGTAGTTTATTCAGGTCAGGTATTAAACTGGATATTATGCCGATTTACCTACCCACAGGAAGGGGAATCGCAACTAACGGCAAACCCTATAATCCAACTCTCGAAATTGCATTTTTGGGTAACGATCAAATTTTTTATTTTAATTCTAATAAAGATAACACCACAGATCAATTACTGCGAACTGTAACCACAGGAAATGGAGTTAGAGAATCAATTACTTATCAGCCATTATCTACGACTTCTTATAATGAGCGATATATGTCAATATATACTACTGGATATGCGGAGACTTATCCCAAGATAGATATAGAATCTGCAGCAACTCTACAGCTAGTTACCAAATTGGAGAAACAAAGTGCCTCTGTTTATAAAAAACAATTGTTTACCTATGCGGGTGCAACTTCCAATTTAGAAGGATTAGGTTTTATGGGTTTTCGTGCTTCAATGCGAACTAATTGGTTCGAAGATGATAGCAAGGCAATTAGTACCGTGTCTAAGTTTGATCCAAATTTGCGTGGAGCTATTGTTGAGAGTTATACTTATTTAGGGATAGTTAGCCCTTCAATTGCTTTAAATAATGCGGCTCCAAACGTTCCTAGAGCAAGCCAAGTTACCGTAGACAACACCAGAACAGCAACTGAAACTCTTTTAGCAACAAACAGTATTACTTTTAGTCCCGGTGCAATTATTAGCCCAGGAGCAGGTAATACTTTTATTGCCAAAATCACTTCTGATTACGACGCTAATGGATATACAGAAACAAATACCACACCACTATATGACCTGATTAGTAAATCCTTATCGTTTTATGAAACTAGCCTGTCTGCATCCAAGGTTTTTAAACTCCAAAATGTGAGGTCCAACAATTACGATATTCTAAATGATAGCAGTGATGAAACGAATATTGTATATGATAATTTCAACAATCCTTTAGAGTCTATAACTAAAATTAGATCAGGTGGAGTTAACCAGCAAATTAGTACTAGTATAATAGCATATGATCCGGTTATAACCTCCCCTTATATGGTAGGCAGGCTTAAAAGCAAAACACAAAACGTAACTGCTTCTGGTGATAGTATGAATTCTAAGGAAACTTATCAATATGGCTCAGGGTCAGAAAGTAATTTATTAAAAGTAATTCAAAAATGGGGTAATAATACAAATGCTATTACAGAAACCAATGGGTATGACATTTTTGGGAATGTTATAATAAAAACGATATCAGCACCTGGTATGGCTGATAGAAAAACAAATTTCGTATATGATCCAACAGGTATTTTTTTAAAAGAAAGCACTGATATTGAAGGATTTAAAACAGCATTTGAGTATTATCCTAACGGTACACTTAAATCAGAAAACAACCAAAGTGAACTTGGTTCCTGGAATAATGCCTTGTTAACAGGTTATGAATATGATTCCTGGTTCAGGAAAACTGTAGTCACTGATTATTTGGGTAAACCCCATACTTATACGTATGTAAGGGAAAACGAAAAAGCTAAAATTACGCTGACAGGAAACACGGACGACACTTATAGTGAAGAGTTATTTGACGAATTGGGCAGAAAAATTCGTACTGGTATAAAAGGCGTACAGGGTATTGTGTCCTACAAAGATTTTAAATACGATATTAACGACCGCAATTTTAGTTTTAGCGAGCCTAACACAGGGAGTCCATTATGGAATACCACTTTGTATGATGTTTACGGTCGTCCCGAAACTATTACAGATTATAAGGGTAAAGTATTGAACATAAAATATGACAAACGAACCACTACAGTAACAGATGGGAGCACTGGTCAAATCAAAACATCTACTAAAAATGCTATGGGGAATGTGGTTAAGCTGCTCGAAAGCCCAATAGGAGGTACCATCAATTATAGTTATTTTGCCAACGGAAACCTTAAGGAAACGAATTATAATGGCAATAAAATAAGTTTAATACAAGATGGCTGGGGACGAAAAATTAGCTTAACAGATCCTTCGGCCGGTACATACAGCTATAACTATAACGAACTCGGCGAAAGCACAAAAGAAACTACTCCAAACGGCACTACCACCTACAAGCTGAACGATTGGGGCAAAATCGAAACCAAAACTATAGCAGGTAGTAATACTAAAAGTACTACTCAGTACACTTATACTCCAGACAGCAAATTGCTTCTAAAAACGGTATATACTGATGATGGGGACGCAGGGAAAACAATTATTACCGATTATACCTACGACTCTAAAAAACGATTAGAAACCACTACAGAAACAACAGGTTATGGTGCGGTTTTTACAAAAAAAATAGAATATGATGCCTGGGGCAGGGTTGAAAAAGAAACCAAAACGGCATCTTTAAAAGGAAAAACCAGTATCTCTGCTACGCAAAGAGAGTACAAAAATGGCTTTGCATACAAAATATACGAAATAAAAAATGGGCAAAAGACCAAAACTCTTTGTGAAACAACTGAGGTAAATGCTCAAGGGCAGCTGACCAAGGCAACACTAGGTAATGGAATTGCTATTAATAATATATATGACAGTTATGGCTATGTAAGCAATGCAAAGCACACTTTGGGTATGACTACCATTATGGAATTAGGTACTAATTTTGACATACAACGAGGTAATCTTAAGTGGCGTAAAAACAGCCTTTTTGGAAATGTTACCGAAAATTTCGATTATGACAGCCAGGATCGCCTTATACAATACCCTAATGCGCAAGGTGTGCAGGAAAATCAGACCTACGAAGACGATGGGCGTATTAAATCTAACATATTAGGAACGTACAATTATGGTAATTCTAACAAAAAATACCAAAACACTTCGATAACACTAACTGCCTCGGCTTTATCTGATTATCAAAACAAACCTTTACAGACCGTTAGCTATAACACTTTCAAGAGTCCTGTAGAAATAGTGGAAGATGGTAAAGACAAAATAAGCTTTGTATATAATGAGAACAATGATCGTAGCGTTATGTTTTATGGAGGATTGGGGCTTAAGGAAACCCGAATCTATCTTAAACATTATAGTGCTGAAGGCTCTATGGAGATCAAAGAAAATACCCAAACAGGGGCTATCGAGTTCGTAACTTATATTGGTGGTGATGGTTATTCAGCTCCGGTTGTTTATAAAAAAGCATATAGTAGTGTAGGAGCTATACAAGAACAAACGTTATATTTGCACAGAGATTATCAAGGGAGTATATTGGCAATAACCAATGAGACGGGAGCTATACTAGAAAAAAGAAAGTTTGACGCTTGGGGAGCTATTGAAAAAGTACAGGATGGTGCAGGTAATATATTAAACGGTCTTACTATTCTTGATAGAGGATATACTGGACATGAACATCTGCAAAGCGTAGGTCTCATACACATGAATGGACGTCTGTATGATCCTAAACTTCACCGTTTCCTGCAACCAGATAATTATGTACAAGACCCTGGTAATACTCAAAACTACAATCGTTATGGGTATGTACTAAACAACCCACTAAAATACACCGATCCTAGTGGGGAGTTTAAAATTAATTGGAATGACATAGTTGCGGGAGTGGCAATAGTTGTTGGAGCAGTTTTGACTGCGACTGGAGTGGGAACAGTAGTTGGTGCTGCGTTAATTGGAGCTGGAGTCGCACATTTTGGTGCGACATATGCTGAGTATACTAAAACAGGTGATTGGAATGCCGCATCAAATAATGCTGGGATAAGTTTTGGTGCAACCGTTACTACTGACTTTGGTTATGATGATTCGAAAAATCATATTCCTGGTGTTATTCAGAATGATCCTGTTATGCTAAAAACGGCTGATAGTAATGCTGAAAGGAAATTGGATTATGATTCATGGTTTTTTAAAAATCAGTATTTTAGTTTAGAAACAGATTTACGGGCAGGGCAATATATAGATTTCACTCCTTTTAAAAAAGTGCTTGGTATTAAAATAGGAGAATATAGAGAATCAAGTATTAAAGCAGATTATTATGATAATAAGAGTGATATAACAAAGAGTTCTGAAAATCATTATTTTGAATTTGCTATTGCGTATGGGGTAGGAGTTGATTATAAATACAACATTGGTGAACAAAGATTTGAATCAATTTCGCTTAGTGCATTTGGGATCTCTGCCGAGTACTCAAAACTATCTCGTTATCATAAACAATTTTATTTTGGATTGGATACTGGCTATAGCATGGGGCTTAGTATTGGAGGGGCTGCTAATGTAAAAGGTGGTTGGAAATGGGATTGGTATTAAAAACATAAATTGTAACAATTATGAACATAAATTTTCTTTTGAAACAAAGCACAAAAAAAGTTTTTATCTTTATTTTGATAATTCCTATTATAATTCAATTTTTTCTAATAAACTTAGTTCAATCATTTTCTTGTGAAAGGTTATATTATTTAATATTTGCATTTTTTGCATTTTTATATTTGCCTTATTTTTATTGGTTAAATATTGTTGTGAATTTCTTATATAGTTATTCAAATAAATATTTTAATTTGAAATTATTTACTTTTAAATTATGTTTAGTAGTGAATATTATTGTAGTGTTCAATTTTGTTTTTTTTATAGCCTATATTTTTAGTTTTGTTTTTAAGGGAGGTGAACCGAACGATGACATATTTCTATATGTGGGCTTAATTCAGTTTGTTGGTGTTCTTTCCTTTTCTTATTGTGGTTATTTTGTTTCTAAACTTATCTCAACCATTGAGTTAAAAAAGACTGTATGTTTTAATGATATTGCAGGTAATTTAGTTACTTTTTCATTTCCTCCAGTAGCATTATGGATTATTCATAATAAAATTAAAAAAATACAGGTTACAGAGAAATTGGACGATACCTTCAAATAATGCTGGGATTAGTTTTAATGCAACCGTAACTACTGATTTTGGTTATGATGATTTCTATAATAAAGAGGGTTGTCACATCAGGACAACCCTTTTTTACTCTATTATTTTATGGAATGTGGGTTGGAAGCAGGCATGAATTAATTGCTATCGCTGATGCAGAATTCACTTATCAAAATATGATTTTAAGATCGCTGCCCTGCCAAAAGCAAAGCATTATAGACATTGATAACTGCTCCTGACTTTGAAAAATCTTTAAAAGTTCAACATGATCTAATCTGCTGCTTATTTACGATTAGCTTTTAATTCCTTAATAAAATCGGAGGGTTTCATTTTGGTATAAGCGGTAAAAGCTCTTGTAAAGGTCTGAACACTATTATAGCCACAGATTTCAGATAAAGCCTGTATGGTATAATTTAAAATTTTTTTGTCATTTTCTAATTGATTCAATATATATTCTATTCTTAAAGTATTGATATACTGCGTAAAAGTAATGTCTTTTACAGTGTTGATCACCTTAGACAGGTACTTTGAATTTGTTTTAAACTCAGCAGCAAGCATTTCAATGGTATATTCTTTTTGGATATATCGTCGCTCTGATTCAAATTTTTGGAGACAATCTAAAATATGGTTAATCACACTTTCGTCCATAGTATCGATTGATGCTTTTTTAGTCACCCTTTTTAGGGATTCGTTAGCAAGGATTATTTGTTGTTCCCTTTCTTTGGTATAGGCTTCAAACAATTGCCTTTGTTTTTCGACTTCTTTTTGTCTTTTTTTGTTATTGCTGTACAATAAGCTGAAAAGGATTATAACTCCTAAAAACAAAAATAGGATGGTAAGTTTTAGTGAAAGTTTTTCGTTCTTTAAAGCCATCAGGCTTTGCTTAAAGGACAGTACTCCATCTGTATCAGATTTTTTTGCAAGTGTGGTAGTGATATATTTATAATCACCATCCAGCACTTTATCTGCTTTGATAAACTGATCAGAGTAAAAAATAACTTCCCTGTACTGGTCTTTAGTTTTATAATAGGCAATCATTTTTTCGTACGCCGGAATAGTAATTAACGAAATATCATGTTGCACGTTAAAGATCGAATCTACTTTTTTATAAAAGCGTACGGCCTGATCACTTTGATCAAGCTTTGTATAAGCCTCTCCGATATAAAAGCAGTTTTCAGCATAATTAGAAAAATCATTATTTTTTTTAAAATTCACCAGGGTACTTTTTAAATCTGTCAGTGCAGCAGTGTAATTTTTCCGCTGTAAATAATTTTTTCCCCTGTTCGCAATAAAATAGGGCAGATAGTAATCGCCAGAATCATAATTCCCACAGTCATGAATTCCTTTTTTTGTTAATTGCTCAGACATTTCAGTATTGCCTGTCCAGTTATAGAGTTCTGCTAATCCTGTAAGATACCTTAGGTAATTTCCATCCTGAATCTTTTCCGCTCTGGTTATACATTTTTTGTAAATGGGGAGTGCCTCACTATAATTACCCTGTGTCTTTTTGATGAGTCCTATGGAGTACCTGATGTTGTTAATTCGCTGATCAGAAAGATGAATAGTATCCTTTAGGGCCATCAAAAAACAATTTAAAGATTCTTTGAGCCTTTTCTTATTGTAAAATACATAACCTCTTGTGGAATAGAGATAGGGAAGTGCTTTTGGATATTTTTGCCGGGCTAAAGCGATAGCACTATCCGAATATTGAACAGATTGATTAAAATCATCAAAAATTTCCGCCAATAAATCGTACCCGTAAATGATCTCTCTCGTATTCTGCTCACTTTTTGCTTTTAATAAATTTGACTTACCGTATATATAATTGCGTGTAAAGTTATCGTCAGAGTTGCTGTACACTTTTTCTCTAAAAGTATCATGTGTATAGTTTTTTAAAGAATCAGGTACTTTTAGTAACTTTTGGGAGAGGGCAATAGAAGAGAAAAGGAAAAGACTAAGGATAAACAAAATTTTATTCTGGTGCATAAACGATAACTTATTTTATTCCGAACTGCAAACATACGTAATATTCTTACATTTTAATGATTTAAAACGATAGAATGTCTTTTTAGAAATGACAAGTACTTCTGCAGTTTGAAAAATATCTGATTCGTATAGTGAGTCAGTTCCTAAATTGAAACTACCAATTCCTGAATTGATACATACATAGTTTGTACATCCGAAAGTCACAGTATACATTTGTCAGAACAAGATCACAAAAAAAGCGATTACTATGATACAGCTTTGTTTTTCTTTAGCTTTTCCTTGTTGTGTTAATTGCGATCAATTGAAATAGTATTTGATGATGTAGTACTTTGTTAAGAAGGCCAATTGCAAAGGAATAATTTTTTAAATAAATCGCTTGCAAGCAAAAACAAGGGCTATTTTTTGAGCTTTTGGTTAAGTAGCCTGGTTCAGAACCAACCAACCATAAAAAAGCAGCCTTACTCTATTAAATGTTTTCGACGACAGGAGTAAGACTGCAATAATTTAATAATTGCTAATGTATGAAAAATTTAGAAAATTTAGGTTTAGTGGAGCTAAATGCTCAGGAAGTTCTTTCCATTGAAGGTGGCAATAGTGGCTGGGGTAAATGGATTTTTATTGAGATTGTAGAAAATTGGGAAGACATTAAAAAGGGACTTAAGGACGGCTGGAATGCCGGTAATAAATAATTAAAAGACAAAAAAATGGAAAATTTAAATGAATTAAATGTAAATGAGTTAACCCTGAATGAATTAGTAGCAATAGAGGGCGGTAGTGGATTTTGGGAAGATCTTGCGTATGGAATAGGTTATGTAGCAGGTAAATTAAATCATTCCTTACATCATATCGAACCACAGGTTTATCAACGATGGTAAAATTGATAATTTAGGAAGCAAGTTTTTATAACAAAGAGGCTGTTTTATAACAGCCTCTTTAAATGAAGTCAACAAATAAATGGTAGTAAAAATAAAAAAAAGGATACAAGGTTTTGAACAATGGCAGCTTATACTGCTGGTAGTTCTTTTAAATTGTCTGAATAGTTATATTTTTGAAGTTGTAGCAACACTTTTTTCAAGGTCTTCAGACGAAGGTTTTAGTGAAAACTACTCTAATAAAGAGAAACTAATTTTATTTGTTATCGTTGGTCCTATTCTTGAAACTTTACTATTTCAATACGCAGTAATTGAATTTTGCAAACGCAAAAAAATGGCATTACAATACTGCTGTCTTTTGTCGGCCTTTATTTTTGCCTCCATGCATCTCTATAATGTCTTTTATTTTCTATATGCTTTTGTTGCAGGTACATTATTAGCTTTTTTATATCTATCAGGCAAGAATAAAAAAAACGCAATCCTAATCACAGCTATAGCACATATAATTTTTAATGGTATTGTTTTTATATCTAAAGTTTACTTTCCTTAAATTTTAGTTATAAAATTCTAACTTTTGGTGATAGGATGCCACGAAAGCATTTAAGTATAATTACAGCAAAAAATAAATAAATATGGTTTCTAATATAAAAAAGAAGGTACAAAGTTTTCAGCAATGGCAACTTGTAGTAATAGTACTCCTTTTAAATTTTCTAAATAATTATATTTTTGCAATTCTTGCAAAACACTTTTCAATTTCCTTAAATAAAGGTTTTGACGACAATTACTCTTTTACAGAAAAAATAGTTTTATTTATTATTATAGGACCAATCATTGAAACACTCCTTTTTCAATATGTGGTAATTGAAATTTGCAAAGACCAAAAAATGGCATTGAAATACTGCTGTCTTTTGTCTGCCTTTATTTTTGCCTCCCTGCATCTGTATAATGTTTTTTATTTTTTATACGCTTTTGTTACTGGTTTACTGTTCGCTTATTTATACGTGGCAGGCAAGAATGAAAAAGATGCCATCCTGTTACCCTTGGTAACTCACATTATTTATAATGGTATTGCTTTTATAGGCAAAACTTATTTTTCTTAAATTTTGCACTATAAGATTCTAATTTTTTACTGGTCAGATTTTACGAAAGTATTTAGGTATAGTTAGAGCAATTTAAAAAGAAAAAAAAACTTCATTTTATAACTCATAGTTACTGCACAGTAGTTTTGTGTGGTGAGGAGACTATTTGCCAATTGCAAATCGTCTAAATTAAAAACAAAAATAAAATTTTCAAATAATCGATTCATGAATATTAGTGAAGACCCCGTACATACTATTGAAAACCTGATTGCCAGAAATAGTAGTAAAGGTATTTCATTATACCTTGTTTTAGTCGTGGCAGTTATTGCATTTTTATTTTCATTGCCGATTATAAAAGTAGAAGTAAGCAGTCAGAGTCGTGGTATCGTGCGAAGTACTATGGATAAGGTGCCTTTACAGGTACTTGTAAATGGTAAAATCACAAAAATACAGCTAAAAAATAATCGTGTCGTACAGAAAGGCGATACCTTATTACAGCTCTCACAGGATAACTTGCAAACGGATAAAACTACGGCGCAAATTCAGGCAAATGATATCCGGAATCTTTTGGATGACTTACAGCAGGTTTGTGCCGGTAATGCTTCCCCTTTAAAAACGGCAGTTATGGTACAGGAATGGACCACTTACCAAACCCGAAAAAAGGAATTGGAAGACAAAGTAACTTATACACAAACGGAATATAACCGCCAAAAACAGTTGTATGATAAGGGCGTAATTGCGGCGGCTGAATTTAACAAATTCCGGTATGAGTTAACTGTTGCGCAACAAGCCGTTCAGGTACTTCAAAAAAGTCAGATCTCGCAATGGCAAAACCGCTATCGCGAAGTGCAGGAAAAATCGAAAAGTATATTAGGAAACCTTCAAAAAATAAATGTTGAATTGAAGAACTATTATGTAACGGCACCCGTCAGCGGAACTATCGAAAATTTTACAGGAGTACAGGCAGGCTCTTTTTTAAACGCATCACAGCCCATTGCGGTGATTTCGCCCTTTGATCATCTTATCGTAGAATGTACGGTTTCTCCGGATGATATTGGATTGATAAAAAAGAAGCAAAAGGTAAAATTTCAGATAGATGCCTTTAACTATAACCAGTGGGGACTGCTTGAAGGGGAGGTTTTGGACATTGATAACAACATTACACTTCAGGATAACCAGGCGTTTTATAAAGTGCGGTGCAGCCTGAATTCTAAAAAAATACAGCTCAAATCAGGTTATAAAGCCTGTGTTTCAAACGGAATGACACTTACAGCACGATACATTATAGCCCGACGTAGTTTATATGAATTGTTGTTTGATAAAGTGGATGACTGGCTCAACCCTAAAATTATTAGTACCTAGTTTCAACTTTCAAGAATTAAAAATGGCCACTATAAAAATTAAACAACATGATTATAAAGATTGTGGTGCTGCTTGTCTGGCATCTGTTGGAAATCATTACCAGGTTAATGTTCCGCTAGCGCGAATTAGGCAATATGCCAATACCGATAAACGCGGTACTAATGTTTTGGGGCTGATTGAAGCCGCCGAAAAGATGGGCTTTTCAGCAAAAGGGGTGAAAGGGGCTACAGACGCTTTGGACAAAATTCCTTTACCTGCCATTGCTCACCTTATTGTTAAAGAGCTGCATCATTATGTAGTACTGTATTCGGTGAGTAAAGGTAGGATACAGGTAATGGATCCCGCTTTTGGAAAAATGGAAACGTATACCTATGAAGATTTTCGAAAGGTATGGACAGGAGTATTGATCTTATTTGCCAAAAATGACGATTTTAAAACCTATAACGAAAAAACAGCGCCTTTACAACGGTTTTGGGATTTAATACAGCCGCATAAAAGTATCCTGATTCAGGCACTGACTGGAGCAATTGTTTTTACAGTGCTCGGATTAGCGATGTCTGTTTATGTGCAGAAAATAACGGATTATGTGCTGGTAGAGGGAAATCGTAACCTGCTTAATCTGTTAAGTGTTTCTATGATAGGGATCGTTCTTTTACAGGCGTACATTGGTTCTAAAAAAAGCATTATGGTCATGAAAACAGGCCAGCTTATTGATGCCAAATTAATACTGGGCTACTACAAACATTTGCTTCAACTGCCACAACGCTTTTTTGACACGATGCAAATTGGCGAAATTACTTCCAGAATAAACGATGCGGTAAAGATTCGCTCTTTTATCAATGAGGTTGCCATCGAAATGATTGTAAATGTATTTATTGTGTTTTTTTCATTTACACTAATGTTTACGTATTACTGGAAATTAGCCTTAGTGATCTTGTTCATAATTCCTTTTTATGGGTTTATTTATTTTTTATTTAACAAGTTCAATAAAAAAGTAGAACGGACTATTATGGAAAATGCTGCCGATTTGCAAACGCAGCTTACAGAAAGCATCAGCCATATCCGGACCGTTAAAGAATTTGGTATTGCCGATTTTTCTAATACCAAAACAGAGAATCGTTTTGTAAAACTATTATTTACCATTTATAAATCAGGTCTTAATAGTGTGTTTTCAGGAACGTCTACACAGTTTCTGGCTTCCATTTTTACCATCATTTTGCTATGGGTAGGATCCGGCTATGTAATGGACAGGGCTATTACTCCCGGTGAATTATTTTCTTTTTATGCATTGATCGGATATTTTACGACACCGGTTGCTTCTTTAATCGGGATGAATAAAACAGTGCAAAACGCGCTGATTGCAGCGGATCGATTGTTTGAAATTATGGATTTGGAAAGGGAAGAAACCGAAAATACATTTGATTTGGAAACGGAAAATATTGGCGCTATACGATTTGAAAACGTAACCTTCAGATACGGTTCCAGAAAGGAAGTTTTTACCAACTTTAATGCAACATTCAAAAAGAATCAAACTACTGCAATAGTAGGAGAAAGCGGCAGTGGAAAAACGACCCTGATTTCGCTTTTGCAGCATTTATATCCTGTAAAAAGCGGAAAAATTTACATCGGCAACTATGATTTGCAATACATTAATCGTCAAAGTCTCCGCAAAAGTATTGGTGTAATTCCGCAGCAATTAAATCTGTTTTCGGGGAATATTATCGAAAACATCGCTTTGGGTGATCCTTTTCCGGATATGAAACGTGTCATTGATTTATGCAATCAATTAGGGATAACCGCTTTTGTCCAGAAAATGCCAAATGGGTTTCATACACAAGTAGGTGAAAACGGTGCGATGCTTTCCGGTGGCCAAAAACAGCGTATTGCCATCGCCAGGGCGTTATACAAAAATCCTGAAATATTGTTATTGGATGAAGCCACATCGTCTCTTGACACACAGTCTGAAAAAGTAGTACAGGAAGTCATCACGAATTTTAAGGCACAGGGCAAAACCGTAATTGTTATTGCACACCGATTAAGTACCATCGCTACTGCTGACACGATATTAGTAATGGAAGACGGAAGTATTACAGAACAAGGCAATCATACTACGCTTTTGAATTTAAAAGGAAAATATTTTGAATTATGGAACAAACAGAGTTTGGTTTGACTTTTTTGGACAGGCCAGTACCATTCTATTTGTAGTAGAAAAGATAATTTTTCTATTTTAGAGAATCTATTTTTTATTTGTGTTCTATTTTTATTTGGTGTACTGCTAAACTTTACTTTTAATTTTGTAGGCATATAATATTTTAAAGATTAAAATCACTACATATGCTTACGATTTATAAACGTATCTATTATCATTATTTCCTGTTAAGTTCTAAAAAGAACTCGGAGCCTGAAATACCGGTATATACGATGCTATCATTGGTGCAATCTAACAATCTTCTAACCCTGCTTACTATTTTCTTTTGGGTTACCAAAATCGATTATTATGATATCTTAAAACTAGTTATTATTTTTCCTGTTTCTTTTTACATTTTAAATTATTATTATTTTAATACAAAGCATAATAGTAATCATTATTAAAGATAAAAATTATGCTTTGGGGGTGATGCTCTTTTTGTGCAGGGTATTTTTTTTAGGGCATTGCTGCCTGCCTTGTTTATTAATTGCTGTTTCCCGATGCAGAAATTAACACTCAATATGATTATTTTGAAGATTTTGTTGCTGCATATTCAATTGTGAGTGAACCCGGTTTGGAGTGGAGATATTAAGTTTCGAACCTAAACTTTTTAACGCTTGATTTTGCTGAAATTTTAATTCTTCAAAGTGCTTGGCGCCACGATTGTGCCACAATACTTTAGACTGATGAATATCTTTAAAAACGCCTTCGCTTTTTGTGGCAGAAAAGGTATCCGCTTCAGGTTTTAAAAGTTTTAAATCGGCCAGACGAACCTTGAGTGGAATTGAAGTTGTGCATATGCTGAGGAAGAATCAGATGGTTAGATCAGGTATAACTATTTTTAGATCATTCTTTAAATAGGCAGTTTAATTTCTAATTACTTAAATACTCAGGTTTTATTGTTACAGCTGTGACAGCACTTTTTACTTCTTCATCAATATCATTTTAAGTGATCAAGCCTGTTTTTTTATTCATTAAAAATTTAATAAAAACATCATATTGATAAATAGTAAAGTTGTAAAAGGGTCATATAGCTTTGCATTAACTTAAAACTAATGTAGTGGACGTACAACACAATACTTTTTTAAATAAAAAGCCTGTTTTTAATAAAGTTTACCAGCAAAACTGGAAAGCTCTGTATGCTTTTGCTTTTAATATTTTGCGTGATAAAGAATCAGCTGAAGATATTATTCAGGAAATATTTATCGATTTTTGGGTACGAATGAATGATACTGAAATTCAAAATTACACCGCATATTTATTTCAGGCAGTTCGAAACCAATGCGCAAAAAGCCTTAGAAATAAGAAACTAACAGCTTTTGAATTACAAGTTTTAGAAGAATCTATACAATTGATAGATGAACAGGAATTTGCTGAATTTCCAAAAGAGCACATTGTTGAGCAAGTCAGACAAAAGGCACATGAAATTTTACCTCCAAAGTGCCTTGACATCTTTAATCTTAGGTTTTATGAAAATAGGAGTATTAAAGATATTGCTGAATATAAAAATATATCAGTAAGTACAGTTGAAAATCAAATTAATAAGGCTTTAAAAATGTTAAAGACAGAAAATGATTACTACATTAAATTATTGGCCATCCTTATTTTTTGTTCCTAACTAGAGTTATTTTCAAGCTTTTTGTTAAGAACGTTAATAAATTGTAATGCTTTAAAAATTTTATAGGTGCTGCCTGCTTTTCGTGTACTATATAATAAAGACCTTATTTAATAGTCATATGCAAAAACAGTACAAGCATCTTTTTAAAAGATACAGTGAAGACAAATCTTCTGAAAAGGAAAAAAAAATAATAAATACTTATTTTAACAAAATTCAGGATAACGGTATTACAGAACATGATATTGATAGTGTTTTGGGAGATCGTATTTTACTTAAAATTGAAGAGCGTTTAGAAAGAAAAAAGAAAACTTATTACAGAATTTCGGCATCTGTTGCGGCAGTTATACTTTTAGGAACATTGCTGTTTACTTTTAATTCTATTTTTAAAACGAATCATTTTATTACTGTTGCCGCCCAATTTGGCGAGCAAAAAAATGTACGATTACCCGATTCCTCCGTAGTTTATTTAAATTCAGGAAGCAGTATAGTTTATCCGGAACACTTTGGAGAAGATTCCAGAGAAATTACTTTAAAAGGAGAGGCTTATTTTGAAGTTGTACACAAAGAAAAACATCCATTTATAATTTCTTCAGCTCATTTAAAAACTCAGGTTCTGGGTACCAGATTTATCGTAACCAATTATGAAAAAGGTATTGCCTCAGTAACGGTTGTGTCCGGAAAGGTAAAAGTTACGGATCAGCATTCCTCTAAATCCGAAATTATCACTAAAAATCAGAGAGTGACTTATGATAATGTTTCCGGGTCTCTTATAAGATCCAATAATATTGAATCATCAAATTACCTGGCATGGAAAGAAGGAAGAATCTTTTTTGATCACGCCCAGATAGATCAGGTATTGCTAACACTTCAGAGAAAATACAATGTGGTATTGAAACTCGATTCAAAACTTTATCAATGCAATACTATTAGTGGGAATTTCTCAGGTAAAGACATCGAAAAAATCTTAAGCAGTATTCGTTTCATCAATGATATGGAATATAGCACAATTAAAAATGACACCATAAAAATTAAACTAAAACCCTGTAAAAACTAGCGCCTATGCAAAACTAAAAGACTACTCAAAAAACATAAAAAAAACCCGAACATGGCGGCCACCAATCATCGGGTCACATTAATTGCAAATAATTAACATAAAACAAATATATTCAAATTATGTATCTTGTAACAAATAAAAACAATAATAAAAAGAACATACTTTTCTTTTTTTTGGTTACGTTATGGACACAAGTGACATTTGCGTCAGCATTTAACTCGCAAAGCACAGAATCTACTCCAGTATCAGTTTCAAAAAATGTTTATGAACTCAAAGCTTTATTTAAAGCTATTGAAAGTCAAACGGATTTTTCGCTTCTTTATTCTGATGAGGTTGCAAAACTTAAAACTCAAGTTCCTATTAGTGCAGGAACACAAACAATAGCAGCATTACTTAAGGAAGCTGCTGCTAAATTTAACGTTGCTTATCAAATAAATGATGGTTTGATTACTTTTAAAATCAATAGTCCTGCTAAAGTTAAAAGGGCAGTAAACGTAGCAAAGCAAATAAAAATCTCAGGGACAGTTACGGATAATTTAGGTAAACCCATTCCGGGAGCTACAATTCTTATTGAAGGAACATCTATAGGCGTGCAAACAGATTTAGATGGAAAATACAGTATTGAAGCCGAAGAAGGAGAAATACTTGTTTTTGTTTACATGGGTTTTAAAACGGTTAAACAAAAAGTTGAAAAAGAAAAGATAATCAATATTACCCTTCAGGAGGAAGCCGAAGCACTAAACGAGTTAGTAATTACTGCCTTAGGAATTAAACGAGAGGAAAAAGCTCTTGGGTATGCTGTACAAAAAGTAGAAGGATCTTCAGTACAAACGGTTAAAGGTGTTGATGTTGCAACGTCATTAACTGGTAAAGTATCAGGTTTACTTGTGAAAAACAGCACTGAATTTGCAGAAGCTCCTACTGTTGAAATTCGGGGTGAAAGTGCCTTATTGGTTATTGATGGAGTACCTTATGGAAACATGACCCTTAGAGATATTCCTGCTGATGATATAGAATCTTTAAATGTATTGAAAGGAGCAACTGCATCAGCTTTATATGGCTATCGTGGTGCCAGCGGTGCTATTGTTGTGACAACCAAAAAAGGGAGCTCTAAAAAAGGCCTTACTGTATCATTAAACAGCAGTACGATGTTTACAGCGGGTTATTTGGCAATTCCTGAAACTCAAACAACTTTTGGAAGACAGATAGATGCTACTACCAATATGTATAAAGGAACAGGATCCTGGGGAGTACCAATGGAAGGGCAGGAAGTTGTTCAGTGGGATCCGGTTAGTAAATCCTATAAATTGATGCCTTATTTACCGATAGGAAAGGATAATTTTAAAAACTTTCTGGATCAGGGGTATATTTTAAATAACAACTTAAGTGTAACACAGCAAGGAGAATTTGGGAATCTTAGATCATCTGCAACCTGGGTGAGCAATAAAGGGCAATATCCAAATTCTCAATATGATAAATATACCTATACATTAGGAGGAGACATTAGTTTAGATAAATTCAAATTATCCTCGTCAATATCGATAAATAAGCAAAGTTCGCCAAATATTGGATTTAATGGGTATAAAGGTTATGATCCAATGTATAATATTCTGGTTTGGTCATCTCCGGATTATGATATACGAAAATATAAAGATTATTGGCTTGTAAAAAATGAGTCGCAAAACAACAGTTATACCGGTACAAATAATAATCCTTATTTTGACAGATTCGAAAGATTACACAGTTTAGACCGCAATGTTTTTAACGGTTTTGTTTCGGCAAGTTATGAAATAGCTCCCTGGCTTACTGCGACTGTCAGAACTGGTTTTGATACCTATAATAATAAGCAGACGGTTAGGATTTCAAAAGGGTCCCTGGTTGGTGCCGGTGTCTCTACAGTTATTCTTAACGGGACTGAGATTTGGGGAGAATCTCTAAAAGGATCTTATAATGAAGGTTTAGGAAGTGGTTATAGCTCTAATACTGATTTTATTTTAACCGGAAATAAAAAAATTAATGATTTTGATATTGAGGGTCTTTTTGGAGGAACTATTTATTATACACAGGATGAAGGTATTGAGGCCAGAACCCAGGGAGGACTTTCTGTTCCGGGGTTCTATTCTTTAAAAGCTTCTGTTACTAATGCTGTTGTGAATTCTTCGGTTTATAAAAGACAGGTAAACAGTTTTTACGGAAGACTTGCAGGATCGTGGAAGGGAATGGCTTTTCTTGAAGGTACTTTACGAAAGGACTGGAGTTCGACACTCCCTGAATCTACACGTTCTTATCTTTATCCATCTGTTTCAGGCAGTTTTTTAGTCTCAGAAGTTTTACCAAAATTTGATTGGTTATCCTTATGGAAACTTCGCAGTTCCTGGACTTCATCTAAAACCCCGGCAGGAGTTTATGATATTAATTCGGTTTATAATATTACAACCAATGCCTGGGGAGGTTTAAACTCGGCTTCCTATCCTGATGTTATACGCGGAAACGAAGTTAGGCCAGAATCAGCCAGTACATGGGAAATGGGAACAGCCGCCAGCTTATTCAAAAAACGTTTGTCGCTTGATTTCACCTATTATTCAAAGAGAATGTACGACTTTTTAACCCCTGCCAATGTCAGCAGTGCATCAGGTTATAGTGCCAATTATATTAATATAGATCAGGAAATTACCCGAAGAGGAGTTGAATTTACCTTAAACTTTACACCAATAAAAACAACAGACTGGCAATGGGATGTAATGGTAAACTGGTCTAAATATGCACGTTATTACACCAAGTTAGATAAACAATTTTCTGCAGACAGACCCTGGGTGAAAGTAGGAAACAGAGTTGATGCTTTTGTTTTAAATGATTTCCAGAAAAGTGCCGATGGCGCTATTATTTATGAGAATGGACTACCAGTCTATTCTGCTTATGAATCTGTTTACGGGTATAGTGATCCTGATTGGATTTGGGGATTGACATCTTCACTTCGTTATAAAAATTTCACCTTGAATATTTCCCTTGATGGACGAGTAGGAGGTTTGGCACAAACCACAACCGAAATGTATATGTGGCAGTCCGGAAACCATCCTGACTCTGTAAATGATATACGTTACAAAGATATTACCACAGGTACAAGCAATTACATTGGAGATGGAGTAAAAGTAATTTCGGGGGCAGTAACTTATAATGCCTATGGAAATATTACAAGTGATACCAGACAATATGCTTCAAATGACGTACCTGTTACGTATGAGAATTATGTAAAAAGAATTCATAAAGGAACAGCCTGGGGTGGTAATCCATCCCCTGCCGATACATATAGTACTACTTTTTTGAAATTAAGAGAAGTCTCACTCACTTATAATGTTCCTAAGTCAGTATACAGTTTTATAAAAGCAAAAAATGCTACCCTATCAGCAATAGGTCAAAATTTATTTCTTTGGTCCAAAGATTTTAAATATTCTGATCCGGATGGCGGAGTTGATAATTTTAGTGATCCCTCACAACGTTTTGTCGGTTGCAATATTAAGCTTGAATTCTAAATTGAAAAAAGTAAACATAATTTAAAATTATTGATATGAAAAAAATAATCGTTGCAATTACAGGTATGCTCATGTTTTCCGGCTGTAGTAATTTTGATGAGATCAATACCAACCCTAATACCCCTACCCAGGTAAGTGCTTCACTATTAGCTACCAATATAATCCTGAGTGTTGCTAAATATCAAGGTAGTGATGCAAAAGAATATATTACTGAGAATGCTTTGCCAAAATATGTTGGTTATGCAAATGAGGGACAATTGGGAACCCAATATAACTTAATAGCCGGTTCAAGTTTTAACAAAATGACCATTTTGCCTGATATTGATAAAATGTTACTTGCTGCTCAGGGCAGTCCGGCAGAAAACTCATATAAAGGAATCGGTCATTTTATAAGAGCGTATACTTTTTATCTCCTTACCATGAAGATGGGAGATATTCCATACAGTGAAGCAAATCTTGGACTCCAGGGAAATTATAAACCAAAATACGATTCTCAAAAAGAAGTCTTTATTGGTATCCTTGCTGAATTGGAACAAGCACGTCTTGAATTCTCACAGGGTCTGGCTTTTGATGGCGATCCCACCATTTTTAAAGGAAATCCCCAAAGATGGAGAAGAGCCTGCAATGCATTTGAACTTAAAGTTCTAATGACTCTCAGTGCAAAAGAGAGTGATGCTGATTTAAAAATTAAAGAGAAATTCGCAAGTATTGTTAATGAAAATATGCTTCTTCAGGATGATTCTGATTATTTTGGTTTAGAGTATAATAGTGTAAACCTGCATCCGTTATACAGCACAAACGATATGTTTACCGGCAGAACTATTTTAAGTGATATTGTGGTAGACAATCTTAAAAGATTAAATGACAAACGATTATTTTATTTTGGAGAACCTTCGGCAGCCCAGACTGCTTCAGGATTATCTCAAAGTAATGCAGCAGCATATAAAGGTGTAAAGACTTCTTTGGATTACGGACTAATGAATGCCAATTATGCAAGTGGTCAGTATTCTAAAATAAACCTTAGATACCAAACCAAACAAAATAGTGAACCAAGAAGACTGCTTACCTATGCTGAGCAGGAATTGATTTTGGCTGAAGCACGTATCAAAGGCTGGATTACTACATCAAGTGCACAGCTTTACTACGAAAATGGAGTTAAAGCTGCCTTAAAAAATGTCATGGGCACGGATGCTGCTTTTGCACACGGAAATCCTATTGTACAAAATGATATTGATACTTATTTTACTGATGAGGCAGCTTTTGCTACAGACGCAGCTACTCAATTAAAGCAAATTTGGATGCAGCGTTATCTTCTGAATTTTTTAGTTGACGGTGAAACTTCGTATTTTGAATACAGAAGAAATAAATATCCTGATTTTAATATTGACCCATCAACGAACTTAAACGTTAATAGTCCAACTACCATGCCAGTGAGGTATCTATATCCTTCTTCAGAATTGAATTATAACAGTCAAAATTTGATGGAAGCATTAAACCGTCAGTTTGGAGGTTATGATGAAATTAATAAGACAATGTGGCTTTTATCAAATTAGCAAAAAGGTCATATTGATTAGTTTTGTTTTTTTATTTTTTTAACGCTGCTCTTTATAATTAGAGCAGCGTTTTTATTGGCAATTAATATAAAAAAAGAAATCAATTTTAAAGATTTAAAAATAAATCAATGCAATACAGAATAAAAATAAAGTTATGAGAAGAGTACAATTTTTGATAATGATTCTTTTGGCCATGCAAATCAATGGACAGAATTTAAAATTAATGAGCTATAACATACGCGTAGATCTTGCAGTTGATGGCGATAATGACTGGAGCCACCGCAAAGATTTTTTTACATCGCAAATTGAGTTTTATAATCCCGATGTATTTGGAATTCAGGAAGCAGCACCCAATCAGGTAAACGATATTGCAAATAAACTTTCTCAATATAGTTCTGTTGGTATAGGTAGAGAAGGAATTGGAAAAGGGGAATCCTCTACTATTTTTTATAAGAAAGAGCGTTTAAAAATGCTTTTAAATGACACTTTTTGGCTTTCAGAAACACCGGGGGAAATTTCTTTGGGTTGGGATGCGGCATATAAAAGAGTCTGCACGTATGGTTTGTTTAAAGATCTAAAAACAAAGCAGCTTTTCTGGGTGTTCAATACGCATTTAGATCATGTTGGTGTACAGGCAAAAATAAAGGGTATCAAACTTATTCTTGCTAAAATTAAAGAAGTGAATACTAAAAATTATTCGGTTATTTTTACTGGAGATTTAAATTCAGAGCCTGAATCAGAGGTCATTTTTCTTCTAGAGAAAGAAATGAAAGATACCAGAGCAATTTCAAAAACACTGCCTTTTGGTCCTTCCGGAACCTTTAATGGTTTTAAACATAATGAACCCGTAACACGATTGCTGGACTATGTTTTTATAGCTAAAGATGCTGGTTTTAAAGTAGAGAAATTTGCTGTTTTAAGTGATTCAAAAGACTTAAGATATCCATCGGATCATTTACCTGTTTATGTGGAATTGAGTTATTAAAGTAATTGATAGAACAAAGCAATATTTTGAAACTTATGTTATCATGATTTAAAAAAGGTTGTGTCATATCTAAAGATAAGTTTTTTTAGTGGTTGTAAATAAAGGTTCTGTCCCATCTGGCTACGCTTTAACTTTGCCTTTTTTTAAATTATTAAACTCATGAATACGAAAGGTCATTGTTATCCAAAATACACAATTGCATTTAATCCACAAAGCAGTCATCTGATACCTGCTTTGTGGACAAATTTTTATTTAAGTAAATCGGCTAATGGCACATTTACCACTTTAAAAGGTAACAGGGGAGGTGTATTTATTTTTCCGTCTTTATCATCTATAATGTGATTGAGCTGACTGTTAACCGTGTAAAGCTTACCGTTACGAATGGCTGAAGCTGTTGGCCTGTCATACACACTTTGATACTTATCTCTGATTTGAAGTGTAGCAGTTGAATAATCTTTATTGAAAGCTGCTGTAAAAATAGCACCTGCGCTGGAATATACGTTTACCATTAAAAGCTGTCCTTTGTAAAAAAACATGCCGTCTGAGCCTGAAAATGAACTTGCTGCCTGATCGTTTTTAAGTTTTATTGAAGACACTTTTTTACTTGATAAATCCACTCTTACCAATGTTCCGCCGCCTTTTATTGTTCTGTTCATTACGGATGCAATAAGGTATTTGTTATCTGGTGTAATGGTCAGTCCATTCAATCCAAACGGCTGGTCGGCAGAGGGATTTTTGAGCAGTTCATCTGTTACAAATACATCAGCATTAGTCGATTCAAATGTAGCGGACCAAATTTTTGGGCCAAAAGTATCAGATACATAAACTCTGCCATTAGGATCCATTGTAACTTCATTAAAAAACGCACCTTCGATGAATTTTTCCGGAATTGTTTTTAATAATTTGCCTGTCGTGTAGTCAAACACCTTGAACTGGCTTCCGGGATTACCGCTTTCTGTTTTGAAATTAAAGTTGGCCACCCAAAGCCTGTTGTTTTTAGTATCAAGATGAAAACCAACGGCTATTACCATTCCGTTTTCTCCGGGTTTACTAAAATTTGAAACTTTATTGTCTTTGTCAATTCGCTGAATTGAACCATCACCAAAACCACCTACTAACAGATCATTATTGGGTAAGGTAATGATCCCTTCCGGAAAGACTGAACTGCCATCTAACGCAATATAATTTACATCCTTGTCTTTTTGATTTGCCTGACTATACATTTCGTTTAAAAATAATAGGGATAAAAACAAACCTACTATATATGTTTTACTATTTTTCATGTGATTATTTTTTTAAGTTTTTGATAAAGTTTACGGTATCGATAGGTTCCGGGCGAAAACGATAGTCCGGATCTGCAAAAACATCCAGGATTTTGCCATCCTGGCCTATTACAAATCGGGCAGGAATAGGAAGTTCCCAGGCAGAGCCTTCATTGATTTCCTGAATATTATTATTGAACCTTCCCTGATATAAATCTTTTAAGTACTGCGGAAACTCATAAACAAGTCCAAATGCCTTTCCTGTTTTGTTATCGTCATCGACAAGTAAGCTGTATTTTAAATGCAGTTCGTTGGCTTGTCTTTGGGTTCTTGCCAGGCTCTGCGGCGACAATACCAAAAGGTCGGCTTCATTTTCCTGAAATTGAGGATAAAATGTATTCAATGCTTTTATTTCTTCCACACAATAAGGACACCAGCTTCCTCTGTAAAAGCTGACTACTAAAGGTCCTTTTTTCAATAATTCGATGGATGAAATGATTTCTGAATTTTGATTTTTAAGATTAAATTCAGGAGCCTGATCTCCTTTTTTTAGAACTTTATTTAAGGCACCTGACTCACGAAGAAATTCAATGTGTCTTTCCATTGTTTCATTTTCAGCAGCTGTTAATTTAGCCCCCCAGAAATCTCTGTGTTTTTTAAGGCGTGTTTCAAGGTATAAATTTTCGATATTTTCCATGGATTGTAGATTTAAGGTTGATTATAGCTGATCAGCTATAGGGAAGTCAATTTCCAGTTCCGTTAGGTTGTGGATATAGTTGCTGATGATTTTATCGCCGACTACCATAATCACATCAATCATATTGGATTCGCTATAACCCGCTTCGAAGAATTCGGCTACTGCTTTTTGAGATGCTTTACCGCGATTTTCTACAACAGAGGAGGTGAATTTTGCCAAAACATCCAGTTTGTTGTCAAATAAAGCATTACCGCTTCTGATTTCTAAAATTTCGTTATCCGAAAAACCATTCATTTTACCTAAAACCGTATGTGCAGACTGGCAGTACAGGCATCCGTTAATTTGGCTGGTAACAAGATTAACAACTTCTCTTTCTTTTGATTTTAATGTGCTCTTGCGATTTTGAAATGCAAGGTAGTCTCCCAAAGCGGTATCGTTTTTGCCAAAGTAGGCATACAGGTTGGGAACGAAGCCAAGGCCTTTTTGAAGATTGTCAAAAATACTTTGATTATTTGAAGTGACTTGGTCACGTGTAGGAACTGCGAAAGTTCTGTTTGCTTTTGTATTCATATACTTTGTAATAATTGTTTGTCATTATTGACATTACAAAGTTGCGCCAAAGGCTGCCCTGATTACAATCAACTAGATTAGTAAATAAACCCAAACTGTAGTAATAAAAAATGTGAAACCAGTTTAACTTTTTTTGGAAACCCTGGATTTTCTGAGCTTTGACAGATATTGGGTTGTCATGCCTAAAAAAGAAGCCAATGCATATTGAGGAACCCGGGCCACTATGGAAGGATATTTTTCTTCAAATTCCTGATATCGCTCCTCAGCTGTTTTGGTAAGATTACTGATCAGTCTTCTTTGCATCCCGGCAAACGAGCGTTCTGCCATAATCCTGAAGAATGTTTCAAATTTGTGGTTACTGAGTTTTAATTTTTGTTCACTTTCAAAATCAATTTGCAGGATGATACTGTCTTCCATGGCCATGACAAACATCGAGGCCGGTTTTTGAAATATGTACCCATTATAATCTGAAATCCACCAGTCTTCAACTGCAAATTGAATAGTATGCTCCTCGCCTTCATCTGCAACTACATAGGCTCTAAAAGCACCTTTAAGAACAAAGTTTCGATATTTGGGAACAAAATCAGGCTGGATAATAAATTGTCTCTTCTTTACTTTTGTTATTTTGAAGCAGGATATAAATTCCTGCACTTCATCTTCACTGAGCGAAATTCTTTTAATGATATGATCTGAGAGCGATTGAAATTGATCCATGCGAGATTTTGAGAAACGTTATAAGAAAGTAAAGTCCTTGCAAACAATTATTACAAGATAGTTATATGAATTCAGTTTACAATTTAATAAATACAGCGAACTAAACTTTCTAATTCTTTAACAAAAATAAAAAAAAAGGTGAAATTAAATCGAATGGATTTTTTAAAGGTGCTTTAATCTGAATCTAAAAGTTGTTTTCACAAGCAAAGAAAATAACCGTTCAAAAAAAAAGCACTGAATGTTGGACTTAAAAAATATTAATCTCTCCTGACTTCGCACCCGCAATCTGAATCAAGTTAGCGACACCTTTCGAAAAAAGATCAAAAAAAGAAGCTTCAGAGAAATCCGAAGCTTCTTTCTTTAGTAGCGGGAACGGGATTCGAACCTGTTAGCAAAATAAAATAACTAAAATAAAAACAGCGCAATACAGTTTCGAACCTAAGCTTCGCAGACCTTCATTTTGCCACAAAACTTAATTTAAAAGGTTTCAATATAGGTAAAGGGGCTTTTGTAGTAGCGGGAAGCATTCAATTATCTAACCAGTTTATTGAGAATTATTACAATGTTTTAACAGGTGTATTTTAATTGTTTCTCCGCTTTTTTGCACATCTATTCTTTTTGAGATTAAATACCGGGAAGCAGTTAGTAAATATATAACGAAATGGTCTTATGCTTTTATTTCGACCTTTCATGGATAAAAATTCCGCACTCGTACCTTTTTTTTAATTTGAACTATAGCGTTATATTAATTTTATTACAGAAATGAGATAAGATGCATGCGCCAATGTGCCTCAGAATCACTTTCCAAAACGAGACGTAACTACCCTGAAAAGGACCAAAATACATAACAAAATGGAAAATTCAAACGGCTTACAACAGCAAACATGCCCGTATCACGCTCAACAAGCAGCTGAAGCGGTAACAGCACCACCAGCGGTAATTCCAGACATTACAACTCCGCTTGTATCAACAACGAATCAGCCGCCGGTTATTGGTACTTCTAATCTGGGACTTTTAAATAATTTTATTGGTACATGGAATAGTCCTACGGGAGCAAATGCTACAGGTTACAATGTTATGCCTTTACCCCAAACAGATGCTCCAAATGGTTACATCACTAAAAACTTTCCTTATTTCGAAGAAATCTCATTTTCGGCTATAGCAGGCGGAGCACCAAATAGAGAAGGACAATATACACAGGCAAGCAGTGTGTTGTTTTATGAACAAAGAGTTTACATAGCAAATAACGCCGATCCAAATGGAGCACAGCCCATTCAAAATACTTTAATTCATGCCGAAAATGGCACCTGGCTTTATCACGTAATACAAAACCAGGTTGAAGGGCCTTATGGTCCAGGTATTGTTACAGATAAAAATCCGATTCCTGTACAAAATCCGGCAACGCAGTACAACAAACAAATTTCGGTTCCTCATGGAGTTTCGGTTTTAATGACGGGAGGGCCAGTGGCTTCGGGAACAGGAAATCCGGTTTTTCCAACCGCAGACAGAACTAAATTACCATTTACAGATCCTGCTGTAATTGATCCGTCAACGTATTTGACACAGCAACTGAATGCATTAAACAGCCAGGGGATTACTGTTGACAGTTACTCAAGTATTACAGTAAGTACTAGTAATGAAGGTGGGGCAGTAAGCAATATAAATTTTGAAAATTCCTTTGGAAAAGTGCTTTCCATGAACACTACCTGGTATGTTGAAAATTTAAGTAACGGAACGACTCAGTTACAATACATTCAAAATATTGTTTTACAATTTTTCATTAATAATATGCCCATTCAGTTTTTACATATTGATGCGAATACGCTGCAGCTGGTAGAAACTTTTGTTCCGGTTAATGCAAATCAGACATGGCAGAATACGGGAGTTGCAGTACAGCCAGGTACTACAATAACAGTAAGTTACGAATCGGGTCTATGGACGGCAGATCCGCAAACGAATAATGGTAACCTGTATGACGCAAACGGATGTCCGGGCATTATTGTAACGCAATCAGGATATCCTGTTCAAAATGTAAATATGGGTGCCCTTATAGGACAAGTTGGAAATAACGCTCCATTTTATATTGGAAACGGACCCTTTACAACTCCTGCAGGTCAAAGCGGACCATTGAAGTTATGCATCAACGATGATTTAAATGCCGAATACGGGGCAGGATTAGCCGATAATATGGGGAGTCTGCAGGTACGTATCAAAATTTAAAAAACTACTATAAATCTCTTCGGTTTATTTTCTGAAGATATGTAGTACTGAAAACAAAAACACTCCTAATTATAATAACCAAAAAATGAAACCTGCAAAAGAATTTACGGTCGCAGATTATCTGCTTACCCGACTCAAACAATTAAATGTTACCGAGGTTTTTCAGATTCCGGGAGACTATGTAAAGCATTTTACACAAGCTCTGGAATACTTTGACGGAATTGAAACCATTGGTACTTCAAACGAATTAGACGCTTCCTATGCGGCAGATGCTTACGCACGTACCAGAGGTTTAGCTGCTGTATCTTTACAATATGGAGTAAGTACTTTTAGTGCATTAAATGCCATAGCAGGAGCTTATGTAGAGCGCAGCCCGGTTGTTGTAATTAGTGCCACACCCGGAGCCGATGCAAGACAAATAGGAAGTATGTACAATGTACTTTATCATCACTCTACAGGTAACCTTAATGCAGATCAGGAAGTTTACGAAAGAGTAACTGTTGCTGCCGAGACCCTGAGTACTTCTGCAGGTGCTCCTGAAAAAATCGATAAATTACTTATAGCAGCGCTTACACACCAAAGACCAGTGTACATAGCATGTTATAAAGAAGTATGGGGCGAACCTTGTCCTAAACCATCTGGTAAAAAACTGGAAGCTGAAATCATAAAGAGTGAACCAGCAGCACTTGAAAATGCTGTTTCTCAGGCGTGGTCTCAAATTAGTCAGGCCAAAACACCTGTAATTTTTGCAGGTGTAGAGCTTTTGAGACATAAACTAACCAAGCAATTAGAAGAACTTATTAAAGCAAGCGGAATGTTGTACACTACAACTTCACTTGGAAAAACGGTTCTGGATGAGAAAGGCGATAAATTCATCGGTACTTATTCTGATCAGGCTTCAATACCCGAAGTTATAAAATTAGTTGAAGCTTCAGACTGTATCTTGTCCTTAGGAACTATTATTACCGATGATTATTTATGGCTGGTAGAAAATAAATTTTCGGATATGATTCAGGTAACAACTCAGGAAACCAGAGTTGGTTATTTTACCTATTCGGGAGTAACTTTAAAAGACTTCATCGAAGCCTTAACAGAACGCTTTAAAAAAACTTCAGGATATCCTTTAAAAGCAATAGCTCCGGCTCAGCCAAAATTCCCGGAACCATGGCGATCTAACTCAGATCCTAAATACGATTTAACTCCGGAAGTAATAACGTTTAACCGCTTTTTTGAGCATGCTGCATCTTTTCTGAAAAAAGAAAAAATGCTGGACGATATTGTAATGACTTTTGGTGTAAGTTCATCAATGTATGTGGCTACCAATATGTACGGATTATCTCAAAACGCCTATATTTCTTCGGCTGCGTGGCAGTGTATTGGTTTTGAAACCGGTGCAGCTTCGGGAGCCCAACTCGGAAGTGGCAAACAGGCCTGGACTGTGGCCGGTGACGGTGGTTTTATGATGATCGCACAATCACTTTCGACTCTTGTAAAATACAAGATCAACTCTGTAATTTTTGTAATGAGCAATGGAGTATATGCTATTGAACAGGTATATGTAGACATGGACTCATTTAAGGCAGGCCCGGATCATAAGTTTGACGAATTTGATATTCTTCCAAAATGGGATTATCAGGCACTTGCCAAAGGATTTGGAGCAAACAGCTACCGTGCTGAAACCGTTACAGAGTTAGACGATGTACTTCTTAAACTTAAGAAAAAAACAAATCTTCCAACCCTGGTAGAAATTGTGATTCCTCAAAAAGATCTTGCGCAGCAAATGGCAAGACTGGGAAATGAATAAAACCAAGATCTATAAAAACTGAAAATTTAAAAACTATACTATCATGAGCAAAAAAACATACTCTATTTTTGGAGCAGGTGCAGCCGGACTCTATACGGCGTGGAGATTACTTGATGGAAAATCTAAAAACGGCAAAAACGAAAAAATGCTTGTTAAGGGCGATGTATTAGAACTCTACGACTGGGGGAAATATGATTTTTCTAAAAAAAATCCAGGAACCAGAGCACCGGGGGCACGTGTTTGTACATGGCATTATAAAGACGACAAAGACAATTCGTACCTTGAATTAGGAGGTATGAGATATTTATATTGGGATGGGACTCCTCAGGGGCCCGGACATCGTTTAGTGACTAAAACTATTGAAGAATTAGATTTAAAGAAAGATTCAATTCCGTTTAATGAATCAGCAGATCCCTTGATGTCTTTGCGTTCTAAAAACATGTATATCTCAGATATTAATTCTAACCAGCCAGCTCCCTATTTTGCAAGCAATTACGCTCAGGATGCTCCGCCAGATGATGGTTTTACAACGATACAATCTGTAGCGATCACTCAAACATCAGGACCGACTACCCGTAGAGAATGGTGCAGATTTTATGAAGAAGGAAAAATCAATATTGACATGCCTGATAGTTCGATCTTTCAAAAAGGAGACTTATTAAAAGAAATTGGATATTGGAACCTGGGTTATGATATGCTTGGGCAGGAAGGATTTAGTTATTTATCGGATGGTAACGGCTACAGTTCAAACGTAGTAAACAGCAATAGTGCCCAGTCATTTAATGTGAATGATGAGTTTCTTCCGGGAACAGAATACAAAACATTAATAAAAGGATATTCCAGCTTATTTGACAGCTTATTTGAAGAAGTTGAAAAATTGGCAAAACAAAAAGGAATCACGCTAAATTATTATCCAAATGTTAGATTGCGTTCTATTTTGCACACAAAATCCGGAGTGAATTTTACAACTGCAACACGCAAAGATCCGGATGCACTTGCAGAAAGAAAAAAATGTGATGCTGCATTTCTGGCTATGCCAAGAGCAGCAATTGACTTAGTGGCGCAGGCAAGCAGATACAGTGATGAAGAAGGAACGGATGTATTAAATGATGAGAAAGTACAGCTGTATTTAGAGTCTGTATTAATGGAACCTTCCTACAAAATAGGTATGTTTTTCGATACACCCTGGTGGAGAACAACCGAGGCAGGGAGCCCTACGTATCCGGCTAAACTAACAAGTTATTTCTTAACACAAGAAGGAATTGAGAAATTAAGAAAAGAGGGTTTTCCTTCTAACTATCTTAAAAAAATAGAATCGGCTAAAAATCCGGCTATCCTTATTAATTCATTTAACGATAAAGTAAGCTTTATAGCTGCTGTAGAAAATGCAATCGAGGAACGATTGACTTTTAAACAGGAAAAACAAATTTCGACTGTAGCCGAATTAGATACTATTGGGCCGAGTATTACAGATATGCCTATTAGACAAGTAGTTTATTTTGGAGATAACGCCAGAGACGGAAAAGGGAAAAAAGTATATGGTATTTTGGCCAGTTATGATGATATTCTGTACGCAACATTCTGGAAAGCTCTAGAACTTGGACCAGATGCTACGCGCGAAATTCCTGAATCCAGAGACTGTCAGCCGCTTGAAGGACCAAGAGAAGCTACTCCTGTAATGGTAAAAATGCTTCGTTCACAATTAGCGTCATTGCATTTTGGACCACAGGCTGATTATTCGTATGTGCCAGAACCTTTAGAAACGAAATATATGGACTGGTCTCTTCCTCCATTTAATGCAGGATACCATGCTTATAAATCGCATTATAGTCTAGGCGATGTACAAAGAAAAATTAGAAAACCTTCACAGCTTGTTCCAAACACAGACTGCGAAATTTTTATTGTTGGAGAAACATATTCAAACGATCAGGCCTGGGTAGAAGGTGCATTTTGTACAGCCGAATCTGTTCTGAATGATTTCTTCGGTATTGAACCTATTATTGACGAAAAATACTATCCATTTATCAGTCCGGAGTAATCTATTTTAACCAAATACAAATGAAAACAAAAAAACTATTTAAATTTTCTGCTTCGGTAACAAAAGAGAATATTAAAGATGTAATGCAACAGGCAATTGCGCTGGAGCTTGCTACTATTCCCACTTATTTATCGACTTATTATTCCATTAACAGAGCACAGGATCAGGACAAACTATATGCTAAACTTCATGCGCAGCTTTCACAATCCGGTGTACGTACTGCTGCTGAAATTGATGAACTGGCACAAGATCTGAAACTGGATATACTGGTGTATTCGAATAAATCGGCGGCTTTAATTATGAGCGTTGTTATCGAAGAAATGCTGCACCTGGCACTTGCCTGTAATTTAAAACAGGCGGTTTGTCAGACAGCACCAGATTTGTTAGGGATTGGAAAAGTATTAACATTTCCAACACAATTAGACGGACATATTCCTGAATTTCAAATTAATGCAGCAAAATTGTCATTGAAGCAACTGACTACATTTTTACAAATTGAAAGTCCTGAACCATTTAAAGATCCTTATGCAAATGCACAATTGCTGGATACGGTTGAATATCAAACAATCGGGCGTTTGTATGAAATGATTATCAAATGTATAAAGGAGGATTTCCCGGGACCTTATAATTACAGACCCCAATTACTTCCTCCGGATAATCCAGATCGTCCGAGACCGTATTATTCTCAAAATTCAATGAATACGGTACATTATGACAGAGAGCACAATCCTCAATTTGCTAATGCAGATGATAGCGGCGGACTTGTTGGAGTACATGACGCTCATTCGGCAATTGATGCGATAGAACGTATTATTGATCAGGGAGAAGGGAAAAGTAAATACAAGCAGCATACCTTAATTTGGGGCGAAAATAAAATGCCGGTACCAATGGATATTGTCGATGGCAAGGTAGAATTTTGGGAAGGCGATTATGATGATTCCGGGAAAGAACCTGCTCATTTTGCAAAATTTCTGGAAGCCTATACACTTGGAGGGCATTATCAGCAAAAGTTTCGTAACATTCAGGGCTTAGATGATTTCTTCAGCTATTTTGTATATGACACCGATGCGAATCCTAAAACAGCCGATTATATAGCTTCAAACAATCAGGCACTGGCATTATGTTCACAATTAGGTAATGCAGTTTTTGCTTATATTCTTTTAATGATTGAAGCCTGTTATTATAAAGACGAAAGTACACAATACGATTTATTCATTTTTGGTATTCATAAATCAATGATCTGGCTTTTGAGTGGAGTTGGTAACCAAATTAATCAATACACTTATACTAAAGGCAATCAGGCTTATAAAGGCGCTTTAACATTTGAACCTTTTTCGTTTGAACAAAGTTTCTTAAGACCAAAAGCACAAATCATGAGTTTGGTGGATCAATTGGCAAAAGCCGATCCTGTTAATTGGGGCTGGGCCATAAAAAGCGAAAACTATTTCCCGTCTTTACCAGACGTAGGATTGGATTACAGCATTGAAGCCGATATTCCTAAAGTACCAGGTACACCTTTTAGACACAATCATTAATATAAAAATATACAACATGTCAGAATTAGTAACAAAAGAACTTCATGTATGCATGGGGCTTAATTCATGCAAAAATGCGGGATATTCAGGAAATAATGATTGTGCAGGTCAGGGCGATTGTTCAACAGCAGTTGGTCATCCTTGCCACACCTTAAATGCTTGTAAAGGGCAGGGAGGCTGCGGGATTTTTGGAACTACAGAAGAACTTTGCCATCCGGGTGAAAATGATTGTCGTTATCAAGGCAGCTGCGGTGTGCCTATTTTGTCTTCTCGTTTTATGGCGCAAGGCCCTAATAAAGGACTTAGCGTCTGGCAATTGGCCAGAATACGCTTTGAAGAAAAAAGAAAAGAAAACGGAGAATCTTTTGGCGAAGCTCCACAGCAATACGGACCAAGCGATGAGTACGTAAACTCAATTCGTGGTACTTCGGGTGTAGATTATTCTTCTTGCGGACAAAGCGGTTCAAGATCTTGTTCCTACATCAGCAACCCTGCCGAAAGAAAAATTGCGGCAGCAAAAAGAGTTTTGAAAATGGAAGAAGAAAGCGCTAAAAAATTACCGGAGAGCCTTTCAAATTGTCAACCCAAAAATAATGGACACTAGACTTGGATTACCCAATTTAGGATTGGGATTAGGACTCAGAAGCCAACATTTTGAACATATTCTGGAGAAAAACCCTGCCGTAGACTGGTTTGAGGTAATTTCTGAGAATTTTATGGATTCACATGGACGTCCGAGATATATTTTACAACAAATAGCAGAAAAATATCCCGTGGTAATGCACGGGGTATCGCTTTCTATAGGAAGCACTGATCCTTTAAATTTTGATTATTTAAAGAGTTTAAAGCAACTGGCAGGTGAAGTCAGGCCAGCCTGGATCAGCGATCATTTATGCTGGACAGGAGTTTTAACGACCAATTCGCACGATTTACTTCCGCTTCCGCTAAATGAAGATTCATTAAAACATGTTTGTAACCGAATTAGACAAGTTCAGGATTATTTAGAACGACCGCTGATTGTAGAAAACCCAAGTACCTACGCATCTTTCAATAATTCAACTCTTCCGGAATGGGAGTTTTTACGAATCATGACCGAAGAAACAGCTTGTGGATTACTCCTTGATGTAAACAATGTATATGTATCTTCTTTTAATAATGATTTTGATCCCGTAGAATACATCAACGGAATTCCGCATGATAAAATAGTTCAAATGCATTTGGCTGGTCATCAAAATTGTGGCAATTATATTATTGATACACACGATAGAGAAGTAAATAATCAGGTTTGGAAATTATTTCAACTAGCTTATCAATTAGCAGATCAGGCATCAATTTTATTAGAATGGGATGGTAATATTCCGGCTTTTGATGTGTACCATTCAGAATTACTGAAATCAAAACAATATATGGATGCAGCATTTGTTGGAGTTGAAAAAGAAGTTTTTTCTATTGATAAAGAACAGGTTTCAAACCCATTGAATCTATTTGCGGTGAATAAACTTTTATAAACTCCAAAGATGCAGAAAACGGTAAAAATACCATTAAAAGACTTTCAGCAATGGATGCAGCAGCTTTTGCTCGATCCCTATCAGCAAACAGGAATAAATCCTAATGATTTGCTTTCGAATGCCACAAATGCAGCTTCAATTGAAGATGTAATTTGTCATTCAGAAAAACTTACGGCTCAGGAACATTTAGCGATTTACCAGCGAAGTTATATTGCACGATTACGAAATTGTATGTCACAGCAGTTTAGTGCATTGGAATATGCTTTAGGAGAAGCGATTTTTTGTGCTTTCGCTGATGACTATCTTGCTTCAAACCCCTCAAATAATTACAATTTATCTTTTTTGGGAGCCCATTTTGCAGAATATCTGGAAAATAACAGACCCGATGCCAATGAAGGTATCAAAGAAGACTGGATTGATTTTATGATTGAACTGGCCCGTTTTGAATATGCGATTGGTGTTCTTTTTGAAGAGAAAGCAGAAGAAAATTACCAGCTGGCAGCAATCGACACATCCGAAGAGCAACTAAAGTTGGTACCTGTATTTGCTTTATTTAAGTTTCAGTTTCCAGTCCGAAAGTACTATTATGAATTCAAAAATGGGAAAAATCCCGCTCTGCCTTTTGGAAAAGAAAGTTATTGTGTGGTGTTAAGGCACAAATTTAAACTGTCTATTTACGATCTGCACAAAGAGCAGTATGATTTTCTGTGTTTTTTAAAAGAGAATAAGAATGTGATTGAGACAAAAGAATGGTTTAATACTCATTATAAAGCGAATACAGTCCAATTCGAACAGGTATGGAGCAGTTGGAAAGAACGCTGGCTGGATTCTCATTTTTTTAGAGTGTAACGAGATTTTATCAGCTAAATCCTAAAATGGACAGAGACCCTCCTGATAAAAAACTAAAAAAACAATGGATCTAAAAGTTTCGAACCTAAATTTGTCAACGCCTGATTTTACTCGATTTCTTGTTTTCAAAAACTCCATGTGCCACGATTCTGCCACAAAATGTGTTTTGGTGACTATCTTTAAAACAGCCTTAGTTTTTTGTGGCAAAAGGTATCCATTTCATTTAAAACTTGCTATTATTTGTCCCGTATCTTTTCACATTCTTAATTACTATTATTTCGGTAAAAAAGCTAACGGATTAGTTATACTGAAGGATAAAAATTATGCTTCAGGGCGATACTCTTTTTTAGTGGATGTCTATAGTTTATTATCCTATATGCTGGTGATCTTTAGTTACTATCTTTATAAAGAGGTTTAAAAGATTCTGTTCGGGTTAGGCAGTATGACTTTAGCTGATGCTGAGTTGTTGGAGAATCAAAATCAGGAACCTTAAATAAATGAAATGGAAAACCCGTCTGCACTTTGAAGTACGAGACGGGCGTCCATAAACATAATCTTCCATTTTATGTCTACTTAAAAATCCTTAATAGCACAGAATTCCGGATTCAGTGCTCTCCTGTTTGTTCTTATAAGCAGCATCGCTACTACAGTATAATAGCTTTAACGCGTTGGATGTAATTCATACCAATTCTGATCTGATCTAAAAACAAATAGATAAAAACTATAAAATAGAATAAACATCTTTATTCTTTTAGAAATCAATGTCACCCTGAGTAAAGCCTAGGGCTTTTTTACAGAAAAGGGCTTCGACTTCGCTCAGCCTGACACCGGTTTTGCATTATACCAAACATGTTAGATTTAGCATAATGCTATACTTTTCCTTTACTTTTTTATACTGTATCAATCAGCGCTAATGTACACCTAATTGGTCTAACTTCAATAAAAAGGAGTACTAATTTATACAGAGCCGCAAACGTTCTGCGTATAACTAAACCTCCATTGTCTTTACGGTTAATTACTATTGGCGAGTGAAGAAACTAACAGCTGAATTTTGGGCGACATTTCCGGAGAACAGGCTGCAAAAATTGTTTGATGTTATTTGGGATTCATTTTTTTGTAGATCTCATCATATTTTTCGTAGTTGCGAAGAACAGTAGTAGGGGGGAGATTAAATTTATTGGCGATCTCGGATACGTTTCCGACACTGTTTATCGCATCTGTAAATCGGGTAGTATCTTCGGGTGTGTCCGTGAGGTTATTTCCTAAAAGGGTATTGAGGCGTTCTTCTTTGAATGTTTCCGGTGTGGTACGTATTGAATTGACAATTAGTTTTTTAACTTTGGCGATAGCATTGTCTTTTAGGTTTGTACCATAATACTTTGATTTTTGCAACAGGTCCTTATACAAGTCTGCCATACGCGAGAGGTCTTCTACTTTTGAGAAATTATTCCAGAAAATATCATAATTCAGGGTGTCTACCACACGATCCATGATGGAACCGGGTTTGAACTCCATCTTTTTTCCGACGGTGATCATACATTTGGCCATTATAGCTGAGATGATGGGTAATTCTTCTGAATTGATCTGCTTCTCCTTATCCGTCAGGGCTTTCAGCATGGCAATGTCGGGCAGTTCCAGTAGGGGTGCATTCGCAAATTCGGTGTCGTCCTGTTCATTTCCCGTAACCAGGTGAAGGATCTGTACAAGGGCCACCAGATAGGGATGATTTTTTATAGCAGACCGGTCTGAAGGGGTCAGCAGCTTATAGTTATTGTAGTCTTTGTAGGCATATTGGATTTTGTCGAGCAGCAGGTATTGGCTGTCCTGTCTGTGAAATCCAAATTTGTTGTCGTAGTAGAAAAAACTGTTATAAAAATCAGGTGCCTGCTTGTAACGCAATAAAAACTGGGTTTGGTATCCGTTGTAAATGTAAAAGGGAAAAATCCTGCGTTTTCCTTTTTTTCGGTACTTAAGAAAATAGAGCCCTTTTTTGAGACGGGCCGAAAAAATAACAACTGCAGCTTCGGGATCAACAAACGAATTGTCATCGTCTAAACGGATATTTAGTTTTCCTTTTGGATCGAACAAAGAAAAATTTTCAACAAGATCGGTAATTATTTCCTCTTTATACGGAGCATCTTTGTCAAAGGCGGCTGCAAAAAAAAAGAAATTTGGAATTTTATCCGGATCGCCTGAAGTACATTTTCGGCTCCATATTTCGGCAGGAACTGAAAAATATTCATGGGTGGTCGCAAAATCCATACTTGGTGAAGTCATCGGGTAATGGTAATCCAGCACAAAATGCTCGTCTTTATGGACGGTGAGGAAGTATTCTTCGAAGTAATCTATGAAAGAAGCTTTTAGCTGGTAAATTCCTTTGGACAATGTAAGTTCAAGCTGTTGCGTTTCCTGCTCCACTATTTTATTCAGGCTGCCGTCAACGAGTACAAGCTGCAATCCGTCCAATGACTGAGTGAAAGAAATACGGATTGTATATTGGGTATCAGAAGCGTTCATAACTGATTGTTTTTGGAGAATAGTTGGTGAAATTTTTAGGCGGTACTGTTGTATCCAGATTGTCCTTTAACTGATAAAAGCCTTTGTCCAGATTTCTTTGTAAAACCTGTCCGACTACCACATCACCTGTCCAGAGGTCTTCTAAATTCGGACCGTAGAGCGTGACATTGGAATTGCGCTCAAAAGTGATTTCACAATTAAATTGGGGCAATATCACGGGAACAGTGCAGATCAGAATCTGATCTCCGCCATTTAGTGTATCTGCTACAGCGTCCTGTGTCTTTTTGAATTTTTCGGCATGGCTTTTAAAATTGTTACGGATATGATCTTTAAGTGCCAGTGCGGTAATCTGTCCGGTGCCATCACTATCTGCATCGCCGTTCAGACTGTCAATAAGAAAAGTGGTAAAGGCCCCCCTTTTTTTGTCAGAGGCTGATTCTTTAGGGAGTCCGTCGGTTTCTGATTTGCTTTCGCCCGGCGGATCGATTATCACCTCATAGCTCAATTTGCCATAAGCAGTAGAATTACAGATGAGCACCTTGGGGTTTCTGTTGCCAATAGGAAGGTTCCAGGAACCGGCAGGTGAATTGCCTTTAATGAGGGTATCATGTTCGCGGCAGCAATCGAAGAAAATCAGTACCTCATCAAACGCTCCGGCATTGGTAAACCAGGTGCGGTAGTCCAGGCCTGAAATGCAATGGTTGATTAAGGCCGGCCAGAGGCGGAGGCAAAGTGCTGTGTTGTCGAAAGTGACGCCTATACCGTGTCCGGAAAAATAAAAATACAGCCTGTTTGTTTCGTTGTTGTTTCTGGCAACACGGTTGATCTTATCGATGGCTATGTCAATTTCGGGACCACTAACGAGCATGTCTTCGCTGTTTGACACAAACAATTTTAGGTTTTCCTTTTGCACACCTCCTTTGGTTTCCAGCCAATTGGCGAAAGCTTTTGCATCTGCTACGGCACCTGACAGCGGTTTTTTCTCGTAGTGGTCAATTCCTATTACGATTGCATAATTCATGATTAGACCCTATTGATAGTGGAAAGTATTGATTTTAACGTGGCACTGTTGTTGTCAAAATCGCCATGACGGAGAGAATCGGTCCACATGCTGTTGTCTGCATTTTCAATATCCTTTGATAATGCCAGTTTGTTGCTTGTAATAAACCTGTTTATTACTTTCAATTCTTCGAATTTGGAATAACGGTCTTCGGCTTTGAACTGTTCATGAAGCCCCATTATTTTGGCATCGGTTTCGTCTTCAAACAAGCCGGATACCAGATAGAGCAGGGAGTAGGTATAGAGGTATCTGACACAGTAATCTTTTTTCTCATACTGTTCCTGCATGGTAAACATCTTGAACTTTTTAAAGACTCCGTTTTCTTTTGCAGGAATTCCTTTTGCGATGAACAGGTCGGTCCTGCAGGCAGGCGCCAGAAAAACGACATTGTTGTATTTTAGCTCTTTGAAGTTTTCGGATGTTACGGCCAGCATATTACAGATTGCGATAGAGCCCGCGCTATGTCCTACCAGTTCAATCGTGAATTTTTTACCGGCAGTTTGTCTTTTTTGGTAATGTGCTTCCAGGAGTTTTAGGAAATAGGTTCCGGCATGTAAATCGTCACCGGACAGCCCTTCGTTATCTGCAAACATTTCCCGGGCCTTTTCTTTCATTTCAGACCAGCCCCATTTGCCGATTTGGTCGATATAAAGCTTCCTGAAAGTTTCTTCTACAACGGTAGGGTAGAAATCATGATGGGTTTCCTTTGCGTAACGTTTAAGAACAGCAAATGCAATTTTAGCTACAAGCGTTCCGATCGTCAGTAACAATCCCCTTGAATCGCCGGCATCAGGATCAGCTGCTGCTACTTCGATTTCTTCTGCTGCCATTTCACCTTCTGCCTGGATCATATCATCGCTATCTTTTTTAAGATCGGCAAAAAAGCCTATTTCATCTTCTTCATCAAACAGAATACTTCCACCTCTGCTGCCTTGGTCTGTAGTATTTTTGAGCTGATCATTCAGTTCGGCAAACGGATATTCTTTTCGCTTTTCTGCTTCTATAGTGGCAGTGTCCAGCGTTTCACCGCCACCGCGGGAATCGATGCCTATTTTTTTTCCGATAAGTTTGATGACAAAGTTCAGTACTTTCCGGAATTGGTTGTCGCTGCTCTTTGAACTGAGATTTTCGACTATGGTCTCCCAGAGCCCTGTTTCCCAGACGAAAGTTACCGCATGGGTTTTGGAAGGAGCATCAACGAAGTTGGCGCGCATTACTTCGGCAGATCCCATGCCGCTGGTTTCATTCACAAGTCCGCCATGGAAGTAAACGAGTAATCTTTCGATGTCGTTTTCCTCCAGGTATTTGAACAGGTTGTCTACATCGGACGGTGAACTGTCATAGTCCCCGGATTTTTTAAAGGTTCCGCCCTGTCCGACGTTGATGTAATAGATTTTTTCAAGATTTGCCATAGATTATGTTTGTTTTTGGCTGTTAATAATCTAATAGAATTACGCTCTTTGTCCAGACAAAAAGATTCTACATTTTATCTGACCTTATATGAAAAAGGAGCCTCCCTTTACTTTGGATCGCAGTATGTCTGATTTTAGTACAAATAGTTAGTTCTGATACTTTACCGGTCAACAGTTTAACAATCAATGCTTTATTTGCTGCGCTAAAATAAAAAGTAAATTTAAAAATAAAAAAGAGAGTAGTAAAGGGTAAAAATACCCGATTATTTTAGGGTAAAACCTCCTATTTTATATAAAAAAGGATCCTGATTTTAGATCCAAACATTTTTCAGTGCTGGTCTAAAGTTTCAGATCCTTATTTTTATTCTAAATTTGAAAGGCAGTTTAGCATTTAATAAGACAATCCCAAAAATGGCAGTAACAATTATTTATTTTTACATTCCGAAACAGGTTACCTTACTGGACTTAGCCGGTGTTCTGGAAGTTTTTCAGGAAGCTAAAAATTTAGGGCTTCCTTATGAGTTAAAATTCATCAGTAGTAATCCTGTCATTACTTCTTCTTCGGGATTAGCACTTTCATCGGTTGTCCATTTTTCAAAAACAAATCCGCGAGGGAATGATATTGTATTTTTATCCGGATTCAGTTCGGCACAAATCAGTAAAATAGATGAGGATGTCTCTTTTTTCGAATGGCTTAAAAAAGCAAATGCAAAGCAGACCACCATAGCAAGTGTATGTAACGGGGCTTTTATTTTGGCGAAATCGGGACTTTTGGATTTTAAGGAATGTACCACGCACTGGAAATTAATAGACAGGTTTCAAAAAGATTTTCCGCTTTTGAAAGTGCAAAGCAATGTCCTGTTTACCAAAGCAGGAAATGTTTATACCAGTGCCGGTATTGTAACAGGTATTGATCTGGCCCTGTTTATTATAGAAGAACGACATGGAAAAGAAGTCGCTACCAGTATTGCCAAAGAATTGGTGGTCTACAAAAGAAGACAGGGAAGTGATCAGCAGGAAAGTGTCTACCTGCAAAACCGAAATCACCGTGATGAAAAAATCCATACCATTCAGGACTGGATTATTTACAATCTCGAGAAAACCTCTACCATTGATTTTTTGGCAGACCTCGTTCATATCGGTCCCCGAAATCTGACACGGATTTTTAAGAAACAGACCGGAATCACGATTGCCGAATACCGTACGAAACTGAGAATCGAAAAAGCAAAAAGCCTCCTGGCGCATTCGGATTATAAGGTAGAAAGCATTGCCCATTTGTGCGGTTACAAGACCTCGAAGCAATTGCGGGTTGTCCTGGAAACCCATCTGCAGGAACTGCCTGGCGAAATTAAAAACAGGCTGTCTTAAAACGACTGTCTTTTGTCCTTGTTTGCATAGGGGAACAGCTGCTATTTTTGTAGTACTAATCTAATTAACAGAAACATGAAACTAAGGGAACAGCATACAGCTTTGATTATTATCGATGTACAAAAAGGGTTTAATGATGAAGACTACTGGGGCGGTAACCGGAACAATAAGGATGCGGAACTAAAAATAGCGCAGCTTCTTGAAAAATGGCGCGCTCTTAAACTCCCTGTCTTTCATATCGTGCACAGTTCGGTACACCCGGACTCCAAACTGCACGAATCGAATCCTGGATTTGAAATTAAAGAAGAAGTACAACCGATGGAAGGCGAGCCTGTACTTGTAAAAAACGTAAACAGTGCTTTTATAGGAACCGATCTAAAAGAAAGGCTGGACGAGCAGGGAATTCATAAATTGGTTTTGACGGGATTAACGACCAATCACTGCGTTTCTACAACCGCACGAATGGCCGGTAATCTAGGGTTTGACGTTTTGGTGATTTCCGATGCCACGGCTACGTTTGACAGGGCAGGGGTCAATGGCGAAAAGTTCGATTCGGAACTAATTCATCAGATCTCTCTGGCGAGTCTGCACAATGAATTTGCCCAGGTGATTACGACCGAAAAAGTATTAGAGCTGGTTTAACTTTTAAAACGGGCATCGTTACTAAAAAGGGGTCTCTGAATTAATGATGAAAAGAGTTACACAAGACGCCCCTTCTTGTTAACAGCTGTGTTTTGATAAGCTGTATTTTTTAAGAATAAACCGGATAATCTAAAAGGTTTCGATTCTTACTTTTAGGCTTCAGGATGTTAATAAACCTGTTATTTTTATAAAAACCAGGGTCAGCCTGCTTTATTTTTTGTATCTTAAAAATCTAATAAATAAAAAATAAGATGACAAAATTAAGAATTTCATTAATCAATATTCACGGACTTTTAAAAGGTTCAGGCTTAGAGATTGGTAGAGATGCTGACAATGGAGGACAAACGAAATATGTTTATGAACTGGCGGAGTTCCTGTCACAACATAAAGATGTAGAACAGGTTCATATCTTTACAAGACTTATTGACGATCCGAATCTTTCTCCGGAATATGCTGTTCCTATTGAAGTTATTAATGAAAAATTAGATATTCGACGAATTCCGTTTTTAGGAAAAAAATACAAGCCAAAAGAGCAATTGTGGGAAGGCCTGGATACCTTTGTCAGTGGCATTGTTCAGCATGTAAAACTTCATGATATATTTCCAAACTGGATTCATTCCCATTATGGTGACGCCGGATATGCAGCCAGTGAATTATCTACCATTTTAAACATCCCTTTTGCGCATACAGGACATTCTTTGGGTTTTTATAAAAAGAAAAAGCTGCTTGAAAGTGGCCTGAATGAGGAAGAAATTGAAAAGAAATTTAAGTTCAGACAAAGAATTGCTGCTGAAGAAAGGACCTTAGCGTTATCAGAGTTTATTGTTACTTCTACAGAACAGGAAATTGAAACGTACCGGCCTTATAAAAACTTTGAATTAGCCAAATATCACGTGATTTCTCCGGGTATTGACACCACTAAATTTGTGCCTTATTATCATCAGGAACAGGATGCTGATAAACAAATGGAAGAAGAACAAAGAAAATATTGGGTAGCTGAAACGATTTCCAAGTTTTTAATAAATCCGCACAAACCCTTTATTTTAGCACTTTCAAGACCCGACCGCCATAAAAATCTTCATACTCTTATTGAAGTTTATGGTAAAGACAAAGAATTGCAAAGTATTGCAAATTTGGTCATTTTTGCCGGAATCAGAAAGGATATTTCGAAAATGCCGGAATCTGAAAAAGATGTTTTAACAGATCTGTTACTATTAATGGATAAATATGATTTATATGGAAAAATGGCAATTCCTAAGAAGCATGATGTAGAAAATGAGGTCTCTATCATTTATCGCTATGCCGCAGAAAAAAGAGGGGTTTTTGTGAATCTGGCTTTGCATGAAAATTTCGGATTAACTGTTATTGAATCGGCAAGTTCCGGTCTGCCCGTTGTGGTTACCAAAAACGGCGGCCCCTCTGAAATTATTCCGACTTGCCAGAATGGTGAATTGGTAGATCCAAAGGATGAAAATCAAATCAAGAAAGCATTGCGGAATATTTTGACCGATGATAACCAATGGCGTTATTACTCCAATAACGGAGCGATTAATATTCAAAAACATTACAGCTGGCTCAGTCACGTTAATCAATATGTTGCCTATGTTAATGAAAACTTATCCTTGTCATCCGGCTCAGGAATTAAAAATCTGCATTACCCCAATATTAACCTCGACCGATTAAAAAGAAAGGTGGAGCATTTATTTGTATCTGATATTGACGGAACATTAATTGCACCGGATTTGGATAATCCGGGACTGAAAGAATTAAAAGAACATTTGATTAATCGTCATGAAAAAATGTCTTTTGCCCTGGCATCCGGAAGAAATTTAGCCCTCGTTAAAAAAGTGATTGAAGAAGAACAATTTCCTTTGCCGGATTTTATTATCTGCGCTGTAGGAACTGAAATTTATTACACCAACGGGAAAGATTATATTTTAGACAAAGGATGGGCTACCTTTTTGGCAGGCCGCTGGAAAAGAGAAGATATTGTAACTCGTTTAAAAGGAATTCCCTGGATCCGATTACAGGAAGAAGAAGCGCAGAATCCGTATAAAATTTCCTACTACTATGAGAAAGAAAAATACAATCATGAGCAGTTAATATCGGCTTTAGGTACAGGATGGTACAAAGTAAATATTATTCCAAGTCACGATGAATTCCTTGATTTTATTCCTAAAAGGGCTTCGAAAGGAAATGCAATTAAATTTTTATGCCGCAAATGGGCTATTCCTTTGTCGAGTGTAATTGCTGCTGGTGATTCGGGAAATGATATCGATATGTTCAGGGGGTCTGTTAAAGGAATTATCGTAGGAAACCGGAGTGCTGAATTGGCGGGATATGAAACCACTAAAAATATTTATGTGGCGAAAAGCGCAGCTTCCTCCGGTATTCTGGAAGGATTAAAACATTATAAAATAATTAAATAAGGATAAGATGTATTCAGGTTCAGGTTTTAGCAGTTGGGAAATTGGAGATGTTGATGTATTTATAGATGAGAAAGGCATGCATCATTTATTTCATTTGATTATTCCCAATCACGATTATATTGCTCATGCAGTTTCAAAAGATGGTCTTTCCTGGAAAAGAGTAAAAAATGCTTTGTTTGTTGGAGATCCCGGAGAATGGGATGATGATATGTTATGGACCATGCATGTGAGTACAAATTCTGATGGCGAAGGATACGAGATGTACTATACAGGTTTAAAAAGGAAAGATAAAGGAATCATGCAAAAAGTAGGCAGGGCGGTTTCTCCTGACTTAATTCACTGGACAAAAGAAAATAAATATAATTTGCCCCTGAAAAGTGAAGCTCCGTATTATGAAAGCAGGGATAATAACCCACGGGAATGGCTCAGTTTCAGGGATCCCTATAAATATCAATTTGAAGGGGAAGATTATTTACTGATTTGTGCCCGCAGTGCCGTAGGACCAACCTACAGAAGAGGCTGCATTGGTGTAGCAAAAAGGGGTGAAAAGGGTTTTGTTCTTGAAAAACCGCTGCATATTGCTTATGTATATGACGATATTGAATGCCCTTGCGTGGTTGAAATAAAAGGAATACATTATTTGCTGGGTTCCATCCGTGAAGATATTAAAGTACGGTATTGGTTTTCGCCTGATTTTAAAGGAGAATACCATGCTTTTCATAATAATGTGCTGTTGCCGCAAGGTAATTATGCGGCAAGAATTGTAAAAGACGGAGATCATTTTTTAATCTATAATTTTTATTTTGTGGGAGGAAATGTCAATACACATCGCGTAATTCCTCCGCCAAAACAATTAGATGTGGATAGTAATGATGGCCGACTATTATTAAAAACCTATCATCATTGGAGAACCTTGTATCAAAGAACAATTCACCAAAGAAACTTACCTGTCCCTGTTCCCATTTTAGGAAACCCTTCGGCAAATTTTGTTGTGGAAAATGAAAATAGATGGAGAATTGGCTGTCGCAGCGGATATGAGGTTTTCTGCTTTGAAAAGCCATCCAATAATTTTGTCTGGGAAGGAAAATTAGCTGTAGAAGGCATGGGAAAAACAGGTTTTGTTATTGAATGTGACGAAGAAGGAACAGCGTATTATATATCAATTGATTTTGTAAACGGTTTTGTTCAGTTCAGGGCCTGGGGATTTAATGAAAAGGATGTAAAGAATAATTTTGTTTTTGAAAATATTCAGACCAATCAATTTGAAATAGTAGAAAGTAAAGAAATCTATTTTAAGATTATCCGCTATGGAAATTATTATGAGCTCTCTGTCAATGAAATTGTAAAATTAACATTATTAGACTTCAAATACAGTGATGGAAAGATAGGGATATATGTTTGTTCTTCCATAATTTCATTAAATGATTCAAAAATTCATGTGCTTCCCGAACCGGAGAATGAATATGCGACTTCTGATCCCAATAAATCATTTGAGGAATTTACTAAAATAACGCAGGTTTAGGTCTTGCTGTTTTATTGTGGTGCCAGGATTACTTTGGATTCCGGTTTCATGATTCCGGATAGTGCTTTTATCCTTTGATATTTTGAATGGCCCATTTGAGCAGGGTGTTTTTTTCTTTGACCAGTCCGAGTTTTTCGATGATATTGCCGCGATGGCCTTCCACGGTTTTTTCGGATAAAAAGAGTAATTCGGCAATTTGTCTGCTTGTTTTGAGCTGGGCGACAAGTTCTATGATTTTCCTTTCGGATAAAGTGAGGCGGGCCAGCTTATCATCAGCATTAAAGGAATCGGATATCAGGTCTTCTTCCAGATAGGCACTCACGTAGCGATTGCCTTTTTGTACTTCTTCCAGACATATTTCGAGTTCTTTCTGGGCGTGCTCTTTTAGGATGTAACCAAAAATACCGTACTCACTTGCTTTTCTGTAAATGGTTATTTCTTTGTGCATGGTGAGCAGGATCACTTTGGTTTTAAGCCTGTTTTCCTGTATTTTTTTGGATACATCCAATCCGTCTAAGCCCGGCATATTAATATCCAGAATGGCGACATCCGGTGTGTGAAGTGTGATTAGATTTAATGCCGAAGTACCGTTCGAACACGTATCGATTACTTTATGCCCGTAGGATTCGACAAAACTTTTGGTTCCCTGCAGCGTAAAAGGATGATCGTCTGCGATTAGTATTCTCATTTTGGTTTTTTTATTTCAATAGTGACAATAGTTCCGTTTTTATCCGATGCAATTTTTGCTTCCCCGTTTATGGCCCTGCTGCGCGCTATAATGTTGTGAAGCCCGAAAGCATTGTTTCCGGACAGTTTTTCGGCTGCATTAAATCCGGTTCCGTTATCCTTCACTTCAATGAGGAGTTCTGTGTCGTTTTCGGTGACGGTAATTTTTGCCGCAACGGCATTGGCATGTTTTATAATATTGGACAACGTTTCCTGAATGATGCGATATACCTGCAATTCATCGGCAGCGGGCAATGAATTGTGGTATTCAATTTCTGAAGTGACCATAAAATTATTAACCGCCTGTACTCTTTCTGTCAATTGTTCAATACTGGCTTTTAACCCTATTTTGTCGAACATTACAGGATGAAGATTCCGGCTTATAATCCGGATGTCGTTTATAATCGTATCAATTTTTTTATCGGTAGTTTCCGATTTTTGTTCGAATGAATTTTTCAGGCTCAGTAATTCATGGCTTACGCTGTCGTGCAGATCACTGGCGATTCGTTTTCGTTCTTCCTCGGTTTTCTCCAGCAATTGTTTGGTGTACAGCTGTGAATTTTGCTTTTCCTGTTTTAAAATTCGTTGTTTTCTTATCAAAGTCAATGCAAAGGTTAATAAAATAAAACCAATGAAGCCGGAAATCAGTAAGGCAATTGTGGCGTTTTTATTGAGAATCGTTTTTTTCTGTAAGGCGATTTGCTGTTCTTTTGCCTGCGTCTGGTATTTCTTGTCCAGCTGTGCTACAATATTGGCCATTTCTTTGCTGCCCAGACTATCTGTGGCTTCATACATACTATCCTGATACAGCATCGATTTTTCGTAATCTTTTTTATTCATGGCATCGTTGTAAAGCACTGCATACAGATCCCTGACCCTTGTGAAATTTTGATTGGCCTTTAGTTCCTCAATGGTTTTATGGATTAGTTTGGTATTGCGGATCCCTTTGTTTTGCTTAGACTCCAGTTCGGCTAGTGCTACCCGGTATTCCTGATTGGTAATGTTGGAGTTCAGAAACAATACATCCGGTTTCAGTTCATCCAGTACTATTCTGGCTTTTGTAATTTTGCTCTGATCAATCAGTTGGTGGGCATAATAGATGTTAATAGAAACTTTAACAGAAGGATCATTGATCTTACTTTTTTTGAAAGCCAGGTATACCGAATCTATCAACGGTTTCATTTTGGTATAATTCATACTTCGGTCGTACAAATTAATTTTATTGTAGAGACAAATAAAGATACTTCCTAAATTTTTCTTTCTGTCTTTAGCATAAGTGACGATCGATTTATTCAAAAAAATTGCTGCTTTATCATAGTCTTTCGAAGCCTGATAAATTTCGGCAATACCCATGTATACGCCGGCTGCAGCGGATATGTTATCTGTTTTTCTGAAATATTCCAATGCTTTGAATTCATTTTTTAAGGCCAGGTTCAGATTCCCTAACAGGTGATGGCACCAGGCAATTGTACGGTAACCGTCTGCTTTTAAATAACAACTGGTATAATCGACTGTTTCAATCGTCGTGTTTTTGCTGTACCATTCAATTGCTTTTTTAATGTCTCCTTTGTCCGTATAATAATCGCCATAATACATGTTGGCAAACCAGGTGTTTTCTTCCGGAATTTCATTTTTATATTTTTCTAAAAATGTCGTAATGGTCTGAAAAAGCCGCTGATCGAAAGAAGCATAACCTGCCGTATTCCAGGCTGCTGCCTGCAGTGTTTTGGCAGCCGTTACATAGTTTTTTTCTTTTAGCTTTTGGTTGTAGTACTGATATAAAGTAGTCTGATAACCGGGTTTTACAAAGTTGGTATCGTCTTTTATCCAGTCAAAAGTTTTATCGATTTTTTCGACGGCCGGTTTTTTATAAAGAACAGCGCTTTCCTTTTTTTCATTACACGAGAAAAAAGCCCCGGTAATAAGAATCGTAATAAGCAGAAAAAGTCCTTTTTTGTATGGAATCATTGGAATGGATTTTTAACAAAAGTATCTTTTTTAATTTGATATCGCGATGATTACATAAAAATCGGGGGTTACCCCTTATATGATAGTTTCTTCTATTGATTCACCTTTGTTACTTAATCCAAAAACGACAATGTATGAAACTAAAATTACTCGAAAAATCAATTTCATTATCCACTGCTAAAAATTACCGGACCAAAATATTCGGTCTTTTTTTGTTTATAATGATTGGTTTTACTTCGGTTAAAGCACAATACACCGCAATACCTGATGCTGCTTTTGAACAAGGCTTAATTAATCAGGGGCTTGATTCCGGTGCCATTGACGGACAGGTATTAACCGCTTCCATTGCCGGTGTCACCAATTTGAACCTGCAGGGCGGAAGTATAAAAGACCTGACTGGAATTAAAGATTTTGCAAGTCTGCAGGAATTGTATCTGAATTATCAGCAGCTTACGGCACTTGATTTATCGGGGATGGCAAGTCTGCGTGTGGTGGAAATCTACGGCAATGATCTTACGGGTATTAATTTGAATGGTTTATTTAATCTGGAGACCTTTCGCTGCGGATCGAATGCCTTAACCACTTTGGACCTGAGCGGATTAACAAATCTGACCCTTCTTTCCTGCGGACAAAACTTACTGACTGCACTGACGCTAACGGGATTAGATAAATTAGAAACTTTTCAGTGTAATGAGAATAAAATTACCAGTCTGAATTTAAGCGGTCTGACGAATTTGACCACTTTAAATTTCGGTGCAAATAAACTGACAACCGCAGATCTGTCGGGATTGACAAAACTAACTGATTTAGCCTGTTATCAGAATCAATTGACCGATTTAAATGTAAGTGCTTTAACAGCTTTGACCAATCTGAATTGTTCGGGGAATAATTTAACGGTACTTGACGTAAGCAATAACCCTGATTTGCAATACTTTTTCTGTACTGAAAACCCGGCACTGACTTGTGTTATTGTCAATAATGTTGCCAATGCCAATATCAATGCTGCTGATGAAAATTGGGGCAAAGATGCAACGGCCAACTATTCCCTGTCTTGCAGCCCTTATGCCGCTGCGGACCAGACTTTTTGTGGTGGTGCAACCGTAGCCAATCTGGCTGCTACGGGTACGGCCATAAAATGGTACCTGGACGCAACAGACGGAACTGCATTGGATCCGGCTACTGCTTTGGTATCGGGAAATTATTATGCTTCGCAAACCATCAATGGCACCGAAAGTGACAGGACTTTAGTAGCTGTAGTGGTAAACACAACACCTCTGCCTTCCAGAAATATGGGGGTAAATGGTACTTTGTGCCGACCTTCTACTTACGCGACACTGGCCTCTAAGTTTAATAATCCCGATGCGATAAAAATTTATGCATCGGCTACAAGTACAACACCTATTGATAGTGCACTTGAAATTACACCGGGTTCTTTTTTAACGCTTTACATTACACAAACCATTAACGGATGTGAAAGTGCAAGACTAACAGATTCTCAAACTTTTGTAAATCCAAATTATGAGCCCACGGTAACAGATCAGACTTTTTGTGCGAGAAACAATCCGACTGTTGCTGATCTGACAGCAACTGCTACCGGTGGTGGTAACACTATCAAATGGTATCTTTCTATGGCGAGTGTTACTCCTTTACTAAGCACAAGAGCATTAGCAACGCGTGATTATTACGTAACCCAATCGGCTTACCCTTGTGGGGAAAGCCCGAGAAAAAAAGTGAGCGTAACGGTAAATCAGTATGACGAAATTTATATCTATACCTGCGGAAGTTACACCTGGCCTTTGAATGGTGTCACGTATACGCAATCAGAAAATGTCACTTTTGATGACGGGTGTACTATTCATTACCTGTACCTGACGATCGCCCCTGTGGATGTACCTGTCATTCATTCTCAATTCAGACTGACCGGTGCTACTATTGCTGATATTACGATTACTCAGGGACAATCGGTCCAGTTTTATGCAGATGCTACAGGCGGAGCACCTCTGGCAGGTACTACGGTTTTGGAAAACAAAACGTATTATGCTTCGCAAAGACAAACGTTTTATGATACCAATGCGCAGTGCGAAAGCGACAGAGTTGCCGTAGACATTACATTGGGTACCATGCCGGAAGGCTATACGTTTATTGCAGATGAACGTTTTGAACAAAAGTTAATTGATCTGGGATATGATGATGTGATCGATAATAAGGTACTTACTGCGAATATTGATACGGTTACAGATTTAAATCTGGTGGCTCTTTCTATTTCTAACTTAACCGGAATTAAAGGTTTTAAGAGTTTAAAGACTCTCGATTTAATCTACAATTCTCTTAGCAACCTGGATGTAAGTGGGATGACCTCTTTGGAAAGAATTGGTGCGTACGGAAATTATCTGAGGACAGTGAATCTAAACGGAGTGAAGAATCTAAAAGAGATTAATTTTGGGAATTCGGCTTTAACGGATTTAAACCTGTCGGGATTAACGGCTTTGGAAAAAATAGAAGTGAGCGGACCGCTTACTAATTTAGATTTAAGTGATCAGGTTAATTTAACCGATTTGAATTGCAGGTATACGAAAATTACAGGGTTGAATTTAAAAAACAAACCAAATTTGGTTTACATGAATGCTACTCAGGCGGAAAACCTGACGTGTATTATAGTAGACGATATTGCAGCGGCTAATGCCAATACCAATTGGTCAAAAGATGGCGGAGCCAATTATTCAGAAGGGACTGCCCATGTTACTACAGCAACTGTTTGTGACAGTTATACCTGGGCTGTCAATACTGTTACGTATACAACATCAGGAAAATATACTGTGGTAAATAACTGCCATAGTGAAGAATTGAATCTAACCGTTAATCCGACAATAAACAGTACTAAAACGGTTACCGCCTGCGAAAGTTATGTTTGGGATTATAACGGACAAACCTATACGGAATCGGGCATTTATACGCCTAAGGGTGCAACACCCTGTGAATCGGCTACGCTGAATTTAACGATTACGCCATCTGTAGTGCCTACTTTCGCAGCCATTGACCCTATTTGCCAGGGAGCTGTTTTAGCAGATCTGCCAACAGTTTCGAATAACGGAATAACAGGAACCTGGTCTCCGGCACTAAACAATCAGGCTACCACGACCTATACTTTTGTACCGGAACTGAATGCCTGTGCTACGCAAACCACTTTGGAAATAGTGGTTACTCCGGCCGTAACAATCAGTAAAACGGCTACCGCCTGCGGAAGTTATGTTTGGGATTATAATGGTCTGACTTATACGGAATCAGGTATTTACACGGCTACGGGTGTAACAGCCTGCGAATCGGCTACGTTAAACTTAACGATTACGCCATCTGTAGTGCCTACTTTCGAAGCCATTGACCCTATTTGTCAGGGAGCTGTCTTAGCAGATCTGCCAACGGTTTCGAATAACGGAATAAAAGGAACCTGGTCTCCGGCACTAAACAATCAGGCTACCACGACCTATACATTTGTACCGGAACTGAATGCCTGTGCTACGCAAACCACTTTGGAAATTGTGGTTACTCCGGCCGTAACCATCAGTAAAACGGCTACCGCCTGCAGAAGTTATGTTTGGGATTATAATGGACTGACGTATACGGAATCGGGTATTTATTCAGTTGCAGGGGCAACAGCTTGTGCGTCTGCTACTTTGAATTTAACGATTACGCCATCTGTAGTACCTACTTTTACACCCATAGCCGCTATTTGCCAGGGAGCTGTTTTAGCAGATCTGCCAACGGTTTCGAATAACGGAATAACAGGAACCTGGTCTCCGGCACTAAACAATCAGGCTACCACGACCTATACATTTGTACCGGAACTGAATGCTTGTGCTACACAAACCACTTTGGAAATTGTGGTTACTCCTGCGATTGATGGATCTGTTGACTATAGTAACGGAATTTTATCGTCAAATATGCCAAATGCAACATATCAATGGATCGACTGTGCGAATAATAATGCTGTAATTCCAGGAGCGGTAAATCAAACCTATACACCTGCAACATCAGGTACCTACAGCGTTGTCATTACTTCAGGAAGCTGTTCCGTAACTTCAGATTGTATAAAGGTTACCACTTTAGGAAGAACTGATTTTGATCCTGTTTCTAATTTGAGAGTATATCCGAATCCTTCTCATGATGTCTTTAATATTGAAGCGGACACTGCTGCAAAAATTGAAGTGTATGATAGTCTGGGGAAAGAAATAAGAACTGAAAACATTAACGAAGGGACCTCAAAATTAGATATGAGTTCCTATCCGACAGGATTGTATTTTCTTAAAATAACAAATGAAAACAATCAAAGAAAAACAGTCAAAATCGTTAAGAATTAATTTTTTTACCGGTGTTCTTTTTTAAATAAATTATATTTTTTAGTAGTAGTAAAAAGCCAGTGGAATTATTTTCACTGGCTTTTTTATTGCTTTTAAATTATATCTTTATTCATTTGGCTTCCGTACAGAAATCTATTCAGTAAATATTTGATATGGCGGTGCAGTGCTCAAATCCGGTTAAATTTCAGGAATACTACAGAAACCGTAATTTTTCTTCTTCGATATCTAAAGAATGCATTTGCCTTCTGATAATGGACTCATCTATACTCAGGTCGGTTCTGTTCTTTTCCAGTAACCATTGCCGTTGTTTGTCTAATAAATCAAGATAAATAACTTTAAGTTCTTTTCCAATGGATTCATCTTCGATTCCGTTACTGTATTGTTCCCACTTTAGAATAAGATGTTGCAATGCAGGATTGTTTTCTACCTGGTCACTATAATTTATTTTTAAATAATCTACCGCATACTCGGCCAGTTCCTGTCGTATATTTTTATAAACTTCATCACGTGGGAGAGAGTCGTCCAGGGAGCTAAAATTAATTTTCCGGATAAAATAGGGAAGTGTTAAGCCCTGAATGAGCAAGGTGAGAAGAATAACAATAAAAGTGATAAACAAAATAAGGTTACGCTGTGGAAATCCATTGCCATTGTTCAGGTAAACCGGTATAGATAAAGCGGCCGCTAAGGAAACAACGCCTCTCATACCTGTCCATCCGAGTATGAAGGGTGCTTTTAGGCCCGGATTTTTGCTATCTGCTACGGTTATAAAATTACGTGCAATCATTGTCACCACGACAGCGCCATAGGAAGACAATATCCGGCTTACTATTAAAACAAATGTAATCATAATACCATACCCAATGGCTGAAAGAAGTCCTACGCCTTCGAGTCCACGGGTAATTTGCGGAAGATCCAGTCCGATGAGCATAAAGACAAAGCCGTTTAATATAAAACAAAAACTTTCCCACACATTTATGCCCTGCAAACGAGATTTGCTGGTCAGGAAACGGTGCCTGTTATTAGACAAAAGCAAACCGCCGCTCACAACGGCTAATACTCCCGAGCAGTGCACCTCTTCAGCAGACAAATATATAATATAGGGTGTAAGTAAGGTCAGAACGATATCTGCGTTGTTATCGGTAGGAAGGTATTTATGGGCTTTCATGAAAATCCATCCGATACATAAACCAATAGAGACACCGCCAATAATCATCCAGCTAAAACTTGCTGCGGCTTTATAAAATATAAATTGCTCGGTGGCGACGGCGATCATCGCAAATCTGAAAATGATCAGTGATGAAGCATCGTTTAATAAACTTTCGCCTTCTAAAATTGACGAAATAGTTTTGGGAACTTTTACAAATTTTAAAATGGCACCTGCACTGACGGCATCCGGCGGGGAGACAATACCTCCGAGCACAAAACCCAATGCGAGTGAAAATCCCGGAATAAAATAATTGGCAACCAGTGCCACGGAAAGTGCCGAAAGAAAAACAACTACAAATGCAAAGCTTGTAATGATTCTCCTCCAGCGCCACAATTCCTTCCACGAAACAGTCCATGCGGCTTCGTAAAGCAATGGCGGTAAAAAAATAAAAAATATGAGATCGGGTTCTATGTTTATAAAAGGCCTGCCGGGTATAAAACTTATAATCAATCCTGCCAGCACTAACAGGATAGGGTAGGCTACTTTTATTTTATTAGCCAGCATAATCAGTAATAAAATAACGACTAATATACCGAGATAAAAAGGGAAATTTTCAAGCATTCGTTTGGTTCTAAAATAGTTTTTAATTTAAGCTGCTATATTCGACCGGAATATAAGCCTTGTTTTTCTTGGACATTCGGTTAAAATGTTATCGGATTAATTGACCTGTTGGTATCAAAAATGCCTTCTTTGGTGCTGTTGACGTTTCAACTTTAGTAAGAGGCTCTCCTGATATAAATATTCAATTAACAGTACAAATATACTGTTCAGATGGCTACTAAGTTAAAGTATTTGTCCCAATCGGAAAAATGGGTAAGAATAACAGCGGTATATCATGATTTTAAGGAAAGCGAAGGCCACCGAAAACAAGGTTCGTTGTTCGATAGTTCAAAAATGACTTTTGCAGTAAATTCAGGATTTTTTACCTGTTTGATTCCAGCCAAAAATAAACGAATCCCCACTGCCGAAAAGATAAACCATTTACTAAAAAGTTCAAAGTTCAATGGCTGGTTATGAAATACTCTGATAAAAAAGCAACTACAGGAATGACAAAAGTTAAAAATGTTACACTGCTGATGTAGAATACATTGGTCGTGTTTTCTTCTTTGTTTGTTGTCATTATTTTGTCCTTTTAGTCCCACTGCAAGTTGCCCCTGCACGGGTATTCCAAATTGCAGCTGTATCTGAAGCCTTCGCGGCAGTGCGGTATCAATTCTATTATAAAAATAGCGGCACAAATCAAAAGGCTTTTTAGTATGGAAGCCTGCGTAGCTGTGCTTTACAGGAAAGTACCAAACCTCTCAAAATGGCAGGTATAACCGTTAGGATTTTTTACAAGGTAATCCTGATGATATTCCTCCGCAGGCCAGAATTTTGTGTAAGGTTCGAGTGTTGTGACCACTTTACCTGGCCAGCGCCCGGAATCATCGACAATTTTAATGATCTCCCTGGCCGTTTCTTCTTCCTCTTCATTCTGGATAAATAAAGCAGATCTGTAACTGGATCCCCTGTCATTGCCCTGCTGATCGACAGTCGAGGGGTCATGCATTCTGAAAAAATAATCAAGAAGTTTACGATAGGAGGTTTCATTGGGATCGTAGGTAATTTCTATGCCTTCCGCGTGTCCGGGATGGTTAGGATAAGTGGGGTTGTCATTGCTTCCGCCAATATAACCCACCTGAGTGTCTTTGACTCCTGGACGAACACGGAACAGATCTTCCATTCCCCAGAAACAGCCGCCGGCTATGTATGCTTTTTTTAAATTTTCCATGATTGGTATAGATTAAGTAAATTGTTATTTAAATGATTGTCCTTATTTTTCTTTATAAGCAAAACTAAAGATAAGGCAGTAAATCCAAATTAGGGTAATACGTACTGAAATTAAATTAGGAAACCGGAAAGCTAAAATAATTGAAAGCAGGTAAATAAAAAAGAAACAGCTATAAAAAAGCCACCCGGTATCATACTTATGAAACCGGGTGACAATTAAAAAATAAAATAAACACAATCTCTAGAACGAATACCTAACTCCAAATTGTCCCTGGAATCTTGAGGCTAATTGATCTACAGTGTAAGGTGATGATGCAGGTTTCTGGAAAGTGTAAGTTGGATCGCCAGTAGCAACTCCGCCTAAGTTTCCTGATTTTGTTAAACCTAAATTGGCTGTTGAATTATAGGTATTTGGAACGAAATAACTTCTTCCCCAGTCTTTGTTGATAAGGTTTCCAATATTGGCCAAACTAAATGAAATCTGGAAGGTTCCTACTTTTGTAACTTTAATTTCATCCATTAATTTCAAATCTGCCTGGATGTTCCATGGAGTAGTGTCGCCATTTCTTTCTGTGAAATTTCCTCTTCTGCTTTTCAAATAATCATTTCCGTTAACGAAAGCTTCGTAATCAGCTACTTGTTGTGCTGCTGTAGCCGATGGAACTCCCGCTGGACTTACTCCAATATATTTAGCGGCTTCTGCTGCGTCTTTAAAGATATACGCCAATCCTGCTGCCTGTCCTGTTCCAGCGATGGTTGAGTTTACAAATCCCCATGAAAACGGGTTTCCGGATTGTGCATTAAAATAAACATTGGCAGAAAAAGTATTGTTATCAGCCAATTTTAAGGCATACCCAACATTAGAAACGATTCTGTGTTTGATATTAAAGTTAGAAGTGGCCAGTTGCGGATCATTTGGTGTTAAGGACTGGTTCATCTGGAAGTTACTTTCCATAGAGTTACGAATTCCGTTGGTCACATCACGGGAATTTCCGTAGGTGTACGCCACCATGAAATTTAAACCAAAATCGTATGTTTTTGAAACCATTTCGGTAATGCTGTATCGGTATCCTTTATTGGTATTGGAAAGGAGGTACGCATTTGAAAAAGCAGGATTGATATTAGCAGCATAAATTGGCATCTGATGATTCGTGTCATAAGAGAAATAAGTAGGGTTATCTGTCTTATTTACCTGTTGAAATTCAAGATCGCGAATTACTTTGGTATAAATCCCTTCGGTTGTAAACTTATAGCCGTCGATGATTTTATCTATTGCAAGGGAGTTTCTTAAAACAGCCGGCATTTTAAATTTATTGTCCACCAAATCTGCCTGTACTTTTGGCGTTGCATCGTGATAGCCGTTTAGTCCATTATTTGCCAATGGATCGCCAGCCGCTGCAACTTGTGCCGCTGTAAGGTTGTTTTTGTCGTAACTTCCGTATCCTACACCATCATTGTAATAGGCATACCCTAACCACGCAAACGGAATTCTGCCTGTAAATACGCCTGATCCTCCTCTTAAAACAAGTGTTTTATCTTCGTCTACATTATAGGTAAATCCTATTCTTGGAGAAACTAAAGCAGTACTGAAAAAGTTGTTTTTGATCTGATTTAATGGCGTATAAGTATAGGTTGTACCATAATTAGGATCAGCCGGAGAGTTTTGTACCTGTGCACTCAGATTCGGTTTGGTAGGCAAATCGGTGTAATCTACACGCACACCCGGAGTAACTTTTAATTTGTTGCCAATTCTGATTTCATCCTGTACATAAAAACTATAAAGGTTGACTTTGAATTTAGCATACGGATTATTAAAAATCTCATCTCTGCTCGCACCGTCAAACGGATACGTTCCACGAACACGAGAAGGCAATTTATTGTAGAAATCAGCTAAAGATTTGTATGAAACTCTTCCGTTAAGTGCATTTACGAATCCGTAATTGATGTCGTAGAATTCGTTGTGCGTACCAAAAAGCAACGTATGGTTTCCGGTTTTGTACGTAAGGTTGTCTGTGATTTCAGCTGTATTTTGTTTCATATTAAAAACAGTTGCTTCACGATCATTTCCTAAGAAAATAGTACCTCCGTTATACCCAATTTCCGTCTGAGGAAACATCGTATTGCCTGATTTTGGATTACGATAATCTTTAATCGCTGAATAACTGGCAATAAAGGAGTTTGACCATTGACTGTTGAAATGACTTTTTAATTCTAAAACCGTACTGATGGATTGGTTTTTCTGTGTGAAATCCATACTTGAAAACCTGAAATTTGCTGCATCACGCTCTAAGTTTGAAGCTTCAGAGATAACCGTATTGTTTCGTAACGAAAGGGAATGTTTGTCATTAATTTTCCAGTCTAATTTATTGAAGAATTTCTGGCTTTTTGCAAAGTTGTTGTACGCACCATAACTGCCCGGGTCAAATCCGTAATTTGTTTTAACGAAATTCGAAATTTGTTCTGCTGTGGCGTTATCCACTAACGAAGTTAGTTTTCCGGCAGAATTGGTTTGTCCGGCATTGTAAAATAAAGGATCAGTTCGCTCCGCATATTCCATATTCGTAAAGAAGAATAATTTGTCTTTTACAATTGGTAAACCCAATCGGAAACCCACCTGGTAATCACCAAAAGAGTTTGGCATTTTAGAACCGTCACCGGCATTGTTCGGGCCTGTAATGGCAGCACTTCTGCCATAACTGTAAATAGATCCGCTTACTGTATTGGTACCACTGCGGGTTACGGCATTCACGCTGCCTCCCAAAAAGTTTCCTAATTTAATATCGTAGGGAGCAATGTAAACCTGAATATCCTGTATCGCATCCAGACTTATCGAATTCGAACGCGTGCTGCTTCCCGGCATACCTGAAGTTCCGGACTGCCCTCCTAAAGACGGACTAAATCCGATGGCATCATTGTTTATAGAACCGTCAATCGTTACGTTATTGTATCTGAAATTGGTTCCGGCAAAAGAATTGTTTGAACTCTGCGGTACCAGTTTTGTAACATCCTGAATCCCTCTGTTGATTAACGGAAGACCATTTACCTGTTTTTCGTTAATATTGGTTCCGTTATTTTTAGATGAAGGTTTAGAACTTGTGATGACAACTTCTTCCAGTACATTATTGTCCGCTTTACTAACCACGATGGTCGGTAAATCATTATCACCAAGGGCTAAAAATATTTGTGCGTTAGAGTAATCTTTGGTGTCCCTGCTTTTAATTTCCAGTTCGTAAGGGCCGCCGGCATTTAAATTTTCGAAACTAAACCTACCCTGTTTGTCTGTTACAGCTCTGTAGACTGCGTTTGTAGGTAAATGAGTTAATGTAACCTCGGCATCGGTAAGAGCACTTGTACCATCACTTACTTTTGCAGATAAGGACGAGGTTGTAATCTGAGCAAAAATGTTCCCCATAACAAGAAGCATTAAAGCCGAAAAAAAGAGTTTTAGTTTTGTCATGTTGTTTTAGTTTTTATTTGACAAAGAAAATCCCTTTGTTCCGATCCCATTTAACGTTTTTGTTAACTTAAAATCATAAAACAATTTAGTGTTATCTTAAAATTAGGAACGTGTTATTTTTATAAAAGAGAGCTAACTCTTTAAAATCAATTACTTGTGTAAAAATCTAAAAATAAGTAGATTAGAGTTATATTTAAAGCAGATTAGAAAAAGATTAGAGTGTTAAGCCAGTGTTATGGATTGCAAAAAACAGCATCCCCAAATAGTACCGTTGTGATGTAAAATATCCCATTTTTAGCTGTTGAGTGTTTTTTTTTAATAGTAAAAACATAGAAAAATAGTTTTTATAACGTCATACAAGCGATTTTTTTCAGACAGATTTTAGTTCCATGTTTTTAATTTTTTCACGCAGATTTATCAGATATTGCAGATTTTTTTCTTCCCATTAGATTTACAAAAACTTAAAACTTAAAATTTAAATCTGCTCAATCTGCAAAATCTGCGAGAGATAAAAAAACATAATAATTTTTTCATCTCGATCTAACGCTTTTTAAAG
>NZ_WKKE01000023.1 GCF_009674775.1 Flavobacterium sp. LC2016-23 | reverse complement strand
ACATTGGTTTGGGCTGCGGCTGAAGCTATTAGGACAGTTGGTTCTGTAATGGTAAAAGTTTGTGTTGCAGTACATCCGTTAGCATCTGTTACCGTTGCGGTGTAGGTTCCTGCACCTAGTCCTGAAGCTGTAGCAGAAGTTCCGCCAGATGGCGACCAGGAATAAGTATATCCGGCAGTTCCGCCAGTTGCACTTACTGTGGCAGACCCGTTAGTGCCTCCATTGCATGATATATTGGTTTGAGCTGCTGGTGAAGCTATAAGGACACTTGGTTGTGTAATGGTAAAAGTTTGTGTTGCAGTACATCCGTTAGCATCTGTAACGGTAGCGGTATACGTTCCTGCACCTAGCCCTGAAGCTGTAGCAGCAGTTCCACCGGATGGCGACCATGAATAGGTATACGAAGGTGTTCCGCCTGTGGCACTTACTGTAGCTGAACCGTTAGTACCTCCATTACAGGATACATTGGTTTGTGCTGCCGGTGAAGCTGTAAGAGCAGTAGCAGGTTCTGTAATGGTAAAACTTTGTGTTGCAGTACACCCGTTAGCATCTGTAACGGTTGCTGTATAAGTACCAGCAGTTAATCCTGAAGCCGTAGCAGCAGTTCCACCTGCAGGTGACCATGAATAGGTATATCCGGCAGTTCCTCCGGTTGCACTTACGGTAGCAGATCCGTTAGAACCTGAATTACAAGATACATTGGTTTGGGCTGCGGCTGAAGCGATAAGAACACTTGGTTGTGTAATGGTAAAAGTTTGAGTTGCAGTACATCCGTTGGCATCTGTAACAGTTGCGGTGTATGTTCCTGCAGCTAGTCCTGAAGCCGTTGCAGCAGTTCCGCCAGATGGTGACCAGGAATAAGTATATCCGGCAGTTCCGCCTGTTGCACTTACTGTGGCCGATCCGTTAGTACCTCCATTGCAGGATACATTGGTTTTTGCTGCTGGTGAAGCTATAAGAACACTTGGTTGTGTAATGGTGAAAGTTTGTGTTGCAGTACATCCGTTGGCATCTGTAACGGTTGCGGTATACGTTCCTGCACCTAGTCCTGAAGCTGTAGCAGCAGTTCCGCCAGATGGCGACCAGGAATAAGTATATCCGGCAGTTCCGCCAGTTGCACTTACTGTGGCTGATCCGTTAGTACCTCCATTGCAGGATACATTGGTTTGTGCTGCTGGTGAAGCTATAAGAACACTTGATTGTGTAATGGTAAAAGTTTGTGTTGCAGTACATCCGTTAGCATCTGTAACGGTTGCGGTATACGTTCCTGCACCTAATCCCGAAGCTGTAGCAGCGGTTCCGCCAGATGGCGACCAGGAATAAGTATATCCGGCAGTTCCTCCGGTTGCACTTACTGTAGCTGAACCGTTAGTACCTCCATTGCAGGATACATTAGTTTGGGCTGAAGCCGAAGCTACAAGAGCTGATAAAGGCTGTGTAATGGTAAAAGTTTTGGTGGCCTGACAGCTATTCGCATCTGTAACAGTTACCGTATAGGTTCCTGCCGCTAATCCTGAAGCTGTAGCAGCAGTTCCGCCAGATGGTGACCAGGAATAGGTATAAGAAGGAGTTCCTCCTGTTGGACTTACTGTAGCTGTACCATTAGTACCATTAAAACAGGAAACATTAGTTTGACTCCCTGCAGTCGCATTAAGAGCTACAAGAGGCTGTGTAATTGTAAATGTTCTGGTTGCCTGACAGCTATTTGCATCTGTAACAGTTACGGTATAAGAACCCGCAGCCAATCCGGAAGCAGTTGCTCCTGTACCGCCAGATGGACTCCATGAGTACGTATACGTACCAGTACCTGTTCCTCCGGATGGTATAACCGTTGCCGTACCATTCGAGCCTCCGTTGCAGGATACATTTGTACTTGCCCCTGTGGCCAGACTAATAGCTGGTGGTTGTGTTATCGTAAAATTTCTTGTTATCTGAGTTGCTTCAGCATCCGTAATGGTTACTGTATAACTCCCTACGCTTAGCCCTGTTGCCGTGGCGCCCGTTCCTCCTGCAGGTGCCCAGGAATAGGAGTAAGAAGTTTTTCCGCCTGTTACATTTACTGTAGCTGTTCCATTAGATCCTCCATTACACGAAACGTTTGTTTGTGGTGTCGACGAAGTACTTAAAGCAGCTCCGGTTGTAAAGGTTTGTTCAGCGCCATAACCCGTTCCTCCTGAGTTTTTGGCATAAGCTTTATAATAAATAAGAGTAGATGCAGGAAATGTTCCAACTGTATTGGAAAAGATTCCGGTACCAGTACCAATTTGTATTTTATTACTTAATATCGTAGGATTTGTTGTGGTTGCCCAAACAATTCCTCTTTCTATAGTAGGATCACCGCCATCAGCAGTTACATTACCGCCAAGCGTTGCTTTTACTGCACCTACATTTGAGGCTGCAGCCGTTGTAACCGTTGGTGCTACTGCACCATTTGCAAATCTAAAGTCATCAATAGCAAAATAATCATAATTGTTGCTTAATTGAACTTCAAGCTGATCGATGATTACAGCTGTATTGTCTGATCCTCCTTCGGTAGCGAAATTGATTTGTATAAATCCATTACCCGGAAGAGCAGTACCTACAGAAGCGCCACTCGTACTTTTGACTACCGTAAACTGTGTAACTCCGCCAAGTTTACCTCTAAAAGTAATGGAACCGGCCAGACCGTTACTGGTGACACCCGGAGTAAAAGCGGCATTACCGGTTACATAAATCCATAAGCTACTAAGCTTAAAGCTTCCTGTAGCATCAGAAATAGTACCTGTCTGACCTAAACCTTCTGGTCCTGCTGAGTCTTCAACCTGAATAAATTTGCCTGAGCCATTGTACCCCCCATTTGCAAGAGGGAAGACTTTAAAGCTCAGATAACTACTGGTTAAGTTAAATGTTTTAGTACCATTTGTAAAACTACTTGCATTGTTGGTAGCAGTTTCAAATGTCTCGGTAGTTTGCGCCCCGATATGCGGGATTGCAAAAAACAGAAAAATTAATAATAAGTAAAGTTTTTTCATAATTCATTGAGATTAAATTGATCTGATAGTATTGTTGCATTATATTTTTAACTTATATTTCTAACTTTAAAAAAAAGGATTCTTAAAGTTGTAAAGTATGTATAAACAGGAACTTATATCTATTGTTAAATCTATCATCGCATCAGAGACTGTTCCTGAGCATGTAAAGTGGGCGGAACAGCTTTCTGATTTTTACAAAAAAACGGCGACACATAAGAATCCGGAAAGTAATGAAACCCTTATTAAAGGCGGTTTTGCATTATCCAGTTCAGGCGCTGCTGACTGTGTTGATGATTATTTGCGTACCGTTTTCTTTATTAAAGGTGTTTACAAAGCTTTAATGAAATTATGCCTGGATTTTCCGGAAAGGAGCATTAATATCCTTTATGCAGGATGTGGCCCCTACGCAACATTAATTCTGCCTTTACTTCCATTATTTGATAAAGAGAGAATTAAAGCTGTTTTAGTAGACATCAACGTCGAATCCATACAATCTGTACACAACTTCTTATCCGTTATTGGCCTTCTGGAATATGATTTGCAACTAATAGAAGCAAATGCCATTACGTATACCAAGCCAACAGATTTTGTTATCGATCTTGCCATTACCGAAACAATGCATTACGCACTTACCCGTGAGCCCCAGGTGGCCATTACAAAAAATATTGTGAGGCAATTGACTTCTGATGCCCTATTGATTCCCGAAGAAATAAGGATTGATCTTGCCTATACCTTTTTCGCTTATGAGCCATATCTCAAAAACACTAATGAAGTAAAGGGCCGCAACGAAATGCAGCCCTATACTGACAATGTATTTGTTGATAGATTATTTACAATAAACAAAGAACATTTTGGCAGCGAAAATAAAAGTTCAACATTTGAAAGCTTTTTTTATAAGCTGCCTGCCGATTTTAGCAAGCACCCGGATGTGTGCATTTTTACAGAACTTAAAATATTCGGGGATATTGAGTTAAAAACTGCTGAATCCTATATTACAAATCCTTTTTGTGTTGTATCCATGTATAATCTAAGTGCTTACTCTGAAATTCAATTAGTATATGATTTTAGTGAAATACCACAATGGTCATATAACCTAAAAGAAAGAGATTAAGGTTTAGTTTCTGGAAGGGAAAATACCTTCAAGACAAATGATGTAAGTTAAGGCCAAATAAGGCTGCATTATAGAGATCGGAATATTACTACCAGTTGCGCCAGTAACAATGCTGGTTGCCAGGTTGACATTCGGAGTTGCTGTAGCAAAACCTAATGTAGGGGCAAATGCTCTTGATACAATGGATCCCGGTATGGCTATAGAAGCTCCTGCTACGGGTGTTGAATCAGTTGAATTTGCACTGCTTACAGCTATAGTACCAGGACCTCCGTGAACGTGAGCCGGTAAGTTGCTTGTTAAAATACTCACATTTGGAGTACCTGCAACCTCACCCAAAACATAATTTGAACCACCACCGTTTCCAGCACCAATAGCTACTGATCCCTGTAAATTCGGTAATGCAAATGTAGTTTGCCCATTTCCTCCGTACGTTGTACCTAAAATTGAAAATAAAGCAGTATTCTGAGCGATAGACATTATTTGTCCGTTGCAAAGCGCCCATCCTCTTGGTGCGAAATTTCCTGCAAAAAGTTTTACAACTCCGATAAATTCTTCCATAATAAAAAGTGATTAAAGTGATTAATAATAGTTTTTGTTTAGTTTTTATTGTAACAAATCTACTTTATTGCCCCTTTGTAGAAGCACGTAGAAATACCTGTTTTTGTAGTCTAATTAATCTTTCAATTAATTTACCCTAAAGTTAATCCTTTATAAATGAGTTTTGTATATTTTTTTGGTTTTTTTTTATTAATTTTTTTCTTATATTTTTTCGCGACTCTTTTTGAGAAGCCCGGACTAGTTTTAAAAAAAGAAAAAAAAAGAAGGGATGGTTTAAAAATTGTTTTTAACAGGCGAAAACAAACGGATGAAGAAAATTCCTGAAATTGTAGGAGGGGAAAAAAAATGTTAGATCGCGTCTGTATTATATTTCGATATTAAATATCCAAAAAAGTAGTTAAGAGTACAATCGGGCACGAATATTGAGAAAGTAATTTTCAGAAAATGATTTTAGAGTTTTAGAACCTAATTTTAATCTTCAAAAAATAAATTTTATTAATTAAAAACACACACTTTTATGAGAAACTACATAATCGCAATCGTTTCAATTTCAGTTTTATTATTTAATTCCTGTATGGCATCTAAAGAAGTAAAAAGTACCGCCGGACTTTTTGATACAACCTGGGAACTGGAATACATTTCAGGACCAAGAATTGCCTTTGAAGGATTGTATCCGAATAAAAAACCACAAATTACTTTTGACCAGAAAGAGACAAAAGTCTTTGGAAATAACGGATGTAATGGTTACAGCGCACCTTATACCTTAAACGGAACAGCATTAACTTTCGGCGAACCGGGCCCGACAACAATGATGTTTTGTGATGGTGGAGGAGAGCAGCAATTTTTGCAGCAAATGAAAAAAATAACAAGCTACTCTATTGATAAAGACGGGAAACTAAATTTAATTGAAGGAGATGTTCCGATGATGAGATTTAAAAAAGTGGCCAAATAATTTTAATTTTAAAGATTAGTTTACATAGAAAGGGGAAGTGATTTATTTCACTTCCCCTTTTTCTATGTCTTAATTTGATTGGCAGACTTTATTCTTTAAGCAGTAAAATGGTAGCTTTATATCCGGTACCCACATTCCACTGGCTGGAATAAATAACAGCACCTTTATCATCATAGACTTCAAATTGGGCCGTGTTAGGAGCAGCAAATCCTTCGTTTAAGGCTTCAAAATCTATCTTATTCATTCCTTCTGCCAAAGTTATTTTGAATCCTTTAAATTCACCATCCAGACCAACTTCAGGTTCAATTACTTTATCATTCAGGTACACCTTAATTTTATCACCGTCTACAAAAGCAGCATCGCGATAACGAATCGCAGATGTAAATGATTTCGTCCTGAAACCTCCTAAGTATTGGTTTCGTCTGTAGGCCACTTCATTCGTATTGGAATCTGGTTTATAGAGATTGGTATCCTTAAAGAGTTCTTTCGGATCGATCTTCAGCGGATCCGGTTTTTCGACAACAGCGGGCGGATTTACTTTGGGAGAAATTTCTTTTGGAGGAATCACCTCTTTAACCTTCGATTCCTTAGCCGGGATCGACTTAAATTTAGTATTCAATTCATCCTGTGCCTGTACTTGCAGTGAAACGCCAATTACTATAATTAAAAACAATATCCTTTTCATAATTCTCTAAATAATTAATAAATAAAAACAATCAGGTAGTACATCGAAATGCTTTAATACCTAATTTATATAAACATTTTATTATAGTATTTATTGCATCAGCAGATTTGATTTTCAATCCATGAAGTGTTTAAAAGAAGTTGCATTTTGCATTTTTGGAGCTGCAGCAGAAGTGCTGTTTTTTGAATTTCAACAGCTCAAAACCGATAATTTGACTAAAAAATCTTCAGATATCAATTGAAACCCTACAGTTATCAATCGGTTTTGGAAATTACATTTATTGGATCGTATTTTCGCATTAGTATCTCAGAAGAAGTTGACTGACCGGCAGAAAATCGGATAGAAGATATGGCTAATATAAGTTTAAATTTCTGACAAGCAAACCGTTTTATTCAAATTGAAAAATGTTAGAATGAAAGGTTGAAATTGTGCCGGACTATTATAAAAATACTAATGAAAAGTTTGTGTTTTTGGAGAAATCAAAATCGTTTGGTGTATGTCGAATGATATTTTTATTATGTTTTATTGATGACGGCATAATTTCAACTTTTTCATTTTTTATTGCATCAGGTTTTCTGCTTGTTTCTTGATATTGGGGGGTATCATTAACGGGCAGATTCCTGGTCAATTATTTGGAGAAAGAATAAGTTTTTGATGAACCTGACCTTTTATTTCAGTACGTGATTGTTGCTCAATCTGTAAAAAATAGTTTTAAGAATACTGTTTTAACTGAAATGATTTTTTTTTAATTGTTTTCGCTCTTAAAATGGATTTGTTTTTAACGAATATCAATTGAAAGTGCCCAGTTATCAATTAGTAGGGTTCGGTGTTTTGAAAATTCATCTTTACTGAAAATGTTCCTGAAACTGTTTTTTTTTTACAGGTTTAAAAAATAGAAATAATTTAAAAAATTCAATAATATGGAAAATAGTAAAGTATTGATTTATGACAATCAACATGGTTTTTCACGATTTCTAACTAAAATATTTGGAGCAGTATACGACTTTAAAATATTTAAAAAATTTGACAATAGTTTCGATCTTGAGAGTTTTGAAAAAGAATATTTGCTGGCTTTTTTTGTACTTTATTCGGAAAAGAATTTATTTGATTTTATGAAGATTTACAGAAAAGGAGTGCCGTTAGTAGTTTGTAGTTTTAATGAGGAACTGCTGCATCAATTTGAAAGTATAAAAGATATTAATGTGATAAACACGTCAAGATGCAAACAGGAACTTATAAACGATTTCCAAATTTACCTTTATACCTACGCAGAGGATTGATTAGCAGAAATCTTATGAAGTAAGAATTCAGTTCTTTTGTAGCTGAAGGTATTCAGGTATTTAAATGTTTTGCACTGGTTTGGAGTTGTATAGCAGAACAAGTAAGAAGAGAGCATTGATTTTTAAAATTAAAGACAGGGTTACGGGGATTTTTACACAACCACAGGACTTGTTTTTTCGTATACAAAAAGTAAAAAGAGAAGTAAGTAAGCACTTTCTCCAAAGTGACTTTGAAATACTAAATGGACTGCCATGATTTTTAAATAAAAGGATTTGGAGAAAAAAGTTTAATTATGGATTAATAACCCGACCTTGCTTTTGTGATAGTAGCAAAGGTCTCTTTAAGGAGGATTCTCTTTATGTAATGATGTATAAGTAGGTTGTGGTATTCTTACGAAATCAGCATTGCATAAGAGGTATCCTCTTTATTGTTTTAATCAATTGATTTTGTATCCTCTGTTTTATTTTAACTTCCTTGTACTGCGTCATTACAACAGAAAAGTTTGAATTTACTCTGTGGTAAAAGATGAACTAAAAGTATCGTTCACTTTTAAGAACATTGCTCTACATAAAAAAACAGTTATCAATTAAATCCCTACAGTTATCAATCGCTTTGCATTAAATATTTGTTTGGTCTTTTCTTTGTAAAAAATAACTACTGTTTATGGGGCTTCTATAAATATTCAGACAATAATTTCTATATGGATTTCATACCTTTTAGTGCCAAGATAATAAAATGTTAAATAAGAGAGTTGAAGTTTTAATCTTTTTTGTTTTGTATAATGTTGTTAATTAGTGTTTTAGTGTTAAAAAAGTAATATATTTAAGATGTTTTTCAGTACATGCTAATATTTCGGAATATGATAAGAAGTAAGTCTGTTCTTTTTCTGTTTTTTACCATTCTCTTTTTGTTGCCTAAAAAGGGATACAGCCAATCGGATTTAAATTTTGAAGCAATCGATAGTGTTATTGAGGGACATCAGACAGAGCGCTATTCCTGGTGTAAAGACCAGCTTGAGCAGCTCAAAAAGAGATACCGCGGATTTCCCAAGACAGGACAACTGGTTTATGCAAAATCGGCAGAATTTATGGCATCAAAAAGAGCTGATGCGCTGGCTGAAGCGGAAATGAAAGAAGCACTTCGTATGTGTAAAGGTGAACAGTGTTATCCTGAGAACGGTATTGTGAATATGATCAATGCCGAATACTATTTTAAGCGCGATAAAATTGTAATGGCCCTGGAGGTAATTCTTCAAAACAATCTGGAACTCGAAAAATGGGCACCTTCCTCAAAAGTTTTATCAGACAGCTATCTCCAGACGGCAAAATATTACAATAATTTAGATTTTTACGAAAAAGCAAAGTACTATCTGAGGAAAACAATTCAACATTCCGGGAAAATTAAATATAATGTCAATTTATCAAAAGTATACAATCAGTTTGGGCGAATATTGCGGCGGCAGAAAAAGTCACAGGAGGCGCTGAAATATTTTAAGAGATCACTTAAGAATGACGATCTGCATAAAAACTATAGTTTGCATGCTGCCACTTACAACAATATCGCAGCGGTATTTATTGATTTAAAAAATTACGACAGCGCCTACTTTTATTTAAAGAAAGCAAAAAAATATGCCGCAAGAGGCTATGTTTTAAATACCGATTTGCCGGGCTTAAAAGCAACTATAAATAAAAGGATGGCACTTGTTTTTATTAGAAAAAACGCCACTGACAGTGCGCTTTATTATGGAAAAAAAGCTTTGCATTACTATCCGGGGAATAGTTATTTTCTAAATGATCAGGAAAGTTTATACGGAATTTTGTCTGAGTGCCATGAAAAAAAATCAGTACACGACAGTGCATTGTATTATCGGAAATTAGAATTAAAGGAATTAAAGAGTGTCCGGTTTTTAGAAAAAAGAGACTTGATCGATAAAACGACCCAGCAGGCCAGGATTAAATTTCAGGGAGAGGCGATCCGGCTTCTAAGGGATAAAAACCAACTAGAAAAGGAACTGTTTCAGAGTGAACGAATCATTGTGTTTGTAATACTGTTACTAATAGCGCTTATTTTATACGGGTATTACCGTAAAAAGATTTTGAGACAGGAACAGGCCGCTTTACAGTTGGAACAAAAAGTACTAAGGTCGCAGATGAATCCTCATTTTATATTTAATGCGCTTGTGGCCATTCAGAATTCAATGATGGACAACAATATTCTGGAATCAGCTTCTCATGTGGCAAAATTTGCGAAACTGATCCGACAGAATTTCGATTTCACGCAAAAAGAATATATCACTTTAGAAGAGGATCTTGATGCACTGAAAAATTACATATCAGTTCAGAAGATGAGATTTGGGCAAAAATTTGACTGTTTTATAGATTACGGAGAGGTTGAAACAGGCAGTGTATTAATTCCCCCTTTACTATTACAGCCTTTTGTAGAAAATGCGATTGAAAGTGGTTTCAAGGGAATTAAGGAATTTGGAATTCTGAAAATAGAGATATTTACTATTTCAAAGAAAAAAATAGGGTTTCGTATTACAGATAACGGAGTTGGTTTTAAGGTGATTAAAGATGATAAATTGCATTCCACGCAAATTTTTAAAGCACGGCTTTCCATCCATAATACCAATGATCTGAATAGTTTTACAATCATGTCAAGACCGGATTTTGAAGGAACTAAAATCGAATTTAAATACACCGTAAAAAAATGTATAAAGTAGCCATAATAGAAGATGAGATAGCGGCAGCTGCAGCTTTAGAAAAGATGATTTCTATTTTAGAGCCGGATTTTAAAATCTGTGCTAAAATCCCGAGTGTCTTTGAAAGTCTGATCTTTTTTAAAAAGACCAACGTCGACCTTGTTTTTATGGATGTTCAGCTTTCAGACGGGGATTGTTTTGAATTACTGTCAAAAATTCCACATATTAATTTTTCAATTATTTTCATTACTGCTTACGACACCCATGCGATAAAGGCTTTTAAATTTAATGCAATTGATTACGTTTTAAAACCTATTGATCCTGAAGAACTTGCGAAGGCAATAGTCAAGGCAAAAGAAAGGTTAAGCAGCCGTGTTCTGATCGAATATTTTTTAACGAACAGGAACAGGGATAAGCCCCGTTTGGCCCTTAGTGTTTTAAATGAAACGCTTTACGTTAATATTGAAGATATTATCAGGCTTGAGGCAGATAGCGCTTATACCATCTTTGTTTTGAAAGACAGGTCTTTTACAGTGTCAAAAAACATTAAATATTACGAAGACTTATTGGAGGGATATAATTTTATAAGGATACATTATTCGCACCTGGTGGCTAAAAATGAAATCGCATCAAGAAAAGTATCTACTCTTACAATGAGCAACGGAGATGTAATTCCGATGTCGGTAAGGAAAAGATTTTTACTGAAGTAACAGAGCAGGCATCATTTTATTTTTCCGGGTAACGAGGACAAAACAAATGGAAACTGAGGGAATGTTGTTGTATAATTTCATTATATTTTTGTAAAAAATTATTACGGCATATGAAACGTTTTAGTAGTTATTACTCTTTAAATGTTTTTCGACTGGAACTTGACCGATGGGATTTTCCGGTTCATAAACATAATTTTTATGAGTTTATTTTTATTGAAAAGGGAAGTGGACATCACTTTCTGAATGAGGGATCTTTTCCATATAAAGAAGGAGATGTTTTTTTATTACGACCGGAAGACTCCCATTATTTCAAGTTGGAAGAGCAAACACATTTTGTATTTATAAAATTTACAGAACAACTTTTTATAGAAAAATTAGAAGGAGGGAAAACGGCAAAATGGATGGAAGTGATTAAAACTTTTCTGCAAAATGCCGCTTCTGTAAACGGCAGCCTGGTAGAGGATGTTCAGGATAAAAAACACCTGAACTATTTAGTACAGATTTTAGTAGTTGAATTTACAAAAACCTGTACCTACAGTCGTGAGTTGGTGATTGAACTTTTCGGAGCAATAATGATGATGCTCGCCAGAAGTCATTCAACAACTGCATATGGTGAAAAATGTCCGGGTAATACCGAGCTCGACAGACTGAATCAAATATTGGGTTATCTGCGGTTGTATGCACTGGACGCCGAAAAAATGCGTGTCGAAAATATTGCAAAGCATTTCGCAATGTCGCCCAATTACATCAGTATTTATGTAAAGAAGCATAGCGGGGTATCGATTCAGCAGCACATTATACAAACGAAGCTGAAGTCTGCCGATCAATTACTTAAAAACAGTCGCCTGAACATTAATGAAATAGCCGCCAAACTAGGTTTTACAGATGCGAGTCATTTCAATAAACTGTACAAAAAGTACAGAGGTGTAAGCCCGGGTGCGGCTTATTCGCCCGATTAAGAATCCTGAAAAAAAGATTTGCAGAGGCCTGTTTTTGTAATCTTTATTTTATTATTTATCCGGATTAAGGGAATTGATTTTTACAAAATTACAATTGATTTTTACCTGAATAATTAGGGCTGTAGTTCTAATTTTGTCTTACAAATAATAAAAAAAGACATGAAAAATCACGTATCTGTCAGAGGTTTGTTAGCAATGGTTTTGTTGTTGGCCTCTTGTATAGGAATCAGTCAGACGAAAGAAAAGTCTAAAAGTTACTGGCCAAATGGTGCTCAGTTAGTAATTTCAGTATCGATGCAATTCGAAACCGGCGGACAGCCGGAAGGCGCAGAAAGCCCTTTTTCGGGAAACCCATTGCCCAAAGGACAGCCTGATTTGGCGGCAGACAGCTGGTTCCGGTACGGAGGGAAAGAAGGCATCTATCGCATGCTTGATCTATGGAAAAAATACGATATCAAAGTAACTTCTCATGTGGTTGGACAAGCAGCAGTAAAATACCCGGAAGTGGCAAAAGCAATTGCCGATCAGGGTCATGAAATTGCAGCACACGGTATGACGTGGGACAACCAATGGAATAAAAGTTATGCTGATGAATTGGCCTTTGTAAAAAAAGGAATTGATACTGTGGAAGCCATAACAGGAAAAAGAGGGGTAGGATATAATAGCAATTGGCTGAGAAGAGGGCCCAATACACTAAAAGTACTTCAGGAGCTTGGTTTTTTATACCATATCGATGATCTGAGCCATGATGAACCTTTTATCACCATGGTAAATGGAAAAAGATTTGTTGTGATTCCATACACACTTCGTAACAACGATATCGTAAATATTGAAGGGAAACACTGGAGTCCGGATCAATTTTTAAATCAGTTAAAATTAGAATTTGATCAGCTCTATAAAGAAGGCGCTACAAAACGAAGAATGATGTCTGTTAGTTTTCATGATCGTATTGGAGGATCTCCGGCTGTTGTAAATGCAATGGAACAGTTTATAAAATATACCAAAACGAAGTCAGGAGTAGTCTACATGCGAAAAGATGATATCGCAAGATTGATACAGAATGACCCGAATACTCCAATTGATAATTCAGAGGAACAATATAATAAATAATCCTGATTAGCTACCGATAAAAACCTGCAATCCGGAAATGGCTAAATCATTTTGATCCGACTTTTAATTTTTAAAAACAGAATACATGTTTAAATGGTTTAAAGTAACAAGTAGGATGGCTGTTATTAGCTCAGTGATCATTGGAATTGTTTTTCTTGTTGACCTGTTGCTTGCTCATTACGAATTGAAATTTATACTGATCAATTTATTCTTCGTTGGAATAACATCGTTGTTAGTTTGGTTTTGGAATACACTTAACAAAGCGATTACTGCAATTTATATGGTAAATCAGCAACAGCATATAGGCCTGTCATACTGGCCGTCTATTTTCAGATGTTTGATTTTATTGGCCATTGGTTACCTCATTATCATCCTGATTGGCTGTTATGGTTTGGTGGACAGATTGTTAAGCGGCACAGCATTATTAGGATAAAAAAAAATAATCATGAAAAATACATTTAGGGCCATTGCCCACTTAAAAGCGAAACCAGGTAAAAATCAAGCATTAAAAGACGCATTGCTTAACTTAATAGAACCTACCAGAAAAGAACCGGGCTGTACGGAATATATACTTTATGAAGATTACGCTAAAGAGGGAACTTTTTATATGAGTGAAGAATTTGAAAATGAAGCCGCATTTGAGGCACATATTCAATCCGATCATTTTCAGAGTTTTGCAAAAAGGATTGATGAACTGTTGGTCGATCCGGTAAATGTTATGCGTATTAAACGGGTTTCTAACTGATGAATAAGACTGAGTAATTGAATCCCTTATGCGTGTCCTATTTCTTTTTAGTTGATTAAGCCATAAAAAAACATGGCTTAATCAACTTTTTTTATACCTTTGCAGGTTATTACCTCCCGGTAAATCTGCAAAAATGCTTTCGGCTTTTATATCAATATTAAATTTTGTTAATAAAAAAATAGCTGTTAAAATTTTAAAATAGGAATAATATGGCTCTTAATAAAACCATTTATATGAATTCTGAAAATTTTAGGAAAAACGGTAGGGGTACTTTTACATTTGCAGACTTCTGCAATAAAAAAACAACATTCGTTAGCAATGACAAAAAATAATTTAGCAGCCATTACTGCAGTAGGTGGCTATGTTCCAGACACGGTACTAGATAATTACCAAATTGAAAAAATGGTCGATACCTCTAATGAATGGATTGTATCGAGAACCGGAATAAAAGAAAGACGTATTTTGACCGATCCTGAAAAAGCAACTTCAGATATGGCTATAGAAGCGATAAATGACCTGCTGAAAAATTCGGGTACAGATCCTTCAGAAATTGATTGTTTAATAGTAGCAACAGCAACACCAGATAAATTACTTGCCCCGACTGCTCCCGTAGTATGTCATAAAGCAGGACTTACAAATGCCTGGGGTTTTGATCTTAACGGAGCCTGTAGTGGTTTTTTATACTCTTTATCAACAGCAGCATCCTTAATAGAATCAGGAAGACATAAAAAAATAATTGTGGTTGGTGTAGATACCATGAGCAGGATTATCGATTATACAGACCGAAATACCTGTATCTTGTTTGGAGATGGCGCAGGTGCCATATTACTGGAACCTTCCGAAAATAACGGACTAAAAGATTTTGTTTTAAAAACAAACGGAATGGGCAGCGAATTTCTATCCGTTTCCGGGGGAGGTTCTCTGAAACCTTTTCATAAAGACACCATAGAAAACCGCGAACAATTTGTAAAACAGGACGGGAAGACCGTTTTCAAACATGCTATAGAAAGCATGACCAATACCTGCAATGAAATTCTGGATCGCAATGATTTAGCAGTAGAAGATATTGACTGGGTGATACCGCATCAGGCCAATATCCGGATCATAAATGCAGTGGCCAATAACCTAAATGTACCCATGGAAAAGGTAAAAGTAAACATAGAACGATACGGCAATACAACAGCCGCGACGATACCTTTGTGTTTATGGGACTTTCAAAATGATTTCAAATCAGGAGACCGATTATTATTTACCGCATTCGGTGCCGGTTTTACTTTTGGAAGCTGCTACCTGACCTGGGGGAAATAAAGTAATGACGCGCATTGAAACAATAAATTATTTCTGAAAATAAAATTTTAAACAAAATCAGATTCCCTACTATTTTTATATAAAAAGGAGTTAGGAATTTTAGCAATTTTTTAAAAGATAATTGTTTAGCCAAAACCGAATTATCTTCGGAATTGGCCTTACAATAGTTTATATTTTTTGAAAGAGTACTGAATTTATTTTAGTACTAATAAAATGTGTTTTTTATTTAGACTTGGTGTAGAGATTAAGTAGTGGTATGTCAACTACAACAGAAAAACTAAACCTGTAGTACGTGTTTTTTGAATAATCATTTGTAGTGTCATTTACTTTTCTTAGATTGGGACCAACTTGCCCTCCAAGACTTAAGGATATGGGGGTTCTTGGAATACCAACTGACCAAAAAATTCCAGGTGAAAAAATATCGGCTAATTGTATTGTAGGAACCTGTTCTGTGGTTTCATTGCTAAATCTGTAGGCTGCGATAGCCCCCAGGTCAATTACCGAGACAAAAAGACTAGAAGACCAGCCTTTAGCAGGTATGATCTTATGAAAAGGCCAGGGTAAAAAGCTATTTCCTTTACTAAACGAGAAACCAACAGGGGCAGTTAAGCCATAAGTATTGATATCTTTACCGTCGGAAGGTAAATCATCAATAATTTCTCGTCCCAAAAAGAAGCCGCAATAGGCATTGACTGCTACGTTGGTATGGGATAATCGTTTTACTCTGGAACTGCCAACCGGTGCAGCAATTTTATCAATAGCACTATAAACCTCAGTAGAGTTTTGAGCTTTAGCGACAGCAGCTATAAAAGCTCCTTTTTCGTTAAGGAAATCTATAATCTGGTTTACTGTTTTTTTTATATTTTGATTCTTTTTGTCTAAAACTTCGGGGTTAAACCGCAATCGGTAAAGTGTTGTTGCATTACCCATTGCCAGACTATAATTTTTTGCTTTTATATTGGTATACAAAGAAAAAGCAGCGTTTGAACCATCAACAATCGTATCAAAATATTCCCAAAATTGGGTAATTTTATTTTTTTCCTCATCTTTGAAATTGGTATTGCAGAAATCAATTATAAAGGGACTGTCTTTAAAGACTCTGAGTACTTTTGTGGCAGCAGTAAATGATTTAGCGTACTCTTCAATAGTCGCATCTGCCTTTTGAATATTTTTTAATTCTTCCTGAGCATCCTCAATTGCAGAAACTAATGCCGTTATAAAATTCTTAGCATCATCAGCATTTTCGATCAATTTTTTATAGGTTATATTTCCAGTATAACTAACATTAATGGAAGATACTTTTTGGTACAACAGCCCCAAATAAATATTGAAAGTAACAGGATCATCCATCATTTTTTTTACATCTTCTGCTTTTACCCAGTATTCTTTAGAACCGACTTCATTAGTTCGCAGTGATTTTGATACTTCCTGAATGAACTGAATAGCATTATTTTTAATTGTGTCTGTCTCTGCGTCGCTAAATTGATATTTAGAGGGATCATAATCTTGTAATAAAACACCAATATGTGTACCTTTTTTGAGACCGTTCGCATAGTAAAGCGCTGTTAGGCAAATGGATTTCAATTCCAGATGATTATTAAAAAACCCGGAGTACTGACCATTTTTTAAAACATATTCTAAATGCGGATAAATAGCCGCTAAATCAATACCAAAAGCTTCTCTGAGTTGTTCAATATAGGGTTCATAGCTGTAGATAATGTCTGGCAAATGCTTTATAACTTGAAAAGTAGCAGGGAAAAGAATTTGTATATCTTTATATTTCTTATTTTTTAATTCTTCTGCAAAGCGATCAAAAAAGGCAGCCTGCAGTTCTTTTTTGGTTCGGTCTACTATAAATTGTGCAAGACCATCGGCAAATTTGGTAACATCGGTTTTGCCTATTGCGGTCAGGTTAAATTTTTGAGACGGACCTCTCTGATCTGTTTCTCCGCTCAGTGAGGCTGCAGGATATAAGTATTCTTCCAAAAAGGGATTATAGTCAGGGCTGGCTGAATTGCCTAACATGCTATGCAAACTCTTTGGCGATTTGTATTTTGAATTATAATAATTGTTATTAATTAAATTAAAATATTCATCAATTTTTGTTTTGATATCGGGATCTGTACTGTTTGCGGGATCAATAAATTTTAATTCTCCGGTGTTGGCATCCTTTACAATATATTGCCTTAATGTAATCGCGTCGTAGTATGCATTTTGACTTTTTGCAGCTATGCTGCACAACATAATAATGATGATTAAAAGATATTTTTTCATAAAATCAATTTTTACAGGAGTGAGATAAAATAATTTGGATTTATTAGACCGTGGCCATATTCAATGGGTACCTGGCCGGGCAGTATTTTGGCAGTTTTGTACAAAAGGTTTTTTAGTAATTTTTCAGAGTACATGTCTTTGCTTTTGAGTTTTTGAATGCCTAAAGCACATACTGCACTTACAAATGCAGCAGACTGACTCGTTCCGCCATCTATTACCACTTCATTTTTGCCTTTCAATGAAATAATGCCACTGGAAGGCCCTAGTATATCTAAATTAACGGATTTATTAGAAATCGGATCACGACTAAAATTTTCTTTAAATCCCCCGACAGAAATTACTTCGTCCAGATAAGCAGGAGAATACTCAAGCGGTAAATCAAAATATTCACCCGAATTGCCACAAGCTGCAACACAAAGACATTTTTTTTTATTTGCAATTTCTTTTATCAGTTCTTCAATTTCCTGTTTCAGTTTGATATTTACGACATCTTTTTTACCCACAGCCAGATCAAAACTCATGTTAATAATGTCTATATCTTTCGCGCCATTTTTTTCATTTAGTATATTTTCAAGTGCTTCTTTTACAGCACTAAATACAGGTCTTCCCTGATTGTCACAAACTTTTGCAACAAATAAATTAGCGGTAGGGGCAACACCATAAGATATTTTTCCCTGTGCAGTCATAATACCCGCAAGGTGAGTTCCGTGACCATGGACATCTGTTTTATAATTTGGCGTGTTTTCTAGATAATTATATCCGATTATGTTATTAAAATTAAAATCAATATGTTCATTAATACCTGTATCTAATAAAGCAATAGTGACTTTGGTTTCGTTTTTTTCTTTCCATAAATCAGGGATTGAGTATAAATTGTTTTTTAGCCACCATGGATACTCATTGAGAGATGCATCAGAAGCTAATGCAGGATCCATTAATTTCAATCCGCCTCCCCAATAAAACTGTCCATGACTATCTTTATACCATTTCCCTAAATTGGGGTTAGGAACATCTTTGTATTCCTCCAAATTCAATATCACTCCTTTACTAACCGTAGGAAGCGAAATATTTTGATCTGTAAATTCCGTTACAGGAGCTTTGCGCACATTAAGTCGGGGTACAATTACTATATATCGTTCCATGGCTATCCTACTGCTTCAGGGTTAGTATTGTTGTTCACTGTTACCTGAACGGGCAGGTTTTCTGTTACTGTATTGCTTCCGCTATTTTCGGTAGTTTCTTTTTTTCCTGTAGCCCTGACTTTAATAATTTTTTGTAATAAATCAAACCAGAACGGAGCACCTAAACATACACCGAATGCCAGTAGTAAAAAGCCTAATGGTTTCCTTCCTTTGTAGAAATTGGTTAAAATATAGTGGGTTTTTATTCTATATTGTTTCGATTTGTATAAGACGTTAAATGCCTTTTTATATAATGCAAGGGTATCATTTGCTTTTAGTACTATGTGGTCTTGTCTGATTATAGAATCTTTAATCTGTTTATAACTGTAATGATATTTTTTATGATACTGCTGGCTATCCTTTTTAAAACCATAATCACCCCAGCCTACAGCCAGTAAATTGTTGGCATCTTTAATTCTTCCATTTAGTTCTTTTTTAATGCTATCCCTTTGATTTTTAGATTTTTCGAGTAAATCGTTTAATTCCTGTTGTTGTTGTTGTTGTTGTTGTTGTTGTTGTTGTTGTTGTTGTTGTTGTTGTTTCCCAATTCTGTCTTTTTTTTCAGAATTCGTTTGCAAGGTTTGTACTCGGGGGTCATCTTTTAATGCATCGGCTTCTTTTATGGCCATTTCTACCAATTTGTCTCTGGCGTCTTTATCGGTACTTATTTTACCGGCAATTTCGATGATATCAACATTAAAACAAATTGCGATGGTCAATCCTATGCAAAATAACCACAGCTGAACCTGTTTTTTATACCATCCGCTAATTCTGTCCATACTGTCGTCATACCATCCTTCAATTTTTTTAGTAAATATTTCAAGATTTAAGTAGCTTTTCTTTAAATGAAGCTGAAGAATTTGAAGGGTTTCTTCGTCAATATCAATTTGTTTTTCTTTGAATTGAGCTTTTAAATTTAGGGCATCATCACTAAGTAGATATTCGACCAAATAATAGATTTTTGTAATAGTCGGAGCTTCTTCCAGATTTAGATCGGTTTTTTTTTCTTTGGCATAACTAATGACAGCTTCTTTGTGTTTTTCCCAATAATCCTTTAAGACTTCAATTAATATTGTCGAGAAATTTTCTTTGGATATATAGGAAGGAATCGAATTTCTATTGCTGTAGCCATAATTTTTTATTAAGGGATGATTGTAGAATTTATCACCCAATTTATCATTTGGAATTGGTTTGTAACCTATAATTAATTTAAACGGCTCTAAAATAGTTTCACCAATTCTTTTCGCTGTATCCAGCCAAAGCCATTTTTTGCGTGGGCTATTGGCCAGCATGCTCTCGACAATTCCTTTTTTGAGCATTCTGGCTCTCAATCCAAAGAGGGTAGAAACAGCTTCATTTATGGAAGTGGCAAGTAAGCTGTATATCAGGAATATAAAAACCAAACCAATGGCAGTATCCAGTACGGGAGAATTAAACATAATTTGTAGTTTTATAAATTAGATATTTATTTTATAAAGAATTTAAATGTTTTGAATCCAATATTTTACTTGATAATCTCTTGTTAATCAGTTTTAAAATTGTTCGTTATCATCCGAATGATTTAAACTAATTGTACTTTAAATGTTTCTTAGCGTACTTCTTAAGTGAAAGATTTGCCATCGAAGTTATTAAAGATTTATTTTTTAGAATCGCGTATAAGTACCTGTTTTTTTGTGCGAAAATTTCGAAGCCTTTTTTGTAGAATTTTAAACTGTGCGTACAACAGTTTTAAATGCGGTTTGTTCCTTATTCCTTATTTCATAAATCAATTTGGCCGTAGGGTAATAGCAGTAAAATAGTTCAGATTCATGAGTTTTATTTTTAACTCCGGTTATACTTTATCCATAAGTAAGTTTATTCTTTCTGCCCCGCCACATTGGGATAACATTTAAGGTCGAATGTTAATAATATGTTTAGTAATCCGACCTTTTTATTAATGTAAACGTAACCTTTTTGACCTACCCTCAGGACTAATTTTGGAGACATATTATAAGAACCCAATACTTGTATATATGTCGTTTTTTAGAGTAAGAATACATTGCAGAAAAACAATCCAATCCTGTTTTTTACGAAAAACCGTTTATTTGGCAACTGCGGCAAAAGTGATGTATTATGTATAAAAAATACACTGACGAAGAGCTTGTTGAATTATTGAAACAAGGAAAAGACAGAGCTTTTGATGAATTGTATTTCCGATACAGAGATGTACTGGTCCGCTTCGTTTACCAGCGAATGAAATCGATTCCAATTTCGGAAGAGATTGTTCAGGAAGTTTTTACCACGATCTGGGAGCGACGTAAAACCCTAATCATTCAGAAAAAGTTTTCGGCCTATATGTATACTTCAGTACGTTATGTGACGCTGGATTACATCAGGTCCAATATGGTGAATGATCAATATATTAAGGAGGTTTCCGATCGAAATTCTTCTCTTCAAGAATCTGATAATACTACCGAAGAATCTATTTATCATGATGAACTTCAGGAAGCTTTAGACAAAGCGACCTCCTTACTGCCTAAAAAAGCCAAAGAGGTTTTTATCCTGAGCCGTTTCAAACAATATTCCAATAAAGAAATAGCAGAAGAACTGAATGTTTCGCATGAGACCGTGAAGTATCATATTAGCTATGCTTTAAAATTCATGCGACTTTATTTGGGTGATTTTAACTAAAACGAGATTTCAACTCCCGGCCCTCTTTTATTTTCTTAACAAAAGCGTAACCTGGAGCGCCTACCTGAAACCGGAATTCCCGAGACTTATTATTAAAGCTATAAAAAATTATAATGCCTGAGAAATTACATCAAGATATAAAATCTTTTTTAGAAGGTAAGCCTTCTTTAAAAGGAAAGCAAATGTGGAACAACTGGTACGATAACCCGGAAGAAATATCCGCAGAAGGGATTGTTATTGCATCGGATATTTCAAAACTTAAAAAAGAAATCAGAGCGATCAAAAAATCAGATAAGGTATTTTTCCTAAACAGCAGAAACTGGATAATGGCAGCTTCTCTTTTGCTTGCAGCCGGATTAACGGGATTCTTCTTTTTGAATTCAGAAACCATCACCACCAGACAATATGCCGCAAAACCGGGCGAACATACCAAAATAACACTAAGCGACGGAACACAGATCTGGCTTAATGCAGGCAGCCTTTTAAAATACCCGAGTAAATTTAAAGGGGACACCCGTGAAGTGTATTTAACAGGGGAAGCTTTTTTTGATGTTGCCAAAGATAAAAAGCATCCTTTCATCATTCACACAGACAAGATGGATACCAAAGTACTGGGCACCAGTTTTAATGTGCAGGCCTATCCGGGCCAGGCCACACAGGAAGTTTCAGTTCTCACGGGAAGAGTAAATGTGAAATCGACGGTAACGGATGAGAACGTGTATGTAACGCCGGGCCAAAAAGTTGTTTTCAAATCGAAAAACAGCAGCCTGCATGCCTTCATTAATATTCCGATGAACTCCATTTCACTGTGGAGAAAAAATATTATCGTTTTTGAGGATACACCTCTTCCCGAGGTTATAGCAACGATCAACCGCAATTATAATGTTGCCATTTCCATTGAAAACAAGAATCTCAATGCGCTCAGGATAAGTGCCTACTTCAAGGAACTTCCGGCGGAGCAGGTCATCGGATTGGTGTGTAATATCATCAATGCCAATTATAAAATCGAATCGGGAGTGTACAGAATTCAATAGACGCAAAGCCTTACCTAACAATAAACACAAACAATCAAAAAAAAATCAAAACAACACCATTATGAATGAAAAACAAATGCGGTACGTCGCAAAGTGTCAAAGCATTAAAAAAGGCGTTATGCCTCAATTAATTCTGTTCATTGCTTTATTTTTTATCGGAGTAACGGCAAAAGCCGGAAATGTCGATATGGATAAAAGAATAACATTAAAAGTAGAAAATGAAAATATAAAAAACATTCTCCAAAAAATTGAAAAACAGGTTGATGTACATTTTATGTATGAAGCCAATCAGATCAATACCAATCAAAAAGCAAGTTTAAAACTGAACGATGTAACGCTGGAATATGCTTTGGATAAGATCTGCAGCAGTTTTTTTCTGAAATATGAAATTATCAGCAACAACATTGTTATTAAGAGAAATCAGAAAATCAGCGATGCCGGACAAAACAAAATTACGGTATCCGGAACTGTTTTTGGCGGTGATGACGGGATGCCTTTGCCGGGAGTAGGCATTAAAGACAAAGGGTCAAGTGCAACGGCAACGACCGATTTTGACGGAACGTTTACCATGGAAATCAATTCCTCTGAAGCTTTGCTGATTTTTTCCTATGTGGGTTATGTTACGCAGGAAATCAAAGTTACGGAGAGCAAAAAGAACCTGAATGTCAAATTAGCCGCCGATGTAAAACAATTACAGGAAGTGGTGGTAATGGGATACGGAAGTGTCAAAAAGAATGAAGTACTAGGGGCTGTAGGATCTGTTTCGATGAAAGAAACCTCGAGCAGAACGTATAATTCTGCTGCCGATTTGCTTCAGGGTACAGTAGCTGGTGTTACGGTTATTAATAATGGAGGTGACCCTACAGGAGAACCTACCATCAATATTCGTGGTATTGGTTCGCTAAATGCAGAAACGCCTTTAATTGTACTGGACGGAATTATTTACAGTGGTTCACTGAATACGATTAACCCAAATGATATTGCTTCGATCAGTGTTTTGAAAGATGCGGCTTCAGCAGCCATTTACGGAGCAAGAGCTTCCGGAGGGGTGATTTTAATTACATCTAAAAAAGGAACTTCGGAGCGTCTGAATGTAAATGTGAACTATCAGGGAGGTTTTCAGAGTGTAGCCAAAAAATTGAAAGTACTTAATGCCGCAGAATATGCAGACGCGATGAACACGGCCAGGGATAACGCGGGATTACCAAGAATACCTGCTTTTGATCCGGCATTTGAACCTACTGCCAGAATCACTAAAACCAACTGGATGGATGAAATTTTTCAGACAGGTGAAATTCAGGATTTGTCTGTTTCGGTAAACGGAAAAACCGAAAAATCGAATTTCTTCCTGTCGGGAAGTTACCGTAAAAACGAAGGAATCCTGTTAAATACAGATGCAAGCCGTTATACCGCAAGAGCAAATTCTTCTTTCAAGCTGGCACCCAATTTTACCATAGGAGAAAACCTGACGTATTCCTTAACGAATGGTCAGAGCGCCAACACTTCCAGTGCTTATACAGGGGCCATTTTAGGAGCGATCTTATATCCGCCAAATGCAACAGTATACAGAGAAGACGGTTCCGGACAATTTGGTGGGGTTCCGGAGAAATATATAGGGTCGTACGGGGACGTAATCAATCCGGTGGCGTATCTGAAAAGACTGGATAACAGCAATCCAATTTCAACGATACTGATCAATCCTTATGCGGAATGGGAAATTATTAAAGGCCTGAAAATTAAATCCAACTGGGGATATACCAGAATCCAGAATGATTACAAAGATTTTACGGTGAAGATTACAGAGCCGGGTAAAGTATTTGACTTTAACAGATTAACGCAAACGACTTCTACTACAACCGATTTATTGGGTGAGCAGACACTTTCGTACGATAGATCATTTGGGAAACATAATTTTAAAGCTTTGGCAGGATATACTTATCAGGACACGAAAAGAGATTTTTACAGTGTATCGGGTACAGGCTTTGATAATGAAGATCCTTCACAACGTTATTTACTGAATGCAAAATTAATTCAACAGTTGGGAGCGGGAATGTCAGAAGAGATTATTTCTTCTTATGTGGGAAGGTTAAATTATGATTTTAATCAAAAGTATTTATTCTCCGGAATTGTGCGTCGTGACGGTACTTCAAAACTGACGTCAGCCAACCGTTGGCGAGTATATCCTTCTGTTTCTGCAGGATGGCTGATCTCTGAAGAAGGATTTATGAAAAACATGACGTCAACAGTAAACAATTTAAAATTACGTGCGAGCTGGGGAGAAATCGGAAATTTAGGAAACCTTGGACCTTACCAGTTTAGTGTACCGTTAAACCAGACTTCTGCTTTAATCGGCTCTACTCCGGTGATTAATTACGGGTATTCCGAAAGCGAATTATCAAATCCGGCTTTAAAATGGGAAAGCTCCGAGCAAACCAACTTAGGTTTGGATTTCAGCCTTTTCAACAATACACTTACAGGTTCTGTAGATGTTTATAAAAAGACCAACAAAGACATGCTGGTTCGCGATCAGCTGCCGGGAGTGGCAGGAACACCATTAGGTCGCATCGTAAATTCAGGTGATGTAGAAAATAAAGGTCTTGAAGCAAGTCTTACGTATCAGAAAACACGAGGCGAATTTAAATTTGATGTGACAGCAAATGCTGCTTTTTTACACAACAAGATTGTTTCCATCAAAGATGATTTAACTTCCCTGGAGCCGCTTAATATAAGCAGGGTTCGTAGTTTGCCTTTAGCGAATATCTATCAGGTAGGAAGCCCGGTAGGAGCCTTTTACGGCTATGCCACAGACGGACTGTTTCAAAGTACTGCAGAAGCAAAAGCATATGTAAACAAATCAGGTGTAGTCTATCAGCCGAATGCCGTTGCGGGAGACATGAAGTTTAAAGACGTAAACGGAGACGGTGTGATCAATAACAATGACAGGGTCGTATTAGGAAATCCTTTTCCAAAAACAACCTTCAGCTTAAATACCAATTTCAGGTATAAAGGCTTTGATATGAATATCTTTTTAAGCGGAGCAGCCGGTAACAGTGTTTTTAATGCTGTAAAATATACGGGTCTGAATGGTTCTTTCCCGGGGTACAATTTGCTGGCAGAGTCGAAAGATGCCTGGTCACCGCAGAACACAGATACAAAAATACCGGTACTTTCAGCAACGGACAACAACAATAACTTCGGAAGAATCTCTGATTTTTATATTGAAAAGGCAGATTACCTGAGATTGAAAAATGTGGCTATTGGTTACACGGTTAAAGACAGCTGGTTACACGGAAAAGCAAACCTGAGATTCTTTATCTCCGCCCAAAACCTTTTCACAATTACTAAATACTCGGGAATGGATCCTGAAGTTGGACTGAACAATTTCGGTCTGGATTTAGGGAAATATCCGCTTTCAAGAATTTATATGACCGGTGTAAACGCAACTTTTTAAAAAATATTAAAACAAACAAAATGAAAAAAATAAGTATTTTATTATTGAGTTTTACCATGCTGCTAGGTACGACAGCTTGCGAAAGCGAACTTGATCTGGTGCCTCAGGGAGCTCCTTCGAGTGGGAATTTCTGGAAAACACCCGCAGATGCAAAGGCAGGCGTAAATGCTATTTATGCCTTGTATTCGGATGATAATATGTATGGACGTGGTTTTTTCTGGCTGAATAATGCCAGTGATGATATCGGAACCAAACCAAGACAAAATGCAGAACGTATTAAAAATTTCATCGTAGACGGATCAGAATCCGATACGAAAGATATCTGGAGGCTGCATTACGAAGTCATGAAACGCTGTAATGACGTAATCCGTAATGTTCCAAACATTGCATTAGATGAAAAAACGAGAAACATGATGCTGGGTGAAGCGTATTTCAACCATGCTGTCATGCATTTAGAATTGGCCTATCACTATGGCGATGATCGCGCCGGAATTCCGATTCAGGATCGAAATGACCCAACTAATGTGTATGTACCGCGTGCAAAAAATGTAGCAGAAAATTATGCTTATATCGCGGCTGATTTGCAAAAAGCGGCCGACTTGCTGCCTTATTTTAATGAACTGACCACAGACAATTACGGACGTGCGCACAAAACTGCGGCTTGGGCCTATTTAGTTCGTACGTATCTCTATGCAAAAGACTGGGACAATGCGATCAAATATGCCAACATGATCGTAAACAGTGGTAAACATGCGTTGCTTCCTAATTTTGAAGATGTCTTTAAAATCAAGAATAACTGGTCTTCAGAATACATTTGGTCGGTTACTTCAAGTGCTGAGAATACGTCACTTGGATCGATCTTTCCCGGAGTTTGCCTGGAAGATAAAGGCTGGGGAGTTTACAACGGCTGGGGAAATTTTTACCCAACCAAAGAATTATTTGATGCTTATGACCCTGCTGATAAAAGACGTACTGCCACGATTTTACAAAAAGGCGATCAGTTTATGTACTTCGGTGAATTAGCAACTTTTAACGTAGGGAAATATGTCGTGAGTTCAAGTAACAGAACGGGGTATCAGTTTAAAAAATATATGGAGCCTTTCGGTTATCCAAAAACGAACTCTGGAGGAATCGACATTCGTTATGTAAATGCCAACGGTGATAAACCGTCAACAGCACTGAATGTACCACTATTGCGTTATGCTGATGTGATCCTGATGCTGGCGGAATCAAAATTAATGAAAGGGCAGAATGCAGATACCGAAATAAATATGATTCGCAACCGTGCAGGTCTTGCCAGTATTTCGGGAGCTACCATGACTGATCTGAAAAGAGAAAGACGTTGTGAGTTAGCGGGAGAATGGACCGACCGTCATTACGATTTAGTACGTTGGGGCGATGCGCAGGCGACCTACGCAAAACCGTTACACCATTATGACGGAACAGTGATTTATCCTGCCCGTAATTTTAATCCTGCCATTCACCATGTATGGCCAATACCGCCAGATGAAATTGCAGTAAGCAAAGGCGCTTTATTTCAGAATAAAGGCTGGTAAATAGTAGTTTCGTTTAGTTTGTTTTTTTTTACGCTGCAGGCTTAAAGCAGTCTGCAGTCGTAACAAAAAACAAATGACTTATCAATAACCACAGACCAGTCTTTTAGTAAAGGACTGGTTTGTGTTTTCACCATACAAATACATACATTTTTTATTGTAAGAATTGAAATGTATTTTTATGAATATCAATAATTTATGTTCTTTTTGTTGAAGTTTATCTACAGCTTTTCAAAAGAATAAACACTAGCACAAATGAAAAAAATAATCGCCCTTTTTTGCCTCCATTTTTGCCTTTTCGCTCAGGCACAAGAATACAGTTCTGTTAATATTCATTCTCATAATGATTACGCTAGTCCGCTTCCTTTTTATGAAGCCTATGCCAATGAAACCGGTGTTATCGAAGCCGATGTTTTTCTGGTCAAAAACGATCTGATTGTGGCCCATACTTCGCAGGAAATCAATCCCGCCAATTCACTTCGAAACCTTTATCTGGAGCCGCTTTTACTGAAATTTAAAGCGCTGGGCGGCAAAGCGTATAAAAGCGGTAAGCCTTTAATTTTAATGATTGATATCAAGTCGGATGCAGAGACCACTTTAAAAGTAATCATTGAACAGTTAAATGCTTTTCCGGAACTCATTTCAAACAAAAATTTTAAAGTTATTATTTCCGGCAACAGGCCGGCTCCCTCAAAATGGAAGGAGTATCCGTCCTTTATTTATTTTGACGGAAGACTCAACGAAACCTATACTGCAGAGGAGCTTTCAAAAGTAGAAATGATTAGTGAGGATTTGAAGGAACTGACTGTCTGGAATGGCAAAGGCGTATTAACCCAGGACGATTCCGAGAAAATACAGGCCATCATTAAAAAAGTACACGATGAAAATAAAAAAATCCGATTCTGGTCGACACAGGATAATGTGAATACGTGGATGACTTTAATGAATCTGCATGTAGATTACATCGCGACGGATAATACTTCGGCATTGACACAATTCATCAAAAACATTAAATCTACTTTTTATCAGAACACCGAATTTTACGAAACCTATGTTCCTAAAAATGGTACGGTATTTCCAAAAAATAAGCGTCCGAAAAATGTGATTCTTCTTATTGGTGACGGAATGGGACTGACCCAGATTTATGCAGGGTACACGGCCAACAAAGGAAGATTAAACATGTTTAATATTCCGACAGAGGGATTTTCGATTACCAAATCTTCAGATAGTTACATCACCGATTCGGCAGCAGGAGCCACTGCTATGGCTTCCGGTCATAAGACCAATAACCGTTTTATTGGCGTCGATGAAAAAGGAAAACCATTGGAGTCCATAACGCAGCTACTGGCGAAGAAAAAGTATAAAACCGCTATTATTTCTTGTGGTGATATTACAGACGCTACACCGGCTGCTTTTTATGCGCATCAGTCGGACAGAAGTTATAATGAAGCAATTGCCGCAGATTTTTTATCCAATCCGTCTGATATTTTAATCGGAGGAGGAAATAACCAGTTCAGATCCCGAAAAGACGGTAAAAATCTGGCGGAAGCCTTACAGCAAAAAGGCTATACTTTTTCAGATCACTTCAGTTCTTTGGATACGATCAGTAATGCCCGTTTTATAGTATTAGAAAATGCTGCTGTAGTTTCGAGAAAAGACGGAAGAGGCGATTTTTTAGCGAAATCATTATCAAAAGCTACAGCTGTCTTTTCTAAAACATCCAATCCGTTTTTTATCATGGCTGAAGGCGCTCAGATTGATTACGGCGGTCATAGCAATAATGTAGAATATGTCGTGCGTGAATTGCTGGATTTTGACCGTTTGGTGGGGCAGGCGATGGAGTTTGTAGATAAAAATCCGGATACCTTATTGATTGTAACAGCCGATCACGAAACCGGCGGGCTTTCCTTAATAGACGGCAGTATCGAAAAAGGTTATGTACACGGAAGTTTCAGTACCAACGACCACACCTCGGTAACGGTGCCTGTTTTTGCCTACGGTCCCGGAGCTCAGAATTTTATGGGCGTGTATCAGAACATTGACATTTACAATAAAATAATACAATTATTAGGAACAAAATAACAGTTTTTCAAAAAAAGGAACCGCAGTTTTACAATGAAAATTATAAAACTGTGGTTTTTTATGAACTTCTAATTTCCGTTAAAAAATAGCTATGAATAAAATCATTTTAACTGTAGTACTATCCTGCAGCTGTATGTTTATTTTTGGACAGCAGCACGACAAAATATCGGGAGTGGTTTTTGTGGATACAAACAAAAATGATATTCCTGATAAAGATGAGGTAATGTTGTCTAATGTTTTGGTTTCTAATGGTAAAGATATTGTACGAACCAATTCGAAAGGAAAATATACGATTTCAAAAACAGAAGGGAATACCGTTTTTATCATTAAACCGGAAAACTATATTTCGAAGAAAAACAAACAAAATAGTGTTGCCTTTTATGTGCCTTTTGATCAAATAAAAGAGGCAAAAAATTATAATTTTCCCCTGATTCCCAATGCAGAAAGTAAAGATTTAAAAGTGGTTTTGTTAGGAGATACGCAGGTAGATGTTATGGACGATATTCATCATGTCGGAAAATTGGTCACGGAAGAATTAATGGATCAGGAAATTGATTTTATAGTGCCGCTTGGGGATCTTTCTTTTGATAATTTAAACATTTTTAAACCGCTTTCCGAGACTTTGGGACTTATAGGAGCTCCCGTTTTTTATACTATTGGAAATCACGATCTGAACTTTAAAGAAACCGCTTTTCAGGACAGGGATAAAGCTTTCGAAAGTGTTTTTGGTCCGTCCTATTATGCTTTTGAGTACGGAACACAATTGTTTTTGGTCATAAATAACATTTATCCCGTTAATGAAAAAGGATATGTAGGCCGACTTGATGAAATGCAAAAGGAATTCATCACCAATCTGATTGCAGCAAAAAAAGGTAATTTTAAATCAATCCATTTATTCATGCATATTCCGCTCGAGGAGATGGAAGATAAAGACTGGATCATCAAATCGTTAGTACCTTTTAAAAACGTATTGATTAGTGCCGGACATACGCATACCCAATACCATAAATATTTTGCGAGGGAAACAGGACAGCCCATTCATGAATTAGTGGCCGGAGCCGTTTGCGGTTCGTGGTGGGAAGGGCCGCATGATCTGGATCAGATTCCGTTTGCCTTAATGTATGACGGCACGCCGAAAGGGTATTGGACCGTCGGAATAACTCCGGATAGCTATACCTACAATTACAAAGTTTCCGGAGCCCCTGATGGAAAACAAATAGATATTACAGTTCCGAAAGTAAATGAATGGGACACAACACTCAACATCCTGAACGATAATTTTATTTATGCCAATGTCTTTGCAGCAGATGAATTTACAAAAGTGTACATCCGTTTTGATAAAGGAAACTGGATCGAAATGACAAAATACGAAGGGATTTCTCCCAATGTGCAAAAACAGTATTACCTGCAAAGTCAGGGAAGATATGACAGTATGAAAATATCTAAATTTCCAAAGCCGGAAACCATCAGTACGCATTTGTGGAGAATAGAAAAACCTCTTGATTTAGCCGCGGGTGCTCATAGGGTACAAGTTAGGGCTACAGGTGAAAAAATCAGGCTGGAAGCGCAGGCGAATGCGGTGTTGTGGACAAACTAAAATAAAAATAGACCTCGTATGCTGGCATTAAAACCGTTTAAAAAATTGTTTCGGGATCTTTACTAAATCTTCTTTCTGGTCTGTAACATATTTTTAAAAGTGACTACTAATCAAAAGCGTTTCAATAGCTGCCATTGCTAAAAACTTTATCGCGGCATACTTAAAATATAGGATTAAATTACGGTTCTTTGCAAATTACTACAGTAGTAAAGCAGACCAGGTGATGCCAAGGATTCCTTGTTTTAAATTTGCAGTTTTGAATTTTAAAACACAATAATAGTGAAGGCATTAAGTTTTAGAGTAGTCATCGTATTTAAGTTATGGACAATAGAAAGTTTATCTTACGTTTAAAAAAAGGTAATGAAGCAGCCTTCAAAGAAGTCTATGTCAATTACTATGATAAACTGATCCACATTGCCAGACGATTTGATTTTTCCGTCCTGACCCCACAGGATTTTGTTCAGGAAACCTTTTTAAGACTTTATGATAAAAGGGAATTACTTCATGAAGATGTTTTGTTAGATAAACAATTGTTTACCATCTGTCGGAATATTATCATCAACCACGTCAACAGGGAAAATAAAATAATTCAGCTTCATCCTTTGAAAGTGGAAATGGCAGACGAAGTTATTGATACCGGAAATTTTGAGGAAAGAAAAGAAAAATTATATACTTTCATCAATCAGCTTCCCGAACAGCAGCAAAAAATATTTACATTACACAAACTGGAAAACCTTAGCTATAAGGAGATCGCAGCAATTACGGATCTTTCCGAGAAGACGATTGCCAATCATATTTATCTTGCCAGTAAATTTATTCGAAAAAAAATCGAAAACCATTAGGAACTTTTCCGTTCTCGTTTGTTATCTATAAAAACAAACCATAGAAATGGATATAGAAGTTTACAAAACAGATGTTAGGACAAAAGAGGAGGCAAGCTATCTTGTAAAACTCCTTCAATTTGTTATTTCTGATTGTATCATGAATTTTGATACAGAAGGGTATCATATTCTTAAAATTGAGACCAACAGGGAGATCAAGGAAATGGTATATGGTGTTTTTAAGAAGCAGGGATTTCATTGTCAAAAACTATAACGCCCCAAAGATATGGATGAGAATAAAATGGATGAGGAATTAAGAAAGATATGGGAGGAGAAACCCATGGCACATACTGATAAGACAAAAGAAGATTCCTGGGAAGCATTCCGTTCCGGGGTTTTTCCTCCAAAGAAAAAAAACGTTGCATGGCGTAAATATGCGGCGGCTGCAGCAGTAATTGTGATGCTGACGGCTACCGGAATTTATTTATTGAAGGATCCACTGAAAAACGACAATTCAATTGCCGGAAATGTTGTTGAAAACACCACCGCTACAGTAAAAACCATATTCTTACCGGATAGTTCAAGGGTTGAATTAAGTCCGGCTTCTAAAATTGAATACGCAGCTGATTTTTCAATCAACAGAAAAATTGAAGTCGAAGGAGAAGCGTACTTTAAAGTAAAAAAAGACAAAAATCATCCTTTTCAGGTTTTTTGCAACGAAACGACAACTACCGTTTTAGGAACTTCTTTTACCGTAAAAAGCGATACGAAAAATGGGGTAGAGGTAGCGCTTTATGAAGGAAGTGTTCAAATGAGTGTCGACGATCAGGATAAAAAATGGATACTGGTACCCGGTGAGACATTTACCTATGGAAAGGACAATACACCGGCAGTAACCGAATTTAACAGGTTTACTGATTTTGAAAACGAAAAACTAACGGTTGTCAGTAGGTACATCCAGAATAATTATGGCTATAAAGTGATTTTTCCGGAGGAATATGAAAACCAGCGTATTACAGTTCGCATCAATAAAAAAGAAGACTTAAAAACAATTATTCAATTAATATCAGAAATGTATAACCTAAACTTTGAAGTAAATGAAGCCTTAAAACAGATTACTTTTCAGTAGAAAAGAAAAGGATGCACTAGCCGCGAAACTACACATCCTCCTCATAGTCAGGAAAGCATAGTGCTTTCCCATTTAATAATATTCAAAAATACAAAATTTCATGAAGCATATAATTTCAGCATGCTTTTTTTTACTCAGTTGGAGTATGTTTTCTCAAAACGTAACCGTAACGGTCGATAAAACAGTTACATTAAAAGAATTCCTGAAGCAAATTGAAAATCAGACCGATTTTAAATTTGCTTTTACCGACCAGATCGATACAAACCAAAAATATTTTACAGAAAAAAAGGCCTTTAAACAGATCGAAACAGAGAAACTGATCGGAGAGCTGAATAAAATTGCATCTGTCCGGTTTTCAATTGTGGGCAACAATATTTTTGTCAAACCAAAAGCAGCAAAAGCCTCTAAAAAAAAAAATAAGCTGACCGGTCAGGTTTTTGATCAGAGCAGGCAGCCTGTTATAGGAGCTAATATTTTTATTAAAGAACTTTCGTCCGGAGGTACAACCGATGCTGATGGAAAGTTTTCCATAGAACTGGACAAAGGGAATTATACCGTTCTGATCAGTTATTTGGGATTAAAAAATAAGGAAAAACAGATTACGGTTGCTGAGGATGCAAAGATCAATTTTTATATGGATGCTGCAGAAACTCAGGAACTGGAACAGGTCATTATCACCAACAGTAAGGCTGTTGATGTCAGAAATACCCAAATGAGTGTCAATAAACTTTCTATGGAGGAAATCAAAAGGATTCCGGCAGCTATGGGCGAGCCGGATCCTTTAAAATCAATCCTGACACTGCCGGGGGTTACGAATGCAGGCGAAGCTTCATCGGGCTTTAATGTTCGCGGAGGAGCAGCCGATCAGAATCTGATTCTTCTGGATGGTGCCCCGGTATATGGCGACTCTCATATGTTTGGCTTCTTTTCCATTTTTAATGCCGATGTTGTAAATGGATTAGATTTATACAAAGGCGGTATTCCCTCTAAATTTGGAGGACGCGTTTCCTCTGTCCTTGACGTCAGCCAGCAAACCGGGGATTTTGAAAACTACAAGGTTAACGGTGGTATTGGTTTAATTTCAAGCCGTTTATTGGTACAGGGACCGATCGAGAAAGAAAAAGGTTCTTTTATTATTGCAGGACGTGCTTCGTATGCCCATTTATTTTTAAAGCTGGCAGACAACAAAAATTCAGCCATGTTTTATGATTTGAATGCGAAGCTGAATTACCGTTTAGGCGCCAATAATACAATCTCTTTTTCCGGATATTTCGGAAATGATGTTTTCGACATCAACGATCGTTTTGCCAGTACTTATGGAAATACAATGGGAATCTTAAGCTGGAAGCATAAATTTTCGGATAAGGTAAATACCAATTTGTCTGTTTTCTACAGTGATTATAAATTTAATCTGGGCCTGCAGAGCGAAAACTTTGAGTGGGACAACAGAATTGCCAGTTATGGTCTTAAATATACGTGGAATCATACCGTTTCAGAAAAGTTAAAGCTAAACTACGGAATTGATGGTCAGTATTATGATTTTAATCCGGGTACCGTGCAGCCTACGAGCCCTGATTCGCAATTCAATTATAAGCAACTGGATAAAAAATATGCCTTAGAATCCTCGGCCTATCTGGATTTCGAGCACCAGATTACAAAGAAACTGAACCTTCGTTACGGGCTTCGTTACAGTATGTTTTATCGTTTAGGCGATGAAAATATCAATACGTATGAAAATGGTAATGCGGTAGTGTATAATCCGTTATATCATATTTATCAGGAAGGAACCCCAACCGGAAGTATCGCTTACGGAAAAGGAAAAACGATTAGCAAATTTAATAACCTGGAACCGCGGGTAGCTGTATCGTATGCTTTTAATGATGATAATTCGGTTAAGGTCAGTTACAACAGAATGGCACAATACATTCATATGTTGTCCAATACCCAGTCTCCGCTGCCAACGACAATCTGGACACCAAGCGGACCTTTTACAAAACCACAGCTGCTGGATCAGTATGCTGCAGGGTATTTTAGAAATTTTAAAGACGGTGATTATTCTTTTGAAGGAGAGTTATTTTATAAGAAAATCCAAAACCGTATCGACTACATTGACGGTGCCGACATTCTGGCGAACAACGATATAGAGCAGGTGATTTTAAATGGTAAAGCCAGATCGTACGGTATGGAATTATTATTTAGAAAAAATACCGGAGATTTTACCGGATGGATTTCCTACACCTTATCAAGGGCAGAACAAAAAACACCAGGAAGAACAGCAGAAGAGCCCGGAATCGCCAATGGCGACTGGTATTTGTCCGGATACGACAAGCTGCATAATCTGAGTATTGTTGGAAGTTATGAATACAATCCAAAGTGGTCTTTTAACGCTAATTTCTCCCTGCAGTCGGGTCAGCCGGTAACGTATGCGAATGAATATTATGAATTTGGAGGGATCAATATTCCTAATTATTCGCTTCGAAATGAAAACAGGCTGCCGGTCTTTCATCACTTAGACCTTGCAGCGACCTATACTCCTAAACCCGATAAAAAGAAAGGATGGCAAAGCTATTGGGTGTTTAGCATTTATAATGTCTACAACAGAAAAAATGCAGCTTCCATGACTTTTACCACCAATGAAGATACAGGAGCCAATGAAACCAGAAGACTGTCAATTTTTGGTATAGTACCGGGTATTTCCTATAATTTTAAATTTTAATGAATATGCAAAGGATTGAAAACTATAATTTTAAAAGTAAAGCACTTACTTTATTCAGCCTTCTCTTTATACTAATTTTTTCATCTTGTGAAGATGTCGTAAACCTTGATCTGGAAAGCGGTGCACCCAAAATAGTCATAGATGCCGAAATCATCTGGAAAAAAGGAACAACTGGTAATGAACAGGTTATAAAAATTACTAAAACGGCTCCGTACTATAATAATACGACACCAAAAGTTTCCGGAGCACAGGTACGAGTGGAGAACAGCACGGGTACTGTTTTTACATTTAATGAAACAGAACCGGGTTCTTATGTATGTACCAATTTTGTTCCGGTTCTCAATACGGATTACACACTGTACGTAACCGCAGAAGGACAAAGTTTTACAGCTGTCGAAAAACTGACATCGGTCACCCCAATTGATAAAATAGAACAAAAAACGGTTCCTGATTTTGGTGGGGAAGATGTAATCGAACTTACTTTTTATTATAAAGATCCTGCTGATCAGGTCAATTTTTATCTTACCGATTATAAAAGCCAATTTCTGCTGTATCCTGAATATGAGCTGACTAGTGACGAATTATTTAACGGGAATGAAATAAATACACGATTCTCGGATGAAGATATGAAGCCGGGAAACACTGTTGAGATTATCCATCGTGGTATTTCTAAAAACTTTTATAATTATATGAATTTAATTTTAGAAGGCTATGGCGGAAATCCGTTCTCAATTCCTCCCGGTAATATCAGAGGAAATATTGTTAACACCACTGATGCCAGTAATTTTGCTTTTGGCTATTTCAGGCTTTGCGAAGCAGATACTGTTTCGTATGTAGTGAAATAAAATTTTAATTGAAGGTTGATTTGTGATTACATCTGGCACACAACATGCGTGTCAGATGTTTTTTTAGGTTTATTTCAGTGCTGCTTTGAGATCATGATACCCTTTTTTCAAATAATGCTCGTAGTCCGGCCATAAGGTTTGCCCTTTGGTAATCCACGATAATCCGAACGCTTCTATAGCTATCGTTTCGAGAATAAACACCACCGGAACATTTTTTAGAAACGAGGGCTTTAAAGTAAAATATACGCCAAGCAATACAATAGCGCCAATGATAACCCAGCCGCAAATAATATAGATAACATTTCGTTTCTTTTTTTGTGGTGTAGCCACCTTTTCATTGTCTTTTAGTTTTGGAAAATAGACTAATGATATAATCGCCAAAGAAATAAAAAATAAACCGGCAAAAATAAAATGCCTCTCAATTCCAAATACCATCGGAACAGTTTCTTGAGCAATATGGATACTGGAAGAGCGGGCAGTAGTGGTTGCTGTTGGACTAAAGGCAACACCAATACCGCAAAAGGCAGCCAGGGTAGTTAATCCTTTTTCTACAATATTGTATCCATTATACGTAAATAAAAATACGCCCAGTACACTCAGAAGCACCACCAGTACATCTCCATTGCTGGTGTAATAATAGTCGCTGATGGAGGGCTCGACAAGTTTTTCGCCTATTTCGCCCCGGGTTGTCAGAACTAAAATGAGCGGAAGCAATATCCCCGAAAAGCCAATTAAATTTCGCATCGTCAGATAAGAAAGTACCAGTTCGTTTTCTTCTTCTTTTTGTTTGTCTGATTTTTTAATTTGCATGGTTTTTAAATTTTATTTTTTGAGTTTATCTTCTTGTAAACAGCTATTAAATGTAAGGCTGCTTTCAATAAGTACAGACGAAATAATAGTCCTTTAATCTTAACTTGTTGTTTGTAATTCAAAGTGGTGTCAGGCTGAGCGGAGTCGAAGCCCCTTTCCTGTAAAAAAGCTTTCGGCTTCGCTCAGGGTGCCCTTCGACTTCGCTCAGGGTGACAATGATTTTTAAAAGAATAAAGATGTTTTATTCAATTTATACTTTTATCTAGCTGTGAATGACAACCGACGGGTTTAATCTTATCTAAATTAAAAACTTTTATGATTACTGTGCAATAGGTACGGTCATTTAAATTACGAAATAGTGAAACAGTAAAATTTTCAAAAAACAATCCTGATAGCGGACTCTGAAGCATAAAAAAACGAGTTAAATATCCTGATTGAGATATCTAACTCGTTTATTATCATGTTAAGCCTTTGCCTTTTAGTACATAAGAAGTGTATTAAGCTTTGCCCGCAGCACTTTTATCCACAAGGAATAATAGTTCTCCTGAAACAGGCTGAATCAACTGCATCGGATAGGTAGTTGGATTGTATGCTCCGTGCAATACTTCTTTCAGGGCATGTGCTTTCTTTTCACCAAAAGCAACTACGACAATCTGCTCTGCTTTGTTGATCAGCGGGGCAGTCAGCGTAATACGATGCATATTCTGGGATTCAAGACGGTAGGCGCTTACCCATTTTTCCTTTTCATTTAAAACGGCTTCGCCCGGGAACAGTGAGGCTGTATGGCCATCGTCTCCCATTCCCAGTAAAATCAGGTCAAATTTTCCCTCAGAGCCTAAAATAGTTCTGATGGATTGTTCGTATTTCACGGCATAATCTTCAGCAGAAATACCATCTTCATACATGGTAAATATATTTTCCTGCGGAATTGGCACATGGCTTAAAAGCGTATCAAAAGACATTTTTGCATTGCTAAGATTATCGTCAAGCGGAACCCAGCGTTCATCACCCCAAAAAATATAAACTTTGCTCCAGTCTATTTTTGTTTTATAATCAGGTGAAGCCAATAAGCGGTAAATGCCAGCTGGCGATGAACCTCCTGTAAGTACAGCCGAAAATTGACCTTTTTCCTGTATTGCTTTTTGAGCAGACGTTACAAAAATGTCTGCTGCTGCGCTATTAATTTCTTCTATAGTATCAAATATCTGTATCATTTTAAACTTTTTCGTTTTCGGTTGCTGTATTCGAAACCCACGCATGTCCTTGTCTGGCCAGCAATTCATCTGCAGCTTCAGGACCCCAGCTTCCGGCTTTGTAATTCGGAAAATCAACAGGGGCATTATTTTTCCACACTTCCTGAATCGTATCGATTGCATCCCATGCCTGTTCTACCTGATCCCAACGCATGAATAGGGTAGGATCTCCTGCCAACGCATCGGACAGTAGTGTTTCATAAGCTTCCGGTGACATCGTAGAACACTGAAAATAATCAAAGACCATTTCAGCAGGTCGCAACGAAAGCGACAGGCCTGGTTTTTTGGTCATAAATTGCAGCTTGATATCCATTGCCGGCTGAATATTAATAATAAGTCGGTTAGGCGTCATTCCTTCATTGCCATACGAAAAAGAGGAATGGGGAACAGGCTTAAACTGAATGATAATCGAAGACTGTTTTTCCTGCATTCTTTTTCCGGAACGCAGATAAAACGGAACTCCCTGCCATCTCCAGTTGTCCAGGTATATTTTCATGGCCACATACGTTTCCGTATTCGAATCCGGTGCAATTCCTTTATCCTGACGGTATGCCGCTACAGGATTCCCTTTTATAAAACCGGCATCATATTGGCCTCTTACGGTATAATGATCCACTTCTTCCGGTTTGATGCGTCGAATAGAGCGCAAAACGTCTGCTTTACGGTTTCGGATATCATCGGCTCCTAATGAAGCCGGCGCTTCCATAGCCGTCATGCATAAAATCTGAAGCAGGTGGTTTTGTATCATATCCTTCAAAGCGCCGACTCCTTCATAAAATCCGCCGCGTTCTTCAACGCCCACTTCTTCGGCCACGGTAATCTGGACAAAATCAATGAAATTGCGGTTCCATAAAGGCTCGAACATAGAATTTCCAAAACGGAACGCAAGGATATTCTGAACGGTTTCTTTGCCTAAGTAGTGATCTATGCGGTAAATCTGCTCTTCCTTAAACGTTTGTGAAAGCATTTCGTTGAGTGCAATCGCAGAAGTTTTATCGTAACCAAAGGGTTTTTCAATAATAATGCGGTCCTGATCGACATTAGGCGTCAATCCTATTTTCTTGATATAAACCGAAATGGTACTGATAAAGGAAGGTGCAATCGACAGGTAAAAAAGACGATTGGCACGGATCCCGAAAAGCTGATCAATAGTATTTAATTTCGAATTTAATTCATGATAAGATTCTTCCTTGTCGATATCATGTCTTAGATACGTGATATGTGAAATGAAATTTTTAGTTTCTTCAGAGGAGCTTGCCGCTTTTCTTGAAAACGTGTTTAAATTTTCCAGGACGTAATTGCGGAATTCTTCATCGCTTTTTTCAGCTCTCCCCAGTGCTATAATCTCGAACTTTTTTGGCATTCTTCCATCAAGGAACAAATTTTGAAAGGCAGGAAAGAGTTTTCTTTTGGCGAGGTCACCCGATGCCCCAAAAATTACAATAATAGTAGGGCTGCTTTTTTTTATATTACTCATTTTTGCGTCGCTTAAAGGTTCTTAATCGTTCCATTCCGTATGAAAGACACCAGGGGCATCAATACGTTCGTAGGTGTGCGCTCCAAAATAGTCGCGCTGCGCCTGGATTAGGTTGGTAGGAAGATTTTCAGATCGGTAAGCATCAAAATAAGCCAGAGAATTCATAAGTCCGGCTACAGGTAATCCTTTCTGTACGGCAAACTGAATCACTTTTCTGATTCCGGCCTGGCTCTCATTCAGTTTTGCAGCAATATTGTCATCTAAAAGGATGTTGGGCAAGTTGGCATCTCCTGCAAATGCTTTTCGGAAATCCTCCAGCACATTGGCACGAATGATACAGCCGCCACGCCATATTTTGGTAACCGTTTCAAGGTTTAATTCGTAATTGTATTCTTTAGATGCTGTTCTCAGCTGAGCCAGTCCCTGAGCATACGTAATCAGAATAGAAAAAAACATAGTTTCTTTTAGTGAAGCAACAGCTTCTGCAGTATTTAAAGCTGCCGGATCATTATCCCAGATCAGTTTCTTTGCTGCTTCAATTCTTTCAGGTTTGCTTTTAGACATGTCGCGCATTACTACGGCAGCATCAATGGTCGGCACTGGAACCTGCAGGTCCATGGCATTCTGGGAAGTCCATTTTCCGGTTCCTTTTGATTTCGCCCAGTCCGATATTTGGTTGATCAGTCTTTGACCGTTATCGTCTTTTTGTTTCAGGATATGGCCTGTAATTTCAATCAGGTAAGATTTAAGATCAGTCTCGTTCCACTCTTCAAAAGTTTTCTGAATCGTATCTTCATCGAGTTTATACCCTCTTTTCATAAGGTCATAGATCTCAGAAATGAGCTGCATAATTCCGTATTCGATTCCGTTGTGAACCATTTTAACGTAGTTCCCTGCGGATCCGTTTCCTAAATATTCTACACAAGGTTCTCCTTCCACTTTGGCTGCTATAGCTTCAAAAATTGGGCGAAGTCTTTCGTAGGCTTTTTTATCGCCTCCGGGCATCATGCTTGGACCGAATCGGGCTCCTTTTTCACCTCCGGAAATTCCCATACCGAAGAAGTGGATTCCTTTAGTCGATAATTCGAGGAATCTGCGATCCGTATCTGTAAAGTAAGTATTACCGCCATCAATTATAATATCGCCTTCGTCAAGATGAGGTAGCAGGCTCTGAATGGCGCTGTCAACCGGTTTTCCGGCAGGAACCAATAGCATTATGGCTCTTGGACGCTGTATAAGTCCGACAAAATGTTTGACATCTGTTGTTGCTTCAAGTGTATGTTCCGCATCAGCTTCCTGTTGAAGAGAATTGACCTTTTCCAGATCTAAATCTAATCCTGCTGCAGCAAATTTTTGGCTGGCAATGTTTAAAAGTAAGTTACGGCCCATTACGCCGAGACCGACAATGCCAAAATCAAATGTGTTCATAGTTTTCAAATTAACTAAATTATTAGTGTGCTGTTGTTCACAATACTACAAGAAAATACGCTGTATTGCTTATGTCGTGCTAAATTAGACAAAAAGGTTGGAATATTAAACAATTAAGCCCGGGCTTTAAATCTTTATCAAATAAAGAAGGAATCCCAATAAAATTAAAGGAAAAGTCGCATAAAACGCAGCAGTTTAGAAAGCTCTTTTTACGGAAGCAGGACAAATTATTTTTGTGTTATAAAATGAGTGCCCGTTCGCGATCAAATATTAATAAATCATTAAATGACGAAGCGGGTAAAATAACGGATGTTAGTTTAAGATAATTTTGTAAGGATTGTTTACCTATTTTAAAACTGCATTATGAATACTATTTTGATCACCGGATTGCGCGATGGAGACGATTCTTGTTTTAAGGAAATCTATGAGCTATATCATTTCAAGGTATTTTGTTTTGTAAAGAAATATACAGCCCAGCTCGCAGATGCCGAAGATATTACCCAAAATGTTTTTATTCATCTCTGGAAATATCGTGCTAAAATTGAACCGGGAATAGCCCTGGATGCTATTTTGTTTAAGAGCAGTAAACAGGAAATTTCAAAATGGTATAAAAAACAAAATAAAATTATTTCGGTTGAGTACCTGCAATTGGTAAAAGAACTGGACAGTTCGGATGAAGTTGACGAGAATATTTCCGTGAAAATGGAAAAATTAGAAATGCTCTTACAGCAGATTCCTGAGAAAAGAAGAAAAATTTTTACCCTTCATAAGTTTGAAGAAATGAGTTATAAGGAAATTGCACTGGAAATGGGCATGTCCCAAAGTGCCGTGGCCAATCAGATTTCCAAAACACTGCAATACCTCAAAAAGAATTCGGTAAAAAGCTATGAACTCTACTGGTTTGCTTTACTATTCATCAATCAGTATTAAGAAATTACTTTTATTTCACCTCCCTGTTTTATTCCCGTATGAAGTATCAGGCAATGGTTTAAAATAGTGGCTCCTATGTAAATTAAATGTAACTAATTCCGAAGCCTTTTTTAGTAAGTAGCTGTTTATTAACGGGTTGTTTGTATTTGTCTTTTTTAATCATTAACAAAACGTTAAGTGTGGTATACCCCCGTGATTTTTTGAAGCAGAATAATCTAATGTAGTTAAGCAGGAGCTATTGAGGATTTTCCCTGTACAATTAATTTTACGGATACATAATGAAATCGAACAGACTACGTGAAGAATGGGATGCGTTGCCGCAGAAAGGGATATTCTCTGATGAAATAAAATTCAGGATGTGGAACAGGATTCAGAATGCCACAATTAAAAAACGAAGACGTAATTATCAAAAAGCAATTGCGGCCTGTATTATTCTTTTTATTTCTATTGCAGGCTATCAGTCTTTTTCTGCATTAGATTTTTCTACAGCTCCAAAAGTGGTCACTCAGACGTTTCCTCAGGATATCAGATTGTTGCGTTTATCGGACGGAACAAAAGTCTGGGTCAATGAAAATACCCAAATTGAATATCCGGAACATTTTGCCGCCAACGAACGAATCGTAAAATTAAAAGGAGAAGCTTTTTTTGAAGTGGCCCGGGATACCACAAGGCCTTTTATTATTAGCTCCGGTGCTATTAAAACGACTGTTCTGGGTACTTCTTTCGATGTGAAAGCGTACGGAAAAATAGCGGAAGTAAATGTAAGGACGGGTAAAGTAAAAGTAGAAAGCTCCCAAAATGCTGTTTTTTTAGAAAGAGGGTATGCAGCCTTATTTAATTCGGAAAATAAGACGCTCAAAAAGCACAGAATAACGGTTTTGGAACCGGAATGGAAAAAAGCACTTCTGGATGTTGACGGATTAAGTCTGGTTACTGTTATACAAAAGCTGCAGGCAGATCACGCTTTTACGCTGCAATATGCCAGTGAAAATTTAAAATTACTGCAGCTAAAAGGAACCCTGGATACCAGACAGGGCGTTCCGGAAATACTACAGACCATTGCTTTTGCTTTAGAAGTAACCATAAAACCTGCTGGTAATAACACCTATATCATGAGCAGATAAATCTGCAATTTCCGCACAAGAAAACTACATCTTATTAAAATAAACGATACACACCTAAAACAAATTAATTACTTATGAGCGATTTTTTCAGGCAATTTTCAATTGCCGTACAAATTCTGTTTTTCAGCCTGTTTCTCGGTACAGCAGAGATATATGCACAATCTGGCACTGTGTCAGTAGATTTCAAAAATGCGTCACCAAAAGATATTTTTGAAAATTTAGAATCCCGGACACCTTATCGCTTTATTTATCAAAAAGACATCGATTTTAGTAAACCGCTTGTCACGCTTAAAAAAGACAATGTCACTATCGATGCTATACTACAGGAACTTCAGGTACTAACCAATTTAAATTTCAGAAGAAACAACACCAATATTGCCGTCAATAAAAAAATAGCTTCCACCAAAAAAGTGGGCAGTATTTCGGGAAAAGTGGTCGATAAAAATGGTCTTGCTTTACCGGGCGCTTCGGTAAAAGTAGTGGAGACGGGAAATACCACGGTTTCCGATTTTGATGGAAATTACTCTTTTAGCTTAGAAGAGGGAGCGTATACACTGGAAATCAGTTATGTCTCCTTTCAGACGCAGAAAATTACAGATATAAAAGTTTCCGCTGAATCGGATGCCGTATTGAATGTAGTGCTAAAAGATGATGCTGAATCACTGAACGAAGTAGTCATCACTCAAACCTTTCAGAAAGCGACTGCTTCTACAGAAGGAATGCTATTGCAGCAAAAAAAGGCAGCTCAATTTTCGGATGGTATTTCTGCAGAACAAATTGCCAGAACCCCGGACAAAGATGTCGGAAGTACCTTAAAAAGGATTACGGGCGTCACGACAATTGATGATAAATATGTAGTCGTGCGCTCGATGGGGGAACGCTGGAACCAGGCGGTTATGGATGGGGTGAATCTTCCGAGTACCGATCCAAACCAGCAACAGTTTAATTTTGATATTATTCCGACCGCGATGGTAGAAAGTGTTGTGGTCAGCAAAAATGCGACTCCGGATATGAATGCCAATTTTGCCGGCGGTTATGTAGAGGTAAAAACCAAAGATATTCCGAAGAAAGATTTTATGACATTCAGTATCGGAACTTCCTACAACAGCCGAAGCACTTTTAAGGATCGCCTGACCAAACAGGAAGGAGCAAATGATTATATCGGATTTGATGATGGTACCAGAACCTATCCCTCCGGTTTGGTTAATATCGCTGTGCCTACTACTGAAGCAGCGTCAGGACCCTTTTTAGAACAATCCAAAAGGTTTACGCAGGACAATTTTACAACCTATAAGACGTATGCAGCACCGGGAACTTCAATGCAATTTGCACTAGGCCGTGTCTATGAATTAAAGGACAATAACAAATTTGGTTTTGTGGGTTCCCTGATTTTTAAAAATACCCAGGACCAGTTAAAAATTGATCATACCGAAAGAGGAACCTATATGACCAATTCTGAATTTACACCGGAGAAAGACAACGGGTATTCGACTTTCAAAAGATACGGATATAAAAATGGAGGTGCTTCGTATAACTTCAATTCTACGCTGGGGGGGATGTTTAATGCGGGGATTCAGTTGGGAAAACATAAAATTACCACCCGTAATACCTACATGCATATGTATGACAATCAGCTGACGCAAATTACGGGCTGGAATTTCTATGCCGGAAATATCGAAGGAATTGTAAACGGAACATATCTGCCTTTAACAAAAGAAACAGATTATCCGATTTACCAGACTTTCATTCAAAATAAAATAGAAGGAAATCATCGTTTTGAAAACTTCGAAATCAATTGGTTTGGAGCATATGCCAATACTTCAAAAGATACCAAAGATGCTACTTTCCTGACCAGTAACAGAAGAAAAGTGGGTGATGACGTGCAGCTGTACCAGCAAATCTATAATTCTGACCCGGATGTATTTAAAAGATCCAATTTCACCAACAATGAAAAAGATTATAACGTAGGGATCAATTTTAATTATGCTTTTGCTATTGGAGAATCTATTAAAAATAATGTTAAGGCAGGTTATTTCGGCACCTATAAAAAAGCGACCAATCAACAGGAATCTTCCGCATTGAATGTAGTAGGGCAGGGAACTGACAAAGCTATTGTTGATTTTCCTATTTCACAACTGCTCGACGGCTCGTATTATCGATGGGGCAGTTTCGGCTGGAACAGAATTGCCAGTTACGGTAACGAATATATAGGAGATGTTAAAATTCATTCTCCTTTTTTAATGCTCGATAACAAAATTAGCCAATACATACGATTCGTATGGGGTATGCGTGCCGAAAGCTATGTATACACCCAGATTGCCAGCCAGTCTGATAATTCGGGGAGTTTTGAAACCGTACAAAAAGACGATGATGTCTGGCAATATCTTCCTTCGGCAAATCTAACGATAAGCCCGACCAATAAAATGAATGTGAGGCTGGGTTATAACAAATCGGTACTGCGTCCGCAATTTTCAGAGCGATTAAACATGCCGTATTACGATCCGTTGCGCGATGCAAAAGTGCTGAATTATACAAGCGGTATCGTTTCGACTATAGTCGATAATTATGATTTCAAGACCGAGTGGTTTCCTTCCCAGGGCGAGATACTTTCCTTTGGAATCTATTATAAAAACATCAAAAAACCAATAGAAGGCGTTACACAAATTGGAAACGACGGAGGTTCACGTACCATTTTCAATATGAATTCCGAAAGCGCTAAACTTTTCGGAGTGGAGTTTGAAATTTATAAAAACCTGTCCTTTCTGGGTGAAGGTGATCTCTTAAAGAAAATATTCCTGTGCGGGAATGCGGCATTCAATGATACGAAGGTTACCGGATATGTAAACATTGATGGTACGGGAGGACTTTATGAAGCAAACCGGCCTTTATACGGTCAGGCGCCTTACAATTATAATTTGGGTCTGGATTATATAGGAGAACGTTTTGGATTTAGTGTGAGACACAATGCGATTGGCGATCAGTATATTTTAGTGGGATTTGATTATCAGGCAGAGGAAATACGCATGCCTTATGCGGTTACAGATGCTCAGGTTAGTTACAAGTTGTTTAAAGAAAAGAATTTAGAAATCAAATTAGGCGTTAAAAATCTTTTTGATACGGCTATCGAGACCTACAATAATTTCAATAGTTATTCGAAGATTAATGATGTCGAATTTGGATCCAATCCAAGAGATCAAAGAGGGCTTGGTGCAGGAGCAACAGATAAATACGATCCTTTTATCGATCAAAAAAAGTTTAAGGCCTGGAGCGGAAGAACCATCAGCTTTTCTATGAATTATTCTTTTTAGTAACATTAGATTGCCGATTTCAACAATAAAAGACTATTAAAATTAAGAAAACGTTAAGGATAAATTTTGATGTGATTTTTTCGGCTATTGAAATCTAATGTATATAAAGGGCGACAGATTTTTTAATATCAATAAAATCATTCTCCGGATTAATTTCTTTGAAAAAAGGTTACAGGTAGTTACTAAACATTTCAGACGTACATAATCTGCGAAAAAAACCAGACCGGAAAGCGGATCAGAATGGTACAATAGATTTTCACGTTCTCTAATATTTGCGGTAGTATTTGTTTCCAATTAGAAGAGAAAGAATCCTTTCACCTGATCCCTAAAGTGAAAGAAGAATAACCAGGGATAAGTTTCCGGCGGTAAAGCGGAAGCTTATTATAAAAGACTTTACCAAAAGGAAAGGTCAGAGGGAAGAAAATTTGCTGCTCTCCCCAAAGACCTCAAGTGTAAAATATAAGCAGCAAAGTTAATCAAAATTCAGTTATCATGAAAAAAGTTTTTTTGTTCGCGATTGCCATTATTTTCTTCAATTCTTGTCAAAATGATGAAGCAAGTGCTGATTCTTCATTTGCAATGAAATCTGCCAGCGCAGATTATTCAGGTTATCCAACTACAGTACAGACTGTAAGTGGTAACATTACGACTAACACTACATGGACAAACGACAGAGTTTGGGAAGTAAGTGGAGTAGTTCGTGTAATAGGAGCAAAATTAACTATCCAGCCTGGAACTTTCATTAAAGCTAAAGTATTAGCAGGCGGTGGAGCTACAGGAGTAGTAGTAATTACTAAAACAGGTCAGATTGATGCTCAGGGTACTGCAACAGCGCCGGTTATCTTTACAAGTTATAATTTGTTAGACGGAAATGCTGCTACAACAGCAACTCCCGGAGATTTTGGCGGAGTTGTTCTTTTAGGAGATGCTCAGGTAAATACAGGTGTAACTACTAATATTATTGAAGGTTTAGGAGATCAGCCAACACCGTCTGATTTTTATTATGGAGGAACAAACAACGCTCATAATGCAGGAGCTTTAAACTATGTTCGTATCGAGTATGCAGGTCGTATCTTAGATGCAGCTACAGGTGTTGAAATCAATGGTTTAACTTGTGGTGGTGTTGGTAGCGGTACTGTTATTGATCACGTTCAGGTATCTTACGGAAGAGACGATTCATTTGAATTCTTCGGAGGAACAGTAAATGCAAGCCATTTAGTTTCTTTTGCACCGGATGATGACAACTTCGATTTTGATTTTGGTTACACAGGTACTATTTCTAAAGCAATCGCTATTGCTGATACAAATTCTACACACAGTTTAAGCGGTGGAAACCCGGATTCAAACGGTATCGAATTAGATAATAACGCAACAGGTACATCTACTACGCTTATCACAAAACCTGTAATTTCTGAATTATCTATTATAGGAGCAAACTCAATTACAGGTGGAGCACTTTATGAAAATGCTATTCACGTACGCAGATTAGGAGAAATCAATCTTAGAAATGTTACGGTTACAGGATATGTTACAGGAATCAGATGGGAATCTCCTTCATTACCTGCTAACTCGACAAGAGCCCTTTTATCAGTACATGCTTTTACAAATCCTGTATTGCCTGTTGGAACATCTTTAGGTTTAGGAAGTTCTCCTTCATCTACTGCTGCTGTTGCTGATTCATGGGGTTTAACACAACCATTTTTTAATCTTGGTACCTTAAACTTAGCAGGAGCTACAGGTGCATTTAAGACAGAGCAAAACTGGACAGACACCTGGACAAAATTTACTAATTTCTAATTAGTAGTATAATTATAAAATAACCTAACGGGGCTGTCTAAAAAGTGTGTTTATTGTTTTTTTACTAAAAAGGAGGATATGTTCGTGTGCAGTGTTGGTATGCATCTGTCCTCACTTTTTAGGCAGCCTTTGTTTTTAACTATTATAAAATGAAAAAAAAATTACTTGTATTAGCTTTTATGCTTGTTTCCGGAATCGCATCTGCTCAGTTTACTATATGGGAAGATGATTTTGAGGATTCGGATGTGTCTGACTGGACTTTATTAGATAGGGATGGAGATGCCGTTAATTGGATTACGCGTACCGATCTTCAGGTAGATGAAAATTATGCTCCGATAGAAGGCACTTACAAGATATTAGGTACTTATAATATCAATATGGAAACTCTTGAGTCTCTTGGGCGCGCACAGCAAAACTGGGCAATTGCTCCGGCAGTTGATTTGTCTTTTTACAGCGGCGGAATGCAATTAATCTTAAACGCACAAAAATCAATATTTGACTCCAGTAATAATTTAGATGTTTACGCTTCCACCACAGATAAAGCTCCGGGTTCTTTTACTAAGATCGCCACTGTTGAAATAAAAAGAGTAGATGAGTTAGCTACTGAATTTAAGGATTATACAGTAGATATTTCTCAGTTCGCTGGTCAGTCACAGGTATATTTTGCTCTTGTAAGCGCACCGGATCTTGTTATTGGATATGAAATAGACAAGATTTCAATTACAGCCGCTTCCTTAGGTTTAGAGGATATACAAGGAAAAAAAGCAACAGTATTAAAACAAAATCCCGTAAAAAATTATTTGCAGTTGCAGTTAAGCGATGCCTTAAATGCAGAAGATGTTGCAGTAAAAGTATACAATACAACAGGTATACTTGTTAAAGATACCAAGTATAACGATTCAGGTATTTCAGTTGATAATTTGTCGTCCGGTGTTTATTATCTCGTTTTGGAGGATGGTGAAAAAGTGGAAAAAATCAAATTTATTAAACAATAACTGCTCCTTTTCAGGAAGCTGTTGTTGAAGTCATTTGTATACACAGAAATCAATTAAAGCTTCAATAAAAACAATCATTTTTAATAATTTACAATTATAACGCATGGATAATTTAGTTAAAATAGTAATTGCTTTTTTAATCACGACTATTTTTCTTTCCTCTTGTACTAATGATCATTTAACTCCTCTAAATCAGGAGCAAAAGGCGGGAAAAGTGGTCATAAAAGGATATAATGCAATGCCCGATTCTATTCAGGTTTCGTTAGACGGCAAATTGCTGATTATCGATAAGCATGACGCCTTTGTAAAAAAAATAGAAAAAACATACGAATTTGTATTTTATGATAATAGCGTTAAAACAGTAGAAATTATCAATAAAAAGACAAAACAAATTTTACATTCCTATAGCTTTACTACCGCTAAACCGGTCGATACACTTTCATTTTATGCCAAAGAAAATATCTGGATTGAAAATGTACTGTCTCAGAAACCCGGAACGCTGAGCACAACAAAAAACACCGGTTACAGATTTATATTTCCAAACATTAACCTGTATGCAAAAAGCAGTTATACGGGTCCTGTGGATGCAATCATCACAAAAGCAAACGGGCAGGAGATTGGAGTAGTCCAGAATATAAGCAAAAACAGTTTTAGCGCTTTTTTGGAATTCCCTTATAGTTCACCGCCAATCCTAAATATTGAGTTGGTAAAACATGGAACTACTGAATCATACGTACCCGGAAAAAAAGTTACTTTTCAGACTATTATGCAGACCAACAAATCCAAATTAATTGTTCTGGAAGAAAAAGCCGATGGCAACGGCGTTTTTTCAGGAATAGACGGTACGATCAATTTAACGGACTATTTTTCTTTTTAGGTTCTTACAAAACAAATCTGAATGCTGCACTTTCCATGAAAAAACACCAATTTATTTTGAAAGCTTTTCTTCTCCTCCTTTTTGCACTGACAGTTTCCTGTCAGAGTGAGGAGGAACCTGTCATTTATAAAGAAGGCAGTACTGAATACGTAAACAGCTGGATGTACGAACAGATGAAAAAGTATTATTTATGGAGTGAAGACATGCCGGATCGTACCAATTTGGCTTTAGATTCAAAAGAATACTTTAAAAAATTATTACAGGCAGACGATCGGTTTTCTTATGCTACCGATGCTTCGTCGCCGGATACATTTCCTAAAAGCATCCGAAGCAATTACGGATTTGACATTGCAGTTGTGGAATACGAAGGGCAAGTCTACGGCATGGTTTTATTTGTACTTTCAGATTCTCCTGCCGAACGAAATGGCATGAAAAGAGGCCAGCTCGTCAAAACCATCAACGGAACTTTATTAAACACCCAAAATTTTGAGCGCCTGTATCTTGATGTAGCCCATTCGGATCAGGTAAAATTACAGCTGATGGATTATACTGAAGAATCCGGCTTTTCAGCACTAAAAGAAATACAATTAGGACGCGGTTTTACTTTTTCACAGCCTATGATACATAAGGTTGTCCTAAACAATACCGAAAAAACAGGCTATCTGGCCATTCCTCATTTTGATATCGGATTGGCATCACCCTTGTTGCAGGTATTTCAGGATTTTAAAAATCAATCCGTTACCAAAGTTATTATTGATTTAAGATATAACGGGGGCGGAGATGTTTCTTCCGCCGCAGCGTTAAGTATTATCCTGGCACCCGATATCAAACCCGGTGATTTGTTTATAAAATTTAAAGGAAATAAAAACGGAGGTGCTGTAAACCAATCCTTTAAAGAAGCGTTGGAAATGAATGAAACTGCTGTACATTATGATGCATTACGTGCAGCACATCCTGCGATTCAGGAAGTATATGTTTTGTGTGGAAGCCATACTGCATCTGCCTCTGAAATTATTATAAATAACCTTAAACCTTATATGAAGGTCATTACCATAGGGGAGAAAACAACAGGAAAAGATGTTGCCGGTTTTGCTATAGAAGACAACAGGATTTCGGGTCAGCAGGGATGGACACTCTATCCGGTGATCTATAAACTATCGAACGCCAGTAACGAAGGCAATTACAGCATGGGTATAACACCTTCTGTAGTACTAAATGAAATTGGGAATCTGGAAATTTTTCCTTTGGGAGATACCAGGGAAATTTTGATGAACAGGGCCTTAAATGGTGTGTCAGCTGCGAAAGAGAATTCTTTTTCTCCTGTAAAAGTTATTCCTCTGAAAACAATTCCTCATGATGTTGATCATTTTCTTGAGGTCAATTTTAAATAAAATTCCTAAAAGGCAGTAGGAAGATAAGAGCACACAGATCGGGGCATTTCTGTATTTGAAGCAATATCTTGCCTTTAGTAATTTTATGAAGTGTAAGAGAGTAGTTTTTAATCTATAATAATCCTAATTTTTTTGCTTTTTCAATTAAATCTTTATCACTTCCTTTTCCTTGTAAAAGCTGGTCTTTTATGCTTGCTTTTCTTTTTTCGATGGCACTCATGGAGAGCGGAATATAATCGGGAAGATTTACTGTTTTAACACCTTCGGAAATTAAAATCAAAATGTGATTATCGTGGTTATCCCAGTTTATATTCTTTTTAAATAATTCTCTTTGCGATTCAATTATGGTGGGACTCCGGAATATTTCTCCTTCCATAATTTTTTTGCAGATAACTGGAAATAACTCAAAATTGATATCACTCTTCGCTATAAATCCTTCCGGTTTTAAGCTCTTGATTATTTTATCTACTGTCAAAGGCTCACTGTGCATTGTAAGAAGTACGATCTTACAGTTGGGAAATCTTTGCCGGAGTAATAGAGCCAGATCAGTACCATTATTGATATTTGCCTTTTTGTAAGAAGGCAGATTAATATCCAGTAAAGCAAAATCTATAGTTATATCCTGCTTCAGATAGAAATTTATTTTATTGTAGGCATCTTCACAATTGTAGCTCTTTATAAAATCAGGTGTTTTGTTTTGATAATTATTTTCAGATAGTAGGTTAATATAACTGTCAACGGTCATGGGGTGATCGTCGACTATCAAAATGCTAAAAATCATATATATTTAATTATTTGTAGCAAATCTAACTAAATATTACGGATAAACCGTACAATTAAAACAAATCTTCTTTATTTTTTTTCTGCAAGTTATTATGATTTTAAGTTAATATTCTAAAGATCAAATTGTAAATTACAGCATTATATGCCATAAATTCGTTTAAATTCCATTGAAACTAAAATTAAGTAGTTTTTTTCTGATGTTATGTTTTTGTAACGGAGAGGTAAAGTCCGGAACGACGTGATCCATTAGCTCTCTGATGGTATCGAAATTAAATTTCTATACTGTTGCTAATTTTTTTTGCGCAAAAGTTTAGCTTTTCTGCAACAGTCATAAATGAAAAGTCTAGTACGGGTATTGCACACAAAGAATTTAATAGCGGTTCTCCATTCGGTATTTTGTAGTCCACGTAACAGTTAAGCGAAATCTTTGCTATGTACTATAATAACTGTTTATAGAACACTTTCTAATAAGCAGAAATCCCTGTCCCAAAAGGTATTGATTCAATTTTTTCATAAAATCTAAAATTTTAGCGGTCATTTTTAAATAAAATTCTGAATCAATTAACGGTTCAAGACGAATTATCTAATCCGGTAAGATAATCTGCACAGCATTTCTTTTATTCAAGCTTTCAAAAAATCAATTAATTATTTGAATTCATCTTCAGTTTTGATCAATTTATTAATAATTATGAAGCGATTACGTTAAAATTAAGAATTTTCTTCTAAAATGCATAATGTGTTTTAAATCAGGTATTTATACGCTATTTTGACTCATCTCCTTTTACGAATTTTAGCATAGCTAGAATTAATCTTACAAACAATATCGCTTTTTGTAAATAAAATTTAACAAAATTTTTTAAAAAAAATAGCGCTTTACAATCATAAAATTTTAGTAACCCTTTAAAAACCAGAATTATGAAAATTCGAACAAAAGCAGGCATTCCGTTTTTTGGAATGTTTGCAATCAGAAGTCCTCCTTATTTTTTTATAAGATTTTAAAATTTTAAAATACAAACCATTAAAAGTAAATCACATGAAAAACGTATACAAAATTATTTTCCTTTGTGTATGCGGAATAACCTATTCGCAGACTCAAAATGATATTGAAACAATCAGGTCCCAAAGTAATGTTTCAGAACTGGAAACGCTGAGTGCACAATACAAGTCCGAAGCCGCCGAGAAAAAAGAAAGAGCCATCGCTTTAGCTAAAACGAACGGATGGAGTGTTACTATTATTAATAAAGACGGGACTGTAAGCGAACTAATGGATGTTACGCCAGACGGAAAAAAACCAGTTTATTTTACTCCTGATAATGTAAATGCGGCCAAATCTACCAGAGCAAATTTTTTAAATTCAGGCGGCGGATTAGGGCTGAACCTTAATGGACAATCTATGACCGCTTATGTATGGGATGGAGGAGCTACACTTCCGACCCATAATGAGTTTGGTGGAAGAGTCTCTATTCTGGATGGTGTGACTCTTCTGACAACCAATAATAACAGCCAGCATGCAAATCACGTTACCGGAACTATTGTGGCAGCAGGTTCTGTAGCAGCAGCAAAAGGAATGGCCACTCAGGCAAATGCAAGAACCAATGAGTGGAATAGCGATTTAGGTGAAGCTACTGTAGCCGCTAATACAAGCGGAATGTTGTTGTCCAATCATTCTTATGGATGGCTAACAGTAGATGGACTGGGCAATGTTCTGATTGATCCCTGGCAGTTTGGTGCTTACCAGACCATTGCAAGGCAGTGGGACAACGTTATGTTTAATGCCCCTTATTACTTGATGGTGAAAGCCGCAGGAAATGACGGGCTGGATAATACCTCCAATCCAAGTCCGCTTGGAGGCAGCGTAGGTTATGACAAACTTACCGGGGCGGCTACCAGTAAAAACAATCTGGTTATTGCCAATGCCAACGATGCGGTCATTAATGCCACTACAGGAGCCTTAACAAGTGTAACAATCAACACTTCAAGCAGTCAGGGACCTACAGATGATTTAAGGATAAAACCGGATCTTACCGGAAACGGAACCGCTGTGTATTCTACAGCTACACTTACCGCTACGCCAACACCTCTTACTAACAGCAGTTATGGTAATGCAACGGGAACCTCTATGGCGTCTCCAAATGTTACCGGAACTTTACTTTTATTGCAGCAGCATTATAAAAACCTGAAAGGCAATTTTATGCGTGCCGCAACATTAAAAGGATTGGCATTACACACTGCAGATGATGCCGGAGTTGCTGGTCCTGATGCTAAATTTGGCTGGGGATTACTCAATGCCAAATTTGCCGCGGAAACGATTACAAAAAACGGAACTTTTGCTATTATTCAGGAACATACCCTGCCAAACGGTAGTTCTTATAGTTTTCCTGTAACCTCTGATGGTGTAAACCCTTTAATTGCTTCTATATCCTGGACAGATCCTGCCGGAACAGCCAATTTAGGAAGTATTGTAAATGTAAATACCGCCAGACTTGTAAATGATTTAGATATAAGAGTGACAAATTCAGCAGGTACAGCTTTACCGTACAGACTGCTATCGGCTACAGTAAACGGATTAGGCGATAATACCAGAGATCCTTTCGAACGCATTGCGATTACAGGAGCAGCAGGCAATTATACAGTAACGATCAGCCATAAAGGTACTTTGGTAAACGGCAGTCAGAAATATTCTGTAATCGTGACCGGTATCACAGTGCCTGTTGCTGATTTATACATTAAAGACAGACCGTTTGATACTGGAGTAGAGCCAAACCCCGATTCAGGCCCTATGTGGATCAGTGATGACATTTGGGTAAGGCAAAATATAGACGCCGGACTAACACATGAGAATCCGGAGTATAAAACAAGTTCGCCTAATGCGGTATACATAAGAGTGTACAATAAAGGAACAAATCCGAGTTCATCAGCAAAAGTAAAACTCTATTTTGCCAAAGCTTCCTCCGGATTAACCTGGCCGACTAATTTTGTGAATTTCAATATAGGCACTGTAAAACATGGTGACGAAATCGGAGAAGTAAGCATTCCGTCTATAGTGCCGGGTGGCAGTACAATTGTGATGGTACCATGGTATCCGCCAAATCCCGCCGATTTTACAACTGACATACATCATTTTTGTTTAACGGCCCGAATAGAATCACCGCGAGACCCTATGGCCAATGAAGTAAATAATATAAATATCGGTGCCAATGCCAAAAACAACAACAATATCGCATGGAAAAACCTGAGTGTTTATAATTTAAATACAACAGATTTTGTGGCGCCTACAGCAGTATTTATAAGAGGAATTAAATCCAAATTAATCAATATAAAATTTGTGGATAAAGGATTTAATGAAGAACTTAAAAATAATTTCTTTGAATTAGGAGGTACAATTGAAGCCACTCTGGACGAACGCCTATTCGAAAGAGCACAATCCAACGGAAGTCTGAAAGGTGTAAAAATTATAGATAAAAATAAAATCCTCATCACTTCCAGAGAAGAATCCATTGCTAATTTACCAATCGGTCTCGGGGAAACGTTCGCCATAACATTCGATTTTAGAGTAGCAAAAGATTTTCCTGCCGATCAGCAAATTACGTTAGACCTTGTTCAGGAAGATGCTCAAAAAGGTGAGCTTGAAGGAGGGGAACGTTTTGCCCTGATAAAAGCAGAGAAGCCTAAAAACGAATCAAATGAAATAGTTCTTAAAGAAGCAGCTGATTCAGGTGTTATTACCATTTATCCCAATCCTACTGATGGTATCTTTACTATAAATGTAAACAGTGACCAAAAGGGAACTTTAAAAATAATCAATATGTACAGCGGAGTTGTTTTTGAAGAAAAAAACAATAAGCAAAAAGAATTTCATGTAAATATTGCCAAACAAATCCCAGGAATCTACATTGTGCAGTTTACTTCCGAAAGCGGAATAACAACTACCAGAAAGATCATTAAAAAATAATTTGCCGTTCTTTTGACCTACTTGGAAAAGCAGCCTTCGGGCTGCTTTTTTATGGCTTAAAAATAATGCTAATATTCATTATTTTAGGATTCATTTTTAAAATACCAATTATTGAAGTTTTGTAATAACAATACTGAATCGTATAAAAAATTATAAAATCAAATTCACTAATTTTAAGATTCTGAAAATTAAAAGATGAATCCTCCATTACTAGCATTTAACGATAAAGGAATATACTGCCAGCAGGCCGATGTCTATCTGGATCCGTGGCGTCCGGTAACCAATGCCATCATTACCCATGGTCATGCGGATCATTCGCGCTGGGGGCATAAAAATTATATCACACATCACACCAATGTACCGATTATAAAGCACCGTCTGGGCGATATCAATGTGACAGGAAAGGACTGGAAGGAAACGTTTACCATAAACGGTGTGACATTTTCACTTCATCCTGCCGGACATATTATCGGATCTGCTCAAATCAGGGTAGAATACAAAGGCGAAATCTGGGTTTTTACAGGGGATTATAAAACCGAAGACGACGGAATTTCGGTACCGTATGAAGTGGTAAAATGTCATTCTTTCATCACTGAATGTACTTTCGGATTACCGGCTTTCAAATGGACACCGCAAGCCGAGGTCATGACGGACATCAACAATTGGTGGGCGGAAAATCGTGCCGAAGGAAAAACCTCTGTGCTTTTTGGCTATTCGTTAGGAAAAGCACAGCGATTATTAAAATACCTGGATACCGATATCGGTAAAATATATACCCATGGCGCTATCGAAAATATGACAAACGTCTTACGACCGCTGGTCGATTTTCCACCCACCACCCGAATAACTTCAGAAGTTAAAAAAGAAGATTTATTAGGCAGCATGGTGCTTGCTCCGCCAAGTGCACACGGAAGTACCTGGATCAGGAAAATGACACCTTTTGTGACCGGATCTGCCAGTGGCTGGATGGCTTTTCGCGGGGCAAGACGCCGCCGTGCGGTAGATCGCGGATTTGTACTGAGCGATCATTGCGACTGGACGGGTTTACTCGAAAGTATAAAAGCAACCGGTGCCGAAAAAATAATTTCAACCCATGGCTATTCGGATATTTTTTCCAAGTACCTTCAGGAGTTAGGCTATGACGCCCGAACTGCCCATACACAATACGAAGGAGAATCGGGGGAAATGGAGGTTAAAAAAGAAGATGAGGAAGAGAATATCGAGAAAAGAGTATAGAGAAAAGAGAAAAGAGTATAGAGTATAGAATATAGAGAAGAAAATATATAGAGAAGAGTATAGGAAAAATCAAAGAATTTAGAGTAAAGAATAAGAAGTAGACAAAATAATATAGAGTAGTGTAAGATTATAAATTATCCACCAATCTTGTTTCTGCTGTCTATGCTCTTTTCTCTATATTCTATATTCTTTCATCTCATCTAACATCTGACTTCTAACAAATAACTTTTAACGTTACGAAAATGAAAAACTTTGCCGAACTTATAAAAACACTGGACAGTTCTAATAAAACTTCGGTAAAAGTAGATGCTTTAACGAATTACTTCCGCAATGCCAGTGATGAAGATAAAGTCTGGACTATTGCCATTCTTTCGCACCGCCGTCCGCCAAGGCCCGTCAATACGACTTTATTGCGATTATGGGCCAATGAACTCGCCGGTATTCCGCTTTGGCTTTTTGAGGAAAGTTACCATATTGTAGGTGATCTTGCCGAAACAATCGCACTGGTGATTCCGACCACAAAAGAACATTCCGACAGAAGCCTGACCGAATTTTTACAGGAAATCATAGCGTTAAAAAAGAAAACCGATACAGAGAAAAAAGAGTATCTCCAAACCAACTGGCTGGCTTTAAATTATTATGAGCGTTTTGTTTTTACCAAACTCATTACAGGAAGTTTCAGGATTGGTGTGAGTCAGAAGTTGATGACAAGGGCACTTTCCAAAGCCGAAAATATTGATGAAGATGCTTTGGCTTATAAATTAATGGGCGACTGGAACCCTGATAAAGTCACGTTTCAGGAATTGATCCTGGACGAAAAAAGCAGCGACTATTTATCGAAACCCTATCCGTTTTATCTGGCGTATCCTGTGGAAGGGGAACCTTCTAGCCTTGGAAATGCGGAAGACTGGAGCGCCGAACATAAATGGGACGGCATTCGTTCCCAGACGATTATCCGTGAAAACGAAATTTATGTCTGGAGCCGCGGCGAGGAATTGGTGACCGATAAATATCCCGAATTTGCCTCTTTCATCGGAGTGATTCCGGATGGAACAGTCATCGACGGTGAAATCCTTCCTTATATAAACAACGAAATAGGCACATTTAATGATCTTCAGACCAGAATTGGACGGAAAACGGTTTCGGCTGCCATCCTGAAAAAAGCTCCGGTCATTATAAAAGCCTACGATCTTCTGGAATGGAAGGGCGAAGACATTAGAAATCTTTCTTTTGAAGAACGTCGTATACTATTAGAACAATTGTATGAAGAAATTAAACATCATGAAATTCCGTTACAGCTTTCCGAAAGGGTAAAATTTTCAAACTGGGAGGAACTGACAGCAGAGAGAATACGGTCCCGTGAAATGAAAAGCGAGGGACTGATGCTGAAACGAAAGGACTCACCTTATCTGGTAGGACGAAAAAAAGGGGACTGGTGGAAATGGAAAATAGAACCATTAGTGATTGATGCCGTGCTTACCTACGCCATGCGCGGACACGGGCGACGCTCGAATCTGTTTACCGATTATACGTTTGCCTTATGGCAGCAGAATGAAAATAACGAACGCGAATTAGTCACTTTCGCCAAAGCCTATTCCGGTTTAACCGATGCGGAATTCAGAATGGTGGATGACTGGATCAAGAAAAATACACTGGAGCGATTTGGCCCTGTGCGAAGCGTGACACCGCAATTGGTTTTCGAAATTGGTTTTGAAGGAATTGCGCTTTCAAAAAGACACAAAAGTGGTATCGCAACACGGTTTCCGAGAATTCTGAGATGGCGTCACGATAAAAAAATAGAGGATGCCAATTCGATTGAAGATTTAAAGAGTATGATTGTATAGCGTTAAAATAAAATGAACAGAGAACAGCTTTTTACAGTGGCGAATGATTGGTTTCATCAACAGGGATGGAAACCCTTTCCGTTTCAGACGCAAACCTGGACGGCTTTTTTGCAGGGTAAAAATGGTCTTCTGAATGCCCCGACAGGAAGTGGAAAAACCTATGCACTCTGGCTGCCGATTGTTTTAAACTACATTAAGAAAAATCCAAATTATAAAACGAAACATACACCGGGACTCAAAGCCATCTGGATTACGCCGCTACGATCCCTTTCGGTAGAAATTAAACAGGCTGCCGAACGTGTTGTAATGGATCTCGAAACCAAAATGACAGTTGGAATCCGTTCCGGGGATACATCGGCAAGTGAGAGGGCGAAACAAAAAGGAAAAATGCCCGATTTACTGATCACTACGCCGGAGAGCCTGCAACTATTGCTGGCAACGAAAGGCTACGACAAAATTTTCGGCAATTGTGAAGCGATTGTAATTGATGAATGGCACGAATTACTGGGTACCAAACGCGGTGTACAGACCGAATTGGCTTTGTCCCGATTAAAAAAAATAGCACCCAATCTGCGTATTTGGGGAATTTCTGCGACGATTGGCAATTTGCAGCAGGCGCAGGAAGTCTTACTCGGAGTCGATTCTGAAGCGTATCACAATTCGGTTTTGATCAAAGCCGTCATTCACAAAAAAATAAAAGTCATTTCGATTATTCCCGACAAAATGGAAACCTATCCCTGGCGCGGACACATGGGTTTACATTTAATTGATGAGGTCGCGAAAATTATCAAAGCCAGTAAAACAACACTCATTTTTACCAATGTGCGTTCGGCCTGTGAAATCTGGTTTCAGCGTTTACTCGAAAAATATCCCGAGTTTGCCGGAGAAATGGCCATGCATCACGGCAGTATAAGCCGCGAAACCCGCCTTTGGGTCGAGGACGCGATTCGAAATGAAGAATTAAAAGTCGTTGTTTGTACCTCAAGCCTGGATTTGGGGGTTGATTTTGCGCCTGTAGAAACGATTATTCAGGTGGGAGGACCGAAAGGCGTTGCCCGTTTTTTACAAAGAGCAGGACGCAGTGGACACCAGCCCGGAAAAGAAAGTGTCATTTACTTTCTGGCGACACATGCCATTGAGTTAATAGAAGCTTCAGCCTTAAAAAAAGCAGTCGAAGAGAATGTCATCGAAGACCGGGTTCCTTATCTAAACAGTTGGGATGTTTTGGTGCAATATTTAAACACATTAGCTGTTTCAGATGGATTTTTCCCGGACGAAATTTACGAAGAAGTGAAAGGAACATTCTGTTACCAGGCCATGACCGAAGAGCACTGGAACTGGATTCTGAATTTTATTTCAAACGGAAGCCAGAGTTTGCAGGCGTATGACGAATATAAAAAAGTGGAAGTTGAGGAAGACGGCCGTTTTAAAATCAACAGCCGCCTGATCGCCATGCACCACAGAATGCAGATTGGAACCATCATTGGCGATTCGGTTTTGAATGTGAAATACATGAGCGGCGGTTATATCGGAACGATTGAAGAATGGTTTATCACCAAATTAAAACCGGGGGACACTTTTATTTTTGCCGGTAAACGACTCGAATTATTTAAGATCAGAAACATGCAGGTGCTGGTGCGAAAAGCAGATCCGAAAAAAATATCCAAAGTGGTAAGCTGGATGGGAGGGCGTATGGCGCTTTCGGCACAAATGAGTGAATTGCTGCGTCAGGAATTATACCGCGCGAATACCGATAACCTGTCACCGGAATTTAAAGCCCTTCAGCCTTTGTTTACGAGGCAGCGAAAGGAATCGATTGTACCAAATGCGGATGAGTTTTTAATTGAAACCTTTAAGACAAGAGATGGATATCACGCTGTTTTTTATCCGTTTGAGGGGCGCTTTGTACACGAAGCCCTGGCAAGTTTGCTGGCCTACAGAATTAGTTTGCTGGTATCCATTAGTTTCTCACTGGCGTACAATGATTATGGATTTGAATTGCTTTCGGATCAGGAAATCAATATGCAGGAAGTTCTGGACAATAATTTATTTTCGACAGCCTACGTGCATGAGGATTTACAAAAAAGCCTGAATGCCACCGAAATGGCCAGAAGAAAGTTCAGGGATATTGCCGTCATTGCGGGACTGGTTTTTACGGGTTTTCCCGGAAAAATGGTCAAAACAAAACATTTGCAGAGCGGTTCCCAGTTACTGTTTGAAGTCTTTCGGGATTACGAACCTGATAATTTACTGTTTCAGCAGGCCTATCGGGAAACCTTTGAGCACCAATTGGAAGAAGGCCGTCTGATCATGGCTCTGGAGCGAATTCAAAATCAGGAAATAGTATGGAAATCCTGCGCCAAACCCACACCATTTAGTTTTCCGTTAATAACCGACAGATTACGGGAAAAGCTTTCGAGCGAAACATTAGCAGAACGAATAAAAAAAATGACCGCTTCTTACATGAAATAATTATGAGGATAACAATACAAAATCAGACCTTCGTTTTACATTCGAGCGGTGCTTTATTTTGGGAAGACAAAAACTGGCTTCTGATTTCTGATGTGCATTTGGGCAAAGTATCACATTTCAGGAAACACGGTGTTGCCATTCCCAATAATGCGATTTTAGAAAATTTCACCAGACTGACAGCGGTAGCCGCATTTTTCAGTCCCGAAAAAGTCATTTTTCTGGGTGATTTATTCCACAGCTCCAAAAATCAGGAATGGGATTTATTCGAAGAATGGGTTTCGTGCTGTGTCAGCGAAATTACTCTTATTGCCGGAAATCACGATATTATTAATAAAAAACATTACACTGATATTGATATAGAGGTACTGCAGTTTCTTGAAATTGACGGCTTTTTGTTAACACATCATCCGAAGGAAAACAAAGGCTGGTTTAACTTTTCGGGTCATATCCACCCGGGCGTTACCTTACGGGGTTTGGGAGGACAGTCTTTAAAATTACCCTGCTTTTTCCAGAAGGAAAACCAGATGATTTTGCCTGCTTTTGGAGAATTTACCGGCAAGCATATTATAAGACCCGAACAAGGTGATTTAATTTACGCAATTGCCAGAGATGAAATTGTGATCGTCAACAGTAAGTAAAGTAATGGTTTGCTTTTAATGTTATAAAATTCATTTATAATTCTGTAAGTAATTGTCTCTAAAGGTTTTTTAAATTTAATCATTGAAATCATTTTCTCTTCTTAAAAGTGTTTTTTGGAAGCAGATTTATTTTAATGAAAAGGAAATTTAAGTAACGAAATAAAAGGTATGTCACTTCAAAAATACAATCAAAAGAGAAATTTTAGCGCTACAGCTGAACCGAAAGGTCAGGTGGGACGATCTGAAAACCAATTGATTTTCGTGATTCAAAAACATGCCGCTTCTCATTTGCATTATGATTTTCGACTGGAAATGGATGGTGTACTGAAGAGCTGGGCGGTTCCCAAAGGACCATCGTTAGATCCTGAAATAAAACGCCTGGCGATGATGGTAGAAGATCACCCGTACAGCTATAAAGATTTCGAAGGGTCTATTCCCGAAGGAAATTATGGCGCCGGAAACGTGATTGTCTGGGATAACGGAACCTATCTTCCTGCTGATACGGATTATAAGGGATCTGCCGAAGATAAATTGCGGGCAGATCTTAAAAAAGGACATCTTAGTTTTACTTTAAAAGGTAAAAAACTGAAAGGAAATTTTTCATTAATACAATTAAAAGGCAAACAGGAAAATGCCTGGCTTCTGATTAAAAAAGAGGATAAATATGCCACTACCGAAGATATTCTTAAAAAAGATAAATCGGTTATTTCCAAAGTGAGTCTCGATGCTTTAGAAAAGAAATCAGCCAAAGAAAAAGCGGCTGCTAAAAAAAAAACAGCTGATGTAAAGTCAGCCGTAACTGAAGAGAAAGAAAAAAAAGAGACGAAAAAAGAAGCTATTGCATTTAAAAAACCAATGCTGGCCAGTCTTACCGAAAAAGCCTTTGATGACCCGGATTGGATTTTCGAAAATAAATTTGACGGCTATCGCACGCTCGCTTTAATAAAAGAAGATCGTACAGAACTTTTCAGCAGGAATCAGATTTCATTCACTAAAAAATTTCAGCCGATAACCGACGAATTAAAAAAAATAAACCACGAAGCCATTCTTGATGGGGAAGTAGTGGTTGAAAATGAAGCGGGACGATCGGATTTTCAGTTACTTCAAAATTATTTAAAAACAGGAAAAGGCAAATTGAAATTTTATGTTTTTGATATTTTGAATCTGGACGGAAATGATGCGACCCATCTGACTTTACTGGAACGAAAAGAGCTGCTGCAAATGTTAGTGTCTAAATCTAAATTTTCGAATATTCTGTATTCCGAACATGTTCCTGAAAAAGGGATCACATTTCTGGAAGTTGCTGCTAAAAAAGAAAGCGAAGGGATTATTGCTAAAAAAGCAGACAGTTTGTATAACATTGGGAAAAGAACAGGAGACTGGCTTAAAATAAAATTATCCCAACAGGAAGAAGCCATTATCATCGGAATCACAGAGCCTAAAAATTCACGTACCTATTTTGGAGCTTTATTGCTGGGACAATACAACAGTGGCGTATTACAATTTATTGGTAAATGCGGAACCGGTTTTACACAGGAAGTCCTGAAAGAGCTACACCTTAAATTTACCCCATATTTTACTGATCAATCTCCTCTGGAAGAAAAAGTACCGCTTCGGGATGCCATTCAATGGATTAAACCAAAATTTATCTGTCAGGTTAAATTTACAGAGTGGACTCAGGATAATCATCTTCGGCAGCCTGTATATCTGGGCCTTAGAATAGATAAAAAGCTTAAAGAAGTTGTTTTTTCCGGAAAGGATAAAGTTACGATCATTAAAAAGAAGGCAAAAATGGAAAAGACACCCACAGTAAAAAGTAAATCAGAGGATAAGAGAACAGATAATTTTGATTTAAAAGCAGGAAAAACAACCCTGCATTTAACCAATCAGAATAAAATATATTTTCCGGCTGACGGCATAACCAAAGGAGCTATTGTAAATTATTACAATGAGGTTGCCGATTTGATTTTACCTTATCTAAAAGACCGTCCGGAATCCATGTATCGTTTCCCGAATGGAATCGAACAACCTGGTTTTTATCAGAAAGATGTCGATGATGATAAAATTCCCTCCTGGGTGAAAACAAAAAAGATTTTCTCGGAATCTACGAATGCTGATATCGATTATCTGATTTGCAATGACAAAGCAACTTTGCTCTACATGGCCAATCTGGGCTGTATCGACATTAATCCGTGGAACTCCACGATCAAACATATTGATAATGCGGATTGGGTGGTAATTGATATTGATCCGGAGAAGGACGACTTTAAAGAAGTCGTAAAAACAGCACTCATGGTAAAAGAGGTGATGGATGAATTTGAAACCGAATGTTACTGTAAAACTTCCGGTGCTTCCGGGCTTCATGTCTATATTCCGATGGCAGCAAAATATGACTATGATTCCGTAAAAATATTTGCAGAACTTATTGCACATGAAGTCCATTCCAGACTACCCGAAACGACGAGTTTGGAACGTTCGATCAAAAAAAGAAATCATAAAATATATCTTGATTACCTGCAAAACCGAAAGGGACAAACTCTTGCAGCTCCTTATTCTGTGCGTCCAAAACCGGGCGCAACCGTTTCTACACCTTTGGAATGGAGTGAAGTAAATGCAAAATTATCACCTTCCCAATTTACAATCAAAAATGTCTTAAAACGATTTGAAAAGAAAGGTGATCTTTGGCAGCCGGTTTTAGGAAAAGGGGCCGATATAAAAGCAATCCTGAAGAAAAGTTACTAGGAACTTTTCTTCTTTTTGTTTTCAAGACTTGCTTTAAGCATTTCCATTAAGTCGTCATTTTGTTTGTGAACGACTTTTAGTTTTGGGGCAGCCTGTTTTTTGCCTTTGGCTTTGTCCTTGATGATTTTCAGAAGTTTACCGGTATACTCATCTTTATAGCTCGAAATGTCAAATTTTTCGGTAAGCTGTTCGACCAGTTTATTGGCCATATCCATTTCTTTAACTTTTGTTTTAGAAACAGCCGGGAGTTTCAATTCAGACGTGTCTCTGATTTCCTGCTCAAAACGAATTCTGTTCAACACAATCACATTTTTAAAAGGTTTTAAAATAGCCAGACCTTCTTTATTTCGCATGACAAAACTGGTTACGCCTACCTTTCCTGAAGCTTCAAGTGCATCACGCAATAAGGCATATGCTTTCATGGCACCTTTATCAGGCTCGAGATAATAAGGCTGCTCGTAATATAAACTGTCAATTTCTTTTTCGAGGGTAAAGTTTAGAATGTCTATTGTTTTTGTTTTTTCGGCATCGGCGGCTTCAAAATCTTCCTCTTCGAGAATCACATATTTATCGTTTATTTTGTACCCTTTTACAATATTGCTGAATGCCACTTCCTTTCCGGTAGTTTCATTGACTCTTTTGAATTTAATATTCGAATGGTCATTTTTATCCAGCATATCCATGTCTAATGTGCTTTCCTGTACGGCAGAAAATAATTTCACAGGGATATTAATTAACCCAAAACTAATTGCACCGGTCCATATCGCTCTCATAATCTTTAATTTTAAAATTGGTTTAGCTGTAAGATGCAGTACTGATGCTAGCAATTAAATGCAATGCGCACCAGACAGCGTAACAGGGCTGTGATAATTTAGATTTTATTGTATGTGTTATCACAGAACTGGTGATATTTTTAATTGAGTTTTACTTTTTATCACGAAAGTTGTGATAAACCAAACTGCTATTTTTCTTTTATCACAGGAGTGTACCATCTGTTAGATCTTAAAGTGTCTCTTCAGAAACCCATGTTATGGCTTCGTCGTATTGTTCTTTTTTAAAACCTTTAAATTCACCCGGAATGATATAACTGAAGCCATTCGTAAAAGAAATGATCGTATCAGAATCGGTAACGATTGCTGCCCTGTTCCATTTTCCAATATTTTTCAGACCAAGCATGGCATCCTGAACCCAGGCGCCTGTGGTGAAATTTTCTAATTCAGTATCTAAAACCAACAGGAAATTGATGTGGTTAATTTGTTTGATCACACGATCTACTTCCGGAATTATAATGTCATGGAAATGTTCTTTGGTAACTTCTCCGGTTGCCCGAAAAGCTGCGATATTATTGGGCGTATCAGGTATTAACTGTATCATTTTTTTTCTTTTAAAAGTTTAAATAAATGTAGATAACACTTTATTTCTCTGCTTACACTTAAAAAGTTAAATCTTACAAAATCGTAAGGCTTTTTTAAGGTGCTGAGGAGCTAAGGTTCTGAGATTCTAAGTTTTTTTGAACTGATTTATCTTGAAAGCAGAGTGCTAATTTTGCGATTTGGATTAAATCCTCCTGACTTATTTTGTAACATATTCGATAAAAAACTACTTATAGAAGATCCTGTAATTTTTACGCTGTCATTATTTCAAATACACAGAACTCAAATTTTTATACTAATAACCAAAAAAGAAAAATATGAATGTATCAGAATGGCTCATTTTTATTTTAATCATGCAGATTGTTCACGGGCTCTCTACCTGGAAACTTTATGTAAAAGCAGGTAGAAAGCCTGTAGAAGCATTTATACCGATTTATAATTTGGTAATTCTTATGAAAATTATAAATCGTCCGCGATGGTGGACTTTTTTACTTTTTATACCCATTGTCAATCTCATTATGATTCCGGTTATCTGGGTAGAGACAATCAGAAGTTTTGGAAAGAATACTACTTTGGATACAATATCGGTGGTACTGACATTGGGTTTCTACATTACTTTTTTAAATTATACTTCTGAAAAACTAACTTATATTGAGAATAGAAACCTAAAGTCTCAGACAAAAACAGGAGATACGATAAGTTCTCTTTTATTTGCCGTTATTGTAGCGACATTGGTGCATACGTACGTAATACAGCCCTTTACGATTCCGTCTTCGTCACTGGAAAAAACATTATTGATTGGCGATTTTTTGTTTGTAAGTAAAATTAATTTTGGTCCGAGAACTCCTATGACTACCCTTGCATTGCCTATGGTGCATGATTCGATTCCTTTTTTAGGGGTGAAATCTTATTTGTTTAGCGATGATATTACTAAAAAAGAAACCTCCCTTTTAAACAAGTTTCAGCTGCCGTATTTCAGATTTCCTGCCATAGAGAAAATTGAGCGTAATGAAATTGTAGTGTTTAACCAGCCTGCAGACACCTTGCGCGATATGGATAATTTTAAACCGGACCGGAATTATTACAAGCCTATCGATAAAAAAACAAATCTGGTAAAAAGATGTGTCGGCATACCCGGAGATTCTCTGGAAATCAGGGACGGAAATATTTACATTAACGGGAAACTGAGCCAATTACCGCAAAGTGCAAAACCTCAGTTTAACTTTTTCGTAGATACAAAAGGAGAAGCCATCAGTCAGGATGCCCTGGTAAACCGGTATGGGGCAAGAGAAGGTTTAAAATATCAAAATGGAGACTTTGCCTTAACCGATAAAGGACAATATTTTTTGACACTCACAGATCAGGAAGCCGCTTTAATCGCCAATAATCCAACCGTAAAAAGCGTCAAAAAATATCTATTGCCAAAAGGAACAGACGGAGACGTATTTCCTCATATTCCTTCTCTGGGCTGGAATATAGATAATTTTGGGCCGATTTACATCCCTAAAAAAGGAGCCACTATTCCGTTAGATTTAAAGACACTTCCTTTTTATAAAAGAATTATACAGGAATATGAAAAAAATACTTTAAAAATTAATGGGGATCAAATTATAATCAATGGAAAAGCAAGCACGACCTACACTTTTAAAGAAGATTATTACTGGATGATGGGAGACAACCGCCAAAACTCTTTAGATGCAAGATTCTGGGGGTATGTGCCTTTTGATCACGTGGTAGGTAAACCCGTATTTATTTGGTTCAGCTGGAATACCGATGGCAGTGGAATTCATAAAGTACGATGGAACCGTATTTTTTCGGTCGTAAACGGCAATAGCGAACCTAAATCGTATTTCATTCCCTTTTTATTTCTGATCGCTTTTTATGTTATCGGTAAAAAAGTACTAAAGAACAGGAAGAAAGAATAAAAGAATAGTCGCGGTAATAATCGTTGGAACAGATTGGGTTTTATTGGATGTATTATTTTATTTCCTATATTCGTTTCGTCAGAAAATACATTGTTCTGATGGCTCTGGCCATTACTCAGCCACAGAATAGTAACGAAACCAAACTAACCTTTATGAAAAAAAGAATTAAACTATTAGTATTGTTTGTAGTGTTTTCAATAGGGCCTGTTGCAAATGCCCAGGTTCATATGAACTTTAAATTTGAAACACCTTATGGCGAAAATAAAGCGGTCGGAAAATATGCTGAAATAAATGGTGCTAAAATCTACTACGAGGAATACGGAAAAGGCGAACCTTTATTGCTTATTCACGGAAATGGCGGAAGTATTAATTCAATGGGAAACCAGATTGATTATTTTAAATCGAAGTACAGGGTTATTATTGCGGACAGCAGAGGACAAGGAAAATCAGAGATGAAAACAGATTCCCTAACCTATGAGCAAATCACAAAAGACTGGGAAGGCCTGGTGAATCACTTAAAGTTAGATTCGATCAGCATTATTGGCTGGAGCGACGGTGGAATTGTCGCATTGGAAATGGGTATATCCGGTAAAACAAAAATAAAGAAAATGGTGACGATGGGTGCCAATTTAAGACCGGATTCAACAGCTGTTAATGGCTGGGCTGTCAAAGAGGTTGGTAAATCCAAAAAAGAAGTTCTTTCAAAAATAAAACAGAAAGACACCACCCGAAACTGGAAAGTAGAAAAGCAGATGCTGGACCTTTTAGGAAACCAGCCCAATATTCCCACTAAGGATTTATCAAAAATAAAAGCAAAAGTACTAATAGTGGCGGGCGATGAAGATATTATAAAAAACAAACACAGTTTGGAAATTTATGAGCATATCCCCAAAGCACAATTGTGCATAATGCCGGGAGAAACACATTTTGCACCCGCTTCAAATCCTGTATTATTTAATGAAATTGCCAATAAATTTTTAGCAGAGCCCTTTAAAAGACCGGATTCTAACTGGACAAAGTGGAAATAATCGGGCTACCTTTTACAAAAACGTTAATTATCCAAAATAAAACTAAAATTAAAAAGAGTTGAAATAGCAATATTTCAGCTCTTTTTTGTTAGTGGTTTAAGGGATAGCAAATTAAAACCTTCTCTTTTTAAACAGTATAAATGAGGTAATTACGGAGTTAAAACAATATAAGGTTTTTCGATTGTTATTGAAATACGATAAATTTTAGCTATTTGTTAATAGAAAATATCAGTTTTACTTTAAAAAGTAATTGTCGTACTTTTAATACTTTTATAACTCTTTTATTTTTTGTCGGATGCAATAATAAATAAAAGACGTTATATTTTCAGGTGCTTTTGCGAGCACCATTAATCTGATTTTAATTACATGCATGGTTTATAAAATTTGATTATTAACAATAAACTCATTTAAAAAAAATGGAAAACAATTCAAATGACATCAGTAAATGCCCCTTCCATAACGGAAGCACAAAGCAGGCTACTGCAGTAAATGCCGGTACAAAAAACCAGGACTGGTGGCCCAATCAGTTAAAAGTAAGCGTACTTCGCCAGCATTCTTCTTTATCAAACCCGATGGAGAAGGACTTCAATTACGCTGAAGCTTTTAAAAGCCTTGATCTGGAGGCTCTTAAAAAAGATCTTCATGCCCTTATGACGGATTCACAGGATTGGTGGCCGGCAGATTTTGGTCACTATGGAGGGCTTTTTATCCGTATGGCATGGCACAGTGCCGGAACGTATCGTGTAGGTGATGGTCGTGGCGGAGCAGGTGCCGGACAGCAGCGTTTTGCGCCGCTTAACAGCTGGCCGGACAATGTAAGTTTAGATAAAGCAAGAAGGCTCCTTTGGCCAATTAAACAAAAGTACGGAAGAAAAATTTCGTGGGCCGATTTAATGATACTAACCGGAAATGTGGCACTTGAATCCATGGGATTCAAAACATTTGGTTTTGCCGGAGGACGGGAAGATGTATGGGAACCGGAACAGGATATTTATTGGGGATCAGAAAAAGTATGGCTTGGCGGTGATGAACGATACGCACACGGTTCTGAAGGTGTAGCCAAACATGCCGTTGTTTCGTCTGATGATAATGCAGATGGAGATATCCATACGCGTGATCTGGAAAAACCTCTGGCTGCTGTTCAGATGGGTTTAATTTACGTAAATCCGGAGGGGCCTGACGGTAATCCGGATCCTATAGCGGCTGCCAAAGACATTCGTGATACTTTTGGCCGTATGGCCATGAATGACGAAGAAACCGTAGCACTAATTGCCGGAGGGCACACTTTTGGTAAAACACACGGTGCGGCTCCTTCTGACAATGTAGGAGTAGAGCCTGAAGGAGGAGATCTTGAACAACAGGGCTTAGGATGGCATAATAAATATGGTTCCGGAAAAGGAAAAGATGCTATTACCAGTGGTCTGGAAGTAATCTGGACTACTACACCAACACAGTGGAGTAACAATTTCTTTGAAAACCTTTTCGGTTTTGAATGGGAACTTTCCAAAAGCCCGGCAGGAGCACACCAATGGGTAGCCAAAAATGCCGAGGCGATTATCCCGGATGCTTTCGATCCTTCAAAAAAACACCTGCCAACGATGCTGACTACCGATCTTTCTTTGCGACTGGATCCTGAATATGAGAAAATATCGCGTCGTTTTCTGGAAAACCCGGATCAGTTTGCCGATGCATTTGCCAGAGCCTGGTTTAAATTAACGCATCGTGATATGGGACCTCGTGCCTTGTATCTTGGCAGCGACGTTCCGGCGGAAGAATTGCTTTGGCAGGATCCTGTTCCGGCAGTAGATCACAAATTAATAGACGAAGCGGATATTGCAGCACTGAAAGTAAAAATTCTGGACTCAGGATTGACTGTTGCCGAGCTTGTTTCTACTGCCTGGGCTTCAGCTTCTACATTCAGGGGTTCTGATAAACGCGGTGGAGCAAATGGTGCGCGTATCAGACTGGCTCCTCAGAAAGACTGGGCGGTTAATAATCCTGCTCAGTTGCAAAAAGTATTAGGGGTACTGGAAGGTATTCAGGCAGAATTTAATGCAGCACAATCCGATAACAAAAAAGTTTCTCTTGCCGATTTAATCGTTCTGGCCGGAGGAGCAGCAATTGAGAAAGCAGGTAAAGAAGGCGGAAACGGGATTACGGTTCCTTTTACCCCGGGTCGTACAGATGCTTCACAGGAAAAAACAGATGTAGAATCTTTTGCATTCCTGGAGCCTATCGCAGACGGTTTTAGAAATTATAAAAAAGCGAAATATTCAGTGGCTACAGAGGCGCTTTTAATTGATAAAGCACAGTTGTTAACACTTACGGCACCGGAATTAACGGTTCTTATCGGAGGAATGCGTGCTTTGAATGCCAATTTTGACGGGTCAGCTAAGGGTATTTTTACCAATCGTCCACAAGTATTATCGAATGATTTCTTTGTTAATTTATTGGACATGGGAGTGGCCTGGAAAGCAGTTTCAGAAGATAAAGAAGAATATGCCGGTCATGATCGCACCTCAGGTGAATTAAAATGGACAGGTACCCGAGCTGATTTGCTGTTTGGTTCTAATTCAGAGCTTAGGGCTATAGCTGAAGTCTATGCGAGTGCAGATGCTGAAGCTAAGTTTGTCAGCGATTTTGTTAACGCCTGGACTAAAGTAATGAATCTGGATCGTTTTGATTTGCTGTAACGGGATGACAGTATAGTTGAAATACACTAATAAGTGAAATGCTCTATGATTGGTTCGCTGTTTACGAGACAGTTAATCTTTTATAGAGCATTTTTTTGCGTTTCAAGAAAAGTATTTTGTAAACAGTAATCTTGATTTTTTCTAAATTTTAGTAAAATTTTACTAAAATTTACTATTAATAGCCCTATAACATTATGTTTTTTGTAAAAGCCTGATAATGTAACTTTAAGTTTACGGATATACCGTAAAATCAAACTCAATTGTAGTCTTTTTTTTGTATAAATGATATTTAAATCAAATTATTATGAAAAATAGATTATGTATTGCTTCATTTATTTTACTTTCTTTTTCGATCTTCTCGTGTTCAACAGATGATATGGATGAACAAACTGAGGCTAAAACCTTAAAGATTACTTCTGAAAAAGATGTAAAAAATTATTTGCATAAAGATATAAATGTGAAAGCCATTGACTCAACTGGTATTATTTTAGATGCAAATAGTACTGCAGAAGGTGATCCGAGTAATCCAAAACCACCAAGAAAGGATTAATACCTCTATTTTGAAATAAAAAGACTATAGCATTTATTCGTAAATTTTATAGTCTTTTTATTTCAAAATACTATATTTGAGATGTAAACTAACATTTCAACTTTGGTAACATCTTTTAGAATATTTTTTGTATTTCTGGTGATCATGATTTTGTCATGTAAAAAATCGGAACCGACCGGTTCTTATATCAATACCGTTATTTCATTTGATCACAATCATTTAGAAGGCAAAAAAAAAGAACAGTATTTAGATTCAATAGTGGCTTTATTAAAACTTCAGAAAAATGATTCCACTATTAGAAATTTGTATTTTAAGATATCTACAGAATACTATTACAACAACAACCTCGAAAAATCTTTAAGCACCAGTTTAGTAGCACTCCGATTATCAAAAGAAGTAAATGATAAGGAGGGTATTGCAAAGGCCCTTTTTTATGTGGGCGACAGTTACGGAAACATAAAAAAGGACAGTGCCTATTTTTATTATGTGCAGGCAGAAAAATTGTATTATCAGTTATCCGATTATGATAATATGTCTAAGATGCTCTTTAATAAAGCCTATGTTTTATTTTACGATGGCAATTATATAGAATGTGAAGTCGAAATTTCTAAAGCACTGAAGTATTTAAAAGAGTCTGAAGATCTGCGGTTAATTTATTCCTGTAATACCTTAATGGGGAATTGTTTAGAGAAGCTGGCCAATTATGATAAGGCGTTGTGGTACCACCAGTTGGCCCTGAATAGTTTAGAAAAAATGAAACTTACCGATATTGATAAAGAGGAGATAAGTGATTATAATATAACATCTATTATTAACATTTGTAATCTGTATGACCTGAAAGGCGAATATTCAAAGTCGATCAAAAAATTACAAGGCCTGCTTTCAAAAGATTTTAGAGAAAAATCTCCCCGATTATATGCCAATGTTCTCAGTAATCTGGCGTATTCTAAAATGAAAAATAAGCAATACCACAATGTTTATTTAATGTTTTCCAAATCATTGGAAATCGTAGAAAAAAGCGGAGACGAATTGGATGTTTTGTATAAGAAGATTCATATTGGGGAATATTTCCTGACGCAAAAAGATACACTTAAAGCAATTAAAATTCTTAAAGAAGCGAATCACCTGGCCATTCGGCTTAAGAACAGTAATGAAATCCTGACTTCATTAAGGCTCCTTTCCGGTTTAGATAAAAAACAAAGCCTTTATTATTCTAATGAATATATCAAATTAAGCGATAGTATCAATATTGTTCAGAAAAATGCGCATGAAAAATACGCCAGAATTGAATATGAAACCTCAAGAATAGAGGATGAAAATAAAGTTCTGACCAGGAAAAATTTTAATATTTTAATTATTTCATTTGTTTTAATCCTTTTATTGGTTATCATTTTTGTTTTAAGATATTTTAAATATAAAAACAAAGAGCTTAAATTCTTAAAAATGCAGCAAAAAGCAAATGAAGAAATCTACTTATTACTTACGGATCAGCATGAAAATATTAATGTTGCAAGAGATAATGAGAAAGCTAAAATCGCGAAAGAACTGCACGACGGTATAATGAATAAAATTTATGGTGTTCGCATGAATTTAGGCTTTTTTAATGCTAAAATAGAAAGCGAAATAATCGAAAAGAGGAAAGCGTACATTTCTGAGCTGCAAAATATTGAAAACGAGATCAGAACTATATCACATGATTTAAGCAGGGGATCTTTTTTTGACGGTAACGATTTCAACGTATTATTGCGGGCCTTAGTACAAAATCAAAAAGAGATCAGTACAACACGGTTTAAATATCGAAATGATGAAAAGCTGGAATGGGCAGCCATTCAAAATATCTATAAAATAAATTTATATCGTATCATTCAGGAAGCTATTTTAAACGTCAATAAATATGCAAATGCAAAAAATTGTGACATCATCATTCAGAGAAAAAGCAACAACCGTTTAAAACTTTGTATTGCTGATGATGGAGAAGGATTCGATGTTAAAAATAAAAAAAATGGTATTGGTCTGACGAATATGAAAGAAAGGGCGAACCTGTTAAAAGGTCACTTTTCCATCGTATCAAAAATTGGAATAGGAACAAAAATTGAAATTATATTTTATCTTAATTCAGTTGCTCAGGATTAAATATAAATGGAATTTTTACTATTTCATTTTATGTTTTTTTTATTCCGCTCATTTTAGTATTTGTTACTACAGTAGTTTTATAAAAAAAAATAGCACTTCAAGCCTTAAAATTAAAAGGGGAGGCCTGTCTGTTTGTATTCAAAAAGCAGTAATTATCTTTTTATATTCCTAAATAAACCTTCTTTTTCAGGATAAATTTAGTTGTTATTTATTTGATTGTTAGTGATTTATGTCTTTTATATCACAGTCCGTAGTTTTTCTTCTGAAAGTCCGTAATTTTTATAGCGATGCTCCTGCTAATTTAGCGGTAAATCTAATGTGTTTTCCAATATTCAAAATCAGCATTTAGATAAGTATTCTCGTAACAGAGAACAGCGTAGCTATTTAAAAACCCCTATTTTTTTTATTATTTATGAAATCAATTCAAAATGGTTGGTATGTTCTGTATGTTAAAAGCCATCATGAAAGAAAAGTATCTGAAGGGCTTAATAATCTAGAAATAAAGGCTTTTTCGCCAACAGTTCAGGTTCAGAGTACCCGCACAGACAGAAGGAAAATGATCCATAAATTGCTTTTTCCGTCTTATGTTTTTGTAAAGATCAATTCTTCAATGGATTTTCACAGAACCCTTTCCGTCAGCGGAGCCTGCATGTACATTCGTTTTGGAATGGAATATGCTAAAGTAAGTGATACAGAGATAAAAAATATTGAACTCCTGCTGCAAAGCAATGACCTTACGGAAGTTGAAACAAACACTGAAAATTTTAAAGTGGGAGACCTTAAGACCATCTCATACGGTCCGTTAAGCGGATTGGAGTGTCAGGTTTTAGAAATCAGCAACAGCAATAAAATTATTGTCAGAATTGATTCCTTAAAGAAAAATATAATCGCAACAATTCCCTCAGGTTACTTAGCCGATTAGGATATTGCGAATCAGAGCATCAGCTTACCCTTAAAGGCTGAATAAGCATCCCCATTTTTATTTATCGAAATTGAACAGTCTGCTGTTTTTATAAAACAGCAGCTTTTTGCATACCCTTGTTTTTTACTATAAACCGTTATCATTTACTCATTCTAAAAGAACTCAAAAATGTTTAAAAACTATCTAAAACTTGCCTGGAGAACTTTATTGAAAAATAAATACTTTACCATAATTAACATTACAGGTATAGGTATTGGAATTGCAAGTTGTTTATTTATAGTGCAATATGTGTTTTTTGAGTCTGATTTTGATAAATTTCACAAAGATTCAGATTTAATCTATCGTGTCACCCAAAGTCGTTTTGAAAACAATATCCTGGTTGAAAATTCAGCCATGAATTTTTCGGCTATAGGATCTACGATCAAGCGCTATTTTCCTGAAATTAAAGCCGCTACCAGTATTGGAAAGCAAGACTGTATTGTCTCTGTAGACGGAACGTACGGCGATATCAAATCCTACAAAGAGAACGAAGTATACTTTGTAGATCAGAACTTTTTAGATGTTTTTAATTTTCCCATTTTAAGAGGAGGAAAAAAAGCCTTAAAACTGCCGAATTCTATCTTTTTAACGAAGAGTTTAGCCAAAAAACTATTTGGAAAAGAAGATCCTATGGGGAAAACAATGCGAATTGTCAACTTTAATCAGGGAACCAATTTAGAAGTAGTTGTTCGTGCCATACTGGAAGATGTTCCTGCAAATTCACACCTGCAGTTTACCTGCCTCGTAACCACCGCAGATACGCTTGGTTCCTGGCATTTTATTGATGAATATGCTTACGTGAAATTTCTTCCGGGTACAGACGTAAACAATTCAAACTCAAAATTATCAGGGTACACCAATAAATACCTTGGTGATTATTCGGATGGAATCACGAACATCCAACTTGCCTTTCAACCCTTAGAAAGTATACACTTATATTCTGATCTTACGAAAGAAATTTCGGTGAACGGAAACGGTAAATTTGTGTGGTTCATGTTGTTAATCGCTTCCTTGATTTTAATCATTGCCTACGTAAATTACATCAATCTGTCTACGATTAAGTCTATGGACAGAGCAAAAGAAGTAGGACTTCGCAGAACATTCGGTTCTCAGAAAGGAGCATTAATTATGCAGTTCTTTTTAGAATCTTTAATACTGAGCTTTATCGGAATTATCATAGCGATCATTCTGGTATTGCTTTTCAGAGGTGGTTTTGAAGGGTTAACCGGAATAAAAGTAACTGCTTTTTTCTGGACCGATTATAAAATATGGCTGCCACTGGTTACGATACTGGTTTTAGGAAGTTTTCTATCCAGTTTATATCCGGCCTATCTGTTATCGTCTTACAATCCGGTACAGATTCTTAAGGGTAAACTGCCCATTGGAGGTTCCGGAATTTTTATGCGAAAATGCCTGGTGCTCTTTCAATTTGTAATTTCAATTTCCTTAATTATCGGGACATTTACCATCTACAACCAGCTGGAATACATGCGTAAAAAAGATATAGGCATCAATCTGGAACGAAATATCATTGTGCCCGCACCCTCTAATAATTTTGAATCACAAATGGGCGGACGTAATTTCTATCAGAAAATGCAGGCCTTCCGGGCAAGTTTAGAAGAATATCCTGAAATTGAAAGTGTCACATCTGCGTCCTCAATACCGGGAATAGACCTGAATTGGACAAGGCCTTACAAACGAAAGAATGCGGTAAACAAGAATAATCTGTATGCCACTTTTTCAATAGGTCCTGAATTTTTAGATCAATTTGAAGTAGGTATGGTTGCCGGAAAAAAATTTACAAGAGATATGATTTCCGTAAATCAGATGCCAACCGGAAATACGCCAATTCTGATAAATGAAGCAGCAGTAAATGCATTTGGTTTTGAGAGTGCAGAAAAAGCAGTTGGAGAGTTCTTAACGGACAGCAATGGCTCCGGGGTTGAGTTTGAATACGAAATTATTGGTGTTATCAAAAACTTCAATCAAAAATCATTAAAAGAAACACTGACTCCGATTGTATTCAGGTTAGAAGACGGTTCCAGTATCGAATACTACGCAGTCAAAGTTTCATCTCAAAATATGCCGGCCACGATCAGCCGGATCGAAAAATCATTTAAAGAAAATTTTCCTGCAAGCCCTTTTGAGTACTTCTTTCTGGATGAGTTTTTTAATAAGCAATACAAAGTAGATCAGCAATTTGGACAGATATTTACCGTTTTTGCCGGATTAGCCATATTTATAACCTGTCTTGGCCTTTTTGGATTAACACTGTTTACCAGTTTTCAGAAAGCAAAAGAAATCGCGATACGAAAAGTATTTGGAGCTTCTGTTTTTAGTTTGTTAATGCTGCTTATTAAAGACTTTCTAAAGCTTATATTATTTGCAAGTACCATCGCATGGGTATTATCCTGGTGGGGATTGGAGCAGTGGCTTCAGGGATATTCCACCAGAATCGGCATTAATTTCGTGTTTTTTATTCTTGCGACCTTCATAGTGATTTGCATTGCGTTTATCATCATCGGAGCGCAGTCCTGGAAGATCAATAAAAACAATCCTTTAAAAGCTATAAAGCAGGAATAATAGTTGTTTCAACCTGTTTATTTCAAAATAAAACAGCCTGCCATACTTCTGAATTTTCATAAAGTCTCTTTTTAGAAATTACTTAAACATTTCCCGTTGTGAAAGACAAATTCTTATACAAAACATTTGAGGATATTGTATCCTCTTATCCTGACCATACGGCATTAGCGGAAGCTAATGGCAGTACCACTTACGCCTCGTTAAATTCATTTGCGAACCAGTTAAGCGGTTTGTTACTGGCTACAGGCCTGTCTTCTGATGATTCCGTTGGGGTATTATTGCCAAGTGGAAAAGAACTAATCGGAAGTTTACTGTCTTGTCTGAAGACCGGAATTACCTATGTGCCGCTATCAAATAGTTTCTCACAGTCACGTCTGCAACAGGCGGTTTCAGAAACAGGTATGAAAGTTTTAATCACGGATGATGCTTCGTGGTCCGTATTCAGGAGTCACGCTATTGATCATGCATTTACCCATGTTTTAGTATTTAAGGCATCCGGTTCTTCTCTTTTGGGGGATTTAGGACTTGGTAATTCTGATTTGATTGCAGTGGAGCAAAATATTTTAGATGTATATAAAGCAAGTGCTGAAGGAAAATATGTGGTAACGGATGATAATCTACATATTTACAGTGAAGAAAATGTTGACGTTGAGTATCCAATTGATAACAGCAGTTATATTTTCTACAGCTCGGGTACCACCGGAAAATCGAAAGCGATTGTCGGTAATCAGGAAAGTATTGCACACTACATCAACTGGCACAAAAACACCTTCGGATTTAACACCGAAAGCCTTGTCAGCCAGATTGCGTCAGTCACTTTTGATGCCAGTTTAAAAGACATTTTAACGAGTCTGATTTCAGGAAGCTGTTTGTGTATTCCGGCTGCGAAAACGCGTGAAAATATGGTATTGTTAGGCCAATGGCTTTCAGCAGAAAAAGTAACGATTTTACAAACGGTTCCTTCTTTATTCCGATTATTGACTAACAGCCTAACAGAGCAGAATCTTTCGTTAAAAGACATCAAAGAAGTTGTTCTGGCTGGAGAAAAATTATACGGACGTGATGTTGCCTTATGGCGTTCCCTTTCCGGACATACAGCCCGTATGAGTAATTTGTACGGACTTACAGAGACGACAGTTCTGAAAAGCTGTTACCATATTCCCGAGGGACATTTAGATCCCGGTACCGTTTTACCTGTCGGTAAAGCGATTAGCAATACCCTGATTGCAGTCATTAACAAAGACGAAATTTGTAACGACGAAGAAATAGGCGAAGTATATATCAAAAGCCGTTTTGTCAGCAAGGGCTATTTGGATAAAGAGCTTACGGCAGCCTTATTTGTACAGAATCCACTGGTTACCGATCGTGAAGATCTGGTTTGCAGAACAGGCGATTTAGGCCGTTATAACAGTGATGGGAATTTAGAGATCCTGGGAAGAATTGACGATCAGATCAAACTTCACGGTGTACGTGTAGAACTGGAAGGTATTCGCAATTCTTTATTAAACCTCGAAGGAGTCGCTCAGGTAGAACTCCTGTTGCATACAGATGCGACGGCAGATTCTTTACTGTGTTATTACAGCGGAACAGCATACAGTTCAGGGGAATTACGTTTGCTTTTATCTGCACAATTAGACCGCAGCAGTATTCCGGATTATTTTATTTATCTGGAAGAGTTTCCATTGACCTTAAACGGCAAAGTAGACAAACGTACCTTGCCAAAACCATCAGAATTATTACGTGGCAGTAATTATGAAATGCCAAGCGGTGCGATTGAAACTTCCCTAAGCGGAATCTGGGCAGAACTTTTGGGTGTTCCGCAAAATAGTATCGGAAGAAATGATTCGTTTTTTGATTTAGGAGGATCATCCCTGAAAGCAATTCAGCTGATTTCAAGAGTATACAAACAACATGAAGTGCAGCTGAGCATTGGAGAAATTTTCAATCAGTCAGCATTAAAAGCACAGGCCGCATTAATAGTAGCATCAAAAGGAGAAACAGTATACAGTTCGCTAAAACAGGTGGCGGAACAGGAGGATTATGCATTATCGCATGCGCAGCGTCGTTTGTGGGTTTTAGATCAGCTGCAGGAAGATTTTACAGCTTACAGCCGTCCGATAAGTTATGATATTGAGGGTACATTAAACCTTGGTGCTTTAACGGAATCCTTTGCAAAATTAATCCAACGCCACGAAAGCCTGCGAACCATCTTTATGATAAAAGACGGAGAGCCGCGTCAGTTGATACAAGCTGTAGAAAACATCCATTTTGAGATTCCTGTAAAGGATATCTCCAACAGCAAAAACAAAGAAAATGCTATCGAAGAAGTTTTGGCTGCACTTGCCGCTTCATCTTTTGATTTATCAAAGGGACCTCTGTTTAAAGCGGTCTTACTGGATTTAGGAAACGAGCACTATCGTTTGTTATTTTCTATTCATCATATTATTTCAGATGCGTGGTCGATGCAGGTATTAGTGCGCGATTTAGTAAGTTATTACAATTCGATTGTCAAAGGAGAAGAAAAATCTTTGTCATCATTACCCATTCAGTACAAAGATTATGCAGCCTGGCAGTTAGAAGAACTCTCAAAAGGAGCGCTGGCAGCTTCCCGAAGCTACTGGCTGGCACAGCTTGCAGGAGAATTGCCTGTACTGGACCTTCCATCAGATCATGTGCGTCCGTCGGTGCAAACCTACAACGGGGCACAGTCGTATGTTAGTTTTTCAGAACAGACGAGCCATGCTTTTAAGCATTATGTAAAAGAACAGGACAGCACAGCATTCATGGGTTTTGTCTCACTGATCAAAGTACTGTTGTACCGATACAGCGGACAGGAAGACATTATCATTGGAACACCGGTTGCCGGAAGAGAACACTCCGATTTAGAGAATCAGATTGGGTTTTATATCAACAATCTCGCCCTACGAACCAGGTTTCAGGGAACTGACAGTTTTACAAAACTATTACAATCAGTCAAAAAAACGTGTCTGGAAGGCTATGAAAATCAATCCTATCCCTTTGATTTATTAGTAGATGAACTGCAGCTGTCGAGAGATTTAAGCCGCTTTCCGTTATACGATGTTGCCGTTATCCTGGAGAGTGATGAGGCACTATTGGAAGACGCGATAGAAATGGAAGGCCTGGATGTTTCGTATGTACGTGTAGCTGTAGAAACAAGTTTATATGATCTTACTTTTTGGTTTAGGGAAAACACTTCAGGACACATTAGTCTTCACATTGAATACAATACGGATATTTATAGTGCGGAACGCATTAAGCGATTAGGCATTCATTTGGGAAAACTAATGGAGAGTATCATTACCGACAGCACCCTTTCGTTAGATCACTTACCATTAATTGAAGCAGACGAACAAAAAATAGTACTGGAAAAGTACCAGGGAGAAATAGTTTCCCAGTTTTCAGCGAGTACCCTTGTTTCACTTTTTGAAACGCAGGCCGATAAACAAAAAGGAGGCTTAGCTTTAAAGTACGAAGAGCATACACTGAGTTATCAGGATCTGGAGGAACGCTCCAATGCCTTAGCTCATTATTTACAAACTCAGCATGCTATTGTTAAGGGAAGTATCGTGGGTATTATACAAGATCGAAGCGAGTATATGCTGATCAGTATTTTGGGTGTATTAAAAGCCGGAGGAGCTTATTTGCCAATAGATCCGGCCTATCCATCCGATCGTGTGGACTATATGATAAGCGATGGAAATGTATGCTTATTGCTTGCCGACAGAGTATTGACAGAATATGCAGTACCAAGCGTAAATAGTAAGGAGCTGAAAGAAACCTTAGAAAACCATCCAAAAACACGATTGAATGTAGCGCTAAGCGGAGAAGATCTGGCTTATGTAATCTACACTTCCGGTTCTACAGGAAGGCCAAAAGGGGTGATGATTCAGCATAATGCTGTGATAAATTTATTGAAATCGGTAGTAGATATCCTTGATGTTTCCAGGAAGGATCAATTACTGGCGATCACTACTTTTACATTTGATATTTCGGTACTGGAATTTTTCACCACATTAGGTGTGGGTGGGTCAGTTACGATTGCTCCAGTCACAGTAATCACCGATCCGGGATTGTTATCCACACTGATTGATGAAAGCGGAGCCACTATTGTACAGGCTACTCCAAGTGTCTGGAACTTACTTTTAGAAACAGGCTGGAAAGCCGCAACTTCGCTGAAAAAAATATCCGGAGGGGAGTTTTTACCCCTTTCGTTAGGAAAACGTTTGTTAGAAATGCCGGGCGAACTTTACAATATGTTTGGTCCGACGGAAACAACAATATGGTCAACCTCACAACACATTCAAAGTGAAGCAGATTTAAATTCAATAGGGAAACCCATATACAATACAACACTTTATATACTTGATGATCTTGGACAACCGGTGCCACACGGGGTAACAGGCAAATTGTTCATTGGCGGGGCAGGAGTTGCAAAAGGATATACTGATGCTGAACTGACAACAAAAAAGTTTATTAAAAGCCCTTTTAAAAGCAACGAAGTTATTTACGATACCGGTGATTTATGCCAATGGGATTTTAATGGAAGATTACTGTATATCGGAAGAGGAGACGGTCAGGTAAAACTGAGAGGTTATCGTATCGAACTCGGTGAAATAGAATCACTCTTAGAAACCGATCCAAAAGTAAACCAGGCGGTGGTAATCGTCAAAGGAAATGACCTGTTAGCCTATGTTACCGGAAAAGATACTGTTGATGTTACTACTTTAAAAACTCTGCTTCGCAGCAAGCTGCCGGCTTATATGGTACCGGGGCATATCCTGCAATTAGAAGATTTTCCATTAACACATAATGGAAAAATCAGCAGAAAAAAACTAGCGGAAAGAGCTATTGAATTACAGGAAAGAATACTTACAGCTCCACAAACCGATACAGAACACGTACTGGCCGAATTATGGCAATCGATACTGGTTGTGAATGACATAAGTACGACGGATGATTTCTTTGAAATTGGCGGACATTCCTTAAAAGCGATTCAGTTAATACTCAACCTGCATAAAAAATTAAACGTTCAGATCCGATTAAAAGATGTTTTCGAATATCCGAAACTGGTTGATTTGGCAGCGTATGTAGATCAGTTAACAGTAAGTCAATACACAAACATTACTCCTGTAAAAGCAGCGGATCACTATAAATTATCACATGCACAACGCAGATTATGGATATTGGAACAATTTGAATCTTTAGGTTCAGCGGCTTACAACATACCTATGAGTTACTGGCTGAATGGAAGTCTGAATATCGGGAATGTAACGGAAGCATTTAAGCGTCTTATCGAACGTCATGAAATTCTGAGAACCAATTTCAGGGAAATAGACGGAATTCCGTATCAGTTTGTTAATGAATTAGATACTGTTAATTTCAATATTGACTATCATGATTTGTCCAATGACGAAAATGCAGTACAAACAGCCAAAATTTTATCCGAAAAAGCAGCTTTTACTTCTTTCAATCTGGCAGATGACCCATTGCTAAGAGTACAGATCAGTAAAGTGGAAAACGAAAGATATTTGTTTCTGCTGAGCATGCACCATATTATTACAGATGAATGGTCCATCAAAAACTTAATTACAGAGTTTTTGACGGTATACAATGCTTTAGAACAAAAAACAGAAATTGACTTGCCATTCCTTTCAATTCAGTATAAAGATTATGCTGCCTGGCAATTACAGGAATTGGCGGGCGGTACGCTTAATATACACAGAAGTTACTGGCTGGATAAATTTGAAGGTGATATTCCTGTAGTAGATTTGCCGACAGATGCGCCAAGACCTTCCCTGAAAACATTCAACAGCACCCAGTTAAAATATTCTTTTGAACCAGAATTGGTTGCAGGATTCAGATCGTTGTTAGCCGGTGAAAAAGCAACTCTGTTTGCCGGACTTATGGCCATTACAAAAATCCTGGTTTATAAATACACCGGTGAAAAAGACATCATCATCGGAACAGCGGCGGCAGGAAGGGATCATTCCGATTTAGAGAATCAGATTGGTTTTTACATCAATGCACTGCCTTTGAGAACACTGCTGAACACGGAAGAAACTTTTACGGACTTTCTAAAGAAGGTAAAAAATGGTGTCATTGAAGCATTTGACCATCAGATCTATCCGTTCGATTTATTAGTTGAAGATTTAGGCTTTAACAGGGATTTAAGCCGATCTCCTTTATTTGATATCGCAGTTTTAATTCAAAACATGGAAAACAACCATAAGCTGCCGGATATGGAAGGCATTCTTATTGAAGACCATTTGCTGATCAATGAAAAGAGTAAAGTCGATATCAGGTTATTTTTTGTGGAAAACGAAAGCGAAATTAACTTAAATATAGAATACAATACCGATCTTTTCCTCGAAGAAAGAATACAAAGATTCTGTGTGCATTTTGAAGAGCTGATTCGGGCAGTGGTGGAAAAACCAGCTCAGAAACTCAAAGAGCTGAATTATATTACGGCCAAAGAACGCCAGCAAGTATTATTTGATTTTAACCCTGAATCTTTTGACTATGATGAAACATTAACTTTAGTTCAGTTATTTGAACAACAAGTTGATAAAACCCCTCATGCAACAGCACTTCAGACGGCAACAAAATCCTGGACTTACCAAGAACTGAATACTACTGTTAACACACTTGCAAAATCTTTACAGGAGCATTTTGATGTAACTAAGGGTATGCATGTGGGTTTAATGGTGAATAGAAATGAATGGTTAATCATCGGAATGCTTTCTATTCTGAAAGTGGGTGCAGTTTATATCCCGATAGATTACTCCAGCCCGGCAGAACGCATAAAATATATCGTTTCGGATGCTGAAATTTCATTATTGATTACCGAAAGCAGTATGATAAACCGTTCCTCAGATTTTATCGCTAATGCTTTTAGTATAGATGAAATTTACGAAGTTCTGGAGAAACGCGAACAAAACCTGATACCAGATTATACAGCAGCTGATTTGGCGTATGTAATTTACACCTCAGGTTCTACCGGAAAACCAAAAGGAGTTTTGGTATCTCATGAAAACTGTGTCAATATGGTTAAGAATGAGCATATTATATTCAAACCATCTTTAGAAGATAAGGTGTTGCAATTTGCTTCCCCATCCTTTGATGCTTCGATTGCCGAAATTTTTATGGCGATTACTTCAGGTGCAAGTTTAGTCCTGGCAGATAATAAAACATTAAAAGATATTGCAGCTTTAACGGCGTATTTAAAAGCAAAAGAAGTATCCGTAGTGCTTCTTCCTCCGGCTTATTTAGCCTCCATACCTGTAAAAGAACTTTCTTTTTTACGATTGATCATTACAGCAGGGGATGTAGCAAACAAACCCCTGGCCATAGCGTACAGCAGGGAATTAACCTATCTGAACTGTTATGGTCCAACGGAATGTGCCGTCTGGGCAACCGTACATCAAGTTGAGCCTTCGGATCTGAAGTATCAGCGAGTGCCAATCGGAAAACCCATCGGCAACCTTCAGGTATACATTTTAAATGAATTTCTTCAGCCACAACCTGTAGGGGTTCCCGGAGAAATGTATATTGGTGGTGTAGGTGTGACTCAGGGGTATTTAAATAAAAAAGAGTTAACCGAAAAAAGCTTTTTAGAAAACCCTTTTGGTAAAGGAAAAATATATAAAACAGGCGATCTCGCTTCCTGGTATTCCGATGGAAATATTGATTTCCTGGGCCGTGTCGATACACAGGTAAAAATAAGAGGATACAGAATAGAACCGGGAGAGATTGAGAGTGTATTGAATAATCATTCGCAAATAGACAATGCTGTGGTCATTACCAATGGAGAAGGTAATGATAAACTTTTAATAGCCTATTACGAAGGCCCGGAGGCTCTGGAAACCAGTGCCGTTCAGGAACACCTGAAAAACTTTTTGCCGGACTACATGATACCTTCCCACATTATTTATTTAGCGCATTTACCTCAGAATAATAGCGGGAAAGTTGACAAAAAAGCATTGCCGGACTATTTAGAAACGGCTGTAAAAGAAATGGTAGTTCCGAAAGATGCCATAGAAGCCGGATTGCTGGAAGTATGGCAAAATGTTTTAGGAATTCAGGAAATTCAAATTCAGGATAACTTCTTTTCGGTTGGAGGTCATTCGTTAAGAGCCATTCAGTTAATTTCACAATTGTTTAAAAAACTGGAAATTAAACTGGAACTGGAAGATATCTTTATCCATCCGGTGTTCAGGGACCAGATCTCTTTATTAAAAAAATCGGCTAAAACGAGTTATCAAAAAATTGAAAAAGTTCCGGAGCAGCCTCTTTACAAACTTTCCTATGCACAGCTTCGATTATGGCTGCTGGAACAATTTGAAGACGAAACAGAAGCTGTAAACAGTATTCCGGTAACCTATTGGCTTCAGGGAGACCTAAATAATGACGCTTTAAACAAGGCCTTCCGATTTGTAATCGAAAGACATGAAAGCCTGCGAACCGCCTTTGTTACAAAAGAGGGAGAAGTGTATCAAAAAATCCTGACTTCAGAAGAATATTCCTTTGAAGTGACAGAGGAAGATGCTGTAAATGCCGCAAATCCTAAGGAATATGCACAAGAAAAAGCATTGGAATTATCCTTAATTCCTTTCAATCTGGAAAAAGCACCCTTAGTAAAAGCGCATCTTATTAAAGTCGCAGCGGATGAATACCTTTTCTTTCTTTCCGTCCACCATATTATTTTTGATGAGCGATCCGTTCATGTTTTTGTGAAAGAAGTACTGGAAGGATACAAAGCATTTTTAGAAAATACAACACCTGTATGGCCGGCATTGCCAATTCAGTACAAAGACTATGCAGCCTGGCAGGAGAAAGAACTGCAAACGGAACAATTATCCGTACACCGCGCGTATTGGCTGGGTCAGTTTGAAGAAGAAATAGAAGTACTGGATTTACCGACAGATTTCCCAAGACCTCCGGTGCAAACCTTTCACGGCGATCAGGTGCATTTAAGCCTGAGCCCGGAAATAAGTACCGCATTCAGAGCTTGTCTGGAAGCACAGGAAACGACACTTTATATGGGTCTGGTAACGCTGGTAAAATTATTACTGCACCGTTACACCGGACAAAATGATATTATTATTGGTTCACCTTCAGCAGGCAGGGAGCACCCGGATTTAAGAGATCAGATCGGATTTTTTATCAATACACTGGTACTGAGAACTAAATTCAACGAGAACGAAACCTTTAATTCCCTTTCTAAAAAAGTAAAAGACAATGTACTCAATGCCTTTAAGCATCAGGTATATCCTTTTGACTTATTGGTAAATGAACTACAGGTAGAACGTGACATGAGCCGTTCGCCGCTATTTGATGTAGTAGTCGTTCTGGAAAACCTGATCAACAAAAATGAAATTCCGGAATTTGAAGGCCTTACGGTTACAGAAAATCAATTAGATGTACCGATCAGTAAAGCCGACTTACGTTTCTACTTTATAGAAAACGAATCTAATATTTCGCTGACGTTAGAGTACAATACAGATATCTACAGCAAACATCGTATGGAAAATGTGTTAGGGCATATAACAGCTCTGATACATTCAGTAATTGAAGGACCGTCGGCTGCCATAAGTTCACTGAACTATTTAACCGCAAGAGAACAAAACTGGCTGCTGAATGAGCTCAATCAGAAAGTAATAAACTACGATAAAAACCAGACTTTAGTCGATATTTTTGAACAGCAGGCAGCAGCAACACCTGATGCGATAGCACTTGAGTTCGAAAACAAAACGTTTACGTATCAGCAGCTTAATGAGCAGGCAAACCAATTAGCACATCATTTACGTGAAGGATATAAAGTAACAAGGGGAGAAACGGTTGCCCTGATGACAGAGCGGAATGAATGGCTCATCATTGGATTTCTGGGGATTTTAAAATCCGGAGGCGTTTATTTACCAATCGATTCAGGTAATTCGACAGAGCGAAACAACTTTATGCTGTCAGATGCAAATGCCAAAGTACTCATCACAGAATCCGTAAACCTGTTTAATGCCGGTGATTTTCAAGGAAGCCTGTTTGCCATTGATATCGAGTTTGATTTGTTGGAAACAGCAACAGAAAATCCGGTAAAAGTAAACGACGCCTTAGATCTGTCTTATATTTATTACACCTCAGGATCTACCGGACAGCCTAAAGGAGTGATGCTTCAGCATTGCAATGGGGTGCATATGGTGTACAATCAAAGAGAAGAATTTAACGTAACAGCAGATGACTGTGTCATTCAGTTCTCGTCCCTGATTTTTGACGGTTCTGTATTTGAATTCTTTTTAGCATTAGCCAATGGAGCACGCTTATTGATCGCGAAAAACAACATTATCAAAGATGCTGTTGAACTGGTAAAATACATGGCTGTCAAAGAGGTCACGATTGCCATTTTACCGGCGGCGTATTTTTCTTTAGTGGCTGTCGAAGATTTGAAATTCCTGCGAAAACTGCTTTCCGTCGGAGATGCGATCAACAAAGATCAGGCTATAAAATGCAGCGCCGTTACGGATACTTACAATGGCTATGGTCCGACAGAATGTGCGGTTTGTACAAGTCTTTATCAAATACAACCGGAAGACAGTCAAAGAGCCAGACTACCGATCGGAGAAGCGATCGGAAATGTTCAGGTACATATTCTGGATCAGCTGCTGCATTTAGTCGGGGAAGGAATTCATGGAGAAATCTGTATCTCGGGAGAAGCAGCAATTGCCAAAGGCTATCTAAACAGAGAGGAACTTTCGAACGAAAAATTTATAAAGAACCCGTTTGGTGCAGGAATGATGTACCGGACAGGAGACAAAGGAGTACGTTTACCCGATGGCAATATTGACTTCTTGGGCCGTATGGACAATCAGGTAAAAATCAGAGGCTATCGTATTGAATTAAATGAAATTGAAAAAGTAATTCAGTCGCATCCGCTGATCCTTGAAACTTTGGTGACCACATACACCACCGAAGATGATATTGCGCTGGTAGCTTATTATACGGCCCTTGAAGAAATTAATCCTGCGGTAGTAAAGGATTTTATGAAAACCTTCCTGCCCGGTTATATGATTCCTCCGTACCTGATTCCATTAGCAGATTTTCCATTAAATGCAAGTGGTAAAATTGATAAAAGGAAATTGCCGGAACCGGAAATTACCTTAGATACAACTTACGTAGCGCCTCGAAATGCCGTAGAAGAAAGTCTTGCAAAAATCTGGGGAGAAATCTTAAACAAAGAAAATATCGGAATTGAAGATAATTTCTTCGAAGCAGGCGGACATTCCCTGAGAGCCATTCAGTTAATTACTAAAATTTATAAAGAACATCAGGTACAGCTCAACATCGGAGACATCTTCAGCAGACCGACACTTGCAGAACAGGCGTTATTGATTTCGAATTCGGATACCACAAATTATATTTCAATCCCGAAAATTGATGAGGAAGATACCTATCCGTTATCAGCAACACAGCTAAGAACCTGGCTGCAGGTAGAACAGTCCAAAAATGCTGTAACCCATAATGTACTGACGAGTTATATGCTGACCGGGGCCTTTCATAAGGATGCTTTTGAATTTGCTTTTCAGCAGGTAATCGCCCGTCATGAAAGTTTGAGAACCGTATTCGAATTGGTAAACGGATCACCAAGACAACGTATTATAGACGCTGCTGACCTTACCATCGGAATCCATTATTTCGATATTTCGAAAGATAATGAGGCAGCAAAACAAGCAAAAAAAGAAGCACTTTCCGCCAAAGTTTTCCATTTGGATACAGCGCCATTATTTAATATTGATATCCTGAAGCAGGAAGAAAACAAGCACGAATTGCTATTTGCCATGCATCACATTATTTCCGATGAATGGTCCATGCAGGTTATGGTCAGAGATCTGGTTGTATTTTACAACACTGCTTTAAAAGGAATCATAAGCGATTTGGAGCCTTTGCCTATTCAGTACAAAGATTACACCGCCTGGCAGCTGGCAGAACTAAGTGGTGACAAACTGCTGGAGCATAAGCAATACTGGATGCAGCAATTTCAGGGAGACATTCCGGTGCTGGAACTTGCGTCCGACAGGCAGCGTCCTGAAGTTATGAATCACCAAGGAGCACAACACTATTTCAGACTGGATGAAACGTTAAGTTCAAAACTAAAAGAATTAGCCAAAACTCAGGGTGCGACCTTGTTTATGGGGGTAACTTCTTTAGTAAAAGCGTTATTCTATAAATACACCGGAAATCAGGATATTATCATCGGAACTCCGGTAGCAGGAAGACAACATCCGGATTTAGAAGATCAGATAGGACTCTATTTGAACACATTGGCACTTCGATCCAGATTTTCGGGAGAAGAAGGATTTAATGCGCTGTTAAACGAAGTCAAAAAAGTAAGTTTAGACGGATTCAGTCATCAGGTGTATCCTTTGGATATGCTAATTGAAGATTTAGGCGTCTATCCACCGAAAAACAGAGGTGCTTTATTTGATGTTGTAGTCATATTGCAAAATGTGCAGCTCGATCTTTTGGAAGGAATTGAAATGGAAGGACTCGAAGTTTCAGCGCAGGGAGAAGACTTAAAAATCAGTAAAGGTGATTTGCGCTTCCAATTTATGGATCAGGGAACTTTTCTGGAAGGAAGTATCGAATACAGCACCGAACTATATGACGAAGCACGTATTTCCCGTATGGTAACCCATATGAAAAACCTGTTAACCATTATAGTAGAAACTCCCGAACAGCCCTTGAAAGAAATTCAGTATTTAGAAAATACAGAATCGGAAAACTTAGACTGGTTTGAGAAAACAATACAAAAAGAACAACCACAATACGTACACAAAGTATTTGAAGCAATTGTAGCGGCATATCCTGAAAAAGAAGCGCTGGCACTCGAGGGAGGATCGTATACGTATCAGCAAGTCAACGGCTTCAGTAATCAAATCGCCCGTTTGTTAGGAGATCTTGAGCTACAACCCGAAAATGCAGTTGGCGTATTACTGCCGTCAGGAAAAGAATTGATCACAACATTGATGGCGTGTTTCAAAACCGGTGCCACTTATGTTCCGATGGCTGCCGAATTTTCAAAAAGCCGAACCGCACAGGTATTTTCAGATACGAAAATGACCACTTTGATAGCGGCTGAAAAAGCATATAATGCCTTAAAGGAAAGTATAGATCTTTCACAAACAAGACTGGAAAAAATAGTCTTATTTTCTGAAGAGGGCATACTAACCGTTCAGGAACGTAACGCTTCAGGCGAGTTTGTCGTTTCCGGTTATAGTTTAGCGAATTACAGTGAAGAAAATGTTGCCGTTGAGTATCCGATTGATAACAGCAGCTATATTTTCTACAGTTCCGGTACAACAGGAAAATCCAAAGCGATTGTGGGGAACCAGGAAAGTATTGCACACTATATCAACTGGCACAAAAAAACCTTCGGATTTAATACTGAAAGTCGTGTCAGCCAGATTGCGTCAGTCACTTTTGATGCCAGTTTAAAAGACATCTTAACGAGTCTGATTTCAGGAAGCTGTTTGTGCATTCCGGCTGCGAAAACGCGTGAGAATATGGTGTTGTTAGGCCAATGGCTTTCAGCAGAAAAGGTAACTATTTTACAGACCGTTCCTTCTTTATTTAGATTATTGACCAATAGCCTTGCAGAACAGAATCTTTCGTTAAAAGACATCAAAGAAGTGGTGCTGGCAGGAGAAAAATTATACGGACGTGATGTAGCCTTATGGCGCTCACTTTCCGGACATACAGCCCGTATGAGCAACTTATACGGACTGACTGAAACGACGGTTTTAAAAAGCTGTTACCACATTCCAAACGGAGAGTTAGATCCCGGTACCGTTTTACCTGTGGGGCAAGCCATTGCCAACAGTATGATTGCGGTAATCAACGACAGCGGACTGAGTATGTGGGGAGAAATTGGTGAAGTATATATCAAAAGTCCATATATAAGCAAAGGCTATTTAGATCAGGAACTTACTGCAAAATTATTGGTACAAAATCCATTGGTTACCGATCGTGAGGATCTGGTTTGCAGAACGGGAGACCTAGGCCGTTATGACAGCAATGGAAACTTAGAGATTCTGGGAAGAATTGACGATCAGATCAAACTCCATGGCGTACGTGTAGAACTCGATGGTATTCGCAGCTCGTTGTTAAACTTAGAAGGAGTGGGACAGGTAGAATTAGTATTACACACCGATGCAACCACAGATTCTCTGTTATGTTATTATAGCGGAACGGAATATGGTTCCGGCGAATTGCGTTTGCTTTTATCAGCGCAATTGGACCGCAGCAGTATTCCGGATTACTTTATTTATCTGGAAGAGTTTCCTTTGACCTTAAATGGTAAAGTTGACAAACGTGCCTTACCAAAACCATCAGAATTATTGCGAGGCAGCAATTACGAAGCACCAGTCGGAACGATTGAAACTTCCTTAAGCGGAATCTGGGCAGAATTATTAAGCATTCCGCAAAGCAGTATCGGAAGAAACGATTCGTTTTTTGATTTAGGAGGTTCGTCTTTAAAAGCGATTCAGTTAATATCGAGAGTGTATAAAAATCACGAGGTACAATTGAGCATTGGTGAAATTTTCAACCACTCTACCTTAAAAGCACAGGCTTCCTTACTAGCAGCATCAAAAGGAAATACCTATAGTGCAATTGAAAAAGCAGCAGAGCAGGAGGATTATGCCTTATCACATGCACAGCGTCGTTTATGGGTACAGGAAACCCAACAGCAAAACGGGGAAAGCACCTTTAATATCTTTATGCGTTACCAAATGGACGGTAAACTTCAGATAGAAATACTTCAGGAAGCTTTTGATCAGATTATAAACCGTCACGAAAGTCTGCGCACCATCTTTGTTTTAAAAAATGGAGAACCAAGACAAAAAATTCAATCGATGGAAGAGCAATCTTTCGAATTGGAATTTGCAGATCTTCAGGAAATCCAAGAACAGCAGGCCATCATTGATCAGGAGGTGCAAAACCTTGCTTACCATGCTTTTGATCTTCAGAACGGACCGTTGATGAAAGTGAAACTGCTGAAGCTGGATGCTGAAAATCATATGCTGCTGTTTGTCAAGCATCATATTATTTCAGACGAATGGTCGTTGCAAATTTTTGTGAAAGAAGTATTGTCGATTTACAACGCTTTATCAGAAAATAAAGAACACAATTTAACACCATTAACCGTTCAGTACAAAGACTATGTAGCCTGGAAAGAAAATGAATTGTCAGCCAACGGACTTGTAAGGCTTCGTGAGTTTTGGATGAAGGAATTACAGGGAGATATTCCTGTTTTATACCTTCCTACTGATTTCCCGAGACCGCCGATTCAGACTTTCAACGGGTCAGAACTGCATTTTGAGTTTCCTGCGGATGCGGCAGCTCAGTTTAAGCAATTGTTGCAGGAACACCAAACCACATTATTTATGGGGTTACTGTCCGTCGTAAAAACAATTCTGTACCACTATTCCGGACAGGAAGACATCATCGTCGGAACACCAATTGCAGGAAGGGAACATCCGGATCTGGAAGGACAGATAGGGTATTACTTAAATACGCTCGCGCTGCGCAGTAAATTTGATCCTGCCCTGAAATTTGTTGATTTTCTTTCCGAAATAAAGAAAACGGCAATAGCGGCTTTTGAACACCAGGAATATCCTTTTGATACGCTTATCGAAGACTTGAATTTAAAGAAAGACTTAAGCAGATCTCCGTTATTCGATGTTGTAATGATTCTTCAGAATGTGGATTTACACAAAGAATCGGATTTGGAAATGAAAGGCATTACGGTAAACCCGATCAAAGAATCTATGAATATCAGCAAAAGCGATCTTCGGTTCCAGTTTGCTGATGTAGGAGCTACGATAGTAGGTACCATCGAATACAACACCGGTTTATTTAAAAAAGAACGTATAGAACAACTCATAGCGCATATGAACAGTCTGATAGCCCTGGTGATTACCGATTCAAACCGTTCCCTGACAGAATTTGATTTTCTTACTGATACAGAGCGCCAACAAGAACAGCTGGCTTCCGATTTTTTCGGTTCTGATATCAGTACAGACTTCTAACTTAATTAATAATCAACTAACATTAAAACTAAATCTGATGAATAGAAACATTATTGGCATCTCTGCTTTTTACCATGATTCAGCATGTTGCATAATTCAAAACGGAAAACTAATCGCTGCGGTCGAAGAAGAGCGATTTTCAAGAAAAAAAAATGATCCGGATTTACCGGTAAATGCTTTCATGTATTGCTTAGATCAGGCAGGGATAAATATATCCGATATTGACTGTATCGCTTATTATGAAGATCCGGTTAAAAAGTCGGAACGCCAGTTATGGAGTATAAGCAATCAGGTTTCTACCGATTCCATTTACGAAATAGATCCGGGACATGTCATTCGTCAAATTCGCAAGGAACTCGGATATGACGGTCCGATTAAATTCTACGAGCATCACCAGTCGCATGCAGCGAGTACGTTTTATTTCTCCGGATTTGATTCAGCTGCTATTTTAACGGTAGACGGAGTGGGAGAATGGGCTACTACAACTTACGGAACAGGAAAAAACAACAAAGTGGAACTGTTTGGTGAAGTGACATTCCCGGACTCAATAGGATTGCTTTACAGCACCATTACCAGCTATTTAGGATTCGAAGTAAACGGCGGGGAATATAAAGTAATGGGACTCGCACCTTACGGAGAGAACAAGTATCTGGAGCAAATGCATCAGTTATTGAACCTGGACGAAAACGGAAAATATACCCTGAACTTAAAATATTTTGACTTTTTACGCGGGGAACGCATGTATTCTGACGAACTGCCAAAACTATTCGGAATACCGGTACGGGAGAAAGACGCAGAAATGGGACAGCATTATATGGATATTGCCAAAAGTTTACAGACTTTCCTGGAGGAAACCCTTATAAAAATGGCCAACTTTCTGCATGAAAAAACAGGAGAAGAAAATTTATGCATGGCCGGCGGAGTGGCTTTAAACTGTGTGGCAAATGGTAAAATATTAAAAAATTCCCCTTTCAAAAAAATGTATGTACAGCCCGCATCTGGTGATTCAGGCTGCGCATTGGGAGCGGCGGCACTGGCTTACACGGAGTTATATCCTGAAGATAAAATCCAACCGCTTACAAATGTGTATTTAGGGCCTTCCTATACCGGAAAAGACGTTGAAAACCTTCTAAGCGCGACATCCTTAAACTATGAAGACTGCAGAGCAGACGGAGATACACTGGAAAGAGTAGCTCAAAAACTGGCAGAAGGAAAAGTAATTGGCTGGTTTAACGGAAGAATGGAATTTGGACCACGATCATTGGGAGCACGTTCTATTTTGGGGGATCCAAGAGTGCTGGATATGAGAGACCGTATCAATGCGATGGTGAAAAAAAGAGAAGGTTTCAGGCCTTTTGCACCGGCCGTTCTGGAAGAAAAAATGTTCGAGCATTTTGATATCGATCATGCTTCTCCTTTTATGCTGGAAACCTGTCAGGTAAAATCGGTTATAGATATGCCTGCCATTACACACGTAGACAATTCGGCCAGGATTCAATCGGTGAACGATACGGATAATCCAAGATTTGCACAATTACTTCGTGAATTTGACAAGCTTACCAATTGTCCGATTTTGCTGAATACCTCTTTTAATATCAAAGATGAACCAATCGTTTGTACACCCGAAGACGCTTTGGTCTGTTTTATCACTACTGATATCGATTGTTTAGTGCTGGAAGATTTCATTATAAGTAAAGAAGGAAATGAAATTACAATGCTTGAAATGATCAATAACAACTTTACCGAAAGAGGACGTTTCGAGCTCAATCCAAATGTATACACATTCATTTAATCCTTAAAAGAGAAAAATCATGTCAAGACCTTCAGAATTACATAAAGTAGTTGCTACTGACTTAGCAGCATTATTGCCTGTTACCGACGAAAATCAACAAACCGTTTTGGATTTAATGGAAAAGCTGGGTTACGCCAATCCACAAAAAAACGAAGAAGAAACAGTTACTGAAAATCAATTCAAATCACACATAGGGATCTACAAACCGGATACCAAAGACGGTAAAAAATACTACCACAGAGATATTCTGCTAAAAGACAGGTGGAGTTATTTCGCAGATATACAAACCATTCCGGCCAAATCTGATAAAAAACGTATTGTCCTGTTGGGAGAATCCGTAACGAGAGGATTTTTATTAGATCCGGAATATACGCCGGCAATTGTTTTAGACCAATTGTTAAATTCAAATAAAGAACTGTATGGATACGAAATAATTGATTTAGCCGAAACCAATCTGGGAATGGCAGGAATCAAAGAAAGATATTTGGAATGCATGGCGCTGGAACCGGATATGGTGGTATTTCTGGCGGGAAACAACTGGAGAGAAGACTTATTGGTGGCTATTGGCAACAGTCAGAAAAAGCAAACGGCCTTACAGGAGTTAACCCAGGGTGAAGACGGAATTGCAATCGCAAAGCCGTTAATTGAAGATTACTTCAGTACTATTGTCGATGACTTTTTAGCGTTTACAGGAACCGTTTCGAAGAAAAACGGAGTTCCGGTATTGTTTGCAATTCCGGAATTCAACCTCTTAGACTGCAGAAGTACACCGGGAGAACGTGTGGTTTCTGAATTGCCTTATGAAAAATTAAAAAGCTGGATCGATGCCAAAGAAAGCGCTGAAGAAAATCTTGCTTCCGGTAATATTGAAGCCTGTATCGAAAAAGCACAGCAAATGGTAGAAATTGACCCAAGCCATCCCTACGGATTTGAGCTATTGGCAGATTGCAGCATCAAAAACGAAGAGTATAAAGAAGCCAGGCATTATTTGGAAATGGCAAGGGATACCGCTCTTTTTTGCAGAACAAACAGTAAACCGAGAACCTTTAAGATCGTTCAGGAAACCATACTGGCCAAAGCAGCAAGCTACGGAATTGAGGTAATTGATTTGCCGGCTGTTTTTAAAGCACATTTAGGAGGCAAAGTACCGGGAAGAGAATTGTTTCTGGATTATTGTCATTTTAGTGTTGCCGGAATTCAGGTAGCTATGGAAGCGGTTTACAAAAAAGTGCTTCAGGAATTTGATGATTCCAGAAAAACACATAAAGATGTAAAAACAATCATTCCGTCAAACGAAGTATTGGCATTAGGACACTTGTTTGCGGCGATACACAACGCCCACTGGGGACAATCTTATGATATTCTTTTGTATCACTGTTCCGAATCTTTGTCAAAATGGAAGGATATAGCCAAAACAATGGTCTATTACTGTGATATGATTAGCAGGGGAGCAGCGAACAATGTTTGCAAATCACTGGAAAAAATACTGGAAGACAATACCAAGCTGGACCGTTATGTACATGCACTTGTTCCGGCCAGGAATATGAAAAACATGGAACTGGAACTGGTAGATGCCATGACGACAGTACTAAAATCGAATGGAGTGGATATTACCAATTACCTACTCAAAATTCGTTTAGACGATCATAGTGTCAAAAACAGACGCATTAACCTGCTTCAAAATTATTATCACGCAACTTCTTACGATGAATATCAGGGACAAAAAACGGCTTTCTTACAGGCAAGAGACAGCAAATCTGATTTTTTTGTCGTAGCAGATGCCAAAACAAAAGCTTCACTATCCGTATCCCTCAGAATACCGGGAATCATTACTGAAAACAAGGATGCAGTAACATTGTACGTGAATGATAAAGAGGTGATTAAGCTTTCTGTTGCTGCTAAATGGCAAACCCATACAATAGAAATTCCGACAGATTTTCTTCAAAACGGAATGAATGTATTCAGAATAAAATGGCCGATCGTAGCCACCAGCAGGGAACTGCAGGACAAAGGTTCTTCTACGGCAATATTAGATGCTGCCTTTCGTGTTTTCGGGGAAATCTCCAGCCTGACAGTTTCAGGAGTATAAGTTTTATATAAAAAACGAATTATTAAAGTGTTCAAAACAATGTTTTTAAGTCTTTTGAAAATTAAAAAAGTAAATCACTTATCAGAATTGCATTGACAGAAAGACTTACCAATTTAGAAAAATATGTGTGGAATAAGTGGAATTTATAATTTCGATAGAGAATCTGTAGCCAGAGAGGATATCATTGTGGCTATGGCCAACAAAATCCAGCATCGCGGACCGGATGATTCGGCCTGTTATGTGGATGGGCATGTGGGACTTGGGTTTGTACGACTCAGTATTATTGATTTAAGCCATGGAATGCAGCCCTTCTTTAGTCCTGATAAATCGATCGTATTAACCTGTAACGGAGAGATCTACAATTACAAGGAGTTACGTCATGAAATGGAGGCGAAAGGATACAACTTTAATACCAATTGTGACATTGAAGTACTGGTTTACCTGTACATGGAATACGGTGTAGATTTCCTCAATAAGATCAACGGCCAGTTTGCCTTTGCACTCTATGACAAAAAGAAGGAAATACTCGTCATGGCCCGGGACCATTTCGGAATTTGTCCTTTATTCTATGCAAAACTGGACCACGCTTTGGTATATGGTTCAGAGATAAAAGCAGTTTTGGAACATCCTGATGTTTCGAGAAGGATTGATTACAAAGGACTCGATCAGATTTTTACATTTCCGGCCAATATCGCCCCAATTACCTTTTTTGATGATGTAAAAAGTTTAGAACCGGGACACTATGCTGTATTGCGAAATAACAAGCTGGAGATAAAAGAATACTGGAATCTGGATTATCCGACGGCAGATTATGACTACGGTCAGAAAACCGAAGAATATTACATAGAAAACCTGAATGACTTACTGCTGAAATCGGTAAATTATCGTTTAAATGCAGATGTTCCCGTAGGCTTTTATTTAAGTGGCGGACTGGATTCTTCGATGATCGGAGGTATGATGCGACATTTAGATAAAGAGAAAGAATTCAACTCATTCTCCATTTGTTTCCCTAATACAGAAAACAAGGATATCAACGAGCAGCGTTTTCAACGTATTTTAAGCGAGCAGGTAAACTCAAAACACAATGAGATCCCATTTGAGTGGAATGATTTTGAAAGTAAACTTCGCGATGTTATTTATTATTCGGAATCTCCGCTTAAGGAAACTTATAACATCTGTTCGATTGCCTTGTCCGAAAGAGCAAAACGTGAAAAAATAAAAGTAGTCCTTTCCGGAGAGGGAGCCGATGAATTATTTGGCGGTTATGCAGGCTACAAATTTGACGGAAGACGTGAAGGAAATATTGGTTACAAAGACTTAGAGCATTTACGGGAGGATGAGGTTCGAAAACAGCTTTGGGGAAATCCGGATTTCATTTACGAAAAAAATGAAAATGTATTCAGAGAAACCAAACAGGCGATTTACTCTCCTCTTTTAAACGATTCCTATAAAGATTTTGACTGCCTGAAAGAACCCGCTATCGATCACGAACGCATTAAAAACAGGCATCATTTTCACCAGCGTTCCTATGTAGATTTCAAACTGCGTCTGGGCGGGCACTTAATAGCTGATCACGGAGACCGTATGACGCTGGCCAATAATGTAGAAGGCCGTTATCCGTTTTTGGATGTCGACCTGATCAACTTTGTAAAAACAGTGCCGCCATCGTTAATGGTAAAGAATATGGAAGAAAAGTACATCCTTAAAAAAGTGGCACAAAAGTATGTTCCTTCCCAAATCATTAATCGCGAAAAATTCGGATTCGTAGCACCGGGAAGCCCGCATTTACTGAAAACAAACAGCGAATGGATCAACGATTTATTGTCTTACGACCGCATCAAAAGACAAGGGTATTTCGATCCGGATACCATAGAACGCCTTAAAAAAATGTACAGTAGAGACGGATTTATTTTAAATCCTCCTTACGATTTAGACTTGCTGATCATCGTATTGACTTTCAATATGTTTCTTGACATTTTTGATGTACCAAATGTGTAACAAATTAATTCTTCTTTCTTAAAACCAATACGAAATGAAATTTATAAAAACCTTATTAGTCAGATCAAAAAAAGCCTTAGGATTTATGCTCGTCTTAGGAGTCTTCAACAGTATTCTGAACGCCGGATTGTTGATTTTTATAAACAATACCATAATGAAGCAACCCATTCCATTTTTTCCGCAATACGACTGGGCACTTTTTATAGCAATTATTCTGGCCTCTTTAGTCTGTTCCCGTTTCTTTCAAACCTATATGATTAAGCTGACAAATACCTTATTATTTGATTTTGAAATTATGATCCTGAAAAAACTGCGTATGGCTTCCTATCAGGATTTTGAAGAAATAGGAAATGAAAAAATATATACCGCCATTAATGATACTAAAGTATTGGGAAGTATACCTGAAGTATTCATGAATGCATTCAACTCCCTGATCGTAATCTTATGCTGTTTCGGATATTTATTCTACATCTCTCCGGTTGGAGCAGGTTTAGTGGTGGCGGCCATGGTACTTTTATTGGTTTTTTACCTCGTAAGGAACAATGCGATCGAAAAAGATTTAAATGAAAGAAGAGATTTGCAAAATGCTTATTATCAGTATTTAGCCGATATGCTTTATGGTTTCAAAGAATTAAAAATGGGCATTACACGAAGCAATAATATCTTCAGCAAATTCCTGGTAAAAAACAGGTTAAAAGGAAAAGACATTGCGATAGACACTTCCATAAAATATATGGATAATGAATTAACCGGCTATTACAGCTGGTACATTATCCTGGGAATAGTCATGTTTGTACTGCCGGTTTATTTCAATATCAGTACTGAAAAAACAACAGCTTTTCTGGTAACGATCTTATATCTTATAGGTCCAGTAGCGGTTTTGATCACGTTAATTCCAACCTACACCATGGTAAAGATTTCAATAGAACGTTTAAATCTAATCGAACAAATGCTGGATCCCATTCAGGACAGGATTGTTCCGAGCAAATTAGTGAACGAGCTGCCATTTGAAGAAATCAGATTAGAAAATGTCACCTATTTCTACAATGATGAAGAGCGAAATCAGAAATTTTACCTGCAGCCCGTAAATCTTACCATCAAAAAAGGAGAGATCATCTTCGTTACCGGCGGAAACGGAAGTGGTAAAAGTACTTTCGGAAACTTACTAACCGGATTGTACAAACCCTACGAAGGCGCTATCTATTTTAACGGTCAGAAGATTGATTCCGGTCAGTTAATGTACTACAGCGATAAAATAGCCGCCGTTTTCACTACCAACTACATCTTCAGTGAAAACTATGATGAATTTGAATTAAAAGAAAATACAGGCGAATTAAAAGCACATATTGACATGATGAAAATGCAGGAAGTACTGCACCTGGATGAAGAACGAAATGTGTATGATAAAAACTTATCCAAAGGACAGCAAAAAAGACTGGCACTGATCTATGCTTTACTGGAAGAAAAGGAGATCATTATTCTGGATGAATGGGCAGCAGAACAAGATCCCGGATTCAGAAAATATTTTTATGAAGAGATATTGCCGAAACTTAAAGAACAAGGGAAAACAATTATCGCCATCACGCACGATGATGAATATTTTGACAGGGCTACCAGAGTGATCAAATTTAATTTCGGAAAAATTGTAAGCGATAAAAATAGCATACCCGATTTTACAGCCAGTATAAAAACGGCCAATTAATTAAGAAAAATGATTTGATATGATGGATCTGATCTGTTTACATTTTGCAGGAGGAAATAAATACTCCTACTATCCTCTGGAAGAATTTTTAGATAGAAATATTAATCTGATTACACTGGAACTTCCCGGAAGAGGAAAAAGATTTCACGAGCCTTTGCTGACAGATGTTCAGCCGATAGTCGATGATTTGTTTGAACAGTTAAAACAAAACGTTTCAAGGCCTTATGCGATTTTCGGACATAGTATGGGGGCCATCCTGACTTATTTACTGGCACATAAAATCGAGGAAAATGACTTCCAGCGCCCGGTTCATTTATTTGTTTCAGGTTGTAAACCTCCAAAGATCAGAAGAGAACCTCCTTTTTATCATGATCTGCCTAAAGATGAATTCGTCAATAAAATCAGGGACATGGGCGGATGTCCGGAAGAAATTTTAGGTAATGATGAACTCATGGCACTTTTTGAACCTTCGTTAAGGGCCGATTTTAAAACCATTGAAACCTTTGCCTACGAAAAGAAAGATCCCTTAAAAATGCGGCTAACGGTCTTCATTGGAAACAAAGACAAAGTCAGCTGGGAAGAAGCGAAAGCCTGGGGAGAAGAAACTATTCATCCTATTGATGTTAAGGAGTTTGAAGGGAATCATTTCTTTATATTTCAGCACAAACAGGAAATCACAGCTTTATTTAAATATTATATAAGTACAAAAAAATTATTGAACAACTATTAAAATTAAAAACCATGAACTTAAAAATGAAAACGTTATCAATCGCTTTACTAATTCTGTTTGTTGCTTCTTCAGTAACAGCACAAAAGAAAACAAATCTGGATATCAAACAGAATTTAGTTTTAACCTATTCCGCGAAAGACCCTAAAGGAAATGAAGTATTGCTTCCGTTGGAAATCAAAGAATTGAATGCTAAAAAGACAGTTCTTGAATATACGATGATCAATGGAGATAAGAAAATTTCCGGAAAATGGGTGATTTCTCCAAAAGGACTTGAGTCAGGTAAATACTTTAACTGGCAGGCACTAAATCCGTCAGAAGTTAGGATACTTCCTAAAGACCAGACTATTTTTTGTGTTTCAAAAAAGTTTCTGGATGAAATAAAAAGCAAAAAAACGGCTAAGTATGACGATAAAACTTTCGAATTGAAAGAGATACCAAAAGGAAAAGAAATTATAATAGACGGTAAAGAAATTGACGCTATCTACGTGGCCGAAAAAAACGGGGATTCAAAATACTGGATTTTAAACAACAGGGATTTACCTTTTATTCTTAATTCTGCCGGAGGAGACGGGCCTTCATTTAAGCTTTCAAAAGTTAGTAAATAAAAGCACAACGTTTAAGATAACCAAAACCTAAATAATGCGAATGCATCCGGAAACCTTTCCGGATACATTTGGCATTACTGTAAAAAATCATGCGAGTTTATTATGCTATTGTACCCCGGCCGTTAAACGACTTTGATTTTAAGAAGTATCTTAAGCAAATGCCGTCTGCCATTCAGCTAAAAATTGGCCGTTATAAAAATTGGCAAGATGCCCATACTTCTTTGATCGGAAAGTTATTACTGACACAGGCACTGCAGGACAGCGGACTTCAGAAAATGGATCTTTCCGTGCTCACGTACAATAAATACGGCAGACCTTCTGTTCCCGGAATAATGGATTTTAATATTTCACATTCCGAAAATTTGGTAGTGTGTGCCATTGCAACAAACGGAAGTATTGGGATAGACGCTGAAGCCCTGAAACCAATTAATAAAACAGATTTTTATAATTGCTGGACCCCGGCTGAGGCAAAGATAATATATCAGGATCCCGAAGATTACAAAACTTTTTACAGCCACTGGACTAAAAAAGAAGCTGTAGTAAAAGCCATCGGAAACGGATTAAACATTCCGTTGACAGACATTGAAATTAAGGGTGATCTGGCAACCGTTGCCCATCATGGCAACTGGTATGTAAAAGAAATTCCGCTTTCCGAAAAATATATAGTGCATATGGCTGCCAAAGAGCCATACAAAGACCCTGTAGTGGTAATACAAAAGGAATTTTAATAAACGCTGTATCACAATCGTTTATTTACAATTCAAACAGTCCCTGAAAACAAACCGAATTCTTTAAAGAATATATTTTTTCGCTGCTTCCTTAGTGGTGAGATTTAATAATGTTTTAATATGCTTATTAGTAACACTTTAGTTGATGTTTTAGAAAATGCGGCACAAGCGCAAACCGGAATTACGTTTATTCGTTCCTCTAGTGACGAAGTAACGTATTCGTATCAGGAATTGCTTGGTAAAGCATTGTATACGCTTCATAATCTTCAGGAATTCGGAGTGCATTCCGGCGATGAGGTGATTATACAAATAAATGATAACGCAGAATTTTTACAGGTTTTCTGGGCATGTATACTGGGGAAAATCATTCCTGTTCCGGTAGCAATCGGAAGACAGGAAGGGCACAAGCATAAATTATATAATATTTGGAAAAAATTAAACAATCCTTTTTTAGTATGCGATAAAGGCCTGCTCGAAGAAATGTTTACCTACAAAAGTGATGAGGTAACCGAAGCAGCGTATCAGAAAATTGCAAAAACAACACTATTTTCAGAAGCCGCTGTAGCAGAGAAAGCCCAAGGTATTAAAAACACGGATATACGTGCCGAAGATATTGCCTACATTCAGTTTTCATCCGGTTCTACAGGAAATCCGAAAGGAGTAGAACTAACACATGCAAATCTGGTAGCCAATATTACTGACATTGCAAATCGATCTAAAATCACTGCGGCAGACCGATCTTTAAGCTGGCTGCCACTGACACATGATATGGGGCTTATTTGTTTTCATCTCTCGTGTACACTAAGAAAAATTCAGCAATTTCTATTGCCAACGACGCTTTTTATCAGAAGGCCTTTACTTTGGATGGAAAAGGCAAGTGAGCATAAAGCAAGTTTACTGTATTCGCCAAATTTTGGTTGTCAATACATCTTATCGGCCATACGTACAGCGAAAAATCCGATTGAGTGGAATCTTTCGAAGGTAAGAATCATGTACAATGGGGCTGAGCCAATTTCATGGAAACTGTGTAATCAGTTCCTGGAAGAAATGGCACAGTTTCAATTGAGTTCATCCATTCTGTATCCGGGTTACGGACTGGCAGAAGCATGCGTGGCGGTGACTCTTCCAATTGTTGGGAATCCTTTCAAATGTTATTTTGTAGACCGTAATCATTTGAAAATTGGAGAAAGAATAGTAGAAGTGGCCAACGAAAATAGTGCTAACAGTACTTCATTCGTAGAAGTGGGAAGGCCATTAGACCAATGTCCTGTAAGAATAGCGAATGATACTGACGAAGTATTGGCAGACAAACACATCGGACATATCCAGATTAAAGGAGCGAATGTTACCACAGGATATTATAATGATCCCGAAATAAGTGCAGCCTGTAAAACAAACGATGACTGGCACAGAACAGGAGATTTAGGTTTTATGTACGAAGGCGCTTTGGTCATCACCGGACGTGCCAAAAACCTGATTATTATTAACGGACAAAATATTTATCCGCAGGATATTGAAGAAATTCTTCATAAAAAACTTCATTTAAAACCCGAAACTGTCGTAGCCTGCAGCGCCAGAAAAGATGTAAATCATTCCGAACAGCTATTGATTTTTGTGCAGCAGCGTTTGATATCGGAAGATTTCATTCAGACGATTTGGGATATAAAACGAGAAGTTTTGAATGAATTGAATTTAGAAGTGCAACAGGTGATAGCTGTAAAAAGTATTCCGAAAACAACAAGCGGAAAAGTACAGCATTACCAGTTAGTACAGCAATATCTTGCAGGAGATTACGAAGCTCAAATTCAGAAAACAACGGAATTAGAAGAACAATTAACACAGCAGGAAGGGAACGATACCACTTCCTTAGATGATAAATTGTGGTCTATTGCCAGAAATATACTTAAGAATGATACCTTAGAATTCTCTCAGAATTTCTTTACCGATCAGTTCAATAGCTTAAAAGCGACAGCATTGTTATCCAGAATTCAGCGATTGGGATACCAGATATCAATAGAGACGCTTTTCAGAAATGCCAGTGTAGCCGAATTAAGCCAGTATCTCCAAAATCAGGAACAGGTTCAGCTAGCTCCCATTGAAGTTGTGGAAGCCAGCACTAATTATCCACTGACTGCCGGGCAAAAGCGATTTTGGATGCTGCACCAATTCAATCAAAGCACTGCGGCACATATTACAAGTGTAAGCCAAATCCATGGAAATTTCAACCCAACAGCTTTCAGCAACGCGATGAAAGCCATTGTAAACCGTCATGACAGTTTGCGTACCATTTTCAAAACCGAAGCCGGTGAAATAGTCCAACAGGTAATCCCTGCCGCTTCTT
>NZ_WKKE01000022.1 GCF_009674775.1 Flavobacterium sp. LC2016-23 | reverse complement strand
TCTTGCACTGGGGTATAATTTGGAAATACAAATATCTAGATTTTAATATTTCCCCACAACAATATGCTTTGATCCGTTAAATCGCAAAGGTCGCAAGGGCTATGCGCGAAGCATTGGGATTTAGAGTTTGTGCCGATAGCTTATTGGTATTGGAATTTGTATTTAACCTGAGTGCGTTAGGGATCGAAGTGGTATCCTTTTGCGGGGAACCTAAACCCCTGGCACAGCCATCCTGAACCAATCCCGCAAAAGATTTAGCGAAGAGCCCGGCCCAGAGGGAAACGCCCAAAAATAAGACGTGATCATCTGCTATCAAGGGATTTTGTTAAATTGTCTCCAACTAAATGCTATTTGAAAATTACTGCAGAATAAAATGAACTAGTCATATCATAAGCTAAATGTTTATACGTTAATGATTTAAATTTTATACTTTTAATCTTAAAACTTAAATTAATTTCTATGAAAAAGGTAATTGTTTTTACTTTATTGCTTCTCGGGGTAATTGGAAATGCTCAAAAAAAAGAAGTCCAGGAAGTGATTGACAATTTTTTTGTTGCATTTCATGAAAAAGATACAATCAAACTGAAATTAGTTTGTTCGGATAAACTTATTTTGCAATCTATTTCAGAAAGTGCAGAAAAAGGAAATAAACTATCGGAGGAAAGCGTTAAAGAGTTCTATAAATCTATCGCTGCAATTCCTTCGACTCTAAAATTTAAAGAGAAGATATTAAGTTCTGTTATTCAAATTGATGGAAGTATGGCTCATGTTTGGGCGCCGTATGAGTTTTATTTCAATGAGAAATTAAGTCATTCGGGTGTGAATGCTTTCACATTGTTTAAAGAGAAGGATAAGTGGCAGATTATTTATCTGATTGACACAAGAAGAAAGTAATTATGGAATTAATTGTGTTGCGTAGTATTGGCAAGAATCTTTCATTAAACATTCTTCACATTTAGGTTTTGGTCTGCAGATTTCACGTCCCAAAAACGAAATGGCCATTCCAATTTCAGACCAAATGGATTTAGGAAGTACCTGCATCAGCTCTTTTTCTACTTTGTTACCGTCTTTAGCTTCTTTGATTATTCCGATTCTTGGCGCAACCCGAATCACATGCAAATCGGCAATGATGCCTTCTGCGGGCTGATTGGCTTCTCTTAAAATAACATTTGCGGATTTTCTTCCAATCCCTTTTAAAGACGTTAATTCCTTCATGTTTAAAGGTATATTTTCGTCTTTTTGAAGTATTTCTGCGATTTCCAATAACCAGTTCGCTTTGGTTGGATAATTCCTTACTTTTCTTATGTAAGAAGTAAATGTTTCAGTATTTGCTTTGGATAGGCTGCTCAAAGTTGGAAATTTATCAAACAAAGCAGGTGCAATGGAATTTATATTTGCATCAGAATCCTGCGCAGACAGCACTACCATTATCAGTAATTGATAAATATTTTGATACTCAAGCGGATGTTTTTTACCCTTATATTTTTTTAATAGTGGGGCTAATTTTACTTCCCAATCTGATGTTTCTCCAAATAAATCCATTTTAGCTTCTTTAAAAGTGAATTGTAAAATACAAAATTAAGTATTTTTGATAAAATCTATTATTTTTTTAATGACATTTTGATTTCCTAGAATTTTTCTATGACCTAAATTATCAGTTAAAAGTAAGGTTCCGTTTTCTAAATGTTCGTGAATATGGATTCCTGCCTTTACTGAAACTTCAGGGTCATGATTGTCATGAATTACTAAAACCGGAATTTTTACCTGAGAAGCTGCTCTGTAGGCGGAATAATGATCCATTTTGGTTTGATATTTATTTTCAAAATAGGTGCATAATAATGTGCTCATTTCGGGCTTCAATCCTAATTTATAAATAAAATCATCTAAAATATCCTGTACAATATCTCCACTTCCAATAATAATAGCTTTCTTGACTTTTAATCCATCTTTAATAGCATTAAGAACCGACATTCCTCCTAAAGAATGGCCAATCGCAAATTCAAAGGGGCCATAATGCTTTTCGATTTCCAAAATGGATTCGATAAAATCAGACATAATTGTGGTTTTTCCTTCTGATTTTCCATGGGCGGGCGCATCAAAACTTACGGTTGTGTATCCATTTTGTAAAAGTTCATCTGCTATTTTAAATAATTGAGTTCCGCGTCCGGACCATCCGTGAACCAGCAGTATTTTTTGCCGGCTTTTTCCGTATTCGTAGGTAACAATATTTTTATTGATAGCAGGAACATATATTGTTTTTTGAATGCTTTTGTGATCCATTTCCAATTCTCTTTTAGGAACCTTATGTTTTATGGGGGTTGTAAAAAGCTTTGCTGCATATTTTGTAGCCAATTTAGTAGAAATAAAAGCGCATATTTTACTGGATATGATTATAAACTGCGGAATTTTTAAGGATTGGGTAGGATTGGTAGCCTTTTTTGCCATATTGATAATTTTTTTTTCAGGTCTTTATTTTGTGTATTTTTTCCTAAATTTAAAGAACATAAAAGTAACATAATTAATAAATGGTTGCTTAAAAAAGAATTTTGTATTTTATTAATTATTTAAAAGGTTTATAAATTCGAAAATGGAAATATTTCATATCAGTGCTGAATGTTATCCTATGGCAAAAGTTGGCGGACTGGCTGATGTTGTAGGAGCATTACCAAAATATCAGAATAAGGCAGGTCACAGGGTTCGTGTTGTTGTACCCTGTTATGATACGAAATTTAAAAACGAAAACGAATTTGAATGTGTTCACCGGGGTGAAATTAAATTGGGAAATTTTGACTTTCCATTCAGTGTTTTAAAAGAAGTAACAGATAAGTTAGGGTACGAATTGTACCTGATTGAAATTAAGGAACTATTTGACAGACCTAATGTGTATGGATATGAAGATGATATTGAACGTTTTTTATCTTTTCAAATAGCGACATTAGATTGGATTTCCGGTCGGGAAACGGTTCTAGATATTATAAATTGTCATGATCACCATACCGGAGTAATTCCGTTTTTAGTAAAATATGGGTATAAGTATGAAAGGATAAAGAATGTAAGAACAGTTATCACCATTCATAACGGATTGTATCAAGGCTGGTTTGGCTTTGACAAATTGCATTATTTACCGGAATTCGATTTAATTCATGTGGGCTTTTTAGAATGGAATAATGCTATAAACTCTCTGGCGGTTGGAATTAAATGCGCCCATGCGGTTACAACGGTTTCACCTAGTTATCTGAACGAAATCAATTATTCGGCTAATGGCCTGGAAGAATTATTCAAAACTGTACGAAGTAAATCACAGGGTATTTTAAACGGAATTGATATTGATATCTGGGATCCGTCTTCGGATAAAATGCTTTTTGAAAATTATACAACCGAAACGTTTAGTGTCGGAAAACAGAAAAATAAAGAAAAACTCTGTGAGCAATTTGATTTAGATCCAGCAAAACCATTGTTTAGTTTCATCGGACGATTGTTTGAAGAAAAGGGTGGAGATTTATTGCCTCAGGCTTCTGCTTTAGCTTTGTCAGAGAATTTTGAAAATATAAATATCCTGATTCTCGGATCGGGTAATTCGGAGATTGAATCACAACTGACGCAACTTAGAAATGACTATAACGGAAATTACAATGTTTTTATAGGGTATAATGAAGAATTAGCCCATTTGATTTATGCGGGCTCCGATTTTATCTTAATGCCTTCGCGAGTTGAACCCTGCGGTTTAAATCAAATGTATGCATTGCGCTACGGAACAGTTCCTATAGTCCGAAGAACCGGCGGTTTGCGTGATACCGTGATTGATTTTGGAGATGATGGAAATGGAATATGCCACGATCAGGCTTCTGTTGGGGATATTTGTTATTCGATTAATCGTGCCGTAAAATTGTATGATGATAAAATAAATTTCAATATAATAATTGAAAGGGGAATGAATACGGACCATTCCTGGGAAAGAGTATGTGAGGAATACATAAAAATATACAACTTAATAATTCAGCAAAATGAAGTTTAAAAAGAAAAATGTAGTTGCCATTATTTTAGGAGGAGGACAGGGATCACGTTTGTTCCCTTTAACAGAAACAAGGTCAAAACCGGCTGTTCCGATTGGGGGGAAATACAGATTGGTAGATATTCCAATTTCAAATTGTATTAATTCGGATATTTTTAAAATATTTGTACTGACACAATTTAATTCTGCATCTTTGAATGCACACATCAAAAACACCTTCAATTTCAGTATTTTCAGCCAGTCTTTTGTTGATATTTTAGCTGCTGAACAAACTCCCGATAATCCGACCTGGTTTCAGGGTACGGCGGATGCAGTCCGTCAGTGTATGTCCCATTTTCAAAAGCATGATTTCGAACATGCATTGATCTTATCCGGTGATCAGTTGTATCAGATGGATTTCAACGAAATGTTAGAAGCCCATATTGCAAGTAATGCAGAAATTTCTATTGCAACATTGCCAGTAAATGCTAAAGATGCTCCGGAATTTGGAATTCTGAAAACCGATCATGAAAATTGTGTAGAAGCTTTTATTGAAAAACCCGACGCTTCACTTTTACCAGAATGGGAATCGGAGGTTAGCGAACACATGCAGGCCAAAGGTAAAAAGTATCTGGCTTCAATGGGGATTTATATTTTTAATAAGAAATTGTTAGAAGACTTAATGGCTGATCCGGATACTAAGGATTTTGGAAAAGAAATTATTCCACAGGCTGTTGGTAAACACAAAATTCTAAGTTATCAGTACGAAGGCTATTGGACAGATATAGGAAATATTGAATCTTTCTTTGAAGCAAATATAGGCCTGACGGCAGATATCCCTGAATTTAATTTGTTTGATAATGACAATAAAATTTTCACGCGTCCGAGATTGCTTCCTCCGTCAAAATTTAGAAATTCAGTTATTAATCAGTCTTTGATTTCGGAAGGCTGTATTATTAACGCTAAAGAAATTAAGAGTTCCGTAATAGGTATTCGTTCCAGAATTGGTGAGGGAACCGTGCTTGAAAGCTGTTATGTCATGGGAAATGATTTTTATCAGGATCTTGATGAACTGCACGAAGATACGGAGAACAATAAAATTCATATTGGAATAGGCGAAAATTGTTTTATTAAAAATGTCCTCGTTGACAAAAATGTACGCATTGGAAACAATGTCCATATTAATGGAGGTAAACATTTAGATAATTTTACCAATGAATTATACACCATAAAAGACGGTATTGTTGTTATTAAAAAAGGGGTTGTTCTTTCGGATAACTTTAGAATTGAATAAAGCTTAAAAATTAATGTATTGCCTTAAAAACCAACTATGAATAAAGTCCTCACACACTCCCTTTTTACTGATTTTGATATTGATTTATTCAAAGCGGGGAAACACTTCAGATTATATGAAAAACTTGGTGCGCATTTAATAGAAGTTGATGGAGTAAAAGGTGTTTATTTTTCGGTTTGGGCTCCAACTGCACAATCGGTTTCCGTTGTCGGAGACTTTAATTACTGGACGAAAGGAGAACATTCACTGCAAGTACGCTGGGATTCTTCGGGAATCTGGGAAGGTTTTATTCCTGGTATCGAAAAAGGCGCCCTTTATAAATATAAAATTGAATCGAATATAGATGGCCTGGTGACCGAAAAGGCAGACCCATTCTCTTTGTATTGCGAAAAACCGCCTCATACCGCTTCTGTGGTCTGGGATCTGGACTATAACTGGAAGGATGAGAGCTGGATGCAATCGCGTCAGGAGAAGAATGGCCTTGACAAACCTTATTCGGTTTATGAAGTACATTTGGGTTCCTGGAAACGGGGAGATAACAACCGGTTTTTGACTTATCTGGAACTGGCAGAAGATCTGGTAGCCTATGTAAAGGAAACGGGTTTTACGCACGTCGAATTTATGCCCATAATGGAATATCCGTACGATCCTTCCTGGGGATATCAGCTCACCGGATATTTTGCGCCGACCTCCCGATTTGGAAAACCACAGGATTTTATGGTGCTGGTCGATAAATTGCACCAGGCTGGAATTGGAGTTATTCTGGACTGGGTACCGTCTCATTTTCCTGATGATGCACACGGCTTGGGCTTTTTTGATGGGTCAAATTTGTATGAACATCCCGATCGCAGAAAAGGTTATCATCCGGATTGGAAAAGCCTTGTTTTCAATTATGGACGCAATGAGGTACGCGCTTTTTTGATTAGCAATGCTGTTTTCTGGCTTCAGCATTATCATGCAGATGGCTTACGGGTAGATGCTGTGGCTTCGATGCTGTATCTTGATTATTCCAGAAAAGAAGGGGAATGGGAAGCCAATATTTATGGCGGAAGAGAAAATCTGGACACTATCAGTTTTCTTAAAGAATTTAATGAAGTTATTTATGCTAATTTTAATGGAGTTCAGACTATTGCCGAAGAAAGTACTTCTTTTCCTATGGTTTCCAGACCAACTTTTACAGGAGGCCTAGGCTTTGGAATGAAGTGGATGATGGGCTGGATGCATGATACTTTGAAATACTTCCAAAAAGAAACGGTTTATAGAAAATACCATCAAAATGAATTGACTTTTTCGATGACTTACGCTTTTACCGAAAATTTCATGCTGCCGTTTTCTCATGATGAAGTGGTTTATGGAAAGAAATCCATTGCGAATAAGATGCCCGGCGATGAATGGCAGAAGTTTGCCAACTTACGCTTGTTGTACGGGTATATGTTTACACATCCCGGAACAAAATTATTGTTTATGGGTTCTGAGTTTGGACAAAGTGATGAATGGGATTTTGAAAAAAGCCTGGACTGGCATTTATTGCAATATGATTATCACTCCGGCATTAAAAAAGTAATTACAGACCTGAATCAGCTGTATAAGTCACAACCGGCTTTGTATGAAAAACAATTTAGCGGTGAAGGTTTCGAATGGATCAATTATTCCGATCACCAAAATGCAATTCTGTCTTATATCCGAAAAGGAAACAATCCGAAAGAAAATTTAATAGTGGTTTGTAATTTCACCCCGGTAGTCCGCGAAAATTACAGGATCGGAATTCCCCACAAAGGAAAATTAGTTCCGGTATTTAATAGTGATGACAAGCTTTATGGCGGAAGCGGAATTGGTAATCCGGGTTCTCTCAAAATTGATGCGTCACCCTATGATGGAAGGGATTATTCTATCGAATTAATTTTACCTCCTTTAAGTGTAACCCTATATTCTTTTGAATAAAATTCAGACCGTTTTTTTGAGATGAGATTTTGTAAATTTTAAGCGTTTAAATTATCATTTTTCTGGTTTTTTAAGGCCTAATTTATCACTCACACAGAAAAAACGTTTTCGTGAATAATCTTCATATTCATAGCGGCTTATATAGTTTTTTTGTATGTTTGGAAGAGGTAGCGTTGTTATAATTAATTCATTAGCGATATGATTACAAATACATCATTAGAATACAAAGGCGATTTATATCCATCAAAAATTGTTTCCTATGAACATGAAGGGGATTCCATTTTTTTTCATACGGATAATAAAGTAATCTTAAAAGTTACCATTCTCAGGGACAGTTTAATTCGGTTTCGTTTTACGACAAAAGGCTATTTTAGTAATGATTTTTCGTATGCAATTGATAAAACACAATTGCACGGCTATAATTTTCTTGAACTTACAGAGGAAGAAACTTATTTTCAGATCCGAACCAGTAAAGTCAAATGTAAAATCCAGAAAGCAGATCTTCGCTTGTCTATCTATGATTTAAATGATCTTTTGATTCTGGAAGATGAGCTTGGTTTTCATTGGGAAGAAAGCTACGAATATGGCGGGAATATCGTAAAAATGAGCAAATCTTCAAAAGACGGGGAATGTTTTTACGGATTGGGAGACAAAGCGACTCAAATGAATTTGAAAGGCAAAAGACTCGAAAATTTTGCTACTGATCAATACGCTTTTCAAAAAGAACAAGATCCTTTATATAAAGTAGTGCCGTTTTATATCGGATTACATAACAAACAATCTTACGGTATTTTTTTCGATAATACCTTTAGGACCTTTTTCGATTTTTGTCAGGAAAGAAGAAATGTTTCCAGCTTTTGGGCAGAAGGAGGCGAAATGAATTATTATTTCATTTATGGCCCGCAAATGCAGGATGTTGTCACGACCTATACGGATTTGACCGGTAAACCGGAGCTTCCTCCACTTTGGGTTTTAGGATACCACCAATGCAAATGGAGTTATTATCCCGAAAGTAAAGTAAAAGAAATCACTTCAAAATTCAGGGAGCTGAAAATTCCGTGTGATGCCATTTATCTGGATATTGACTACATGGAAGGTTTTCGATGTTTTACCTGGAGCAAAGAGTATTTTCCGGACCCTAAAAGAATGATTGCCGAATTGGCCGAGGATGGTTTTAAAACGGTTGTCATTATTGATCCCGGTATAAAAATCGACAAAGAATATTCTGTTTACAAAGAAGCTTTAGAAAAAGATTATTTCTGTAAAAGAGCCGACGGACCTTATATGAAAGGAAAAGTGTGGCCCGGTGAATGTAATTTTCCGGATTACACAAATCCCGTAGTCAGAGAATGGTGGGCAGGATTATTTAAAGAATTAATTTCAGACTTTGGTGTAAAGGGAGTCTGGAATGATATGAATGAACCTGCCGTTATGGAGGTTCCAAATAAAACTTTCCCAATGGATGTTCGTCATGTTTATGATGGAAATCCGTGCAGCCACAGAAAAGCCCATAATATCTATGGTACACAAATGGCCCGTGCAACTTATCACGGAGTAAAACGATTTGCCTATCCGAAAAGACCTTTTGTGATTACCAGATCTGCTTATTCCGGGGCACAGCGCTATACATCATCCTGGACGGGAGATAATGTCGCAACCTGGGAACATTTATGGATTGCCAACATACAGGTGCAAAGAATGTCCATTTCAGGAATGGGCTTTACCGGATCTGATATCGGAGGTTTTGCCGAACAGCCCACCGGGGAATTGTATGCCCGTTGGATTCAGTTAGGTGTTTTTCACCCGTTTTGCAGAACACATTCTTCAGGAGACCATGGCAATCAGGAGCCCTGGGCATTTGATGAAGAAGTTATTAATATTACCCGAAAATTTGTCAGCCTTAGATATCAGTTATTGCCTTATTTGTACACCATGTTCTGGCAATATATTGAAGAAGGCATTCCGATGTTAAAACCCCTGGTATATTACGATCAGGAAGACACACAGACACATTATCGAAATGATGAATTTATCTTCGGAAATCAAATATTGGTTTGCCCGATACTTGAACCTAATGCTGTAGGCAGACGTATGTATATTCCAAAAGGGGAGTGGTATAATTACTGGACGAATGAGTTCTCCAATGGAGGGCGGGAAGTCTGGGTGGATACTAAATTCGATGAAATTCCAATTTTTGTAAAAGCCGGCGCGATTATTCCTAAATATCCCGTTCAGCAATATGTGGGAGAACTTGAATTTGATGAACTGACCCTGGATTTATACTTTAAAAACGGAAAAGAAAAATCATTTGTTTATGAAGATTCCCAGGATGGCTACGATTATAAAAAGGGGCGTTACAGTTTTCTTTCTTTCACGGCAATGGGTAAAGAAAAAGAATTGATAGTGCAGTTGCACAAAGAAGGTAAATTTGAGACGAATTACAGTAAATATAAAATCAATTTAATTGGATTGCCGTTTAAAGTAACAGAAATTGAAATCGATAACGAAAGAGTCGCTTTTGATGAAGTAAGTTTTTCGGAAAGTCATTTCCTAATCGTAAATAAGGAATTCAGCGAACTTCATATCATAGGAGAGTAGCCGTATTTTGATATATTTATGTTAAATTATGTAAATGTTGATTTCATAATAATTGTATTTTTGTGTTGCTAAATACAAAAATTATGAAAAAATATTTAATAGGAGGAATAGTTACTATTCTTTTCGTTGCATGTGCAACAAATCCAATAACAGGAAAACAAAGTTTAAATTTTGTTTCAAACAGCGAATTGTTCCCGTCTTCTTTTCAGCAGTACAATCAGTTTTTGACTGAAAATAAGGTGATTACCGGTACAGCCGATGCTAAGAGAGTAGATGCGGTGGGATCGCGAATTAAAGCTGCTGCAGAGAAATACCTAAAATTTTTAGGACAAGGTCAATATTTAAATGACTATCGTTGGGAGTATAAATTAGTTGATAATAAAGAAGTTAACGCCTGGTGTCTGCCGGGAGGTAAAATTGTGGTTTATTCGGGAATTTTGCCGGTAACCCAGAATGATGCCGGTTTAGCAACCGTTATGGGGCACGAAGTTTCTCACGCTTTAGCGAACCACGGTGCACAAAGAATGAGTGCCGCACAATTGCAGCAAATTGGAGGTGTCGCACTTGGAGCCGCTACAAGTGGAAAATCAGAACAAACACAACAAATATTTTCACAAGCATACGGACTTGGTACAGAAGTAGGCGTAATGCTTCCGTTTAGCAGAGGAAACGAAACTGAAGCTGATAAAATAGGATTGACACTGATGGCCATTGCAGGTTATAATCCCGATGACGCTGTTTCATTCTGGAGCAGAATGTCTGCTAAATCCGGAGGAACATCAACACCGGAGTTTATGAGTACGCACCCGTCAGATGCGACAAGGATTGCCAATATAAAAGCATTAATTCCTGAAGCAAAAGCGACTGCGCTTAAAGTTGGAGTTATAAAATAGACGTATTTTTTTACGTATCCCAAAAAAGAGGTTATTTACTAAGTAGATAACCTCTTTTTTAGTTTTCAGTCTCAGTCTCAGTCTCAGTCTCGTTTTGAAAACTTGAAACTTGAAACTTGAAACTTGCGACTGCGACTGAAAACTGCAACTAAATACTGCCTCTAAATACCAAAACCAGAAACCTGAAACAAAAAAATAAAAGTTCTTAATACTGTAATAATGAATTCTTAATAAAAATTAGATAAATTCGTAGCTTAATTAACTGAACCATTTTTATGAAGAACTTACAAAAAGGAGATAAAAAATTGCTAAATGCCTGGGCATTTTATGATTGGGCCAACTCTGTTTATACCTTAACGATTGCATCAGCAGTGTTTCCGATTTTTTATGAAGCTTTATTTTCGAAACGGGATCATTATATTGATGTTTTCGGAATGCATTTAAAAAATTCTGCTTTAATTAGTTTTATAACAGCAGCAGCATTTTTGGTCGTTTCATTTATTTCTCCTTTATTATCCGGAATTGCCGATTATGTAGGCAACAAGAAATCTTTTATGAAGTTCTTTTGTTACCTTGGGGCTTTGTCCTGTATGGGTTTGTACTGGTTTGATCTTACGGATATCTATGTTGGGTTATTATTTTACTTCTTAGGATTGATCGGATATTGGGGCAGTCTTGTTTTCTATAATTCGTATCTTCCGGATATCGCTTTTCCGGAACAGCAGGATAAAATTAGCGCTAAGGGATATTCATTAGGATATATTGGAAGCGTTATTCTCTTAATCATCAATCTGGCGATGATTATGAAACCAAAACTTTTTGGAATTAGCGGTACTGATGGTGAAGCAGCGATGAAAGCCATGCGGTATTCCTTTATAATGGTGGGAGTATGGTGGATTCTTTTCAGTCAGTATACCTATTATTTTTTACCAAAGGGAAGTAAGGAAACAGGACAGAAATTAACTAAAAACGTGCTGTTTAACGGTTTCAAAGAGTTAAAGAAGGTTTGGGCTTTGTTAAAAGAAAATATTCCGTTAAAACGTTATTTGGGCAGTTTCTTTGTTTCTAGTATGGCGGTACAAACCGTGATGTTGGTGGCAACTTACTTTGGAGCACAGGAAATTCAATGGGCTTCGAAAGAAGAAAGTACTATTGGTCTGATTATTTGTATTTTGCTAATACAGCTGGTAGCAGTTTTGGGAGCCGTTTTAACTTCAAGAGCTTCAGACAAATGGGGTAATATTCCAACTTTAGTGGCGATCAATATCATTTGGGCTGTATTTTGTGCGCTTGCTTATTTTATAACGTTACCGATGCATTTTTATGCAATGGCTACTATGGCCGGACTTGTGATGGGTGGAATTCAGGCATTGTCACGTTCTACTTATTCTAAATTACTTCCGGAAACAGAAGATACGGCTTCGTTTTTTAGTTTCTATGATGTAGCGGAAAAAATCGGAATCGTAATCGGAATGTGCGTTTACGGAATTATAGATCAGATTACCGGCAGTCCTCGTGCAGCTATTGTAATTTTAGGGCTTTTCTTCGTAACGGCAATTTTTCTTTTAAGAAGAATACCGAAAAATGCCACTTCAAAATAATAAAGAATGATTTGATATTTAAATGCCCTAATGGATCAATAAAGCATCCGTTAGGGCATTAATTTTTGCAATCATTTTAGTATGTGGCTGGTTTATGATTGTTCCGGAATAGAAAGCATTTTTATATTTAAGCTTTCGAAATACTTCCTGATCCGTTAACTTTAGTATCTTTTGTTTTTGGATTACCAATATATTCAATGTCACCCGAGCCGGATACTCTCGCTTTTAGGTTTTCACTGCAAAATACTTTACTGTCACCTGAACCCGAGATGGTGATGTCTACATTTTTAGCTTTTAATGAACCTGCATCAATATCTCCTGAACCCGATAATTTCGTTACGAAACTTCCTGTATTTCCTTTTAAGACAATATCTCCGGAACCGCTTACTGAAAGGTCAAATTTGGTTGCATCAACATTCAGGTTTAAATCGCCGGAGCCCGATAATGCTGCCGAAAAAGAATCCGATTTTATAATGCTTTTTGATCGGACATCGCCCGAACCTGCAAGTGAAATAGCAGATATTTTTTCAAAAGGTACTGTAATCTGAACGGTTTTACCACTGCTCGGACTTATGCTGGTATTTTTTTCGGTGTAAATTTTAAGGATGTTGCCTTCCACTTCCACTTTAATATAGGCTTGCAGGTTTTCTTCGGCTTTTACAGTGATCGCCCCTTCTTTACCGGACACTAAGTCAACATCAAAGAAACCGGATACTTTAATTTCGTCATAATCGGCAGTAGAGCGATTATTGGTTACTACTTTACCATTTCCTTTTATTCTGTTTTTAGACCATTGGGCGTTGGCAACGGTGCTGAGAAGAAATAAACTGCAAATTAATAGTTTGATTGACTTTTTCATTTTTTGATTGATTTTAAGATTACTGTTTTTTAACTAATGTTACATTCCCGTAATTTGAAGTAATAATTACCTTGTTCTGACCTTTTTTCTTATTGTATCCGCTTATCCTTTTGCTTGCATTTTTGCTTTCATTAACGGAAACATCCAGGGAATTGTCACTTTTTATATTTCCGTATTTAGTATTAATGTCAAAATCGAAAGAATAGTTGGTATCATAGCCCAATGAAACGTCGGAATAACCCGAGGTAACATTGATATTGTTGGCTTTTTCGTTTATGATTCCAACATTTAGTTTACTGTAGTTCAGATCTGAGCTTAAAGTATTTGAAATTTCTGCGATGGTAACAGTGAGATAATCACCTGTTCCTGTAACTGAAGCCGTTTTTTGAAATTTAAATGTTCCGTAATTGCAGTCGTATTTTATATTCTGACTGTCACCAACAACAAGATCGGTGTAATTGGTATCAAGGTTGATTTTTCCGGCATCCGTTATTTTTAATCCGGAATATCGGGCTTCAATATTGCCATTTTTAATATATTCAATGTTAGAGTTCTGGCAATATTCAATATGAACTGAATTCATATTTCCGTTGAGTTTTCCAAGGTTTATTTTGCCGTATTTACAAAAGATTTCACTCGTTGAAGCTAAATCTCCTGTAACAATATTTCCATATTTATTACTGAGTTTTACGGTTCCGTTTCTTGGAATTTTAATCACATAGTTGATCTCAAAACTATTACTGCTTCCTTTACTTTTAATAGATGAATTTCCGGTAGAAGTAATGGCAGATACCAATGTTTTTAGGGCTGTAATTTCAACATCAATACTATTGAGTCTTTCGTTTACCCAGTTTTCATTTCCTCCTGTTACTTTTATGGTAATGTCAAGGTCAATTTTGTCTTCATCCCATGTTGTTACGGTAATATTTCCGTATTTGTTGTCAATATCAATTCCTGCATTTGAATTAACGATATAGGTCTTTTTTATCGTTTTTTGTTTGGTAATAAAAGTATCATCATTTGCAAATCCTAAAAATGGAATCAAAATGAATAAAATCAGTATGTTATAGTGTTTTTTCATGGGTAGTGTTTTTTAAATTTTCGTTTTCTTCAATTTTTTGTAAAACGGTCTGCAAAAACGAGATTCTCGTTTGCAGATTGCTGATCATGGCGTAAATGATTTGTTTGTTTTCGCCATTCTTTTGCAATTCATTAATAATTTTTTGATAATCAGCATCAAAGACTTTCATTTGTTTTAATGCATCATTAATTATTTGTTCATTTTCAGGCGAACTTTTTTCTTTTAATTTCACCAATTCATTATCAATTAAAATATTGAAAATAGAATCAGTTCGTCTGGTTTCATGTGATGCAAATTTGAATTCTTTTGGTTTTTGATTAGTGTTATAAAAAACAGATATTCCCAGCAACAAGACTATCGAAGCAGCAATTCCCCAAACCGCATAATAATTTTTCTTTGGTTTCTTTTTGTTATTTAATTTATTCAGGAAGTCAAGCTGATGATGAGAATTCATCTCTTCGACATCCCACTGATTTTCAAATTTTTTTAAAAATTGATCTACGTTTTCATTTTCCTTTTTCATATATCCTGGTTTTATTTTTTAAGAGGTAATAGATAGATTGTAGCTGCTTTTTATTTATTGGTGCTTGTTTGCACAAACTTTTTATCAGCGTTGATTTCCTATCTCCTCTAATTTTTTTCGCAAGCTTTCTTTAGCTCTGCTTAGTGTTGTCCTGCAGTTGGCATAGCTAATGTTGAGAATTTCACTAATTTCTTCCTGATCGTAACCTTCAATATAAAAAAGGGTTAAAACCATTCGGTAATTATCTTTTAATCCTGAAATTGTATCTAAGACTTGTTTCACTTTAAGTGAATTTAAATCTATATTTTCAGAAAAGAAGCTGTCATTTTCCTCTATTTTGTATAAAGTCTTACTCAAATCTTCTACCTGAAAAGCATTATTCTTTTTATAAAAGTCAATGCTGTAATTGACGATTATCTTTTTTAACCATGCGCCAAAAGCGACTTCCTGCTTATAGTCGTTTATTTTTGTAAAAGCTTTCAAAAAACCTTCCTGCATGACGTCTTGTGCAAAATGTTCGTCTTTTACAATTCTGTAAGCCACATTGTACATAGCTTTACAGTAACGATTGTAAACTTCAAACTGTGCTTTTTGATTATTCTCTTTACAAAGCGTGATTAATTCTTCGATATTTTGGTTTGTTATACTCAAGTATTGGTTGCTGGTTTTTAATAAGGACTTGGCTTTTTTTGGTTTGTTACAGTTTGAATAAAATTAATTTTATTTTTTTTAAATAATTTCGTTTCTTGATATTAATTGACTTCATAACTAAATTTCAAAACCTTCTTTTTTGGTTTTGGCATAATGATTGTCTATTTTTATCGCCTATCTTGTAAATGAAACGCTTAGCAAAGTTTTACTAAAAACTGCCTGATCTAATGTTATTTTTATAGTTAGAATAAAACTTTTAATGACAAAACGACTTATATACTATTATGTCAAACCATAAAATACTTACTATTGACAATCTGTCACTTCAGGAATTTGACTCAGAGGCAGAATTAATTCCATTATTAACTCCGGAAGACGAAGAAGAAATGAATAACGAAGAGCTGCCGCTTTCGTTGCCTATCTTACCTTTGCGAAATACGGTTTTATTTCCGGGTGTTGTAATTCCGATTTCGGCAGGACGGGACAAGTCTATAAAGCTGATTAATGATGCAAATGCCGGTGGAAAAATTATTGGGGTAGTTTCTCAGATTAATGAAGAAGATGAAGATCCGTCTAAAGATGATATTCATAAAATTGGAACTGTAGCCCGCATCCTGCGTGTTTTAAAAATGCCTGATGGTAATGTTACCGTTATTCTGCAGGGAAAAAAACGTTTCGAAATTGATCAGGTAGTTTCAGAAGAGCCTTATATTACAGCAACTATAAAAGAAGTCACAGAAGAACGTCCGGATGAAAATGATACCGAATTTACGGCTATTTTAGATTCTGTCAAGGAATTGGCTATTCAAATCATTAAGGAGAGTCCAAATATTCCTTCTGAAGCCACTTTTGCGATTAAAAACATTGAAAGCCAGTCGTTTCTAATCAATTTTGTGTCTTCGAACATGAATTTATCCGTAAAGGAAAAACAAGGTTTATTGTCGATAAACGGCTTAAAAGAAAGAGCACTTGAGACCTTGCGTTATATGAACGTGGAGTTGCAAAAACTGGAATTGAAAAATGACATTCAGTCAAAAGTTCGTTTTGATTTAGACCAGCAGCAACGTGAATATTTTCTTCATCAGCAAATGAAAACCATTCAGGAAGAACTGGGTGGCGTTTCGCAGGAAGAGGAAATGGATGAAATGGGGCAGAAGGCAAAAACGAAAAAGTGGGACGAAAAAACGCAAAAACATTTCGAAAAAGAATTGTCTAAAATGCGCAGAATGAATCCGCAATCTCCTGATTTCGGAATTCAGCGTAACTACTTAGAGTTGTTTTTGGAATTGCCGTGGGGTGAGTATTCCAAAGATAAATTCGATTTAAAACACGCTCAGAAAATATTAGATAAAGATCACTTCGGACTTGAAGAGGTGAAGAAACGAATGGTCGAACATCTGGCCGTTCTGAAGCTTCGTAACGATATGAAATCGCCGATTATTTGTTTGACAGGGCCTCCGGGTGTTGGTAAAACTTCTATCGGACGTTCTGTTGCAGAAGCATTAGGACGTGAATATGTCCGAATTTCATTAGGTGGTCTGCGCGATGAAGCAGAAATTCGCGGACACAGAAAAACCTATATAGGTGCAATGCCGGGAAGAATTATCCAAAGTCTGAAAAAGGCCGGTACTTCAAATCCGGTTTTTATTTTAGACGAAATTGATAAACTTTCAAGCGGAAATAGTGGCGATCCTTCTTCAGCTTTACTTGAAGTGCTGGATCCGGAGCAAAACAATGCTTTCTACGATAATTTCCTGGAGATGGGTTATGATTTGTCTAAGGTAATGTTTATTGCGACTTCCAATAATATGGCTGCCATTCAGCCTGCATTACGTGACAGGATGGAAGTCATTAAGATGTCAGGTTATACGATTGAAGAAAAAGTGGAAATTGCCAAAAGACACCTTTTTCCAAAACAATTGGAAGCTCATGGTTTGACTGCCAAAGATCTGACTATCGGTAAAAAACAATTAGAAAAAATTGTGGAAGGTTATACTCGTGAATCAGGAGTTCGTAATCTGGAAACTAAAATTGCTCAGGTCATTCGTAATGCTGCAAAAGCAGTAGCGATGGAAGAAGAGTATAATAAAAAAGTAACGGATGAAGATATCCTTACTGTTTTAGGTGTGCCAAGATTAGAGCGTGATAAATACGAAAACAATGATGTTGCCGGAGTGGTAACAGGTTTGGCCTGGACAAGTGTTGGCGGTGATATTTTATTTATTGAATCCTTAATTTCTGAAGGAAAGGGGTCGCTGAGTATTACAGGAAACCTTGGTACTGTAATGAAGGAATCGGCTACAATTGCTTTAGAATATATAAAAGCAAACGCCAAAAAATTAGGACTAAGTGTAGAATTATTCCAGAAATATAATATTCACCTGCACGTTCCGGAAGGCGCAACACCAAAAGACGGTCCAAGTGCCGGTATCGCCATGCTGACTTCGCTGGTTTCTTTGTTAAAACAAAAGAAAGTAAAGAAAAGTCTTGCGATGACCGGAGAAATTACCCTTCGCGGTAAAGTTTTACCGGTAGGCGGAATCAAGGAAAAAATCCTGGCAGCAAAAAGAGCTAATATCAAAGAAATCATTTTATGTCACGAAAATAAAAGTGATATTGATGAAATTAAGGCTGAATATTTAGAAGGCCTTACCTTTCATTACGTGAAAGAAATGAGTGAAGTGCTGGCTTTAGCTTTGACGGATCAAAATGCTAAAAACGCTAAAATATTAAAATAAAATCTTGTAATTAAATTCCAATACTTTAAATTCCAAATTCCAAATTTTACTTAAAAGTGGGATTTGGAATTTTCTTTTTTGAATATAATTTAAAATTATTTTATCCGTTATATAATTTTATATTTGCATTTGCGTTATTCCCATATAGGAACGCCTCGAAAAGCATGTTAAAACGACCTGTTTTATTTTTAATGTTATTGATTTGTTCGGTTTCTTTCGGACAAATTGGAGGTCGTCACACCTATCAGTTTCTTAATTTAACAACTTCACCCAGGCAGGCAGCGTTAGGTGGAAATACGATAACGATTTATGATGAAGATGTCAATCAGGTTATGTTTAATCCGGCAACTTTAAATGAGGATATGGATAATCACCTGGCGATGAATTACGGCAGTTATTATGGTGAAGCATCTTATGGAACTGCTTCCTACGCTTATACTTATGACAGGCATGTTCAGACTTTTTATGCCGGGGTAAGCTATATAAACTACGGTACATTTGATGGTTATGATGAAAATGGTCAGGCCACTTCAGACTTTACAGGCAGTGAAGGAGCACTTTCTTTAGGTTATGCTTATAATGTTCCCTTTACGGATATTCATTTTGGAGCAAATGTAAAGTTAATAACTTCAACGTTAGAAAGTTATAATTCTATTGGAGGTGCAATTGATTTAGGTTTTTTGTATATAATTGAAAAAAATGATTTAAATTTGGCCCTGGTAATTCGAAATATTGGAACACAGTTCACAACCTATTCAGGAATACAGGAGAATTTACCTCTTGAAATTATTGCAGGAATGTCACAGGAACTGGAACACGTGCCGTTGCGTTGGCATCTTTCTTTAGAAAATCTGCAGCAATGGAATGTTTCATTCTCGAATCCTGTTCGGGGAGAAACTAATATTGATGGCACCACTAAAGAAGAGAAAGTTTCATTCGTAAATAATGCTTTAAGGCATGTGGTTATAGGCGTAGAACTTTTCCCGAAAAAAGCGTTTAATATCAGGATGGGTTACAACTTTAGAAGAGGTGAAGAATTAAGAGTAGAAGAACAGCGTAATTTTTCAGGAGTTTCCTTAGGATTTGGTTTAAAAATGAATCGGTTAAAATTTAATTATTCATATTCAAAATATACTTTAGCGGCTAATACGAGTCTTTTTGGACTAATCTTAAACTTTCAATAGGCAATTTTATGAAACTATTTTATTTAATTCTTTTTGTTACTGCAGGTTTTTTTAACACCTCAAATACTAATTTTGATGACGAAACCCTTACTAATGTTGATGTCGAAAGGATAAATCTACACATTAGCGAAGTAAAAGAAAAGATTGGAGCTGGTTCCAATTACAATGCAAAAATCGCCTTTTTAGTTGATATGAAAATCAAATCAGGTAAAAATCGTTTTTTTGTTTATGATTTAGAAAATGATAAAATACTGGATCAGGGACTTGTAGCGCACGGATCCGGCTCAGAAACAGGGGTTGGCGGAGAGTTAAAATTTAGTAATGTACCGGAATCTAAAGCTACAGCTCTTGGAAGATATTCTATAGAAAAATGTTATAAAGGAATGTTTGGAAAAGCATACAAGTTAGCAGGTTTAGACGAGACAAACAGCAATGCTTTAAAAAGAGCTATCGTGCTTCATCAATATTCGGCTGTTCCGGAAAATGAACAGGATCATTATATCTCACGCAGTCAGGGTTGTCCAATGATTAGTGAGGCCTTCTTTAAAAGAATAGAAAAAATAATAGATAATTCTAAGTCAAAAATTATCTTAGATATCTATTATTAAAAATAGCAGCATCTTATTATAAATTTATAAAATCAAAAGATTATTTTGAAAAAAATAACCATTGCAATCGACGGGTATTCGTCAACAGGAAAGAGTACCTTAGCAAAACAGTTGGCAAAAGAATTAGAATACGTATACGTCGATACAGGAGCAATGTACAGGGCCGTAGCTTTATTTGCAATGCAAAATCAATTCATAGGACCTGATTTTTTTGATACAAAAAGTCTTATCGATTCCCTTCCAAAAATTCAACTGGAGTTTAAATTCAATCCGGATCTAGGTTTTGCAGAAATGTACCTGAATGGCGAAAATGTTGAAAAACAAATCAGAACCATTGAGGTATCCAGCTATGTAAGCAAGGTAGCAGAAGTTTCCGAAGTGCGTTCCAAATTAGTAGAGCAACAGCAGGCAATGGGCAAAAACAAAGCTATAGTCATGGACGGTAGAGATATCGGAACTGTAGTTTTTCCAAATGCAGAATTGAAAATTTTTATGACTGCCAGTCCAGAAACCCGTGCACAGAGACGTTTTGATGAATTACAGGAAAAAGGTGATGTTGTCTCTTACGAAGATGTTTTGAAGAATGTTGTAGAAAGAGATTATATAGATACACATCGTGCAGATTCTCCTTTGGTAATTGCAGATGATGCTATTGAAATAGATAATTCTTACCTGAGTCGGGAAGAACAGTTCTCTGCTGTTCTGGAATTAATAAATGACGTTGTTAAAACTGCTTAATTTTTTGCAGATATCATTTTTAATGGTAGTTTTACCGCTTCATTTATTTACAAAGACAATTTCATCATATGGGAATTAAAAACAGATTGATTTTAATGAGCTTTCTTCAATTTTTTGTTTGGGGAGCCTGGCTTATAACAATTGGAAATTATTGGTTTGGAACTAAAAACTGGGAAGGAACCCAGTTCGGTCTTGTTTTCGGAACCATGGGAATTGCTTCTTTATTCATGCCTACTCTTACCGGAATAATCGCAGACAGATGGATAAACGCTGAAAAATTATATGGTTTTTTACATATTATTTATGCAGTTGTTTTATTTGGTATTGCACAAGTCACCACACCGGATAATTTCATATATGTCATGTTTGCTGCCATGTGTTGCTATATGCCAACAATTGCGTTGAGTAACTCGATTTCTTATACTTCACTTAAGCTTAATAACAAAAACATCGTAAAAGATTTTCCGCCAATTCGTGTCTGGGGAACGATTGGTTTTATAGCAGCAATGTGGATTACCAATTTAAGTGGAAGTAAGGCAACGGAATATCAATTTTATATTGCCGGAATTGGTGCCTTAATTCTGGGGATTTATGCTTTTACATTGCCAAAATGTGAGCCACAACGTCTGACAAAAGAAGATGCTTCATTAGTGGAAACTTTAGGGCTGGAAGCTTTTAAGTTATTTGGAAATTATAAAATGGCTTTGTTTTTTGTGTTCTCAATGTTTTTGGGAGGTGCCTTGCAATTGACAAATGCTTATGGAGATGTATTCTTAGATGAATTCAAGCATTTTCCAAAGTATGCTGATTCTTTCGTAATTAAATATTCGACTATTATTATGTCGATTTCTCAGGTTTCTGAAACATTATTTATTCTGGCTATTCCATTTTTCCTAAGACGTTTCGGAATCAAACAAGTAATGCTGATTAGCATGTTGGCCTGGGTATTGCGTTTCGGATTATTTGCTTTTGGAGATCCGGTTGGTGGTTTATGGATGATTATTTTGTCGTGTATTGTTTACGGTATGGCATTTGATTTCTTTAATATATCTGGTTCGTTATTTGTAGAAAGCAATACCGATTCTAAAATCCGTTCATCAGCACAGGGATTATTCATGATGATGACCAATGGAGTAGGAGCTGTTTTAGGAAGTTTAACTTCAGGTTGGGCTATAGATCGTTTCTTTACAAAATCATTTACCAATACTACCGAATTAGCCGGATTTTTGCAAACAGAAACAACAAATTCTAAAATGCTGGAATTTGTAAAAGCACAAGGAAATTCAGTTTCTACGGACGGAATTTTTACGAACCCAATCTTAATGAAAGACTGGCATACGATATGGCTATCGTTTGCGGCTTATGCATTGGTTATCGCAATTGCTTTTGCTGTTTTGTTTAAACATAAACATGACCCGAAAGAAATAGAAAATTTAAGTCATTAATGTTGTTATAAATATTTAAAAGCCTGTTTTCAATTTGTAGAAAACAGGCTTTTTCTTTACGACAATTTTCAATAGGATGTTCTTTAAAAACCACACGGGTTTGCAAATAACTTAAAATTAAAATTACTACAACATTTGATAGCGATGAGATTGTAGAATATATTGCAATTAATAGTGCGTTGTCATATTATTATTGGATAAATAATGTATTGATAATCATTTGGAATTGTTTTGCTATTACAAATAAATGTATTAATTTTGCAAACCTTTTGGCAGAGAAGAGTTTCCATTAGGTATCAACTATTTATGTAAAACAACTTCTGTTTTTTCTATCGCTTTGAGAAACTCAAGAAAAACAGAATACAAATTTTTTATCAGCATGTCTGAACAATTAAAATCACAAGAAGAGTTTTTAGCAAATTTTAACTGGCATAACTTCGAAGAAGGTATCGATGCAGTAGATGAGAAAAACTTACAGGAATTCGAAGACTTAGTATCAAAAACTTTCATTGCTACAGATCAGGAAGAAGTAGTTGAAGGTGTAGTTGTTAGAATTACAGATAGAGACGTTATCGTTGATATCAACGCAAAATCGGAAGGTGTTATTTCTTTAAACGAATTCCGTTACAACCCGGCATTAAAAGTAGGTGACAAAGTAGAAGTATTAATTGACATCCGTGAGGATAAAACAGGTCAGTTAGTATTATCTCACAGAAAAGCACGTACTATCAAATCATGGGATAGAGTTATTTCTGCAAACGAAACAGGTGAAATCGTTAATGGTTTTGTAAAATGCAGAACTAAAGGTGGTATGATCGTTGACGTTTTTGGAATTGAAGCTTTCTTACCTGGTTCTCAAATTGACGTTAAGCCAATTAGAGACTACGATGTATATGTAAACAAAATGATGGAATTCAAAGTGGTAAAAATTAACCACGAATTCAAAAACGTTGTTGTATCTCATAAAGCTCTTATCGAAGCTGATATCGAAGTACAGAAAAAAGAAATCATCGGTCAATTACAAAAAGGACAAGTATTAGAAGGTGTTGTTAAAAACATTACTTCTTATGGTGTGTTCATTGACTTAGGTGGTGTTGACGGATTAATTCACATTACTGACCTTTCTTGGAGCAGAATCAACCACCCAAGTGAAGTTCTTGAATTAGACCAAAAATTAAACGTTGTAATCCTTGATTTCGATGATGAGAAAACAAGAATTCAATTAGGATTGAAACAATTAAACGCTCACCCATGGGATGCTTTAGATGCTAATTTAACTATTGGTGATAAAGTAAAAGGTAAGGTAGTTGTAATCGCTGATTACGGTGCATTTATCGAAGTTGCTGAAGGTGTTGAAGGTTTAATCCACGTTTCTGAAATGTCATGGTCAACTCATTTACGTTCTGCTCAGGATTTCGTAAAAGTTGGAGATGTTGTTGAAGCTGTTATCTTAACTCTTGACAGAGATGACCGTAAAATGTCATTAGGTATCAAACAACTGACTCAGGATCCATGGACTGACATTACTTCTAAATACCCGGTAGGTTCTAAACATACAGGTATCGTTAGAAACTTTACAAACTTTGGTATTTTCGTAGAATTAGAAGAAGGAATTGATGGATTAATCTACATTTCTGACTTATCTTGGACTAAGAAAATCAAACACCCATCTGAGTTTGTAAATGTTGGTGAAAAACTTGATGTAGTAGTATTAGAATTAGATGTTGAAGGACGTAAATTATCTTTAGGTCACAAACAAACTACTGCTAATCCTTGGGATCAATACGAAGATTCTTTCGCTGTAGGAACTATCCACAATGGTGAAATTTCTGAAATCGTTGACAAAGGAGCTACTGTAGAATTCGGAGATGATATCGTTGCTTTCATTCCTACTCGTCACCTTGAAAAAGAAGACGGAAAGAAATTGAAAAAAGGTGATACTGCTGATTTCAAAGTAATCGAGTTCAATAAAGAATTCAAAAGAGTAGTTGCTTCTCACACTGCTATCTTCCGTGAAGAAGAAGAGAAAAACGTGAAAGCTGCAACTGAAAATACTTCATCTAACTCTACTACTAATGCACCAGCTGCAACTTTAGGAGATAACAATGATGTATTAGCTGCATTAAAAGCTAAAATGGAAAAAACTGAGAAAAAATAATTCTTAAGTTTCCTCTAAATAGAAAGTCCCACATTACTGTGGGACTTTTTTTTACTTTATACTTTTTATTATAACAAATTTTAACAAATAAAGTTGTGTTATTATCTTAAAAAGTTACTTTTGTTTGAAAATTTGAACACTATGAAGAAAATCTACTTTTTGTTTTTTGCTTTTTATTTTTTTAATGGTTTGAGCGCGCAGAATGTGAATATTCCAGATCCAACATTTAAAGCTGCATTAATTAGCAATAAAATTTTATGTAAAGATGTAAATGGAGACGCGATTTACATTGATAAAAATAACAATGGAGAGATAGAAATTAATGAAGCCTTGAATGTTTATCAATTAATGGCCAATAACTGTTCAATAACTGACTTAACAGGAATAAATGAATTTAAAAATTTGACATTGTTGCACTGTTATGGCAATTCAATTTCAATTCTTGATTTATCAGCTTTAAATAATTTAGACACTGTTGATTGTAAAAATAATTTAATTACAAATCTTAATATCCTTAATTCCCCTAAGCTTAATTTTTTGGATTGTTCAAATAATAAGCTGACCAATTTGAATCTTACCAATGCTAAAAATTTGGTGTCACTTGAATGTGATCATAATTCTCTTTTAAATATTGATTTCGATAATGAAAATTTAAATATTTTAGAAGTGTTAGTCTGTAATAATAATTCTATAATAGGTTTAAATTTGACAAATTTTTATAAGTTGTGGCATATCGAATGTCAAAACAATTCTTTAAAAAATTTAATTTTGCAATCGGGATCTAAATTAATGGAATTAAATTGTAGTCAGAATCAATTAACAAATTTAATTCTGTCAGATTTACCAAATCTTATCACAATGAATTCTTATGATAATTTGTTGACTTCCGTAACTTTAAATAAATTACCAGGAGTAATAGATTTAATTCTGTACAAAAATAAACTCACCACTATAGATCTATCCAATTTAAATAAAAAAGATAATAAATTAAATAGCCTTAATCTAGGTACTAATTTATTAACAAGCATTAATTTGGGTTCAATAAAATACCTGACTTCTTTTAATTGTGCAAATAATAAATTGACCAATTTAAATTTTTTGCCAGCTTATGAAGGAGGAGATTCTTTTAATTGTTCATTGAATTTAATAGATTCTATTACTATAACTGTTCCAGCAAGTAAATTTTATTGCAGTAATAATCCTCTTACTTCTTTAAATCTATCAGGATATTTGGAAACTTTTGATTGCACTAATACATCATTACAAAGTATTGAATTATCGAATGTAAGAGGTAAAGCTACTTTTGACGTTTCTGATAATAAAGAACTTACATTTTTTAACACAAAAAATGGTTACGTAAATTCAGGCAATTTGTATAACTGTCCAAAAATTAAATTTATTTGTGCTGATGATGATGAAGTTACATATTTGCAAAACTCCATTAACAGAGCTGGTTATACCAATCTTGCAATAAGTAGTTATTGTTCGTTCACTCCGGGAGGAACATACTACGTTATTCAGGGCAATCATAAATTAGACAGTAATATGAATGGTTGTGACGATCAGGATATAGTTGTTCCTAATTTAAAGTTTACAATTAATGACGGAGTGAAAACTGGTACTATTATTTCTAATTTTTCCGGAAGTTATTCGATCCCTGTTAAAGAGGGAACTCACACAATTACTCCAGTCTTTGAAAATCCAGATTATTATACCGTTTCTCCTACTAATCTTGCGGTTAGTTTTCCAGCTCAGGCGAGTCCGTTTGTTCAAAATTTTTGTGTTACAGCTAATGGTGTTCATCAGGATTTAGCGGTTTCGCTTTTGCCTATTACCAGAGCGAGACCAGGTTTTGATGCAAAGTATAAATTGATTTATAAAAACAAAGGAAATCAAATACAATCTGGCTCGGTAAATCTAAATTTTGATGATAATGTTTTGGATTTGGTTGTTGCTAATCCTTTAGCTTCAACACAAACTATGAATAACCTATCGTGGAATTTCTCTAATTTGAAACCATTTGAAAGCAGAGAGATTGCTATTATTTTGAAATTGAATAAACCAACAGATAGGCCTGCAGTAAATAATGGTGATATCTTAAAATTCATTACCACTATTACTTCTGAGACAGTTGAAGAAACGCCATTAGATAATACCTTTGTTTTGAATCAAACCGTGGTGGGTTCTTATGACCCAAATGACAAAACCTGTTTAGAAGGCGCTGTCATTACACCAGGTTTAATAGGTGAGTACGTGCATTATATGATTCGTTTTGAAAACACAGGAAGTTATCCCGCACAAAATGTTGTGGTGAAAGATATGATTGATTTGAACAAGTTTGATATTTCGACTTTAATTCCAACAAGTTCAAGTCATTCCTTTGTAACCAAAATTTCTGAAGGAAATAAAGTTGAATTTATTTTCGAAAATATTAATCTGCCTTTCGATAATGTCAGTAATGATGGTTATGTGGCTTTTAAAATCAAAACAAAGCCTACACTTGTTGTTGGAAATTCGTTTACCAATGAGGCTAATATTTATTTTGATTACAATTTTCCAATTTTAACGAATAAGGCTGTTTCGACTTTTAAAACGCTGGGCACCCAGGATTTTGAATTTTCGAACTATCTGACATTGTATCCGGTTCCTGTAACTGATATTTTAAATATTCATACTGCAAAATCTATAGAAATACAATCGCTCGAAATTTACGATATTCTGGGGCAAATTGTTATCGCTGTTCCCAATGCACAATCCGTCTTAAGTGTTGATGTTTCGAAGCTTAGAACTGGGAATTATTTTCTAAAAGTAAAGTCTGACTTAGGAAGTTCAAGTATGAAATTTATCAAGAAATAGATCTTGATCTTAAACAAAAAAATCCCACAGCAATGTGGGATTTTTTTTGTTTACATATTTTTGTTTCAGCTTTTAGAAAGGATTTATCTGGCTGCCAGTAGTTTAGATTCCTCGGGAGTAAAATCATTAACAATTGCATAGGTATCAATTTTTGTAATTGCCATTTCATCAAGAATGTCAACTAAATTTTTAAAGTTGCATTTTTTACTTGGTTTTATGATCACAATCGCGCCTCTTCCGGATCGTCCTTTATAACGTGAATATTCATATTCGTTTTTATTTATCATTAAAAGCTCTTTACGAATTCCATTTTTACCATATTCTATTTCTCTAGCAGGGAGTATCGGGCTTGCTAGAATTCCCATATAAGAAACTAATTTATTATTTTCACCCAGTAGTATTGTTATTGTTCGGTCTTCACCACAACCACGGCCCCAACGACCACAAGTCCAACCATTGTCAGGCAAACTTAAATCTATACCTTTTGGTTTTGACAATTCAATTGTCACCATAAAAAAGATGATCAACAAAAAAGAGACGCTAACCATAGCGGTTAAGTCAACTCTGGTATTTAACTTTTTACTTCTAACTTTTCGGGGCAGGTTTTCCATAATGAATCAATTTCTGACTAAGTTATCGAAAAAAGAGATATAATAAAGGGGCGTATTCTAAAAATATTTAAAAATAATTCCAACCAGTAAAGCCTTGTTTTACAGTGTATTTTTAGGATAATTCGTAATTTTTTCTACTTTTTTATTTTTTTTCTAAAACCAAAACAAATAATACAGCGTAAATGAGCTTATAACTTAAAATATTAATTATGAAAACTAGAAAATTTTTAGCCGTAGCAGTATTAGCATTAGGATTTGGATTTACATCTTTTGCTCAAAAAACAGTAATGGTTGGTGGAGCAGCAATGTACCCAACAAAAAACATTGTTGAAAATGCTGTTAACTCAAAAGATCATACCACTTTGGTCGCTGCCGTAAAAGCTGCAGGATTAGTAGAAACATTACAAAGTAAAGGACCATTCACCGTTTTTGCCCCAACAAATGCAGCGTTTGACAAGTTGCCAGCTGGAACTGTTGAGACCTTATTGAAACCGGAAAACATCAAAACATTGCAAACTATTCTTACCTATCATGTTGTAGCAGGAAAAATGAATTCTTCTGATATTGCAAAAGCAATAAAAATGGGTAAAGGAAAAGCTACTCTTAAAACAGTAAGTGGTGGGACTCTAACAGCCTGGATGGATGGAAAAGATTTATACATCAGCGACGAAAGCGGTAATAAATCTAAAGTGACAATTGCAGATGTGAACCAGTCAAATGGTGTGATTCATGTAGTTGATACTGTATTGTTGCCTAAAAGTTAAGCAAAGGCATAAAGCACATAAAAAAACCTGTAAATAGCATTTACAGGTTTTTTTATATCATAATTTGATTATATATTTTATCTTTTAGCCGTTAAAGTTGATCCTGCTGACGCAATAACGACACAGACAACCGCTAAGATTTCATAAAAATTCAGTTGTTCCTGTAAAAAAATAAAGGCGCAGATAGCTGCTGCTGCAGGCTCTAAACTCATCAGAATACTAAAAGTTCGCGGAGGAAGCTGGCCTAAAGCTTTCATCTCGAGTGTAAACGGAATTGCACTTGAAAGCAGAGCCAACGCTATTCCCAATCCCATAAGTTTTGGAGTAAGATTCACCAATCCGTTTTCATAAAAACCGAAAGGCAGAATTAAAATGGAAGCGAAAAGCATTCCGATAGAAACGGCTTCACCGCTGTTCATAATTTTGGAAACTTTCCCACCCAGAACAATGTAAGTGGCCCAAAGAGCTCCAGCCAAGAGTGCAAACAACACTCCCAAAGCATCTATTCTGGTATTGGTCCAGGGCGCTATTAAGATAATTCCTGCTGCTGCAAGCAATACCCAGCAATAATCGACCAAACGTCTTGATCCGAATATGGCGACCAAAAGCGGTCCAATGAATTCTAAAGTAACGGCCAGTCCAATTGGAATTCTTTCGATAGACATATAAAAAATTAAATTCATTGCACCTAAAGTCAAGCCATACGGAATAACGATTTTCCATTGCTGTGCTGTGACTTTCCATAAATTAGGACGGTAAGCTAATAATAAAATTAATGCAGAGACACCAATTCGTATAGATGCCGTTCCTGCCGCGCCAAGTGCCGGAAATATGGTTTTTGCAATTGCAGCACCACATTGCACACTTATGATAGCCAAAAGGACTGCCGGAACGGGAGGGAGGTTAAATTCTTTGTTTTTCATTGTAATTTTAGACTGAAAGGCAAAACTACAAATTACGGAACAGAAAAGACTTTGAAAGGGGTAAAAAGGATACATATTATACTAAGAATGTATAATATGGTTATAAATTAGAAGTAATATTACAAAAAATTAATCTAAAGCACGTTTCGTTACATAATAGCGATACCCAATAAGCGCCATTTGCCATTTTTTTGCTTTAGTAATATCTAAACCCTGTTTGGTAAAACTGGGTAAAAGGACTTTATTTATTTTAGCTAAAATTTTAAACATGAAAGGTTTATTTTTTTCAAAGATATAAAAAAGACTTTGCTAAACAGCAAAGTCTTTTTGTATATTAGAAATATAGATTTTATAAGGATGCGACAATTTTAAAAACGAACAAAAACGATGTTATAAAGAGTGCTGTCTTCATTTTAGTGTTGTTTATAAGCTGCTAAGCGTTTATTTTTTTGCCATTTCTTTCTGTTGTCTGGCCATATCTTTTTCGTGCTGAATCATATCTTTTTGATGTTGTTTCATGTCTTTCTCCTGCTGCTTCATATCTTTCGCATGTTGTTTCATATCTTTTTCATATTGCTTCATGTCTATGGCATGCTGCTTCATATCTATTTGATACTGTCTCTTATTGAAATTAACATTTTGATTGTTTTGCTGGTTAAATTTTTCCATATCAGCATTGAATTTCTCCATGGCAATGTCATATTTCTCCATTTCTTTTTCAAAAATAGCTTCACGTTTTGACATCACTTCTTCAACTTCTTTTTCGTAAGCAGTCATGTCCGGTTCAAATGCTTCCATTTTTTTCTCGAATTCAGCCATTTCTTTTTCGAATTTTTTCATGGCTGCCTTATCGTTCACATTTCCGGGATGTGTTGGTGGTTTTGGCATATTGGCCATCGCTGATGCGGGAACCTGTGGCATAGGACCACCTGGAAAAGCAGGAGGTGTAGGTGGTGTTGGCGGCGCAGGAGTACCAGAAGTACCGGGAACATCAGGGGCATTGGGAGCATCAGGAGCTTCAATATTTTCAACTTCGTTAATCTCAGCTTCCGAATCCTGGGCGTCAGCCTTATCATTGTTTCTTATTTGTTCGTCATCCGAAAAATTAAAACTGATTTTACCGTTTTTCTCTTTAATAACAATGATTCCGATTTTTTCAATTCCGTTAGTCGATTCGGATCTTTTTACTTTAACAGTTCCTTTTTTATTCTTCAATTCAATCTGAATGGAAGTGATCTGGTTATTAGAATCTCTTTTCAATCCGGAAATAATAGCTGTAATCTGATGCTTTTCTTTTAAAATATTTAGTCTTTCCTCAATTTCCGCATCCGTAGTCGTTTTGGAAATATTGAATACATCCATAGACTCTATCCCTTTAGGATCAATGTTGGTAATGGATTCTGTAACTTTCTCCTGTGCAATTGTTTTAACCTGAAATAATAAAACAAAAGCTAGAAGTGCCGGAATTATGGCATAATACTTTAAATAATTCCTCTTTTTTGATTGATTTTTGTTTAACATGACAATTCGTTTTTTGATTAATGATTGATAAAAATGATTGGTGATTGCAACACAGCTTTCATGTGCTGTTATTTTTAAAAGCGTGTACTGGTACGCTTTTTTGTCGGATATTTTTTTGGTGGCTTCGCTATCGGCAATAAATTCAAGATTTTGAAGAATAGCCTTTTTATAAAGCCAGATAATGGGATTGAACCAAAACAGCACACAAAAGATTCGTGAAATCAAAACATCAATAGTATGATTCTGATCGCTATGTACTTTTTCATGCTCAATAATACTCTCTAACTCTGAGGCGCTGTACAGTGATGAGTTGTACACGATATAATCAAAATAAGAAAAAGGAGCGATATTTTCATTGGTATCGATAAACTTAAAATCAGCTTGCTGGTGTATTTTTTTGCCTTTTAAAACCGAATTCAGGCTGTAAAAGTCTATTCCGAATTTGACCAGAAATGCTGTAAAACCAAGTGTGTAAATGGCAAGAGAAACCAGATTCCAGTCGATTTCAAAAGACTCTTCCTGTGTAGCATGCGGGGTAAAAGCAGGAGAGTAGGCCATATTGGAAACCGGAACAGGATCGATCCATACTACTTTAGTATACACTAAAAAAGGCAATACCACAGCTGTAATCAGGCCGGCTAATAAAAACCATCTGTTACTGTTAAAAAAAGTTTCTTTGCGCAGTAATAAATAGTAAGCAAAGTAAAACAAAGCCAGTAGTCCACTTGATTTTGCGATAAAAATGAAAAGTGCTTCCATAAACGGTTATTTTTCTTCTTTTGGATTTTCGATCATAGCCAGAATTTCGCGTAATTCTGCTGCAGATATTTTTTCTTCTTTGGCAAAAAACGAAACCATACTTTTGTAAGAGCTATTAAAATAATTATCAATAGCCGTACTCATAAACCCTTTTCGGTAATCCTCGATAGTCACAATAGGATAATACTGATGTGTGTTTCCAAAGGCATTATGGCTTACATAGCCTTTTTCCTCCAGATTGCGTACAATAGTCGAAAGTGTATTATAATGAGGCTGATCTTCAGTTATTTCTGCCTGAACTTCTTTTACGAATGCTTTTTTAAGCCTCCATAAAATGTGCATGATTTCCTCTTCTTTGTTCGTTAGCTTTTGCATGTTTTCTAATTTTAATTCAAACCTACAACTATTTTTCTAGTTACACAACTATAAAAGTAGTTATTTAACTAAATTTTCAGTTTAAAGCATACGAATTGCTCTTCAATTTACGGTTAATAAATTGAAAATAAACATCTTAAGTCAGTAATAAAATTTAAGAAATTTTTTCGTCCAGCAAAGCTTTCCTGATCCAAAAGCAGCAAAAAGTAGCCGCAACTCCAATGCAGCCCATAAAAAGCCAGTTGATCTGATACCCCATTCTGGAAATAATTTCGAAACCAACCTTAGAACTTACAATATGTGCGAGACTAAAACTCATGGTATAAAGTGCCATATATTGCCCTTCCTGACCTCGTGGTGCACGGCTTAATGCAAAAGCATTAGAGAACGGAAAGGTTAGAATTTCGCCAATAGAAATACAAATCATGGCGATTACTAATATTCCGGCCCAGATATTTATCAGTAATAAAAAGAAACTGAGAGACATAATAAACGAGCCGAGGATAATAATCTTTATTTTAGGAAAAGCTTTCCGTTCCATAAAACCAACGGTTGGCATTTCTAACGCAAAAATCAAAAGACCGTTTAGCGTCATTAATAATCCTGTCTGAAATTCACTTAAGCCAAATTTCTCATTGTGATATAAAGGTAAAGTGGTAAAAAGCTGAAAGAAAATCATGGCGGTTACAAAACTTACGAATAAGAAAACCCAGAATATAGTATCATGAAAAACCGATTTTACCGATTTAGCGCTTTCAACTTTATCCTCATGGGTTACTTTTTTCTTTTCTTTTACTAATAGTGCAAAGATTAGAATGGAGATAATACAGGAAGATCCATCTACCCAAAATAATCCCTGATATCCAATTCCCATAATAATCAGACCTCCTAAAGCAGGTCCGGCAGCAAAGCCAAGATTTACTGCCAAACGTACTAAAGTCAAAGCACGTGTTCTGTTTTCCGGTTTGGCGTAAGCTCCCAAAGAAACAAACATGGCCGGTCTGAACATATCGGCAATTACCATTAACAGAAACATGGCGGCGCATAATGCCCAAAAAGTAGTGATGTATTGTACAAAGAAAAGTGAAACCCCACTGGTAAATAAACTAAAAATCATAATCTTATAAAACCCGATTTTGTCTGATAGTTTTCCACCCAGCCAGGAACCCAGCATCGATCCTAAACCAAAGGAAACCATAATCCACCCCACCTGATTATAGGTAAAATGAAGGTCTTCTTTTAAGTATTTGGACAAAAAAGGAAGCACCATAGTACCGGCACGATTAATAAAAGTGACAAGTGTAAGTATCCAGATTTCTCTTGAAAAGCCTTTGAAATTATTGATGTAGTGGGTAAAAGCGGTCTTGAGCATTATAAAAAGGTTATTTGCAACAAAGTTAGAAAACTTTGTAACGCAGATCGGTTGTTGCTTTGTTACTTTTAAACTATTTTTGCATAAAATTTCCAAGATGAAAAAAATTATTGCATTTGTTTTACTGCTGGCTTTTAATTTAGGCTTTAGCCAAAAGAAATTTGATAAAAGTGATGCCGAAAAATTTCAAAAGACTATTAATGCCGAATATGCTGACGCTAAGACGAGTCCGCTGATGGCAGAAGATTTGAAGTCATTTAAAACTTTAGATTTTTATCCGGTTAACAGTAAATATTTCGCAAATGCAAAATTAGTAAAAGCGAAAAACGAAAAGGTTTTTGAAATGAAAACCACGGGAACAAGAACACCAAAATACATTAAATACGGAACTTTATATTTTAAGATAGATGGTGTTGCATTGCAACTGAATGTCTACAGAAGTATTGATCTTTCTAAAACAAAAGAATATAAAGATCATTTGTTTTTACCTTTTTCTGATTTGACTTCCGGTAAAGAAAGCTACATTGGAGGAAGATATATTGATTTGAAAGTTCCGAAAGGGGATACCATCGCAGTTGATTTTAATCAGGCGTATAATCCGTATTGTGCTTATAATCATAAATATTCCTGTCCGTTGGTTCCGTTGGAAAATGACTTAAAAATTGAAATCAAAGCGGGAGTTAAAGCTTTTCATTAATGGATTTTTTTAATTTTCATACCCATCATTTCACGAACCAATCTGATATTTTGGAACTGGTGAATCAATATCCCTGGGAATTTGATGCTTCAATTCCGTTTTACTCCATTGGAATTCATCCCTGGTATATTTCACAAGACAGAATTGATGCCGATTTGAAAATTACAGAAGAAAAATTACAAACTCAAAATTGCCTGGCGATAGGTGAATGCGGGTTAGATAAACGAATTGAAATCCCACTGGAGCTGCAAACTTCAGTTTTCGAAAAACAATTGATTCTTGCCGAAAAATATAAGAAGCCGGTTGTGATTCATTGCGTAGCAGCTTTTCAGGAACTAATTGCAATTAAGAAAAGAATGAAAATAACGGTTCCGATGATTGTACACGGATTTTCGAAAAACAGTCAGCTTGCAGAGCAGCTTATAAAAGAAGGCTTTTACCTTTCTTTTGGAAAATATTTACTGCGAAACCCGGAATTAAAAACTGTTTTCCAGCAAATCCCGAATGACCGTTTTTTTCTCGAAACAGATACCGTTGAAGAAACAATACAAGAGGTTTATGAATTAGCATCAAAGTACAAATCTATAAATCACAATGAATTACAAGGTATAATTTCAAGTAATTATAAAAGAACATTCCATAAATAAAACAAGGTATTCAGCTAAAAAAAAACTGAAACCTGAAAAATAAAAACATAAAAATTAAACAAAAATAGAGAGATATGGCAGAGTGGACAGAAAGAGCCGAGCTTTTATTTACCAAAGAAGGATTAAAAAACCTGCAAGACTCCAATGTTTTGGTGGTTGGTTTAGGTGGTGTCGGATCATTTGCAGCTGAGTTTCTGGCCAGAGCCGGAGTAGGAAGTATGACCATTGTGGACGGTGACGTAGTGGACATTACCAATATAAACAGGCAGTTACCGGCTTTACATTCTACAGTTGGGGAAGCCAAAATCAAGATTGTGGGAGATCGTTTAATGGATATAAATCCGGAACTAAAACTGACGCGTGTTCAGGAATTTTTGTCTCCGGAGCGGGCCTTTGAAATCGTTTCGCCGGAGTTTGATTATGTTTTGGACTGCATTGACAGTATTACGCCTAAACTGAATCTTATTTTTGCAGCAAAACGCAAAAGGGTAAAAATCATAAGCAGTATGGGTGCAGGCGGGAAGATGCTGGCGTCTAAAGTGAAAGTGGCGGATATTTCGAAAACGATAAACTGCTACTTTTCCAAAACAATCCGTAAGCGTCTTAGAGAAGCTAAAATCAACAAGTTGAAAGTAGTTTTCTCTTCTGAAATCCAGGATACCAAAAGCTTAAAACTGACAGATGGTAAAAATTTCAAAAAATCATTCTACGGAACCAACAGTTACATGCCCGGATTATTCGGTCTTCATGCTGCCGAAACGGTAATTAGACATTTGCTTAAGAAGGAGTAAGTCTCAGTCTCAGTTTTCAAGTTTAAAAAGTTGAAAAAGCTACCGCAAGCCATAAAACCTGAAACAAAAAAACAAAAATAAACCTCAGAACCTTTGCACCTTAAAAAAGAATGATAAAAACAGTAATTTTTGATATGGATGGTGTTATTGTAGACACAGAACCCGTTCACCGTTATTCCTATTACAAACAATTCGCTGAATTGGATATTGATGTGTCGGAAGAAATGTACACTTCGTTTACGGGGTTTTCCACGCGTAATACCTTTCAGGCTCTAAAAGGATTTTTTCCAACCATAGAGCAGGAAGTAGAGGATCTGATTCAAAGAAAAAGAAATATTTTTAATGATGCTTTCGATACGAAAGAGGATTTGTACCTTCTTGAAGGTGTAGAAGATCTGATTAAAGATTTGTATGCGAGCGGAATTCAGTTAATTCTGGCTTCTTCAGCATCAAAAGTAACAATCGAACGTGTTTTTACGCGATTTAAGCTGCATTCCTATTTTACAGATATTGTAAGTGGTGAAGATTTTCCGCAGTCAAAACCCAATCCGGCTATTTTTTTGCATGCTGCTTCGTTATCAGTCGCTCCAAAGGAAAATTGTATCGTAATTGAAGATAGTACGAATGGGGTTAAAGCAGCCAAAGCCGCAAACCTCTTGTGCATTGGTTACAACAGCCATCATTCTAAATTGCAGGATCTGTCCACTGCGGATTTAATTATCAATGATTTTAAGGAATTAAATGCTGAAAAAATATCACAGTTGGGTTCCTGAATTATATAAAATTTAACATTTGTTCGCTAATTGAATTTGTAAATTTGAACAAAACAAATAAACTTAAGACTAAATGAAAAAACTAATTATTGCTTTAGCCATTATTCTGGCGCCTTTTGTCTCGGAAGCACAGGTGAAAACACCACAAGCGAGTCCAAAAGCATATATCAAACAAACCGTTGGCTTAACGGATGTTGAAGTTACGTATTCAAGACCGGGTGCGCGCGGAAGAGCCGTATTCGGAAACTTAGTTCCTTTTGGAAAATTGTGGAGAACCGGTGCAAACGAAAACACGATCATCAGTTTTAGTGATGATGTAGTGATTGATGGTAAAACATTAAAAAAAGGAAAATATGCAATTTATACCATTCCTAAAATTGAAAGCTGGGAAGTAATTTTTTACAGTACGACAGACAATTGGGGATTGCCTGAAAACTGGAATGATGCCAATGTAGCTTTAAAAACTACCGTTAAAGAAAATGCTTTACCAACTCCCGTTGAAACTTTTACTATTGGAATTAATGGTTTAGATCCCAATTTTGCTTTTCTTGAAATCGCATGGGAAAACTCACATGTAGCTTTAAAATTTGAAGTTCCGACAGCAAAAACAGCGGTAACAAGCATTGAAAAGACTTTGGCAGGACCAACAGCAAACGATTATTTTGCTGCATCACAATACTTATTCCAATCTAACGGAAACATTACAGATGCCAGAACTTATGTCGATAAATCTTTGGATATGAGTGCTGATAAACCTTACTTTATTTTAAGATTAAAATCATTAATCCAGGCAAAACAAGGGGATAAAAAAGGAGCTGTTGAAACAGCAAAACTTTCTTTAGCTGCTGCTGAAACCGCTAATAATCAGGATTATGTAAAAATGAACAAAGACAGCATTGCTGAGTGGAGCAGATAAGAGATTCTTTGAATCTTTGAAATTCCAAATACTTAAATTCCAAAATATAAAAATCCAAATTCCAATTTATTGGGATTTGGATTTTTTTATAACTCATAACTCATAACTCAATTCAAACTAGGTGGTTCCGGAACCCGGATTGTTTTTTTCTTTTTTATAATTAATAAGTAGAATGTAATACCGCCCAGGATAATAAGTAAAGCAATCTGAAGCTGTCCGAGGTTATTATTTCCGTTGTACATTTCATTTGCGGCTTTTAATTTTGCTTTTCCTTCTGTAATCTGAATCTCAGATAACAATTCTAAAGTATTTAAAGCTTCATCACCTGATTTTGAAACCTGCTTCCAGTCATTTTTTTGAGATTGTGAGTCGATTGTTTTACACGAATTTAAAAAAGCCTTAAAATACGTTTTCTCTTTTGGCGTCAAAACAGTTTTACCGTATAAATGATCTATGGAATGAATAATCTTCAAGGTATTGATAATTTCATTCTCTTTAATACTATCATTCAGATCTGGCTGTTCTGCTTTCGCTTTTATAGCATGAAGCTCTTTCGAATACTGAAAAATATAATGTGCCACAACCAGCCTATCGTTGTAAATGGTATTGATATTTTCATTGACATTTTTCGAGTTCTGCAGCGTATTGAAGTTGCTAAGAATAATGATAAGCATCACAACAAGCAAAATGAAAGCAGCTTTGGTTTTGTTGCTGTATTTTTTTAAATCTTTCATCATGATGCTTTTATCAAGGGTTAATTTCTCAAAGATATATAAATTTAGCATCAGGATTTAAAGTACAAATAGTCACTTCTTTTTTTTTAGATTTTAGAAATGCCATAATAGTATTAAAGCTACAAATAAGAATTTAGAATACAATACAGCAGCCAGAAGCAAATAATATTTCAATCATTTATTTTGATTTAATAATCTGCTTGTTTCTTTATTTATAACATCAGCAGCCCTTGAGAGAAAATAAGGACTTGAACAATCAGCATAGCTGATATAAACCAGATGATTGTCATCTTCAATATTTTCATTTTCACGCATCGCTTTTGTATAACTTTCCATTCCATTAATCATACGAACAGGATTTCCTTCACGATAAAGTTGTATTGCAATTCCTCTTAATAAATCCTCTCCTGCTAATTGTATATCTTTTTCAGGAAATGATAATAGCATCATACAATACATTAAAGAACATAAATTTGTTCTTTTAAATTGAGGATATTTCTCAAAGATAATTGAACCCTGATTTAAATTTTCAAAACATTTAGTGTATAGTTTTTGTGAAATTGAGTTGTCTTCATATATAGTATCTGCAGAACTTTGACCCTTAACATGAAGACAACAAGTAAATAAAACAATTAAGATTAACTCTCGGGATATAATTTTCATGAAAGGATAATTCTGAATTAATATTTATATTTTTCGAATATAAAAAAATCAATTAAATCAGCAGAATATATGTGCTTTATATAGAACCCCCTAAACTACAATTCATTCATTTCAAGTTCATTTCTCTTAAAGACCAAAAGCTGCATTAGTAAGGACAAGACAATAGTCAAAATAGCACCGATGAAATTAAGCCATAAGTAACCCAGTTTTTCCTGTCCGCTAGGATAGATGTAAATCATGAAATAATAGATTACAAAAATGGTGATCTGACTGATAATAGCACTGTAGAACATTGCTTTTGCCTGAACGCGACGCAGGTAAAAACCAACTAAGAAGATTCCCAAAACGGTTCCGTAAAAGATAGAACCAATTATATTGACCAACTGAATCAGGTTTTCAAACAAGGTACCTACGCAGGCGAAAAGGATGGCAATAATTCCCCAGAACAGTGTAAAAAACTTGGTAGCGTTTAAGTAATGCTTCTCCGATTTTTCGGTTTTCAGATTCCGTTTATAAATATCAATAGCTGTGGTAGAAGCCAAAGCATTCAACCCTGATGCTGTCGATGACATGGCAGCAGAAAGAATCACAGCCAGCAATAATCCGATGAGTCCTTTTGGTAAATAATGTAAGATGAAGTGAAAAAATACATAATCTTTATCGTTGGTCTCACTGTTGCTGTCGGCTTTGGTGATAATTTCCTTAGCACGGTCCCGCAGGTCTTTTTCTTTATTGGATAATGCCACCAGTTCTTTTCTCAAAATCGGATTGTCATAATCCTGGTTCAACTGATCAATATACAATAAATTGATTACTTTTTTATCTTCAGAAAGCGTAATCAGTTTTTTTTCTAAAGCATGATACTCTTCTTTAAAAGCAGATTTCTCAATAACAATTTTATTGTTTGGATTAAAGTTTAACGGTACCGGATTGAATTGAAAGAAAACAAAAACCATCACTCCTGTAAGCAGAATAAAAAACTGCATGGGTACTTTTAGCAAGCCGTTCATGATCAGTCCCATCTGACTTTCCCGAACTGATTTTCCCGATAAATAGCGTCCTACCTGAGACTGATCGGTTCCAAAATAGGCAAGTGCCAGGAAAAAACCACCGGTAATTCCACTCCAGAAGGTATACTTTTCTTCCGGATTAAAAGAAAAATCTACGATATTCATTTTATCATTTGCTCCGGCAATATGCAGGGCACTGGTAAAAGTCATATCGTTTGGCAGGTAATGAAGGATCAGGAAAAAGGTGATAAACATTCCGGTCATAATCACAAACATCTGCTGTTTTTGAGTTACGTTTACGGCTTTTGTTCCACCTGAAAAAGTATAGATGATCACCAGTAACCCAATTATGATGTTCATAAAGGTCAGATTCCAGCCTAGAAGTGCCGACAAGATAATCGCCGGAGCATAAATGGTAAGCCCGGTTCCCAGACCTCGCTGTACTAAAAAGAGTATTGCCGCTAACGATCGGGTTTTGATATCAAAACGTTTCTCTAAAAATTCATAGGCTGTAAAAACCTTGCTTTTATGATACAGCGGAATAAAAGTAAGACAAATCACTATCATGGCAATTGGCAATCCAAAGTAAAACTGCACAAAACCCATTCCGTCATGATAGGCCTGTCCCGGAGTCGACAGGAACGTAATGGCACTTGCCTGAGTAGCCATTACCGAGAGCCCAACAGTATACCAGGGGGTTTCATTATTTCCTAAAATGAAATCCTCGACATTTTTACTTCCCTTGGTTTTCCAGGAGCCGTACCCGACAATAAACAAAAGTGTAACAATAAGTACGATCCAGTCAAATAGTTGCATAGGTTATGAGTATAATTGCATGATTAGGAAAAAAATCAGAATATAAACAGCGTTTGCTACCAAAACGTAAGTGTAGCTTTTTTTCCATTTTTTTGTTTTTTTATCTTCCATCTTTGAATAGTTATTTCTTTAATTCCTGTTTTGGAGCTTCTATAGGCTGTTTTAGTGAAATGATATTCGAAAGCAGTCGGTAAGCACCGGCAACCCCTTCAGGCAATTCCCTGAAAAAACTAAGACCGGTGTAAATGTAATATCCTTTTCCATAAGGCGCTACTAAGAGGGCACCATTTTTTGGAGATTCCCCTTTGTCATGTGAGGATAGAATAGGAGTGAAGGCGGCGTCATACTGGTCAGGATAGTACAAGCCTTGTTCCTGTGTCCAGCCCTCAAAATCTTTAGTGCTGATCTTATTCGGAATATTTAAAACAGGATGATTTGGTGCCAGGAACGTAATTTTCGCATTTTCTTCCGTTACACGATCATTTGATATTTTTAAGGGATACGGTGCAATCTGATCGGTTACGGTTTTGCCGTAAGTATTGTACTGAACAATCATATTTTTACCGCTTTTTACAAAATCAAAAAGTATTTTTTGCTTGTTGGCTAAAGCATTAACTGTGTTGTAAGCACGAACTCCTGTAATGACAGCATTAAACGAATCCAGTTTTTCAGGTGTGATTTCTTCCGGTTTCAAAATAGTTACTTTATATCCCATCTGGGCAAGACTTTCAGGAACTTCATCACCTGCACCCATAATATATCCGATTGTATTTCCTGAGGTCTTCAGATCAATTCGGAGGCATTTCGATTCTGCAGATTTTAAGACCATTTGCTTGGTAATGTGACTGTAATCTATAATTGTTACGTCTTTGTCAAAATGTTTATTATCAATGGTCACAATGCTTTTTGCAACGGCATCTTCCGGTTGAACAGGTGCAGTCACCTCAAAATAAAAGGTTTGTTCCATTCCCTTTTTTTCCAAAGCAAACGGAATTTGTTTTGGAGAAACCAGCCAGTCATTCGGCAATTCTAATTGTAGGTTCCCTTTGATGTCATCTTTTCCGGCGCGGACTTTTACAGGAACCATTTTACTTTTGGTATCTTTAAATATCAAAACTTTTTCTAAGATTGAAGTGGTAGCTTCGGGAACAATATCAAGAAAATTATACATTTCGCCTTTAACGCCATCGTTGTATTTGTAAGCGACGATTCGTTCAAACGGAATTTCAACACCATTGATTTTTACATTAAAAATAACTTTTGCTTCTCTTATAATATCCGGTGTTCCAATAATCTCCTGATTCGATACGGTATACATTCCAACACTGGCTTTTTCTTTTAGCCAATACGGCTGTGTGTATTCAATTGTAGCGGGAAGCTCAAGCTGAAGAGTGGTTTTCAGGTCATTATTATTTTTTAAAATAGTGTTTTGCACTGTATTTTTATGGTCCGGAAGTGTAGTCACGCTTGTTAATTCCATTTCAACAGGAGATCTGTTAATGGCTTCAAGGCTTAGTTTAACTGTACTTCCGGGTGTTGCTTCCTGTTCGCTGGCAACCGCTTCGAGATATAATCCGGAGCAGGAGGCTATAATATTTTTAATTGCGGCAGATTTCAGGTTTTTCCAGTGATCGTCTTCCAGAGATTGGATCATGGTATAGGCTTTTACTAATTCGGGAATACTTGCTGATGGATTATTGAAATCATATTTTGTTATAATTCTGGAAATTAATTCTCCAACTGGTTTTCCGTTTTTAACACGGTTCCAGGTGGTATCAATTCCATCAAATAACTGATTGCGGTCTTTTGGGGTATCCCCGTTGATAAGTTCCAGATATTCCGTTTCATTTCCACGGGCACCGGTACTTCCAAATCCCTGAGATTGGTGACGGCTGCGGCTCAGTGCTGCAATTTCCTGATTGGATTTTCCGATTCCGGTATAATAGACACCTGTTTCTAATTTGGTGAAATTGGATTTACTGGCGGCATCAAATATTTCCTGACTTCCGTAAAACCACCATGAAGTATTGAAAAACTGACGTTTTACCTGCCACGGCTTCACATATTTTAACTGTTCCGGGTATACTTTCGGGTCATTTGTTAAATTAAAACTTTCTACACTTAACATGGCAGAGGAGGTATGGTGCCCATGTGTTGTACCCGGAGACCTATGATCAAATCGGTTGATAATGACATCGGGCTGAAATTTTCGTATGGTCCAGACCACATCTGACAGTACTTTGTCTTTGTCCCATATTTTTAAAGTTTCATCCGGATTTTTAGAATAACCAAAGTCGTTGGCTCTGGAGAAAAATTGTTCTCCGCCATCTATTTTTCGGGCTTCAATTAATTCCTGGGTTCTTATAACACCTAATAATTCACGCAATTGCGGACCAATCAAATTCTGACCTCCATCGCCACGTGTTAAGGACAAATATCCTGTTCTGGCGTTTACCTCATTTGCCAGATACGAAATCAGACGGGTATTTTCATCATCGGGATGTGCAGCAAGATACAATACCGAACCCAAAAAGTTCAGTTTTTTGATCTGATTGTAAATTTCTACAGAATTAGGTTTTTGTGGTTGTTGTGCAAAAGAAATGAAAGTTCCAGCTAAAAAAATAAAAAGTATCTGTATCTGAATTTTTCGCATAGCGTAATTAGGTGTTTTGAAAGAGCTTCAAAAATACTAATTATATTTTTGAAGATTATGTAAATGAAATGTTAATGCTTAAAATTTATAGTATTAAAACAATAAAAAAGAGAGTATCATTGTAATGATACTCTCTTTTTTATTTAGAAAATAATTATCTTCTTCCCGGTCCGTCATGGTCATGATCCCTGTGATGATCATCATGTCTGTCATGTCTTTCGTGTCTATCATGTCTATCATGATGTCTGTTATCTCTATGATCTTCATGACGATCATTGTAAACATAAACGGGTCTTGGTCGGTAAGGCCTTTGAGGAGCACCATGATACCCTTTGTAATATCTTACTTTGTGTCTGTCGAAATAGGTGTAAGGAGTTCTGCCGTGGTAATCTGTTAAAACAACTTTGTAACCGCCATATAGATCATAATTGCGATATTGTCTTGGTAAACGCGCAGTTCTGATCCATCTTCCTCCTCCAAAATAAATAAATTGCGAAGCTCTGACATCATAATACGCTTCAATGTCGGGTAAATAATAATACTCCATTTCGGAATAACCTGACGGACCCCAGGCGGGAGGTGTTCCAATGTTTACATTTACAGATACTTGTGCATTTGTGGCGTTTGCAATCAAAAGAAATAGTCCCGCAATTGCTATTTTAATTGTTTTCATTTTTTTAGTTTTTATGTTAATTATAATCGTATTTACCGATATCCATATACTGTGCCAAAAATAAAAACTAAATGTATTTTAACCGATTAATAAGGTGCTTTATCGATTAAATATCCTGAAAAAAAACGGAAAATAATTGATTATTAACAGGTTGTAAAAAGTTGATTTTTTTTTAGAAAAATCACTTTTTAATCAAAATATAAAGGAGGATTATGACCTGAAACTTATTTATACTCTACAACTCTTGGTTTTGCCAGTTCAAAATTTTGTAAACCATAATCTGTAGTTTCAAAAGTATTGGTTTTGGTAATATTATCGCCTTGCAGCGGAATAGTAGGATAGTAAGACAATGACAATTGAAAAGAACTAAAAACAAGATAATCATTACTGATCACTAAACCTAAGGTGATTTTATGATAGGGTTTACTTCTAAACATAGGATCATTTTTGCTTCCGAGCAGTGCTGCGGTATAATTAAAAAACGGATTCATACGAAATCCCCACAGCGCATGAGGCGCATAGGTTTGTGTCTGTAGCGACAAAAGGACCTTGCTGGTTCCGTACAAAGCAGTGTTAAAACCAGCCAGTCCTTCACGATCATTAATATTCAGCTGATCGCCAATAATATCAACGCGATTTATACCCAGAACAACTTTGGGATTAATAAATTGTCTTAATTTCCAGTTTCCGATACTATATAGTTTTGTAAAATAATTAGATTCAAACAATAAAGTGGTCTGATAAGTTTTAGATTGACGGAAGTATGTCCCTGCTTCAAAATTCATACTCAGAAATCCCAATCTGTAATAATTACCAAAAGAAAACTGAGCGCCAACGTAAGGCCGCCAGAATGTATTTTTATACTGGTAGCCCAATGTTATTCCGTAAATCCTTCCTATCGGCACATCTTCGGTCTGACCATTTCTAAAAATATAATTATCCTTTATAAATTTTCGGGTATTAATTCCCACACCGCTTAAAATTAGTTTTTCATCCGAATAGTAATCTGTCGCGTCAAAATACCTGGAAGGGCTTTCTTTATAGTCAATATTCAGAAAGCGTCCGGATACAATTAAGTTTGTAATTCCGTTAGGCTCATCTTCAAAAACTTTTGCTGCTTTTCCTGCCCAAAAATCCTGAAAATCATATTTGAAAGGCTGGAAAGAATATTGTAAGTCCGGAGCCTGTAAGCTGTCTCTTCTGAAGCTTTGCCCCAATATTATTCCACCTGCCCATTTGGTTAGAGGAGAATAAAATGCCCTTTCGACAGCAACACTTTTACTGTAATTATTGTCGAGATCCATATTGTATTTTAATGTCGTGCTTATAAAAGTATTGACAATATTCGGAACTGTATAAGTAACATCATTGGCATTTGCACCATCTTCAAAACGATTGGTAAAACGATAATCTAATTGCTGGCCTGACCCGAAAAAATCCTTTTCTTTCATCCCTACCGAAATTTTATTGCTTGAAAAAGACAATCTTGGAATGGTGCTCCACGAGTCTAAAACGCGTATGGTAACATCAATTGAATCAGATTCTTTACTCACCAGCTTTCTTGAAATCTTTACAGCTGTTACATATTTCTGAGACCTGATAATACGCTCACTTTCAAGTATTTTATAGGCGTCATAAGGAGTGTTTCTTTTAATAAGCAATAAGTTGTAAATGGCTATTTTTTTTGTTTTTAAATGCAGTTTATTCCCCGTTCTTTCTCCCCAGTTTCTTGGCATAGCCGTTGAATCTACAACTGAATGTCCAAATGGGTCTAAGGTAATTACATTTATTTTGCGGATAATTTTTCCGTCGTAATTGGTAGTGTCTTTGTCTATGATCTCAGCCTCTCTTTTGCGGGGTTTCTCTGTTCTGAAAAGCCATTTATGTAACGTTTTGGTGAACTTGCGTTTTTTAGAATAATTCTGAATTTTTTTATAAACCGCTGCGCTGTCTCTTGAGGTTTCTTTCCTGGGTTTTTCTACTTGTGCGCATATGCTTTGCAGACAAAAGCAAAGTAAAACAGAAATTACTATTTTTAGTTTTCGATACATTCAGCTGTATTTTGACTTTTACAAAAGATTAATATGAATGTAAGATAAATATTGCTGATATCTACATTCTGTTAGTATTTAATTTTCAGATTTTACTTTTCTAATTCTCCAGATAAACCTTTTAGGCATATGATTTCCCATCAAATAGCCCCAGGGTTCAAGTGATTCAATTCTGTCAAAAATAATTTTTAAGATGGCCAGAAGCGGTATGGCCAGAAACATGCCCGATATTCCGGCTGCCGCCCCGCCAATTATGATTCCAATGATAGATACAAAGGCATTGATTTCTACCTTAGAATTTATAATTAAGGGAACAAGTACATTATTGTCAATCAATTGGACTATAAGGTTTACAATTAAAATTCCAAGTATCATTGAGGTTTCTGCGGAACCGGTCAGCGAAGCCAAAATGGTAATGATTCCTGCGGCTGCAATACCGATATAGGGTATCAGATTTAATATTCCTGTTATAAGTCCAAGAAGTATAAAATATTTCACACCAATTATCCAAAGTCCTAAACTTGTTAAAACCGATACAATAATCATTTCTAAAATTAAACTTATAATATAATTATTGATTGAAAGCTTTATCTGAGACAAAATGTTTTTTAGTGCGGCATGATTTTCTTTACTGATTAATTTCACCAGGAAAAGAATAAAATGGTCTTTATACAATAAAAATAGAAAAGTATATATTGGTATAATCGTGCAGTCTAAAAGAAGATCGCTTATTGATATTATGGCAGAGCCCAGTGTTGCATTTCCATTTTTAACAGAATCCCGGGTTACATTATCAATATACTTTTTCTGTTCACCAGTACTAACGTTGAAATTGTCTTTGATAAATTTATGAATATCAACAATGAAAGCATTTGCGTTCTTTTTAATGGTTGCAAAATCATTGGCCATATCGGTGACTTCGTAGGAAATAAAAAGTAAAATACCAATAATAAAGGAAGCAAAAAGAATAACACAAAGTATGGATGCAAGATATCTGGGGAACTTAAGTTTTGTGTTTAAAAACGTAAAGACCGGAAGCAATAAAACAGCAAATAAAAATGCCATTAGTACAGGCGTAATAATATCTTTCCCGATATAAAAAATAAAGGCAAAAGAGATTAAACTAATTAATATTAAACAAAGTTTTGCATAAAAAGGCAATTGTAGTGGTTGGTTCATTTTTTGGAATTTAGATATAAATCAGAGAGTTTGTTAAACAAATATTATATTTTATTTAAATAATAGTGTTTTAGCTTTTCTTCTTTAATTTATAAAATTCCCATTCAAAAGTTAATCAAAAAACTCTTTGTCTTCGTAGCGGACCGGCATAATTGAGATTCCTTTCTGCAGTAATAAATTATTGGGAAAAATAATTTTTTCGCCTTCTTTAGTTCTTAAATTGACATGAAAAGCACTAATATCTTCAATCTCGGCCTCAATTGGAAAATCCTTATCATGAATCTTTATAGTATCGCCGATTCTAAAGGGAAATGAAAAAAACAGAATCATTCCCGAAGTAATATTACTCAGAATAGACCATTGTGCAAACATCGCCACACCAATTACGGTTGCAATGGAAGAAACAGTGATAAAGATATCTTTGGTGTCAACTCCCCAAATTACAATCAGACTGATAATAACTAATATATTCATCAACAGATGAATGTATTTAATGACTAAGTTAGTCCGGTGCTCTAACAACTGACTAGAACTGGCATAACGACGAATTAACTTGGCAACAATCATCCTTAAAGCAACTAATGCAATAATAAGAATTCCTGTAGCTACTATTTCCTGACTATATTCTTTAAAAGAAAACATAAGTGATTTTTTTAAACTAAAGTACTCAAATATTCATAAACTTTAGCCGTTGGAAGTCCCATAACATTCGTGTAAGAACCTTCCACTTTGGTAACAGCCATAAAACCAAACCATTCCTGTATACCATAAGCGCCTGCCTTATCGTAAGGTTTGTAATTTTCTATGTAAAATAAAATGGCTTCATCGGACAAATCCTTAAAAGTAACTTTCGTAACATCATTTATAAGGGTAGAAGCAGAGTTGGTTTTAAAGCACACCGATGTAAAAACCTCATGTGTAGTATTGGACATCGATTTTATCATTTCAAAAGCTTCTGTTGCATCTTTTGGTTTCCCCAAAGCGCGATTCTGATGCCAGACAATTGTATCACTGGTTACCAGGATCTCATTCGGATTTAATTCCCCGTCAAAGGCATTGGCTTTTAAGCGGGCTAAATAATCCGTTATTTCAACTGCTTTTAATTCCGGAGGATATATTTCTTCGATTTCTTTAAGCCTGATTTCAAAATCCAAATCAAGGTCTTTAAAAAACTGTTGTCTGCGGGGAGAGCCTGAAGCCAGGATCAAAGTGTATTTTTTTAGTTTTTCTTTAAGCATTGTATTTTATATTTAGGGCAATAACCAGGATTGAAAGAATTCCGAAAAGCAGTATTAACTTTAAAACAGTACTTAAATGATGAAAATCCTTTTGAGATTTCGCACTGAATATTTTTACGATGAAATATAAAAGCGGTGCCAAAACAAAAGAAAAAGCATAAAAAGTAACAATGAAAAGATTATTTTCTACGAAGTATTTGTTGATATAAAAAAGGCAAAGAATAAAAGGAATTACAGCAAATCCCAGCGCAATTTTTGCAGCTCTGTTAATTCCGATTGCAATGGGCAGGGTATTCATCCCCTGGTTGTAATCTCCATTTACATCTTCAATATCTTTAACAATTTCACGAATGAAATTAATCATAAAAGCAAATAAGGCATAATCAATCAAAATGGAAAACATACTAGCCATTTGAGCCTGATTCTCGGCATTAGTAGCCGGGAAAAGGTCAAAAACGCCAATAATAATGACACTAAAGGATAACACAGCCGCTACTACAAAATTCCCTAAAATCATGATTTGCTTTAGTGATGTTGAATAAAAATAAAGCACAGAAGCAATCAGGATAAATATAACAGCAAAATTTGGCCGCATTATCACATTCGATAAATAGCAACCAATAGCAACACCGGTAATATTTAACCCGATATAAATATTATAAGCTGCAGTTTCGGAAATTCCTTTTCCGATCACAACATCATTGGGTTTGTTGATCGTATCTGTGGCAACATCCATAACATTATTAATTACATAACCCGCAGCCGCTATTAAAACAGTGCTCAGAACTAAGAGACCGTATTGCCAGTCCGCTAAAGCCAACGGAATATCCTGCTGTTTTAAAAAAGCATAACGAAATAAGAGCTGCATAAAAGCAAGCATCAGTAAGTTTTGATATCGAATGAGTTTGAGGAATTTCATTTTTTTTAAGGTTCTGAGTTTTTTTAAGGTTCAAAGGGACAGAGGTTCAAAGTGGCAAAGGTTTTTTTTAAGGTTCTAAGTTGCTAAGGTTCTGAGCTTTTTTATGAAGGTGCAGAGAGGCAAAGGTTCAAAGTTTTTTTATTGGTCTGAAAACTGCGACTGCGACTAAAAACTTAATCATGCTTTCCGCTAAAATGCTCCATCCATTTTCCTTGTACTTTCATCACTTGTTCGATAACATCACGTGCAGCACCTTTTCCTCCTTTAACGTGTGAAATATAACGGCAGATGTTTTTGATTTCAGGGCTTGCATCTTGCGGACAGGTTGGTAAGCCTACTAATTTCATAACATGAAAATCCGGAATATCATCACCCATATACAACACGTTTTCCGGATTAATATTGTAAAGATCAGTGTACTCTTTAAAGGTTTTAACTTTGTCCGGAGTTCCTAAGTGAATATCCTTAATTCCTAAATTATGCAGACGAACCCGAACACCTTCGTTGCTCCCGCCGGAAATAATGCAAACATTGTAGCCGCTTTCCACCGCCGCTTTCATAGCGTAACCGTCACGAATATTCATCGTACGAAGAATTTCTCCTTCATTGGTTACAAAAACAGAGCTGTCTGTAAGTACGCCATCAACATCAAAAACAAACGTCGTGATGTCATTCATTATTTCTTTATAACTTTTTGCCATTATTTTGTATAGATTGGGTTAGTATTTTATAGATATTTTTTTGATTTTCAGTTGTTAAATAATCCAAATGAGCGTTAATAGTCACAGCGTCATTACGTTTTGCAGGACCTGTTTGTGCGTCAATCGGATTTAAGGTGTTTATTTTTTCTGCTGTTTCCCGTATCAGCGGTTTAAGAATTTCAAAAGGAACCTGGTGTTCTTCACAAATTTCCTGTCCGATCTGGTACAAATGATTGGTAAAATTATTCACAAAAACAGCCGAAACATGCAGTGCTTTTCTCTGATCTGAATTAATTGCAAAAACTGCATTTGAAATACTTTTTGCGACAGTTTCCAGAATACGAAAGTCAAAAGTGTTTTCTGCTTCCAGGCACATCGGAATTGCTGAGAAATCAATATCCTTGTTTTTAGAAAATGTTTGCAGCGGATAGAAAACGCCTTTTCTGTTTTTTGAATCCAGAACATCGAGTGAAGCGGCACCGGAAGTATGAACAACAATTCGGTTTTGAAAAGGCAATTGCTTTGAAACGTCTGCAATTGCTTTATCAGAAACTGCGATAATGTACAAATCAGCTTCTTTTAAATCCTCAAAATCACTTGTAATTTTATCAAATTCAATTACAGCGGATAAAGCCTCTTTCTTTCGGGAATATACCTGTACAATTTCTATAAGCTCACTTTTAGCGAAAGCCTTAATCAAATGCTGTGCTACATTTCCGGAACCAATTAGTGTTATTCGAATCATAGCGCAAAATTAGCATTATTTTTTTTAAAGAGAATACGTCAGAAAAAAGTTTGGCCACAGATGACACGGATTAAAGAGATTTGATGCGTTATGATTAATTTAAAAGAAGGTTCCGTCACCAAGGTAAAAAAAGAATCTGTTTAATCCGTGTAATCTGTGGCTTACAATATAGTCCAGTGTTTTGTAGCTTTATAAAATTAAGCAGAGGGTTTTAAGAATTTGATTTAATTGCAACACCTTTTTTTGGTTTTAATTAACAAATCACAAATATCGGAACTCAACATTTTTAAGTACTTTTGTGGCACTTTTATACAATGTAATTCCTCAAAAATGGATAAAAAAATATTCTCTTTTTTATTTTCTACACGATTAATGGCCGTTCTTTTTTTAACATTTGCTTTAGCAATGGGTATCGGAACTTTTGTAGAAAGTAAGTACAATACCGATACGGCCCGAATTATAATTTACAATACATGGTGGTTTGAAGCGATAATGGTCTTTTTTATGATTAATTTCATTGGAAACATTAAGCGTTATCAATTACTGAAAAAGGAAAAATGGGCAACTTTTTTATTGCATATTGCCTTTATCTTTATTCTTTTAGGAGCTTTTATTACAAGATACATCAGTTATGAAGGCGTGATGCCGATTCGTGAAGGTGCTGCCGAAAATCAGATTTATTCTGAAAAAACATTCCTGACCGTATTTGCTGATGGGGAGTACAAGGGAGAAATGAAACGAAGAGTCTTCGAAAAAAGCCTTTTACTATCACCTGTGACCAATAATGATTTTTCTATTTCAGGCAAGTTTGATGAAACTTCGTTTGAAGTAACTTACGAGAACTACATTATGGGAGCGAAAGAAGTGGTAAAACCGGATCCGAAAGGAACTTTATACCTGAAATTAGTAGAAGCAGGAGCAGGAGGGCGTGAAGAACATTTCCTGAAAGAAGGTGAAGTTCAAAATATTCACAACGTTTTGTTTGCTTTGAATAAGCCTACAGCAGGAGCCATTAACATCAATACTACAGGGGAAAAATATACTATTCAGACGCCTTTCGAAGGTAATTTTATGCGAATGGCGGATAAATTTCAGGGTAAAGTGACCAAAGATAACGTACAGCCTCTGATGATGCGTTCTCTATACAGTATCGGCGACATTAGAATTGTATTTCCGGATCCTGCCATGAAAGGAAGTATAGCCTATGAATCGAATAAAGATTTTAAGGCTAAAAGCCATCATGATGCTTTAATCGTAAAAGTAAAATCAGAAGGACAGGAAAAAGAAATCACGCTTTTGGGATCTAAAGGAAGTGTTGGAGAACCAAAAACAGTTAAAATTGGCAATATTGAATATTCTTTATTCTACGGAAGTAAAGCTTATATTTTGCCTTTTAAAGTTAAATTAAACGATTTTATTGCTACAAAATATCCGGGAACAGAAAAAAGTTATTCTGCTTTTGAAAGTAAAGTTACCGTTCAGGATTCTACAGAAACTTTTGATGCTGATATTTATATGAACCACGTTTTAGATCACAAAGGGTACCGTTTTTTCCAGTCTTCATTTGATCCGGATGAAAAAGGAACTGTATTATCTGTAAATCATGATTTCTGGGGAACGTCTATCACTTATTTAGGCTATTTCATGCTGTTTTTCGGTCTGATGGCGATCATGTTTACCAAACATTCCCGTTTTGCTGATTTAAAGCGCAAACTGGAAGGTGTAAAAAAGAAAAAAGAGAAATTCGTTACGATTTTAGTTTTGCTTTTAAGTCTAAATGGTTTTGCACAGGAAGCGCCTGCACCTCATGTTCATACACCGGGACATACACATTCACATACCGAAGATCCGAACGATCATGCCAATCATGTTACGGCACCGCCAAGTCAGAAACAGTTAGATTCTTTATTGAGTATTTATAAAGCTCCTGAATCACACGCAGCAAAATTTGGACGCCTGATTATTCAGGATGCCGGCGGAAGGATGAAACCTATTAATACTTTTTCATCAGAATTGCTTCGAAAAGTAAGTCAGAGTGATACCTACAACGACATGAATTCCGATCAGGTATTTTTGTCTATGACACAATATGCCCAGGTTTGGATTCAGGTTCCAATTATCCACCTGAGAGCAGGGAATGACAGTATTCGTAAAATTATCGGAGTAGAAAAAGAGGCTAAACACGCTCCTTTTGTAAACTTCTTTGATGCCAATGGAAATTACAAACTGGCACCTTATTTAGACGCAGCATACAAAGCGGCCAATCCAAATCAGTTTGAGAAAGATTTTATTGAAACCGATAAAAAAGTAAATTTAATGGAATCGGCATTGAGCGGAAGTATTTTGAAAATATTCCCGATTCCGAATGATCCGAATAACAAATGGATTTCGTATTTAGAGCGCGAAAGTGCCGGACTGAAAGGAATGGACTCTACTTATGTGAAGCAAATTCTGCCTTTATATTTTAGTGCTTTGAATAATGCTTCCATTTCCAAAGATTTTAGCACGGCCGATAATTTAGTCGAAAGTATCAATGGCTTCCAAAAGAAATTCGGAAGTAAAGTTCGCCCAGGTGAACAAAAAATTGATGCGGAAATTGCCTATAACAAATATGATGTTTTTAAGAAACTTCCGTATTGGTACATTACAGCTTCTGTTTTAATGTTGCTATTTACGATTTTGAATATCTTTTTTGAAAAAAAATGGCTGCGTATAACAGTAAACGGTTTTCATATTATCATCGGCTTTTTATTTGCATTGCATACTTTAGGATTAATCGCCCGCTGGTACATTTCGGGGCACGCACCTTGGAGTAATGCTTATGAATCCATTATTTATGTAGCGTGGGCTACAATGTTCTTCGGACTGGCTTTTGACAGAAAATCGAAGCTAACCGTTGCTTCATCAGCCTTTGTAACAGCCATGATCTTAATGGCGGCATACATGAACTGGATCGATCCGGAAATTGCAAATCTGCAGCCGGTTCTTAATTCGTATTGGTTAATGATTCACGTGGCGGTTATTGTGGCCAGTTACGGCCCTTTTGCCTTGGGAATGATTTTAGGTTTTGTGGCTTTGATACTGATTTTCTTTACTACAGAAAAGAACAAGGCTAAAATGAGCTTAAACATTAAAGAAATAACCTATATCAATGAAATGGCACTGACTATTGGATTGATTATGCTGACTATTGGAAACTTCCTTGGGGGACAATGGGCCAATGAAAGCTGGGGACGTTACTGGGGATGGGATCCGAAAGAAACCTGGGCCCTGATCTCGATTATGGTATACGGATTTGTAATTCACGCCAGATTTGTTCCTGCTTTACGCGGAAAGTGGTTCTTTAATCTAATGAGTATGTTTGCCTTTATTTCGATTTTGTTTACCTATTACGGAGTAAATTTCCACCTGGTTGGTCTGCATTCTTACGCAAGCGGGGAAGCGCATTCCCTAAACTGGATCTGGTATTCCTTGGGAACTATTTCGCTAATTGGAGCGATAACTTATCCAGCCTACAGAAAGCATTATAAAAGCAAAAAATAATATATAGAATTATTAATTCAAAAAAAATGTTCGACTGAAAAGTCGAACATTTTTTTTGTTATAAAGATTTCAAGCCAATCCGTCGAAATTAATTAATTGATGAAAGATGAATACCCCAATAGAGAAGCAATCACACCTATTGTTAAAAGAAAACTGGCCCAGAAAATAAGCTGGCTTAAAATAGAGAGTAACAATGCTTTGATTTTAGAAATTTTATTAAAGAATTGAATGTTCGTCCAGAAAGTTAAAATAAGATCAATTATATATACTGCAATCATAATTTTATGCAGTTCAGGTTTTCCGTTATTGTAAAGAACCAGAGGAAATATGATAAGATGAGCAAACAATTTCTGAGAGGCTTTGTAAGTATTTAGTACAAAGTATTCTACAAAATTATAACCTTGTTTTCTAAAACTAAGGTAGGTTCCTAAAGTAAAAAACGGAATGGTCACGATTATGATCCATGAATAATGTTTCGAACTCCATTCATTAAACTGACCAATATCTATATTGGGATTAGACGTATTATCATATAAATTAATATGAAAGGAATGATATAAGAGGCCGTAAAAAGTAGCCAAAACTACAACCAAAGACAAAGGTTTGAAATGCCTGACACGTTTTCCTTCAATAAATTCGCGAATAGAATGCCCTGGTCTTGTAAATAATTGTTTGATGGAATACGGAATGCCCTCATCAAAATGTAATAAGCTGTGCCTGATTTCATGCCATAAATAATGTGCATTAATTTTGTGGGTTGCGGCAGGCTGACCACAATTATTACAGTAATGGCCTTTATAAATATGATTACAATTTTTGCAGGTTATTTCCATTCTTTAGGCTATTTTTAATATTATAAAATAGAATTTGTTAGTGCTGCGCCTGAATTTTATCCTTTTTAAAACCATTCGGAAACATAATAGCAAGAAGCACCATAATCAATAAAAAGTTATATTCCATACCATTTCTTCCGCCGCCTACGACAAACCAGCCTTCCTGAAAATGAACCAGAATAATTCCCATAATAAGAACCAGAATTGTTACAAAACCGGCTAATTTGACATATTTATTAAGAAGCAGAAGAACGGCCGCTAAAACATGTGATAATTTAATCGACCAGGCCAAAAGAACGCCATACGGTGCAAATCCAATCTGGTTGAGAAATAAATTCCCAAAATCGTTGATCCCGTTATTAAACATTCCGAATACAGAATGGGTCAGGAGAATAATAGCAATTGTAATTCTTAAAAGTAAAGTTCCGCTCATGTGATGGCTTTTGATTGTTTTTGACTTAAAAATAATAAAAAAAACGCACATCAAAATAAATTAATGTGCGTTTTCAATATTAGTACGACTCTGTTATTATACTTTTCCTAAAGTATATAGCTGTTCCATAGTAGGTGTAAGGCTTCCTCCGGCCGGCTCAAGTGTTATACCAAAAGCTTCCGCTGAAACGGTTTGGCTTACAGCAAATATTTTTTGATCGTTGGAGTCAAAATCACTTAACAAACCAATGCTGGTTGGTGTAAGTACCGGACTTAATTTTAAAGCCCATACCTGATACACCATTCCTTTTGGAGGTTTTGGTAAACCTGCAGCATCAATATAAGTCGTTTTGGTGTCTTTGTTCCAGTATACTTTTGCAAATGAGGTTGGAGAAACCGCCTGACCACCAAGTGTTACTCCGGTGTTTTTAATATCTCTTACAATAGTCAGACTTTTTTCAGTTTGTTTATTTTGCTGCTCCAGATAAGCAAAATCTCTTTCTATTTTAGTTTTCTCGTTACCAACGGTTGCAATAGCGTCTTTTGTTTTGGTCAGTTCCAGAGTTTGGTACCCAAGACCTAAAAGCAATACGACTGCAGCTGCCCAGCCCACATATTGTGACCAGTTTGAAGCAGGCTTCATATCGATTACTTTGCCATGCTTAAGCTCGAGGCGTGCCTTGATCTTTTCGAAATTAGCAACCGAATGGAATGGGGAGAAACTTGACGACAGAGCCACAATAGCCCTTTCAATCGAAAGGATTTCCTGATCTATTTCGGGATTGTTTTTAGCCATTTCGGCTACTTCCAGATTTTCTTCTTCGGTTAATAAACCGTAAACGTAAAGTTCCAGAATTCCTGATTCTATATATTCTTTTGCTTCCATTAGATTTTTAAATAATTACGTAAATCGTTAATACAGTTTCTGTTTTGCGTCTTGATAGTCCCCAATGGCATTGCCAGTTCTTCTGAAGCTTCTTGTTGGGTATACCCTTTGAAAAATAATAAATCGATTATCTCAATACATTTAGGTTTCAGCTTTTTTACAAATTCCTGAATACCGATCGTATCAATTTTATTCGTCAACTTATTACTGTCATCTAACAGATTTACGAAATTATCTGAAGAAAGGTTTTTTTGACTGTTATTAAAATTTTTGGATCTGAGCTTGTCAATTGATGTATTCCTAGCTATATTAAGGATCCAGGTATAAAATCGGCCTTTACTTTCGTTATAAGAATCTATATTTTTCCATATTTTGACAAAAACTTCCTGCAAAACATCTTCAGCTTCTTCTCGGTTTTTTATCAGAACATTAATAACCGAAAACAAACTTTTCGAATACATATCATACAAATGGGTAAAAGCTCTTTCGTCTTTTTTGTAAATTAAAACTAGTAATTCTTCTTGACTCATATAATGGGATTTTTAAGCTTAAACTAAATTTTTATTTTTTTATTTTGATTAGTTCAGATAAAGATAATTTATTTTTTCGTGAAAACGATATTTTTTTTTAACAGTCTAAACCTTAGTAAAACAAGGAGTTCTAAAAAAAAGTAACTTTTTTTTGACTTTTTTAAAACCAAAAGGAAACCACTTACGTAAATGCTATTATAACATGAAATAAAATATTTAGTTAAATAGCAAATAAAACAAATATTCCTTTAAAATTAAATTTTCAGGGTGAACTGTTAGGTTAAGAAATTAGTAAAACAGGCATTTTTTAAGATAGAAATCGTAAAGTAAATCTCAGTAAAATAATTAAGTCATGTATAAAATAAATAATTTAAAAATATTGATTGTAGGCCTGACCAGTGTTTTGGCACTTGCAAATTTTAATAAAGATGGTTTAAAAGAGATAAAAGCAAAGGAGGGAAGAACGAATTTGAGTCTTTGTAAAAACTAATAGTTGATGCCCTCGGACTTCCAATCGAAAATATTGCTTTAGATGATGCCGATGCTGAAAGTTTTGCCCCTGCAAACGAATTAGAATTTTTTACTATTGTAAACACCGATACTAAAAAATATTTGCAGACGAGTGAAATCGAGGATGAAAAATTTCGATAAAAACCGAGGAATCAACTATAGAGAATAAAACAATTAAAAAAAAATGATTTTGTCAGCAGGTTTACAATACTCAGGTTTGCTGCAATGTCAATACGACAAAATAGTCCGGAATTGTGGAAAAATTAAATTGCAGATTCTGAACTATAAAAGATAAAAAGCAAAAAAGCTTTAAAAAATTCAAATTTCATGGTTTGATTTGTTTGTATGGGGAGAAGCCTAACGTCTGATTAACGTTAGGCTTCATTTTTTTTATTTAACTTATATTTAATACAAAATAAGGTTGCTGAAAAACAACTGTAAAACTCTTTTTAACTAATTTTATAAAAAAATTAAAACGATGAAAAAAATATTATCTCTGGCTTATGGCGTCCTATTTTTATTTAGCTGCCAAAATCAAGCACAAACCAATAAAACAAAAACTCCTAAAACGGATAAGGTTATGACAAAAGAAACTATTTACCAATTTAAAGTAGAAGATTTATCGGGAAATCCTTTTGATTTTGCTTCTTTAAAAGGCAAAAAAGTAATGATTGTAAACACGGCTTCAAAATGTGGTCTCACACCTCAATACAAGGATCTGGAAGCGATTTACAAAGAATATAAAGACAAAGGTTTTGTAATTGTTGGTTTTCCTGCCAATAATTTCGCTTCACAGGAACCTGGTACAAATGAAGAAATCGGGGCTTTTTGCCAGCAAAATTACGGGGTGACTTTCCCTATGATGGATAAAGTTTCCGTAAAAGGAGATGATATGTGTGAAGTATATAAATTCCTGACTCAAAAATCTAAAAATGGATTACAGGATTCTGAAGTAGAATGGAATTTTCAAAAATACCTGATCAACGAAAAAGGAGAATTGGTAAAAGTAATTAAACCAAGAACGCTGCCTACAGATCCTGAAGTAATCAATTGGATAAAAAGCTAATAACGGTGCTATTTTAACCAAAAATCCACAAACTTGCAGCAATACAGGTTTGTGGATTTTTTTATCAAATGTTATTCATAACAGTTTATTAAACAATTTACGGAAATGATAACAAATAAGCCTATTACTTTGCGTTCCTTGTGTAAATCGTGGCGTTCTTTGCGGTAAAATTCTAGTAATCTGATATCTGTGCAGATCTGTGTTGTCACTTTTGCGAATCCTCTTAATCCGTGGACCAACACACTACTCCAAAATCAACTGCATAAAAACCAAATCAAGCCAATGATCGAATTTGTATCCCACTTCCCGAATCGTTCCTATGGAAACAAAACCAAATCTTTCATGAAAAGCAATACTTCCTGCGTTATCAGCATCGATAGCACCTATCATGACATGATAACCCTGTTCTTTTGCCAAACGAATGAGTTCTGTCAGTAACTGAGAGCCAATTCCTTTTCCGATCACATGATCTACCACATAAACAGAGTGTTCCACGGTGTATTGATAACCGATCTTCTCCCTGAATGTGCCGTAACTCCCAAAACCAACAACTTCACCGTTTAAATCGGCAACAACAATAGGTAAGTTTTTAGTTTTTTTATCTTCAAACCATTTTGTCTGCACTTCAAGAGTCTGAATATCATAACTATAATTAGCGGTTGTATGCAGAATAGAATGATTGACGATAGCAAGAATTTTTTCCAAATCGTTTGTAGTGGCGGGTCTGAGCGTGATGTTCATGATTTTTTTTGATTTTTCTTAATGTTATTTAGACAGTAATTCCGCTAATAAAGCATCAACATCATTAGTACTCCAGGTCATTTCGGTACAGATTACTTTTGCATGTTGCGCATATTTTAAAGCGGATTTCTTGTCTTTTATTTTGTTATAAAGCCGGGCTAAAAGTAAATTTCCGTCATACGAATCATTCAATTCTAAAGAATGTTTTACCCAAAAAATAGCCATTTTCAAAGCATTGGTATCGGTTATATGTTTGAGATAGGTTTGTCCGATATCTTTTAGGAAACTGGCATCATTCCACACCAGTTTCTGAGTATCTTCAAGCGTTACTTTTTTATAAAATTGCCATTTTTCGGTTCTTTCGGCTAAAGTCAGATCAAACTTAAAAACCAGGGAATCCGTTTTCTGCAATCGGATCGATTTTGCAATTTCCCTTTGTTTATAATAATTCACGGTGTCTAAATTATCGACCAAAGGGCGAAGCAATTCGCTTACGATACTTTCGACTTTGCGGTCTACACGATTTTGCGAAGCTACGGCAGCAAATTCTTTCTGATGTTTTAAAACATATTGAAATTCCCTCGAATTAATGTCTGTCACCCCATTTGCAATCACACGCCAGTTGGTTTCGCTCACCAATTGTGTATCAGACTGTGTGTTCAGATAAAGGTGCGTGGCCGGAGACAAATCGGTTCTGTCTTTTCCTTTCTTTAAAGTATTCAGGTAAGCAAAGAATTTTGTCGAATTGGATGGATCAGCCAGAAACTCTTTTTCTAAATACGGCAGCTGCATTTTCGGATTCAAAGCATAATTCACTTCGGTCAGAAACGCTGCTGTTTTCATTTCGCCTTTTAGCGCGTAAAGCAATGTTTCAGTGGCATCTAAAAATAAAAAGGTGGGTAGTGATTTGGTATTGAATTTATCTTTGAGCATTTTTCCTTCTTCCTTTTCAATATCTTTCCAGAGGCAGACATAATTTCTTTTAAGGAAATCCATTACTGCAGGATCACTAAAGACCTCTTTTTTCATCTGATTGCAATGCGGACACCAATCGGCATACAGCATTACAAAAAGCGGTTTGTTTGCAGCTTTGGCTGTTTCTAAACCCGTTCTATAAGGTATATCATCAGGAACAAACTGATTTTGTGAGTGTAAGATTGGTACCGAAATGAAAAATAAAAACAGGTATATGAAACGCATTAGAAGTTTATTTTATTCAAAAAAATAGCTTTTACAAAGATATTCCCTTTTTCTAAAAATTGACTTAATATCTCACCATTTATAAGTTAAATCAACATCGAAGTTTGTAACTTTGTAGTATTAGAAAGTTTTTCGATTTTCTGGAATAATAACACGTCATAAGAATGATTTACCCCAAAATACCGCTTGCTCAGAGCATCATCGAAATTTGTTTAGCAAAAGGAATCACCACTATCATAATTTCTCCCGGATCAAGAAACGCACCCTTAACTATCGGGTTTGCCCAAAATGCTAATTTTAAATGTTACAGTATTGCCGATGAGCGTTGTGCTGCTTTTTTTGCCCTGGGCATTGCCCAGCAGACCCAACAGCCAACAGCAGTGGTTTGTACTTCGGGATCTGCGTTGTTAAATTATTATCCGGCTGTTGCAGAAGCATTTTACAGTCAGATTCCGTTAGTTATCATTTCTGCAGACCGTCCGCAAAACAAAATCGACATTGGAGACGGGCAAACGATTCGTCAGCAGAATGTTTATGAAAATCATTCGGTTTTCAATGCTAATTTAACCGAAGAAGCTTCTGTTGAAAATGATCTGAAAATTAATAAGGCAATCGAAACCGCTATCCTTAAAAAAGGTCCTGTACACATTAATGCGCCTTTTGAAGAGCCTTTGTATGAAACCGTTGAAGCACTTTCTGTAAAATCAAAAATTACAAATGCAGAACCTGCACTACAAACAAAAACCATAGAAAACAGTGACGAAATTGTTTCTGTCTGGAATGCAGCCAGACGAAAATTAGTCATGGTTGGTGTAAATGACGCCAATGCAATCAATGATGAAGTAACAGAGGCGCTGGCCAAAGATCCGTCTGTAGTGGTGCTGACAGAGACCACTTCAAACCTGCATCACCCTGCTTTTATTAATAGTATCGATACTTTAATTACACCTTTTGAAGAGGCTGATTTTAAAGATTTTCAACCTGAAATTTTAGTGACTTTCGGCGGAATGATTGTTTCAAAACGCATCAAGGCATTTTTACGAAAATACAAACCAAAATACCACTGGCACCTTGACACTTTGAGGGCTTATGATACCTTTAATGCGTTATCAAATCATTTTGTAATGCAGCCAAATGACTTTTTTAAAGATTTATTTTCGAAAGCTGAAATTACAGAGAGCGATTATTTTGCCAACATAAAAAATATCTACGATCTGAGAAAAATCAGAAGAAAAGAATACCTGGATAAAATTCCGTTTTCTGACTTTAAGGTTTTCGAAAAAGTAATTGAAGCTTTGCCTAAAAACAGTCAGCTGCAAATTAGCAACAGTTCAGCGATTCGTTATGCACAACTGATTCATATTGATCCTTCTATCGAAGTTTTTTGTAACAGGGGAACAAGCGGAATTGACGGAAGCACATCGACAGCTATAGGCGCTGCAGTAGGAAGCGGAAAACAAAACGTCTTTATTACCGGAGATATTAGTTTTTTATACGACAGTAATGCTTTATGGAATTCTTATATCCCTCAAAATTTCAAAATTATTTTAATTAATAATGGCGGGGGCGGGATTTTCAGGATTTTACCGGGACACGAAGAGAAACCGGTTTTCAATACTTATTTTGAAACTTCACATCATTTAACAGCGGAACATCTGGCTAAAATGTATCAGCTGAATTACTTCACGGCTACTGACGAGGAATCTTTAGTCAAAAACATAAAATCGTTTTATGTAGCAAATGATGCTCCGTGTATTCTGGAAGTATTCACGCCCACTTTTGAAAACGATGTTATTTTAAAACAATATTTTAAGGAGTTAGTTTAATAGTAAGAAAAAAAGCATCATATATGATGCTTTTTTTCTTTGAATAGCTATTGAATGCGATGTTTTTACATTTAGTTCCTTTGCCCTGTAAAATGCTTCTTGAATTGCCGGTAATAGCTTACTTAACAGGTACTGGAAATACTGGTAAACTGGCATGACCCAATGCATCTACAGCCTGCACCGCAAAGAAATCATTGTCTTTAGAATACGGTATTTCGGCTTTAGTCTCCTTTACAAAAAAAGTTTTCTCCCAGTGAGAAGAAGAAGTCTCTCGCATCAGAATCTGGTAACCGTATGGTGTTTTTCCTTCCGGGGCAGTCCATGCTAATGTAGAAGAATTGGAAAGCTGTTTTACTTCAATCCCTACATTTAAAGGCGCTTTAGGCGACCAGGCTAAATTGGCTAGAGTGGCTAAGTTTGCACAAGTGTTTTTTCGCAGATATTCAAAATCCATAAACTCGGGAAGATCACCATATTGAATGCCATTTTCGGTTCTTAAATCCTGATGCTGATGGTTGAAATTTTCATTCATTTCGCAAAAACGAACGGCTGTAAATCCATTTTGGCTAAACGGAGTGTGATCTCCGCCACGCAAAAAACGATCGTTTCTGTACACTAATTTAACTTTCAGCTGGTCCACATATTGCTCCGTAACGGTTTTAATATAACGTGCCAGTAATCGTGAAGGGCTGTCGTTATCACGGTTTGTCGCTTTACGCATCTTAGCTTCCTCTTCGGTTTCTAAAAACGGAATCGTTTCGCTAAAAATCCGGATCTGCGTATTGTCTCTTACATTAGTACCACTGGACAAACTATTTCCAATCATATCATTGTTCAGCATGGCCACAATATTCCAGTTGGATGCTTTGGCTAATTCTGCTAAATGACGCGCTCCATAAAGACCTTGTTCTTCACCGGTCACGGCTACAAAAATTATGGTGGCAGGAAATGCTCTCTTGCTCATTATTTTAGCCAATTCAATGACAGCCGCAACACCGGATCCGTCGTCATTGGCGCCCGGAGCATTCGATTTTACATTCATGACGTCGGAAACTCTCGAGTCGAGATGTCCACTTATGATCAGCACACGGTTATCGCCCGGATCTGTTCCTTTTAAAGTCGCCATAACATTGCCAAGCTGACTGTCTTTGATAATTCGTTTTCCATCGGCTTTCACTTCAAAATAATCAATTACAGCAGTTAATCTTCCGTCAGATTCCAGTGCAAACCTGTCAAACTCGGATTTTACCCATTGCTGTGCGGCGCCAATGCCTTTGGTTTTGCTTTTGGTATCGCTAAGCGTATGTCTGGTGCCAAAAGAAACTAATTTATGGATCGTAGCTTCCAGGTTTTCGGCCTTGATTTCGCTGATCATTTTTTTTATTTCGGGATCTTCGGCAACCTGCGAAGTCGTAATATGAGTAAAAAACAAAAAAGTAAAAATGGTGTAGAAAAGGGTCTTATTCATTGATTTTGGATTAATTACGGGTTCTCAAATTTAATTAAAATGACTAAACTACGCTAAGATGCCGGTGTCTTTTTTTAATTAGAAACATTTTTAGGATTACCATTTTCAAACTTCGTACATTTGCAGCTGGAAACTTAGCTGCTTAACAGCTTAGAATTTTAAGAATATGATTGAGATAGGAAAATACAACACCCTTACTATATTGCGTGATACCAAAGTTGGTTTATTTTTAGGAAACCCTGAAAAAGACCCTGAAGGAATTCACGATATTTTATTACCCAATAAATACGTTCCAAATGAATTTGAGATAGGCGAGGAGCTTATCGTTTTTGTTTATTTAGACCACGAACAGCGTCCTGTTGCGACAACGCTGGAACCTTATATATTACTGAATGAATTTGCTTTATTAAGAGTCAACTACATCAATCAGGTGGGTGCTTTTATGGACTGGGGAATGGAAAAAGACATTCTGGTTCCGTTTAAAGAACAGGCACGTCCTATGGAAAAAGGAAAACGCTATTTGGTTTATCTTTACATGGATGAAAAAACCAATCGTCTGGTGGCTTCAAGTAAAACCAATCAGTTTTTGAACAATGATACTTTAACTGTTGAAAAAGGAGAAGAAGTTGATTTAATCGTTTCGCATATTACCGAAATCGGAATTAATGTTATTATCAATGAGAAACACAAAGGACTGCTTTACAAAGACGAAGTATACGATGATGCTATAAGAACAGGCGACAGAATGACGGGTTATATAAAAAACATCCGTCCTGATAATAAAATCGATGTGGCGCTTCAGGTGCAGGGATATGAGAGTATTGAGCCAAATGCGGAGAAAATCCTGGACGAACTAAGAGCCAATCGCGGTTTTTTACGTTTAAATGACAGTTCTCACCCTGAAGACATTAAAACGGTGCTTAAAATGAGTAAAAAGACCTTTAAAAAAGCAATAGGTGCTTTGTATAAAGACAAACTCATTGAAATTAAAGAAGACGGAATCTATCTGGTAAAGGATAATTAGTTTTCTTTAAAATCCAATATTTAAAATTCCAAATTCCAAAAATGTAACGCTATTGTTGATTACGATGCAGTAGAAGTCTAGTAAAAGCAAATTCCAACAAAAACACGTAGTATTGGAATCTGGAATTTAAAACTTTGGAATTTACTGTAAAACATAACAAGAAAGGCTACTCATTACAAGTAGCCTCTCTCTTTTTTATTCTAGTTTTAAAAAAAATTGTAATTAAAAAAAAACAGAAATAAAATAATTCGAATCCATTAAAAAAGTAATAGCTTTAAGAATTTTTGAAATTACTCCTTTACTTGGGTATGTCTTTAAACAATCGATACATTCATCTTAAATGCAAAAAATCAATTTCACGGCTGAGCCATTGGTTTTATAGAATAACTTTTAGAAAGTAGTTTATTAGCTTGTTTTCCTTTTTTCGTTTTCAATCTTTGCTAATTACAGACAATTCCAGCTTTTAACCGTAGGTGTTACTATCTCTTTTTTGAAGTTTTTACAAATGCATAAATCATTTGCTCATTAATTAAGGGCTTACCAATAAAAACCATCAAAAAATAAGCGACAAATTTTTTAAATTTTCTCAAAAAAAGTCATTTTTTAGGTTAATAAATCAGTGAAAGAAAATCAATCATAAATCAGTGAAATAAAATGTATCTCATTGATTTCTAGAGTGTAAAATTACTTATTTTTTTTGAATCCAAATGTTAAATAATGTTATTTTTTGTAAGTAAATACCAATTGTTAATATTGGGAGCTATTTTCTTGCAGACTAAAATTAAATAGAGTAGGTAAAAATATAAAAATGGTTTATTTTTACACTATAATTATTAAAACTAAACAAATAGAAATGGATTGGATCACTGCCAGAGAATTTGAAGATATCACCTATAAAAAATGTAATGGAGTTGCCAGAATTGCTTTCAACAGACCAAATGTCAGAAACGCTTTTCGTCCAAAAACAACTTCAGAATTATACCAGGCTTTTTACGACGCACAGGAAGACACTTCAATTGGAGTAGTATTGCTTTCGGCAGAAGGGCCCTCAACTAAAGACGGCGTTTATTCTTTTTGCAGCGGCGGCGATCAGAATGCTCGCGGGCATCAGGGGTATGTAGGGGAAGATGGACAACACCGTCTGAATATTCTGGAAGTGCAGCGTTTAATTCGTTTTATGCCTAAAGTAGTTATTGCCGTTGTTCCCGGTTGGGCAGTAGGTGGCGGACACAGTTTACACGTGGTTTGCGATATGACCCTGGCCAGTAAAGAACATGCTATTTTCAAACAGACAGATGCTGATGTTACCAGTTTCGACGGGGGATACGGATCTGCGTACCTGGCTAAAATGGTGGGTCAGAAAAAAGCACGTGAAATTTTCTTTTTAGGACGAAATTATTCGGCTCAGGAAGCAATGGATATGGGGATGGTAAATGCCGTAATTCCTCATGATGAACTCGAAGATACTGCGTATGAGTGGGCACAGGAAATTCTGCAAAAATCACCAACATCTATAAAAATGCTGAAATTCGCCATGAACCTGACTGATGACGGTATGGTCGGCCAACAGGTCTTTGCAGGCGAAGCAACCCGTCTGGCTTATATGACCGAAGAAGCGAAAGAAGGAAGAAATGCATTTTTGGAAAAAAGAAGACCCAACTTCGGAGAGAATAAGTGGTTACCGTAAAGTTTAGAGTCTCAGTCTCAGTGTCAGTTTTCAGCTTCAACCGAGACCGAGACTGAGACTGAGACTGTAAACTTTTCCAACAATCTAAATTCTAACAATCTAAAATCTAAAATTAAAAACAGAATGAAACACTGGATTGAAGCCGCACGTTTGCGCACATTACCTTTATCAGTTTCCGGAATTATAGTAGGGAGTATTTATGCCTTATCCAACCCAACAGAAACCATCAATACGCCGACAGAAGTTTTTAGCTGGAAAATTTTTGGCTTCGCACTTTTAACTACGCTTGGACTACAGATTTTATCGAATTTTGCAAATGATTACGGAGATGGCGTAAAAGGCACTGATAATGAAGACCGAATTGGGCCAAAGCGCGCTATCCAAAGTGGTGTTATTACACCGCAGGAAATGAAAAAAGCGATTATAATTACATCACTTTTAACTTTATTATCAGCCATTACCCTGATTTATTTTGCTTTTGGAGCATCTAATTTTGGTTACTCTCTGTTTTTCCTGTTGCTTGGCATTGCGGCAATTGCTTCTGCTATTCGATATACAGTGGGGAATTCAGCTTACGGATACAAAGGTTTTGGCGATGTATTTGTTTTTGTTTTCTTCGGATTGGTGAGTACTTTGGGGGTTAATTTTTTATATTCCAAAGAAGTAGATCCGCTTTTAATATTACCGGCTATTTCAATTGGTTTGCTAAGTGTCGGAGTTTTAAATCTGAACAACATGCGTGATGAAGAATCAGATAGAAAATCGGGTAAAAATACTATAGTCGTTCAGATTGGTGGTAAAAAAGCAAAAATATACCATTTTACACTTATCGTAACTGCAATGATACTGGTAGTGGTATTTGCTGTTTTAAGCGGGTATCGTTTCGATCAATATTTGTTTTTACTGGCATACATCCCTTTAACCAAACATTTAATTACGGTTGCTAAAAACCAGGAGCCAAAACTGTTAGATCCGGAATTAAAAAAATTAGCATTAAGCACATTCTTGCTTTCCCTTCTTTTGACAATATGCATGATTTCATTAATTTCAGACATCATAGTTAATTTGTTCTTAGGCGGAAGATAAAATAAATTCAACTTTAAATTTTATAAAAATGAAAATTACTTTTTACGGACACGCATCATTAGGGATTGAAGTTGGAGGAAAACATATTATTGTTGATCCCTTTATTACAGGCAATCCTCAAGCTTCGGCAATCGATATTAACACTTTAAAAGCCGATTATATTTTACTGACTCACGCACATGGCGATCATGTTTTAGACGTTGAAGCTATTGCAAAAAATACCGATGCAGTTATTGTTTCAAACGCTGAAATTACAAGTTATTATGCCACATTAGGATTCAAGGCACACCCGATGAATCATGGTGGAAGCTGGAAATTTGATTTTGGAAAAGTAAAATACGTAAATGCGATCCATTCCAGCTCTTTTCCAAACGGAAGTTACGGCGGAAATCCTGGAGGTTTCGTAATCGAAGGGGAACATAAAAACATCTATATTGCGGGTGATACAGCACTTTCTATGGATATGAAACTGATTCCGATGCGTACTAAATTAGATTTAGCTATTCTTCCAGTCGGAAATAACTTTACTATGGACGTTGAAGATGCAATCATAGCGTCAGATTTCTTAGAATGTGATAAAATCCTGGGATATCATTTTGATACTTTTGGTTATATTGAAATTAATCACGAAGAATCAATTCGTAAATTTTTCGATAAAGGAAAAGATTTAATGCTTCTTAAAATCGGAGAATCGATAGAATTGTAAATTTTAAACTGAACGAAACGGTTACTCCCGGAAATTTAAACAATGAATACTACTGCTTTTACTTGTGAATGTTGTGGTCAGCAGCATGAAGGCTGGCCAGCCTTAACGTATAATTCACCTAACAATTATTACTGGCTTTCGAGTGAAGAGAAGGAGGAAATTGCTGTTATTGACCAAGATTTTTGTGTTATCAAATATCCGGAAGAAGTGGCCAGATTTATACGCTGCGTGCTATTTCAAAAAGTAAATGATCATTGTCAGGACTTAGAATACGGGGTTTGGGTTTCTTTGAGCGAAAAGAGTTTTCAGGATTATCTTGAAAATTTTGACAATGAAAATCATGAAACGGAATATTTTGGCTGGTTATCGAATGACATAAGCGGTTACGAGTTTTCAGAAAGTATTCCAACGACGGTGGTGACTCAAAAAGGCAATAACAGACCGGTAATTTTTCCTCATGAAAGTTTCAATCATTCTTTTGTTAAAGATTTTCATGAAGGGATCACAAAAGCGGAAGCTGAAAAACGGATTCTAAATATGATTAATGATACTCAATAAAATTCATAACATTATGATTTTCAAAAAAATACTTCTGTTGTTTTGTGTAATTTCATTTTACAGTACGTACGCTCAAAAAGAGGGGTATTGGGACAAAGAAAGAGCCACTACCAGAGAAATTATTGTTTCTGCCGGTGACCGTATTACGGTTCACACAGAAGATTTGCCTGTCGGGACTACCGAAATAGTTTACAGAATTACGCTTTTGGATAAAAATCAGGAAATGACCAATAGTCTGGTGTCAATTCTTAAAGCGATACCGGATCCTTACGGAATCGGTCAGGGTTCTGCAGGAGCTGTTTTTCTGATGTCGAAAATTTCAGGAGATGACCAATGCACGTATTCGATTTTTACGTCCAATGAAAATGCAAAAAAGTATGTAAGTGACGGAAAAACAGATACAGCCTGTTTTGCTCAGGTAGAACCGGTCAGTAAAGATGCCAAAAGGCTTTCTCTGGATAAATCTTCCTGCCTGAAAGAAAATACAACTACCATTTGGTTTGGTTTCGAAAGTAAAAACTGGCTTTTAAGTCAAAAGATTGTTTTGGAAGTGGTGCCCTGGGTGGATACCAAACTCAACCGCGGTTGGAATCAGGATAATAAAAATGAAATTATAAGTTTGTGTAAAACCTCGACAATGGCTCAGAAAATGGCCAATTCGGATGATTTTTGTGTCTGTATTTTGAATAAAATAATGAAACAATACCGCTATTCTGAATTTCAAAAGTTATTGGCAATTGAAAAAACCAAAGTGTATAAAGATTTCGGCAATGCCTGTTACAATGATGCGGATATTTCTAAAAACGTTTACAACGATTTACGAACGCAAATTGCAGCTTTGATAAAAAAAGAAAAATACAACGAAGCGATTCCTAAATTAAATACCATTATTAATGACGGAAAAGCAACAGCACTAGACTACAGCTCGATTGGTTATTGTTATATCCTGACGAAGCAATACGCAAAAGCAATCAAAACATTGAAAGAAGGTGAAAAACTGGATGATACGGAATTATTAGTAAAATTGAATCTGGCACACGTTTATTTGCTAAGTGATGATTACAGTTCCGCAAAATCTATTTATAAAAAATACCAAAATCAAAATGTTACAGACAGTCTGAGCTGGACCGACAAAACGAAGTCAGACTTTACAACATTTCAAAAAGCAGGTATTAAATCCGATGATTACGAAAGAGTTTTAAAGCTTTTTTAGAATCTTAGAAAACAATCTCAGTACTTAAAAAATGAAAGCCACTTACCACAAATATATGCTGGAGTTTAAACGCCCGTCAGGAACGTCGAGGGGCATTATGACCGAAAAAGAAACCTGGTTTATTGTCCTCGAAGAAAACGGAAAAAAGGGAATAGGGGAGTGTGGCATTTTAAGAGGATTAAGTGCTGACGATCGCGGGGATTATGAGGAAAAACTAAATTGGGCCTGTCATAATATCCATCTGGGAGAAACTGCACTTTGGGAAACTTTGCTGGAATTTCCTTCTATACAATTCGGCTTAGAAATGGCTTTTTTGTCTCTTAAAAGTGAAAATCCATATTTGTTATTTCCTTCTGCTTTTACAGCTACTTCAAAATCAATTCCTATAAACGGTCTGGTCTGGATGGGAGAACCCCAGTTCATGAAAGAACAAATAGAAGAAAAATTAGACGAAGGTTTTGATTGTATCAAACTCAAAATTGGAGCTATAGATTTCGAAAAAGAACTGGAATTATTACACTTTACCAGAAGTCATTTTTCTGCGGAACAAATAGAAATCAGAGTCGATGCCAATGGCGCTTTTGAGTTAAGTGAAGCTTTAGATAAATTAAATCAACTACATAAATTCCAGCTTCATAGTATTGAACAGCCTATAAAAAAAGGAAACCCGGAAGCAATGAAAGAGTTGTGTGAAATAACACCTTTTCCTATTGCTTTGGATGAAGAATTAATCGGAGTATTTTCAATTGAAGAAAAAGAAAAGCTGCTGCAGAAAATCAAACCGCAATACATTATTCTTAAACCAAGTTTTGTAGGGGGCTTCAGAGGTACGCAGGAATGGATTACGCTGGCAGACCAATACAAGATTGGCTGGTGGATTACATCAGCTTTAGAAAGTAATATCGGACTGAATGCAATCGCACAATGGACTTTTTTGCAGCATTCAAAAATGCCTCAGGGTCTCGGAACTGGGGCTCTTTATACCAATAATTTTGAGTGCCCTTTAGAAGTTTCAAAAGGACAGTTATGGTACAATAAAGCTAAAAAATGGCAATCTCATCTTCTTGATAAACTATAAAAAAACTGGCCTGAAGCCAGTTTTTAAGGTTATTTAGGTATTGGTTTTATTCTTTTCCGGCTCTCAGATTGTCCTGTAAGTCCTTCAATTCCTGCCACTTTCCTTCGTATGCCAGTAGAGCTTGTTTTGGCCAGGTACCTGGATTGTGAATAGCATAATTTTCACCACCTTCATCCAAAATGGACTGTAATTTTTCTGTAGACGCTTCTGATAATTCATGCCAGGTGCTTATTCCGGCATTTTTAAACAATACTTCAATTTTTGGACCGATTCCTTCCACAATTGTAAGATCATTTTCTTTTATTTTTTCTCCCATAACAGCTCTGGCAAGTTCAGCCTCAAATAATAAGAGTGGATTCGTCGGTGCAGTAAATGATTGGGCTGAAGTAGTAATAATTGTTCGGGCGGCAAGTTCTGCTTCTAAAGCAGCGATTCGTTTATTTAGATTTTTGGTATTTATTTGGCAGGCATCCAGCTCAGCTTGTAAAGTAGTGGCAAGCGAATCATCAGTATTGCAGTTCATTCTTCCTAGTAAGTAACCTAAAATTGCACAGATTAATCCGATTAGCGCAGGTATTAAAATACAAGGTATATTCATTGATTGTCGATTTTGATTAATTACTTTAAGACCATAACAGGCTCAGAAGTTACTACAATTGGTTTTTCAACAGAATCAATTGTTAGGGGTTTCATACAATGGCAACACAATTCCGGATAGAAAAAAGTACCCAAAATAATGAGTATTGCAATGCCTAAGAGATATAGTGCTTTTTTAGACATAAGTGTGAAATTAAGATCGTATCAAATTTAACCAAAAAAATAACACGTAACATGTTAATAATCAGATATTTTAAAGTCGTTTTTGTAATTAAGTTTAATAACATCAAAAATGACAGGAAACAAAGAGTTTAACGTCTGTCAATTCTGAGACTTAATTAAATTGAGTAACTTGCATTAAAATTAATTTACACATCAAAATGGTTGAAATTGAAAGAAAGTTTCTTGTGAAATCAAATGATTTTAAAGAACAGGCTTTTACTCAAAATAAAATTGCGCAGGGATATTTAAGTTCAATTCCTGAAAGAACAGTTCGTGTTAGAATTAAAGGCCAGAGAGGATTTATCACTATTAAAGGGATCGGGCATCATGGTGGAATGTCGCGTTTTGAATGGGAAAATGAAATTCCGATTGACGAAGCTCAGGAATTACTAAAATTGTGCGAAAAGGGCAAAATTGAAAAAACACGTTTCGAAATAAAATCCGGAGATCATATTTTTGAAGTGGATGAATTTTATGGAGAAAATGAAGGCTTGGTAATGGCTGAAATAGAGTTACAATCTGAAACAGATACCTTCGAAAAACCAGAATGGCTTGGAGAAGAAGTCACTAACGATCCAAGATATTACAACGCCTATTTAAGTAAAAATCCATTTAAAGACTGGGGAAAAGAATAATTTATGACAACACCATATGACTTAATAATTGTTGGAGGCGGTCCGATTGGTCTGGCTTGCGCCATAGAAGCCCAAAAGAAAAACCTGAATTACCTGATTATAGAAAAAGGAGCGATTGTAAACAGTATTTTCAATTATCCTTTATACATGACTTTTTTTTCAACTGCCGAACGGCTGGAGATCGGAGACATTCCATTTAATTGTCTCGCACCAAAACCGGGCCGTCAGGAAGCTTTGGAATATTACAGAAATATACATCGTTACTTTAATTTCTCTATCCATTTATTTGAAAGAGTCGCTGAAGTGAAAAAGCAGGATGACGGATCATTTAAAGTGAAAACGGATAAAAATTCATATGACGCTAAAAACGTAATTATCGCGACCGGTTTTTACGATATTCCGATCGAAATGAATGTAAAAGGCGAGGAACTGGCAAAAGTCCGCCACTATTACAAAGAAGCCCATGAATATGCTTTTAGAAATGTTTTGGTGGTTGGCGCTAATAATTCTTCTGTTGATGCCGCTCTGGAATGCTGGAGAAAAGGGGCCAATGTTACTATGGTCATTCGTAAAAATGAAATTAACAAACGCGTCAAATATTGGGCAAAACCCGATATCGAAAACAGGATAGCAGAAGGAAGTATCACCGCTTATTTCGAATCTAATGTCACTGAAATCAAAGACAATGAAGTCGAAATTCAAACCCCAAATGGGAAAATTACGATAGAAAATGATTTTGTTCTGGCATTGACAGGTTACAGGCCCGATTTGTCTTTTTTAGAAAATATGGGAATTCAATTGTCTGATGATGAATTGAAAACACCAACATACCATCCTGAAACTATGGAAACGAATGTCCCGGGATTATTTCTGGCAGGTGTAATTTGTGGCGGAATGCACACACACAAATGGTTTATTGAAAATTCCAGAATTCACGCCAATATGATAATCGATTATATTACCTCAAATTGAGAAAGTTGCCACTAATTTCACGAATTTTCGCTAATTAAAATACGTGTTAGCTTAAATTTATAAATTTAAAATTCGTGATAATTCGTGAAATTCGTGGCAAAAAAAAATATTAAGAGCTACAGGAAAGCATAGAACAGCCCACTTTGGAGCGGGCCCAATCGGGTCTTTTGGTAAACCATTTTTCCATTTCCGGTTGTTCGTCATAAGGTCTTTGAAGTAGCAAATAGAATTCACTCACCAAAGAAAAATCTCCCTGATCTGCAGCATCAATACTTAATTGCGCCATATAATTTCGTAATACATATTTTGGATTTATAGTATTCATTTTTGCGATACGGTCTTCATCTGAAAGCTCTTCTGTCCCTAATCTTTTTAGATAAGAAGCAAACCAGCTGATCCAGTTTTCCAGAACATTGTTGGCAATTTCTTCCGGAATATAGAAGGCATCTTTAATTTTTTCCAGGGCATTTTCAGCCGTATCTTCTTTTTTGATTCGATTTAGATTCCTGAAAAAGATCGTCATATCGGTTTCTGATAATTGCAGGTTCTCCTCCAGATCAGTGATTAATTCACTATCAGTTTCAGTTGAAGTGAATATTCCTAATTTACTAAGGAACATTTTTTTATAATCAGAATCAAATTTGTTGATAAACGATTCTAAGATATCTTCCAGAGGCTTAGCGTCATTAATTAACGGATAAAGCGCATTAGCCAGCTGATACAAATTCCACTGTGCTACCTGAGGCTGATTTCCAAAACGATATCTCCTGTTTTGGCTGTCGGTAGTATTTGGAGTCCAATTTGGATCATAGTTTTCCAACCAGCCGTAAGGACCATAATCAATAGTAATTCCGTGAACAGACATATTGTCTGTATTCATCACACCATGAACAAACCCCACTCTTTGCCAGTGCAAAATCATTTCGCGCGTTGTATCGGCCACTTTCTGGAAAAACTGCAAATATTGTTCTTTAGGCTCTCCCTGAATTTCCGGGAAATAATGCTTGATTGTGTATTCCACAAATTGTTTCAGGTTTTTCAATTCATTTCGGGAAGTGATCATTTCGAAACTTCCAAAACGAATGAATGATGGCGCCACACGACAAACGATGGCACCTTTTTCGTAAGCAGGATTTCCGTTGTATAAAATATCACGCAAAACTTCATCACCGGAAAGCATCAAAGAAAGTGATCGGGTAGTAGGCACACCTAGATAATACATGGCCTCAGCACATAAATATTCCCGGATCGAAGAACGCAAAACGGCCAGGCCATCGGCAGTTCTGGAATAAGGAGTTTTTCCGGCACCTTTTAACTGAAGGGTAAAAAACTGATTCTCATGTTCTACTTCTGTCAGGTTTATGGCACGCCCGTCACCCAATTGTCCTGCCCAGTTCCCAAATTGATGACCGGCATAACACATGGCATAGGGACGCGTTCCGGGAAGTATTTCTTTTCCTGAAAAAACGTTTAGAAACGATTCTGACTGAATTTCATCTTTAGAAATGCCAACCAGCTCCGCTACAGATTCTGAAGCATGAATGAGTTTGGGATCGGCAGGTTGTGTTGGATTTACGTATGAAAAAAGGGCATTTGAAACCTGACGGGTTTCATTGGATTCGTTAGGATCTGCAGGCAGTTCAGCCGTAAATCTATTGTCTATTTTTAAATTTTTCATTGTACTTTATCAGGCTAGTTTATCAGCATACCTTTTTTTTAGTTTTTGTATTTTAGGGTCAATCACGATTTGGCAATAACGGGCATCCTGATTGTTATTATAATAGTTTTGATGATCGTCTTCGGCATTATAAAAGACTTCAAAAGGCTTTAGTTCCGTTACAACCGCGTCTTCATATAGAGGTGTCACTTCTTTAAAAACCTCTTCCGCAATTTCTTTCTGCGTCTCATCGTGGTATAAAATAATGGAACGATATTGTGTTCCGCTATCAGCACCCTGACGGTTTAAAGTGGTAGGATCATGACTTGTCATAAAAATTAAAATTAAGTCATGATATGAAATTATGTCAGGATTAAAGCTTACCTGAATCACTTCGGCATGACCCGTTCTTCCCGTACAAACTTCACGGTAGGGCGGATTTTTGATAAAACCTCCTGAAAATCCCGATTTTAAAGTTGCTATTCCCTTTAAACGCTGGATTACAGCTTCAATACACCAAAAACATCCTCCACCAAAAGTGGCAACTGATAAATTTACCATAACTGTTATAGTTTAAGTTCTGTTATCCTATTAATCTGATAGAATATTGTGATAATTTTTTACAAAAAAGACTATTTAAATAAAGATACCAAAAGGTTATCTAATGTTTGAAGTTTATAATTGATAAATTCTCAATTCTATAAAAAAGCAATATATTTGCAATTAAATACAGGCATACCAATGAATAGCAAAAATAGTACCATCACTTTAGAAACCTATTTTCAGGAATTTAGAAAAAATATTGTTGGCGTAGACCAGCAATTTACTTCTCCATACGGCAAAAAACAGATCATTTATACCGACTGGACTGCCAGTGGCAGATTGTATCGACCGATAGAAGAGAAACTTTTGAATGAATTTGGTCCTTTTGTTGCCAATACGCATACTGAAACCACAGTGTCAGGTACTGCCATGACAAAAGCATATCATCATGCCAGAAATATCATCAAGCGTCATACCAATGCCAGTCAGGATGATGTATTGATTACTGATGGAACCGGAATGACAGGTGTAGTCAATAAATTTCAACGAATTTTAGGTTTAAAAATTCCGGAGAATCTTAAAGATTGTACAATTGTCCCTGCTGAAAAAAAACCTATCGTTTTTATTTCACATATGGAACATCATTCGAATCAGACCTCATGGTTAGAAACGATTGCAGATGTTGAGATTATTCCATCTTGCGAAAAAGGGCTTTTTTGCCTGGATAATCTGGAGCAATTATTGAAAAAATATAGCGACAGAACCATTAAAATTGCTTCTATCACTTCATGCTCCAATGTTACGGGATTAAAAACGCCTTTTCATGAAGCTGCCAAACTGATGCACCAGCACAATGGCGTTTGTTTTGTAGATTTTGCCTGCTCAGGACCTTATGTCGAAATTGACATGCATCCTGCTGATCCGGAATCTTACCTGGATGCCATTTTCTTTTCTCCGCATAAATTTTTAGGAGGGCCAGGAACTTCAGGTGTTTTGATTTTCAATAAGAAATTATACAACAATATGATTCCCGATTGTCCGGGAGGAGGAACTGTAAGCTGGACAAATCCCTGGGGTGAACATAAGTATATTGATAATATTGAAGATCGTGAAGATGGTGGAACTCCCGGATTTCTTCAGGTTATAAAAACGGCTTTGGCAATCGAGCTGAAAGAAGAGATGGGTATCGAAAACATTCTGCAACGTGAACATGAAATTGTTGACTTTGTTTTTAATGAACTTGATCCTGTCGATAATATTAAAATTTTAGCAGGACAACATAAAAATCGCCTGGGGGTTGTTTCTTTTTTTATTGAGGAACTTCATTTTAATTTAGGCGTCAAATTACTGAATGACAAATTTGGAATTCAGACCAGAGGCGGTTGCAGCTGTGCCGGAACTTACGGGCATTTTTTATTGCATGTAGATCAGGAAACATCCAATAAACTGGTCGATGAAATTACAATTGGTGATTTAATCAAAAAACCGGGATGGATCAGGATGTCTATTCACCCTACAACCACTGATGAAGAGATTGCTTTTGTCTGTAAAAGTATTAGAGAACTAGCCGCAAATCACAAAGAGTGGGCTTTGGATTATTCCTATAATAAAAACACAAATGAGTTTATTCACAAAAATGCAAATTCATTTGAAGATGAATTGGTTGCAGGCTGGTTTAACTCATAAGCTTATAAAAAACAAACCCGACAATTTTTAAAAATCTGTCGGGTTTATTATTTATTTCAATTATTTTGATTCCTGAAATTTTTTAAGGGAAAGCAAAGCCTGTTTCTGGATTTTGCCCTGAAAAAAACCGGTCCATCCCATAAGAAGACCTGTAATACCAAAAGCCTGTTTAGACCATTTCCACACATCAAAATGATCGATGTGTTTGATGATTAAACCATCCTGAAAGATAAATTCGGCATAAATTCGATTGACAACTGTTCTGTTTGTTTTGCTGAAATTATAGGTCGCCACCCAATTGGCAGAACCGGAAAAATCGTCTGCTTTAACATTCGAAAATTCAATTTTGAGATTCCCTTTGCTTCTTGAAAGCAGCATTTCCCACATTTTAGAAACTTGTTCTTCTTTTAGTAAACCAAAAGCGGGATCAATAAAATGTATTTTTGGATGATAGCATTCGCTCATTGTTTTATAGTCACCATTTCCAAAAGCAGTATAGAACTTAGCAATTAAATTTTCGTTTGAATTCATTTTTTAATAATTAGACTTTAAATATAATACTTATTTTGTAAAATATTAATTACAAAATACTAATTTCTTTTGCTGTATCATACGATTTTTTCGAAGTATCAAATGCTGTAGAAAAATAAGTTGTTTTGTTTACTGTTGTAAAGTAACCGGTCTGATTTCCGAAAGTATTAGAACTTCCAACAATAATGAATCTAATTCCTTTAATATCAGTCTTTTTCAGTTTTACCATTTCTGCCGGCGTAAAATAATAATACGAAGTTGTCTGGCCATTTGCCGACTCCTTAACATTTTTGTCGACACAGGCGATCACATCACCATTGGCTAAATCTACATAAACACCACCTGAAATTCTGGATGCGTCATTGGCTGTAGCAATTGATAATTTTAAAATCCCGCCTTTTTCTGTTTTTGCAACCTGAACTTTTGTCTCACCAGTGTACGCATATTTTTCGCATATAAAGGTGTATTCCTGTGTAGCCGGAAAAGGTTTGGAACCGTTAACGGTCATAGTTTGCTGTGCACTTGCTAAAGCCGAAATAAACAACAACACAAAAAGAGGGAATTTTAAATTCATATTTTTTATTCTTTTAATTTAGTTTCGAAATTTTCATCCCAATCCATTGATTTTATGGCTGAAATTAAATTTTCTTCGTTTACAAAAACACGAAGCTCCTTGTTGGCCACTTTTTTTGTGTAGGTGGCATGGTAACGATAAATCACTTCTCGTTTAGTTTTGTAAACACCATCTAATTTCAAATCAATAAAACTGCCATAATACTGTCTGAACCGCTGACAGGTTTTTGTCAGACGCTCCTCGGTGGTGTTCTCCATCACAGATTTGGTGACTTCAGTTTCATTAAAAGGTTTGAACTTAGAGGTATTGCAGGTTTCCAGGACTCTTTTTCCCAAATCATAGGCTTTTTGCTGCTGACTGGAATTAATTTCTGAAGACGCTACTTTTGTAATTTTAAGATCTTCAGTATCTCTGCTGACTGTTTTGGATTTACATCCCACTAATAAGGACAAACATATAATCAATATTGCTTTCTTCATAACTATTTATGTTATTTTTAATAATAAGTTAGGGTCGGGGCAGTTTTCTATATAAAAGTTCAAGTCATTTATATTGCAGACTCCGGGATAATCACCATTATAATTTTCAATATTATTTATAATCTGAAAATGCAAATGTGGAGCATAATCCCCGTTAACTGTTGAATCTCCAAAAGTTGCAAAACTTTCTCCTTTTTTGAAAATATCCCCAACGGTTAGGTTTTCTATACTTTCTAACGATAAATGTCCGTATAAAGTATAAAATTTTTCATTTTCGACTTCATGTTCCATGATAATAGTCGGTCCGTAATCGCCAAGACCTTCATTATTTTTAAAACTATGGATTACACCATCAAGTGGCGCAATAATGGTTGTTCCAACTTTCCCCCATAAATCAAGTCCAATATGAATGTTGCGTTCCGGGCTGGATCCATCTTTAAAAATACTGCTTCTTTGGTAAAGATTTCGACCTTCTATATAACCACCAAATGCAATTTTAGCATTGTTACGTTCTAAATAATTGGAAATAAAAACTTCAAATTCTGCAGCGTTTACAGGTTTGTTTTTAACTAATTCTTTGTTAGTGACCGATAAATCTAATGGAATGTATTTTGAAAAATCAATACTTGAGTCAATAACTTTTGTAACAGGCAAGGCTTTTAAAATGGATACAAGGTTTTTCATACGGGTAAATTAAGCTACTTTTTCAATGATTATTAATTCGTTATGAACTTCTATTCGGGGCAACATTTTTGAGGTAAACAATTTAGAATCTATTTCTGAAATGTATTTCTTGTTTCTTATATTATGCGCTTCATCCAGGATCATGGTATTAAAAAGTATAAATCCCCTGTTTTTTAAAAGAGAACAAACCCGTTCGCTAAAAAAAAACTCAAATAGAAAGTTAGGCATTTTTATATCTTCAAAAACATCAATGATAATTAAGTTGTACTGGTCTTTCGTTTTTAAAACAAATTCAAAAGCATCATCAATAATAATTTCCAGCTGTTTTATCTTATCAAGATTAAAATATTGGTTCGCAATCTGAATCATATCAGGATCGATTTCAACACCCGTAATTTTTCCTTTATATTCAATTTCATCCACTAAAGTTTTAATGACGCTTCCACCGGCAACTCCTAATAATAAAATATGATCCATCTCAAGAATATTTTTATAACCAATATTTCGCAATCCATACCTTAATATACGCTGCAGGCTTCCATAAGAATAATTAGTGTTTTCAGAATCCAGAACTAATTCTCCATTGGCCCACGTAACTTCGATTGTTTTGCTTCGGGCCGATTTTTTTTTGAATATTTTTATAGGAATCAGATAACTGAATATTTTTTGAATCATTTTGTTCTCGTTTTAACCAAAAATAACATTTAAATCTTTTATTTTGCCTGAAATAATAAATTTTAATGAAGAAACAGTTGTATAAATTTATCTTTTTTAAGCTAATGGGCTGGAAGATAGTGGGGATTGAAAATGCGGAAGTGAAAAAATGTATCTTAATGGTAATGCCTCATACAAGCAATCATGATTTTTATTTGGGAATTTTTACAAGAGGAATTTCCGGACTGGAAATGAACTGGGTTGGAAAGAAAGAATTATTTAAGTTTCCGTTTGGTTATTATTTCAGAAGTGTAGGAGGTGAACCGTTAGACCGCTCCGGAGGTTTGAATAAAGTAGAGTCGATAGCCGCGATTTTTGATCGAAAGGAAGTTTTTCGTTTAGCGGTTGCTCCGGAAGGAACACGTAAAAAAGTTGGTGAAATAAAAAGCGGTTTTTATTATATAGCGCTTAAAGCGAATATACCAATAGTTCCTGTGGCTTTTGACTGGGGAAAAAAAGAAGTAAATTTAGGAACACCCTTTTTTCCAACAGGAAATTATGAAGCTGATTTACAAGTATTGAAAAAACATTACGATGGAGTTGTGGGTAAAATTCCTGAAAGAAGTTATCAATTTTAATAAAAAAATAATAATATTAATAGTATGAAAACCACGATTATAGTTTTTTCGTAAGTCAATAGATAACGATCTAAAATTATAATTATGAAAAATCTATTTATTACGTCCGCATTTTTGGTTTTAGTTTTCGCATCTTGTGATAATAACGACTCTGATAACAATAATGATCCTGCTGTAACACCTGAATTAACACTGGTTACTTCCAGCAACACTTCCGGAAAAATCACTTATACAGATTTGCTGGCAGCAACTCCAACGGTAAAATCTTTTACAATAGCCTCGTTGGATGCTGAAGGAATTTCATATAATAGTGATAACGACGCAGTGATTGTAGCTTCGAGAACGAATAATAAATTAGAAACGTATACCGGAATAAAGAGTGCCTTAAAAGCAGGTACAGATAATCTGATGCTTTCGGCGAGCAGCCTGGCGGGAGAATTTACCAACGCACGCGAAACGGCAGTTTCAGGAGACATTGTCGTAGTAGCTCAGGATCAGCTGGCTTCTAACGGAATGATAAATAAATTCCTCGTGTATAAAAAGACAGCTTCCAGTTTTTCTCTTGTAAAATCATTTACGACAGATTTTAAATTATGGGGAATTCACATTAACGGAAACGATTTATATGCTGTTGCAGATCTGACTGGTGATCTTGTCTACTTTAAAGATTTTATGAATAATGCTTCAGGAACAATCACTGCCACCAAGAGAGTTACCATTGCAGGTTTAACACGTTCCCACGGAATAACGTATTCTTCCTCTGAAGATGTAATGATTTTAACCGATGTGGCAAGCGCAACATCCGGAACAGACGGAGGGCTGATTATAATCAAAAACTTTTCAACGGTGTTTAATTCAACAATGGCAGGCGGAACAATTGCTTTAATGAATCAAATTAGAGTGTATGGTCCAAATTCGACTTTAGGAAATCCTGTAGATGTTGCTTATGATAGTGTGACGAAAAAGATTTATGTAGCCGAGAGGCTTAATGCAGGGGGACAGGTATTAACTTTTAGCTATCCTACATCGACAGGTGATTTTGCTCCACTGAATGTAAGAGCTGAAGCCGGAGTAACTTCAGTATTCCTTTTGAGAAAATAATTATTTCTATCTCATAATTAAAACGGCCTGATTCAAAATATGAAGTCAGGCCGTTTTTTTATTGTATCATCAATCGCTTGAGAATCGTGTAAACAAAAAATAATTTCAAAAATTTTCAAATACGCGTTATTTTTAAATCATGGTGTATATACCTTAAATGTTCCGTTTTTGTAAAAAAATACAATTTTTTCAATTTCACCTTCATTCGGGACAACATTTGGACTTTTTGTTTCTAAGAGGTTTCTCTTTTCTTCTGGTATATTTTCTATAGTATTCATTTGCGAAAATAAATCCCCTGAGTCAAAATGATCATTCAACGGAATGGAAGGACTTTTTTTTTCAGTATCAGCAATAATCGCTGTTGTATTATTTTTTGGATCATCTTCTTTTTTAGGAAAACTTCCTTTTCCATTTAAGATCCAATACAAATCTACATCGGGAAAAACATCTAAAATTTTTAATACAAAATCAAGACTTGGCTTATTTCTTCCGGAGAGGAGATGAGACATACTGGAGCGTTGCACGCCAATTTTATCCGCAAAAGCAGAGGCGTTTAATCCATAATAATCGAGGATAACTTCCAATCTTTTAACAAAATCATCGATGTTTACCATTGTAAATTATTATAATTAATTTGTATGTTTACAAATGTAATTAAAAGAATCGGAATAACCTATTTTACAGTTGTAAATTAGTATTTTAAGGCTTATTTTGACAGTTTTTAACTTGAAGTAGTCATATTTAAGTAGTTGATAGATATATATTTAGCTATTATAATTAACAGAAGTCACAATTGTTAATAACAGAGTGGTATAATCACTTAATAACCTTTAAATATCTGTTTACATTTCTAAATTTGGATTCTTTTTCAGTGTTTACAATTGTAAAAATAAAGATGTTTACTTTTGTAAACTAATCGAAAGACAATGAATTTAGAACAATTATTTAACCAATACAAAGAACAATCAATAGAAGGACGTTACCTGACTTTAGATCATATTCAGCCTTTATTAGACAGATTAAATACGAATCATCAGGTGCAGCTGATCGGTAAATCGGTTTTGGATAAACCTATATATAGTTACCAGATTGGTACCGGAGAAACACGTATTTATCTGTGGTCACAAATGCATGGAAACGAAAGTACTACCACAAAAGCACTTTTTGACTTTATCAATGTTTTAAACAGCGGATCTGATTTTGCTGATAAAATGCTCAAAACCTTTACGTTTTATTGCATTCCAATCTTAAATCCTGACGGAGCGGCGCTGTATACCCGTGAAAATGCAAATAAGATAGACCTGAACCGTGATTCTCAGAATCTTACTCAGCCTGAAAGTAATGTATTAAGGAATGTTTTTGAATCTTTTAAACCTCACTATTGCTTTAATCTTCATGATCAGCGTACTATTTTTGGAGCAGGAGATACAGGAAAACCAGCTACTGTTTCCTTTTTGGCACCTTCTTATAATGAAGAAAGGGAAGTCAATGCCAACCGATTAAAGGCGATTAACCTTATCGCAGGAATAAATGATGTTCTGCAGGAATATATTCCCGGGCAAGTCGGTCGTTTTGACGATTCGTTTAATATCAATTGCATTGGTGATACTTTTCAGTTTCTGGGTGTCCCGACCATTCTGTTTGAGGCAGGACATTATACAAACGATTATGAACGCGAAATAACTCGAAAGTTCATCTTTTTCTCACTTATTTCAGCTTTCAAAATACTCTGCGAAAACGATTTAGTTGATAATAGATTTTATGATTATTTGAATATTTCACAAAATAAAGTGGTTTTTTATGATTTTATGTATAAAAATATCAAAATAAATTATGATGGTATCGAAATTATTACGAATTTTGTCGCACAATACAGAGAAGAATTGATTGAAAATAAGATTCACTTCAATGCCTATATAGTTGAAGTAGGCGAGTTAGAAAATTATTTCGGACATTATGAATACGATGCTGAAGGAGCCAGTTATTCAGATGACTTTAGTAATTTTCCGAATTCGAATCAAAAAGCAGATTTTTATTTAAATAAAAATATTAAATTTGTTAACGGATTGATAAAAAGTTAATTTTTATGTGAATTTGTTATTTTTTATATATATTTTTATACTTTGTTATAGCAATTAGTAATATTAATTAAAGAATTATGAGTAAATTTCGTTTAGATGAAGTAGATCACCAGATTTTAGATATGTTAATAGACAATACGAGAGTTCCGTTTACTGACATTGCAAAAAAACTATTGATATCTGCTGGAACAGTACATGTTAGAGTAAAAAAAATGGAAGACGCAGGGATAATAATGGGATCTTCACTAGCCTTAGATTACGATAAATTAGGGTATTCATTTATTGCTTATGTGGGAGTATTTTTGAATAATACATCTCAGACTAAATTTGTATTAGAGCGAATCAATCAAATTCCATTCGTAACGGTAGCATCTGTTACTACAGGAAAATTCAATATTTTTTGTAAAATCAGAGCAAAAGATACTAAGCATGCAAAAGAAGTAATCTTCATGATCGATGATATCGAGGGAGTTTACAGAACAGAAACTATGATTTCATTAGAGGAAAGTATAAACGATAAGAAGCGTTTGATGCATACTATTTTTAAAAATATGTAATATTTTCTTGAATGCTATATTAAAATATAACCTCAAGTTTATTCTTGGGGTTTTTTTATGACCAATTAACCAACCAACTATAACACGATTATGTATACGTTACCCAAAATTGAGCGTTTTAATCAAGATGTTCTCTCAAAATACCACATTTACAATAGTGTTTTTATAACATTACCTTTTGATTCTATTGATAATACAGGGGTATTACTTCCTTTATTTACAGAGACTTGTGAAACAGGATTTAAAAAACAGGAAACACCAAAGGAAATTTTTGATTTCTTTTCCGGTAAATACTTAAATAATGCGTCTGAGCAGGAAAAAATCGATTTAATGTTTCGGTTTATTCAGTACATCGAACGTCAGATTGTACTTTTTGATGCTATTGAAGATGCCGCTTTCCCTGAAGTGAATAACATGGAAGGCCGTGGTTCGCTTCGTGATATAAAAGAAAGATCAGATGCCAAGGAGAAAGACGATGAACTAATTGAATTTCTGGAAAATTTTAACGTCAGAACAGTATTAACAGCGCACCCGACACAATTTTATCCCGGACCGGTTTTAGGGATTATAAACGATCTGACAGAAGCAATTCGATTGAATGATTTGTTTAAAATCAAACAACTTTTAGCACAGCTGGGAAAAACGCCCTTCATACAAAATGAAAAACCAAATCCTTATGATGAAGCGGTGAGTTTAATCTGGTATCTGGAGAATGTATTTTATGCTACTTCGGGTGAAATTGTACATTATCTGCAAAAGAATATACTTAATGGAAATGCAATTCAAAACCAATTAATCAAACTTGGATTCTGGCCAGGCGGTGACCGCGACGGAAATCCTTTTGTTACAACAGAGATTACTTTAAAAGTAGCAGATCGTTTACGTACTTCTATTTTAAAGTGCTATTATGTTGAAATGAGGAATCTTAAAAGGAAGCTAACATTCTCAGGTGTAGATACTTTAGTATCTGAACTTGAACATAAACTTTATCGTTCGGTTTTTTATTCCAAAGGTGAAATTTACATCACTTTAGACGAATTGCTGACACAATTGAACTTAATTAGAAATATTATTATAGAAAAACATCAGTCGCTTTATTTAGACGAACTGGAAGCGTTTTTAGTAAAAATCAATCTTTTTGGTTTCCATTTTGCGACTTTAGACATTCGCCAGAATAGTAAAATTCATAACGGTGTATTTAAAGATGTCGTGAATTATTACCTGAATTCGGGTTCCGATATATTTCCGAAAAATTATTTCGAATTATCCGAAGAGGAAAAATTGGTTGTTTTATCTAAAGTCAAAGGAGAGTTAAATCCGGCTGATTTTGAGGATGAAATCACAAGATCTACTTTGGAATCTGTACAGGCTATAAAAACGATTCAGAAAGCCAATGGAGAATTTGGTGCCAATCGTTATATTATTAGTAACAACGAAAGCGCGCTGAATGTTATGGAGACTTTTGCAATGATTCGTCTGAATAATTGGGAAAATCCAACCGTAGATGTTATTCCGCTTTTTGAATCTGTTGATGATTTGCAAAATGCCCATCATATTATGGAGCAGCTGTATACCAATCCTGAATATTCTAAACATTTGCAGGCAAGAGGAAATAAGCAGACGATCATGTTAGGTTTCTCTGACGGAACGAAAGATGGCGGTTATTTAATGGCCAACTGGAGTATTTATCAGGCAAAAATTGCTTTAACGGAAATTTCAAGAAAATATGGGGTAAAAGCTATTTTCTTTGATGGCCGTGGAGGGCCTCCGGCACGTGGTGGCGGAAAAACACATAAGTTTTATGCTTCTTTAGGTCCGAAAATTGAAAATAACGAAATCCAGATTACAGTTCAGGGGCAAACCATCAGTTCTAATTTCGGAACATTGGATTCCTGCCGTTATAATATTGAAAATTTGTTAAGCGCCGGAGTTACAAACCAGGTATTTAGTAAAGAAAAAAATGAGTTAAGTCCCGAGGAAACCGCAATTTTGACGCAGTTGGCCGGTTTAGGATATGATAAATATCTAAGCTTTAAGAATCATCCTAAATTCATTCCGTATCTGGAAAAAATGAGTACGCTGAAATATTATTCTAAAACGAATATCGGAAGCCGTCCATCTAAAAGAAGCAAATCGGAACAATTGGATTTTGCCGATTTACGAGCGATCCCGTTTGTAGGTTCATGGAGTCAGTTAAAACAAAATGTACCCGGATTTTTTGGAGTAGGATCTGCTTTGAAACATTTTGAAGAAACCAACCAATGGGATAAGGTGTATGATTTATACCACAACTCCTTATTTTTCAGAACACTTCTGGAAAACAGTATGATGTCGTTGGCTAAATCATTTTTTCCGTTGACAGCTTATATGAGAAAAGACCCTGAATTTGGGGAATTCTGGCAGATTATTTATGACGAATTTGTAGAAACAAAACGTCTTTTGCTTAAAATTGCCGACCATAAAACACTGATGGAAAATTATCCTGATGGTATAGCATCCATTCAGATAAGAGAGCGTATCGTTATGCCATTGTTGACGATACAACAATATGCTTTGTTACGAATTAATGAACTGAACAAAGAAAACGGGGCTAATGACGAGCTCATCAAAGTATATGAAAAAATCGTTACAAGATCACTTTTTGGAAACACAAACGCAAGTAGAAACTCAGCTTAATAAGGAAGTTTTAAAATAGCTAAAAAATTAAAAAGACAGAAAATGAATTCAGGCCAATTATTAGAAAACGAATATTCAGGAGGGTTTGCAACTTACGTTCGGGAAGCCGGAAATGTAAATCTGATCGAAGAATTGGAAATTTCCCTGCATGATTTTATCCGGTTTGTGCAAAATATCCCAATGGATAAATTCGATTACCGCTATGCAGAAGGCAAATGGACCATTAAAGAAATTATTCAGCACGTAATTGATACGGAACGTATTTTTGCTTATCGGGCATTACGTTTTTCGAGATTTGACAAAACGCCTTTACAGAGTTTTGAAGAGAATGATTATGCCGCTAATACCAATGCAGCAGGAAGAAGTATTCAGGATTTACTAACTGAATTATCTGCTGTAAGGCATTCTAATTTATTATTTTACAAAAGCTTATCTGAAGAACAGCTTAAAGCAATTGGAACGGCTTCCAATAACCAGATTTCTGTTCGTGCTTTAGGTTTTGTTATTATCGGCCATCAAAAACATCATCAGAAAGTTTTTGAAGAGCGGTATTTGTAGCTTTTCTTTTTTCTGATAATAAAAAAATCCCGTGGATTCAATTCACGGGATTTTTTATGTTTAATTTTTTCACAATCTTGTCATTTCGAGTGAAGGGAGAAATCACACAAGAAACTCCAGGCCTACTTTCACCAGGCTTTGTCGAACTCCTAATGGGATTTACTTCGTCTGTTCGCTATCGCTCGAGTCTCCCTTCGCTCGAAAGGATACAAAAAATCTATTTATTCCGTTCCACAACTGCAAGTCCAAATCTAATCTTATCATACGGCATTTTTTCTTCAAAATAATCATAATAAGGCTTCAGGGCTGTTGGATATTCTAATTCTACTTGTGCTTTATGGAGCAATTTAACTTCATCCTCAGAAACAAAAGGACTTAAATCGATATCATTTCCATCAACATACAGTTTAGCCAAATGCGAAACAATCGTAGTTTGCCCTAAATTTCGCTGTTTGGCAATTTCCGCTACAGAAGCACCATTTTGGAATAATTCTAAAGTCGTTTTATAGGTATTGCTCTCTTTTTTAGGCTTAACATTCGCTTTTTTTACCTTTTCATAATAAATAATAGCATCTATAAATTCGGAGCCGTATTTTTCGAGTTTTGCTTTCCCTACACCATCAATCGCAAGGAATTCCTCGTCGCTCATCGGTTTTAAAGTTTCCATTTGTCTTAAAGCGGCATCACTAAAAATGACGTAAGCAGGAACTTCTTCGTCTTTGGCAATTTCATAGCGTAATTTTCGCAGTATTTCAAAAAGAGAGTTTTTAGCAGTTTTAGCTTTTGCTTCTTTGATTTCGTTTTTATCAATTACTTTTTTAACAACGGTATTCAATTTTACTTTTTCACCTTCAAATAAAACTTTCCTTGCGAAAGGGGTAAGCAGGATTTTATTGTGCTGGTGAAAGGCAATTTCACAATAGCCCAGATTAATCAGCTGTATCAGGTATTGATTCCAGTCGTACCACGAAATGTCAGCGCCAATTCCGTAGGTTTTTAGCGTTTGATAATTTTTTTCGTAGATATATGCGTTTTTCGAGCCCCTTAAGAAATCTACAATTACAGCAAGAGGTTCTGATTCCTGTAAACGGCTAATGGCAGACAATGCTTTTTGCGCGAGAATCGTACCATCGAAAAAAGTGGGCGGATTTTTGCAAATATCGCAATTACCGCAATTCTCTTTCACCAATTCGCCAAAGTAGGAGAGCAGAATTTTCCGCCTGCAGCTTAAAGCGTCGGCATATTGTTTCATTCTTTCTAACTTTGCCAGTTGCACATCAGCATTCAATCCTTCGGATGCAAATTTCTGAAGCTGAATTACATCGGCATAACTTTCAAACAAAATGGTTTCTGCCGGCAATCCGTCACGACCTGCGCGGCCAATCTCCTGGTAATATCCTTCAATGTTTTTGGGTAAATTATAATGAATCACCCAACGTACATTCGATTTGTCGATTCCCATTCCGAACGCAATGGTAGCGCAAACGACCTGACAATCATCATTGATGAATTCGTCTTGTGTTTTAGAACGTACTTTATTATCTAATCCGGCATGATAAGCTTTTGCTGCAACGCCATTCTTTTTCAGTTTATCGGCCAGTTCTTCAGTCGTTTTCCTGCTCAGGCAATAGATTATCCCGCATTCGTTGGGCCTGTCTTCTACAAAATCAATAATTTGTTTGACACGATCTAATGCCGGACGAACCTCCAGGCTTAAATTTTTCCTGTCAAAAGAAGCGACAAAGGTTTTCGGATTTTTTAAGTTTAATTGTTTGGTAATATCGGTACGCGTTGCCTTATCGGCTGTGGCAGTAAGGGCCAGAACCGGAGTAGAAGGGAAGCGGCTTTTTAAATAACCCAAATTGGTATAAGCCGGACGGAAATCGTGTCCCCAGGAAGAAATACAATGCGCCTCATCTATGGCGATAAGACTGATCGTCAGTTCACTAAAAACAACATCCAGATAAGATAAACTTTCCGGTGCAATATAAACCAGTTTAAAAGTGTTTGATTTTAAATTATCTATAAAGTACTGCTGTTCTTCCGCAGATTGGCTGCTGTTGATGTAACAGGCCTGAATGCCGTTGGTCTTTAAGCTGTCTACCTGATCTTTCATTAAGGCAATCAAAGGCGAAATTACAATTGTAATCCCCGGCAAAACCAATGCCGGCAGCTGAAAACATATTGATTTTCCTCCTCCGGTCGGCATAATCGCCAAAGTGTCCTGACCTGAAAGTATGGTTTTGATAATTGTTTCCTGATTAGGTCGGAATTTCTCAAATCCAAAGTTCTCTTTTAGTTTGGCATGTAGTATTTCTGAATTCATTGGGCTGATAGCTTTAACAAAACGTAAATATAGTATTTTTCTTATAATTAAAGAATTAATTTTTGCTAATAAAAAAAGGAACCCGATTAAGAGTTCCTTTATTTTATGTAGAAAGCGATAAATTAATCTTCATCATCGTCTTCGTCATCATCGTCAGCAATATCATCTTTGTCTTTATCGTCGTCATCATCGTCATCATCGCCGTCAACATCCGGTTTGTCCAGTGTATCGTCATCATCATCATCGTCAATATCATCATCAAGATCAAGACCTTTTACTGGTTCGATTACATCAACATCTACGTCAATATCATCATCTTCATCGTAATTTTCAATTCTATCAGCAAGTTTAGTACTAATCTTTACTAAATAAATAGTGTCTTCAGTACGAACTTCAACAGCTTCGATCAATTCATTTTTAGCATTTCTAAAACGGATAACATCCGAATCATCATAACCATCAGGAAATTTTTCCACCAAAAGGTTTAAAATTTCGTTGGTAAGTTTAGCGTAGTCTACTATAACTCTTTTCATAAAATTATCCTATAAATCTAATAAATATGCAAAAATTAACGGAGCAACAATTGTAGCATCCGACTCAATAATAAATTTAGGGGTTTTAATATCTAGTTTACCCCAGGTGATTTTCTCATTTGGCACTGCTCCGGAATAGGATCCGTAACTCGTTGTTGAATCTGAGATCTGGCAGAAATAACTCCAAAACGGAATATCATGCATTTCCATATCCTGGTAAAGCATCGGCACTACACAAATAGGGAAATCTCCGGCAATACCACCACCAATTTGGAAAAATCCAATACCGTTACTGCTATTTTTCGGATACCAATCAGCAAGGAATGTCATGTATTCAATCCCTGATTTCATGGTAGAAGCTTTTAATTCACCTTTAATTACGTAGGAAGCAAAAATATTACCCATCGTACTATCTTCCCAACCCGGAACAATAATAGGTAAATTTTTCTCAGCTGCCGCGTACATCCAGCTATCTTTTAAATCTATTTCATAATATTCCTCTAAAACACCTGATAACAGCATTTTATACATGAATTCATGTGGAAAATAACGTTCTCCTTTGTCATCAGCATCTTTCCAGATTTTATAAATGTGTTTTTGTAAACGACGAAATGCTTCATGCTCAGGAATACAAGTGTCAGTAACACGATTTAATCCTCTTTCCAGCAAAGCCCATTCATCTTCAGGAGTTAAATCACGATAGTTTGGTACTCTTTCATAGTGAGAGTGTGCTACTAAATTCATGATGTCTTCTTCCAGATTGGCTCCGGTACAGGAAATAATCTGAACTTTATCCTGTCTGATTATTTCGGCAAAAATTTTACCAATTTCTGCTGTACTCATAGCGCCAGCCATACTTACCATCATTTTAGCCCCATTTGCCAATTGTTGTTCGTATGCTTTCGCAGCATCAACCAAAGAAGCAGAATTAAAGTGCAAATAATGTTTTTCAATAAACTGACTGATTGGTCCTTTCATTTTTTTTATTTTTTTGTTTTTTTTTTGAATTAAAAGTTTAACCTTTTGGATGATACTGCAAATTAATAATTTTATGGTTATTAACTTTTATTTAGCAGTTTTTTTTTATGCTTTTTTAGTATAGCCTAAAATCTTTAATACATCGTCAGAAGTTTGCTGTTCTGAGAAAACTTCAGTAGCTAAAATTCCGTTTTCGTCACGATCGATTAAGATATGTTTAGGCTGAGGGATCAGACAGTGGTGTAAACCTCCGTACCCTCCAATAGTTTCCTGATACGCTCCAGTATTAAAGAAACCAATATACAAAGGTTTTTCTTTGTTGTATTTAGGCAAATAAATGGCGTTCATATTCTGTTCTGAATTGTAATAATCGTCACTGTCACAAGTCAGTCCTCCCAGTAAAACCCGCTCATACGTATCATTCCAGCGGTTTACTGCCAGCATAATAAAACGTTTGTTTATCGCCCAGGTATCCGGCAAAGTGGTAATGAACGAAGAATCGATCATGTTCCATTTCTCTCTGTCATTTTGTTGTTTCTGATACAAAATCTGATAGATAGCGCCACCGCTTTCACCTACTGTAAACGAACCAAATTCAGTAAAGATGTTCGGTACATCCACTTCGGCTTCATCGCATGCAATTTTAATCTGATTGATGATTTCGTCAATCATGTATTGGTAGTCGTACTCAAAAGCCAGTGAGTTTTTAATCGGGAAACCACCTCCGATGTTCAGCCCATCAAGGGTAGGGCATTCTTTTTTAAGTGCAATGTATACTTTGATACATTTTACCAGTTCATTCCAGTAATAGGCTGTGTCGTTTATTCCGGTATTAATGAAAAAGTGAAGCATTTTCAGCTCTAATTTGTCATTTTCCTGAATTTGTTTTTTGTAAAAGGAAACGATGTTTTTATATCCGATACCTAATCTTGATGTATAGAACTCAAATTTAGGCTCTTCCTCAGCGGCAATACGGATTCCGATTTTGAATTTTCCCTTTATTTCTGACTGAAGCAAATCCAGTTCTTCATAGTTATCGATAATCGGAATAGTATTTTTATGTCCGTTATTGATTAATCTGGCAATGTTGCTAATGTATTCGTCTCTTTTAAAACCATTACAAATGACATAAGTACTTTTGTTGATTTTACCGTTTTCCAATAAATTCTCTACGATATTAATGTCAAATGCAGATGAAGTTTCAACATGAATGTTGTTCTTAAATGCTTCATTCATTATATATTCAAAGTGAGAACTTTTTGTACAATAGCAATAGTAATATTTTGCTTCGTACTTGTTTTTTTCCATCGATTTTCTGAACCAGGCTTTGGCCTTATTGATGTTTTCAGAAATTTGAGGTAAATATGTGAATTTTAATGGTGTACCGTATTGTTCAACCAATTTCATCAAATCGATATTGTGAAATTGTAAGTTGTCTTTGTTTAATTTAAATTCCTCTTGTGGAAAGTAGTACGTCTGATTTATTAAGTCCGAATATTTTGTATTCATTTATTTTTCAATATTTAAGATTGTATTATTAATTTAGGAAAACGGTGCTAAATCTTAATTCAAACCCTAATATTGGCAAATATAATCTGCAGTTTTTCGTGTTCTGCTTTTGAGCATTGGAAAACATCAAAACAAAACGGACTTTTACTATTATAAAAACGATCCAGCATCCTTAGCAAGGAACTATTGAGCCGGTTTCTATAAGAACTAAAATGTCTTTGTTTACTGTTTGTTTTCATCGTGGCAAATGTAAAAAATAAAATATACCTAAAGCAATGGTTTTGATTAAAAAAAAGTTTAAGATTTATAATCCTCAAACGCGTCCAGAATTAATTTATTTTCAACGGATTGATTAATTTTTATTTTTCCGATTCCTTCAATCAATGCAAATTGAATTAATCCGTACTCATTTTTTTTGTCGTGAATAAGCAATTCCAGGATCGGTTCGATGTCATTTTCTTCGATCTGGACATCGTCATATATACTTTTGATGGCCGCTTTTATTTCGGCATATTCGGCTGTACTAATTAATTTTTTATGCAATGAAATATAGCTTTCCAGAATCATTCCGATTGCAATGGCTTCGCCGTGCAGTAAAGTCTTTTTGGTTTCGCTTTCTAAAAAGTAACTTTCGATGGCATGTCCTAAGGTATGACCAAAATTCAGGGCTTTACGGATGTTTTTCTCAGTTGGATCCTGAATTACAATTTCATTTTTAATTTCAACAGAACGGTAAATCAGTTCGTCAAAGTCAGCATAATCAATTGATTTTAGGTCCAGAAACTGTCTCCAGTACGCTGCATCATAAATAAGGCCGTGTTTTAGCATTTCTGCCAGTCCTGAACGCATTTCGCTTTGCGACAGGGTTTCAAGGTACTGTGTATCAATTAATACCATTTGAGGCACGTTAATAACACCAATCTGGTTTTTCAGATTTCCCAAATCTACTCCGGTTTTCCCTCCAACCGAAGCATCAACCATAGACAATAAGGTAGTCGGAATGTTGATAAAATCGACTCCGCGTTTAAAAGTGGAAGCCACAAATCCGCCCAAATCGGTCACAACACCGCCACCCAGGTTAATAACAAGCGATTTTCTGTCGGCACCCAGTTCGGTCAGCACCTTCCAGATTTCGATACAGGTTTCGATATTTTTATTGATTTCACCTGATTCAAATTCGATTATTTCGATGGTTAAATCAGTTTCAAGTAAGGGCAAAAATTTAGGTAAGCAATGCTCATTTGTTTCATTATCAACTATAATAAACAAATTAGAGTATTTATTTTCTTTTAAATGTGTATTTAAAGCTTCGTATGCATTTTGGTTGAAATGCACGAGATAATTATTGGCCTGAATAGATTGCATATTTTTTTGGTTAATTGAATCCGCAAAATAAGGCATTTTTAACTAAATAATATTGAAACTCTGTCTATATTTGCACAAAAAAATAACCTAAATGGAAAAAATATTCGATAATACTCAGGTTGCATTTTCGTTAAAAAGCGATACGGAACTTGACAGAGCTTATTTTCTTTTTAAAATGATCGACAGCGAACCCTTGGTGAGGATAGGAACTGCTGTTACCAATTTTGCTATTAAAGCACATTTGCCAGTAGAAGGATTAATCCGTGCAACTGTTTTTGACCATTTTTGTGGTGGTATCAACGAAGACGACTGTATTACTGTAGTAGACAAAATGTTTACCAAAGGCGTTTCATCTGTTTTAGATTATTCAGTTGAAGGAAAAGAAGAAGAAGAGCAGTTTGACGCTGCTTTGGAAATGACTTTAAAAACGATAGAATTTGCTAAAGAACGTTTAGCGATTCCGTTTGCGGTTTTTAAACCAACTGGTTTAGGCCGTTTTGAGTTGTATGAAAAATTAGGAGAAAAACAAACATTGTCTCCGGCTGAACAGGCAGAATGGGACAGAGTAACAGCCCGTTTTGACAAGGTTTGCAGTGAAGCACATAAAAAAGATGTTGCACTATTAATTGATGGTGAAGAAAGCTGGATGCAGGATGCTGCTGACGATTTGGTTACCGATATGATGCGCAAATACAATAAAGAAAAAGCGATTGTTTTTAATACGTTGCAAATGTACCGTTGGGATCGTTTGGATTATTTGAAAAAACTGCATGAGGTTGCCAAAAAAGAAGGTTTCTTTATTGGAATGAAACTGGTTCGCGGCGCTTACATGGAAAAAGAAAACAAAAGAGCCGAAGAAAAGAACTATGTTTCCCCAATTTGTGTTTCTAAAGAAGCAACAGATGAAAACTACGATCATGCGGTACGTTATATGCTCGATCACTTAGATACCATGTCCATTTTTGCCGGAACTCATAACGAATTGAGTTCTTATAAATTGATGGAAATGATGCACGATAAAGGAATCGCTAAAAACGACAACAGAATCTGGTTCGGTCAATTGTACGGAATGAGCGATAATATCAGCTACAACCTGGCTGAAAACGGTTATAATGTGGCCAAATATTTACCGTTCGGACCTGTAAAAGACGTGATGCCGTACCTAATTCGTCGTGCTGAAGAAAATACATCCGTGGCAGGTCAGACCAGCCGTGAATTATCGATGATTAAGGCAGAACGTAAGCGTAGGAAGGGGAAGTAGTTTTCAGTCGCAGTTTATAGTCTCAGTCTTTGTCTGGATTTTTAGATTTTTAGATTTTTAGATTTTTAGATTTTTAGATTTTTAGATTTTTAGATTTTTAGATTTTTAGATTTTTAGATTTTATAAAAAAACTCCATTTGCATAGCAAATGGAGTTTTTTTTATTTTTAAACCCGACAGGTTTTTAAAACCTGTCGGGTTTGTTTTTTAAAGGGATTCCCGCAAAGCTGGTTATTGGAATTTGGAATTTTTTTAATTTGGAATTTCAATTCTATGAATTACTAAACTGAAGATTACTAAGGTTTTTATAAATCCCGTTTTCAAGGTTTATTAATTCCTGGTGCGTACCTTCTTCGGTTATTTTTCCGTTATCTAAAACCAGAATTTTATCGGCATTTCTAATGGTCGAAAGACGGTGTGCAATAATAATGCTTGTTCTTCCTTCCATCAGGACTTCTAAGGCTTCCTGAACTAATTTTTCGCTTTCACTGTCTAAAGAGGAAGTAGCTTCATCTAAAATTAAAATACTTGGGTTTTTAAGCAAAGCTCTCGCAATAGCAATACGCTGACGCTGACCGCCGGATAATTTTACACCGCGTTCTCCAACCAAAGTTTCGAATTTCTCCGGGAAACCGTCTACAAAGTTGAATGCGTTGGCCTGTTTGGCCGCTTGTATAATTTCTTCATCTGTTGCATTTGGTTTTCCGTACGCGATGTTTTCTTTGATGCTTCCGCCAAATAAAATTACATCCTGCGGAACGATACTCATGTTTCCGCGAAGGTTTTCTAAATCATAATCATAGATATTTTTTCCATCAACGGTAATTTCTCCTGATGTAATATCGTAGAAACGAAGCAATAAGGAAGAAATAGTCGACTTTCCGGCACCACTTGGCCCCACAATCGCGATTTTCTGACCGAATCCGGCTGTGAAACTGACATCTTTTAGCACCTCGACTTCTTTTCGGGAAGGATAACTGAAGGCTACATTTTTAAAGGCTACATTTCCTTTGATTTTTTCAATAGGAGTAGTTTGTGGCTTTGCGTTGATTTCTTCCGGAGTTTCTTCCAGTAATTCAAAAACGCGTTCCGTTGCCCCAACCGCTTTCTGGATTTGTGCATACATTTCGGCTATTCCTCCAAAAGAGGCTCCGATAAACGTAGTATAAAGTACAAACGAAATCAAATCACCCACACCTTCAACTTCGCCTTTGATCGTTAAAGTAATGCCGTACCAAACCACGGCCACTACACAGCCAAAAAGACAAAGAATAATAAAGGAGGCAAAATAACCTCTGTACTGACCGCCTTTAATAGCGATTTTTACAATTTCTTTTATTTTGTTTTTGTAACGCTGAATTTCGTACCATTCATTGGCAAAAGCCTTTACATTACTGATTCCCTGAAGGGTTTCCTCCACAATAACCTGACTTTCGGCTACTTTATCCTGTGTTTTTTTACCGTATTTACGAATAAATCTTCCGAAAATTACGGCTGCTACGGCTACAATAGGAACAATAGCCAGCATCATTAAAGTCAATTTCGGGCTGATGTTTCCCAGAATAACAAAACCACCAATGATTAAGATTAACTGGCGTAAAAACTCAGCAATGGTAGTGGTAAAAGTATCCTGTAATTGCGAAATATCGGCACTGATACGGCTGTTTAGTTCGCCAACACGCTTTTGGGCATAAAAAGACATTGGGAGTTTGACCAGGTTTTCATACAGGGCAAAACGGATATTTGATAAGGAGTTCTCTGTAAAATTCACAAAAAGTGAAATCCTGAAAAAAGAAAATATAGCCTGCAGTGTCAGGATTCCCATAAGTGCAATGGCGATTTCATTGGCCCTGCTCAGGTCTTTGTTGGTTACACAGTCTACTAACATACCCATTAATTTAGGAAAGGCGAGGGCAGTAGCGCTGGTTAATAAAAGAAAAATCAATCCCAGGAAAAACTTCCATTTGTGATTTTTACCGTATTTGAAAATTTGAAGTGCTTTTTGAAGTGAATTAGAGTCTAATTTAGCTTTTGGTAAATCGTTTTCCTGATATCGTGGCATCTGAATATAGTATTAAGGTATGCAAATGTATGATTATAGCGTCTCACTACAAAAGATTATTCGAGATTACCGTTTGGGATTTTGTTTTTTAACTAAATTTTAGAAAAGCAAAATTTAATTCCCATTTTAAGCAGCTGAAAAATAGCGTACTAAATAATAATGCTAAAAAAAATTTCATTTTTTTTCTAAATATGCTTGCAAATACAAATTCTAGCTGTATATTTGCACTCGCAATCACAAAATGATAGCAGCCTAATAAAATAGGGCGATTAGCTCAGCTGGTTCAGAGCACCTCGTTTACACCGAGGGGGTCGGGGGTTCGAACCCCTCATCGCCCACCAAGAAACTCCATTAGAAATAATGGAGTTTTTTTATGTTTTTATATGGGAATACTATCTTATCGTTGCGGGAAATACAGATTCATGATTTAGTGAAAAATTCGATCTTCACCCAACATGTCTTTTATGTTTTTAATATGTTTTTCGGAAATTTCCTGGTTATTACCGTTTTCGACAGCTGCAGATAAAACATTAACAACATCACGTTTACTTTTGTAATTTGCAGGTTCATTTTCTTTAAGAACCTTTTTCACAGCATATATTACTCTTGGCGATTTAGTTAAAAAGGTATTGTTTGGAATAAAACTGACATCCCTAAACTCGCAATCTCCAAAAAATACTACGACTGAAAAAAATGGAATATTTTGAAAATCAGTTAGCGTTGCTTTAAGATTTTCTACATGTTTTTTATTTTGAAGAATTGGGTTATAAAAGTAATATTTCTCTTTTCCGTAAGCTAAAACTTGTGTCCATTTATTCTGATTTCCATTTCCAAAAATCCATCCGCTGTATTTTTTTACTTCAAACACAATTATTCCGACTTTTGTTGCAAGAACCAAATCAATTTGAGAATAATTTCCGTATTTATCACGAAGATATAAATCGTGAAAAATGGTTTGTGCCGGAAATCCTGCTTTTAAAAGTTTTAGAACCAATTTTCTTTCCGTTTTGGTACCACGATGAGATTTTGTAACAGTTTCTAATAATTTTTTATCTCTTATGTATAGAAATAAAAATGTAACAATCGCTAATAAAATTACTCCCACGATGATCATAAAATATTATTTTGAAGTTCCTAATTGGTCGGTTAGTTTTCAGAATTTACCACTACCGTTTTCATAATTGTACCTACATGTCATTTGTTCTTTTATCTTAAAATTATGTTTGACCAAATTATATTTTTCTTTCTCTGCTGTTCTTCAAAGTCAAAGTTGAATTCTTTATGAGTTCCGGATACTTTAATTAAGTTGAAGCCGATCTTGAATTTTATTTCAGAAGGATCAATTCTATGACTTAATAATAGTCTAATTTTGACTGTTCTTGATTTTCCAGGTGCAAGTGTCAAAATTATCGGAATATTTTTGTCACAATTTTTTGCTTCAACTTGCAATTTATTATTATCAACTGAATAAAAGCTTTGCCATGAGCAAGACATACTGTAATATCTTACTGTATCTCTAGTATTGTTGGTCAGAGTTGTAGGAGTTATCCAAAATGTTTGTTTGTTTTCTTTTACAACTTTTCCTTTTCGGATTGTCAATGTATAATTATCTTTTTTTGCAGTCTGAGAAAAACTCAAACAGTTAAAAAGCAAAACAGTAATTATCAATATTATTCTAGTCATAATCTTCTGTTTTTTTGTTGGCTTACTTTTAACTTAATTATTCCATCCATAAAAAACACATCTTTTGAGATGACTCTTAGTTATTAGACCTCTAATATAAGAAATATTATTACTACAATTTATTAACCTTTTCAAGATAAAAAATCATTAGCTTGTAATGAAATTTTCTTCAAATCATGCAAAAAAGTTTGTCATTTCGACTGAAAGGAGAAATCACACTAGCACTTCGACAAAGATTGGCGATTTTAGGGATGGAGTTACTAGTGTGATTTACTTCGTCTGTTCGCTATCGCTCGAGTCTCCTTCGTCGAAATGACAAAAAATGGATCTCCGCTCTTTTAAAAAGATACTCTCTTTAAAAAATAGATATAATATCTTACAAAATAAATCTTTTACCGGATATTTTTTTATCTTTGAAACGCACAATTTTTAATCAAAATGGCTTTATCTTTGAGCCTTTAGAAATATTGATACGCATTATGGAACAGAAAATACATCAGGGAAGAAACGTAAAACGATTCAGAGAAATGCTGGGCATCAAACAAGAGGCATTGGCTTTTGATCTCGGAAACGAATGGAATCAAAAGAAAATCTCGATGCTGGAGCAAAAAGATGTCATTGAAAACGATATACTGGATCAAATCTCACAGGCCTTAAAAATTCCTGTGGAAGCTTTTCAGAATTTTGATGAAGAACAAGCGGTAAATATTATTGCCAACACTTTTCATGAAGGAGCAGTTGCTAACAATTCTGGATATATCAATTGTGCTTTTAATCCGATTGATAAAATTGTACAAATACACGAAGAAAAAATTGCCTTATACGAACGTATGTTGAAAGAAAAGGATGAAATGATGGCAAGGCTTGAAAAACTAATCACTAAATAACATTTATAAAAGATATATAAATTGCACAAAGAGACTTTCGAGTCTCTTTTTTGGTTGATGATGGCTTTATATCGTCAATCGAAACAAAATAAGATTTGGATTATTTTCAATTGCATCATCCCGTTTCTTAAAATTTAATTTCTCAAGAAGTTTGGTGGAGTTTTGATTGTCTTTATGGGTCTGTGCGTCTATTGCTTTGATTCCATGTGTTTTAATAGCGTATTCTAAAACCGTTCGCGCCGCTTCGGTCATGATTCCCTGGCCCTGATATCCGGTAAGCAGTTCATATCCGATTTCACATTTTTTTACATCTGCCACAAAGTCAAACAGACAAATGGTCCCCAGTAGTTTATCCTCCCCGGTTTTTGTGATGGCCCAATAAAAAAGATCCTCACTTTCATTTTCAATTATAGTGCTGATGAAGTGTAAGGCATCTTCTAACGTTTTGGCTGGTTTTCTGTTAAGAAATTTATTTATTGCTGCGTCCGAGCGCAACTGCCATATTTCTTCAGAATCCTTTTTGGAAAGTTTCCGAAGTGTAAGCCTTTCGCTAATAAGTATCGGGAAAGATTGCAGGTTCCTGTTCATTGCAATTTTTTTAGCTGGTTTTAAGCAATCCGTTTAATTTTCTTCAAGCGAATTTAAGGAATATTTTTACTGTAATTGATGAAATAAAATCATTATCCTTTTCATTAAAACAATAGTTAAATAACCTGTAAAACGCTTTATCTAGGGGTTTGTAAGCAATTTTAAGAAGTTTTTTAAAGCTGTTTTTTCTAATTTTTATATTTGGATGCAGGGAAGTGAATAATACTATTTCTGTTGTAAAACTAAAATTAAAATTAAGTCTGTAACTTTTTTGTTGTAAATATTCTGTTGTAAAAAAAAATACAACAAAACTTTTACAACAGTTTTGTTGTAAATATTCTGTTGTAAAAAAAAAATACAACAAAACTTTCACAACAGTTTTGCTGTAAAGTTAAAATTAAAAGTAAGTTTTCAATAACAATAAAATGCAATACACATGAAGAATAATTGGTAAAAAGATCCGGTATTCGAAAAGTGACTTCATTGAAGCCTCCTTTTTAGTTTAAGTACTTTATGATTCTATTTTTAAAGCGCTTTCACTTCTAAAATCCTATAATATATTTTTACTATATTTGGCGGAGACATTCCCAAATTGTAAAAATGAAAAAAAGCCTAATAACACTTTTATTTGTATGTACGGTTATCAATATGTTTGGGCAGACGCCAACCACAGCAAAACCTGTCAAAACTGATTCTGATACTAAAGTTCCAAATTCTACTGAGGGCTTCTCCCATAAAGCCATAAATCCTCTTAAAAAAGTTCCGTTAGATCAGGCGTTAGTCCTCATTTATGATTACGACGGTACCCTTTTTTCATTTGATTTAGAATCCGAACAAATTGCCTGGACTGTAAAAGCGACAGATGCGTATACTGAAATGTGCGCCAATAAAGTAACGCTGCTGGACGGAGTGCTATATGTTCCGTTTATTAACGGTGAAATTTTTGCCATTGATAATCAAACCGGCGCTCTTTTCTGGAAATCAAGGATAGGAAATAGTACCGATCAAATTGTACTAAAAGATCAGATTCCGGTGATAAATGATGGAAAATTGTTTATTACGGCTCAAAATCAAAATATTTATGCGCTGAATCTAAAAGACGGAAGTTTACTCTGGAACTATAAATTAGATTCTGCCAATAACGATATTCCGGTTCTTTATTTTGACAACAAAATTTTTACCCAAAGTGGCAACTATGTCTATAGTTTTGAAGCCAATACCGGAAAACTGATCTACCAAAAGGACTTTCAGGAACCTATGCACGGAAAACCGGTAACCGATGGTGAAAATGTATTTATAGCAAGTGAAAAAAATGTGCTTTTTGCTTTAAGTCCAAATAAACCGGATATTTTATGGCAATTTAAATTTGATGAGAATCAGCATAATATCAAGGAACGTATATTTTGCAAAGACAAAAAAGTATATTTTGCGGCACAAGGCCCGGAAGTTTCTTCGGTATACGCTGTTGATTCCAAAACAGGAACCCAGCTATGGAAAACAGATTTTAAAGATGATACGATCGAATACATTGTGGAGGAAAGTGATAATGTTTGGGGATATACCCGCAAAAGAAAACTTTTTCAATTAGACATAACGAATGGTGAAATAGCATCGGAAACCAAATTAACAACCCAGCCTATTTCAAATCTCGAATTTGCCGATGATGATTCCTTATTTTATTATTCTGATGCCGCTTTAATTCAATTTGAATTTAAAACAAGTGATGAAAACGAAGTTTATCTGCGAACTTCTATTAAGGATGACGTATATAGCGCATTTGTAAAAAAGATTCGATAACAAAAAGAAGCTGTCTCAATAATAAGGCAGCTTTTTTTTGACTTTATGCCAGTTCAGTAATCTACTTTAAAGCATTAAAAAATGTAAAAACGACCGGCAGATCTTAGGCTGCTATTTCAATACAATTACAAACCTCCAAAGTCATTAGATTTTGGAGGTTTTTTGTTTAAAAAATGTACTGAATGTATGATCTGTTATTCATCAGATACAGAAGTAAGGACCGCTCTTTTTACTTAGAAAAAAAGGTCTTTTATGCTTCAGAATTTTCTTATATGATTATTTTGTTAATTTAATGTAAAAACATACGTTTAGTACGTATCTATGTAAGTTTATTCTTGTTTATAAAGATATGATAAGCGCAATTTACAAAAGTCCGTAACTTTTATACGAAAAGTCCGTAATTTTTAGAAAAATGGAACTGTTATTTTCGTGCGAAATCTCTGTAGTTAAATACAAAAGATTTACATTTTTTCAAGAATGATTCAGACTTTTTATGTCAGAAAAGAACAGAAATAAAAAACCTTTCAATTTCATTTAAAGTTAAAAAAATAACGCATCGGAATAGAACACTGATTGTAAACCAAATACGAATTCGAAAGTTATGGATAATAGTACAATGCAAAATAATTTTTATTTAGTTACAAAATACTGGAAGAAAAAAATAGCCGACAGAGAACAGGTTGCTGCTGTAGGGGGCAGGCAAAATAATCTTCCGTGTGTTACTATAGAGGCTGGGGATCTCCACTATTTCAATAAGCTTACAAACGGTAACACAATAGCTAAGGCAACGGTTTTAAGTGCCATTTATTCTTTTTTGCTAAAAAAGCTTATGGCTGATTTTGATGGCTACATTGTTTCCGATTATAAGGAGCCATCACATCCTATGCTGTTATCATTTCCTGTAGATTTAAATGTATCGTTTAAAGAATATCTTCAAAAAGTAAAATCTGAAATTCTGGAGACTTTACAATATTCAGACTACACTAATGATGATTTATCTGAAAAGACCCGTTTTAGCGATTTAAGTATTTTTTCTAATTACAGTATCGGAATTAATTCGGTCAACGGTTTAGCGTGTAAGGGGATTTTATTTCATTTAAAAACAGAGGAGAATGGCGCTATTACGATTAACGTTTCTTATTTAGAAAATTTTGCAAAGAAGACACTTGCTAACTATCTGCTACAACACTTTAAGCAGTTTATTGCTGATTTGGAAAATAATATCGCAACAAACCTGGCGGATTATGAATTACTGTCTGATACAGAAAAACAGCAGTTACTTGTAGATTTTAACGCCACCGATGTTGCTTATCCGAAAGAAAAAACAATAGTTGACTTATTTGAAGAGCAGGTTGCGAAAACACCGGACAATGTTGCTGTGGTATGTAAAGAATCGAACTTAACCTATTCCGAATTAAATAAAAAAGCCAATCAGTTAGCTCATTACATTTCCTCAAATTACAGCCTAAATAAAGGAGATATCGTTGGCGTGTTTTTACCTAAGTCCGATAACGGAATCATTTCGCTATTGGCCATATTAAAGTTAGGTGCTGTTTATTTACCCATAGATACCCATTATCCTCAGGAAAGAATTGACTATCTGATCAAAGACAGTGGTTTAAAACTCCTGATCACGGATAGCGTTACAGACCTTCATAACTGCAAGACAGTAGCTTTACAATCTGTAAATTTTGACCGTAACAGCGATGAAAATATCAATACCGTCATTTCACCCAAAGATTTAGCGTATGTGATCTATACCTCGGGTTCTACAGGACAGCCAAAAGGCGTACTGATTGAGCATACGAGTAACATCAATATGTCGCTGGATCAGATTAGCTTTTTTGACGTCCGTAAAGAGGATAAGATTGTCTGGTTTGCTTCAGTCGCTTTTGATGCTTCTATATCAGAGATTATGATGAGTTTGTACAGCGGCGCGACGTTATGCATTCCGACGGAAGAAGTCATAAAAGACAAAGATCTGTTTGTATCCTTTTTAAAAGAAACAAAAGCTACGGTAGTTACTTTTCCGCCGAGTTATCTAGGATTATTATCCGAACAGGACATTTCAGGATTGCGATGTGTGATTACCGCCGGAGAACCGGCTAATCCTACCAAAGCAATTGCAGTTGTACAATCAGGAATTGATTATTATAATGCTTATGGCCCAACGGAATGTGCCGTTTGTGTGTCGATTTATAAGCTGTCCGAAAATGATTTTGATAAGACAGTCATTCCAATTGGTAAACCTATATCGAATACTAAAATTTACATCCTGGACGAAGCGTTTAAACCTGTGCCAATAGGGGTTGCCGGAAAAATATATGTTTCCGGAGCCGGAGTAGGAAGAGGCTATTTAAACAAACCGGAACTTACGCAGGAGAAATTCATCGCAAATCCTTTTCAGGCAGGAGAACGCCTGTATGATACCGGAGATTTAGGCTGCTGGTTATCTGACGGAAATATTGAATTTTTAGGTCGAAAAGACTTTCAGGTCAAAATAAGAGGCTACAGGATCGAATTAGGAGAAATAGAAAACACAATTTTAAAGTATTCCGATGATCTAAAACAAGTTGTTGTAGAGGTAAAAGAAAACAATCAGGAGAAAGTACTGGCAGCCTATCTGGTAAGTACTGCGCCTGTCGATAAATCGGAGCTGAGAAGTTTTCTGCAACATGCATTACCTGATTATCTGGTTCCGGGTTTTTACATCGTATTAGATAAATTGCCCCTGACGCCAAATGGAAAAATAGACCGAAAAGCACTGCCGGGTATCACTAACGCTGACGTGATCAGAAAAGCATACGCCGCACCACAAAATGAAACCGAAAAAAGTTTAGTGGCCATTTGGCAGGAAGTACTTGGACTTGAAAAAATAGGGATAACCGATAATTTTTTTGAGTTAGGCGGACACAGTTTAATCATTGCTCAGGTCATTAACAGAACCCATAAACAATTAGGAAAAACAGTTTCTTTTAAAACGTTTTTTACAAGCCCGACCATTGCAGCATTAAGCAGACAATTGCAGGAGAATGATTATCAGGCAATCCCTGAGGCTCCTGAAGCAAATTCGTATCCCGTAACCGCCTCACAGAAAAGGTTATGGATTCTGAGTCAGTTAGAAGGAGGTAGCTTAGCCTATAACATGCCTGCAACGGTAAAACTCACCGGAACTGTTGATGTACAGAAATTTGAAGAATCGTTTAAGCTGTTAATTCATCGTCATGAGATTTTAAGAACCTGCTTTAAAGCTACTGCCGACGGAGAAGTCCAGCAATATATAATCCCGGCCGGACAAGTAAAATTTACGATAGCAGAGAAAGATTTTAGTTCGACAGAAAATAAGCATGAAGCCATTGCTGATTATCTGCAAAATACAAACAGTCACCCTTTTAATTTAGAGACTGCGCCACTGGTACGGGCTTCTTTAATCAAACTGGAAGAAAACGAATCTGTTTTTTTCCTGTCCCTGCACCATATCATTGGCGATGGCTGGTCAATAGAACTGTTAATAGCCGAGGTGGTAAAAACTTACAATACATTACTGCAGGGAAAAGAAATCACTTTCCCGGAGTTAAGCATTCAATACAAAGACTATGCGGTATGGCTGCATGACGAATTGCAAAATGAAAAACAGCAACAATCAAAAGAGTACTGGCTCGAACAGTTTACGGGCGAATTGCCTGTATTAGACCTGCCAGGCTTTAATGCCCGTCCGTTAGTACAAACCTATAATGGCGATTCGGTAAGCCACCAGTTTTCGAATGCTTTTTTAGAACAGTTAAAGTTATTTTCAAAGGAGCATGATGTGACTTTGTTTATGACCTTAATGGCCGGTATCAATGCACTTTTGCACAGGTATACAGGTCAGAACGACATCATACTGGGGACTCCGATAGCGGGAAGGGAGCATCCGGATTTAGAGAATCAAATGGGATTGTATCTGAACACGCTGGCTATACGAACACAATTAAAAGAAGAAAATACCTTTCTGGATGTTTTAAAACTGCAAAAAGAGACTCTGTTAAGCGCTTACGACCATCAAAGTTATCCTTTTGATGAATTAGTCGGAAAACTGAATTTAAAAAGAGATACGAGCCGTTCCGTTTTATTTGATGTCCTGGTAGTACTGCAAAACCAGGAACAATTAAACAACCTGAATACAGAAGAACTCCTTGATCTTGAGGTAAGCACGTATGAGTTTAAAAGCAAAACAGCTCAGTTTGATGTAAGTTTTATTTTCGTTGAGAACGAAGGACTGGACCTTAGAATTGAATACAATACCGATATCTATGAAAGTGATCTGATCGAGAGAATGTTCTGTCATTTTGAAAATTTAATGCTGCAGACAGTAGCACAGCCTGAAATACAGATTCAGGAAGTAGATTTTCTAACACAGGAAGAGAAGAACCAATTATTGTTTGATCTTAACAATACAGCAATCGAATATCCGGCTGGAAAAACCGTACTGGATTTATTTGAGGAACAAGTTGCCAAAACTCCAAATAATATTGCCATAGTATTTGAAGAAACGCAATTGACCTACAAAGAACTGGACGA
>NZ_WKKE01000021.1 GCF_009674775.1 Flavobacterium sp. LC2016-23 | reverse complement strand
TTAAAGTTAAAAAAAAATGATGCTGGTTTTATAACCCCATCATTTTTTAACTTACACAGTTAGTGAGATACTACCTTATACAACAACAATATTTTTCATTTATCTAGTAGCGTTATTATCATTTTACAAAAGTTCGTTTTTTAATTTCAATAAGTTTTCAGTTTTTATTGGCTTAGGCTTATCGATTGCCTTCTACGTAAATTCTCAACAAATTCTCAACAAAAATCAATTTACCCAATTCGCTATTGTAAGTTTGATAACACTCCTTTTTAGCTTGATATTATTAATCTTAACGAGTGGTAACCTTCTAGGTTTCATTATTTCAGGATACCCATTATTATATATTATTTATTTTCGTTTATTATTGTTTTTATTTTTTAAAGACTTTACAGATTGTTATAAAAAACCAACTATTCTTTTTGCGTCAAAAGGTAATTGGACCAATGAGAATAACGAATATGGATATGTTCCTTCCAAAAAAGAAATAATATTTTCTAATATACTTTTTTTCGGTTCTTTCGCATTTGCAGGAGGCCTAGCAGTACTTTTGATTTAAAGAGAACTAAAAATAAGTAGTTTTGAAATGTAATTTGGAATAAAGACAACCAATTGTCACCATAGGAAAATGGTTTTTGTATTTGGAATGTTTTGGCAATTCCTAATAATGGGCTTAATTTAGTCCAAACCCGCTCTAGTACAAGAATGTTAGCTGATGTTTTTTGCAGAATCAAGAATCTAACTTAATTTCCAATTTCTAAATTCCCTCGTGTTCCCGTATGTTAAGGTTTTGTTTTCATAAGCCTTCTCCCGATAGCGATCGGGATCGCAGGTGACAATTCGGTTAAATTCCAATAAAAAAAATCCCAAATCCCAATTCCCAAAAACACTATCACAAAAAAACCTTAGAACCTTAGCATCTGAGCACCTTAGAACCTAAAAAAAAACTATTTTTGTAATTCATTTTCAGGTCATAAATAATGTCAATACTTAAGGATTTAGAACAATTATCAGCATCGTTAGAAGGAACACTTTTATACGATGATCTCCATAAAACACTTTATTCGACTGATGCTTCGGTATACCGGATTAAGCCAAAAGCAGTTGCGGTGCCTAAAACCAATGCGGATATTACCAAACTGATCCGGTTTGCAGCCGCACATGGCCTTTCGATTACGCCCCGAACTGCCGGAACGTCTCTGGCCGGACAAACGGTAGGCGACGGAATTGTGGTCGATGTTTCCAAAAACTTTACCAAAATCCTGAATTTTGATCCCATTCAAAAAACCGTTACGGTACAGCCCGGTGTGATTCGCGACGAACTGAATTTATTCCTGAAACCGCACGGCGTATTTTTTGGTCCTAACACTTCGACTTCCAACCGCTGCATGATTGGCGGAATGGTCGGGAATAATTCTTCGGGAACGACTTCGATCCGATATGGGGTAACGCGCGATAAAATTGTGGAGATTAAAGCGATTTTGAGCGATGGTAGTGAAGTTGTTTTTAAGGAACTGACTTCGGCTCAGTTTATCGAAAAAACCAAAGGCGATACTTTAGAAAATAAAATATACAAAAGCGTTTACGACGAATTGTCGGTAAAAGCAACGCAGGACGAAATTGTAAAGGAGTTTCCGAAACCGGAAATTCACCGCAGAAACACCGGTTATGCCGTTGATATTTTACTGAAATCAGATTTGTTTGGCGGAACCGAACCGACTATAAATCTCGGAAAACTCCTTTGCGGCAGCGAAGGAACACTGGCCTTTACAACCGAAGTAACCCTTAAAGTAGACGATTTACCACCAGTGCATAATATAATGGTGGTGGCCCATTATCACAGTATTCACGAATCTTTGGAGTCGGTTGTGGTCGCTATGAAACACCATTTGTATACCTGCGAAATGATCGACGATACGATTTTGGATTGTACGAAAACGAATCGCGAACACATTAAAAACAGGTTCTTTTTGGTGGGCGAACCCAAAGCGATCATGATGTTTGAGGTGGCTTCGAACGATCCCGAAGATGCCGAAAATCAGGCGAATGCCTTGGTGGCCGATTTAGAAAAAAATAACTTTGGTTACGCACTTGTAAAAATTTACGGAGCCGATATAGATAAAGTAAACGAACTCAGAAAAGCAGGATTAGGGCTTTTAGGAAGTATTGTAGGCGATAATAAAGCAGCCGATTCTATTGAAGATACGGCGGTTGAGGTAAACGACCTGCCCGAATATATTGCGGAGTTTTCGGCAATGATGCTTAGCCACGGTCAGGAAGCGATTTATTATGCGCATGCGGGTGCAGGGGAATTGCACCTGCGTCCGGTTTTGAACCTAAAGAAAACTTCGGACTTAAAATTGTTCAGAACCATTGCGACCGATGTGGCGATTTTGGTTAAAAAATACAGAGGTTCTTTAAGCGGGGAACACGGTGATGGAATTGTGCGTGGTGAATTTATTCCGTTTATGATTGGCGAAACGAATTATGAACTGCTGAAACGAATCAAATTGGCATTTGACCCGAATTCGGTTTTGAATATAGGTAAGATTGTCAACGCCCTGAAAATGGACGAAAACCATCGTGTGGTATCAGGAAGGACAGAGCCGGATATTAAAACGTTTCAGGATTTCTCAGACAGTTTAGGGATTTTACGTGCGGCCGAAAAATGCAACGGTTCAGGCGATTGCCGAAAATTGCCATCGGCAGGAGGAGCGATGTGTCCGAGTTATCGTGCCACAAAAAACGAAAAAGAAACCACGCGTGCCAGAGCCAACGCACTGCGTGAATACCTGACCTATTCGGAGAAAGAAAACAAATTTGACCAGAAAGAACTCTACGAAGTTTTTGAGTTATGCGTAAGCTGTAAAGCCTGTGCCAGCGAATGTCCGAGTAATGTAGACGTCGCCACGCTCAAAGCAGAATTTTTATACCAATACCAAAAAGCAAACGGATTTTCGACCCGAAACAAGATTTTTGCGCACAATGCCAAACTGAATAAAATGGGAAGTATTTTTCCGTCGATCACGAATTTTATTTCGAATCAGTCGCTGGTGAAGAAAAGTATGGGTATTGCGGCGGAAAGACAGGTTCCGTTGCTGGCTAAAAAGACTTTTAGAAAATGGTACGATAACCAGAAAAAGCAAAACCATGATTTCCCAAACGGGCAGGTGTATTTGTTTAATGATGAATTTACGAATTACTATGATGTCAACATCGGTATTGATGCTTTCGAACTGTTGACAAAATTAGGCTACGAAGTTTTGGTTGTGGATCACGAAGAAAGCGGCAGAACCTATTTGTCGAAAGGATTTCTGGAAGAAGCCAAAAAGATTGCCAATACCAATGTGGGTATTTTTAAGGATTTGGTTTCCGCAAAAGCACCTTTGATCGGAATCGAACCATCGGCAATTCTGACTTTCAGGGACGAATACCTGCGCCTGGCGGATGATAAGGACGCGGCTGAGAAGTTGTCTCACAGTGCTTTGACCATCGAAGAATTCTTTAAAAGAGAAATTCTTGACGGTAAGATTACACCCGATTCGTTTTCGGAAGAAAAGAGAGAAATTAAAATTCACGGACACTGCCACCAGAAATCGCTGAGTTCTGTAGAAGCGACTTTTGCCATGCTGAATTTACCAACAAACAATTTGGTTACCATTTACAATTCAGGATGTTGCGGAATGGCAGGTTCTTTCGGATATGAAAAAGAGCATTATCAGGTCAGCATGCAAATGGGAGAGGACACCTTATTTCCTAAAGTACGTGCGACTGCCGAAAATGTAAAAATCGCTGCAGCCGGAACCAGCTGCCGTCATCAGATTTTTGACGGTACCAGCAGGGAAGCCCAGCATCCGGTAAGTATTCTGAAAAGCTGTCTGAAGTAGCATAATGACCACGGATAAAGCGGGTCAAACGGATTAATACGGATTTTTTATCAGCTGAATCTGCCAAATCTGCGGGAGTCTATTTCATTTAAGGCAAAAAAAAGATCATTGCAGATCAGTTTAATCCGTGCCATCAGCGTGTAAAAAAAAGTTTAACGACTCCCAATAGTTATCCCGATAAACGAATCAAACGGATTAATACGGATTTTTTATCGGCTGAATCTGCAAAATCTGCGGGAGTTTTATTCCTAAATAGCTATCCTGATACAGGATGTAAAAGATTAAAATGAAAGTAAATCTTTTTAATCAGTAGCAAAAATAATTCGTGCAAATTCGTGCAAATTCGTGCCATTTGTGGCATAAAAAATAACCATTCCAATAGTTATTCCGATAAACTGATCAAATAGATTAACACGGCTTTTTTATCAGCTGAATCTGCCAAATCTGCGGGAGTTTTATTCCTAATAGCTATCCTGATACAGGATGTAAAAGATTAAAATGAAAGTAAATCTTTTTAATCAGTAGCAAAAAATAATTCGTGCAAATTCGTGGCATAAAAAATAACCACTCCCGCAATAGCGCCAAAGAAAAAACGGTAAACAAAAAAATCAGCCGTTTTTATTTTAAGAAAACTTTCTTTCCGGTTTCGGCAGCTTTATAGATCGCATTAATAACTTTAATGTCTTTAAGCCCTTCTTCTCCGGTAATATGATTGGGAAGTTTCTTATTTTCTAAGAGTAACTTGGCAATTTCATCCATTTGCGTTTGCTGTTGATTGATAGCAGCGAATTTTAAAGGGCCGTTAGATGATTTTCCCTCATATGGGCCATAACTCAATGAAGGACTTAATTCAAATGAACCCTCATCGGCAGTAGCGTAAATCCGGTCAATATTATACCCACAGGAAGTATTACAGTTGGCCATTGCGCCACTCGGAAATTCCATCTGCCAGGAGATACTCTCCTCAGTCTCTGAAAATCTGTCTTTATTATTTACAGTACCAAACTGAGCAGTAACAGCAACAGGCTCTTCCCCCAGAATATAACGGCTGGCCTGGATACAATAAATCCCTAAATCCATTAACGGACCGCCACCGGATAATTGCTTGTTGAGTCTCCATTGTGTGGGACTGTTTTTGTCAACAATTGTTTTGGTATCAAGCGTGTCGTATGTTTTATATCCCAATGAAGTTTCTATATAACGGATTTTCCCAAAGACTTTCTCTTGTCCCAATCGTTTAATTTCTAAATGAGTAGGTTCGTAATGTAAACGATAGCCGACTGCCAATTGAACATTATGATCCGCACAGGCTTTTATCATCTCCTCGCAATCCTGCGCAGAAACGGCCATAGGTTTTTCAGTAATAACATGTTTGCCAGCTTTTGCAGCACGGATCACAAAATCTTTGTGCAGGCTATTCGGCAGCACAACATATACTAAGTCAATGTCCTTATTTTTTATAATTTCATCGAAATTCTGGTAATTGTATATGTTTTTTTCAGGTATATTATATTGCGCTTTCCATTTAGCTGCTTTTGATGGTGTTCCTGTAACTATTCCTGCAAGAGTGCAGTATTCAGATACCTGTATTCCTTCTGCTAACTTTAAGGCATAAATTCCCAAACCGCAAAGCGCAACATTTAATTTTTTTCCGGTATAGGGATCTTTATTCTTTTCCGGTGCGGCTAAGAACGAGGGAAGTGTTGAAATAATGACTGAAGCGCCAACTCCCATTCCAAATTTATTTACAAATGTACGTCTTGAAATTTTTCCCATAAAACTTACCTTTAGATTAAATACTAATTTAGTAAACTATTTTTGTAAAATGCTGATTAATATTTAATTAAAAATGAATTGTGCTGAAAAAGTTTGGCCGCTGCCTTTAGCTATCGAGAGCATCAAAAAATAATTGGTGATACTTGGTAGAAGTATGGCAGCAAAAAATCAGCACAAATCTTTTAATCAGTGGCAAAAAACAGGCAGACCGTTTTAATCTGTAAAAATCGCGTGCCAAAAAAGGGACAGAAAAAATAATTCGAGAAAATTGCTTCGCCTATTAAATTCGCTCGGGTCGTAATATAAAAAACTTTACGTTTTATAATGTTCCGGTAAAAATAATTTACAATAAAACAAAATCGTTTTATATATTTGAAATCAGGATAATTTTTGCATTATTTGCAAAATAAAACCACAAAGACTTAAATATATTAATTTATAAAAGCAAAACTACATATGGCATTTTCAAGTTTATTTCGAAAAAAAACCGTACAGGATATCCTGAAGCAAGTTGCAAAAAATGAGGCAGACGGTCATAATGCGTTAGGGAAACACCTGACAGCACGTGATTTAACTGCTTTTGGTATTGCTGCAATTGTTGGAGCAGGAATTTTTAGTACAATCGGTAAAGCCAGTGCCGACGGAGGACCAGCAGTAATCTTTTTGTTCCTTTTTACAGCGGTTGCCTGTAGTTTTGCGGCATTTGCTTATGCAGAATTTGCTTCGATGGTGCCGGTTTCAGGAAGTGCTTATACCTATTCGTATGTGGCTTTTGGAGAAATAATAGCCTGGGTGATTGGCTGGGCGCTGATTATGGAATATTCGGTCGGTAACATAACCGTCGCCATATCGTGGAGTGATTATTTTACGGGACTGCTCGCCAGTGGAGGCATTCAGCTCCCGCAATGGGTTCAGATGGATTACTTAACCGCTTCAAACGGATTTGATAACGCAACAGCCTTAATGCACAGCGGAAAAGCATTCGCAAATTTAGAGCCCGCTTTACAAGCGGCTTATACCGCCTGGACGACTTCACCGGTATTGTTTGGCAGATTTCACTTTGTAGCCGATCTTCCGGCTTTACTAATCATTATCTTAATTACCGCATTGATCTACCGCGGAATGAAAGAATCGCGTAACGCCAGTAACGTAATGGTGGTCGTGAAACTTTGTATTGTACTTTTGGTAATTGCAGTGGGGGTATTTTATGTAGATACAGCCAATTGGGATCCGTTTGCACCAAACGGAGTAAGTGGAGTATTGAAAGGAGTTTCAGCCGTATTTTTTGCTTATATCGGTTTTGATGCTATTTCTACCACGGCAGAAGAATGTAAAAATCCGCAAAGAGATTTACCACGCGGAATGATGTGGGCTATTATCATATGTACTATTTTATATATTGCCATTGCTTTGGTACTGACCGGAATGGTAAGTTATAACCAATTAAATGTTGGTGACCCGTTAGCCTTTGTGTTCGAAAAATTAGATTTGAAATGGATGTCCGGAATTATTGCCGTAAGTGCTGTAATTGCCATGGCAAGTGTTTTACTGGTTTTCCAGATGGGACAGCCGCGTATCTGGATGAGTATGAGTCGTGACGGATTGTTGCCAAAACGTTTCTCTAAAGTACATCCGAAATTTAAAACGCCGTCTTATGCGACGATCGTAACCGGTTTTGTGGTTGCAGTTCCGGCTTTGTTTTTAAATCTTACTATGGTAACCGATTTATGCAGTATCGGAACTTTGTTTGCCTTCGTTTTAGTTTGTGCGGGAGTTTTGGTTTTACAAAACAAACCCGATATACCAAGAGGAAAATTCAAAACGCCTTATGTCAATTCACAATATATCATGCCCGTCTTATTAATCATCGGATTGGTTTTTGCTTTCGGATACAATAAAAAGGCGACAATGAGTTTTGTGACAAATGAAACTCAAATCAATAGTTCAGCAGATATCATTACTTCGCTGGATAAAAACGATTCTGAAAAAGTATTCCGTTATTTAAAAAGTATAGATGTTCAAAATAAGACTTCTGAAACATCAGATTTAGAACATCTGTTAGCACAGTATCAGTCTGACGATACCAAATATGCTGAGGTAGTAAAAGGGCTGCCAATAGACGATTCGTTAAAATACGAAAGCGGATTCAGCTTATTCAAACACAAAATTCCAATGTGGATTTTCTTATTTGTTCTGGTGGGATTAACCGTTTGGGCTTTTAGACAAAAATTATCATTGATTCCGCTTTTGGGCTTAATCTGCTGTTTGTATATGATGGCTGAATTAAGTGTCTGGAACTGGATTTACTTTACGGTCTGGCTGCTTATCGGTCTTTGTATTTACTTTGGCTTCAGCAGGAAAAACAGTAAGCTGAATTTTATTGAAGAAGCTGGGAGTTAAAAGTTAAAAGTTATACAGGAAAGCCGTTTTGAGTAGATCAGAACGGCTTTTTTGTTTTTTATAAAATACCTATGTAGTAATTGAAGGTTTTTTCTTATTTTTGTCGTATAGAATTTTAATTTAATTTTTTAATACATGAGTTTTTTTGGTAATATACTGGGCAAAAAACAATCTTCAGTAGGGTCGTATAGCGATTTTTGGAATTGGTTTCTGAAAAATGAAAAAGAGTTTTTTAATGTTGTTCAAAGGGGAGAAAACATCCCAAAGGGTTTCTTTGATAAGTTGGGGCCAAAATTGGCAGAAATTCACCCTGAGATTTATTTTTTGGCAGGAATGATTGACGATCAAATAGCTGAATTAGTTTTAACGCCCGACGGAGTGATTAAGAATATTTATATAATAGAAGAGTTAGTAAATGCTGCACCAAGAATTGAAGGTTGGAAATTCACTGCACTTAAACCTGCAAAAAATTTTGGAATAAAGTTTGAAAATATTGAACTCAATGCTGATAATTTAAAATTTTATCCTACGATAAATAAAGACTATCCGGATGAAATTGATCTGACGATCGTTTATGATCATTTTACAGAAGATAAGAAGCAGTTAATAACTAAAGGAGTTTATATTTTCCTGGATAATTATTTAGGTGAATTGCAGTCCGTGACCTTAATAGATAATATGAAAGTGTCCGGAAATGAGGGAATTTCTGAAGAATTGATTCCAATAGAAAAATTAAAGGATTATTTAATCTGGAGAGAAAAAGAGTTTGTGGAGAAATATGAAGGAATCAGGCACAATACTGAAGATGATAATTATTCAGGCTTTGAGGGAAATACAAAAGAAGAAGGTGTTCTCTTGGCTGTTGTGAACACATCTCTTTTAGCATGGGATAAAAAGGCATCGCATCCATGGGTAGTTATTATTACTATTCCGTTTGATGGAAGTAATACTAATGGAATGCCTGATGAAGAAACTTATAAAATATTGGATGAAATTGAAGACGAAATAAGTGCTGACCTAAAAGATTTAGAAGGTTATTTAAATATTGGAAGAGAAACAGCCAACGGAAAAAGAGAGATCTTTTTTGCCTGTAAAGAATTTAGAAAACCACCAAAGGTTTTAGACGCGATCATCAAAAAGTACAGCCAGACTTTTGAAATTAGCTATGACATCTATAAAGACAAGTATTGGCAATCGTTTAGGCATTACGAACAAAACTAAATAATAGAAAGCCGTTCCGGAATTATTCGGAACGGCTTTCTTATTTTGAAACAGAGTTATAGGATTGAATAGGATTTTGATTCATTTAATAAACTCAAAAAGAAAATCGGCTATAAATCTGCGTAAAAAAAACTTTGTGTTTCTTTTTTAGAATAAAAACTTTAGTGAACCTCTGTGAAATCTCTTGTGAATCTTTGTGAAATAGCATTACAAAATCCCAAGCTCTACCATACAAGCCTTCATCATCTCGTAAGTACGCTGGATATCATTATCCAGCCCAATAGAAAAACGAATCAAACCATCGGTCAGTCCCATTGCTGCTTGTTCTTCAAGTGGAATCTCACTGGACGTTGAAGTTCCCGGTGCGCTGAACAACGTTTTGTAGAAACCTAAACTCACCGCCAGGTAGCCAAGATTTCTGGCCTGCATTAGTTCCATCAGTTCGTTGGCTTTATCAAGAGTGCCCACATCAATGGTCATCATACCTCCAAAACCATATTCCGGATTAATCATCGTTTTGTACAATTCATGACTCGGATGGCTTTTTAGTCCAGGGTAAACTGTTTTTAAACCATCGGCTTCAAATTGATCGGCCAGGAAATGAGCATTATGGCTGTGTTGTTTTATACGAATGTGAAGTGTACGAAGATTTTTCATCACACTAGCAGAACGTAAACTGTCCATAGTAGGCCCTAAAAGCATGCTCGCCCCGCTGTTTACATTTTTTAAGGAATTGATAAACTCTTTAGAAGCGCAGGTCACACCGCCCACCGTATCGCTGCTTCCGTTGATGTATTTGGTCAGACTATGAATCACAATATCAGCGCCCAGTTTTGCAGGAGAAACCGATAAAGGCGAAAACGTATTGTCAACCACCAATTTCAGATTATGTTTTTTTGCAATTTTAGCCAGACCGGCAATATCCGCCACTTCCAATAACGGATTACTGACCGTTTCGCAATACAGGACTTTTGTGTTGGGCGTAATGGCAGCTTCTACAACATCTAATTTGGTAATGTCTACAAAACTGGTTTCAATGCCAAAACGAGGCGTAAAATTTTTAAGAAAAGCATACGTTCCGCCGTAAATGGTTCTGCTCGAAACAATATGGTCCCCGGCACCGCACAACTGCAGTAGGGTAGGTGTAATCGCGCCCATTCCCGAGGCTGAAACATTTGCCGTTTCGGTTCCTTCCATAGCCGCCAAAGCCTGGTCGAGGTATAAATTACTGGGTGACGAATGGCGTGAATACAGGTAACAGCCTTCCATGTTGCCTTCAAAAGTATCAAACATGGTTTTAGCAGAAAGAAAAGTATAAGTCGATGAATCTGAAATCGACGGGTTTACACCGCCAAATTCACCAAAATATTGTAAATCCTGAATCTTGTCTGCTGGGTTGAAGTTTTTCATAGTGGTTTTTTGAGTTGCTATTTTATTGTTTTTTGTAATGACATTGGAATTTGGAATTTTGTTTTTGAAATTGCCGTCCTGAGCGAAGTCGAAGGCTAAGAAGCTATTTCCTGCTGTCCGCTATATCTTTTATGGCGAACCCCGCCACAAAAGGATGCCGCTTCCATCAGGGCTAGGGCTCTTGTTTTCAAAAGAAATCCTGTTCAAAATAACAGTTTATCAGAAAATTAATCAACCATGTGTCTTCTAATTAGATTTTAAAACTATAATTGATATTTAATTAAGAATATTTATCTAAATTTGATTGGTAAAGCCCAAATCAATAGATTTTCTTTCATTTCCTAAAACCAGCAAAATGACTTTAGACGCCACCGATAAAAAACTCCTTGTTCTATTACAAACCGACAGTAAAAAGACAACGAAGGAATTGTCCTTAAAACTCAATCTCTCGGTAACGGCAGTTTATGAACGCATCAAAAAGCTGGAACGCGAAGGAATTATCAAGAACTACGTGGCATTAGTAGATAAAACTAAAATTGACAAAGGCTTTGTCGTTTTCTGCCACTTAAAATTGATCCAGCATACCAAAGAGTTTCTGACCAAATTCGAAAGCGAAGTTATTCAGCTCAATGAAGTCCTGGAATGCCATCACGTAAGCGGAGATTACGATTATATTCTTAAAGTACTTGTAAAAGACATGGAAGCTTACCGTGAATTTCTGGTAACGAAACTTACAAGTTTACAACACATTGGCAGTACACAAAGTATGTTTATGATTAGTGAAGTGAAGAATTCGACGGTTATTTTTTAAGGGGCTGAGGTTCTGAGATTCTGAGGGGCTAAGTTTTTAGCGGCAAAGGTTCATAGGTGCAAAGGTTCAAAGTTTTTTGAATAGCCTCCAGCTTTAGCTGGAGGTATACAATTTAGATAGAAAAGGGCTTTAGCCAAATGATGTAGATTCGGCTAAAGCCCCTTTAAATTTACTATATTTTCCATCCGGCTAAAGCTGGACGCTATTCAATCTTAAGTTTTCGAAAAACTTTACACCTTCCTGTTTTGCTGATTTTTTAGGCCCAAAGGTACAGAGAGGCAAAAGATCACAGGTTTTTCATGAATCGTCAGATGTAGAAGAAGCCAATAAAACTATACTTTGCAAATAACAAAAATCTGCTTGATCTGCTAAATCTGCGAGATTAAAAAACAAAAACATGGCGAACTCTGCGTAAACTTCATAGCGCTCTTTGCGGTAAAACCTGTAACTTAAATTTCACGCAAAAATATTAACATTATTCAACACCAAAATAGCTTAAATTTGAATCAAATAGCACCAAATGGAAACTAAAGAACTAAGACGTAAACTTATTAAAGATTTTGGAAAATTCATTGAAGATGATTCTAAATTGGAAATTTTAGAAAGTTTTTTTGATGCTATAAATCAGGATGAAGAGAAATCGGTTATTTCTGATTCCCACTACAGTTTAGTAGCGGAAGAAAGAGAAAAATATATTTCAGGAGAAAATGAAACGAGTTCCTGGGAAGAAGTAGAACAGCGTCTGAAAGCTAAATATGACCTATAATATTAAAGTTTTACCTTTAGCAGAAAAGGAAATTGATGCCGCTATTGAATTCTATGAAAGCAGAAGTAAAGGTTTGGGTAAGCGATTTCTAACTTATTTAAAATCATACTTAAAAGTTTTAAAAACAAATCCGGAATTGTTTGAAATAAAAAAGCAACCTCATTATCGCGAGTTAACATTGGTTAAATTTCCCTTTGTCATAATTTATGAAATTTTTGAAAATGAGATCCTTATTCATTCTGTTTTTCATACTTCTAAAAATCCTCAAAAGAAACCTTGATTTTTTAAGTTACTGAGGTTCTGAGATGCTGAGGTGCTAAGTTTTTGGCTGCAAAGGTTCATAGCTGCAAAGGTTCAAAGTTTTTTGAATAGCCTCCAGCTTTAGCTGGAGGTATACAATTTAGATACTAAAGCCTCTTTGAATTTACTATATTTTCGATCCGGCTAAAGCGGAATGCTATTCTGATTTTTTAGGCCCAAAGGTTCAGAGAGGCAAAAGATCACAGGTTTTTCATGAATCGTCAGATGTAGAAGAAGCCAATGAAACGATGCTTTTCAAATAACAAAAATCTGCTTGATCTGCTAAATCTGCGAGATTAAAAAACAAAAACCTGGCGAACCCTTCGTAAACTTCTTAGCGCTCTTTGCGGTAAAACCTGTAACTTAAATTTCACGCAAAAAACATTGAAATTTAAACTTTAAACAAAACTTTATTCCTTAATTTTGTATCGCTAAAAATAAAACAGACAAACTATGAGTTCATTTGACGTAGTCATTATAGGTTCAGGCCCGGGAGGATATGTATCAGCAATTCGTTGCGCACAATTAGGTTTCAAAACAGCACTAGTAGAAAAGTATACTTCTTTAGGAGGAACCTGCCTTAATGTAGGCTGTATTCCATCAAAAGCATTATTGTCTTCTTCTCATCATTATGCAGAGATTGCACATTTCGCGGATCATGGAATCGAGGTTTCCGGAGATGTAAAAATCAATTTAGAGAAAATGATTGCCCGCAAACAAGCAGTTGTAGATCAAACCGTAGGTGGAATCAACTACCTGATGGATAAAAATAAAATTACGGTTTTTAATGGTTTAGGTTCATTCGTAGACGCAACTCACATTGCAGTGGCTAAAGCTGACGGAACTTCTGAAACTATTGAAGCAAAATATACGGTTATTGCAACAGGTTCAAAACCGTCTTCTTTGCCTTTCATTAAGATTGATAAAGAAAGAATCATTACTTCTACAGAAGCTTTGGCTTTAAAAGAAGTGCCAAAACATTTAGTGATTATTGGCGGAGGGGTTATCGGTATCGAATTAGGACAAGTTTATTTACGTTTAGGAGCGCAGGTTTCTGTAGTAGAATTTATGGACAGAATTATTCCGGGAATGGATGCTTCTTTGTCTAAAGAACTGACTAAGGTATTGAAAAAACAAGGAATGAAATTCTACGTTTCCCACAAAGTAAAATCAGTAGAAAGAAACGGTGATGCGGTTGTAGTTCAGGCTGAAAATGCAAAAGGCGAAACCATTACACTTGAAGGAGATTATTCTTTAGTTTCTGTTGGTCGTCGTCCATACACAGACGGATTAAACGCAGACAAAGCCGGAGTAAAAATTTCGGACAGAGGACAAGTAGAAGTAAACGATCACTTACAGACTAATGTACCAAATATTTACGCGATTGGAGACGTTATTCGTGGAGCCATGTTAGCCCACAAGGCGGAAGAAGAAGGAACGATGGTTGCTGAAATCTTAGCGGGTCAAAAACCTCATATCGATTATAACTTAATCCCTGGTGTTGTTTATACCTGGCCGGAAGTGGCTGCCGTTGGACAAACAGAAGAGCAGGTAAAAGCTTCAGGAACAGAATATAAAGTGGGAAGTTTCCCGTTTAAAGCTTTAGGCCGTGCAAGAGCAAGTGGAGATTTAGACGGATTCGTGAAAATTATTGCTGATGCTAAAACAGATGAGGTTTTAGGTGTTCACATGATCGGAGCCCGTACGGCAGATTTAATCGCTGAAGCAGTAACTGCCATGGAATTTAAAGCTTCTGCTGAAGATATTTCAAGAATGAGCCATGCACATCCAACTTTTGCTGAAGCAGTAAAAGAAGCAGCATTAGCCGCTACAGATAACAGGGCACTACACGTATAATTTATACGTAAGATATTTATTGGACCGTCAGAATTTATTCTGGCGGTTTTTTTGTTTTGTAACGTATTGATTCGTAACTTTATAATGTAAAAATCAAAAGTAATTCTGTAAAATAATTTAAGGATTGTGGTGGTAACTTTATAATAAATAGAAAAGATAACACCATGAAAAATAAATATATTGCTCCGGTTTTGTTGGGAGCGGGAATTGCTTTTGCACTGTATTCCTGCGGTTCTGCTATTCCGGACAAAGCAACAGCCGTTACTAATTTTGACAAAACCAAATATCTTGGCAAATGGTATGAAATTGCCAGATTAGATTTTAAATATGAAAAAGGCCTGAACAATGTTACAGCCGAATATTCTTTGAATGATAATGGAACTATAAAAGTAGATAACAGGGGCTATGATGTCAAAAAAGACAAGTGGGAACAAAGTATCGGGAAAGCCAGGTTTGTCAAAAAGGACGACATTGGTATGCTTAAGGTCTCATTTTTTGGTCCTTTTTATGCAGGCTATAATGTCATTGCAGTTGAAGATAATTACAAGTACGCACTTGTGGTCGGAGAAAACCTGAAATACATGTGGATCCTTTCGAGGGAAACGACGATTCCGGAAAGTGTAAAAGCTGATTTCCTGATAAAAGCACAGGAAATAGGGTATAAGGTTTCAGATCTGGTTTGGGTAAAACACGATAAAATAAATTAAAAATAAAAAACCCGGCGATTTTAAAATCGCCGGGTTTTTTATTTTTAATGGAAAATGATTTATACCGTGAAAACACTTTTGTAATTGTTCCAATATCTGTAAATCAGGAAGATATTAGCCAGGAATAGTAATCCGGCAATAGGCAAATGTTCCGGCGACATAAAATAATTGATGAACAGGATGTTAATAGTGATGGGTAAGATCAAAATGTTGGCTAATGTTACATAACGGCCAGATACAAAAGCTAATCCGCATATTAATTCGATTGATTTAGCTAAAGGCATTAAATAAGTAGAGGCGATTAAGCCAACATTAAAAGCTTTGAAATTATCATTAGTAACTGGCTCTGCGGGCATCAAATTGAAAAAGTAACTAATAGAAGCAAAAAGTAATAAAAGACCAATCAAAACTCGGACAATAATGGTAGCAATTTTCATAATACTAGGATTTTTAGGTTAAAAAATATAAATTATTTGCTGATAAACATTACACAATTTGAATCCTGTAATAAAATAAAAATCATTTTCCGCCTGATTTATTAAGAATTCTACAATCAATACAATCCTATTTTGGGATTAATTTAAGCTTATATCAAATATAATGAATTTTTTCTTATTAAATTACTGCTTTATTAACACTTTTAGATTATTTTATGCTATATTTTCTATAAAAGAACCAGCCTGCGATACTTAATAAGATAAACGGCCATAGATTTAGCAGAAATACAAAAATGGCTTCAAGAATATACCAGCCATTCTTTAAAGAATCAATCACCTGAATACCTAAATTAGGTTTGTAGGCACTACTGTCTTTTTCGCTCGCGGTTATTTCCTGTTTAATTGTTTCGTTCTGATACAACTGAAGGGTGATGGTACTAAAGTTAATCTGATCCTGCAGGGATAAATGCTCAATTACAGCATTATCCTGAGCTTCTTTCTGATTGGCCAGTGTATTTTCGGCTTCCATAATATCATTGATTTTTTGGCCTTTAGTATCAATGGCTTTTGCAACTCTTTTTTCGGTAACCCCGCTTCTTTTCTGGGAAAGCTGATTGGATAAAAGCTTTAGCGAAACATCATCGGCTTTGATTACCCTAAAGTCCAGAAAATCAATTTGTCTGGCGATGGTTTTGATTACGGTGTCCAGTTGCGTATTGGGAACACGAATGGTAACATTATTTTCTACGGTATATTTTGTAGTTTCCAAAGTACTGTCCTGACTCACTTTGGTTTTAATTTGCTCCTGAATAGTACTTTGCAGATTGGTATAAGTAACGAAACCCCCAAATTTCTGGACAGCATTTTCAATCGCATAAGTTGATTTTGCAACATTTCGGACTTTAAATTTCAGATCGGCGGTTCGGATGAATTTTTGCTTGCTGTCTTTTTTTTCTACCGCTGCAGAAGACGAAACGGCTGTACTGTCTGCTGTCTCGGCAGCATAATCTGAATTTTGGCCTCCGACAGAGCCATCCGATTTTTTGCAGGAAAAGAGTAAGGCGATTACGGCCATTGAGGCCAGGCTTAATTTTGCAATTGTTTTCATAAAGGGTTAAAAGGTTGATTAATAAGGAAGTGATTTACACGATGTAAATACTTTTTTTGGTATAGCATAATTCTTTATCAAATGGGGAAATAAGTTTATAAGGTTGTTAATCTCGTGTACTAAAAAGCGTGCCAATAATTTTTGAGGATTATTTTATCGAAGGATTTTTTTTGTCGTAATTTTGAAGCTTAAAAATATACCACATTTGAGAGTTACCATCCATAAACATATTGCGGATCCGGAGCAGTTTAAGCAGCAGCTTTTAATTTGGGCACAACAATTTCGGGAGATTGTTTTTCTGGATAGTAATTCCTATCCGCAAGAATATTCAAGTTTCGATTGTATGCTTGCCTTAGATGCTTTTACGTCTTTAAAAACCGATTTTCATAACGCTTTCGACGATTTAAAACAATACCAGTCCAATACAAAAGACTGGCTTTTTGGGTATCTGGCCTATGATCTGAAAAACAATGTCGAACATTTGAAATCCGATAATTTTGACGGATTGAATTTTCCGGATTTGTTTTTCTTCCAGCCTAAAAAAATATTTACTCTCAAAGGGAGTGAACTCGAAATTCAGTATCTGTTTGTTTGCGATGATGAGATCGAAGAGGATTATGATGAAATTATGACGACTCAGTCTGATGCTTTTCAAACGCTGAATAAAATCCTGATTCAACAAAGAATTTCAAAAGAATCCTACATAGAAAAAGTAACTAAAATGTTGGAGCACATTCATATAGGGGATATGTATGAAGCCAATTTTTGTATGGAATTTTTCGCTGAAGATGCCATTATAAATCCGCTGGAGAAATTCCAAAAACTGAATACGATTTCGAAGGCACCATTTTCAGTTTTCTTTAGAAATAACAAGCAGTTTTTACTGTCTGCGTCACCCGAACGTTATCTAAAAAAATCAGGGGAAAATCTGATTTCCCAACCGATCAAAGGAACCTCAAAACGGTTTTCCGATCCCGTTACCGATGAAAAATCGAAACAGGATCTGGAAAACGATGCCAAAGAACGCGCCGAAAATATCATGATTACCGACCTGGTCCGGAATGATTTATCGCATACCGCGCAAAAAGGGTCCGTTGAAGTGAAGGAACTCTGTAAAATTTATTCATTTTTGCAGGTACATCAGATGATTTCTACCGTAACTTCAAAATTGGACTCTCAATATGCACCTGTGGATGTTCTAAAAACGACTTTCCCGATGGGAAGTATGACTGGCGCACCAAAAATTTCGGTAATGAAAATCATTGAGAACCTGGAAGAAACCAAGCGTGGTTTGTACAGTGGCGCCGTGGGCTATTTTACACCGGACGGCGATTTTGATTTTAGTGTGGTGATCAGAAGTATTTTATACAATCACGAAAATCAATATGTTTCTTTTTCAGTAGGAAGCGCCATTACCTCACAATCTGTTCCTGAAAAAGAATACGAAGAATGTCTGCTGAAAGCTAAGGCAATGCATGAGGTATTGCAGTAGATTTTATAAAGAAGGCTGCCGCGAATTGCACGAATTGGCACGATTTTTTTGCCACTCCCGATGGTTACCGGAGCAGATTGAGCAGCTCTTTTGCCACAGATTACAGTATTAAAATGATTTAAAAAAATCTGCTCAATCTGCAGAATCTGCGTGAATAAATAATTAGTGCCAATTCGTGCAATTCGTGGCAAAAAAAAAAATACAACGCTTAACATTTCATTTAAAAATAGATCAAATTTAATTTTTTACATTTATCGAATGTTTTCAAAATTTCAAAATCATCTCCTTTCAAGATTTTCCTTTTTGGAAGATAAGAAGTTATTTCTCGCTGTGAGCGGAGGCCTGGACAGTATGGTTTTGCTGTATTTATTAAAGCATTTGCCTTATGAAATCGCTGTTTTGCATTGCAATTTTCAGCTTCGCGGATTGGAAAGTTTTGGTGACCAGAACTTTGTTAAACAGTATTGCGACGAAAATAATATTCCGGTTTTTATCACTCAATTTGACACGGAAGCTTTTGCGAAAGATTATAAACTATCAACTCAGGTTGCTGCCCGTGAATTACGTTACAGCTGGTTTTATGAACTTCTGGAAACAGAACAGTTTGATTACATTCTGACAGCACATCATGCCGATGATAATCTTGAGACCTTCCTTATCAATTTAACACGAGGCACTGGTCTTGACGGATTAACGGGAATTCCGGAACAGAATGATAAAATTATTCGTCCGCTTTTGCCTTTTTCAAGAGATGAAATCCTTCAGTATGCAGAGGAAAATAACATAGAATGGAGAGAAGACAGCAGTAATGCCTCCAATAAATATCTTCGCAATAAAATCCGCCATGATTTAGTTCCGATTTTAAAAGAGATCAATCCTGGTTTTTTGAGTGCATTTCAAAAAACGCAGTCTTTTTTGCAGGAATCACAGGAAATGGCTGAAGATGCATCGATTATGATTTATCAGCAGGTTGCGAAAGAAGAAGGGGAGGATATTCATTTCGATTTGAATCAGCTTAAAAAGTTACCCAATTATAAATCGTACCTGTATCAATGGCTGAATGAATTTGGATTCCTGGCGTGGAATGATATTTATGATTTGGTTGACGGGCAATCCGGAAAACAAGTGTTTGCTGAAGAATTCCGGTTGTTGAAAAACAGGGATACTTTGATTTTAAGTCCGGTTCCGGAAGTTCACGAAAATGCAGTATATCAAATTAATGAAACGGATTCAGAAGTTAATTTTCCCTTAAGATTGAAGCTTTGTCGGGTAGATGACATTACAATAGAATCAAATAGGACTATATTTGTGGACGAAGAAAAAATCCGTTTTCCTTTGGTTTTACGTAAATGGAAGGAAGGAGATGTTTTTCATCCTTTTGGCATGCAGGGGAAATCTAAAAAAGTGAGTAAGCTTTTCAAAGATGAAAAATTATCCCTCATAGACAAAGAAAAAATCTGGATTTTGTGTTCTGATAAACAGATTGTCTGGGTTATTGGAATTCGACAGGACGAACGCTTTAAAATAGAAAATACTACAAATAAAATACTTAAAATAGAACTACAATAATGAACTTTAATCAATCCCGTCAAACGATTACATCAAAAAATGGTTGGAATAAAACCATTGTATTTTTGTTGTTTTTCATTTTTGCTTTTGCAAAAGGTAATGCCCAAATTCTTGAACCGGTAAAATGGACCGCTAAAATCGAAAAGAAATCAGGAAGCAATGCTGTTCTGATTTTTGATGGAACAATAGAAAAAGAATGGCATATGTATTCCCAATTTACGCCAGACGGAGGTCCGCTTCCTTTGGAAATTGTGTTTAAAAACCAAAAAGGGAATTATAACCTGGTAGGAAAAGCCAAAGAAGGAAAAACCAAGACCGCCTTTAATGATGTTTTTGGTGTTAATGAAACTTTTTTTGAAGGTAAAGCGCACATCGAACAGGAAATTACGATTACAAATCCAAATCTGAAAACTGTTGAAGTAGATTTTGATTTTCAGGTTTGTAAAGAAGTTTGTATCAATTCAAATAAAAAATTCTCGATTGTAGTTCCGTCCTCATTCAAAATGGAGGCCGTTGCTGCGGTTTCAGAAGTGAAACTTGATGAAACAAAAAGACCGGGGCTGGTAGTTGATACTATAGATAAAGCAGTGGTGACTGCTGCATCAGAAAAAGCAAAAGCAGCGGTTGCACAAACTCCCGATAAAGAAGAGATTCCGGTTAAGGCTCCGCAAAGAAGCTTGTGGTCTATCTTTTTTATTGCCTTTTTATCCGGTTTTGCGGCATTGTTAACGCCTTGTGTGTTTCCGATGATCCCGATGACGGTAAGTTTCTTTACCAAGCAAAGCAAAAGCAGGGCAAAGGGAATCAGAAATGCTATTTTTTACGGTTTCTCAATTATTGCTATTTATGTGATATTAGGTTTGATTGTAACCAAAATATTTGGTGCTGACGCCTTAAATGCGTTGTCTACAGATGTCTGGTTTAACCTGATATTCTTTGTGATACTTATTATTTTTGCTACCTCATTTTTGGGAGCTTTTGAAATTATGCTTCCAAATTCATGGGGAAACAAAGTAGATCAGCAGGCAGACAGAGGTGGAATAATAGGAATATTGTTTATGGCTTTAGCGCTGGCGATTGTCTCTTTTTCCTGTACAGGTCCAATTGTCGGAACTTTATTGGTTGAAGCGGCTTCCAATGGCGGAATTGCTCCTGTAATAGGAATGTTGGGCTTTTCATTAGCTTTGGCATTGCCTTTTATGCTGTTTGCGATGTTCCCGGGCTGGTTGAATTCTTTGCCAAAATCCGGTGGCTGGCTGAATACGGTAAAAGTAGTTTTAGGATTTTTAGAATTGGCTTTGGCTTTCAAATTTTTATCCAATGCCGATTTGGTTTTACAATTGCATTTTCTGGAAAGAGAAGTTTTTATAGCGATCTGGATCGCGATATTTGCAGCCCTGACGTTGTACTTATTCGGAAAAATTACCTTACCACACGATAGTCCGCTACAGCATATTTCGGTGGGAAGATTATATCTGGGATTGCTTACGCTGATTTTTACCGTTTACCTGATTCCTGGACTTTGGGGCGCACCTTTGAAATTGATTAGTGCATTCCCGCCACCGCCGCAATATAGTGAAAGTCCGCTTGGTGTGGGAGGTTCAGGTGTTTCAAATGCCGGTTCAGAAAAAGGTTTGCCGGAAGGAGCAGAATTAGGGCCGCATGGCATAATGGTTTTTCATGATTACGAAGATGGACTGGCATTTGCAAAATCGGTCAATAAACCCATTATGCTTGATTTTACCGGTTATGCTTGTGTGAACTGTCGTAAAATGGAAAATAATGTCTGGTCAGACGAGAGCATTTTACCCATATTAAAAAATGATGTGGTATTGATTTCTCTTTATGTTGATGATAAAAGGGAATTGCCGAAAAATGAGCAGTTTAAAACAGCTTCAGGTGATGAAATTATTACGGTTGGTGATAAATGGACCGATTTTATGATCTCAAAATATAAAACGAATACACAGCCTTTATATGTGATAACGGATCTGGAAGGTAAAAATTTAAATACTTCAAAACCTACTATAAGTTATGTTGGCGTTGACGAATATTTGCAATGGCTGAAAGTGGGGATTGGGAATTTTAAATGATTTGAGTGGGGTGTGTAAGAGTCACGAATAAAGAATAAAGAGTCAAGAATAAAAGAGTCAAGAAGAAAGAGTCAAGAATATAGAATATGTATTAGTTAGGTTCGATTTAATTCAAATAAACAGCCCTCTGGTTTTAATCAGAGGGCTGTTTTGTTTTTTGTTATGTTTGAAATTTAAATTTCTTACAGGTATTCTCCGTGTTGAGAGATATCTAAACCTAGTTCTTCTTTTTCTTCAGTAACTCTTAGAGGAGTGATTTTATTTACTACAAAGAATAAGATGTAAGAACCTACGAAAGCGAAGATAGAAACGGCTACCAAAGCAATCAATTGGTTGATAAACAAGGTCGGTGTACCGAAAATCAAACCTTGGTTGTCTCCAACTACAGGGTTGATGGCTTTTGAGGCAAAAACACCAGTTAACAACATTCCTACCATTCCACCAACACCGTGACAGGCAAAAACATCCAAAGCGTCATCAATTTTTCCTTTAGGGAATTTGCTTACTACAAGGTTACTTACGATAGCAGCAAAAGCTCCGATGAAAATAGCATGAGGAATACTTACGAAACCAGCGGCAGGAGTAATAGCAACAAGACCTACAACAGCTCCGATACAAGCGCCAAGAGCTGATAATTTGTGTCCGATTATTTTGTCAAGGAAAACCCATGCCATTGCAGCAGCTGCAGCAGCAACAGTTGTAGTTCCTAAAGCCTGAACAGCTAATCCGTTTGAACCTAAGGCAGAACCTGCATTAAAACCAAACCAGCCGAACCATAATAAACCTGTTCCTAATAATACATAAGTAATTCTTGCAGGATTAACTTTTTGAATTTTTCTTTTTCCTAAGAAGATCGCTCCGGCCAATGCAGCCCAACCAGCACTCATGTGTACTACTGTTCCTCCGGCGAAGTCTAATACTCCCATTTTAAAGAAAACTCCGTCAGGATGCCACGTCATGTGTGCTAAGGGAGCATATATAACTAATATGAATAAAACCATGAATAATAAATAAGCCCAGAAACGAACACGTTCTGCAAAAGCACCAGTGATTAAAGCAGGTGTAATGATGGCGAATTTAGCCTGAAATAATGCGAATAACATGAAAGGAATTGTTGGGGCAAGACTCCATGCAGTATTAGTACCGACACCCTGAAAGAATAAATTAGGAAGAGGGTTTCCGATAATTCCTCCAATCGTAGGTCCAAATGCCAATCCGAAAGCAACTACTACCCATAAAATAGTAACAATTACCATGGCCATAAAACTTTGCAGCATGGTACTGATAACGTTTTTCTTACCTACCATACCTCCGTAGAAAAATCCAAGTCCCGGTGTCATAAGCAGTACAAATGCAGTTGCTACAATCATCCAGGCTGTGTCTCCTGTATCAAACTTTACAGCTTCTGCAGGTATCGGGTTATCTGTTAAGATGAAGTTCGAGACAAAGGTTAGTACCAAAATAGTGATAAGAATCACACTTAAAATAATTTTTCGCATAGTTATTTAGTTTTAAATTTTTGATAAAAATATAAAATCATTCGACACCCCTATAAAAAATAGAGTCTAATGTTTGATTTTTGTTAATTTTTCATTTTAACCCCCATTGTTTTGCGTGTATTTGTTAAAATAGATATAAAATTTACAATTTAGTAATCTTGAAATCATCAGAAAAGGGTTTTTATGTGCTCTGTTAACATAAAACCGGTATAATAATTCTGAATTTAAGAGTAATAACATCTGTATCTTTAATGATCTTATTTAAAATGTAGATTTTTTTCAAATAAAAAGGCGCCAAATGAGTTTTCAATTGGCGCCTTACTTTTATGTTTAATCTACTTATTTCTGATTGTACTTTGCTTTAAACTTATCGTCTAATTTAGTTTGAAAAGTTTCCAGATTAATGGTTCTTCCCTGAATAAAGGCAGCCGTAAGTTTATTTGTTCTCATGTCTAAAGCATCTCCTTCAGAAATAAATAATGTCGCATCTTTACCTGTTTCCAGTGTACCGCAGCTAGAATCAATTCCCAGTAATTTTGCCGTATTTGAGGTTATTAACTGTAAAGCCTTTTCTTTATCTAAACCAAAAGCAGCACAGGTTCCGGCAAGAAATGGTAAATTTCTTGTGCTCATACGCTCATGGTCTCCACTATTCTCAAGACCAACAAGTATACCCTTGTCAGTAAGTATTTTAGCTATTTTATACGGCAGGTTTACATCCTGATCATCACTCGTTGGCATATCATGTACACGTCTAAGTAATACTCCAATAGTATATTTCTGCAGAAGATCGGCACATTTATAGGCTTCAAATCCGCCAATGATTACAATCTTTTTAATCTGATTGTTAACAGCCAATTGTATTCCGTCCATAATTTGTTTCTCTTCATCTGCATGGATATAAAGCGTTTGTGATCCGTCAAAAAGGGATTTTGTAGCTTCCAGTACTATGTTTTTTTCTTTTGCTGCAGTTTGGTTATAGGCTTTGGCATTGGCCAGGAAAGCATTTATTTCTTCCACCTGTTTCGGATAATCTTTATTAGGTTCTACTATTCCGGGTTCAAACCACGATCCGGATCTTCTGAAAGTAGACGGGAAATTAAGATGAATGCCGTCGTTTTCTTTTAAAACAGCATCTTTCCAGCTCCAGGCATCCAGTTGCACTACAGAAGAGGTACCTGATATTCTGCCGCCGCGCGGAGTGATCTGCGCGATTAAAATTCCATTGGGACGTACGGTTTCAACGACCTTTGATTCTGAATTGTAAGCAATGATACTTCTTACATTTGGATTAAAACTCCCAATTTCTTCCTGATCATCCGATGATTTTACGGCATCTATTTCTACCAGACCAAGGGTAGAGTTCGGGGCAATAAATCCGGGATAGATCTGTTTGCCGCTGGCATCAATGGTGGTATCATAGGCACCAGCAGCAAGTCTGATTGTAGTGGCATCCGCAACCAAAGTGATTTTTCCATCCTTAAATCCAATAGCACTGTTTTCAATCACGGTTCCGTTGCCTAAGTGTGCTGTGGCATTTAAAATCAAAATGGATTTGGTTTGTTTCTGAGCCGGTATTTGCTGTGCATTTACTGCAAGTGACGCACAAAACAAGAGCAGCAATATATAGAGGTGTTTGTTTTTCATTTTATCTGTTTTTTTAACTTTGAAAATTAGCTGACGGTGCCATTATTATTGTTCTAAAGTATCGCAGTGATACTCCTTTTTTTCTTTTTTGGCAGGTTTCTGTGTGCTTGCTCCTTTGTTTTTCTCCTGTAGCATCTGACCAATCAGAAGACTTCTTTCTTTGGCAATAGACAGTTGTTTTTCGGCATCTTTTTCAATATCAAAATAAACAACCCCTTCGATAATTGTTTTTTCGGCTTTGGCATAAATAGACAAAGGATTGTCGCTCCATAAGACTACATCGGCATCTTTGCCTACTTTAAGACTTCCTGTTTTATCGTCAATATGTAAAAGCTTGGCAGGATTCAGCGTAACAAATTTCCAGGCTTCTTCCTCAGAGATATTTCCGTATTTTACAGCTTTCGCCGCTTCCTGATTTAATCTTCGGGACATTTCAGCATCATCAGAATTGTAAGCAACCACTAATCCGGCATTGTGCATGATCGGTCCGTTAAACGGAATCGCGTCATTCACTTCAAATTTATAAGCCCACCAGTCTGAAAAGGTAGAAGCTCCTACACCATGTTCTTTCATTTTATCAGCGACTTTGTACCCTTCCAGAATGTGAGTGAATGTGTTTACCCTGAAATTGAATTTTTCAGCAACATTCATCAACATCAAAATCTCGGATTCAATATAGGAGTGGCAGGTAATAAATCTTTCCTTGCTGAGGATTTCAGCTAAGGTCTGCAATTCCAGATCCACTCTTGGTGCTTTTCCTTTTTTGGAACCCGAATTAAATGTTTTCCAGCTTTCGTCATATTCTTTTGCACGTTGAAAATAATCCGTAAAAACCTGTTCAACTCCCATTCTTGTTTGTGGAAAACGGGTTGGATTCTGAATGCCCCAATTGGCTTGTTTTACATTTTCTCCTAAAGCAAATTTGATAAACTTAGGCTGATTTTTATATAACATGTCGTCCGGAGCCGATCCCCATTTCCATTTTACAATCGCCGAGCGCCCGCCAATTGGATTGGCAGATCCGTGTAACAATTGTGAAATCGTTACGCCTCCGGCCAGATCTCTGTAGATATTAATATCCTCAGAATTGACTACATCCTGAATGGTAACTTCTGCTGTCGAGTTGTGACCGCTTTCGTTTACACCCCGGGAAATGGCAATATGCGAATGTTCGTCAATAATACCACTTGTGATATGTTTTCCTTTGGCATCAATTACAACCGCTGACGGATCTGAAAGGTTTTTGCCCACTGCGGCAATTTTTCTATTTTTAATTAAAACATCGGTTTCTGTTAAAATACCTTCTTTTTCATTGGTCCAGACAGTGGCATTTTTGAATAGTAAGGTTTGTGCCGTTAGTTTTTTTGAATCCCCAAAAGCAACGTTAGGATAAGTAGTCGGAAGGATTGGATTTGGTTTTTCTGCTTTAATCGTATCTTTTACTTCCGTAAAAAGACTTGTTCTTTTCGCATTCCAGATCAGTTCGCTTCCGTCTGAAAGCACTGCTTTTCCGGACAGAATTTCCGGTTTTTCTACCAATCCGGTCAAACGCGTAAAATTAGATTTAATCGTGTCGCCGGGTTTTAATACCAGAGAAATCCAGTTTTTAGAAAAGTTAAAAGTACTATTTACTTTTGCAGCAGCTACCGTCGTTATTTCAGATTTCGGAGCTATTTGCGTTCCGTCAATTTTCCATTTATAGGTATCATTTCCAATCGTTAGCTCATAGTTACCACGAATATCTTTCGCCATGATATCATTGACTACATATTTGGTTCCCTGAACCCAGTTCTCGTATAGAACGGTTTTTTCATCGAAAATTTCACCGGACGTAATCACGAAATTGGCATAACTGCCGGTTTTTAAACTTCCGATTTCATTGCTTTTTCCTAAGATCGCAGCCGGAATTGTGGTTAACGATTCCAAAGCTTTCGTTTTGTCAAAACCATATTTTATGGCTTTTAATAAATTAGTTTTAAAGTCTTCCGTTTTCTTCAGTTTATCGGTTGTTAAAGCAAAAACAATTCCGTTATCGGAGAGCACTTTAAGGTTGGCAGGAGCCTGATTCCAAAAACGCATATCGGCCAGTTCGATCTGATTGGATAAGTACGGATTGGAAACATCATACGCTTCAGGGAAACTGATCGGAATAATAAATTGGGCTTTCGTATTTTTGATCTCTTCGATTCTTTCGAATTCATTTCCACTGCCTTTTAAAACGTAGTTTAAACCAAATTCTTTGGCAATTTTAGCCGCTCTTAGGCTGTTCAGTTTGTCTTCAGTAGCAAATATCTGAACCAGTTTTTCGTTGGCAGCCAGCGCTTCCAGCGATAAATCCCTGGTTTCGGAATTCCCTTTTTTATACCAGTCCAGATCCAGATACATCTGACGCAGCAGGGCCATCATCCCCATTAAGGAACTCGGATATGCCTGATTGGTTAGGGAACTTCTGGTAAAAGCAAAATGATTGGTAATTTTGTCTGCTATAATTTGTTTGCTGTTTTCTGTATTATTCAGGGCTACTAACACTCCGGTTCCCTGTGCCACTCCGTCAGCAATATGGGTACCCACAACGCCAAAGCCGGCTTTTAATAATTCTTCGGCTTTTGCAGTGTCATATTTAAAAGTTTCGTATCCGTTTAATTCAGGACGAATACTTTCATTCCAGTAATAGCCCACTCTTTTGGTGTCATATAAAGGACTGCGGTCGCCGTCAGGATTTAGGTTTCTTTTTGGTTTTTCAATTCCGAAACTGGTATAAATATCAATAAAGGAAGGGTAAATAGTTTTTCCTTCAAGATCTATAGTGATACTATTTTTAGGGATAGAAACGGTATTTCCGACCGCCACTACTTTACCGTCCTGAATCAGTAAAGTTCCCTTTTCGATTTTTTGGGTTGGCGAAACATAGATGGTAGCGTTCGTAAAAACAGTGTAATTTTTAGTTTTGTTCTGCACGCTTTCATTAACAGGGAAATAATTTTGTGCCTGTGTTTTTGTTAAAAAAACAGAGAAAAAGAGTAAGAGTAAGGCTTTTTTCATAGGTTATTTGATGATTTGATGCTAAAAATATGAAATATATGTTATACTGCTTTTGTTTTTTTTAAAATGTTTTTTCTTTATTTTACACATTATTAGGTAATCCTTTGATTTAGGGCTTTAAAGAATTTTATGACAAATAAGAACAGGATAAAATGGGGGATTATTGGCCTCGGAAATATTGCCAGCCAGTTTGCGACTGATTTGCTATTGCTGGAGGATGCCGAATTGAAAGCAGTGGCGTCCCGAAATAAGGAAAAAGCAACTGAATTTGCCGAAAAATACCACTGTACAAAAGCCTATGATTCGTATGAAGCGCTTTTTGCAGACGTTCAGGTGGAGATTGTTTACATCGCCACGCCGCATGATTCCCATGCGGAATTAACTATAAAAGCGTTAGAAAGCGGTAAACACGTTTTGTGTGAAAAACCAATGGCACTCTCGTATCAGGATGCCGTTCGTATGACTGAAGCTTCGAAAAAGTACAACAGGTTTTTTATGGAAGCCTTCTGGACCCGTTTTATTCCGTCTGTTCAGGAAGTGTTAGAAAAAGTAAATCAGGGCATAATTGGCGACCTAAAAAGCATACAGGCCGATTTTGCTTTTTATGCCGACGAAGCAGCAGGAGGAAGGCTATTTGATAAAAATCTTGGCGGAGGAGCTTTATTCGATATTGGCGTTTATCCGCTGTTTCTTTCTTATGTGCTCCTTGGACTTCCAAAAGAAATTACAGCCAAATCTCTCCTTCATAAAAACGGAATCGATCTGCAGACCGCTATGCTTTTGCAATACCAAAACGCGCAATCTGTTTTACAGGCTTCTATACTTTATGATGGTGATATAAAAGCTACAATCAACGGAAATCAGGGCCGAATAGAACTTAATACCCCGTGGTTTATGGCGGATGGTTATGCTGTTTTTAAAGACGGAAAGGAAGAAACTTTCTGTTTGCCCAATTTAGGGAAAGGGTATGCACATGAAGCTATAGAATGTCACACCTGTATTCAAAACCATCAAATCGAAAGTAAATTGTGGTCGCATCAGAACAGTCTGGATTTGAGTAAAATGGTGGAAGAAGTGAAAAATCGGATTGGGCTAAATTTTTAAACATTAATATTTTGTAGTAAAAAAGCTATAAATTAAATATTTTTAATTAGTTTTAAAAACATTTAATAAAGAATACTATGTTGATTAAAGTTTACGGCAGCGCTGTTTTTGGAGTAGAAGCCACAACGATTACCATTGAGGTAAATATTGATAAAGGAATTGGGTATCATTTGGTGGGTTTGCCTGATAATGCCATAAAAGAAAGCAGTTACCGGATTGCGGCAGCTTTGAAGAACAATGAATATTCGCTTCCCGGGAAAAAAATAACCATCAATATGGCTCCTGCTGACTTGCGAAAAGAAGGTTCGGCTTATGATTTGCCGTTGGCAATCGGAATTTTGGTAGCGTCCGATCAGATCAAAGCACCAGAAGTGGATCGATACATTATCATGGGGGAACTTTCGCTTGACGGAGGTCTGCAGTCCATAAACGGCGCTTTGCCCATTGCCATAAAAGCCAAAGAAGAAGGTTATAAAGGTTTTTTCCTGCCGAAACAAAATGTAAAAGAAGCCGCGATTGTGGCTGGTCTTGATGTGTACGGAGTTGAAAATTTAAAAGAAGTAATCGCTTTTTTTGAGGGAAAAGGAACTCTGGAACCTACTACCATTGATACCCGAACCGAGTTCTACAAAACACTGGACTTTCCTGAATTTGATTTTTCGGATGTACGCGGACAGGAAAGTATCAAACGTTGCATGGAAATAGCTGCTGCTGGCGGACACAACATCATCCTGATTGGCCCGCCCGGAGCGGGAAAAACGATGCTTGCCAAAAGACTGCCCAGCATTTTACCGCCCATGACGTTGCGGGAAGCTTTGGAAACCACCAAAATTCATAGTGTTGCCGGCAAATTAAAAGAAGTGGGGTTAATGAACCAGCGGCCGTTTCGAAGTCCGCATCATACGATTTCCAATGTCGCTCTGGTAGGCGGAGGGAGTTACCCGCAGCCGGGTGAAATTTCAATGGCACACAACGGCGTTTTATTTTTAGACGAATTGCCGGAATTCAAACGGGATGTTCTCGAGGTGATGCGCCAGCCGCTGGAGGATCGCGAGGTCACTATCTCACGAGCCAAGTTTACGGTCACCTATCCGTCATCGTTTATGCTGGTGGCGAGTATGAATCCGAGTCCGAGTGGCTTTTTTAACGATCCAAGTATGCCCAATACTTCCTCACCACACGAAATGCAGCGTTATATGAGCAAAATCTCCGGGCCTTTATTGGACCGGATCGACATTCATATCGAAGTGACACCGGTTCCTTTCGAAAAATTAGCAGATGACCGAAAAGCCGAAAGCAGTGTTGAAATCCGAAAACGGGTGACTAAAGCCCGTGAAATTCAGACCAGCCGATTCGAAAATATAGAAAATATTCATTACAACGCACAAATGAGCAGCAAGCTCATCCGGGAGTTTTGCGGACTGGACGATCCATCAAAAGAATTGCTCAAAACCGCCATGGAACGACTCAATCTTTCTGCCCGCGCTTACGACAGGATCCTGAAAGTAGCCCGTACAATTGCCGATTTAGATGATTCTGCAAAGATCATTACCTCGCATATTGCCGAGGCCATTCAGTACCGAAGTTTAGACCGCGACGGTTGGCTGGGGTGAGGTTTGATTGTAGATTTTAGAATATAGATTTTAGAATATAGATTTTAGATTGTAGTATTTAGATTTATGTACGATGTCTTCCTGAGCGGAGTCGAAGGATTGTATTTTTTTTCACAAAGTCTAAGAATTGGAATTTGGAATTTCTTTTTTCGTGAAGTTAAAAAAAAAATTGGAATTTGGAATTTTTTGATTGGAATTTCGTTTGAAAAACTAAACAATATTCCAGAAACTTATTTTTCTTCTCGTTACAAAACCAAGTTTTTCATAGAGATAAATGGCTCCGGCATTACTTTCGACCACATGCAAAAACGGAATTTTATGCTGATCAAAAACGGCGTTTACCACATACGCTATCAATTGTTTGGCATATCCTTTTCCGGTGTGGTCGGGATGTGTGATAATGGCGCTAATCTCTGTGAAACCATTCATTTTCATACGCTCTCCGGTGATAGCGACTAATTGGCCTTCTTTGAAAATTCCGAAGTAATCACCCAGTAAAAAGGTTTTATTTTTGAAATAACCGGGCTGCACCAGATTGACCAGTTCGCATAGTGCTTCGTTATGTGCTGGTGTAAGCCTCACAATTTCCAGGTTAATCTGCAAATCAATTTTTTGAAAAATTACCATTTGAAGGCAAATTAGCTCTTTATTAATTTTTAGGGAATCCGGAAGAAGCGGTTTTTCGCCAACGATAAAAAAATTCTCTGTCAATTTCGCATATTGTTTTACGGCATCGGCAGTGTTTTCCGATTCTACAAAACCACCGAAGGGACAATACGCTGGATTGTAAAATTTGACACCATCATAAGCAATGGCAAATTCCTGATGGGTTTCTGCTAAAGCATTCCAAACCGGATTGTCTAATGGATGTTCTGTAGTTTTCATTGTTATCGGATTTATAAAACGTTATCTATTCCTGCACTTTCGGATAAAAGAATTTAAAGGCATTGGAAACCGCAGGATGTAAAATGGTCGCATGGTTTTCCTGAGGAAGATAATCAAAGAATACTTTTATGTTTTTGCTTTTAGAAGCTTTGATTTTTTCGGCAAGTAAATTGGCATCGGCTTCCATCACTCTTGGTATGTCGGTTGGCGTTGGTCCTTCTTTACCCACCGCAATGTAAATAGAAGTTTCCTGCTTAAAGTTCTCCTGAAATAATGGACTGTCCAGATTTAAGATCGAACCATTATCCCACCAGATACTTGGACTCACAATTACATAATGATTAAAAAGGGTTGGCTTTTTCAATAGGATTTCGGTTTCCAGCAATCCGCCTAAAGATTGTCCTATGATGGTTTTGGAAACCGTTGTTTTGTATTTTTTATCGATAAAGGGCTGTAACTCTTTTTCGATAAAGGCAATAAATTTATCAGAATGTCCAGAGGATGCATAACGTTTCTGATCTTTTTCGATGCTGGTCGGAAACGTAAAATCTCTTCTGCGGTCCACAGTGGCAATTCCAACCACAATTGATTTCGGAACCTGATTGATCCATTCGAAACTATTAAACTGTACCAGACCTGCAATGTGAATAAAGTCTTCATCGGCAGAACCATCCAGCAAATAAATCACCGGATATTTTGTGGCATCTTCGGCTTTGTACCCTTCGGGAAGGTAAAGGTTCAGGATTCGATTTTCGCCTAATTCCTTCGATTGTATTTCCTCTATAACCCCAAGGACAAAAGGTTTACTGTTTTGACCAAAAAGTAAAACAGAAGAAAAAAGTAAAAAGATAAGAGTGAAAAATTTATTCATTTTTTGGTATTTAATGACTGCTGTTGTTTGGTTTTCTTTTTGCCTGAAGTAGTTGCTCGAGATCGGTTATACTTTTTTTGCTTTCTATTTTAAAACCCAGAACAACCATGGCTACACCTCCAAAAAGCATTACGAAAGGAATAAATATAAAAGGACCTTCTTTAAGGCCGTTATTATACAGTAAAGTGTACAATGTTCCTAAGCTGGCCAAAAAGACGATTCCAAGCCAAATGCACATAAAGATTTTAACAAGATCAGGAAGCCCCATTTTTACATTTATTTTCGAACCGCTGCTATCGTCCTTAATTTCTCCTTTTATAATGGGTAAAAACGAATTTCGGTAGCTTATGGCCCTTTTGAGTTCAAATGTTGGATTGCTAATTTTACCAATATAAGGTTTGGAATAGGATATTCTCTGAGTGCCAAAACCAAAAGATTTTTCGGCTTCAATTTCATTTTGAAGATGTACCAAAAGGGCTTCTTTTTTTAATGTGGAATGATAGGTTAATTCTTCAAACGGGAGTAATTTTTTAATCATTTGTTCTGAAATCTTTTTTAGGTTATTCTTTTCTGGCGGACTTTTACGTATCGAAAATACAACTTATAATTGTAATTAAAGGTGATGTTTAAATTAAGAATGGCACAAATGTACAGTTACATTTGACTTTTCTTTGAAAAACGTAATGGTAAACCTAAACCCCAAAAAAAAAAAAACAATTCGAAAGAATCGGGATTATAAATTAAAGAGGAAACTTTATGCTTTTGAAATAATTTTCTTTACTCCAAAATCCAAAACGGTCTGCAACAGCAGAAAGGAAGCCAGCCGAGATAGCCAGGCGCAAGAAGGTTTTAATGCATATAATTGTTCTTTTTTAATTAGTATAAAGCCGTCATTATTCAGGACGGCTTTATATTTTATTAAAAGTATTGTTTATCTTTCATTTCGAAAAAAGTTACTTTGCTTCTTCAAAAATTTTATCCAGACCTTCCATCGCAATGGTAAATCCTTCTTTGAAGCCCATTTCAATAATCTTTTCCAGATCGGATAAATTTTCGTGTTTAATGGCCACATCAACAATGGTAGAATTACCCTGTTCAGAAAAAGTAACATTCCAGTCCGAACGCGGAAAATCGGTATTTAAATTTCCTTCGGCATCAGAAAAAGCATCCAGATATTTAAAGTTCGTCTTTGGGCTGATGGATGTGAAATCAGCTATTGCCCAGTGTTCTTCGCCCTGCGGTCCCAGCATCGCATAAAGTCTGCGTCCGCCAACTTTAAAATCCATACTTTTTGTTTTAGATTTCCACGGAGCAGGAGCCCACCACTGATCCAGAATTTCAGGTTCTGTCCAGGCCGACCAAACGTTTGCAATTGAAGCGTTAAATTCACGTTTTACGTTAACGGTACTGTTTTCTTTATCTACCGTAAAATTCATTAAAAGAGTATTTTTCATTTTAGTTTGCTTTTAAATTTATAAATAGTGGCAAGACCGATTTACAGGAGAGATTAGTTACTTTTTTCTTCCAGCAATTTATCCAGATTTTTAAGGATAAGTGTAAATCCTTCTTTGAAACCGGTTTCAATTATTTTTTCTAATTCCGCCAGGCTGTTTCGTTTAATGGCAATAGAAACAATTGTCAAATCGCCTTCTTCGGAGAAAGTCAGATCCCAGTAAGAACTTCCAATATTTGGATCCGGATTCGCTTCGGCATCACAGAAAGTTGAGGAATATTTAAAATTAGTTTTCGGAGAAATGGAACTGTACTCAAAAAAACTCCATCTCTCCTGATTTTCAGGGCCGACCATGGCATAAAATCTTCGTCCGCCAACTTTAAATTCCATGCTTTTTGTTTTAGACAGGAATGGGGCAGGAGCCCACCATTGGTCTAATAGTTCAGGTTCGGTCCAGGCCGACCAGACATGGTCAAGCGATGCATTGAACTCCCGTTTGATGTGTACCGTACTGTTTTCTTTGTCTACGGTAAAATCCATTAAAAGATTACTTTCCATTTTTTTTAGCTTTTAAATTCATTAATACTTGATCCAGTTGACTGAAACGGTTTTCCCAGATTTCTTTAAATTGTGCCAGCCATTGATCTATTTCTTTCATTTTGTCAATTTTAAGTTGATAGTAAATTTCTCTTCCCATCTTTTTTTCCTGCAGTAATTCACACTCATTAAGGATTTTAATGTGTTTTGAAATCGCCTGACGGGTAGTATCAAATTGTTCGGCAATTGCATTAGGGGTCAATGCGGTAGACGAAATCAATACTAAAATCGCTCTGCGGGTCGGGTCGGCAATGGCCTGAAAAATATCTCGTTTCATTTTGATTTTATTTTAATACGCAATCAATCAGTTGCAAATATATGCAACTTTTTGGTTTCGCATTATATTTTTATGATTTTTTTTACAACAGGCAAAAAAAATCCCACCTGCTTGTGGCAAATGGGAGGAAAGTAATGTGTTTGTATCTTACCTGAATCTGTTTCTGACAATGATGTCCTTTAGTTTGGCTTTTAAATCTTCTCCGGTATCAAAAACCATCTGCTCGTTATTCGGAAACGGAACGGCGCGTTTATTAAAATAGCCCAGATAGTTTTCGTCACAGGCATTTCTGTCACCGCGATAGGTAGAATAAATGTTCTCAAAAACAAACTCGCTGGCTACGGGAAAAGATTGTAGCAACTGATTGGTTTTTAAATCCAGGTAATCTACTTTGGCCGTTATCTGACAGGCTTTGTATTGTCTGTATTCGTAAATGTTGATTTTGATGGTTTTAAAATTATCCACTTTCACAGGGCGCCCCAAACTGTCTTTTACAGGATTTCCCTTGCTGTCGAAAAGTGTTTTTACGCCATCTTTAATTTGCTTTTCCTTGATAAATTCCTTCTCTTTTATTTGTTCCGGTGAAATGTAGATTTCCCTGAAATTGAGAATTAAACCATAATCATATTTGACATTTTTTTGTTTGACGCTGTGGTAAACCGTCCATTTATCATTTAATCCGTAGGTGCTGAAATCTAATAAATCGTTCTGCAATTGCTTCGGAATGATCATTTCTGTTTCGTTTGTCGCGTACACATTCACAAAGTCGGTTCCTTTAAACTGAGCGTCGTCCATCAGTTTTTTAGCATTCTTATAATTCGGATTAATGCTTTCGATATACGCCAGATCATCGTATGCTTTTCTGGAATCGAGCTTGTTCGTTGACTTTAAAAGGACTACTGCATTGTCGTATAAATATTTCGATAAAGCATTTTTACTGCTCACGATCTGGTCTGAATAATTGTCAAACGGAAACTGGGCATTTTTTCCTTGTTTTAATAACTGAAGCGGCAATAAAGGCCTGATTTTTTCCTGACGGTTAGTAAGCTGCACATACGTATTGTAGATACGCTCCAGATTGGCCGGATTTTTTTCTTTTTCCATCAGTTCCAGGCTTCGTAAATCGCGGTCTTTGGCTTTTGCGAAAGCTTCTTCGAGCAAATACACATAGTCCTGTTTTCCTTTGGAGTCTTTTTTGGTTTTCAATGCTTCTACGGCGCGGTCTATTGCACCATCATAATTGCCATCGCTTAACAGGGACTGCGTAGTTTTTACACCACATGAAAACGCCAGGAATAAAATAGAAACGAATAAAGTAATTTTTTGCATAAGGCTTGCTTTTGATGGTGTAAATATATCTGTTTTTAGCTAAATTCAGACCATGCAACTTTTAAATTTACGAAGCAGTAATTTTTGTTTTCATCATAAACATCTGTCCCGCTTTCGCCTTTATCTCTTCTCCCGATAGCTATCGGGATTCGAGGATACCGGCTCTATCGGGGCTAGAATAGGAGGTTTGGTTTTTACAATAGATTTAAGCCTGTCATTTCGACGAAGGAGAAATCACATCCCTATATTCCTCAGTCAACATAAAAATATTCTGTTTGGCTTTACTGTGCGTGACTGCTTTATGTGATTTCTCCTTCGTCGAAATGACACAAAACAACTGTAAGTATATAATGGCCATAAAGAATATGATTTTCCTAGACTGTTTCAAACTGATAATTAAGAAACTCAAACGTTGGATTAAAAGCAGTAATTAATGCAATTTTCTTATCTCTCCTCCACTTTTTTAATTCCTTTTCTCTGGCGATCGCTTCCTGAATCCAAACGAATTTTTCATAGTATACTAAAAATTCAAGATTATATTGAGAAGCAAATGTTTTGGTTTTAGTTTCGAGATTTTCTTTGTGTTGCTGTAATCTTAATTTTAAATCATTAGTTACACCTATATAAAAAGTAGAGCGATATTTATTTGTTAAAATATAAATGTAATACGAATGAAAGCCTGTCTGAGGATTTAGCATAGTAAATAATTTTTTGAACTAAATTACTTACGTTTTTTTGTACTGGAAAATTTTGTCGATTATTTAACTCACCTGTGTCATTTCGACGAAGGAGAAATCGCATCCCTATATTCCGAAATCAATATAAAAACATTCTGTTTGGCTGTACTGCGCGTGACTGCTTTATGTGATTTCTCCTTCGTCGAAATGACACGTAAAACGAGGTGCTAAATTATGCTATTAAGTATAGTTTCATTATTTCCTGCTTTTTATCTGATACGCAATTTCCCAGAGCAGAACCGAAAAAATAGCGTTGGCCATTAAAGCAGTTTTAACGCCATACGCATCATATTGTGAAAACAGATGTAAGTCTCCAAACTTTAAAGCCAGAAATAAGGCTAAAGCCGCAATGACAAGGGAAGAAAGGATGCTTAGCAATGGTGTCCACTTTAATACAAAAAGCGAAAAAATAATATTGATTACGAAAAAACCGCAGCCTAAAGTTATAAATCTGTGGTCTTTTAATTTTTCGCCCAGCAAGAGTAAAAATGAAGTCGAAAAACTATAGGTAAGAAATAATATGGAGTAGATCAGGAATCGGATTTGTAGTTTCATTTTGATATTTTTAGGGGGATGTTTGATTTTGGGGTTAAAACAAAAAAAGTACAAAGTCAGAGAAGACATTTGCACATTTTTTATTAGAAGTTCTCTACAGAGACAATTATTTTTCTTTTAGTAATTTTTCTAAATACTCTACTTTTTCTTTTTCGGACTGAACCAAACGTTCGAAAAGTTCAACTACTTTATCAAGAGGATTGAAATTACAGTGATTAGTTGAATGACTTCCTGAGTTAAACACACTATCTTTTGTGTCGTAATAGTTATGAAAATAATTAAAGACCGCTTCTTCCGAAAAATTCTTAATGGCTTCTACACTCACGCCAAGAGCCTTTGCTACTTCAACTAATTTTTCTTCGTCAATGGTTTCGCTGTTTTCCATAATCGAAACCGCCTGCTGATTGGTTCCTAAAGCCTGCGCCAGTGCTTCCTGCTTCATGTCTTTTAGTTCACGAATACGGCTGATTTTTCGCCCTATGTGATTTGGTTTTGTTGCTGTGCTCATAATTCAAAGATATTTAAAATTCTTTAAAAAATAGTAGTTGCTAAAAACAAGTTTTTATAGCGATACTTTTTTTTATTTGGATTTTCCGTGTAACAAATATAGTCTTTTTCTTATATAATTTAATAGATTTATTTAAAATTATAATTTTTTGAGTTTTCTTTTATTGTTGTGATTAGTGTGTTTTTACTAGCATAAAACTTCATCAAGATAGGTTTTTTACTTCTATTCTGCCCTTTTGACATTGTTTTTTTCATACGTCATTCCTCCGTCATCGGTCCGTCACCGATCCGTCACTCCTATATCTGAACTTTATTGGATATTTTTGTTGTTTGTGTTATTTTTCTGTCTTTTTGTCAGGGGTTTTGATGATTTGAATGGATGTTTTTCTTATTTCTTTTCTCTGTATAATTGGCTAGTTCTGTTTTTTTGTTCGTGAGCGGGCATCTCTACCGTCTTGATCTTATCATTTTAGCTCAACAAACCACTTATTGAATCAATCAACCACATAGAACCAATTTTAGCTAGATTATTAATTACAGTCTATTATTGTTTAAAAGTAAGATTAAGTTTACTTAAATAATTCGGGTTTAACTACTATTAACTTAAATAATTTTATCATGCGTAAAATAAATATTTTTTTCTATGTCTTTATTTTTATAGGCACAGCGGTCTTATTCTTGAGATGTCAAACGGAAGAAATGGAATCTAACCCTGAAAATTTTGCTGTTAAAAACGCGAAAAATTGGTTTGAAAATAATGATGTAAATCTGGAAGTCTTAGAATATACAAAAAATATAGATTGGGACAATGCTGTAATAATTGATGAAGAAGGGAGAAAAGCAGTCGAAGTGCCTCTTGTTTTAATAAAAAACACCTCTACAAATGTTATTGAAGATAAAGATTATAAAAACTACATGAGATTACTTTTTATTGAAGACAAAGAGGAAATATACAAAGTATTTAGCATTGATTATACTACTAATAATAAAAGTTTTGACAATAGTAGCAAATTTAGTCTTTATAAAACAGGAACTAATTATTCAGGATATATAACAGTTCAAAACACCAAAAAGAAAGTTTTATATTCAGGAAAATTTGAAAATGGAAAAGAGGTAAGTTTACACAATTATGGCGAAACAAAAAATACAACAAATAGACTTGTTTGTACCTACTATGTTACAGTAGGTAATTATACTAAATGTAGCTCTTGGACTTGGTTTCCTGATTATAGTCCCGGAAGTTTACCTCCTGGATATATGCCAGGCATATCAGGGCCAGTAGTCAGAACATGGTCTAGAAATATTCTATTAAATGCGCCTCAGGAAGCTAAAAAAATATTAAATAGACAAGATTACTTAAAAAGTTTTAATTTAAATTCAGGGGGAACGCTTCATGTATATGTGGATCAACCTATTGCAAATGGATCAGATGCTTACAGTGGAGTTGTAAATCCTGATGTCGGTCATACTTTTTTAGCTATAGAACAGAACGGCGTTGTTAGAGTTATAGGTTTTTACCCTTCTAATGGTGTAAATCCTTTTACTGCGCCAAGTGCAAACCCCGCATATATTAATGATAGTGCACACCCTTATGATGTTAGAATATCTCAAACATTAAATGCCTCACAACTATCTAATGTAATTTCAAATATTGTAAGTTATAAAAGCCCATATAACTTGAATACAAATAACTGCAGTGATTTTGCTCAACAGATTTCAGCAGCAGGCGGTTTGAAATTACCAAATACAGATGGATCTTGGCCAGGTGGTGGTGGTACTAATCCTGGTAATTTAGGGCAGGATATTCGAAATATGGCACTACCTTCGGGTGCTACTATAAAGACAACTGGAGGAATTGCTCTTTCTAATTCAAATTAAACTCACTATGAAATATCTAATAATTAAGTGCCTCATAATTTCCCTTATTAGTTGTAATATTCAAAGTCAGGAGAAAAAAATAATTTTTGATTTTCTTGCTTCATGTAAAGATGAAAACATTGAAATAACTTCTATAAAGGAAAAATACATTTGTGAAAACAAAAGTAATACAGCAAAAAAAGAAGACTCAGATAAATTTATAGAATATAGTATTTCTTTGGTAAGAAAAGAAATGCAATCTAAAGATTTATCAAAATTAAAAATACTACACGTAGCGAATGAAGCACAGGAAGTTAAAAAAGAATTTATAAACGAAGACTTTTCAAAAGTCTTCGTTTTAAAGGACGGGGAAAAGATTATTGAATATTTTTTAATTGAAAATGGAAAAATAAATGCCTTTACGACTATGAAAAAAGGAAGTATTAAAGTTTTTATAATCTTATGTAATTAGATTTTCGGGCTTTTGTTATTGTCCCCCTAGCGAGAGTTCCGCTCGTGCCCAAAAAAAATATATTGGAGGAGTAAATTACCGGGTATATTAATATCGGATATATTTAAATATCTTTTTTGATTGTGCATCCTCCAGATCCATATGATCATCGTCTATACTGACAATTTTATAATTTACATTATAAGATCTGGTTGTAATTTCCAGAGATTTATTTTTTCGATCAAACTTATAAATTCCTTTTATCTCAATCGATTTTCCCTCAGTATCAATTACAGTAATAATCGAATCATCGGTAAAAGTAGTTTTATCAGATACATTTCCATTATTTACCAATTCTTTCATTTTCCAGTCACCTAAAAGAGGATTAAGTGCTGATTTTTTACTACAAGATGATATAGCAAAAATTAGGAGGATAAAAATATATGAGTTTTTCATTATGTTTTTTTTAAATTCGATAAAACTTATTGCAAAATCGCATCAATTTTGGCTTCTGATTTTTCTTTGATCTTACTGTTAGGACGAAAACTCCAGATGATCAGAAATTTTCCTTCTGCAAGATATTCTTCCGGATGCTCGTTTGTTGGTTCTCCGTCTTTTCCCCAAAGCATTCCCTGTAGAAGTCTATCACCTTTAAACCTGTTTTCAAATTCAAAATACATGATAGAACCGCTATCTGTTTTATTTTTGAAACTTTGAACCGCTTTGCTTTTTAAGACTCCCGTCATATTGCTGTACGTTTCAATATCAGTATAAAAAGTGCAGGCCTGAGGAGAAACACAAATATGACCGTCGCTTAAAGTATAACCTTTTGGGATTTCTTTAGGTTTTAGTTTTAAATCAGCAATCGTCTGGCTGGATATATTTGTTGTAAATAGGAGGAATAATAGCGATAGGGTAATTGTAAGTTTCATTTTGTTTTTGGGGTTTGGTTTATTAAGCTAAAAATAAGATTTTTATTTTAGTTGGTTAAATTCATTTGCTTTGAAAGAGCAAAAAAATCTATTGTAATAAATGGTTCTAAAATTTCATTCTATCTCGTGGAATATTAAGTTTAGTTTGTCTCCAACCAATTATAAGTTAATTCTGAATTTGTATTTAGTAAATTGAATGCCTATTAGGGTAAAATATTTCTCTTACAATAAATTGATTTCTCGTTCAGGAAGCTTTTTTGATTTTCTGGAGTCATTTATTATTTTTCTAATTTCCACGATGAAATCCTTACTTTCAATTAAAAATTTAACTTGTGATTGCAAATTTTTTATCCAATCAAATTGAGCTTCTTCATTTAAAATTGCTGAAAAGTGATTTTTCATTTTAGTGGTTTCGCCAAGTATTCCTAAGATTGTTCCTTTATGATAATTTCCCCATAAACTTTCGCTTGTAAATGTATAATTTAAAATAAAATTTTTTCGATTATTATTTTGAAGATTATTTCTAAAGTTAAGTATGATTTCGATGGCTTTATCACAATATAGTTCAACCTCTTTCATAAATTGATTATCGGTTTGATATTCTACAAAACCTGTATCTTGTCTATATCCGATGTCAAATGAGAAATATTCATTATTCAACCAATTAAAATTGATTCCGACATTTAACGTTGTCCCTTTTTTCCGGGTAAACGGTTGAAATTCTATTAAAATGATAAACCAACCTTGATCATCAATCCATAATCGTGATTTTCCTTTTTGAACTATTCCATAAGGTCCTAATTTTTCTTTTGCTACTTTGTTAATTATTTTAGAATGATCGTCTTGAGCCATTTCTTTTTTATTTACTTTATATAAGGTATTGCAAAAATTAGGTATCAATGCTAATTTTTTTGGCAATCTTTAAAATTTCATTTTTGGAAATATTCTTGTCAATACTCAAATCTTTTTCTTGAATCATTTTATCCCCCTCATTTGTTATTATATCTCCATCCTGAACTAAAAACACTCTTGAAATATCTTTATTAAAATAGGAGAAGCCATAAGTCGCCGAAGTAGATTGTATTGTAAAAGAAAAGACTTCTGTATCTAATTCCTCAGATAATTCTTGAAGTAAATCTTCTTTAGTGACAAATACCATTTCTTCATCTATTAAAATTGTCCAGCCATTTTTAAATTATGCCGCTCCTGAAATTTCATTAATAAGATTTTCATCTTCAAAATAATTTAAGATTTCTGAAATTTGACCTATATTTTCAAGTTGATTACCTTTAATTGCTACTATTGCATTTGAAAGTCCCTTAAATCTATATACTAATTAAAACTTTTCAAAAGTAATTATTTGTAATGTAAATCTGTAATTTATTTTAAAAACAATTTGAGTCTGGGATGGAGAAGATCCTTGTGTCCTAGAACGGAGCAAAACATATAGCCGGAATCCGGGCAAGGAGGAAAATATTCAAAATATTAAATTCTAATTTTTGGAGTTAGTAAACCCGACAGGTTTTAAAAACCTGTCGGGTTTGTTGTGCGTAAAGTTTGTCATTTCGACGCAAGGAGAAATCGCATCCAGTATTAGGTAAAGATTGGCGATTTACTTTGCGGAGTTTCTTACGAAGATTTCTTCTTCGTCTAAATGACAAACATTTTGGTTACTTTGCGTGGGCTTCGACTTCGCTCAGCCGGACATACGTTTTTTAATCTAAAATCTAAAGTCTGAAATCTACAATAAAAAAAATCCCGCTTCAAAATGAAACGGGACTTAACAATATTCTCTTTTTTTTATTTTAAACTGTTGCAGCAACTTCTTCTGGCAACGGAATTTGATTTTTAAGCAAATCTTCGAATGTTTCGTGTTGACGAATTAAGATTCCTTTTCCGTCTTTCCATAAAACTTCGGCTGGTTTGTATCTTGAATTGTAGTTCGAAGACATAGAGAAACAATAGGCTCCGGCGTTTCTGAAAGCTAAAATATCACCTTCAGTAATTTCTGAAATTCTGCGGTTGTTGGCAAAAGTATCCGTTTCACAAATGTATCCTACCACAGAATAAAAACGCTCTTTTCCTTTTGGATTGGAAATGTTTTCGATATAATGCTGTGAACCATAAAACATCGGACGGATTAAGTGATTGAAACCACTGTCCACTCCGGCGAAAACTGTTGAGGTTGTTTGTTTTACTACGTTTACTTTGGCTAAGAAGAAACCTGCTTCACTCACCAAAAATTTCCCTGGTTCGAAAATCAGCGTTAAATCCCTGCCATATTCCGCACAGAAAGAATTGAATCTTTTGGATAATTTTTTACCTAATTCTTCGATGTCGGTTTCGATATCGTCTTTTTTGTATGGCACTTTGAATCCACTTCCGAAATCTAAAAATTCTAAATCTTTAAAATGTTTAGCGGTATCAAACAGGATTTCAGCAGCATACAGGAATACTTCGATATCAAGAATATCAGACCCTGTGTGCATGTGAATTCCAACAATACTCATTTTTGTATTCTCCACAATTCGCAAAATATGGGGTATTTGATGTACCGAAATTCCGAATTTACTATCGATATGTCCTACCGAAATATTAGCATTTCCACCCGCCATTACGTGCGGATTGATACGAATGCATACCGGAATCTGAGGATATTTTGTTCCGAATTGCTCCAGAATAGATAAGTTGTCAATATTGATTTGTACACCCATTGCAGCAACTTCTTCGATTTCTTCGAGAGAAACTCCGTTTGGTGTAAAAAAGATTTTGTCAGGATCATAGCCAGCATGAAGTCCTAATAAAACTTCCTGAATCGATACAGTATCTAAACCAGACCCCATGTTCTTTAACAACTGAAGAATCGCAACGTTAGACAATGCCTTCATGGCATAATTAACTCTCAAGTTTTCTACCTTAGAGAAAGCTTTGGTTAACCTGTTGTACTGTGATTGGATTTTTTCGGCATCATAAACATATAATGGACTTCCAAATTGGTCTGCTAACTGCAGTAAATCTTTTGCTTGCATTTTTAAACTATTTTGAGCAAAGTTATTACACTTTTGACTAACAGCAAATTATTTGTAGAAAAATAACAAATTGTAACAAATTGTTTGTTTTTAAACAAAAAGTCGGTTATTTCGAATTTTTATAAAATTCTCTTTTGAGCTTCTAAGGTGCTGAGGCTCTAAGTTACTGAGTTTTTATCACAGATTAAAAGATTAGCATATATTTTATTGTTTTTTTTGCCACTACTTTCACGAATTTTAGCAAATTTTTATTTTGGATTTCCACAAAATGCATAAAACATTTCCTGTGGTTTCAACCCCGGTAAACGTTGCGGATTGGATGTAATGATATTGTGTCCCCGTGGTTGAAACCACGGGTTATGTTTTGAAATAGGAACAGCCAGAAAAGAAATTAGAATAATTCGTGAATTGCTTCGTCTTTTAGCTATCGCCAGGGTCACGAATTTTACAAATTTTTATTTTGTTTTCCCACAAAATGCATAAAACATTTCCCGTGGTTTCAACCACGTTAAACGTTGCGGATTGGATGTAATCATATATTGTTTTCCAGTAGTTGAAACCACGGGTTATGTTTTGAAATGGAAACAGCCAGAAAAGAAATTAGAATAATTCGTGAATTGCTTCGCCTTTTAGCTATCGCCAGGGTCACGAATTTTACAAATTTTTATTTTGTTTTTCCACAAAATGCATAAAACATAGCCCATGGTTTCAACCATGTTAAACGTTGCGGATTGGATGTAATCATATATTGTTTTCCAGTAGTTGAAACCACGGGTTATGTTTTGAAATAGAAACAGCCAGAAAAGAAATTAGAATAATTCGTGAATTGCTTCGCCTGTTAGCTATCGCTCGGGTCACGAATTTTCGCAAATTTTTATTATGGATTTCCACAAAATGTATAAAACATAGTCCGTGGTTTCAACCACGGTAAACGTTGCGGATTGGATGTAATCATATATTGTTTTCTGTGGTTGAAACCACGGGTTATGTTTTGAAATAGAAACAGCCAGAAAAGAAATTAGAATAATTCGTGAATTGCTTCGTCTGTTAGGTATCGCTCTGGTTGTGGTGAAAAAAAAATAATCTGTGGCAAAAAAAAAACAAAACCCTTGAATTTATATTCAAGGGTTTGTTAGTAGTTATGTTGTTTATCGCAATAAAGATTAAATAAAATGCAAAGAAAAAAAATTATTCTCTTAGCGTTTGAGTCTCTTAGTAGCCTAAAAATTACAAACTCGGTAAATCTCCGTTTCCTTTAGTTGGCAGGTTGGTAGAGCCCATTAAGAACAAATCTACTTCTCTTGCTGCTTCGCGACCTTCTGAGATTGCCCATACGATTAAGGATTGCCCTCTTCGCATATCACCGGCTGTGAAGATGTGAGGAACGTTGGTTTGGTAATTTTTAGCTTTATAGTTGCTTCTCATATCAATTTCAAGTCCTAATTGCTCGCTTAAAGTTTTTTCCGGACCTGTAAATCCTAAAGCCAGTAAAGCTAAATCGCATGGCCAGATTTTTTCGGAACCTTCTTTTTCGATTAATTCAGGACGCTGACCCGGAGTCATTTTCCATTGTACTTCCACCGTTTTTAATCCTACCAGTTCTCCTTTATCATTGGATAAGAATTCTTTTGTATTGATTAACCAGTTTCTGTCGCAGCCTTCTTCGTGAGAAGAGGACGTTTTCAACTGCAAGGGCCAGAAAGGCCAAGGTGTTGATTCGCTTCTTCCAACCGGAGGTTTTGGTAAAATTTCGAAATTAGTTACTGATTTTGCTCCGTGTCGGTTGGATGTTCCAACGCAGTCAGAACCTGTATCTCCACCACCAATTACGATGACGTCTTTTCCGGTTGCCTTCACCTGATCCGGAATGGATTCTCCGTATAAAACTTTGGTTTGTTGTGTTAAGAAATCCATTGCCTGAACAACGCCTTTGCTTTCGATTCCTTTAGTTGGCAAACTTCTTCTTTCTGTTGCTCCTCCGCACAATACGATAGAATCGAAAGCATTCAGTTCTTCAACGCTAAAGTTAACACCCACATTTACATTGGTTTTGAAAGTGATTCCTTCAGCCTCAAGGATAGCTACACGTCTGTCGATAATTCCTTTTTCTAATTTGAAATTCGGAATTCCGTAACGCAATAAACCTCCAATAGCATTGTCTCTTTCAAAAACAGTTACCGTGTGACCGGCTCTGTTCAATTGCTGGGCAGCTGCCAGACCGGCAGGACCTGAACCAATAATGGCTACAGTTTTTCCTGTTCTGGTTAATGGTGTTTGTGGTTTGATCCATCCTTCGGCAAAACCTCTTTCGATGATGTTTTTCTCGATGTTTTCGATCGCAACCGGTTCTTTGATGATGCCCAAGACACATGATTTTTCACATGGTGCAGGGCATAAGCGGCCTGTAAATTCCGGAAAGTTATTAGTAGATTGTAAAATCTCCAATGCACCCTGCCATTCTTCCTGATGTACCATGTCGTTGAAGTCAGGAATTAAATTTCCTAACGGACAGGCACTGTGGCAAAAAGGAATACCACAATCCATACATCTTGAACCTTGTTCTTTTTTCTTATCTTCTGCTAACGGAATGGTAAATTCGTTGTAGTTCGAAACACGTTCTGCTACTGCTAAATTACTTTCGTCGGCTCTGTTATATTCTTTAAATCCGCCTATTTTACCCATGACATTTTAATTAAATCTAAATGATGTTTTAAATTCCAATTTTAAAATTCCAAATCCCAATTTTTTTAACCGCAAAGAACGCAAGGTCTCTGTTTTTGCTTTTTTGAAAGTTTTAAGTTCGCAAAGCTTTAAGGTTAAATTTCAATCTAAAATCTGAACTCTAAAATCTAAAATCATTTATCCAGCTATTAATTCTTCTATTTTTTTCTCTTCTGCAATTCGCTGTAATGCTTTTTTGTAATCAGTTGGCATTACTTTTACGAAATTGTTTTGTTGGTTTTCCCAGTCTGCTAAAATTCTTTTTGCTAATGGACTGTTGGTGTACAAAGAGTGGTTTTTGATCAGTTTTCGTAGTTTGGTTACGTCTTCTTCTTCGATAGGATCAAAGGCAACCATTTCCATGTTGCATACTGTTGCATCGAATTGTTGTTTAGGATCGTACACGTAAGCTACACCACCGCTCATTCCGGCTGCGAAGTTTCTTCCTGTTTTTCCTAAAACCACGACTGTACCACCTGTCATATACTCGCATCCGTGATCTCCAATTCCCTCGACAACCGCAGTTGCTCCGGAATTTCTCACACAGAAACGCTCTCCGGCCATTCCATTAATATACGCCTCTCCGGTAATAGCTCCGTAAAGGGCAACGTTCCCGATAATGATATTTTCTTCAGGTTTGAAGGTGGCAGTAGGAGGTACTTTGATAATTAATTTTCCTCCTGAAAGTCCTTTTCCTAAATAATCATTACAGTTTCCGTGAATTTTAAACGACAATCCATTGGTAGCAAATGCACCAAAACTTTGTCCGGCAGAACCTTCAAAATCAACTAAAATAGTGTCTTCAGGTAAACCTTGTGCGCCATATATCTTTGAGATTTCATTACTCAAAATGGCCCCTACAGAACGGTCTGTATTTTTAATTTTAAACGTAACTCTTGTTTTTTCTTTTCTGTAAATAGACGGAATCGCTTCTTTGATGATTTCGAAATCCAAAACGTTTTCCAGGTTGTGATCCTGTTCTGTTGTATTGTGGTTCGGAACTGTTTTTGCTTTTTCCGGTTTGTACAGAATTGATGATAGGTCTAAACCATTGGCTTTGTAATGTTTGATCGCTTTGTTCACATTTAATTTTTGTGACTGACCCACCATTTCTTTCAAAGTTCTGAAACCTAATTGCGCCATGATTCCTCTTAACTCTTCTGCAATAAAATACATGAAGTTGATGACGTGCTCCGGAGTTCCTTTGAAGTTTTTTCTCAATTCAGGATCCTGAGTCGCAATACCAACAGGGCAGGTGTTTAAGTGACAGGCTCTCATCATGATACAGCCTGAAGCGACAAGCGGAGCAGTAGCAAAACCAAATTCTTCAGCACCTAATAAGGCAGCAATCGCCACGTCACGACCGGTTTTCAATTGTCCGTCGCACTCTAAAACGACACGGCTTCTTAAATCATTTAAGATCAAAGTTTGCTGTGCTTCGGCTAAACCAAGTTCCCATGGAATACCTGTATGTTGCAAAGAAGTCAATGGTGCAGCACCGGTTCCTCCGTCATAACCTGAAATCAGGATCACGTCAGCTTTTGCTTTGGCAACACCGGCAGCAATCGTTCCAACGCCCACTTCAGAAACTAATTTCACGTTGACACGTGCGTCACGATTGGCATTTTTCAAGTCGAAAATCAACTGGGATAAATCCTCAATAGAGTAAATATCGTGGTGAGGCGGAGGTGAAATCAAACCTACATAAGGTGTAGAGTTTCTGGTTTCAGCAATCCATGGTACTACTTTTTCTCCCGGAAGCTGTCCGCCTTCTCCTGGTTTAGCACCCTGAGCCATTTTAATCTGAATTTCTTTTGCGTTTGTCAAATAGTTGATCGAAACACCAAAACGCCCTGATGCTACTTGTTTGATGGCACTGTTTCTGGAATCACCGTTGATTTCTTTCTGGAAACGTTTTGGATCTTCTCCACCTTCTCCGGAATTACTTTTTCCGCCAATTCTGTTCATGGCAATCGCTAAATTCTCATGGGCTTCTCTACTGATCGATCCGTAAGACATCGCACCGGTTTTGAATTTCTTCACAATTTCGGTCCATGGTTCTACTTCGTCAATAGAAATAGGATCTAAATTATTGAATTCGAATAAACCTCTGATCGTCATTAAGTTTGAGCTTTGCTCATTGACCATGTCAGAGTATTCTTTATAGCTTTCCGGACTGTTCAGACGAACGGCCTGTTGTAATTTAGAAATCGTGGTCGGGTTGAACATGTGTTTTTCACCGCCTCTTCTCCATCTGTAAATACCACCGATTTCCAAAGGCAATAAATTCGCGATTTTTGAATTTGGAAAGGCTTTCTGGAAACGTTTCTTTACTTCTTTTTCTACTTCTATCAAACCAATTCCTTCGATTCTGGAAGGCGTGTAAGGGAAATATTTAGAAGTAAACGTTTTATTTAAACCTAAAATCTCGAAAATTTGGGCAGCTCTGTACGAATGTAAAGTAGAGATACCAATTTTGTTCATGATTTTAAGGATTCCTTTTGCAATCGCCTTGTTATAATTGATAATAGCGTAATCGGCTTTCACTTTTGTAATGAATCCCTGATTCACCTGATCGTGAATAATCTCGTTTACCATGTATGGATTAATGGCACTGGCACCGTATCCGAACAATAAAGCAAAATGATGCGGTTCGCGAGGCTCTGCAGATTCGATTATGATTCCGAATTTAGAACGAACTTTCAAAATGTTTAAAGAGTGGTGAATATAGGAACAAGCCAGTAACATTGGGATTGGAGCCATTTGCTCGCTTACGCCTCTGTCTGAAAGGATGATAATATTGCAGCCTTCAGAAACCGCTTTGAACGTGGCCTGAACACATTTCTCCAACGCACGCTCCAAACCGTTAACTCCTTTTTCTATTTTGTATAATGTAGAAATGGTAGCCGATTTGAAATCTTCGTGATCAATGTTTCTGATTTTATCTAAATCTTCATTAGAGATAACCGGATTCTGGATTTTTAATTTTTTACATTGTTTTGCTTCAATTTCGAAAATATTAAAATCCCCCCCAATGGCTAAACTGATGTCGGTAATGATTTCCTCGCGAATACCATCCAAAGGAGGATTGGTCACCTGAGCAAATAATTGTTTGAAATAGTTATACAATAATTGTGGCTGATCTGATAAAACGGCCAATGGCGTATCATTACCCATAGAACTGATGGCTTCAGCACCATCTGATCCCATTGGATTGATAATTGTTTTTAAATCTTCGATCGTGTAACCGAATAAACGCTGTCTCGTTTGAAAATCAAGTTTTTCAACAGGAACAGGGTTGTTCGTGTAAGGAACTTTAGCTAACGGTAACAAGTTTGCTTCAACCCATTCTTTGTACGGACGCTTGGTTACAATTGCTTTTTTTATTTCTTCATCTTCAATAATACGGCCTTCGTTCATATCTACCAGAAACATTTTTCCCGGTTCTAAACGACCATGCTGAATTACATCTTCCGGTTCGATATCCAGTACACCAATTTCGGATGACATGATTACGAAACCACTTTTTGTCAACGTGTAACGGGAAGGACGCAATCCGTTTCTGTCCAGTAAGGCACCAATTACGTTTCCGTCTGTAAACGGAATCGAAGCCGGACCATCCCATGGTTCCATGATGCAGGAGTTGAATTCGTAGAACGCTTTCTTTTCCGCCGACATCGTCTGGTGTTTTTCCCAGGCTTCAGGAACCACCATCATCATAGCTTCAGGCAATGAACGGCCGGTCATTAATAAAAGTTCAATAACCATGTCCATAGAAGCAGAATCTGATTTTCCTTCTAAGATAATCGGAAATAATTTTTTGATATCATCACCAAAAATTTTGCTCTCCATTAATTCTTCACGAGCACGCATTCTGCTTACGTTTCCACGAAGCGTATTGATTTCACCATTGTGACACATGTATCGGAATGGCTGCGCCAGGTCCCATGAAGGGAAAGTATTGGTAGAGAAACGCTGGTGTACTAACGCCAGACGCGTCACTAAATCGGGATCTTTTAAGTCGATATAATATCGGCTGATGTCTTCCGGCATCAGTAAGCCTTTATATATTATAGTAGTGGTCGATAAACTGGTAAAATAAAACATGTGACTTTCGGAGGTTTTTGATCCTCTAATCGCGTGTTCTGCAATTTTCCTGGCTGCAAAAAGTTTTGCATTAAATTCCTGTTCCGTTAAATCCTGCCCGTTTTTGCTAACAAAAACCTGTTTAACCGATGGTTCTTTTTCTGCGGCAATCTGCCCTAAATTTTCTACGTCAACGGGTACGTCTCTCCAGCCTAAGACCTTTAAATTCTGGTCTTTGATTGTTGATTCGAAAGCATTCATGCAAAAAGTGACCTGGTTTTTGCTTTTTGGTAAAAAAACCATTCCTACTGCATACTCGCGTGTTTCAGGGATTTCAAAATCACATACTTTTTTGAAAAAGTCATGTGGGATATCAAATAAAATTCCAGCTCCATCTCCAGTTCTTCCATCAGAACTAACTGCACCACGATGTTCCAGCTTTATTAAGATGTCCAATGCTTTGTGAATGATGTCATTAGATTTAATACCATTCAAATTACAAATAAATCCTGCACCACAATTGTCGTGTTCAAATTCAGGCAAATAAAGCCCTTGTTCTTTAACTCTCATTCTTGATATTTTTTCTACAAAAATAAAGATTTCGTTAAACATAATGTATTGAAAATCTAATTTCGCTTACATTTTTGTTGTAATATTAGAAAAATGATTCTTAAATGATAATAATATTACAGAACGCATTGTGAAATGCTAAAATCACAATTTACATTGTAATATATGAAATGAAATTGCGTGTAAGGCTTTGAAATTAGTGAAGTTTTTGTTAAATATCAAACTATTTTGCTGTTTTTAGTTAACATTTTAGAATCGATAGTTTAACAATAACTTTTCTTTGAAAATGAATAACAGTTTAATGTCGGTTTATGGCATTTTTTAATTGAAAAAAGATTTTACTATTCAGTTGAATTTTGCTATTTTTGTCGCACTTTTATTCTGAAATAAATTCAGAACCAGACAAATTCTATATTATGAACATACACGAATATCAAGGAAAAGAAATTTTAGCGAGTTACGGAGTACGCATTCAACGCGGAATTGTGGCTAACAATGCAGTTGAAGCTGTAGCTGCTGCAAAACAATTAACTGCCGAAACCGGTACAGGATGGCACGTAATTAAAGCACAAATTCACGCAGGTGGCCGTGGAAAAGGTGGTGGAGTGAAGCTTGCTAAAAACTTACAACAAGTTGAAGAAATTGCAGGACAAATTATCGGAATGCAATTGATTACACCTCAGACTTCTGCTGAAGGTAAAAAAGTAAACAAAGTTTTAGTAGCAGAAGATGTTTACTATCCTGGTGAAAGTGAAACTTCTGAATTTTATGTTTCTGTTTTATTAAATAGAGCTACTGGTCGTAACATGATTATGTATTCTACTGAAGGTGGAATGGATATTGAAGAAGTTGCTGAGCACACACCACACTTAATTTTTACTGAAGAAGTTGATCCTACTGTTGGATTACAAGGTTTTCAGGCAAGAAGAATTGCCTTTAACTTAGGTCTTTCAGGAAATGCTTTCAAAGAAATGGTGAAATTCATCGATTCATTGTACAATGCTTACATTGGTTCTGATGCTTCTATGTTTGAAATCAACCCGGTTTTGAAAACTTCAGATAACAAAATTATGGCTGTTGATGCTAAAGTAAATATCGATGATAATGCTTTATACAGACAACCAAAATATGCTGAGATGCGTGATATCCGTGAGGAGAACCCAATCGAAGTGGAAGCTAAAGAAGTAGGTTTAAACTATGTAGATCTTGACGGTACTGTAGGATGTATGGTAAACGGAGCAGGTCTTGCAATGGCAACTATGGATTTAATTAAATATGCTGGTTTTGAGCCTGCTAACTTCCTTGACGTCGGTGGAACTGCTGATGCAAAACGTGTTGAAACGGCTTTCCGTATTATTTTAAAAGATCCTAACGTAAAAGCTATTCTGATCAATATTTTTGGTGGAATCGTTCGTTGTGACCGTGTGGCACAAGGAGTTGTTGACGCTTACAAAAATATGGGTGATGCTATTAAGGTGCCAATTATCGTTCGTTTGCAAGGAACAAATGCTGAAATTGCAAAAGAATTAATTGACAATTCAGGTATGCCAATTTTATCAGCTGTTCAATTTCAGGAAGCTGCTGATCAGGTTAAAGCTGCATTATCTTAATCAAATAAGAAATCAATTATATAAAAAATCCTTCCGAATATCGGAGGGATTTTTTTTTAAAGTTGTCTTAACCGCAAAGGACGCAAGGTTTTTTTATTTATAGGAGTCTATACAAACGCAAAGTTCGCAAAGCAATCTGCATAAGGATTTGCGAATATAGCCCGCGGTTTCAACCGCGGGGATCCTCAGAAAATTGTATCATATCACATTGTGTATCCGCGGTTGAAACCGCGGGCTATATTTGAAAACCAGATTTGTAATTGTAATCTTTTTAAAACGCAAAGTTCGCAAAGCTTTATCATACTAGCTTTGCGAACTTTGCGTTTATGAGTACAATACAAGGGTCTAATCTTTGCGTGCCTTGCGGTTAAATTCTCTGTTTGTTATTTTAAAACCGTCGCCAGTTCTATAATTTCGAAATTAGGATCATGCGTAACAAATTCCCTTAGCATAGCTGTATGCCCGGCTCCCAGTAAAACCATTATTTTGTCATCTTGGCTTTCAGTAAGTTTCTGAATTAAAGCATACATATAAAGGTTTCTTCTGTACCATTCCGAAACTAAATAGGCGCCAATAAAATTGTCTGTTTTTCCACCTTTAATAGCTGTTTCAAGATACCAGCTAATATTATGTTCATTTGATTTTCGAGTATTAATATCCAAAAGTAATTCGGTTAAAGAATATTTGGCAATTTTTTGATTTTGATCTGTTTCGTATTGTTTCATAATCTCCTGATTCTTTTTGATTAAATCGAGCTGATTGGCTTCTTTCATTCCTTTTACTAAACTGTCGTAAGGAAAATCGGCGTTGTTGTAGTCAATTCCGAATAACTTTTTATGGCCTAATTTTTTAGCCGACCTTAAAGCTACCTGTACTATTTCATCGGCATCTTTGTGAAGTAAACTATCTGCATTGCTGGCATAGAATTGATCCAGTTTAGCTTGTCTTTCATAGTTCCATTCCACAAATATTTTATCGGGACTAAATTTTTTAATTTTATTGGTGATGTTTTCTAATTCTTTCTGGCTTTTATCAGACATAACATTAAACGTGTTTACTTTCGCAACATCATGTCCGGGATTTTCAAAATGGAAGGTTCCAAGTAATAAAATTTGTTTCTTTTTGGATTGAGCTGAAAGAGAATGAAATGCAATAAAAAGGACTAGTAATAAGGCGATTTTTTTCATGATGATTTGTTTTAAATTCAGAACAAACATAGCAGTGTTTTTCAGGAGTAATTTTGATATTTGATAAAGGGGTCTTTTTAGTTTATAAAAAGCCCTATTGTGTGGATGAAAATTTTCGTGTACGGTTTTTTATAGTTCATCCCGGGAAACAGAGGTTTTGTATAAATATGGTTTTGATTTGAAGTCATAATTGTATTTTTGAAATAATAATAACTCAACCATGAAGTCAAAGATTCCATTTTATTACCATATTTTTCTTTTTCTAGGATTGTACTTTACTTTTTACCTGTGGGATTTTGGAGTGAACAATAAAAAGTTAGATTTCATTTTTAGCAATCTTTATTTTCTGTTTAATCTAAGTTTTGTCGGATCTATTTTCGTTGTATATCTTTTTAATTTCTATACTTTTTGCGATTGGTTTTTGAATAGGAAAAAGATCTTTTTGTACGTATTAAGTATTCCGTTTTCGTTACTGATTTTCGGAGGAGTTCGTTATTTTTTGCAGGAAGTGGTTGTTTTTGAAATTACGGGAATTCATAATTACGCAGTCCAGAGCCGGGAAATAACCTATTACATCCGGGATAATTTTTTCTTCGGATTGCCGTCTGTCACCCTAAGTGCTATAAGTTATTTGTTTTTTCAGTTTCAGGAGACACAAAAACAAAATCAGCAGTTACTTTTAGAGAATAAAAAGGCAGAATTCCAAATGCTGAAATCACAGTTGAGTCCGCATTTTTTATTCAATACCTTAAATTCCTTTTACAGCCAGTTACTTGGTAAAAACGACGAGATTGCCTCAGATGTTTTAGTCCTTTCGGATTTGCTTCGTTATGTCGTTACTGAGACAGATAAGGACGAAGCAATACTTTCAAAAGAAATCCAGTTTATAAAAAATTATATTCATTTGCAGCAAAAGAGATTTGAAGATCAGCTTTATTTAAATTTTACCCTAGAAGGAGCGTATTCAGATGAAAAAATATTACCCGCAGTTTTAATTCATTTTACAGAAAACGTTTTTAAACATGGAAAGCTCAATGATCCGGAGAAAAAAGCAATAATTTCCATTCAGATTGAAGCAGGTTTTTTAGAAATTTCTACCTTTAATTATACTGCTGAAGGAGAAAATTATTACTCCACCGGAATAGGTTTTGATAATCTTGTGAGACGTTTGGAATATGCCTATAAAAATCAATTTCTTCTGGAAAAAACAGCAGAAAACAATACCTTTAAAATGTATCTTAAAATCCCTTTAAAAAAATAAAATGAAGCTCAAATGTATAATTGTGGATGATGAACCGCCAGCTACCCGTATTTTGAAAAACTATGTGGAAAAAGTTTCTTTTCTTGAAGAAATCGGAATTTTTAATGATGCACTGAAAGCATTGGACTTTTTAAATTCCAACAAAGTAGACGTTCTTTTTCTGGATATTCAAATGCCTCAATTAACCGGATTACAGCTTTCCAGAATTATTTCAAAAGACATTAAAGTTATTTTTACAACAGCATATCCGGATTTTGCATTAGAAGGCTTTGAACTAAATGCTGTTGATTATTTGCTCAAACCAATTGCGTTTGAACGTTTTTATCAGGCTGTTTCTAAACTTAACACTGAACTAAAAACAGAAGATGTTACAAGCAATTCATCTGATTTTATATTTATTAAAACAGATGGGAAAAATAAATTTCAGAAATTATTTTTAGACGAGATTTTATATATAGAAAGTCTTCAGAATTATGTTTGTATCCATACTGTAAAGCAACAGATTATTACACATTCTTCTTTAAAAAATGTAATTGAATCATTGCCCGAAAAGAACTTTATCCAAATACATAAATCGTATGTGGTGGCTTTTAAGCAAATTGAATCTACAGATAGTTTTTCGGTTTTCATCAATGCCAAAGAATTACCCATTGGAGCGACTTTTAAAGATGCTTTTTTTGAACGAATAGATCAGAATAAGATATAAGAGGGTTATTTAATTTTGAAGTTGGTTTAACCGCAAGGCACGTAAGGTTTTTTATTTATCAAAGCCTATATAAATGCAAAGTTCGCAAAGCTATCTGCATAAAGATTTGCGAATGTAGCCCGCGGTTTCAACCGCGGGTACGCAATGTGATATGATACAATCTCTGAGGATTCCCGCGGTTGAAACTGCGGGCTATATTTAAAATTAGGATCTTTTTTAAACAGAAAAGTTCGCAAAGCTATCTGCATAAAGATTTGCGAATGTAGCCCGCGGTTTCAACCGCGGGTACACAATGTGATATGATACAATCTCTGAGGATTCCCGCGGTTGAAACCGCAGGCTATATTTAAAATTATGATCTTTTTAAACAGCAAAGTTCGCAAAGCTATTCAATTACAGCCTTGCGAACTTTGCGTAAATCGTAGCGCCCTTTGCGGTTAAATTATTTTTTATTCTTCCCGTTTTTGTAAACCACTTTTTCTACCACCTGTACTTTAGGCGCCGTTTTGGTGTTGTTTTTCTTGAACGGTTTTTTAGCAGCAGGACCATTTTTAGAAGGTGCTTTGTCGCCTCTTCCTTTTTCGGCATCTTTTGCGCTTGCTTTAAATTCAGGTCTTTCTTTTGTGCTGTCTTTCTTCGGAATTTCTGCTTTATGCTTTGCTAAAACATCATTCGGGTTCTTAGGGTTTTCTTTAGTCCCTCTTAAATGAATTACTAATCCATTCAGGAAGTTACGCAAAACCTGATCACCGCATTCCATATAGTTTTCATGATCTTCTGCTCTGAAAAAAGCTCCTAATTCTGATTTTGTAATTCTAAAATCTACTAATTCTAAAATCTCAACTATTTGGTCATCACGGAGCATCAAAGCCACGCGAAGTTTTTTTAGGATATCGTTGTTCGTCATCGTTTAATTTTTTACAAAGGTACGTTTTAAAAGTAATTTGATTACAATTTATTGAACCGGGGTGCTGTTTTTTGCCACGAATTCCACCAATTTACACGAATTGCATTGTATTTAGAAATTAATTCGTGGAATTAGTGGCATACTTTTTTACATTATTTAGAATTACAGGCGTTTAAGATATTTACTAATTTGTCCAGATCTTCTTTGAGATGATTCGCCGTAACGACAATTCTATTGATGTCTTTGGAATTTTCCTGATACCTGAAATTGGCAATAATAATTTTATTTGCCTTTAGAATTTCAGTGATACTTTCAATTTCAATATAAATCAACGGATACGTTTTATGAAATTTGATGTTTTCATTTTTGATTAGTCTGGAATCGATATACTCCAGGTTTTCTATTAATTTCTGGTGCTGAACTTTATAAATTTCACGAGCTTCTGCCAGCGTTTGTACAAAAGCAGGATTCATTCCGGCTGCAGAAATAAAAATGTCCAGATTTTTTATCTGATTGATGAAATTTAAATCGCCTGCAATCACGCCACCCGTTAAGCCGAAAGCCTTTCCCAAAGAAGAAACCATGATTTTTCGTTTAACCGGGAATTGTATTTCATTATAAATTCCACAGCCATTCTGACCTAAAATTCCAAGGGAATGTGATTCGTCAATAACCAGCGTGATTTCTTTATGCTTGGGGATTTCTTTTAAAACCGATAAATCAATTGGTTTGGTCTGATAGGAAGGAACCCCATCCGTAAGAATCGTAATTCGTTCCTGCTTTGCATCTAATAATCGCGGATTGATTGCATTAGCTTCAAAAACAGGAAGGCTGTTACGGGACTTAATGGCAGGATGTGCGTCTGGGAAATGAAAATAACAATCGGTTTCTTTGTTCAGTTCCTCAATTACCATTTTTCCTGCAAGCATTCCCGACGAAACCGTAACGGCTGCTTCCGCTTTGATATGTTGCGCTAAAAACGCTTCGCCATCGTCATAAGCGGTCACTTTTACGTTTGCGCTTCTGGAACTTCCGTACGTTGTTCCCCAGCGTAAAATGTTTTTAACGGCCAATTGCTGAAATTCTTTGTGGACCGATAAACCCAAATAAGCAGTTCCGCCAAAATACAAATAGAGTTCCTGGTCTATTTCGATAATGCGATCCGGAAATTGGCTGACTTTCATTTGAACTAAATTAAAGTTACTCCGGTTCCGTTTAGTTCAGAATAGTGGATTACGCCGTTTTTTATGGTGACACCGGTTGCAATATCCTGCGCTAAAAGCAATGCGCCGTCCATATCTACATAATCCAGTTGCGGTAATAAATGGGCGATTGCCGAAATTCCCACCGTAGATTCGGTCATACAGCCCACCATGGTTTTCAATCCAAGTTTTTTAGCTTCCTCGATCATGCGTTTTCCCGGAGTCAGTCCGCCGCACTTGACCAGTTTGACATTTACACCGTGAAAATAGGTATGGCATTTTGCAACATCTTCTTCAATAATACAGCTTTCATCGGCAATAACAGGCAAAACGGAATGTTTGTACACTTCTTTGTGGGCTTCCCAATCGTCTGCTTTCATCGGTTGTTCTAAAAACTCAACCCCTAATTTTTTTAATTCAACGGCATTGTTAATCGTTTCATCCACTCCCCAGCCACAATTGGCATCGATTCTGAAAATGGCATCCGTATGTTTCCGTAATTCTTTTACAATGGCAATATCTTCCTGGGTTCCCAGTTTAATTTTATAAATCGGCCACGGCAGTTCCTTCATTTTAGCCAACATTTTTTCGATTGAAGCAATTCCGATGGTGTAATCGGTCATTGGGTTTTTATCGGGAGAATAGCCCCACAATTCATATAATTTTTTCCCTTTTTTGCGGGCATACCAGTCATTATAAGCCAGATCCAGAGCGCATAAGGCAAACATGTCGTGTTTTAAGAAAGGATATATTCTGGACCAGAAAGTTTCGGGAGTTTCGTTTTCGGTACTTTCAATACGATTTCTGATGGCTTCTAAATCCTGCATCATGACCGGAACCGTTGTTTTGTAATACGGATTGGAAGTGGCTTCTCCAAAACCGGAAAAACCATCGCTTTTGAGTTCAACAATCAGTGAAGGCTGAAAATCAATAGATTCCCTGGAAATGGTAAAAGTATGTTTTAGTTGTAGATTGTAATCTCTTAATATCAATTCCATAATGTGTTGTTTTAATTTAATATTTCAGCCATGAAAGTGCGCCAACAAAGCTGTCACGCCAGAGTTTTTCATTATGTTCCCCGCCTTTTACAATTTTTGATTTGGTAAGATGCAGGCAATAACAACGTTTTGTATCTAATAAACGTTCCATTTTGGTCATGTCTTGCACCATATTCTCATCTTCTTTATCACCGCATAAAAAGTAAATTTTGGTCTTGATTTTGTGCGTTTTTTCCGTTAAGGTGTAAATGTCTTTCGAGAACCAGAAAGAAGGGGAAAATACAGCGGCTTTGCCAAAAACTTCCGGGTATTTTAAAATGGCGTAATACGAAACCAGTCCGCCAAGAGAACTTCCCATAATGATGGTATTTCTGGCTTTTGGTTTGGTCCTGTAGTTTTTATCTATGTATGGTTTTACTGTCTTTACGATAAAATCGAGATAATTATCTGCATTTCCGCCACCGTATTTTTCATTTTTGAAGGGCGTTAATTCATCGATTCGTTTTTCGTTTCCGTGTTCTATTCCGACAACAATTACCTTTGCTTTTAGGCTGTCCAGTTTTTCATCGACATTCCATTCGCCCACATAAGAAGTTTTGGCATCAAACAAATTCTGCGCGTCGTGCATATAAATCACGGAGTATCTTTGGTCTGAAGCGGCATAATTTTCAGGAAGATAAATCCAGATTTTTTTTGTGGTTTTCAGCTGCGGGGCTTCCATGGTAAAAGTAGAAACGTTTTTGGAGGCGGTACTTTCCTGAGCCCTTCCGCTAAAGATCAGGAGTGAAAAGATAAAAAAGAAGAATACCCGATTCATATGCTCTATTGTGTTTTAGATTTAAAAACAATATTTTAGCTAAAAATAATAAATTGATGGATACCGAAGCACAAAAGAGAAGTTTACTTTTAGAAATGATTGCTTTCTCAACAGTCGATGGCCAGCTGCATAAAAGGGAATTGGACTTTTTGTGGCTCGTAGCCCAGGAATTGAATATAGATAAAAAAGATTTCCGGGATTTATTTCATCAGGAAAACCCTCCGGTAACGATAAAATCTGAATTTCAGCGCATTCAGCAATTCTACAGGCTGGCTTTGATTATGCATTGCGATGGTGTTTTGCATGAAAAAGAGGCTAAAGCGATCCAGCAAATCGCAATAGAAATGGGTTTGAACCCCAATGCTACCAAACGCATCCTGGATTTGATGCACAAAGCACCGAATGCTATGATCAATCCTAAATTATTATTGAAAGTTTTTCAGGAACAACACAATTAAGGCAATTGTTCCTGTAGTTTTTTAATATCATCACGCAATTTTGCGGCCTGTAAAAAGTCCAGATCCTTGGCTGCTTTTTCCATTGATTTTCGTTTTTCACGTATCATTTTCTCCAGATCCGGTTTAGACATATATTTAGTGTCAGGTTCTGCAGCGGCTGTCAAAGTATGTCCCAGTTCATAATCTACTAATGGATTTTTAGTAAAAGCACTTTCGATTTTTTTGTTTAAAGCCTGCGGTGTAATATTGTGCTCGGTATTGTAATTGATTTGTTTGGTTCTTCTGTAATCCGTTTCGTCGATCGTTTTTTGCATACTCGCTGTAATTTTGTCGGCATACAAAATCGCTTTTCCATTCAGGTTTCTTGCGGCACGACCAATGGTCTGAGTCAGGGATCTGTGGCTTCTAAGGAAACCCTCTTTATCGGCATCAAGAATGGCAACAAGCGAAACTTCTGGTAAATCCAAACCTTCACGAAGTAAATTCACACCAATTAAAACATCAAAAAGACCTTTTCGTAAGTCCTGCATGATTTCGATACGTTCTAATGTGTCGACATCAGAGTGAATGTAACGACAACGGATATTTACTTTGGTTAAATACTTGGCTAATTCTTCGGCCATTCTTTTGGTTAAAGTAGTCACCAGAACCCTTTCGTCTAATTCACAGCGCACCTGAATTTCTTCGATCAGATCATCAATCTGATTTAAACTCGGACGTATTTCTATAATCGGGTCCAACAATCCAGTCGGACGAATCACCTGTTCGACGTAAACACCATCTGTTTTTTCCAGTTCATAATCGGCAGGAGTTGCCGATACATAGATTACCTGATTTTGCAATGCTTCAAATTCTTCAAATTTCAGTGGCCTGTTGTCCATTGCAGCAGGCAAACGGAACCCGTATTCCACAAGGTTTTCTTTCCGGCTTCGGTCGCCTCCGTACATGGCGTGAACCTGCGAAACGGTTACGTGACTTTCGTCAACGACCATCAGATAATCTTTAGGAAAATAATCTAAGAGGCAGAAAGGTCTTGTGCCGGGTAATCTTCCGTCAAGGTATCTTGAATAATTCTCGATTCCGGAGCAATACCCCAGTTCACGAATCATTTCTAAGTCAAAATTGGTCCGTTCTTCCAGACGTTTTGCCTCCAGGTGTTTGCCTGTTTCTTTAAAATAATCGACTTGTTTGACCAGATCCTGCTGGATTTCCCAGATAGCACCCTGTAAAACTTCCGGAGAAGTCACAAACATATTGGCGGGATAGATCGTCAGCTTTTTAAATTTTTCAATGACCTGAGAAGTCTTGGCGTCAAAAGATTCGATTTCTTCAATTTCATCTCCAAAAAAGTGAATCCTGAAAGCATCATCAGCATAACTTGGATATACTTCAACCGTATCTCCCTTAATTCTGAAAGTTCCGGGTGTAAAATCAGCTTCTGTTCGCGCATATAAACTTTGCACCAGACTGTGCAATAACTTCGTTCTTGAAATGACCTGATCTTTTTCGATGGCGATTACGTTTTTCTGAAACTCGACCGGATTTCCGATACCGTACAGACAGGAAACAGAAGCAACCACCAAAATGTCACGACGACCGGAAAGGAGCGAAGAAGTAGTGCTTAAACGCATCTTTTCAAGTTCTTCGTTGATCGATAAATCTTTTTCGATGAAAACCCCCGTTACCGGCATAAAAGCTTCCGGCTGATAATAATCGTAGTACGAAACGAAGTATTCCACCGCATTATTCGGGAAAAACTGTTTGAATTCCGAGTAAAGCTGGGCCGCCAAAGTCTTGTTATGGGCTAAAACCAAAGTCGGTTTCTGCACTTCCTGAATCACATTGGCTACTGTAAATGTTTTACCGGAACCCGTTACACCCAGCAAGGTTTGGTATTTTTCACCATCAACAACTCCTTGTGCTAATTTTTGAATGGCTTGAGGCTGATCGCCTTTTGGACTATAATCTGAGGAAACTTGAAACTCCATTTTTGAGGGATGAAAATTTTAGTTTTGTAAAGATACAAAGTTTGAATCCTATAAAATAGTGCGTTGAAATTAAAAATTCAGACTATTTCAAAAAATCAACAATCGCATCGTTTACAATTTTGGGTTGATCTATGGTTAAAAAATGCCCCGCATCTTTTACGGTTTTGGTTTTGGCGTTGACTAAATATTTTTGGGCTCTTTCCAGGCTTTCCTCAGAATTGATCACATCCGTATCGCCAATTAAAACCAATACCGGATTTGAAATCGACTTTAGTTCATCATCTGAAAAAGGATGCATTTTGAGCATGCTGGAATTGGATTTTGCATATTTGTTGGCCAGATAGAATTGTCTTCTGTATACCGGATTGATATTCTCGGGATGGGCAGCAAAAGTTTTTAGTGTTTTTCCGAATTTCTTTTCACTCGGAAAAAGTTTAAGCATCAGGGCAGAAGATGTTTTGCCGACTTTGTCAATAAATTTAAAGGTTTGTGCCGGACTCAGTAAAACTACTTTGTCAATTGAATTTGTTTTTTGAGTAGCCAGTAAAGTCGCAATCCAGCCACCTCTTGAAGCACCGATAATATCAAAGTTTTTCAGTTTATAATGATTGAATATTTCGTTGTACCAAATTGCAATTTCTTCTGATGAAAGCGCCTTCGAGGTCATAGTCGATTTTCCCGGTTCCATCAGGAAGTCAATGGCGTAGACGCGGTAGGTTTTGGCTAAAGCTTTAATGTTGGGATACCACATGGTAGAACTGGCGTCCATACCGTGAAGCAAAACCAGGTCTTTACCATTTTTTGGTCCGGCCATGACCACATGGGCGGTGCCGTAGGAGGTTTTTATATTTTCTTCTGTATACGGAATACCCCATAGTTTCAGGGACTTGTCGTAGGTAGTAATATAGGCGTTTTTGTCTTTTCTGGTTTGAAAGATGTAATCGTCAAATTTGGCCTGTTTTGTAGAAGAACAGCCTGCAAGCAAAAGAAATACCAGAAACCTGAAGAGTAATTTTGTAATATTCATAAAATTCAATTTACACTAAAGGTACTTTAAAAAAGTCCGGATGGGTATTAGAATTTTATTTTAAAGTATCAAAATTACAATGTGCACAGTTGTAAATTAATGACTTAAATTTTCCAGGTTTTCTGCTGGGCTTCCGTTAAGAACGTCCAGGCTACAATACGGCTTGTTTTTTGGCCCTGAGCCATGTCAATCGTTTTGATCGAAGCTGCATTTACTTTGTTTAAAGTTTTATAAATGCTTGAAAGATTCTCCCTTTTGGAGACCAGCGTAGTAAACCACAAACACTGCATCGGGTATTTGGCGCTTTCGTAAATCATTTGGGTTACGAAACCAATTTCACCGCCTTCACACCATAATTCGGCATTATGGCCTCCAAAGTTTAAGACAGGATTTGTTTTTTTCTTTTCTTTTGGATTCAGGTTGGAAACTTTCCTTACAGTACTTTGATTCGCATCCTCAGCCGACGCATGAAAAGGCGGATTACAGATGGTAAACGTAAAACGATCCTCGGGTGTTATGATGTTTTTGAAAATAAACCGCGCTTCGGTTTGCTGTTGCAGGCTTATGGCGTCTATCAGTTTTGGATTGGCTTCAATGATTTTACTGCAATTTTCAATTGCTTTGGGATCGATATCTGTCCCTACGAAATTCCAGTCGTAAATCGCATGGCCTAATATCGGATAGATACAATTAGCGCCTGTTCCGATATCCAGTCCTAAAACGGAAGACCCTTCAGGCATAATTCCGTTGTTGGTTTCGGCTAATAAATCGGCGAGGTAATGAATATAATCGGCACGGCCGGGAATGGGCGGGCAAAGATAATTGGCCGGGATATCCCAGCCCTGAATGTCATAATAGGTTTGTAATAATGCCCTGTTGAGCATTTTTACCACTTTGGGATCACTGAAATCAATAGTTTCGATGCCATGAACGTTTATCGCGACATGGTTCTTTAATTCCGGACAATTCGAAATAAGAAGTTCGAAATCATATCGGAAACGATGCAGATTTCTGGGATGTAAACTGTTTTTTTCGGAATTGTCTATTGCTTTCATTTTGTAAATTTCCGTGCAAAGATAGTCATTCCTTTCGGAGGAAATGAGTTATTGAAAATCCAATTTTTTAAATTCCAAAATCTAAATTCCAAACGCGATAAATGTCCCGTGTCTAATCCATACATTCCATGAGCAGTAAATCACCATCAGTATGTGTAATGGTTACGAGACCATCGTTTGCAACGGAATTACTGCTGCCGGTTCTGTAGCCAATGGTAAGCGTATCATTTTCCAGCGGATACTCTAAATTGGTAGAGAAAATACCATTTACCACTCCAATCGGTATTAATGAAATCGGTGTTTTGGCCGTATACCATTTTTCGAATTTAGCAGGCAGCAAAAATATTTTGGAATGATCGTCGAGAATGACAATTTTAAGTAAATTTCGGTAACGAACGATGTTGGTTAAATTCGTTATCGTATGATCGGCACGTCTTCCGGTGGCCCAAACCACGTTTGCAGCCGGGATTTTACGAGCAATCAAATAATCAAAAGCCTTCTCTAAATCTGTTTTGTTTTGGTCCGGAGCATATACAATTTCAATCGGATATTGCGCTGATTTATAGCTTTCAGGATCAAAACCACGGTCAAAATCTCCTAATAAGACGTCTACTTTTATACCCAGATCAATAACTCTTTCGATAGCGGAATCGAGAACGATAACCAACGGTGACCATTCGAGTAACTGACCTAATAATTCCGGATCGCAGGCAGCTCCGTTGGCAATGATTAAAGCGGGTTCCTGGTCGTCGCGTACGATATGGTGTGAAGACATTTTTTGATTTAATTTTGATTTTGAAATGTCAAAGATAGGGAATCCCGCAAACTTAGTGCCCGGAAGCCTAATCTAATAATCTTCTGTGATAATTGATTTGTCCTAAGTGATACGCTAAATGTGTGGAAAGATGCACCAGAAAAAAACCGGTCGTCATTTCTTTTTCAAAAACAACCAAAGGATAAATAGCGTCTAAATCAGATGGGGTTAGTGTGTCAAATGCTTTTTGGACTACTAAAATAGTGTCTTCAATCTTTTGTATCAATTCGGCTTTCGGAATGTCTTTTAATGAAAATTCCAGTTCGCGATTTCTGAGATAGCCGGTTTTTCCAATTTCTCCTCCAATATACGTATTGATGTTTCCGATAAGATGCAGGCAAAGATTTCCGGCTGAATTTGAAATGTTTTTGTCGATTGCCCAGATTTGGGTTTCATTTTGATACGACTCAATCTCTAGTTTCAATTTGGTAAGATCGCGGTCAAAAAGCGATTTTAGGGTTTCGATTAGCATAAATCTGGTTTTTGTTTGTATTATTCTATTATGTATTTTTTGACATCAATTTCGCTAAGAGAAAAGTACCCTAGCGGAAAGTTAGATTTATCACTGATGTTGATAATATTGCCTTTTACGGTTGCTGGAGGGGACTGAAATGGCCCTCCAACATTGCTTCCGGCAATGCTCACTAAGATGTTCATATAATTGTAATATTGTTCGGAAATTCCATAATGTACGATCTCAATCTGATCGCCTGCTTTTAAGTCATCATCATCGGAGCTGCTGTAAATTTCGTTTCCCTGGTAAAATTTATCCTCAGAGGCATAAAACGTAGAGGTCACTTTACTGGAATAGGTGTATTTAAATAAATAGAAATTATCTTCATTTCCGGGATCATTATAAAACGCTTTGACTTCAATGTCTTTTCCGGTAAAACCGCCTTCGTTGTTTTGTTCGATGCGTGTAATGGGCGCTACAGATTTCATGGTTTCACTTGCTGTATAGGTGATGCCGTTGGTCACTACAGTTAATGTATACTGTCCGTTGATTACAGGTTTGAAATTATTGCAGACATAACGTCCGGTTTTGGAAACCTCAGTAAAATTGAATTGTTCGTTCTGACTGTTTCTTATAAAAACAACTGCACCTGAAACAACCGGAATCTGATTTTCAAAATAACCCGTCGTTGTGGTTAATTTTATGGATTGCTGTGCCCCATTTGTTCCTTTTCGCCAGTTGATGGCTGCTTCAATAACTAATTTGGGAGGAGCAGTATCCAGATCGACATCCACAACTTCTTCGCAGCTTGTAAAGAAGATTGACATAAAAAGTACGATTAATAAGGTTGCTTTTTTCATGATCTATTTTTTGTTTTCTTTTTACAGAAGAATTTTTTAAAATTTAAAATTATAACTAACGGCAGGTACAATTCCGAAAATGGAAGTTTTTACGGCCTCATTTGCTCCGCTATCCACATTTTGTCTGAAATTTATCGAAGCGGCATTCTGTCGGTTGTATAAATTGTAAATGCTGAAAACCCATTCGCCTTTCCAATTTCTGTTTTTATTTTTTCTTGAAGTTAAAGTGGCTGAGACATCTAAATGGTGATAGGCCGGAAGACGGTTTTCATTCCTTAGTCCGTAGTTGGGAACTTTAATTCCTAAATATTCATATTGCGAATTTGGATAGGTGACCGGTTGTCCGGACTGTAAAGCAAAATTAGCACCAAAAGACCATTTGTCGTTTAAGTTGTAGGCAGATGTAATGGCTAAATTATGTGTTTTATCATAAGCAGAACTGTACCATTGCCCGTTGTTGATTCCGGTTTCTTCAGGAGTTCTTCCGGGGGTTTGCTGTTCTGATTTTGAGAGGGTGTACGAAATCCATCCGTTAAATTTGCCTTCATTTTTCTTAAACATAACTTCTAAACCGTAGGCTCTCATTTGCCCGTTTAGAATAACCTGTTCGATAGCATCGTTGGCAATTAAATCGGCACCGTCAATATAATCCAGTCTGTTTTGAATTTTCTTATAATACGTTTCCACTTCAAGCGAATAAGCCCCGTTATTGAGGTTCCTGAAATAACCCAGCGCGATCTGATCTGCAATTTGAGGTTTTATATATTTATCACTCGGCATCCAGACGTCAAGCGGAGTCGGGGATGAGGTATTCGAAATTAACTGAAGATATTGCGCCATTCGGTTATAACTTGCTTTAAAAGACTGATCATCATTTAATTGATAGGAAATAGCAAACCTCGGTTCTAAATTATTATAGTCCTGAATTACTTTGTTTTTACCAAAATAAGCTGTTGAAGTCGGCTTGCCTTTTTCGTAGATCTCTGTGTTTGTATTAAAAACAACGGGATTGTTATTTGCATAATAATTAACCGTAGAAGAACCCAGACGATAAAATAAACTGTAACGCAATCCGTAAGCGATGGTTATTTTTTTAGAAACCTGACTTTCGGCATCCAGATAAACAGAAGGTTCAAAAGCATATTTTTTATCTAATTGGTCCGGATTAATTCCTGAGGCCTCTCCGGTTGGTTTGATCGTTCCCGGATTGAATTCGTAATAAATGCCGCTTAACCCGTAGTTGAGTTTGAATTTGTCTGAAATATAATGTTTGAAATCGTATTTGATATTGTAATTTTTGATTCCTGAATCCCATTTGAATCCCACGAAATCCAGATCAAGACCGTAATAATAGTCGCTGTAAATCAGGGATAAATTAGAGAATAATTTATCGGAGAACAAATGATTCCAGCGCAGGTTCAGGGTTGCGTTTCCGTACGTGTTCGAAAAACTTTTGTTGATGCTGAAGACATCACGGCCAAAATAGCCGGACAGGTATAAACTGTTGTTGTCGTTTACCTTATAACTTAATTTGGTGTTTAAATCATAAAAATAGGCCGCATTATCTTTGTTGTCCTCTGATAATTTTAAAAATAAATGAGCGTAGGAAGCTCTTCCTCCAATCAAAAAGGAACCTTTGTCTTTTACCAGAGGTCCTTCAGCCAGAAGCCGGCTGGAGATTAATCCGATTCCGCCATTCATATGAAAATCTTTGCTGCTTCCGTCCTTCTGGTAAATATCTAAAACCGAGGATGCTCTTCCTCCATATCGCGCAGGAATTCCGCCTTTATATAATTTTAAATCTTTAATAGCGTCCGGATTAAAAACCGAGAAAAAACCAAATACGTGGGAAGAATTAAATATAGTGGCTTCATCCAGTAAAATCAAATTCTGATCGGCACCACCGCCACGGACATTAAATCCGGAAGCGCCTTCACCCGCATTCGTAACACCCGGAAGTAATAAAATCGATTTTAAAACATCGACTTCGCCCAAAACCACTGGCATCTTTTTGATAGTTGCAATAGAGAGTTTATTGGTACTCATTTCAGGAGATTTAATGTTGGCTTTTCCTTTATTATCGGTAATGACCACCTCCTGAAGTTCTTCTCCACCTTCATTCAGGGAGAAATTATTTTTAGTATTTTGATTTAAGTTAATTGTTTGCTGAATAGATTGATAACCCACATAACTGATTTCAATTTGTTGTTCCCCGGCAGGAACGGTTAACGAATAAAAGCCATATTCATTGGTTGTCGTTCCTATTTTTAAGGATGGAATGTAAATGTTGACGCCAATTAAGGTTTCATTGTTTTTATGGTCCGTGATAGTGCCGCTTAATGTGAATTTTTCCTGAGAAAAGGAGGTAAAGGAAGATAAAATAATGATAAGAAATACGATACTATTTTTTGAAATCATTGTATTGGTTTTGAATTACATAGTTAGGAATTCTTACGAAATATTACCGTGGAACGATTGTTAAACATTAGTTAAGAAAAAAAGGCAGCCGATCAGGGCTGCCTTAGATATAGAGGTAAAAATACTGACGTATTATTTTATTTCAGCAAGAATGGCATTGAATGTGGCACTAGGGCGCATTGCTTTGCTCACTAACTCAGGAGTTGGCTGATAGTAACCGCCAAGCGTTTGTGGTTTTCCCTGCGCTCCGATTAATTCCTCGTTAATTTTAGCTTCGTTCGCTTCAAATTGAGCAGCGATCGGAGTGAAAATAGCTTTTAATTCAGCATCTTTATTTTGGGCAGCCAAAGCCTGAGCCCAATAGAAAGCAAGGTAGAAATGAGAACCACGGTTGTCAATCTGTCCTACTTTACGAGCCGGAGATTTGTCATTTGCCAGGAATTTATCGTTGGCCTGATCTAAAGTTTCAGATAAGATAATGGCTTTAGAATTGTCTAAAGTCTGTCCTAAATGCTCCAGAGAAGCACCAAGCGCTAAAAACTCTCCTAATGAATCCCAACGTAAATAACCTTCTTCTGTAAATTGCTCCACGTGTTTTGGAGCAGAACCACCTGCACCGGTTTCGAACAAGCCGCCACCATTCATCAAAGGAACGATAGAAAGCATTTTAGCTGAAGTTCCTAATTCTAAAATCGGGAATAAATCAGTCAGGTAATCACGTAAAACATTTCCAGTTACAGAGATCGTGTCTAAACCTTTGATGATTCTGTCTAAAGTAAATTCAGTTGCAGCAACAGGGTTTAAGATACGGATATCTAAATTTGTTGTATTGTGATCTTTTAAATATTTCTGAACTTTTACGATTAATTCTCTGTCATGCGCTCTGTTTTCGTCTAACCAGAAAACAGCAGGAGTATCTGATAAACGTGCTCTGTTTACAGCCAGTTTAACCCAGTCCTGAATAGGAGCGTCTTTTGCCTGACACATTCTGAAAATGTCATTAGCTTCAACGTCCTGCTCCATTAAAACAGTTCCTTTATTGTCTAATACACGAACAACTCCGTCAGTACTTATTTGGAAAGTTTTGTCGTGAGATCCGTATTCTTCTGCTTTTTGAGCCATTAAACCTACGTTAGGAACACTTCCCATTGTTTTCGGGTCAAAAGCACCGTGTTTTTTACAGAAATTGATAGTAGCTGTATAAATTCCGGCGTAAGCACGATCCGGAATAACCGCGATTGTATCTTGTTGTTTTCCGTCTTTGTTGTACATCTGACCTGAAGTACGAATCATTGCCGGCATAGAAGCATCAACAATAACATCAGAAGGAACGTGCAGGTTTGTAATTCCTTTTTCAGAATTTACCATTGCCAAAGCCGGTCCGTTTTCGATTGCTTTTGTAATGTCAGCTTCAACTTCTGCCTGTTCCGGTCTTCCCGCAATTTTTGCGTAGATATCACCTAAACCATTACGGGTATCAATATTTAATTCAGTGAATAATTTTTCATATTTTTTGAAAAGATCAGCAAAATAAACTTCGACGATAGCGCCAAAGATAATTGGATCTGAAACTTTCATCATTGTTGCTTTTAAATGCACAGAAAGTAAAACACCTTCTTTTTTTGCATCAGCGATAGCTCCGGCAACAAAAGTTTTTAAAGCTTTTAAGTGCAATACAGAACTGTCGATGATTTCACCAGCTTTTAGAGGAGTACTTGCTTTTAAAACAGTGGTAGTACCGTCTTTTGCCACGAATTCGATTTTTACATCATTAGCCTCTGCAACAGTAAGTGATTTTTCACTTCCGTAGAAATCACCGTCCGGCATTGAAGCTACCTTTGTTTTGGAGTCAGCAGACCACGCACCCATTGAGTGTGGATTTGCTTTTGCAAAATTCTTAACCGCTCTTGGAGCTCTACGATCTGAATTTCCTTCACGTAAAACAGGATTTACGGCAGAACCTAACACCTTAGCGTATTTTGCTTTAATTTCCTTTTCAGCATCGTTTTGAGGATCTTCCGGGAAATTAGGGATATTGTATCCGTGCGATTGCAATTCAGTAATAGCAGCCTTTAATTGTGGTACTGATGCTGAAATGTTTGGTAATTTAATGATGTTAGCTTCCGGTTGCGTCGCTAACTGACCCAATTCTGCTAATGCATCTCCCGTTTTCTGAGCCTCTGTAAGAACTTCAGGAAAGTTAGATAAAATTCTGCCTGCCAAAGAGATATCTCTGGTTTCAATAGCGATACCGGCTGTAGCAGTAAAAGCCTGAACAATTGGTAGCAAAGAATAGGTCGCTAATAATGGCGCCTCATCCGTTAAGGTGTAAAAAATCTTTGAATTCTGTGTCATTTTTTTTTTTTTTTATAATCGTATCGCCAAGGGATGGCGATGTAAAAGGTATATTCGGCTCAGAATGAGCGGAGCAAATATAATAAAATCACTCCGAAAACGGTATAGTTTTACCAAGAATTACCGAAATTATCAGATTGTTATTTCGGGCTCGTTTAATTATCAAATCGATGATTTTGGTATTAAAAAATTACAGTTTTGATGAATCACAGGTAAAAGTCACCAATTTTGAAAAAGAGAAAGCTTTTCAGTTATATAAAAATAGTTTAAATTTGTATTTTTGTATGAAAAATTGTACGTTTGTATCGATAAAAAAACAGACATTAAAAGGGTAGCCTACATTGTGGAATATCTTTTTACAAGTTGTTTGTTATTAAACTTAATTATTATCTTTGAATTATGAGCACACTAACCAAACCAAGTCATATTGGCCGAAAAATCAGCCGTATTCGTGAACTGAGAGACATGAAACAGGAAGCTTTAGCACAGGCTTTAGGGACTAATCAGCAGGCTGTTTCAATTATAGAAAACAGTGAGACTATTGATGAAGAAAAGCTTGCAGAAGTTGCAAAAGCGCTTGGCGTTACCGTAGAAGCAATCAAGAATTTTTCAGAAGAAAATATGACTAGCTATTTTAATAGTTTCCATGATAACAGTTTTACAAATGGAGCATTTAATGCAAATCATTGTAATTTCAACCCATTGGATAAATTAATCGAAACTTTCCACGAAAAAGAAAAGCTTTACGAACGTTTGCTACAAGCTGAAAAAGATAAAATTGAATATTTGGAAAAACTATTGAAAAAGTAGGATACCCATTTTTCATTAAAATACAAACCGATGCTTTATAAGTGTCGGTTTTTTTATTTGGGTGTGTTCGCCGCGGCGAATCGGGCTATCCGTTTCAAGTCCTCGTACTTCCTTCGTCAGGCTGCGGGCTTTCCACTTCTGTCTCTCACGTAATCTAAGAAACCCGACAGGTTTTAAAAACCTGTCGGGTTTAGCTTGACTTGTCATTTCGACCGAAGGGAGAAATCTCCGCAAGAAACTCGACAAAGATTGGTCATTTTAGGAACGGAGTTTCTCACGAAGATTTCTCCTCCGTCGAAATGACAAGATTAAGCAGATAAAATCCGTTTTAATCTGTGTTTTCGCAAAGCGAATCCGCGTCATCCGTGTTCAATATTGTCGCCAATCTTTGTCGAATCCCGCGTGTGATTTCTCCTCCGTCGAAATGACAAACTAAACGAAAATATTGTTATGAAAACGATTGTCCTAGCCCCGATAGAAGTGGAAATCCTTTTGTGTAATGAAATGGAGCAAAAGATTGAAACGAATTGCTTCGCCAGTTCGCACTTTCAGGCTCGGGTGCGGGATTAGCTCCTGAAAAATTTAAAAATTAAGCACAAAAAAAAACTCGTTTCAAATAAATGAAACGAGCTTTTTTATAATAAAGAGATAATTGATTATCTTCTTTTATCTTTAATCTTAGCTTTTTTACCAGTAAGTTCTCTGAAGTAGAAAATTCTAGCTCTACGAACAGCTCCTTTTTTGTTGATTTCAATTTTTTGTAAAGCTGGTAAGTTTACCGGGAAGATACGCTCAACTCCGATAGCTCCAGACATTTTACGAATAGTGAAAGTTTCTGTGTTACCAGAACCTCTTCTTTGAATTACAACTCCTTTAAAAAACTGAGTTCTTGTTTTTTCACCCTCTTTAATTTCGTAGAAAACTGTGATAGTATCTCCAGCTCCGAAAACAGGGAAATCTTTTTTCTCAACTAATTCGGTTTGAACGAATTTCATTAAATCTGCCATGATATCTTTAATTATGGTTTTTATTATAGAGCAACATTCACGGATCTCGCCAGAGGTTAGTCTAATTCGGGTGCAAATGTAATTAAAAAAAGTTAAATTCCAATAAATTTAAATTCCAAATTCCAATTTCTTAACTAGTTGACTGTTTGGCGATTGTTAGTCTCGGTTTTCGGTTTTCAGTTTTCAGTCTTGGTTTTCACATTCCTACAACTGAGACTGAGACTGAGACTGAACACTAATATTGCGACTGAAAACTACTCCTGTCCTTCCAACAAGTCCGGTCGCCTGTTCTTGGTATGTTCATACGCCATATCTTCGCGCCATTTGTCGATTTTGGCAAAGTGGCCGCTGGTTAAAACTTCGGGAACTTTCCATCCTTTATAGTCTGCAGGTCTTGTGTATATAGGTCCTGAAAGTAAATTATCCTGGAAACTATCTGTCAAAGCTGAGGTTTCATCGCTTAGAACCCCCGGAATTAATCGGATTAGGGCATCGGATAAAACCAAAGCGCCTAGTTCGCCCCCGGATAACACATAATCGCCAATCGAGATTTCTTTGGTAATAAAATGATCGCGAACACGCTGATCTACACCTTTATAATGACCGCATAGAATGATGATATTTTCATACATCGACATCGTGTTGGCCATTTTTTGGTTCAGCGTTTCTCCGTCAGGGGACATATAGATGATTTCGTCGTACTCCCGTTCGCTTTTCAGATGCGTGATGCAGGCATCGATGGGTTGTACGGTCATGACCATTCCGGCACCTCCGCCAAACGGATAATCGTCGACACTTTTCTGTTTGTTGGTAGTGTAATCCCTTAAATTATGAAAATGAACTTCTACCAGGCCTTTGTCAATGGCACGTTTCATGATCGAAGCCTCAAACGGGCTTTTTAATAATTCCGGCAAAATCGTTATGATGTCAATTCGCATTTTTTTTCTTCAATAGTGTAAGCGGCAAAGATACAAAGTAAATATTTGTGAATTTTAAAGATTTAAAAAATCAGGAAATAACATGGTAAATGTCAATTTCAGATGTAATGCAGAAGCTTTTTTTTGTGAGAATCCTCTTTGTGAGTTAAAATAACATACTGATAAACAAATTGTTGTGTTTTTTACAAAGAAAAAACAGTACTTTTATGTAAGAAAATTGAAATACCACTAATAAATCTGAATTCTGATGAAAAAACACTATATATTGATCGTTATACTGTTGCTTAATGCAGCATGTACGAGTACGAAAAAATCCATGGATAGCTGGGTCGGAAAAACAAAACAAATTTTTATTAAGAATTCCGGACCACCTGTTCGCACCTTTCGCAATGATGACGGAGAAATACTTCTTTATGCCGATCAGGTTTATAAGAAAGCAGATAATACAAATGGATCTCCAATGACTGCCTCAAACTATTGGGAATATCTGTTTGTCTATATAAATAACGAAGGAAAAGTCACTTCCCTGAGAAAAGAAAAACAAAATTACCCACCACAACAAATTGATGCGAGCTTACTAAAGAACACAAATTCAATTAGTGCCAAATAAAAAAAATCTTCCGCAGAATGATTCCTTTTTTTACTTAATTTAGGATACGATATAAAATCCTCTAAATCCTAAATGATGAAGAAAGTATTTTTGGTATTAAGCACAGCGCTATTAGTTGGTTCCTGCAATAATCAGGTAAAATCACCCAATTTAGATCCAACTGAAAAAGAAAAAATAGTAAAACAGTATTTTGCGTATTTCAACAAACATCAATGGAAAGAAATGGCAGCGATGTATGCTCCTGTATCCGATTTTAAAGATCCGTCGTTCGGTAAAGAAATGATTACGCAGACCAGAAAACAAACTATTGATAAGTACGCATCGCTTGAGGCTGTTTTTCCGGACCTGCATGATGAAATTGTCAATATCTATCCTTCAGATGAGAAACATATTATTGTGGAATTTGTTTCCACCGGAACGGCTTCGGACGGATCAAAATTTAAGCTGCCGATCTGTACTATCTTTACCATTGAGAACGGAAAAATAACAAAAGATTTTACTTATTTTGATAATTTCGATGATTCTAAATCTAATAAATAAGGTTAGTTTTACTTTCTTAATTACAAGATAAAAAATGACTTCCAGACGTACTTTTATAATCAACGGCAGCCTTGCTACTGCGGCAGTTTTGGCTGTGCCGTCATTCGCTTTTACTATGAAAAAAAAAGAAATTGGTCTGCAATTGTATACGTTGCGGGAAGAACTTCCAAAAGATATAAAAGGCACTTTAGAGAAAGTGTCTTCAGCCGGATTTACAACTGTGGAGACGTATGGTTTTTCGATCAGGGACCAGTTTTGGGGACTTACACCAGCTCAGTTCAAAGAAATACTGGACATAAACCACTTAAAAGCAGTAAGCGGACATTATGGCGTAGGTTCTTTTTTGGCTGATGGAGAAACAACGGAACTTAAAGCGGCAATTGCAGCTGCGAGAACTTTAAAAAGTGACTATCTTACCATTCCGTGGGTTGATCCGCCTTTTAGAAAAAACAGCGATGATTATAAAAAAATTGCCGGCCGCTTAAACGAAGCCGGTAAAATGTGTCGGGATGCAGGTCTGAAATTAGCGTATCACAATCATGATTTCGAATTTGAAAATCATAACGGAGTTACAGGTTATGAAATTTTACTAAAAGATACTGATAAGGACCTCGTATATTTCGAAATGGATTTATACTGGGTGGTGTATGCCGGGAAAGATGCGTTGCAATTATTTCGGGAAAATCCAGGACGTTTTACCATGTGGCATGTAAAAGACATGGATAAGTTTAAACCGGCTTTAAATACCGAAGTTGGTTCCGGATCGATTGATTTTAAACCCATTTTTAACGAAGCAGAACAGGCCGGAATGAAATATTTTTTTGTAGAACAGGAGAATAATTTTGCTCCTGATTCTTTCGATTCCATAAAAAAAAGCTGTGATTTTATTCTGAATAGCCTAACCCTTAAATAATTAAAATCGTAAACAATAAAAAACGAATGGAACTAAATGTAAAAAGAGAGGTGGAAAGAGCAATTGGCGGATTGTTTTTCATGATTATAAATACAGTAATATGGACGTTAATTGCCGAATATTATTTAGAAAATAAAGACAATAAAATGGTTGGATTACTGATTGGGATGGTCATTCTGGTCTTTTTGTTTTTTTATGTTCGTTTTACAAAATTTCAAAAAACAATACCTGATACTGCTGTTGAGAGTAAAACGCAGGAAGAAGAAAAAAAGGACAAACGTTTTCTTTGGATTTTGGGTCTGGAGGGATTAGGAATCTTTTTGGCAAAAAACATACTCATCAATATCAATCACAACGAATTGTTCATTCCGTTTTTTGCCTTAATAGTCGGCCTGCACTTTTTTCCTTTAGGGAAATTGTTCAAAAGGAAGTTCGATTATTATATGGGAATCTGGACTTCTACAGTGGCGATTATCGGACTTTATATGATAATTGAAAAAGTGACAACGGTAAATTTTGCCAATGCAATCGTGAGTATCTGCTGTGCCATTTCAACGATTTGTTATGGCGTAAAAATGATAGTAAGCGGTCAGAAAGCAATACAAAATAAATAAAAACTCATAACTGAGAAATATGAAAAAACTAGGACTTGTAGGAGGGATCAGCTGGGTTTCGACCATTGATTACTATCGATTTATAAATGAAGGAATCAACGAAAAATTAGGGGGTCTTAATTTTGCCGAATGCATTATTTATTCTTTAAACTTTGATGATTTTCAAAGAAATAACACCAATGGAAATTGGGATGCCACTTTCGAATTGCTTTTAAATGCCTGTAAAAGCCTCGAAAAAAGCGGTGCTGATGCCATTGTTTTATGCGCCAATACGGCCCATGCAGTTTCAGACCGGCTGGAACAGGAAATTAAATTGCCTGTTATTCACGTAGCAACAGCTACCGCAAACGCCATTAACAAACAAGGATTAAAAAAAGTCGGTTTACTGGGGACGAAATTCACGATGGAAATGGAGTTTTACATCAAAAAACTGGCAGAAAACAATATAGAGGCCATTGTTCCTTTCCTTCAGGACGAAAGAGATTTTATTCAGCAGACCCTGAAAGAAGAGTTAGGACGCGGAATCATCAAAGAACAAACCAAAAGAGCCTATCTTTCTATTATTGAAAAACTTATTGAGAACGGTGCCGAAGGAATTATTCTGGGCTGTACCGAAATTCCGTTGTTAATCAGTCAGGAAGATGTTTCGGTTCCGGTTTTTGATACTACTAAAATTCATTCAGAAGCAGCCGTAGATTTTGCTGTTTCAGCAGAGTAAATCGAAATGACGGGACAAAAGGAAAAAATACTGGCTATTTCAGGAAGTACCAGAAAGAATTCCAGTAATTTTAAAATTCTGAAATTCATTTCTGAAAATATAAATAAGGAATTTGAGGTTGAACTATTTGAAGAGCTCGAAAGTCTTCCGCATTTTAATCCTGACTTAGATACCGAACATCCACCTGAAGCAGTTGTTAAGTTCAGGAGTAAAATTGCAGAAGCAGCAGGCGTATTGATTTGCACGCCTGAATATGTTTTCAGTTTGCCGGGCAGTCTGAAAAATGCATTGGAATGGTGCGTTTCAACAACCGTTTTTTCGAATAAAAAAGTGGGTTTGATTACCGCTTCGGCATCAGGAGAAAAAGGGCACGAACAATTAGGTTTAATCATGAAAACCATTGAAGCTAAATTTACGGATGAGACCCAACTTTTGATACAGGGAATCAGAGGAAAATTAAATGCTGAAGGAACTATTACAGATGAAAAAACGTTACATGCTATTTTAGCATTCATTACTAATTTTGAAAAAGAAATCGGGGAAGTTAAATTAAAATAAAAAGAATATGCAAAGTTCAGAGACGAGCAAAGAATTTATAAAAGGTGACGAAATAGAGTGGGAAGTTGTCGGAGAAGGCATTAAACGAAAAATTCTGGCTTATAACGATCAGGCCATGCTGGTGAATGTTCACTTTGAAAAAGGCGCTATTGGTGTTTTGCACGAACATTATCATACGCAGGTCACTTATATTTCCAGCGGTACATTTGATGTGACGATCAGCGGGGTTACAGAGACTTTAAAAGAAGGAGACAGTTTTTATATTCCGCCGCATGCGATTCATGGAGTGTTATGCCTGGAAAGCGGTACTTTGACCGATGTTTTTAGTCCGTTGCGTGAGGATTTTTTGAAATGATAACGTTTTGAATCGCAATAGAATTGATAAATGAAGCCGTTAACTGCATTGTAGCGTTGCGAAATTTATACTTTTTTTTAAGTTTAGGTTACAATTAGAATAGTATTTTTGCAAAATGAATCTATCCAAAACGAATGTCTTATTTATGGCAGCCTGCACTGGACTTATAGTTGCCAATCTGTATTACTGCCAGCCCCTTATTGTTTTAATTGCTAACGAATTTAAAATTCCGGAAGCCAATGCCGGTACGATTACTTATCTTACCCAGGCTGGTTACGCGATTGGTTTGTTTTTTATGGTACCGCTTGGTGACAAGATCGAACGTAAAAAACAAATTCTGATGACCACTTTTGCTTCGGTAATTGCTTTAATTATCGCCGCTACGGCCAAAAGCTTTTTTATATTACAAATCGCGTCTTTATTTTTGGGTATTACTTCGATAGTACCCCAGCTTATTTTGCCTTTGGCAGCTTCTTTAACGGCACCTGAACAACGCGGTAAAGTAGTAGGAACTATTATGAGCGGTTTGCTGGTGGGAATTTTACTTTCCAGAACCTTAAGCGGATTTATCGGTCAGCTTTTTGGCTGGAGGTCCATGTTTTGGATTGCAGCCGGAATCTGTCTTTTGATCTTTTTTGCTATTCAGAAGAAATTTCCGGTCAACAAACCTCAATTTCAGGGGTCTTACGGTCAATTGATTAGATCACTTTTTACACTGATCAAAACCCAGCCCGTTCTAAGAGAGGCTACTTTAATCAATGTCTTTTGTTTTGCACAGTTTGGTGCTTTCTGGACAACGATGGTATTGTTGCTTTCAGGAGAACCATTTAATTTCAATAGTGCCACAATTGGACTTTTTGGAATTGTAGGCGCTTCAGGAGCTTTGGCAGCGCCATTGGTTGGTAAAATGGGTGATAAAGGAAATCCAAGGGTTGCAGTGGGCTATGGGTGTTTACTGATGTTGATCAGTTTTATCACTTTTTACTTTTCAATCGAAAGCGTAATAGGAATAATTATCGGAATCGTTTTTATCGACATCGGAATTCAGGGGGTGCATATCTCCAACCAAACCAGGGTATATTCGCTTTTGCCGGAAGCCAGAAACAGGCTAAATACCGTATTTATGTCCTTTAGTTTTCTGGGTACTGCTGCCGGATCTGCCTACGGATTATTATTATGGAAGCTTGGCGGATGGCATGTCGTTGCGATGGGCTGTGCTCTTTTGGCAATAGCAGCATTAGTAGTGTACGGACTTAGTTATAAATCAATCCCGAAGTCCCGGGATAAAAAATAGAAAGCACAAATTGATATAAAATTAATTTGTAAATTTGCATTCAAATTAAAAATAACAACAATGGAAAACGGAATATACGCTAAATTCAATACCAGCAAAGGGTCGATTTTAGTAAAATTGACACACGACTTAACACCGGGAACAGTGGGTAACTTCGTAGGACTGGCTGAAGGAAACTTAGAAAATAAAATTAAACCACAAGGAAATAAATATTACGACGGATTATCATTTCACCGTGTAATTCCTGATTTCATGATCCAGGGAGGTTGCCCTCAGGGAACAGGAACAGGTGGTCCTGGTTACAAATTTGATGATGAGTTTCACCCAGGTTTAAAACACGATCGTCCGGGAGTATTAGCCATGGCAAATTCAGGCGTAGGAACAAACGGATCTCAATTTTATATTACACACGTTCCAACTTCATGGTTAGACGGAAAACATACTGTTTTTGGTCACGTAGTGGAAGGACAGGATATCGTTGATGCAATTGCTCAGGGCGATGCTCTTGAAACTGTTGAAATCGTAAGAGTAGGAGAAGAAGCTGAAAAATGGAATGCTATCGAAGCTTTCAGAGTTTTTGAAGGTTCCCGTGCCAAACTTGAAGCTGCTGAAAAAGCGGCTGCTGAAGCTAAAATGGAAGAACTTGCTGCCGGTTTTGATAAAACAGAAAGCGGTTTACGATACAAAATGATTCAAAAAGGAGATGGTAAAAGAGCGGAAGCCGGTAAAACAGTTGCGGTTCACTACGAAGGATCTTTAGAAACCGGAAAAGTTTTTGATTCTTCTTACCCACGCAAAAAACCAATCGAATTCAGATTAGGTCAGGGTCAGGTTATCGAAGGATGGGATGAAGGTATCGCTTTATTGCAGGTTGGAGACAAAGCCCGTTTTGTTATTCCGTCTCATTTAGCTTACGGATCTGCTGGTGCAGGGGGAGTTATTCCGCCAAACGCAACTTTGATTTTTGATGTTGAATTAATGGAAGTAAAGTAAGTAATTAGACAACTTCTAAATAGTCTTAAATAAGGAATCCCGTTCGCTTGCCGAATGGGATTTTTTTTATATTTACTTCAAAAATAAAACTGAATGAAATCAAAAATTATAACTCTTGCAGCACTAGTCTTATTCGTGGTTTCCTGCGGTACTCAAAAGTCGGCTCCGGTTGCAGCAACTGAGCCAGCAGCACCAACGGCTACTGAAACTGCTAAAGCTGTAACACTTACGCCTGAACTTGCAGAAGGTCAGAATTTGTACGAAAACAATTGTGCAAAATGCCACAAATTATTTGAGCCGAAAAAATTCACACAGGAAGAATGGTCGCCAATCCTTGTGAGAATGGGCAAAAAAGCACATTTAGATGGGGTACAAATGACATCGATTACGAATTATATTAACTCGCAATTGTAAAAAAATAAAAAAAAGCATTCTGAATCAGGATGCTTTTTTTTGATTAAACATAAAAAAGCACCTTCAAAGATGAGGTGTTTAATTTTTTATTTCCATTTGATATTACAGCCCACACTCGGTTTTTGAGGATCTTTTAAGCTTCTGTTGTAAATAAGCGCATCTATCGCACTACGCAAATCACTTCCGCTTAAAGGAATACCATTATTGGGTCTTGAATCATCCAGTTGTCCCCGATAAAATAAGCGGTCCCTATTGTCAAATAAAAAGAAATCAGGAGTACAGGCTGCATCAAAAGCTTTGGCTACTTCCTGTGTCTCATCGAATAAATACGGAAAATCGATTTTGTTGTGAAAAGCAAATTCGGTCATCATTTCGGGCGAATCCTGAGGGAATTTTTCAATATCGTTGCTCGAAATGGCAATTACACCGATTCCCTGTACGCGGTAATCATTTGCAATCATAACGATTTCATTAATTACGTGAAGTACATACGGACAGTGGTTGCACATAAAAATCACAAGTGTCCCTTTCGATCCTTTTAGATCTTCAAACGAATAGGTGTCATTAGAATTGGTGTCTTTCAGTCTGAATTCCGGAGCAATTGTTCCAAGAGCCAGCATGTTTGAAGAAGTTTGTGACATTTTTATAAAGAATTGATTACTCAAAAATAACCTTAATATTCTTTAAAAAAAAGCAGAAGAGGATTAAAAAAAATATCCAAAGCGTTTAAGAAGAACTTAAAATGCGCTTTGGATATTTGCTATAGGCAGATTACGAATTTAAGAAATTCAGTAAATCATTGTTTAGTCTTTCTCTTTCGGTGTAAAATAGGCCGTGCGGTGCGCCTTCATACACCATATAAGTGCTTTCTCGGATACCTTCAGCAGCTTTTTTGGATGTCAGTTCAATAGGAACTATTTTGTCGTCATCACCATGAATAATTAAGGTCGGAACCTTTACAAAATTCAGTTCATCCCTGAAATCGGTAAACGAAAAAGATTCAGCACATTTTAAAGTCGCTCTTGGAGAGGCAACAGAGCAAAGATTTCTATAATACTCCAGTAAAGGCGTACTTAAAGGCTTGTTGATGATGTTTACGCCAAAGAATGTTTTTCCGAAATTATCTATAAAAGCAATTCGGTCTTCCTTAATGGCATTTGCGGTAGTTTCACTTTTTTCTCTTGGATGTCCGTCAGGATTGTCATTCGTTTTTAGTAAAAAAGGAATAACAGAAGAAATCAAGGCCGCTTTGGTAACTCCTTTTCCACCATGACGGCTAAAATAACGAACTACTTCACCGCCGCCCATAGAAAAACCGACAAGTGTAGCATCTGTTAATTCTAATTGTTCGATAATTTCCTGTAAATCATCAGATAAAGTGTCATAATCGTAACCATCCCAGGGTTGTGATGATTTACCAAATCCACGACGGTCATAGGCAATAACCCTGAAACCATTCTGAACCAGGAATTCAATCTGATACTCCCACATTTCATTAGAAAGCGGCCAGCCATGAATAAGAATTACAGGTTTGCCCTGACCGTAATCTTTTACATAAAGTCTTACGTTTTGGGCTGTTTCTATATATTTATCGGTATGAACTTGTTTTAGGTTTGACTCAAAATTTTTCTCTGAAAGTGTTGAGTTGATGACATTATTTTCCATTTTTATCTTTTTTTTAACGTTAGCATGCTAATCTGTAATGTAAAATTAGAGGCTAACCTAAAAAAAGGGTTATAGAATTAGTGGTAATACTTACAAAATTAATAGGTTTGTAAATACTAAAAAAAGTACAATATGGATTTATCCTGGAATGAATTTGAAAGAACTGACATGCGTGTCGGAACAATACTGGAAGTAAATGATTTTCCTGAAGCAAGAAAACCGGCCTATCAGCTCACGATTGATTTCGGTTCCGAAATTGGTATCCGAAAATCATCAGCCCAAATTACAAAGCGCTATCAAAAAGAGGAGTTGTTAAACCGACAAATTGTTGCTGTAGTCAACTTCCCCAAAAAACAAATCGGAAAATTCATGAGTGAATGTCTCGTGCTGGGTGCGGTAGGCGAAGAAGGAGATGTTATTTTACTGGCTCCGGATTTTAAAATAGAGAATGGGCTTCGGATTGGTTAGTTTTTAGTCTCAGTTTACAGTCGCAGTCTCAGTCCCAGTTTACAGACACAATTGACACTGAAGACTGCGACTGGGACTGCTAACTTGCATGGACTGAAAACTGCGACTGTAAACTACACTAAAGAGTATTAATTTTTGCAATTAATTGTTGTAAAATCAGCTGCCCTTCTTCCCAGTATTTTAAATCGGAGTCAGAGTTGATATGACCTTGCTGTCCCACATTGATAAAATCGCTGCCCCATCTTTCTGCCAGATATTTTTTTCTCTCGAAAGAGGCATAGGGATCGTTTTCACTTGCTACAACAATGGATGGAAAAGGTAACTTTGAAGTGGGTATAGGTGAAAAATTCCGAACCGATTCAGGAGTGTGCTGAGGTGAATCTACATCGGCAGGAGCAACTAATAAAGCTCCCACAATGTTTTTATTCGTATGTGAAGCAGCCCAGTGTAAAACGAGGGAAACAGCTAAACTGTGCGCCACAAGAATAGTCGGTTGGTCTAATTTTGAAATTTCTTCTTTTAATCTTTCGAGCCATTCTTCTCTGATGGGCTCATCCCAATTGTCCTGAACAATCCTTTTGGAGTTTTTGAATTTTTCATGCCAGAAAGTTTGCCAGTGTTTTTCGCCTGAGTTTCCGAGTCCCGGTAGTATTAATAAATTAGTTTCCATTGCCGTGGATTTTTAAGTTTAGTTTAATTTTTGATGTTCTTTTATAATTCGGTTTACTTCATTGACAAGTAACGGGAAAGCGGGTTCAGTCATTCCGTGTCCGTAGCCGTCCAGTTCAAAAAGTTTGGTTTGTTTGTGTCCGACCAATTTCATCATGCGCGCCAAATAGGCGTTTTCTTCGTAACGGCCTAACATTTCGAGTTCGCGGTCCCCGGTTATTAATAATAAAGGCGGAGCATCGGCACGAACGTAAAAAAGCGGTGCAAAAGCATCAATTGTGGGTTGTGTCTCCGGAATTCCGTTTTCTCTTCTGATTTCAAAATGGGTGATGCATTGGGCACTAAACGGAATAAGACCTGCAATTTTATTAGCATCAATGCCTTCTTTTTGCAGCCATTTTTTGTCCAGTCCGGTCATTGCAGCTAAATATCCTCCCGCAGAATGCCCTGAAACGAAGATCAGCGAAGGATCACCCCCGTAACCCGCAATGTTGTTAAATGTCCAGGCAATGGCAGCGGCGGCGTCTTCGATGCTTTTTGCTGCTTTTACTTTTGGGGATAATCTGTAATTTATACCAATAACAGCAAAACCCTTATTTTTTAAAGCTTCCGGAATTTCCTTGTTTCCTCCGGTCAGTCCTCCGCCATGGAACCAGATAATAGTGGCGAAATTTTTAATGTTCGTTGGATAATAAATGTCTAATACGCAACGTTCATTGATATAAGAATCAGACTTATTGACAGCTGAATTGTAATACTGGATATTTAGTTTGGTTTCATATGCTGTTTTTTGAGCAAAAGAAGAAATTGCAAATAAGAAGAAACTAAGTAAAAGAAATATTTTTTTCATTTTTATAAGGTATTAACCAGAAATGGTGGTTTTAGCAAGATTCTAAAAATCGACTAGTCCAAAATCTGAAAATCTAAACTTAAATATATAAAAAAAGTCCAAAATGCAGGACATATTGGACTCGTACTTTTTAAAAAGTTATGTAGGACTAAATATCGTCAAAATCAATATCAGTAAAGCTGGATCTTTGTCCTTCAGGTTTATCAGAACCGTATTCTTTTTTAAAATCTTTCTGATGTCTTTCAGAGATTACTTCTTCGCCCTTGTGGTTCAGGACGTATGAAGTCATTTCTTCAAGTATTTCGGCAAAAGCACCAAAATCTTCTTTGTATAAGTAAATTTTGTGTTTTTTAAAGTGAAAAGAACCATCTTCCTCAGTGAATTTTTTGCTCTCAGTAATCGTGATATAATAATCGTCAGCTTTCGTAGCTCTTACATCAAAGAAATAAGTTCTTCTCCCTGCTCGTAATACTTTAGAAAAAATCTCTTCTTTTTCTAACATGTCATTTTCTCTCATAATACGTTCTATCATTTTTGGAATTAATAGTACTCAAAAATCATAAAAATTTATCTATTACGCAACAATTAAAGTAATTCTTTTTCCGAAAGTTGTTTTAAATATAACGCTGCATAATAACCGTCCTGATTTATTAATTGATTATGAGAGCCTTGTTGAATGATTTTACCGTCTTCCAAAATGATTATTTTGTCGGCATTTTTGGCGGATGATACCCGATGACTGACTATTATTGTAGTTTTATCTTTACAGATTTCGAACAAATTATTCAGGATCGTTTCTTCTGTTTCTGTATCGACAGCAGACAGACAATCGTCAAAAAGTAAAATCGCAGGATTTTTAATAATGGCCCTTGCAATCGATACACGCTGCTTCTGGCCACCGGAAAGGGTGATGCCCCTTTCTCCTAAAATGGTGTCGTATTGTTTGTTGAAAGCCATGATATTATCATGAACTACAGCATTTTGTGCTGCTTCAATTACTTGTTCATCAGTCGCATTCCGGTTGCCGAATTTGATGTTGTTTTTAATCGTATCCGAAAATAAAAAAGCGTCCTGAGGCACAATCCCGATATTGTTTCTTAGGTCATTTAAGTTTAAAGTGCTTATTTCATTCTGGTCAATGGTTATTCTTCCGTCCGTAACATCATACAAACGGGAAATAAGGGACAATATGGTTGATTTTCCGGAACCTGTTTTTCCGAGAATAGCTAAAGTTTCTCCTTTTTTGACGGTGAACGTTACATTTTTTAAAGCTTCAATATTGGTGTCTTCATACGTATAACTCACATTTTCAAAAGAAATAGAACCCTGGATATCGGATGGATTTTCATTGTTATTTTTGATTTCCGGTTCAATTTTCAAAAATTCATTCAGACGTTTCTGGGAAGCTTCTGCCTCCTGTACCATCGAAGAAACCCATCCCAATGAGGCTACAGGCCAGGTTAGCATGTTAACGTATAAAATAAACTCTGCGATTGTTCCGATATTCTGAATCGTTCCGTTGATGTACATCATTCCTCCGAAATAAATCACAACCAGATTACTGATTCCGATCAGGGCAATCATCAGAGGGCCAAAAAGCGATTGCACTTTTGCGAGGTTTAAACTTTTTCTTTTGCTTTCGTCGGCAAGGGCGATCATGTTGTTCTGATGCTGATTCTCCAAAGAATAAGCTTTAATTACACGGATTCCTGAAAATATTTCCTGAGAAAAACTGGAAACTTTAGATAAATATTGTTGAAAAATAGTACTCCTTTTATTGATTTCGGAACTCAGTTTAAAAATACAATATGAAAGTATCGGCAGTGGTAATATGGTATACAAGGTCAGTAATGGCGATACATTGTACATATAAATAATCACGATGGCAAAACGAATAAAGGTATTGATCGTATACATAACCGCAGGACCCACATACATGCGGACTTTTGAAACGTCTTCGCTGATTCGGTTCATCAAATCCCCGGTCCTGTTTTGTTTGTAGAAGTTTTGGGACAGGTTTTCATATTGCCTGAAGACTTCGTTTTTTAAATCGAATTCCACATGACGTGACATAACAATTAAAGTCTGACGCATTAAGAAGGTTAAAAAACCTGCAACAATTGTAGTGGCTATGATTAGCAATACGTTATGAATTAAATCCTGATGATAAGAGGCGATAATAACTTTTGATGCCTGGTCGGCTTTGGGCAGTTTGTCAAACTTTTCAATGGCGTTTAAAGACTTGCTAATCAGCTTTGGAGTAAATAAGGAAAATATTTGTGCGATTATGGTGATTAAAATTCCCAGTGAAAAACTATATTTATATTTAATGAAATATTTGTTTAAATAGCGTAATTCTTTCATTTTTTTAAGATATTCAATGTTGAAATGATATTGATTTTATAAATTACTTTCAATTAAAAGCAATAGAAACTGTAATTTAGTCAATATAAATCGATTGTTAATTTGTTATTATAAGGATAAAATATTAGCACATGTGTATTTTTTGTTTATGTTTGAGATGTCTTTTTGACAAATTCATAATTTTAACAAATAAATAGTAACGCTATGGATGCAACTTTCGCAACTGGAAAAGAACTTCAAAAAATGGATCCTGTTTTTGGTCAGTTATCTTTTAACGATCACGAACAAATTGTATTTTGCAATGACAAAGATACAGGTTTAAAAGCAATTATTGGTATTCATAATTCAGTTATGGGACCGGCTTTAGGAGGTACCAGAATGTGGAATTATAATACGGAATGGGAAGCTTTAAACGATGTTTTGCGTCTTTCAAGAGGTATGACTTATAAATCTGCAATTACCGGACTTAATATTGGTGGCGGAAAAGCAGTAATTATTGGTGATGCCAAAACACAAAAAACACCGGAGCTTATGCGTAAATTCGGTGAATTTGTACACTCGCTGAGCGGAAGATATATTACAGCTGAAGATGTCGGAATGGAAACCAAAGACATGGACACTGTGAGAGATGTAACGCCTTACGTTACGGGTATCTCAGAAGAAAGAGGAGGTTCAGGAAATCCTTCTCCGGTAACCGCTTATGGTGTTTACCTGGGAATGAAAGCTGCTGCTAAAAGTAAGTTTGGTTCTGATGTTTTAGAAGGTAAAAAAGTTTTGGTTCAGGGAATTGGACACGTTGGTGAAACTTTGGTAGAATATCTTACTAAAGAAGGAGCGCAGGTTTTTATTACGGATATTAACGAAGAGAAATTATATCAGGTAGCTCAAAAATACAACGCAACCATATTTACAGGAGAAGATTTATATACGGCCGATGTTGATATTTATGCACCATGTGCCATGGGAGCGACAATCAACGATGATACCGTAAACAAAATAAAAGCTAAAGTGATTGCCGGTGCTGCCAACAATCAATTAGCTGATGAAAATATTCACGGGGCAAGATTATCAGAAAGAGGTATTTTATATGCACCTGACTTCCTGATTAACGCTGGTGGAATCATCAATGTTTATGCTGAATTAGAGCATTATGGCAAAGAAGAAATCATGCGCAAAACCGAAAATATCTATAACACTACTTTAGAAATTATCGATTATGCCGTGAAAAACGGAATGACAACACATAAAGCGGCACTTACCATTGCTCAGAATCGTATCGATTTAAGAAAAATCGAGAACGCAGCTAAGAAGTAGTTTTTTATAGTCTCAGTTTACAGTCTTAGTCTCAGTCTCAGTCTCAGTCGCAGTCGCAGTCGCAGTTTCGCAAGTGAAAACTGTGACTGTGACTGAGACTTTTTTCATTCTGTATACTGCGACTGTGACTTAATACTGCAAACTGAGACTAAACGCTGCGACTTTTTTTACTCGTACTACTGAGACTGCCAAACTGCGACTGCGACTAAACACTGTGACTGCTTTTTGTTCGAAAATTAATGGATTTAAATTTTAATATCAGTTCTTAAATACTTATTTTTGCAGACTAATTTTTAAATGTTCTTACAAGGTGGTAAATAGAAGACACATACGCGTTAAGGTAATGCAGTCCATTTATGCAATGCATCAAAGCGGTTCTGACAATATGGAAAAAGAAGAGAAGTTTCTTTTTTACAGTATTGATAATATTCAGGATTTATATTTAATAATGCTATCTTCATTGATAGAGATCTGTAAAAAAGAATCTGTTTTTTTACATCTGTCAAGTAAAAAACATCTTGCCACTGCAGCAGAACGTAATCCAAATGAAAAATTTATCAAGAACAAAATTTTTCAGCTGCTTGCCGAAAGTAACTCCCTTAGTATCGCTTTAGAAAATCGTAAAATCAATAACTGGTCGTTAAATGATGATTATATTTTATTGCTTTTAAATGATATCAAGTCGAGTGAATTGTACGCCAACTACATGAAGACTACGACGAATACTTTTCAGGAAGACAGACAATTTATTGTAGATCTTTTTGCTGATGTTATTGTTCCGAATGATAAATTGTATGAATACCTGGAAGACGATAAGTTAACCTGGGTTGATGATATTCCTGTTGTAAATACGCATATTATCAAACAACTGAAAGCTATCAAAACTGAAGATCCGGATGATTTCAGAGTGCCGAAATTGTACAAAGATGTGGAAGATAAAGATTTTGCAAAAGATTTGTTCAGAAGAACAGTTTTAAACGAATCTATTTTAGCAAAAGAATACGAAGACAAAACACCAAATTGGGACAGCGATCGTATTGCGGAAATTGATACAATTATTCTAAAAATGGCAATTTGTGAGTTTTTAAAATTCCCTTCCATTCCGGTAAAAGTAACACTTAACGAATATTTAGAAATTGCTAAAGAGTATTCTACGCCAAAAAGCAGTATTTTTATCAACGGAATTTTAGATAATCTGGTTAAAGAGCTGGAAGCCAACAAAAAGATGATTAAAGTAGGAAGAGGTTTGATGTAATTGAAAGTAAATTTTCAATTTTTTTAAATTCCAAATTCCAATGAAGTTGTCACTCTGAGCGAAGACGAAGAGCCAAATTCCAAAATAAAGATGTCACTCTGAGCGAAGTCGAAGAGCTAAAAAAAAATATTAATAATAAACAAAAACAGAATTTAAATTATGGGAAATTATACATTGTATATCCAGTTAGGCTTAATGGCTGTGATAGTCTATTTGTTTATGATCAGACCACAACAAAAAAGAGCAAAAAACGAAAAAGAATTTGAAAGCAGCCTGAAAGTGGGGGATAAAATAATTACTAAAAGTGGTTTTCACGGTAAAGTTGTTGAACTTGGTGAAACTTCTGTAATCATCGAAACCATGTCTGGTAAATTAAAAATTGAGCGTTCTGCCATTTCTTTGGAAATGAGTTCAGCTTTGAATAAAAAGGCATAAAGTTTTTGAAATTCCAAAAAATATAAATCCCAAATTCCAATGTAACAATTGGAATTTGGGATTTTTTTATGTTTAATCTTGTCAGTTACTCTGCTTGATGTCTACAATAATTGGAATTTGGAATTTTAAATTAAAATTTACAACTATCGGTATTTATCATTCAGTCCAACATTTCCCAATATCATCGGAATCACTTTTTCTATTCTTGACAATTTGGTTTTCTCTTGTTTAGCCGTTTCAATATATTCCAGAAACTCATATTGTTTATAAGGAGAGAATTTGTGAAAAGCTTCTGATAAAGCCGGGTTTTGCTTCATTTCTTTTTCCAGTAATTCAGAAACAATTGTTTCTTTTTTAACCGGTTTTATGACTTTTCCCTGCTTTTCGTTTTCAATGGCTTCTAAGATATATTCTAAAACTTCTTTTTCGTTTACCTCTTCTTTTGAAGTAAAACGCCATTGACGCATGGATTTTGTTTTGTCTTCCTGAGCATTAATTAATCGCTTTTTCTCATCTTTCAGGAAAACTCCGTTCAAAAACCAAATGGCAAAGTAATTCTTAAAACCACCAATCCCAATAACATTTTTCTTGTTGTAGACATAAATTGGACCGCCCCATTTTATAGTTTCAACCAACTCCGTTTTGTCAATAATAGATTTGAGGAAAAGAAGTTCTTCTTCCCAGGTATTAACTTTGTCCCAAACGTGCTTTTTATCGGAATTCGGTTCCAATGTATTATTTTCTTTTAGGTTTTTCGGTTACATCAAAAGCACCTGCAATTGCCGTTAATTCCGCAATTTTTACAATCACATCAGTCGCTTTCTGAATGCTTTCTGCAGGAACATATTCGTATTTCCCATGGAAGTTGTGACCACCCGCAAAAATATTAGGACAAGGCAATCCCATAAACGATAACTGAGATCCGTCAGTTCCGCCGCGAATGGGTTTGATGATCGGTTTGATTTGTAATTCCTTCATTGCTTTTTCGGCAATGTCCACAATATGTTTTACCGGAAGTACTTTTTCCTTCATATTGTAATACTGGTCTTTTATTTCAGTGGTTACAATATCTTCTCCAAATTGTCTGGCGAATTTTTTATTGATTTTTTTTGCAATTTTCTCGATTAAGCTTTTTCTTTTTTCAAACTTACTTTTGTTGTGATCACGAATAATAAGCTCTAATACTGTTTCTTCAATACTTCCTGTCAGGTGATGCACATGGAAAAATCCTTCGTAACCTTTTGTTTCCTGTGGTGTTTCTCCTTTTGGAAGCTCATTGATGAACGCATTTGCAATCAGCATCGAATTGATCATTTTTCCTTTTGCATAACCCGGGTGAACGCTTTTTCCTTTAAAAGTAATTTTAGCACCGGCAGCATTGAAGTTTTCATATTCTAATTCACCAATCTGACTTCCATCCATTGTATACGCCCATTGGGCACCGAATTTTTCAACATCGAAATGATGTGCACCACGACCAATTTCTTCATCAGGTGTAAAACCAATCCTGATTTTTCCGTGTTTGATTTCAGGATGCTGTACCAGATATTCCATAGCCGAAACAATTTCGGTAATTCCGGCTTTATCATCAGCGCCCAAAAGTGTTGTACCGTCTGTTGTAATGATGGTCTGGCCTTTATATTGTAATAAATCTTTGAAGTAATTGGGTGATAAAATAATATTTTTTTCAGCGTTCAGCACAATATCCTTTCCGTCGTAATTTTCAATAATCTGAGGTTTTACATTAGCACCGCTAAAATCCGGGGAAGTATCAAAATGCGAAACAAATCCAATTACAGGAACTTCATGAGCAACATTACTTGGCAAAGTTGCCATAATATAGGCTTTGTCATCTATGGTAACTTCTTGTAATCCAATTGTTTTTAGGTCTTCGACTAGTTTATTGGCAAGATTCCATTGTTTTTCGGTACTTGGGGTAGTTTTTGAGTTCGGATCAGATTCTGTGTCGATTGTTACATAACTGATAAAACGATCTATAAGGTGTTGCATTTTTTTATTTTTTAGCAAATATAGACATTTTTCTGCGCTGTATTATTGCGGTTAATAATATCTAAATTCAAATAAAACACGATTCTGTTTGCTGTAGCATCCTTTTTCGGGGTTAATTTTTTTAAATGCTTTTGACGCATCTGAATCCAAGATGGTTGGCGGCAGACCGGATTTCTCCTTTTCCCCTGGTGCCTACCATATATCGGGTACAATATTGATCGGTACATAAAAAGGAACCCCCGCGATGTACCCGTTTTTTTTCAGGATCATTCTGAACGTCATAAGTATCGGGTCCCTGAGGATTTCTTGTTGTCTTTCCGTATTTGCTTAATTCAGTATAATAGGACGGACTGTACCAGTCGTTTACCCATTCCCATACATTTCCGGCCATATCATACAAGCCAAACGCATTTGGCTTAAATTGGGCGGTAGGCGCAATGCCTTTAAAACCATCTTCTCCTGTGTCTCCATCTTTAATGGGGAAATGTCCCTGATAGATATTCGCCTGAAATTTTCCGTCTGGTTTTAAGGTATTTCCCCACGCGTACAGATTTCCTGTTTTTCCGCCGCGGGCAGCGAACTCCCATTCGGCTTCGGTTGGCAATCTTTTCCCTGCCCATTTCGCATAGGCAACTGCATCTTCATAGGTAATTTGTACCACGGGATATTTTTCTTTTCCTTTTATGGAACTTTCCGGTCCCAAAGGGTGTTTCCAGTCCGTTCCGCCTACGTATGACCACCATTGAATGAAGTCGTTGAGATTTACAGCGGCCGTTGTGGGAGAAAATACTGCAGAACCTGCTATTAAATTTTCTGTCGGAACACCCGGAAATTCTTCCTGGGTTGGCTTTTGCTCGGCGACTGTAATATAACCGGTAGCGTTGACAAATTTTGCGTATTCTTCGTTGGTCACTTCCGTTTCATCCATAAAATAACCATCAACATAGACACGGTGAACGGGAGAGGCGTCTTTTGTAACGCCTTTTATGCTGCATAAACTTTCGTCTTCAATATTACTGCCCATTGAAAATTCACCGCCGGGAATCCATACCATTCCTTTTGGAGCTTTGGAGGGGGCTGAATTTTTATTAATGATAGTAGGTTCGAATTCAGATGCTGGTGTAGTAGTTGGAGTCTCTTTACAATCCATTGCGGTTGAGTTTTCTTTTGGCGTACTAAAATTGTTGAAACTAAAGGCGACTGAAATAGCAGCTGGGATCAGAATGGCAAATATCCAGTAAATTTTATTTTTCATCAGGGCAAATTTTAATTTAAAAATGATTGTTTTACAGCTGAATAGATTCGATTAAGGAAGAACAAGCTTGTCAAATAGATTTGTTTAATAAGGTTGTATAATTTTAGTTCAAAGATATAAAAATTCTACTTATTCTATAGAGTAAATATTTTTTATGCAAATTATTTTAACTTCACTGATAAAGTATGTAGGGAGATTTCAACTATTATAGTTAAATTTGCAACCGAAAAAACAACAACAACTTTACTATGTATAAATTGATAATTCGCCCGATACTTTTTTGGTTTGATCCGGAAGAAGTGCATTATTTTACTTTTTCATTTATTAGATTCCTGTCAAAAATCCCCGGCGTTTCGTCAATTATTAAATCCATTTACGAAGTAAAAGATACTCGTTTAGAACGGGAAGTTTTTGGAATTAAGTTTAAAAATCCGGTTGGACTTGCAGCAGGATTTGATAAGGACGCCAAATTGTATAAAGAGCTTTCTGATTTTGGATTTGGTTTCATCGAAATAGGAACTGTTACACCGGTGGGGCAGGAAGGAAATCCGAAGAAAAGATTGTTCAGGTTAAAAGAAGATCAGGCTATTATTAACCGAATGGGGTTTAATAATGGAGGGGTTCTGGAAGCGGCAGAACGTCTGAAAAAGAATTCAGGTGTTTTAATCGGTGGAAATATCGGTAAAAATAAAATTACCCCAAACGAAAATGCTGTTGATGATTATATCATTTGTTTTGATGCCTTGTTTGATCATGTAGATTATTTTGTGGTGAATGTAAGTTCGCCCAACACACCCAATTTAAGGGCTTTACAGGATAAGGAGCCGCTTACGGCTTTACTGCAGACTTTGCAGAACCGAAATGTAGAAAAGCAAAAAACAAGCAGTCAGAAAGTAAAACCGATCCTTTTAAAAATTGCTCCGGATTTAACGGACGAACAATTACTGGACATTATTGATATTGTAAAAACAACGCAGATTGCAGGTGTAATTGCGACCAATACGACAATTTCGCGTGAAGGATTGCAAGCTGCAAACCAAACTGAAATGGGAGGTTTGTCAGGTAAACCTTTAACAAAGCGTTCTACTGAGGTCATTCGTTTTCTTTCGGAGAAAAGCAATAAGGCATTCCCGATTATTGGTGTAGGAGGAATTCATTCAGCCGATGATGCGATCGAAAAACTAAATGCAGGGGCAAGTCTGGTGCAGTTATATACCGGTTTTATTTATGAAGGTCCGGCTTTGGTAAAAGCTATCAATAAAAAGGTTTTACAGCAGTTGTAAAAGCAGTGCCTGAACAATAAGTCCTGTAAGGATTGCGATTCCAAAACTTAATAAAGTACCAATTAAAACATATTCGGTTAGTTTCCGGTCTTTGGCTTCCTTGAGGTCTCCAAATCTAAAAATAGATTTTGCTGCCAATAAAAAACCGATTGCTTCAAAATGACCTGTCAGGATAAAACAGAAAACAAATAACCGCTCTAATATGCCAATGTAATTACCCGCATTGGCAAGCGAATGATCGCTGTGATTATTACTGCTTTCAGGACTCCATATCGAAATTATTATTTTGATAAAAATGGAAGCTGGCTTTGTGATCAATATAGTTCCCGTTACTAAAATCCAAAACTGATGATCAGGCCAGGTCATAAGTATGGATTTGTCTTGGTAGAATAGTGTTACTCCGGCTAAAACAATGAGATGCAGGAATTGGTCGGCTATAAACCAGCTGCGTTTTGTTTTGTTCTTCTGAAAATTTAATTTGACCAGATCGATAATTCCGTGTGTAACGGCAATAAGAACCGCATACGGTATAAATTGAATTTCTCCGGCAAGAATTGCGGCTAAAGTTCCGTGCAGCAGGATATGAAGATATAAATAAATGCTTTTGTGTTTTTTAGCTTCTTTATCGGCTACCCATGAGTTGGGCTGCCATATAAAATCGCCCAGTAAATGTGCTAAAAGCAGTTTTATAAATAAAATCATAAGATTATAAATTGTTTATTTGTTTTCTAAAATAGCGGTCTAAATCCATAATCAGATCAAATTGGGCACGTTTTTGTCTTCGGCTTACAGCGGCTCTTTTGACCCCCAGTTTAGGAGCTAATTCTTCCTGGGACAGACCCGGGTTTTCTATTGCAATGGCTGTAAATTCAGCAGATGGTGCAGGCCAGTTGTCCATAAAAGTTAAGGCCAGCCGGATCATTAGATTCATTTTTTCATCTGTAGCCCTGTCACCTGTGCGCACTGCTAAAGTGACGCGTTGTTTTTTTAAAGTCTCAAAAAGCTCTCCTGAATTGATAAAGGCAGAGCCATTACTTTCGGATATTTTTTCAGCATCATGTGTTTTATCCCCAAAACCGATACTCATACGGGCGTCCAGTTTTAAAGCCTTTAAATGTGCTTTTATCAGGATAGCTGACAATAACGCATCTTCAGGATTTTTTATTTCAATTTGAAATTCGTCCCCTCTGTAGATTTCCCATTCTACTGGGGTTTCTCCAAAGTGGGAGAGAATTTTTTTTAAACCTTCTACCCAGTCTTTAGATTTTTGCTTTCTCGAGTCAATTAGGTCTCCTGTAATTACACTGGTCATAGATTCAAATATAATTAAAATAAATAGATAATAATAATAGTACAAATATAAGTAAAATAATATTTTAATGTTACCTTTTTATGTAACATTTTTAATTGTTACTCTTTTAGGTAACATATTTAAATGTTACACTATTGTGGAACATTGTAATTAAAGAAAATTATAACTTTTATTTCTTTAAAAAAGAAACTAACTTAGCCTTCACTAAAGAATAAGCTTTGAATAAAGAAATCAAAATTATCGAATGTCCACGTGATGCCATGCAAGGTATCAGGGATTTTATTCCAACCCAAAATAAAGTTTCCTATATCCAGGCTTTGCTGAGGGTAGGATTTGATACCATTGACTTTGGGAGTTTTGTTTCGCCAAAAGCTATTCCGCAGATGCAGGATACCACAGCCGTTCTGGCCCAACTCGATTTGTCTCAGACAACGAGTAAACTTTTGGCTATAATTGCGAATACACAAGGTGCGGCTTCCGCTTCAGAGCATGAAGCCATTCGGTACCTGGGATTTCCTTTTTCGATATCAGAGAATTTTCAGATGCGTAATACACATAAAACCATTGCCGAATCTTTAGTCACACTGGAAGAAATCCTTGACATTGCCGACAAAAAAAATAAAGAAGTCGTTACCTATCTTTCTATGGGTTTCGGAAATCCCTACGGAGATCCGTGGAATGTTGAAATAGTAGGGGAGTGGACTGAAAAATTGTCTAAAATGGGCGTGAAAATCTTATCACTTTCAGATACGGTAGGAAGTTCGACCCCGGACGTTATTACATATCTTTTTTCAAATTTAATTCCAAAATATCCTCAAATAGAATTCGGAGCCCATTTACATACCACACCGGATAGCTGGTTCGAAAAAATAGAGGCTGCCCACCAGGCAGGCTGTACCCGTTTTGATGGTGCCATCCAGGGGTTTGGCGGATGTCCGATGGCAACAGATAAACTTACCGGAAATATGCCTACGGAAAAACTTATTTCTTATTTTACGGCTAACAAAAAAATAACCGGACTCAATTCTTTAAGCTTTGAAAGTGCTTATAACGAAGCGTCAAAATTGTTTGGTAAATTTCATTAAAAATAAAGTATCTTTATGATAAGGGAATAATAATGAGTAACTTTAATTCGTTTTAGTTAAAATCTAATTATCATACAGTCATGGGATTATACTTTAAAAATAAAATGTTTCTAGTTGTTTTTTTTCCTCTTTTATTTATTTCATGTTCAAGTAATTTAGATTTTGATCAGGTGAATGATTTGAAGCTAAAGCCTGTTTTTGTTGCCAATGTGGCTCATTTTGATGTGCCGGCAGATGAATTTACTGATAATGGACAAGAACAGCTGATTGCTATTGACGAAAAGGAATTTGATGTTTTTAAGAAGAAATTTTTCAAAGATAATCTCGTAAAATTAGAGCTGGATTGCGAAACTGAAAACACAATAGCACGTTCGTTTACAATTGATTTATTACTTTTCAATGAAAATGATGACGTACTAGAAACCATAACCCTTCAAACCCCTGCATATTCAGGAAATTCTAACCTTATAAAACATACTACTGAAATATTCGAAGGACAACGATTGGATTTATTGAAACAAACTGTTAAAATTGGATTTATTGTAAAAATGGGTGCGGGAGCTCCTTTAGATGAAAACAGCCCGGGAAGTTTAAAATTGCGATCCGGGGCAACCGCTTATCTGGTAATCGAATGAAAAAGGCTATCTATATTCTAACAGCGCTTTTTCAGCTTTCTTCTTTTTCCCAAAATAAAGAAGTACTGTATAATTTTACCGCTATTCCACAGTCCTCACTTGTAAATCCTGGTGCCGATGTTTCCTATAAATTTTATTTCGGAGTTCCCGCATTGTCAGGGGTTTCGGCAAACATGGGTTCCAAAAGCTTTTCGGCTTACGATTTATTTGCTGATAACGGAGTTGATTTCAATGATAAAGTCCGTCGAATTGTAAGCAGATCGTCTAATAATGATAAAACCCAGGTCAACCAGCAACTGGAATTGTTTTCGGGAGGTTTCAGAGTCGGAGGAAAAGAAAGTAAGTCCTATATCTCCTTTGGAGTCTATCAGGAATTTGATTTTTTAATGTACTTCCCTAAAGATATCGGTGTACTTGCCTTAGACGGAAACCGTGATTATATTGGTAAATTATTCAATTTAGGGGATGTAAATCTAAGGGCCGAAGTGCTTTCGGTATTCCATGTCGGATTTCATAAAAAAATAAGTGATAAGCTGGTTTTAGGAGGTCGTGCCAAAATCTACTCGAGTGGCGCCAATGCAACTTCTACGAAAAATTCAGGATATATTTATACCGGAAAAAATGAGGGGACAGCCAATGTGTATAATCAGATCATTTCTTCTGATTTGGAACTTAAAACTTCCGGAATTGCAAGTTTTACCAAAGACGAATACGAAGGAAGTATACCAGGAGACATAGCCCACAATACCTTCTTTAACGGGAGTCTGGGTCTGGGTTTTGATGCCGGAATTACCTATTATTTCAAAGAAAACCTTCAGTTTACGGCAAGCGTTGTCGATGTGGGTTTTATAAAACAGTCGAAAGATATCGAAACCTTAACGTATAAAGGATATTATGAATATGAAGGCGTGAATCCAATTTTTTCTGTGATCGATGAACCTGAAAATGTTTTTGATGATTTCGAAAAAGCCATTCCCCGCGACACGCTTTATAACAAATACACCACCTGGCGGCCTGTAAAATTCTATTCCTCAATGCAATATTCGTTTGGAGAATACCGCTCTGATGAAGATTGTAATTGTAAAGGAAAAGTGAGCCGAAGATACCTGAATGCAGTGGGTGGCCAGTTGTTTATGATGACAATGCCAAGAGCGCCATTTACGGCTTTTACCGCTTTTTACAAACGTAGTATTTTCGAGAAACTGGATGTAAAAGCGACTTATACTTTCGATTCCTTTTCTAAAAAAAATATTGGTTTAGGAATCGCAGGAACGATTGGAAAGTTTAATATTTACGCCCTTGTCGATAATCTCCTGGAATATAAAGATGTCACCAAAGCTAATAGTCTGGCCTTTCAATTCGGATTCAATTTTGTTTTTCAGGACCGGGAAGATTAATGAAAATATAAATTCCAATTTTTAAATTCCAAATTCCAAGTTTCAGGTTTCAGGTTTCAGGTTTGTAATTCATTGGAATTTGTACTTTTTTAGTATTTAAATTTCCTGCGCCTTTATTGGAATTTGGAATTTAAAAATTGGAATTTACCTCCTAAATCATTTGTAAGACCTTTCCTGTAAATACAATTTTATGATTAACTTAGTGAACAAGTTGCCAATTTATTCACTATATTTGCACGCAATTCAACTAGAAATTGCAACATGATAGCACACAACTCCAAGATTATCGGCGAAGGTTTAACTTACGACGATGTATTATTAGTACCTAACTACTCGAATGTGCTTCCACGCGAAGTGAGTATCAAATCAAAATTTTCAAGAAACATAACACTAAACGTTCCAATAGTATCCGCTGCTATGGATACCGTTACCGAAAGCGCAATGGCTATCGCTATGGCGCAGGAAGGCGGAATTGGTGTTTTACATAAAAACATGACTATTGAGCAGCAGGCGGCGAAGGTTAGAAAAGTAAAACGTGCAGAAGCAGGAATGATTATTGACCCTGTAACTTTACCGATGACGTCTACCATTGCAGATGCTAAAAACGCCATGAAAGAATTCGGAATTGGCGGAATTCCAATTGTTGATGAAAACAGAATCCTAAAAGGAATCGTTACCAATCGTGATTTACGTTTCGAAAAAAACGGAACCCGACCAATCGTAGAAGTAATGACCAGCAGCAACCTGGTTACTGTTGCAGAAGGAACTTCATTAGAGCAGGCCGAAGTAGTTTTACAAGGCCATAAAATCGAAAAATTACCGGTTGTAAATGATAAATACGAATTAGTTGGTTTAATCACTTTCAGGGATATTACCAAACTGACTCAAAAACCAATCGCAAATAAAGATATCTTCGGACGTTTGAGAGTTGCGGCTGCCATTGGAGTTACCGGAGATGCTGTCGAAAGAGCCGCTGCATTAGTTGCTGCGGGTGTAGACGCCATCATTATCGATACAGCTCACGGACATACCGAAGGTGTTGTAAATACCTTAAAAGAAGTAAAATCAAGATTCCCACAAATAGATGTAATCGTTGGAAACATCGCCACTCCGGAAGCAGCTAAGTACTTAGTGGCGAATGGTGCAGATGGTGTAAAAGTTGGAATCGGTCCCGGTTCTATCTGTACAACACGTATCGTTGCAGGTGTTGGTTTCCCTCAGTTCTCTGCAGTTCTTGAAGTGGCAGCAGCTATAAAAGGAACTGGTGTTCCGGTTATCGCAGATGGTGGAATTCGTTATACAGGAGATATTCCAAAAGCAATTGCTGCCGGTGCCGACTGTGTAATGTTAGGTTCATTATTAGCGGGAACAAAAGAATCTCCGGGAGAAACAATCATTTTTGAAGGAAGAAAATTCAAATCCTACCGCGGAATGGGTTCTGTAGAAGCGATGCAGACAGGTTCTAAAGACCGTTACTTCCAGGATGTGGAAGACGATGTTAAAAAATTAGTTCCGGAAGGAATTGTAGGTCGTGTTCCATACAAAGGAGAATTAAACGAAAGTATGCTTCAGTTCATTGGTGGTCTTCGTGCCGGAATGGGGTATTGTGGTTCTAAAGATATTCCAACTTTGCAGGAAACAGGACGTTTTGTGAGAATCACTTCAAGCGGAATTACCGAAAGTCATCCTCATAATGTTACCATTACAAAAGAAGCTCCAAATTATTCCAGATAATTTTAAGTTTTCATCATAAAACAAAAGGCGTAAGATTTATTTTTACGCCTTTTTTATATTTAATTGAGAATCGAAATCCCATTATTCAATTCATCAATAAGCCCCTGATTTTGTTCTATTGCTTCAGCCTGTGCGCCAAACTGCATTTGTATGGATCCGCCTTTTCCGCTGTAGAAAAATCCCTGATACTTATATAACATATCATTGTAATCGAGATCACATTCGAAATAGTTAACCGTTAAGTCTTTTATTTTCTTTTTGTAGATTTTAAGATTTTTGATTTTACCAAACTCCTTATATTCATCTTCAATCGTACTTTTTAATTTTTTATCACTAATGAAATAATCATACTCGATAAAATAGGCAGTGACTAAATTGTATTGATCATGAAATTCCACATCCCAGTCTGATGTATCTGCGCGTATCCATCTTTCAGGGGCGTATTTTATTTCATAAACTTTTTTTCGGCTGGTATAGGTCTCTAAATTTGAGTTTTTCTTAGTTTGTCCGATCATGCAGATGCCTGATAACAAAAAAAGCAGCATTAGTTTTTTTGACATTTTAATTTTAGGGTTATTTGTTTTTAATCACTTCTGCCCATTCATTGAGAAGAAGTTCGGGCGAAATTAAGAATTTAAAAAGGACTTAGTTTTAAAATTAATGATTTTAGAAAAAAAAACTTCACCACTATAAATCTTAGAAGCTCAACACCTTTACATAGAGCCTTCTCTAACTTTTTGATTTTCTAAAATATCTTTTAAGAAAGGTTTTACCTGAGTGTCAATTTCTGATTCTGAAATATTTAAAGCTTTAGGATCTTTCACTAATGCAAACCAGGGTTTTGATTCGCCAAACGGATAGCTTCCGAAAACAATAACAGGTGTCCCTTTTACTCTCACATTTTCGGAATCTTTCAGGATCCATTCATCGGCCCATTTGTACAAGTATTTGGCATCCTTTTCTAATAAACGCAGACAGGAATGTGAAGCCGGATATCCGGGCAGTTCATATTCATGAAATCCAACTCCAAGTTTGTTTTCAATATTGAAATTCCATTTCAGGTCCCATTCGTCATTAAAGGTACTGGTTGTTTTTTCGGCTTTCCAATTAGTGAAAAACAATCCGGTTGGCGTCTGGTCTTTTTTTCTTCCCATATTGGTTGGTCCTGTATAAACCAGTTCACCATTTTCGTAGGCAGCAAAAGTTTGAGCAGGGTAGGAGAAAATAAGGACTTTTGAAACTTCTTTTAAAGATGCAACATGCAGCGGGAAAGGTAAATAATATACTAAATCACCGCTAAAATCAGCAGGAATTATAATAGAATCCATTTTAGCAAGATTGGCTTTGTCTGTCCTGTTTATGGCATAAACGATATCAAATTTAGCGGAATCACTTTTGTTGATTTCAAGCCATTTTTTTGTTTTTTCAAAATGAAAACCAAATGATTTTGGTTCATTATATTCAACAGTTTTATGTGGTTTCGTTCCGGTTTTTTCTTGTACGGTCTTTTCACTCTTTTTACAAGACCCCAACAAAACTAAAACAAGTAAAAGAAGGATATTGAATGTATAGTATAACTTTTTCATAAATTGGTTTTTTGATTTGTGTAAAGTTATTTTAATAACCTCTCTAATCGCTTACACAATTTTCTGAATTGTTTATCTGATTAACATTTTCGATTTAGCAGAAAATTAGAAATATTTGCTGTCCATTCAGTTTTATTCTTTATCAAATAGTTTTCATGTCCTGTTTTTTTGTAAACATGTAGCTTTTTCGGGCACTTTAAGTTTTTGAAAATTTCATTTATTTCTTCTCTGCTAACACTTTTATCTTTTTCTCCATAAAGCAATAGAGTGGGACAAGTTATGTTAGTTGCATATTTTGTTGGATTGTGGGTAAATCCCCAGAATCCGTTTTGAAGTCCTCCCCAAAATAGTAATATGCCAGCCATTGGGAAAACAGGCGCATTGGCTCTTTCGAATCTAGCACATACTGTTTGATACATTGAACCAAATGGACATTCCAGTATTATTCCTGACGGTTTTATTTTGTCATCGTTGATGCATTTCATGATAGCGACGGCTCCCATCGAAGTCCCAAAGAGGTAAATGTTTTTTTCTCCATTTTGCTTCAAATAATCAAAGGTGGTTTTTACTTCTTTAGCTTCTTTATAGCCAATTGTCGTCTGATTCCCTTCTGAATTTCCGCTTCCCATAAAATCAACAAGCATCGTACTAAATCCTAATTTTATAAATTCGTCTGATTTTTCCAGCATTAGAGATTTTTCACCTCCGTAACCATGAAATAATAGAACAGTTCCCTTTGAATTAGCAGTTTTAATAAGCCAGCACTCAATTTCTTTATTACTTTTCAGTTTTAAAGTTTGATATTTTTGAGAAGGGAATTTTATATTTTTTGGTTTCGGGTTATTAACTCCAAAAAGTACAATTTTAGCTTTTTCAAACGAAGATAATTTTTCAGGACTTTTAGTTTTTTCAGCTTTATTATTTGAAAAATGAGTGAATTTGTATGCATGGAAAAAACCTATACCATTCATTATTATAAAAATAATCAATAGTATCTTAATAATTGTTTTTCCGTATTTAGGTAATTTCATTTAATTTTTCAGGTGAGTTTCGTCTATTAAAAAGGGCATATTTATAAGTCAGAAAAACTTAAATCAATCCTTTTATCTTAGCATATTGCAACAACATAATTGTTTTAGCATCCGTAATTTCACCGGATTCAATCATGGCATAGGCCTCATCAAAAGTATATTCGAGAACTTCAATGTTTTCCTGCTCGGCATCCAATCCGCCGCCTTCGTTCACTTTCATGGTTTCGTCGTATTCCCCAACAAACAGGTATAGAATTTCGGTTACAGAACCGGGCGACATATAGGTTTCGATCACTTTCTGAACTTTACTTAAGCGATACCCCGTTTCTTCTTCCGTTTCACGAATCACGGCTTGTTCGGCATTATCTTTATCTAAAAGTCCTGCACAAACCTCGATCATCATTCCGGTTTTATTTCCATTAAGGTAAGTCGGCAAACGAAATTGTCTTGTTAGAACGACTGTTTTTTTAGTGGTATTATAGAGTAAAATTGCTGCTCCGTTGCCACGGTCATATACTTCACGAATATGAGATTCGGTTTTACCTTCATTCTTTGTGTAGTCAAAAGTAACTTTGTTTAGTACATACCAATTATCGGATAATAATTTAGTTTCGGTTATTTTAATTTCCGGGTTTTTTCTCATGGCGAAAATAGTTTTATATAAAAAAACGCCCTGTTATCAGAGCGTTTTGTATTTTTATTTTGTTATCGTTTGTTTTCTGTCTGGCCCAACCGATACAATTTTGATTGGCACACCCACTTCTGCTTCAATAAACTCAATATATTCTTTTAGCTCGACTGGCAATTGCTCGTAAGTGGTCAATCCTGTTAAGTCGGCTTTCCATCCTTTAAATTCTTTATAAACAGGAGTTACGTTTTCCGGCTCGATGTTATAAGGAAAGTGAGAAATGTTTTGTCCTTTATAGTTGTATTCAGTACATACTTTCAAAGTTTCAAATCCGGAAAGAACATCGCCCTTCATCATCATTAACTGCGTTACTCCGTTTACCTGAACCGCATATTTTAAAGCTACTAAATCCAGCCATCCACAACGTCTTTGTCTTCCTGTAACAGAACCAAATTCGTTTCCGACTCTTGCCATTGTAGCGCCCACTTCGTCAAAAAGTTCCGTTGGGAAAGGTCCGCTACCCACACGTGTCACGTAAGCTTTAAAAATTCCGTATACTTCTTTGATTTTATTAGGAGCAATTCCCAAACCGGTACAAGCTCCGGCAGCAGTAGTATTGGATGAAGTTACGAAAGGATACGTTCCGAAATCAACATCTAATAAAGATCCCTGAGCACCTTCACATAAAATAGATTTACCTGCTTTCTGAGCCTGGTAGATATATTCTTCACTGTCAATAAAATCTAATTTTTTTAATTCTTCAACAGCTTCAAAAAATTCTTTTTCAAGTTCTGCTAAGTTATATTGAATCGCAACATCATAAAAAGCAATCATTGCTTCGTGTTTGTCGGCTAATGCTCTGTATCTTTCTTTGAAATCTTCTAATTCGATATCTCCCACACGCAATCCGTTTCTACCGGTTTTGTCCATATAAGTTGGGCCAATTCCTTTAAGTGTAGAACCAATTTTTGCTTTTCCTTTTGATGCTTCCGAAGCGGCATCTAATAAACGGTGAGTTGGTAAAATTAAATGAGCTTTTCTTGAAATGATCAGTTTGCTTTTGATGTCAAGGTTGAATTTCTCTAACCCTTCAATTTCTTTTTGAAAAACTACCGGATCTATTACAACACCATTTCCAATGATGTTTATTGATTTTTTATGAAAAATCCCGGAAGGAATCGTTCTCAGAACGTGTTTAATTCCGTCAAATTCTAATGTATGTCCTGCATTTGGTCCTCCCTGAAAACGTGCAATAATATCATAATTTGAGGTAAGAACGTCAACAATTTTTCCTTTACCTTCATCTCCCCATTGTAATCCTAGTAATAAATCTACGGTCATTCTGTTTTAATTTGCGTTGAGACAATTTAAGTTGCCCTACTGATTAATGTAGTTAATTTTCTTTTTTTTTTTATTTTTTTGAATAATTCCTTTCGGACTATTGTTTTTGTTTTTTGTTTCCGTAGAAATACAATGAATGATTGGTGATCTCAATATCAAAGATTTCTTCGATTGTTTTTTTGATGGTTTGAATTCTCGGATCGCAAAATTCAATCACTTCACCGGAATCGGTCATGATAATGTGATCGTGCTGCTTATCAAAATAAGATTTCTCGTAATAAGCCTGATTTTGCCCAAATTGATGTTTTCTAACCAAAGCGCAGTCTAACAGTAACTCGATTGTGTTGTATAGCGTTGCCCTACTCACACGATAGTTCTTGTTTTTCATTTTGATATAAAGGTTTTCTATATCAAAATGCTCTTCGCTATCGTAAATTTCCTGAAGTATAGCATAACGCTCAGGAGTTTTGCGATGCCCTTTTTGCTCAAGATACATTGTAAAAACATTTTTTACAATTTCTTGATTTTTAGTATTGTCAGTTGAAATTAGTGTCATAATCTGGCAAAGATAATTTTTTATTTTAATGAATAAAAGTTTAAGGTTCAAAGTTTAACTTTCAAATCCTGAATTAGACGCTGCCAATACTCGTGTTTAAGGGTTTTGCGGCGTATTCTTTTTATTGATTTGAAGAAACTTTATTAACATATTTGTTTTGATCTGAGATAAAACTAACAAAATTTTTATTCGGCTTTTGTCATAAACATGTACCAGTTCCATTCCCATGTTTTTCCTTTATCAGCACTCATAGCCTGGCTCCAGACCGGATTTTTCTGGTCTCGGGCATCCCATCGGAATACCTGGATTACATTTTTACCTTCAAAAATATCTTCCGAGAAAAAGTGTCCGACATTATTTTCAAAAGAACCAATGACAGGTTTGTCAAGAACACCTGTATTCGAATCCGACCAGTAAATGCTCCATAATTTTGTTACCGGATTAAAAAGGCGAACAGTCATTCCTTCAAAAGGTTCTCCGTCAAAAGTGGCCAGAAAATTATCGATGTTGCCAATTCCGTTTAAAATGGTATACATTTCCTGGGTTGATGGAAATTCGATCCATTCGGTGCAATTACACAGTCTCTTTTTTAGTTTTTTATTGATGATATTGGACTTGCCTTTAAAAAAATCAAAATCATTTTTAGAAGAAGATTCAGAAGCCGTAATGATAAGTGCTCCGTTTTCGTCAAAATCTAATTCGGGTATTTTTAAATGGTCATTTCTCATGAGGTCTTATTTATAAAGGCTTACGTTCTGTATTCCCGGGTTACTTTATCAACACCGTCAATTTTTTTGATAGCATTGATCATTTTTTTCAAAATGGTGTTATTCTTTACAATTACTGCAATCTGCCCGTGAAAAATTCCTGCATCCGTACTCAACGAAATACTCTGAATATTCACACTCATATTGTTCGAAATGACTCTCGTCAATTGGTTGGTAAGTCCTAAAACATCCATTCCGGTAATGTTGATAATGGCTTTGAATTCTTCCTGAGACGAATCAATCCATTTCGCGCTCATAATACGGTACGCATAATTCGACTGCATTCCGATCGCATTCGGACAATCTTTTTTATGGACTTTAATCCCTTCGTTGATCGTTACAAAACCAAAAACATCGTCACCCGGAATTGGGTTGCAGCATTGCGAAAGTTTATAGTCTAATTTATCATGCTCGGTTCCAAAAACCAGCATATCGTAATTACTGCTAATGACAGGTTTGTGAATATCATCGTCAGCCGTATCCTTATTTCTTTTGATTTTATTTTTAAAGAAATTGATAATGGTATTGCCTTTTTGTGCGGCATAATCTTTTAATTGCTGATTTTCAATGGCGCCGATTCCAACTCTGTAAAATAAATCTAAGCTGGTTTTGAGTTTAAAGAAGTTTACCAACTCATTGATAACCTGTTCACTTATAGTGATTTTTAAATGCTTCAGTTTTCGGGTAAGTAATTCTTTTCCTTCTTCGGCAATTTTTTTGGTGTTCTCGTTCAGAACGTTTTTGATCTTATTTTTAGCCCTTGAAGTCGTTACATATTCCAGCCAGTTCACGGTTGGTTTTTGATTGGCAGAGGTAATAACTTCGACCTGATCACCGCTTTTCAGCTCGTGATTTAAAGGAACCAGACGACCGTTTACACGTGTTCCTCTGGTTTTAATTCCGATTTCGGAGTGAATACTAAAAGCAAAGTCAAGAGAAGTGGCTCCTTTCGGCAATGATTTGATTTCTCCTTTTGGCGTAAAGACGAAGATTTCTTTTGAATACAGATTCATTTTAAAATCCTCGACAAAATCAACCGCATTCGTTTCCTGATTTTCTAAAGCCTCACGGAGTAAATTCAGCCAGACATCCAGTCCGCTTTCTTCCGTGGCTCCATTTTTATATTTGTAATGTGCCGCGTATCCTTTTTCGGCAATTTCATCCATACGTTCGCTTCGAACCTGTACTTCCACCCAACGGCCTTTTGGTCCCATGACGGTGATGTGCAGTGCTTCATAACCGGTTGATTTTGGAGATGAAATCCAGTCGCGTAAACGGCTTGGGCTCGGTCTGTAATGATCTGTTACAATGGAATATATTTTCCAGGCTACGAATTTTTCATCGTGAGGATCTGATTTATAGACGATTCTAAGTGCGAATTTGTCGTATACTTCATCAAAGCTCACATTCTGTGCACGCATTTTTCGGCGAATCGAATAAATAGATTTCGGACGGCCTTTGATGATGTAATCAATGTTTTCGTTGTCTAAAGATTTCTTCAGAACATCTGAAATATCCTTGATATAAGCGTCTTGTTCTTCTTTCGTCTCCCTGATTTTGCTGACGATATCTTCGTAAACAGCCGGTTCGGTGTATTTTAAACCTAAATCCTCGAGTTTGGTTTTAATATTATAAAGTCCCAAACGGTGGGCGAGCGGGGCATAAATGTATAAGGTTTCGGATGCGATTTTGGTTTGTTTGTATTCCACCATCGAATCCATGGTTTGCATATTGTGCAGACGATCGGCCAGTTTGATTAAGATAACGCGTACATCATCGTTCAGCGTCAGGATCATTTTTCTGAAATTCTCTGCCTGCATGGAAGCATTGAGATCTTTCTGAACCATAGAAATCTTCGTAAGGCCTTCCACCAACTGAGCCACTTTCGGATTGAATAAACGCTCAATATCTTCAACAGTTATAGGTGTATCTTCGACAACATCGTGTAATAAAGCCGCTGCAATTGAGGTCGCTCCCAAACCAATTTCGGAGGCCACAATTTTCGCAACTGCAATAGGATGAAAGATATACGCTTCCCCGGATTTCCGACGTTGTTCTTTATGGGCATCAACTGCGACATCAAAAGCTTTTCTGATTAGTTTTTTGTCAGCGGGTGATAAAGTCTGGTAGCTTATTCGAAGTAATTCTTTGTATTCGTGCGCAATTGCTTTGTTTTCTTTTTCAATATCTATTTCTATCATAACGGCATAGTTCAAGTACTAAAAATAAGCATAAGTTAGAACATACGCAAGGGAATGGATTGTAGATTTATGATATTAGATTTTAGATTTTTGCTTTGGTAAAAGGACTTCGACTTCGCTCAGTCTGACAATAGAAATGGCTACTATTTGTTCAAAAATAAATAGTAAAAATATTTGAAAACAAAAATAGTAAAGCTGCAGGCTCTTAAATTTCAATCTAAGAATCTAAGAATCTAAGAATCTAAGAATCTAAGAATCTAAGAATCTAAGAATCTAAGAATCTAAGAATCTA